>NZ_JBQFRF010000001.1:0-1129429 GCF_056537265.1 Ruegeria sp. CG1 | reverse complement strand
CAATCTCTCCGACCTCGGCGTCACCAAAGCCGCCATCCCCGAACTGGTCCAAGGCGCAATCATCGACCCCTCATGCGGAGGGAATCCGATCGAATTGACCGAAGAAAACCTGACAACGCTCTTCAACGCAGCACACTGACAGGCTTGCCGAACCCATCCCTCACCTCTCATACTGGTCGGAGGTGAGGGAGATTTTCATGACGAAAGAGATTGTTCTGATCCACGGTGCTTTTGCCGGGCCGTGGTGTATGGAGGATTATGCGGGCTTCTTTCGTGCACGTGGCTGGACGGTGCATACGCCCGCGCTACGCTATCATGGTGGCGACCCCAAGGCAGATCCCGATCCCGGCCTCACCGACACAAGCGTCCTAGATTACGCCAATGACATTGCAGACTTCGTGCAAGGGTTGGAGAGCAAACCTGTTCTACTGGGCCATGCCATTGCGGGGGTAGTGGCGCAGAAGGTGGCGTCTCGGGGGTTGGCCAGCGCAATTGTCCTGATCAACCCAAACGCGGCTTGGGGCACATTGCCGGAAACCGACGACGAACGCGCTGTGCCGCGCGCGTTGATGGAGGGTGGGGCGTTCTGGAAACAGCCCATGCGCGTTGATTTCGACCTGATGGCCCCTTTTGCGCTCAACAAGATGCCCGAGGCGCAGCAGCATGAGGTGTATGACCAACTCGGCCCCGAAAGCGGGCGGGTGATGTTCGAGATGTTCTTTTGGATGTTCGACGATCACCATGCGATGAAGGTGGAGATCGACAAGGTCGATTGCCCGGTGCTGATTGTTTCAGGCACCGAGGACCGGGCCGTGAACCCCAACACCTGCCGTGCTCTGGCGAAGCTTTACGGAGACCGTGCGACTTTCCTGCCCGTCGACAACCACGCGCATTTTCTGTTCATGGAGCCGGGCTGGGAAGGCCCAGCCGAACGGATTGCCGACTGGTTGGATCGGAATGTTGGGTAAGATGGGGTTTCACCCCATCGTCCCCGCTCCGCTTTGATGGGTTGGAAACCCATCCTACGTCAGTTGTTGGTTTGAAACGTGCTCTGTGGTTTCCAGACCAGAGAACCATCGTCATTGCGATGACACCGCAGCAGCCGTTCCTCGCGCGTGCTGATGGTTGAGGTGACGGTGTTGTCACCGGTCAGCAGGATGAAGGCGTCTGGCGAATAGGCCATGCCGTCATAGTAGCAAAACCGCGTCTCGGCCCCGTCCGGAATGGGCGATGCAGTGCTGAGCATCTGCTGCGCGGGGGCTGCCGAGGCAAGCAGGGTCAGGGCCAGCCCTAGGGTTAGTGTTTTCATGTCGTCCTCCCGTTCGGAAATGTGTTGGTTGTCAAATTAGGTCTTGGGCGCTCGGAACCTCATATGTCGTTCTTGGATGACGGATTGAGGGTAAGTGTGAACGGGATCAACGGGTTAGGCAAGGGGGTTGCGGTGTGCCGGGCTGAAGCCCGGCACACGGGTTGTGGGTTTGTCTCGCGCTATCCAGCTAATGCATGTTGCAAGGCGTCATGTATATGGGCAACTCGTCCTAGCGGTCGCGAGATTAGTGATGAGATAGTGCGGGGGGAACGCCAATCTTGAGCAGGCCAAGCGTTCGTTATGAAAAGTTGAACTGCGCTTAACAAACTCTATCCGTTTCAACTAAGGATTTAGAGCATTATACTGGATACACAAACTGACTAATGCCGCGAAGGCCAGAATAGCTGTTAGCCGAAGAATTGCGCTATCATGTTTGGCAGCCCTTGAGGCTTGCTCCTTTTCTTTTTCAAATGATGACAGGCTGGAAATAGAATTCCCGGTGAGGCGGTAACGCGCTCCATGCTTGGTCAGGTCATTAGACGAAACCAAGCTGTCCAATACGAACTCCACTTCATCTAAGTAGTAGTTATAATCATCCAATCCGAAAAAGCGCCGTGAGAAAACGTGGTCACAAAAGTCGATGTGAGAAAAATCGCTTGCCAAGGCATTCCGGCCTTCGTTCTTTGACTTTGATCTCCGCCATTCGACTATCTTTCCCAAAATATCCATTCGCTCCGACGAAAATTGGAAATTTCGAGAAAATTTTCTCTGTTCTCGGTGTTCCCTCTTCGATTCAAGCTGATTTTTGAGTTTGTGGAACCGAGTAAGTTCACTGAGAATGTACATCCAGACGCTCGAGAACTCGATTTCCGTTTCATTGTAGTGCCTGAATATCTTGATTTTGGGTTTGCCCAACCGTGAATAAGGTAGGCACGCTTCCGTCATATTTCCGGGCGGCCAACGCGAAGATTCAGATGGTAGAATAATACCGTTCAATCCACTCCTAACACCGTTCAAAGTTGGCAAAAACTTCTCCAACTCGGTATCTTCGTGGCAAACCCAAAAGTATGTAAAGTTGTTACCCCGGTTTCTAGGCGAATAGTGATTAGGGACTTGCTGGCGGGTTGCAAAATATGCAGCCCACCTAATTCCGATCTTGTTCAGCAATGGCATCCCTCAAACATCCAACTCCTCCACAAACCGCGCGTTCTCCTGAATGTACTGGAACCGCAGTTCGGGTTTTTTGCCCATCAGGCGCTCGACCAGAACCAAAAGTCAATCTGATTGTGCCGCAGCAAAATAGAGAAACCCTGCCAGTGGCCACCAACCGAAAATGAAAAGGTAAACTTTTGATTGCACTTGGGTAACTGGTAAGTAGTCAGGAAAAACCGTCGCCCAAATAACAAAAGCAACCCAAATCAGACTAAAAACTTTGATTGCTCGTATAATCCGCAGACGGCCTAGCTTTTTGTCCTTGTCATGGGATGTGTCTGCAGAATTTTCAGACATATCTCAAACATCCAACTCCTCCACAAACCGCGCGTTCTCCTGAATGTACTGGAATCGCAGTTCGGGTTTTTTGCCCATCAGACGCTCGACAAGGTCGCCGGTTTCGCCGGGTTCGTCCTCGTCTATGGTGACGCGGATCAGTTTGCGCGAGGCCGGGTCCATCGTGGTCTCTTTCAGGTCCTTGGCGTCCATTTCGCCGAGACCTTTGAAGCGCGAGACGTCGATTTTGCCTTTGCCGCCCAGACCTTTTTCGAGCCATTCGTCGCGCTCGGCCTCGTCCAGACAATAGACGCGCTTGGCGCCCTGGGTCAGGCGGTAGAGGGGCGGGCAGGCCAGATAGAGGTGGCCCGCGTCAATCATAGGCCGCATCTGGGTGAAGAAGAACGTCATCAGCAACGAGGCGATATGCGCCCCGTCCACATCCGCATCGGTCATGATGATGATCTTGTCATAGCGCAGGTCGTCGACGTTGAACTTGGTGCCAAGGCCGACACCCAGCGCTTGGGTCAGGTCGTTGATCTCGGCATTGGTGCCCAGTTTCGAACTGGCCGCGCCCAGCACGTTCAGAATCTTGCCACGCAGGGGCAGCAGGGCCTGTGTCTTGCGGTCGCGGCCCATCTTGGCGGACCCGCCCGCCGAGTCGCCCTCGACAATGAATAATTCCGTGCCGTCCCGTGTTGAACTAGAACAGTCCACCAACTTGCCGGGGAGACGAAGTTTCTTAGTGGCGGACTTGCGTTGTGTTTCCTTCTCGGCCCGTCGGCGCAGGCGTTCTTCGGCCCTCAGGATGAGGAAGTCGAGGATCGCCCCGGCGGATTTCGTATCAGCCGCCAGCCAGTTGTCGAAATGGTCGCGGACCGAGTTTTCGACCAGCCGTTGCGCCTCGACCGTGGCCAGACGGTCTTTGGTTTGGCCGACGAATTCCGGTTCCGAGATAAAGCAGGATACCAGCGCACAACCGCCGGTGATCAGGTCATCGCGGGTGATCTGGCCGGCCTTCTTGTTGTTGATCAACTCGCCATAGGCCTTGATCCCTTTGAGGACCGCAGCCCAGAACCCGGCCACGTGCGTGCCGCCTTCGGGGGTGGGAACGGTGTTACAGTAGGACTGGATGAACCCGTCGCGCGAAGGCGTCCAGTTGATTGCCCATTCGACCTTACCGGGGGTGCCGAACTTCTCCTGAAAATCCACGGTGCCGGCAAAGGGCTGCTCGGCATAGGTGGAGGAGCCGTTCATCGTCTCCTTCAGGTAATCCGACAGACCGCCCGGGAAGTGGAAGGTCGCTTCGGTCGGGGTTTCGCCATCGTCGATGGCAGATTTCCAGCGGATTTCCACACCTGAGAACAGATAGGCCTTGGAGCGTATAGATTTGAACAGCCGCGCGGGTTTGAATTTATGATGGCCGAAGATATCCGCGTCGGCGTGGAACGTGACGGTTGTGCCGCGCCGGTTGGGGGCCGCGCCCACCTTTTCGACGGGGCCTAGCGGGATACCGCGCGAGAAGCGTTGTTCGAATAGTTGCTTGTCGCGCGCCACCTGAACGACCATGGAATCCGACAGGGCATTGACCACAGACGCACCCACGCCGTGCAGACCGCCCGAGGTCTGATAAGCCTTGCCCGAAAACTTACCGCCCGCGTGCAGGGTGCAGAGGATCACCTCCAAAGCCGACTTGTCCGGGAACTTGGGGTGCGGGTCGATCGGAATACCGCGCCCGTTGTCGCGCACGGTCAGAGCGTAATCTGCGTGCAGTTCCACCTCGATCCGGTTGGCATGGCCTGCGACCGCTTCGTCCATTGAGTTGTCGAGGATTTCGGCCACCATGTGGTGCAGCGCCCGCTCATCCGTGCCGCCGATATACATGCCGGGGCGTTTGCGAACGGGTTCCAGCCCTTCGAGCACCTCGATGGACGAGGCGTCATAGGTAGTGGTCGCTTCTGGCGTCAACAGATCGTCGGGCATGGGTGCTGCTCTTGTTTTTGAGTTTTTCCCATTATGGCAGGTGATGTGGTCCGGGGGAAGAGGGGCCCGAGGTGTTGTGTGCGGTTTGTCGGGGTTGACGGAACCGGAACGATGCTCAGCGCTGTATTGCAGCGCGTTTACAATGACAGCCAGAGAGTTTTGTCTTTAAAGCCACCTCGAACAAGAGAACTTTCCCCAAGCACATCCGAATATTCGTCATCCCAATCACGGAACCGGTCATTTGTGACGATAGCAGCACCGAGATCCCGCGCTACCTAAAGGACCAGCGGGTCGGCAGGAGTACCCTTTGGCGCAACCATCACGTGGCTGCGTGGCGACCCAAGCAAAGCCGCAATGGAACTGTCGTTCATATAGCGATTTGAGATTTTGTATCCTACATTGGCATCAAAGACGACGCCCGGTGTCCGCCCCTTTGTCTTCAACTCGTCGACAACCTCGCGCACTGAGACGATATTAGGAACACCGCCTTTCCAGTGCAAAACACTTGATCCATCGACGACAGCCCAGTTTTTTGAAGTATTGAGCGGGCGTAGCCTTTTTCCGAACAGTAGCAGCAAACTTGCCAATGCGCACGGACCTGTCAGCAATAACCAATCTGAGAACGCTGGATTGAACATAGCTATAGCAGAGCCAAAACAAGACAGGGCAAAAATACAGATGAGAGGGCGCACAGTTGAAAAGTCTTTGGTTAGAAAGTTGTTTCAATAGGGACGTAGCAGACAGTAGGGGTGGCTGCCCAGCATATATCAGTGATGCAAAACAGATTGATATTAAACCGCGAGCTTTCCAAGGTCTCGTCATGTTTCGAAATCCCGTTTAGGCTTTGTTCCGGAAGCAGAAATTAGGGAGCAGAAGAATTGAGCTGGATCAGAACCATTCCATTCGAAGAGGCGACGGGAAAGCTGAGGAAGCTTTATGAACGGGTCACCGGGCCGGACAACAATGTGGACAATATCATGATGGCGCACAGCCTGCGGCCGCATTCGATGGAAGGCCATATGGCGATGTACAAGGCGGTGCTGCATCACTCGGGCAACAAGATACCGAAGTGGTTTCTTGAGGTGTTGGGCGTGTGGGTCAGCTCTCTGAACAAGTGTGGATATTGCGTAGAACATCACTTTTCCGGATTGCAGCGGTTGCTGCATGATGAGGTGCGCGGCAATGCGATCCGTGCGGCGATTGAGGCGCGTGATCCGGCCTCGGCCCCGCTGGACGCGGCACAGGTCGAAGCGATGAGATATGCGCGCAAGCTGACCGAGGCACCCGGTGATCTGACTGAGGCGGATGTGATAGCTCTGCGAGAGGCGGGGTGGGAAGATGGCGAGATTCTTGAGATCAATCAGGTGTGTTCTTATTTCTCCTATGCGAACAGAACCGTTTTGGGTTTGGGGTGTTCGACTGACGGAGACGTTTTGGGCTTGTCGCCGAACAACTCGGACAATCCTGATGATTGGGGACATCGGTAAGTGCGGGGCTGGCCGCTCCCCCCTATGTATTTTGGGATCATGTAAAGAACGGGCATAGGCTTGTTCTTTGACGCCCCGATAAAACCTATGTCAATTTGACACCAATCAAAGCGCGCCGTGTGACAATCGGCTAAGCATCTCCTCGACAGTGAAACCGAGGAGAACATGTATGGATGCGGCACCCCAGATCAAACAAAAATCATCTCAGATCAAAGCTGTAACTGACCTGAAGGCGGATGCCTCGGCACCAACATCCGAGAAAATCCGGCAAGCTTTTGAGAGCGGCAAGTACCCCTATGGCCGCAAGATGGCACGCAAGGATTACGAGGCGCAAAAGGCCGAGCTGCAGGCAGAGTTGCTGAAGGTTCAATTGTGGGCGCAGGAGACCGGGCAGCGGTTTGTGCTGTTGTTCGAGGGCCGCGACGCCGCCGGCAAGGGTGGGACCATCAAGCGGTTCATGGAGCATCTGAACCCGCGTCAGGCGCGTGTGGTCGCATTGAACAAGCCGACGGATGAGGAAAAGGGGCAGTGGTATTACCAGCGTTATGTGCAGCAGCTGCCCACCGTGGGCGAGATGGTGTTTTATGATCGGTCCTGGTACAACCGTGCGGGCGTCGAGCGGGTGATGGGCTTCTGCTCACCCAATGAGTATCTGGAATTCATGCGGCAGACGCCCGAGTTGGAGCGGATGCTGGTGCGCTCGGGCATTCAACTTTATAAGTACTGGTTCTCGGTCACGCAGGAAGAGCAGCAGCGGCGCTTTGGGAGTCGTGAAACTGATCCGTTGAAGCAATGGAAACTGTCACCGATTGACAAGGCTAGCCTGAGCAAATGGGATGATTATACCGAGGCGAAAGAGGCGATGTTCTTCTACACCGACACCGCTGATGCGCCCTGGACGATTGTCAAATCCAACGACAAGAAACGCGCGCGTCTGAACTGCATGCGGCATTTCCTGTCGACGCTGGACTACCCGGACAAAGACCTCAGGATCGTTGGTGAGCCTGATCCGTTGATAGTTGGGCAGGCGCATCACGTAATTCATAACTCGGACCATATTCTGGGGACAGCGCTGCATCCTGACGCGAAGATCGGCTGAAAATCGATAAACTGTAAAGCCGTTGCACCAAAGGTGATGGATTGCGTCGCTTTGTCCTCGTTAGTCTCATTATGAAATAAGTTTGTTCCGCTCTTGTCTCGGGCAGCGCGCAAGCCTAAGGCTGGCGGAATGAACAAGGTGATGACATATCCCGGCCATTTGCGCGCAATCGCGGTGCTGGGCCTGCCATTGATTGGCGGGCATCTGGCACAGTATGCGATTGGTTTGACCGATACAGTCATGCTGGGCTGGTACGGGGTCGAGGCGTTGGCTGCCGTGACGCTGGCCAACAGCTATTACTTCGTCCTGTTCCTGTTTGGTGCCGGGTTTGGGTGGGCTGTAATGCCGATGGTGGCGACCGCTGCCGCCGAGGAGAATGAGACCAGCATTCGGCGCTCCACTCGCATGGGTCTGTGGCTATCACTGATCTATGCGACGGTGATGATGCCCCTTTTGTGGTGGTCCCATCCGATCCTGATTGCTTTGAAGCAAGAGCCGCAAGTTGCTGAAACTGCGTCAGTATACCTGCGGGTCGCGGGGTGGGGCTTGTTCCCGGCGCTGTTGGTGATGGTCCTGAAGTCCTATTTGGCCGCACTTGAGCGGACGCAGATTGTGCTGTGGATCACGATTGTTGCAGCTGTGGTCAATGGCGTGACCAACTATGCGCTGATCTTCGGAAACTGGGGCGCGCCCGAACTTGGGGTGATTGGTGCGGCTATCGCGTCAGTGGTGACGCAGATCGTATCATTGGTGGCGGTCGTGATCTATGCGGTGCGTGCGTTGCCGGAACACAGCTTGTTTCAGCGGTTTTGGCGCCCGGATTGGGAGATGTTCATGAGCGTGCTGCGTTTGGGCGTTCCCATCGGTCTGACGACACTGGCGGAGGTGTCGTTGTTCGCGATCTCTGCTGTCATGATGGGCTGGTTGGGTCCAGTGCCGCTGGCAGCTCACGGGATTGCGTTGAACCTCGCCTCGGCGACGTTCATGGTTCATTTGGGCTTGTCTAATGTGGCGACTATTCGGGCGGGCAACGCGTTGGGTCGACGGGATCGGGCGCATCTTGAGAAAGGCGCGATTACGGTGACCGGGATGTCGTTGATCGTGTCGGTCTTGACGATTGTTCTATTCCTGACATGCGCTGAGCCCCTGATCTCGCTGTTTATGGAGGCTGATGATCCGCAGCGGCCACAGATCCTGCTAATCGGCACTGGCCTGCTGGCGATGGCTGCGTTGTTCCAGCTGGTCGATGGGGCGCAGGTCATCGCACTAGGCCTGTTGCGAGGTTTGCAGGATGCAAAAATACCGATGGTGATGGCCGCACTTAGCTATTGGGTGATTGGTATCCCCGCTTCGTACTATTTCGGCTTTGTTCGAGGTATGGAGGGGATCGGAGTCTGGCTTGGCCTCGTGATTGGCCTCGCTTGTGCTGCCGTATTGTTGATGGCGCGCTTCTGGCTAAGGTCGGTGCGCGATGTAGGAGAAGTTCCCGCCTAGGGGATCATTCTTTGCTCATCCGGTCGGATTTCTTTCGAACAAGTACCGACCGCAAGTCGTGCATTGCCATTAGCAATGGGTCGGTCACGTCCTCTAATTGCGCATCCGTTGCTTTAGACTGGGCCCATTGCGTGGTCAGATTCAGGTAGTCAACCGCACGGTGTATATCATCCATATCGCGGCGGGATAGCAGGGCTTTGCGCTCTTCCATCCAGCGCGCGATTTCATCGTTGTCGGCGTCGCTTAGTACACGCTGGCCCTGCGGTTTGACCTCGCCATTGCGGATGTTGATGACCGCGATCTGTTCCATCTCGATCCGGCGATGGCGGTTTTCCGTGTCGATCCTGAACACCGCTGCCCCATTTTCGCGCACGCGGAAATAGTATTCAGGCAGGGCTGTGGACATAACAAACTCCGGAATCAGGTGAGCGCGGCGCAAAAACGTTGGATGCGTGTGCAGGCTTCAGTCAGGGCTTCATCAGAGGTCGCATAGCTGACGCGGAAATTGGGCGACAGACCAAAAGCTGCGCCAAACACCACCGCCACGTCGGCCTCTTCCAGCAGGGCGATTGCGAAGGTTTCGTCCGAATCTATCACGGTGCCCGCGGGTGTGGTTTTCCCGATCAAGCCTGCAATTGATGGATAGACGTAGAACGCGCCTTCGGGTGTCGGGCACGAGATACCGTCGATTTGGCTGAGCATGTCGACGACCAGATCGCGACGGCGTTTGAAGATCTCATTATTCGGCGCAAGGAATGCTTGAGTTCCATTCAGAGCCTCGACTGCTGCCCATTGGCTGACCGAACTGGGATTCGAAGTTGATTGAGATTGCACCTTGCGCATCGCGGCGATCAACTCGACCGGGCCTGCCGCATAGCCAATACGCCAACCGGTCATGGCATAGGCTTTGGAGACGCCATTGCAAGTCAGCGTCCGATCATAAAGTCTCGGTTCCACCTGTGCGGGCGTGCAGAACTCGAACCCGTCATAGGCCAGGTGCTCATACATATCATCGGTCATCACCCAGACATGCGGATGTCGCATCAGGACATCAGTCAGTTCTTTTAGTTCAGAACGGCTATAGCCCGCCCCGGTGGGATTCGAGGGTGAGTTGAAGATGAACCATTTCGTTTTAGGTGTGATTGCGGCTTCCAGTTGATCCGCTGTCAGTTTGAAATTGGTCTGCAGCGAAGTTTCGACGATCACTGGTGCGCCACCGGCCAGTAACACCATGTCCGGGTAGCTGACCCAATAGGGCGCGGGGATGAGGACCTCATCGCCCTCGTTCAGCGTAGCCATCAGCGCGTTGTAAAGCGTCTGCTTACCCCCGGTCCCGACCGAGACCTGAGCGGGCGTATAGTCCAATCCGTGGTCACGCTTCATCTTGGCGCAAACCGCCTGTTTCAGCTCGGGGATGCCGTCCGGAGCAGTGTATTTGGTCTTGCCCGCAGCGATGGCGGCCACGGCGGCGTCCTTGATGTTCTGCGGCGTGTCGAAATCGGGCTCGCCTGCGCTCAGCCCGATCACATCGCGCCCGGCGGCCTTCAGCTCGGCTGCTTTGGACGTCATCGCGATGGTGGGCGAGGGTTTTACGCGTGACAGTGTCGCAGACAGGAAACTCATGGTCGGCCTCGGTTTGTATGTTCAGCCCGACTGTCATAGGGTGCGCCGAAATAACGATCAAGCCAATTGAGTTTTACCCTTTGGAGACCCCGATGAACGACGAAACAGACTGGTTCGGACCGGACACCGCAACCTTCGGGGATCGCGTTGCTGGCGCACGCGAAGCCGCAGGCATGACGCAGACCCAATTGGCCCGCAGGCTTGGTGTCAAAAAAGCCACGATCACTTCGTGGGAAGATGATTTGTCGGAACCCCGCGCGAACAAGCTGTCGATGATGGCGGGGCTACTGAATGTCTCGATCATGTGGCTTCTGACGGGCGAGGGCGACGGTATGGACGAAACAAGCCTGCATGGCGATACGGACTCGGAATTGCGCGATCTTGTTGCAGAGCTCCGCACGATCCGAGGTGAGATGCGAGCCAACTCCGAGCGGCTGGCCCGCGTCGAAAAAGCGCTGCGTCTGAAATTGGAACGCAATCAATGACCGAGCCGCGCGAGACCCGGATCAAGCGCATGAAAATGCGTTCGATGCGGCGGGGCATCAAAGAGATGGATTTGATCCTGACGGCATATGCCGATCGCAATCTGTCTTCGATGGACGAGGCGGGATTGGACACATACGATGCCTTGCTGCATGAAAATGATCAGGACCTTTATCAATGGGTCACTGGTCAGGCCAGCCCGCCGGAACCGCTGGCCGAATTGATCGCGGATATCGCGCAAACCTTTCAAAAATAAGCAATCATCAGGCTTAACCGATTTTTCGGGAATTCGCGTCATGTTTTCAGAAACAGCGCGATGAATCGGAGGATTGAATGAGTATGGAGTTACAGGTCACCGCGCCCGGGACCAAGGGGTTCATGACGAGCTATCTTGAGGCGTTGGCGCTGGTCGAGCGTCTGCATCGCTTGCTTCTGGACGTCATCAAGGATGAATTCGAGCGTGTCGGCGTACTTGAGATCAACGCGGTGCAGGCCCTGCTGTTGTTCAACATAGGCGACCATGAAGTAACCGCCGGAGAGTTGAAGAGCCGTGGTTACTATCAAGGCAGCAATGTCAGCTACAATCTTAAGAAACTGGTCGAGATGGGCTATATGCACCATCAGCGATGCGAGATCGACCGCCGCTCGGTACGGGTACGCCTGACCCCGCGCGGGCGTGAGATTCGTGACATCGTGTCAGACCTGTTCGCCCGCCATGCAGAAGGGCTGCAAAACCGCGGCGTGATCGGGACCGATGGGATTGAAGAGATTACCGGTTCACTGCGTCGGGTCGAACGATATTGGACCGATCAGATTCGGTATATCTACTAATAGCTTTGATGGCTGAGTTTGGGAGAGCGACAGACCCTCAAGCTCACGGATCAGTTTACGTGTCATCGCATCTTCATAGGCTTCGAAGCCAAGGGCGACTTCGACGAAAGCATCGGGGCCTCGGATGACCCACGCGTGGTAATAAGCAGATAGCTCCCCAATCTCTACCTGGCGGGTGTCTCCTGGATTGGGGTCGTCGATACCGATTACAAGGGCATTGATTGTAATATCAGTGTTTTGCAGAGTGGCTTTTATGTCCCGCGGGTGATGTCCGAGATTGTGTTTACCATCACCGGACAGATCCAGTGTTCGCCGCCAGCAATCGCTTTGGCTCTCCAACATCTCAGCACCGTACAACATGGCCGACCCGACCGCCGTTCCCTGCGGCGCTGATGAGCGTGTTGTGCTTTCTAAATGTTGCTGAATTCGACGCAGATCAGCAGTCGAGCGAACATCTGTCCAACCAAGCAAGAGGCGTTGGTGGCCAGGTTCGCTCCATTCGTAGATAGCGATCCGAATAAAGGTAGACGGGTTTGAAAGGATCAGTTGAACCACCTCGGGATGGCGCAACGCCGCCGCAAGGCCACTAAGTTGCAACCTGTACTCACGACTGTCGACCGAACCAGAGACATCCATTCCCAACGCCAAAGCCTGTCGACATTGCGCTGAAAGCGGGTTGGCCAGCAGGCAAAGAAGTGTCGCACACAGGCGGATCATTTCGCATTATCCGGTTGCAACGCACTAAGTTCCAATCCTTTCAATTCCCGTTCCAGTTTGCGACGCATGGCACGCTCAAAATCTTCGAACCCGGCGGCGATCTCAAGAAAAGCTCCGGGTCCGTGTAGTACATTTTTCTGAAAGAACGGGATCAAGTCGATTTCTCCTTCGAAATCAGCTGCATTGATCACCAGACCATTCACGGTCGTGTTTTCGAACGGAAAGTGTTTGTAAGCGATCTGTGGCCCGTAGCCATCGTTGTTCTTGCCATCGCCCGAGATATCGATGGTTTGGAACAGACAATTCGGGGCGCTCCCCAGCAGGGTTGCCCCATAAGCCAGCGCGTGACCCATTGCAGTTGGAAACTCGTCTTCCGATCGCTTCGATGTCCCGATCCGATGCGCGGCGGAGATCAAATTGGCCCGAGTATCGATTATCGTCCAATCCAAAAGCAATGTTTGGTTGAAACTGCCGGACCATTCATAGACGGCTAATGCAACCGGTTGAGGTGAAAGGAAGAAAGCCTCCTGCACCTCGGGCGCAATCAATGCGTTGGCCAGCCCCTGTCGTTGCAGCGCATCCTCAGTCGCGTCCACCGAGGTCGAGATGTCCATGGCCAGCGCCAGCGCCAGGCGGCAGGTCTCGGCCCAAAGGGGGCTGCCCGCGACAGCCAGCCCCAATGCTCCCAGCCAGCGGATCACCAGTGGCCGGTGCTTTCCATGCTAGACCAAGGCTCTGCCGGGGCTAACGCTTCACCATTTTGCAGCAACTCGATCGAGACATTGTCGGGCGAGCGAACGAACGCCATACGCCCGTCGCGTGGCGGGCGGTTGATCACGACGCCATTGTCCTGAAGATGCTGGCAGGTCTCGTAAATGTTGTCGACGCCATAGGCGAGGTGCCCGAAATGGCGGCTGTCGCTTGGCAGTGCGTCGTCGCCATCCCAGTTGTATGTAAGTTCAATGGGCGCGTCCTCTTGTCCCGGTGGGGCGAGGAATACCAGTGTGAACCGCGCAGCCTCGCTTTCATAACGACGCGTTTCCTTCAGGCCCAATAGTTCATAAAACGCTATGGATTTCTCAAGATCCTTCACGCGGACCATGGTGTGGAGATATGTCAGCCCCATCGCGACTTTCCTTGCATTGGTTGTGATGCCAAGCACCTTAGCGCGCCTTCATCCCATGTCGAGGGGCTGGCCGGACACAATTCCGATTTAGCGCAATGCGCCGCACATATCGCGGTTCCGATGGCAAGCTTGCCGATATATAGTGGTCGGCGACTCATTGCTGGAAAGGATAATTTCATGCCTCTGTCTGTCGACCAACTGGCCGAGATCGAAGCTCAACGCGCACAGTCGAGCCCGACCCGCCGCGTCGTTGCCGAAGGTATGGAAGATCATCTGTACACGGCGCATCAGGTTCTGGATCACGGATTTGTCCGCGTTATCGACTATATGGGCGACGATGCTGCGATCTGTCAGGCCGCGCGTGTTTCCTACGGCAAAGGCACCAAGTCGGTGCAAAATGATGAAGGCCTGATCCGCTATCTGATGCGCCACTGGCATTCGACCCCGTTTGAAATGTGCGAGATCAAGTTGCACGTCAAACTGCCCGTGTTCGTAGCCCGCCAGTGGATCCGCCACCGCACGGCGAATGTGAACGAATATTCGGCGCGGTATTCGATCCTGGATCGAGAGTTCTATATCCCGGCACCCGAACATGTCGCCGCGCAATCCGAGGTTAACAATCAGGGCCGTGGAGACACATTGCAAGGCGAAGAGGCCGCGCGTGTGTTGGAGATACTGAAAGCGGACAGTGCGCGCTGCTATGACAACTACGAGGCGATGATCGGTCAGGACGGCCAGCAAGGGCTTGCGCGTGAACTGGCGCGGATGAACCTTCCAGCCAACATTTATACGCAATGGTATTGGAAGGTGGACTTGCACAACTTGTTCCACTTCTTGCGTCTGCGTGCCGACCCGCACGCGCAGTACGAAATCCGCGTTTACGCAGATACCATGTGCAAGATTGTCGCCGACTGGGTACCGTTTGCCTACCGCGCGTTTGAGGACTACCGCCTTGGCGCAGTCAACCTCTCGGCGCAGATGGTGACCTGCTTGCGTCGGATGCTCAGCGGTGAAGATGTCACTCAGGAAAACTCAGGCATGACCGCACGGGAATGGCGTGAGTTTGAGGCTGTTATCAGAGAGGGTTGATTCAACAGAAAACCGAGCACGTCCCAAGGTGGGCGCGTTCACTAGGGTTTGCGGTTAACGGCCTGAAATTGGCCGTCAACCTTCTTTTATCTTTCCCGCCGGGGCGGGCTGTGCCTTACAGCGGCTTCAAATCAGCAGCCATTTGGCGGCCGTCACGTCCGTCCTGCAACTCGTACGAGACTTTCTGATTGTCAGCGAGTCCGGTCAGACCGGATCGTTCTACGGCCGAGATATGAACAAACACATCTTTGCCCCCTTCATCGGGCGCAATAAAACCATAGCCTTTGGTTGTATTAAACCATTTCACGGTGCCGGTTGGCATTTCCCGTGTCTCCTTCTACTTACAAGTTGTCCCACAAATTGGTGGGGGCCTTGGCTGGCAAAACCGCCACACGTCACTGTTCGCCCTCACGATACAGCCCGGGTCGCGTGTTTCGCCTTTTTCAACATTACACGGTGAAGTAAAAAATCAAGAATAACTGGGGCAGCCTGATGGGTTTGTCTAAATTTGCAGCGATTACAGGATTAGTTAGATAATGCAGCTATATGGGTTAAAAACTTGCGATACGTGCCGTAAGGCATTGAAACTGCTTCCAGATGCGGTTTTCGTTGATGTCCGCGCGCAAGGGGTTCCCGAAAATGTGCTGTCCGAGGCGTACGAGACTTTCGGCAAAGCCTTGCTCAATACGCGATCAACAACCTGGCGGGGATTGGATGATGACACACGCAATCGACCGGTGCTCGCGCTGTTGGCTGATCATCCGACCCTGATGAAACGCCCATTGATAGTATCCGATGGTCAGATGTATCTGGGCTGGACGCCTGAAACCCTTCAGGCCCTTGGTGTTGCCTGAAGAACTGCTTATGTGACACGGGCAACAAGCGGAGACCTGTGAATGCGAAACGCTGCCATGATTTTAGGCGTCATTGCCGGGCTGATCGGGATGATCGTCGGCTTTTTTGGCTACGGCTTTGTGGAACTGATCGACCAGTTTGGTGAGATCGAAGGCATTGCCGAGCAGGTAGAGAACCCCGAGTTGATCCAGACGGCTTCGATCGTGGCGCCTTTGTTGGCAATCGTTGGCGGGGCGATGGCCCATTCGCGGGCTCTGATTGCAGGCATTTTGCTGCTGATTTCTGCCGCTGGGATGTACTACGCCTTTGGCTTCGGTGTTTTCACCATGTTCCCGATTGCCTTTGCAGGCGCAGCAGGGTTGCTCGGGCTCGCCGCAGGAAAACCGGACGAGCCCAAGGCACATTTCTAGGTCACTTCAGGCGTAATAACCGATCCAGAGACAGCGGACCCGCGCCGTTGATCACAATCACCAGCAGCAGGAATGTCCACATCACGCGCTGATCCATCAACGTAATTGCGTTGTCGAACAAGCCGCCCAGTTTGATGCCATGCCCGGTGACATCGGTCAGTGTTTGAACCCAGACAAATCCGATCATGCCAAGCGCGGCAAGGCGCGTCAGCAGGCCGACCAGCAAAAGCACAGGCAGGACAAATTCGGCCACTGTGCCAAAGAAGATGACGACCCGCTGGAAAAAGGTCATCTGAGTCACATCATACAGCACCGCCTCTGCAGCTTTGGGAAAGATCTGGCCGAAGGCTCCGGCCGATGGCGAAAAGATCGAGCCGTCGATTTTCAGCGTGGCCGAGTTCCAGTAGTAGACGAACAACACGGCGATAAAGACCACCCGAGCCAGGGTTGGTGTCAGCCAACCGGACGCGTGATCCGCTTTTTCCATCGCATTATTGTAAGTTGAGATCAGGGCAGTCATGTGTCCAGCCTTTCGATAGTCACAGAAGTTATTGCACCGCCCTGCAAAAGCAGTGCCAGAGTGGTTCCAAGATCAAATTCGGGTGTTTCGGCCATGGTGGATTCAAATGCCTCACCGATGGATTTGCCATCCTGAATCAGCGCGATCCATGCCGCACCACCCGGTAGCAATGGGTGTGGGGCAGGGTCGTATTCGGGACGCATGATCAAAATATCCTGAGCGCCCGCCTCGGGTTTCGGCGCGCCTTCTTCGGTGTTATATAGCCAGATCGCATGTACGGGCCAGCTTGAACGCAACACCTGCACCGACGGCGCGAGGGTCAGTTTGGCTTGCATCAAATCTTCCGGTGGCAAGCTGAGCGCTTCGGCATCTATGGGTTGTCGATCAGCGGCGTGGTAAGCCCTACGCAGCGCCAGTTCCAGACGGGCAACATCCGGCAGGTAGCCCAGATGCGACAACTGCTCCATTCCTTCCAGAAATTTAGGGAATTCCTCGCCATAAAACATCATCAGGGGTGAGGACGGCGGGTGCTGGCGCAAGAATATTCCAGCCAGCCCGTCCATATTCTGGGGGCCCAGAAGTTTTGTGATGACCGGGAAGGCTTGATGCATCGCCTCGGTCAGCGAGACGGCGACGTTGTTGCGATAGACGCTGAAGCGACGACCGGCGGGCTGCGCCTCGGCGTCCAGCAACCCATCGGGAATGGGCTTGTTGGCATCTAGCAGTGCCATGTGGAATGTCGTTTGCGACACGCTCATGCGGGCACGCGATCCAGCGCTTTTTGCGCGCGCTCGGCTTCGGCCCGTAACACCGGCCAGTCTGGCACATCGGTGTCCCATTCAATCAACAGGGGTTTGGGGCCGGATTTGTCTAGTACGTAGTCCAGCAGCGCCCAGACCGGGTCCACCACTTCGCGCCCGTGGCTGTCGATCAGCAAGGGATGTCCATGATCGTCCTCGTCCTCATCATGCCCGCCCAGGTGAATCTCACCGACTTGGTCCAGCGGGTAGGCATCAATATAGCCCTGCGGTGAGAAATCCAGATTGGTGGCTGAAACAAAGACGTTGTTCACGTCCAGCAACAGCCCGCAGCCGGTGCGCCGGGTGATTTCGCGCAAGAAATCAGGTTCCGACCATGTGCTTTCCTCGAAGGCCAAATAGCTTGAGGGATTCTCTAACAGCATTTGCCGCCCGACCACCTCTTGCACCTGATCGATATGGTCGCAAACGCGGGCCAGAGTCGCATCAGTATAGGGCAGAGGAAGTAGATCGTTCAGGAAATGGCTGTCATGGGTTGACCATGCCAAATGCTCCGAAAAGCTGGCCGGGCTCAACCAGCCGACAAGATGCTTCAGGCGGTCCAGGTGATCTGGGTCAAGTGGCGTTTCGCCGCCGATCGACAGCCCGACACCATGCACTGAAATCGGGAATTGTTCGGACAGGTGACGCAGTTGTGCCAGAGGTCTGCCACCATCGCCCATATAGTTTTCGGCATGAATCTCTAGCCACGCCACAGGCTTGGCTTGTTCAAGAATCTGCGAGAAATGCTGTGGTTTGTAACCAACGCCCGGTGCTGCAGGCAGCCGGTTCGATCTGAGCGCATTGTCCAACATTTGCAAATCCCCTGATTACGTGGAAAGGGCGGGCGATCCTGCCCGCCCTTTCTGGTTCATTCGGAAAAGCCTTATGCAGGCAGGTCACGCTCCAGCGGCTCAAGCGAGCCTTTGCGATCTGCACCGTCTGCTGTTTTCGGCAGCTCGATGTCTGCGCAGGTGCCTGCGTCAACCAGGGTCCATGCGTTGCCCTGATAGTCGACGGTCGAAGTGCCCGCGCAAGTTGTGCCGGGGCCGGCTGCACAGTCGTTCTGACCCGCCAGAGAAACGCCATAGCATTTTTCTTTGGCTTGGGCTGTTGCGGTTGTGGCCGCGCCGGAAACGGCTGCAGCAACTGCGCTTGCGATAACCAGTGTTTTTGCAGTGTTCGACATCTTGGTAATCCTTGTTAATGACTGCGTATGTCTGCTTGTGACAACGACAAGATAATGGTTCAGGGGCAGCAGTTGAATTCACGAGCCCGTGTCTCACAACCCCGTCAAAGGTCGTCATGCACCCTTGAACGTTAACAAATTGTTTTTGAATTGAAAAATGATATTTGTTTCAATCCGGCCCAAAATAACGGGCCGGATTTCTAGCGGTTTGCTGCCGAATGTTACAGCAGATCGGGGGGCGTTGCAGCCACGCTCAACTCATTTGTTACAGCCTCAAGCGATTGGACCTGCGTCTGTTTTTCGCCAAGGCGACGGACACTGACCGTGCGGTCTTCGACTTCACGGTGACCAACGGCCAGAATGATCGGCACTTTGCCGACCGAATGTTCGCGGACTTTATAGTTGATCTTCTCGTTGCGAATATCCGCCTCGGCGCGGATGCCTGCTGCGCGAAGGGTGCTGACCACTTCGGCCACATACTCATCGGCCTCGGAGGTGATCGAGGCCACAACGACCTGGCGCGGGGCCAGCCAGAACGGCAGCTTGCCAGCGTGTTCCTCGATCAGGATGCCGATGAAACGTTCAAACGAGCCCAAGGTCGCGCGGTGCAACATAACTGGGCGGTGTTTGCCACCATCAGCGCCGATATACGTGGCGTCCAGTCGCTCGGGCAGAACAAAGTCCACCTGATGCGTGCCGCATTGCCAATCCCGCCCGATCGCATCGGTCAGAACAAACTCGAGTTTCGGGCCGTAGAATGCCCCTTCACCCGGGTTGAGTTCCGGCTCGATCCCGGCGGCGCGGGTTGCGCTGAGCAGGGCGGCTTCAGCCTTGTCCCAAACTTCGTCCGATCCTGAGCGTTTTTCCGGCCGGTCCGAGAATTTGACCGAGAAGTTCTCAAACCCGAGGTCTTTGTAGATACCGGACAGGAACCGAATGAACTCAGCGGTTTCGGATTCGATCTGGTCTTCGGTGCAGAAGATATGGCCATCATCCTGGGTAAAGCCGCGTACGCGCATGATGCCGTGCAGCGCGCCGGAAGGTTCGTACCGGTTACACGATCCGAACTCGGCCATGCGCAGAGGAAGGTCGCGATAGGATTTGAGACCCTGATTGAAAATCTGCACGTGGCAGGGGCAGTTCATCGGTTTCAGGGCGTTGACCGCCTTTTCCCGTGCATGTTCCTCGTCCACTTCGACGATGAACATGTTCTCTTGGTATTTGTCCCAATGACCCGAGGCTACCCACAGCTTGCGGTCGACGACCTGAGGGGTGTTGACCTCAACATAGCCACCTTTGCGCTGTTGCCGACGCATGTAATCTTGCAGAAGAGTGTAGATGGTCCAGCCATTAGGGTGCCAGAAAATCTGCCCTGGGGCCTCTTCCTGCATGTGGAACAAATCCATCTCGCGACCCAGCTTGCGGTGGTCGCGCTTGGCGGCTTCTTCCAACATGTGCAGATGAGCCTTCAGCTTTTCCTTGCCGGTGAAGGCCACGCCATAGATGCGCTGTAGCATTGCGCGGTCGCTGTCGCCGCGCCAATAAGCCCCGGCGATTGACATCAGCTTGAACGCGTCGCCCGGCAGTTGACCGGTGTGCTGCAAGTGCGGGCCACGGCAGAGATCCTGCCAGTGACCGTGCCAATACATGCGCAGTGGTTCATCACCCGGGATGGATTCGATCAGCTCAACTTTATAGGGCTCATTATTGGCCTTGTAGAACTCGATCGCGCGATCGCGGTCCCAGACCTCGGTGGTCACCGGGTCACGCTTGTTGATGATCTCTTTCATCTTTTTCTCGATGAGGCCGAGATCTTCGGGCGTAAACGGTTCCTCACGGTCAAAGTCATAGTACCAGCCGTTTTCGATGACGGGGCCAATGGTGACCTTGGTTGCGGGCCAAATCTCTTGCACGGCGCGGGCCATGACATGCGCTAGATCGTGTCGGATCAGCTCATTGGCTTGCGCCTCGTCCTTCATGGTATGAATAGCGATTTGCGCGTCGGCTTCGATTGGCCATTGCAGGTCCCAATGCTGTCCATTCACCGTGGCAGAAATGGCTTTTTTCGCCAGCGAGGTCGAGATGTCGGCGGCGACCTGTGCGGGCGTAACGCCTGCTTCATAGGATCGGGAATTGCCATCGGGAAAGGTAAGGGAGACTGACTGTGAGTCCAGGGCCATATCGGCTCTCCTCGTCGGTTTGGCGCCCACTGAACGCCCGGTTGCGGGTTATGTATGCTCGGCTCATGTGGCAGGTGGGGACACAGGTGTCAAGGGCAGGAGCGAGGGGCCAGCCCCTCGCACTCCCCGAGGTATTTTTAGCCAGATGAAGAAGGATCGGGCAATTGCAGAGAGGTGCGTGACATGCATGATGGGCTGACAAGCAATGAGGGTAGCATGGCAGAGGCAGAATTTCTGGAAACCGCGCAGGGACGACGTCTGGCGTATCACAAGAGTGATGGGCGCGGGCCGACCATCGTTTTTCTAGGTGGCTTGAAATCAGATATGGAGGGCACCAAGGCGCTGCACCTGGAAGCGTGGGCTCGCGCGCGCGGGCAGGGGTTCCTTCGGTTTGACTATTCGGGGCACGGTGAAAGCTCGGGCGCCTTTACTGACGGGTGTATCGGGGACTGGCACGAGGATACGCTGGCCGCAGTTTCTCGGTTAACTGATGGTCCGCTGGTTGTTGTGGGATCGTCGATGGGCGGGTGGCAAGCGCTGTTGCTGGCGCGTGTCATGCCCGAACGGATCGCAGGTATGGTGACAATCGCGGCGGCCCCAGATTTTACCGAGGATGGGTATTGGGCGTCGTTTTCGAACGAGCAGAAATCTGAACTAGAGACGGTTGGACATGTGGAACTGCCATCGGACTACATGGAGCCCTACGTCATCACCAAGCGGATGATTGAGGATGGGCGGCAGCGGTTGGTTTTGCGCGCTTCGCTTGATCTGCCTTTCCCTGTGCGTCTCCTGCAGGGGACAGCAGATACGGCCGTCTCGACCGATACGGCAGTGCGCCTGCTGGATCATGCCACTGGTCCGGACATGCAACTGCTGCTGGTCAAAGATGCGGATCACAGGTTTTCGGATGAGCGATGCCTCGGGCTGATTGAGCAGGCTCTGCGAGAAGTCCTGGAATGCACCTGATGCGTCGCCTGGGCTGGGTTTTGGCGCGGGTGATGGTGGGTTTGACGCTGGTTGGTGTGTTGATCTACGCCTTTGGCCCGCGCGAGCCAGTGGACCTGCATCCGCGTTTCGATCCGCGCAATTTTGGCGAGGGCGTTCAGGTTTACTTTGAAAGCATCGAATCCGCCTATGATGACATCGTGCCAGGTGTTGAAAAGCGCGTGATCTGGCAGGATGGTTTTGTTGAACAGCGGACAGCTTTTGCGGTGCTCTACATTCATGGGTTTTCCGCCACGTCCGAGGAGATCAGGCCAGTACCTGATCGCGTTGCGGACGCGTTGGGTGCCAACCTTGTCTACACAAGGCTTCAGGGGCATGGCCGCGATGGGGACGCAATGGCCGAAGGTACGGCGTCGGGCTGGATGCAGGATACAGCCGAGGCGTTGGCTGCCGCCAGGGCTGTTGGTGAGCAAGTCATTGTGCTCGCAACCTCGACGGGGGCGACCCTGGCCGCCGCGGCTGCGATGGACACGAAACTGAGCACTGATGTGGCTGCGTTGGTTTTGGTATCGCCGAACTTTGGCGTAAACTCGGCTGGTTCCTGGGTGCCATCCTTGCCGTGGGCCCGGCATTGGCTGCCGCCATTGATGGGACAGGACCGGGATGTCTCAAGCACTGATCCCGAGAAGAACATCTTTTGGACAACTGTTTATCCATGGGAGGCGGTCGTGCCGATGTTTGCCCTTGTAGATGCGGTCAATGCGCTTGACTTCTCGGGCGCGCGGGTTCCGGCGCTGTTCTGGTTTTCTGATGATGATCAGGTGGTGCGTCCGGATAAAATGCATGAGGCGGCCAAGACCTGGGGTGGTCAGGCGATGGTTTCATTGGTGACAATGGGGCCCGGGGATGATCCGACCTCACACGTGGTCGCGGGGCGTCTGATGTCACCGGGTCAGACCGACGCGGCGGTCGCGGGCATATTGGAATGGCTGTCAGAGCAGGGGATTCCGAAGCAAAGCGGGGGCTGAATATGCGTAGACCGGGCAGTATGTGGAGCCTTGAGACGTTGGGTCGCGTGCGACTATCCCGGCATTTTTTCATGCGTGATTTTCTATATTCCGAGATCGGGAACTTTCACGAATTGCAAAATATTCCCGACAACCCTGATCTTGCGATCGAGACCGGGCGCGCGTTTTGCGAGACCCTGCTGGACCCGCTGGAAGAAACCTTTGGTCGTATCGCGGTGCGCTCGGGCTATCGCTCGCGATCACTGAACCGGTTCGGGAACGAGAACAGGTTGAACTGTGCCCGCAATGACAACCCGTTGGAGTGCCACATTTGGGATTGGGGCGAAGGTGACGCACGTGTAGCAGGGGCGTCGGTGGTAATTCCGTGGTTTGCAGACCGTTATGCGCAGGGGCGCGATTGGCGCGATTTGGCGTGGTGGATGCATGACCATCTGGATTATTCCGAGATTTGGTTCTTTCCCAAACTATGCGCGTTCAATCTGGTTTGGCGGCCCAAGCCTGTACGGCGGATCGACAGCTACATCGCCCCGCGCGGCTGCTTGTTGCGGGCCGGGGCGGAGCCAGATGAACCGCTGGGCCAAAGGCAGGAACGCTATGCGGATTTCCCACCGTTTCGGGCGATCAGCTATCCGTGAAGTTTTGCTTGCCCGCCGTTGGCAAACCTCTCATCCTGTAACAAAACAATAACAACGAGCGGAGGGCACCGAGGTGATCGAGCCGTTGGTTTTGCTACCCGGATTGATGTGCGATGCACGGTTGTTTCAGGCGCAGATCACCGCGCTGTCGCGTGAACGTGCAGTTATGGTCGCACCGATCACCGGCGGTGAACGGTTCGAAGAAATCGCGCCGGGCTTGCTGGATCAACTGCCGCACCGGTTTGCTTTGTGCGGGTTTGGTCTGGGTGGTGGCGTCGCGCTTGAGATCGTGCGGCGAGCACCTGAGAGGGTGACACGACTGGCCTTGCTGGCGACGGATGCGCAGGCCGACACACCTCATATCGCGGCGAGTCGCGAAGACCTGATTGTTGGCGCGCAGGCGGGGAGGTTGGACGAAGTGATGCGCAAGCTGATCGGCTCGGACATGTTGTCTCCCGGTCCGCAACGCATCCCGATTTTGAACGAAGTGTTGCAGATGGCCGAGGAATTGGGCTCGGATGTGTTTGTGCGTCAGATAAGAACCCTGCAACGCCGTCCGGACCAACAAGGCACGCTGCGCCGGATCAGGATGCCCACGCTGATCATTTGCGGTGCCCATGATGCGGAGAATCCGGTCCGCAAGAATACCTTCATGGCTGATCTCATTCCGGATGCAGAGTTGCGCGTGATTGATGAGGCCGGGCACTATCCGACACTGGAAGCACCCGAATCCGTGATTGCGATGCTGCAGGATTGGCTCCGGAAACCACTGCGGCTGACCTAGTCGTAGAAAACCGCGCGCTGGTTCTTGGTCAGAACAGTTGGTTGCACCACCGGCCGACCGGTTTCAGAGTCAAAGAATGGCGTTTTCTTCCAGCTCCCGAACAGACGCGATTTTAGTACGCGTTTAAGCAGACCCATAGCGGCATAGCGGATTTTCTCATGAGACTGCTTGCTGTCAGCCCTTGGCACAAATCCACGCGTTGTAATGGGACCCAAACTGCTGGGGTGGGGAATACGTTTGACGATAAAACCCGCGAACGGAAATTTTGGAGTTGTCGGCGTCGTGGCCAGCGGCGCGTTGCAGCATCTGGCATACCATCGCAACATGCCCTTGGGGCTAAGTTGCATAGCTGCCAAGTGCTCGACCCCTGCATCGATCTTGATGTCTTCCGGTGACATCTGAAACACCTCGACTGGGTCGGGCGCAGGGTCGGGCTGTTCAAAATACAGCTGAGCCGCGCGGCAGTCATGGCAAAAACACACGACATGAGTGCCGGATACGACGCCGTGTTCAGTAATGCGCCCCGAAAGGGCGCCGCAATTGCAACGGAAAGGAAGGTCTCCTGCCGCTGCGCGGCTCATGCAACTTTGTTGCTATTGGCGGCTCGTTGACGGGGTTTGCGGCTGTTTTCATTCATGAAATCAATCACTAGCGGACGGATGTTGTCGCGCCAGCTGCGGCCCGCAAAAATGCCATAGTGACCCGCGCCGGGTTCAACATGGCTGGCCTTTTTGCTGTCGGGCAGACCCGTGCATAAATCCAGCGCCGCAATGCATTGCCCGGGGGCTGAGATATCGTCATTCGTGCCTTCGACCGATTTCACAGCCACATCAGTGATCTTGCCGATATCTACCTTGTGGCCGGCTACAACGAACTCGTTGCGCGCGATCTCACGGTTTTTGAAGACACGTTCAACGGTCGAAAGATAGAACTCGGCAGTCATGTCCATCACCGCCAGATATTCGTCATAGAACCGGTTATGGGCATCGTGGTCGGATGCCTCGTCACGAATAACGCGCTGGATCTGATCCGAGAACGCCTTACTGTGACGTTCGGCATTCATTGACATGAACGAAGCCAGTTGTAGCAAGCCGGGATACACCATCCGGCCTACGCCCTTGTATTTAAAGCCAACCCGCTGGATCATCGTTTCTTCCAACTGACCCATCGTTACACGGCGACCAAAATCCGTAACCTCGGTCGGAGTTGCGTCGGGGTCGACGGGACCGCCGATCAGGGTCAGGGTACTTGGCTGCGCCTTCGGCTCGACCTCGGCCAGATAGGCGGTTGCGGCCAGAGTCAGCGGTGCGGGCTGACAAACCGCAATAACATGCGTATCGGGGCCGAGCTCTTTCATAAAATCGACAAGGTAGAGCGTGTAATCCTCTACATCGAACTTGCCTTCGGACACGGGAATGTCGCGCGCGTTATGCCAATCGGTAATGTAGACCTCACAATTGACAAGCAGGCTTTTGACGGTCGAGCGGAGCAGGGTCGCGTAATGCCCCGACATCGGGGCAACCAGCAGCACCTTGCGTGGCTGTTCTTTGCGCCCATTAACGCGGAAATGGATCAGGTCGCCGAAAGGACGCTCAAGCACGGTTGTGATATCGACCAGATGGTCCTTGCCGTCTTCGCAGGTAAAGGTGCGGATGCCCCAATCAGGCTTGACGACCATACGCTGGAATGTGCGCTCGGTTACTTCGCCCCATGCAGCCATCCAGTTGAAGGCCGGGTTGGGTGTCATCGAGAACAGGGGGTAGGATGCCATCGCGCTTGCGGTTGCACCAAGCCATTGGTTGGTGTTACGCATGGTTTCCATCAGGTCATAGGTCATCATGTAGCGCATCGAATGTGCCTCCTGAGTATCAGCCTGAGAATTCGGACCATTCGCCGCTTTGCCCCCCGACGCCAACGACGTTATTCTGCACAGCAGCGAGACTAGGGGGGAATTGTTAAAATGACAACTACCGAAGACCAGACGCCAAAACTGACCGAAGAACATATTGAACGACTTAAAGAAAATATGGACAAAGTAGAAGAACTGTCCAAACGCCTGGTCGAGGTCATGGCCGGAAAAACGCCGCACACCCCCGCTCTGGATGGCCCGAATCAAGAGCTTTTTGCAAAAGCAGCAACTGCGTATTGGGCTGAAGCGTTTCAAAACCCCACAAAGCTGTTGGAGCAGCAAATTGAGTATTGGGGAAAATCGGTTCTCAACTTTGCGGAAGCGCAGAAAGCGATGACCCAAAGCGACGGGGATGTGCCCCCAGCCGCTACCAAAGATAAACGGTTTGCCAATCCAATGTGGGAAACCAACCCCTACTTTCGCCTCATTCGCCAGCAGTACCAAACCAATGCCGAAGCGATCGCGCAGGCCGTTGCATCGGTTGACGATTTGGAAACCAAGGATAAGCAGCGTCTGCAGTACTTCTCGCAACAGATCATAGATATGATGGCACCGACGAATTTTCTGGCCACCAACCCCGATGCGCTGGAAAAGGCGATCGAGACCGAAGGGCAGTCCCTGATACAGGGGCTGGAGAACCTCGTGTCGGACCTTGAGGCCAATGACGGCGAAATGGTTGTCAGACTTGCTGACGAAAGTGCCTTTGAGATTGGCGGGAATATCGCAACTACACCCGGCGACGTCGTCTATCGCAACCGAATGATGGAACTGATCCAGTATAAACCGGTGACCGAGACGGTGCACGAAACGCCGATCGTTCTGTTCCCGCCATGGATCAACAAGTTCTATATCTTGGACCTGAAGGCTCAGAACAGCCTGATCAAATGGGTGACAGAGCAGGGCTATACCCTGTTTGTGGTCAGCTGGGTGAATGCCGATTGCTCACACGCCGATATTGGGATGGAGGACTATATTCAGGAAGGGTTCCTGACCGCCATCGAAGAGGCGAAGAAAATCTGCAAGGTCAAGCAGGTCAATGCTGTTGGGTATTGCATTGCTGGTACGACGCTGAGCCTGACGCTTTCGCTGATGAAGCAGCGCGGTGACAAGTCGATCAAATCTGCCACTTTCTTCACCACCCTGACAGACTTTGGTGAGCAGGGGGAGTTCACGCCGTTCCTGCAAAATGACTTTGTAGATGGCATCGAAGAACAGGTCTCGAAGGATGGTATTCTAAAGGCATGGATCATCGGGCGAACGATGTCTTTCCTGCGATCCAGAGATCTCATCTATACTCCGGCGATCCGCAGCTACATGATGGGTGAAACACCGCCAGCGTTTGACCTGTTGTACTGGAACGGCGACGGGGCCAACCTGCCAGGCCGGATGGCGATCCAGTATCTGCGCGGTTTGTGTCAGAGCAACGATTTCGTCGACGACGGGTTCGAATTGCTTGGCCATAAGCTGCATATCAAGGATGTCGATGTGCCTTTGATGGCGATCACATGCGAGACGGATCATATTGCCGCGTGGAAGGATTGCTATCGCGGGGTACAGCAGATGGGCGCGAAGTCGAAGACCTTTGTGGTTTCCGAGTCCGGTCACATCGCGGGCATTGTGAACCCGCCCAGTAAGAAAAAATATGGTCACTATACCAATCCTGAGCTGAAGTGTGATGCTGATACATGGCTGAAAGAAGCTGACTTCCACGAAGGTTCGTGGTGGCCGATGTGGGAAGCGTGGTTAAAGAAGCGATCAGGCAAGCAGGTTCCCGCGCGCGATACCGGCGATTCGGATCATCCACGCCTTTGCCCGGCTCCGGGTACCTATGTTTTGGTCAAGGCAAACCGCTGATATCATTTTGAAACTCAAAAATTTCTGCGTTGCAGCAAGAAAAAGCTTGCAATGCTGCGATGCAGCAATCATATTGCCTTCAAGCTGATGAGAACCGGGGTGGGCCCGGAACGGCTAGAAGGATTTAGGACAATGGCAAAGACCCAAGACTTTACCGCGACCCTGAAAGACATGATGGGCGCGTTCCCGGTTGACACAACCGCTCTGGAAGACGCATTCAAATCGACCGCTTCTCTGAACGAAAAGCTGTCGGGTGTTGCTCTGGACGCAGCTGAGAAATCAGCTGAGATCTCGAACAAATGGACCAAAGAAACCCTGGCCAAACTGACCGAGATGTCGAAAGCAAAAACCGAGCCTGCGGATTACGCAAAAGCTGCAACCGACTTCGCAAGCGCGTCGGCTGAAGTTGCCGCTGAAAACCTGGCTGCTTTCGCTGAGATCGCGAAAAAAGTTCAGACCGAAACAGTTGAGCTGTTGATGGCGGCTGGCAAAGACGCTGCAGAAGATGCAACCGCAGCCGTCAAAAAAGCCACCAACGAGGTGACCGCTGCCGCAAAGAAAGCAGCAACCGCCAAGTAAGTAAGGCTGCGATATAGCACCCATTCCTCCCAAATGGTGTAATCGCTTCGGGCAGGTCGCTTGACCTGCCCTTTCTTTTTGTTCTGCAGTCGCATAACCTCTGCTGCAACGCATCATCCTTGGGGAGGGTACAGGGTGTCGGAACAAGACAAACCGCTGCTGATCAAGCGCTATGCCAGCCGTCGGCTGTATAACACCGAGACCAGCGATTACGTGACGCTTGAAGATATAGCCGGTTTCATCCGCGACGGGCGCGAGGTTCAGATCATTGACCTGAAAACCGGTGATGACCTGACTCGTCAGTATCTGCTTCAAATCATTGCCGAACACGAAAGCCGTGGCGAAAATGTTTTGCCGATTAATGTGCTGAACGATCTGGTGCGCAGCTACATGGTGCCGGGCGGGGGCATGATGCCGCAATTCCTGCAAAGCTCGTTCGACATGCTGCGCGAGAGCCAGTCCAAGATGATGGAAAACATGAACGCCATGAACCCAATGTCCCAGATGCCGGGGTTCGAGGCGATGCAGGCGCAGCAAAAGGCCTTTCTAAAAGCCATGACCGGTGGTCTGTCGGGAAACTGGTCGGGGCCGGATGATGAACAAGAAACATCGCCCGAACCCAAAGAGGATTTGGACGACATCAAAAAGCAACTTGCCGAGCTGCAGCAAAAACTATCGAAGCTGAGCTAGCCTGACCGATGCGCTGGCTGTCTGTTCTGGGCGCGTTGATCTGGGCCCAGACTGCACAGGCCCAAGGCCAGTTTACATCCGTGTGGGAACCTATCTGCACAATGGGTCGGGATACGGCTGCGGGCTGCGACGAGATTCGCGCGCGCGAAATTCTGGATGCAACGACCCCGCCCTGGCGCGCCATTGGCCGGGTCAATTTTGCCAGCCGCAGTCAGCGGTCCCATTGTACAGGCGTGCTGGTGTCTGAGCGGCTGGTTTTGACCGCGGCACATTGCTTGTACAACAGCGCGCGCAACCGCTGGATTCCTCCGGCCAGTATCCGGTTTGCCGCAGGGTATCAGCGCGGCGAGGCTGCCGCCGTGTCCAATGTATTGGCCTATCGGCTGGATTCGGAACAGGGGCGCGACGGTGTATTCAACAATCGCGCCGATCTGGATTGGGCCGTGTTGGAGTTGGCCGAGCCAATTGGAGAGCAGGTTGGTTTTTTCGATATTTCCCGGACTGTCCCGCAGATGGGCTCGTTCGCGGGCTATCCCGGATTGCGGCCCCACGTGCTCAGTCGCACCGATAGCTGTAATGCCGCACAGGCCGGCCAAGGGCTGATGCGCGCGATCTGCCCCGTCATGATGGGGGATTCCGGTGCGCCGTTTCTGATGCAAACAGAAACCGGGCTTGCCGTTGCCGGGATTTTGTCGCGCGTCGCGCCAACCCCTGACGGGATCGACGCATTGTTACTTTCAGTTCATGACCTTGATCTGCAATAGTACTGACGATCAGGTCCCGTAGACTGGCACCGGGCCGACAACCTCGCCAACAGAAGCCAGCAGGATGTCCGAGATTACGTCCAGTTCATCGCGCGTCAAACGCACGGGCAGACGTACATCGCAGGCCTTCATCAGCATCGCACGGGTCTGTGGCAGGTCGAACTGTTCGGGTAGGAACTGCCAGTTCCAGAAGGCACGAGCGTTATCCTGACTCAGGCCAAAGACCTGCACCTTGACACCGCGTGCCTCGGCTGCGGCGGCAAAGGCGCGGATTTCATCGTCGCTGAGGTCAACCAGATTGAATTGGATCGAATCCGGTGCGCGCTGCTCGGGTGTCAGGGGGGCAGGGACATCGATGTAGGGCGATGTGTTCAGACGATCAGCCACATAGTCATGGTTTGCCAGCCCGTCGCGGACACGGCGGGCTAGTTCGGGGATTTGTGGGCGAATGACTGCGGCGCTGAGGTTGCTCATGCGCAGGTTAAACAGTGGCAACTGGTTCTGCCATTTGGCAAAGGCCTGTTCCAGCTCTGGTGAGCCAGAGTGCTTTTTCCAGTTGTGTTCGTATGCGCCCGACATGATAACAGCGCGCGCCACAAGATCCGCATCGTCGCTGACCAGAATGCCACCTTCGCCTGCGTTGATCATTTTATAGGACTGGAACGAGAAGCAGCCGACCTTACCGATGGTGCCAATATTGCGCCCATGCCAGGTTGTGCCCAATGAGTGGGCGGCGTCTTCGATCACCGGGATATCGCGCGCTTCGCACAGCTGCATGATCGCGTCCATGTCCGAGGTATGGCCGCGCATATGGCTGATGATCACTGCCTGCACGCTGTCCAGCTTGGCCGTGAAATCGGCCATATCGACGCGATAATTGTCCCCGACCTCGCACAGAACCGGAATGCAATCCGCGTGCACGATTGAAGACGGCACGGCGGCAAAGGTAAATCCGGGGATCAGAACCCGCGCATCGCGGGGAAGCCCAAGCGCCTTGAGCGACAAAAACAGCGCGGCAGAACAGGAAGAGACCGCCAGCGCGTATTTTGTGCCGAGCAGTTCGGCAAACTCTGTCTCCAGAAGAGCAACGGGCGCATCCTGAGGTGCGGTATAGCGAAACAGATCGCCTGACTTCATCAGGGCGTCGATTGCGTCTCGGGCGGCTGCGGGGATGGGTTCGGCTTCATGAACGTTGGGTACAAGCGTCATATTTGGATTTCCCGAATTTTATCTTTGGGAAATATAAATTCGATGTGCAGGCAAGCCAAGTCCCAATTCGCATCGTCAGCGAGATTTCACCAATTCGTCGTAAAGAATGTGTTCAGATTCCCAGCCTGTCACGCAGCGCATACCAAGTCATGGCCAGTATCAGCAACGGCGTCCGCAAAGCAGGACCACCCGGGAATGGCACTGCAGGAACGCGGGCCATGGTATCGAACCCCTCAGCCTGCCCCTGGATCGCCAACGCCATGAGTTGCCCCGCATGGCTCGCGGTGCCGACGCCGTGGCCAGAATAACCCGAGGCGGACAGGATATTTGGCGCAACCCGGGTCAAATAGGGCATGCGCCGCATGGTGATGCCCAGCGTTCCGCCCCATGCGTAGTCGATTTTGACGTCACGCAGATGCGGAAAAATCTCGGTCATCGGCTTGCGGACTTTTGCGGCGATGTCCTCGGGGAAACGATAACCATAACTTTCGCCACCCCCAAACAGCAGCCTGCCATCGGCGCTTAGCCGGAAATAGTTTATCACGAACTTGGTGTCAGCAACGGCGATATCTTTGGCCAAAACTTTTTGCACTTCAGCGCCCAAAGGTTCGGTTGCCGCGATGAAATTGTTGATGGGCATCACGCGCGATGCAACTTGCCGGTTCAGATCTCCGAGGTATCCGTTGCAGGCCAGAATAACGTGATCGGCAGTGATCTTGCCCTTTTCAGTGCGTACAGTGACACGAGCGCCCTGATCGATGCCAAGAGCTTCGGTGTCTTCATGCAGTCTTAATCCGGCTCTGACAGCGGCACGCGCAAGGCCGAGGGCGTAGTTCAACGGGTGTAGGTGCGCGGCACCATTGTCCAGATACCCACCCGCATAGGCTGGTGAGGGGCAAAGTCCGCGCGCGGCATCGGCATCTAAAGTTTCGATTTGGTCGTATTTGTATTTACCCGACAGATGCGCCGCGTGATCATGTAGCTCTGCGCGCTCCGAGTTGTTAAAGCCCAGAACCGCAATGCCGGGCTTCAGGTCGCAATCGATCTGATGTTTTGAGATCAGAGATTTGACCAGATCCTTGGCTTCTTCGGCCAGATCCCAAAGCTTTAACGCGTCTTCATCACCGACAAGCCGTTCAAGATCCTCTTGATCCAAACGCTGCGCGCTGCCCAGTTGGCCTCCGTTGCGACCCGAAGCCCCAAAGCCCGCGCGATGAGCTTCCAGCAGGACAACATCGAACCCAGCCTCAGCCAGGTGCAATGCTGCCGAAAGGCCCGTATATCCGCCCCCGACAATGCAGACATCTGCGGAATGGTCGCCTTCAAGCGCCGGGTGGCGGTCAAAGGCGTGCGCCGTCGCGGCATACCAGCTTGGCGGGTACTCCGCCTTGCGGTCATTAGAATACAGCAGGTTCATCGCGTCTTTGCCCTAGACGTTCATCAGCAGATGCTCGCGTTCCCACGGGGAAATGACCTGCAGGAACTCTTCGTACTCAGCACGTTTGACGATGCCGTAGACACGGGCGAACTCGGGACCCAGAACTTCGTGCAGGGCAGTGGCTTCATCAAACAGATCCAGAGCTTCACCCATGATCTGAGGGATATCGCCGTCGCCTTCATAGGCGTCGCCATAGAATTGGCGGCGTGGGCGTTCTTGCTGAGTCAGGCCCAAATAGCCACAGGCCAACGACAATGCGATACCAAGATAAGGGTTGCAGTCCATGCCTGCGATGCGGTTTTCGACCCGGCGCGCCTCGGGGCCGGACAGAGGTACGCGAATGCCAGTTGTGCGATTGTCGCGTGCCCACTCCAGATTAATCGGGGCCGCATGGTCTTTGACGTAGCGACGATAAGAATTCACATACGGTGCCATCACCGCCAGCCCTGCAGGCAGGTGGTTCTGCAAGCCGGCGATGAAGTTGTAGAAGGCGTCCGTTTCTCCGCCCTGAGGGCCCGAGAAGATATTCTGACCCGTTTCCATGTCGATAATCGAGTGATGGATGTGCATGGCCGAGCCCGGTTCATCTTCGATCGGTTTCGCCATGAATGTTGCAAAGCAGTTGTGACGCAACGCGGCTTCGCGGATCAGGCGTTTGAAATAGAATACCTCGTCCGCCAGCTTCACCGGATCGCCATGACGCAGGTTGATCTCTAGTTGTCCGGCACCGCCTTCTTGCGTGATCCCGTCGATCTCAAACCCCTGAAATTCGGCAAAGTCGTAGATGTCGTCGATCACCGGCCCGAATTCATCCACCGCTGTCATCGAGTAAGCCTGCCGCGCCGCCGCAGGTCGGCCCGAGCGGCCCATCATCGGCTTGATACCCTGCGCCGGGTCTACATTTGGCGCGACAAGAAAAAACTCCATCTCGGGGGCGACAACCGGCTTCCAACCTTTGTCGTGATACATCTTCACAACGCGTTTGAGCACATTGCGGGGGCTGAAAGGGATCGGCTCTCCATCTCGATCGAACGCGTCGTGAATCACCTGCAAGGTCCAGTCACCCGTCCAAGGAGCGGCCGACGCAGTTGAGAAATCGGGTTTCAGGATCATGTCCCGCTCAATGAAACCGTCCTCACCTGCAGCTTCGCCCCAATCCCCTGTGATGGTCTGGTAGAAAATGCTGTCGGGTAGGTGAAAATAGGATTGCTTGGCAAACTTTGACGCCGGGACCGCCTTGCCGCGGGCGATGCCGGGCAGGTCAGAGATGATGCATTCAACCTCATCCAGCCGTTTGCCTTCAAAGTAGGTGCGCGCCGCCTCAGGCAGCTGATCTGTCCAGTCGGCCATCAGGCCCTCGCTTTCTTTAGGAACTCTGCCATGTGGTGTCCGATTTTGGCATTATCATCCGGGGCATCTTTCCGGTTCGCTGCCGCCTGCATCAACGCATCGGGAACCACGCCTTTGCCTCGGGTCTCCATCAAGCCCTGTATGAAGTCATTTCCATATTCAGGATGGGCCTGCACGGTCCAGATCGTATCGCCATAGGTGACCATGGCGTTTTGGCAAAAGTCATTCGTACCGGTGACCACCGCACCTGCGGGCAGTTTGGTCACTTGATCCTGATGCCAAGCATTCAAGGTGACGGTCTGATCGCCAAAGCTGTATTCCGTGCGTCCTACAGCCCAGCCACCATCAAACTTTTCCACTTTTCCACCAAGCGCTTGCGCGATGATCTGATGTCCAAAGCAGACACCAATCAAGGGGTTCCCTGTCTTCTGAATATCCCGGATCAGCTGTTCAAGCGGGGGAATCCAAACGTGATCTTCGTATGCGCCATGACGAGATCCGGTGATGATCCACCCGTCGGCCTGATGCGCGTCTTCCGGAAACTCACCATCGACCACTGCGTATGTTTGGAATTCAAAGCCGTTCCCACCCAGTAATGCGCGAAACATGCCATCATATTCCCCGAATTGTTCATGCAATTCATCGGGTGGGTGGCCGGTTACAAGGATGCCGATTTTCATAGTTCACCAAATTTGATCAAATTTATTCTAACGGAGCGAAGCGAGCTGGGCAAGAGGTTCAAACGCTCTCAAGATAGCTGAGCCAGTGCTCGTCAGGGGGGTGGGACGCGAATCGTGCAATTTCCTGCCGTTTGGTCATCACCAGGTTGCGGATCAGATCGTCCGGGAAAATGCGCGCAACTACCGGGTCAGTTTCGAAAGCAGAGATGGCCGACGGCCAGTCGGCTGCCAGTTGCGGCAGATCCGTCAACTCATAGGCATTGCCCGAAATCGGGCTGGGCGGTCGCAGGCCATCCTCGATCCCAACCATTGCCGCGCCCAGAACTGCGGCCAGCATGAGATAGGGGTTGATGTCACCGCCAGCAACGCGATGTTCGATCCGTCGGGCGGCAGGGACACCACCCGGAATGCGCAGGGCCGCCGTGCGGTTTTCATAGGCCCAGCTTGCTCCGGTGGGTGCGTGGGCACCAGGCACCAGGCGCGTGTAAGAATTGCCATGAGGAGCGAAGATCAGCGTAGAGCCGGGCATCGCGGTCAGACATCCAGCAACCGCCGAGCGCAGTTCATCGGTTCCCTCGGCCCCTCCGTCATCGAAGACATTGCGTCCATCGACATCGACGACCGAGAAATGCACATGCATTCCGTTGCCCGCATCCTCGGCATAGGGCTTGGACATGAAAGTTGCTGTGAAGCCATGCTTGCGGGCCACGCCACGCGCCAAGGTCTTGAAAAGCCACGTATCATCGGCGCAGCGCATGGCGTCCTGATGGTTCAGATTGATCTCGAACTGACCGATCCCGCTTTCAGATATTGCAGTCTGAGCGGGAATACCCATAGCGGCGCAACCATCATAGAGATCGGTGAAGAACGCATCAAACGCGTCCATTTCGGCCATCGACAGAACGGCTTCGTCCCGGAGCCTGCGGCGCGTGACCGGGTTGATCGGAGGCTGCGGTTGGTCGCCTGAGGCGTCAAGCAGAGTGAACTCGAGTTCGGTAGCGGCGATGACCGACCAGCCCCGTTCGGAAAATCGATCTAGAACCGCAGAAAGCGCGTGTCTCGGATCGCCCGCAAAAGGCGTGCCGTCATCGTGGTACAGGCACATGGGCACCAGCGCGGTGGGTGTATCAAGCCAGGGCATGGGAACCGGACCACGCCCGGTGGGGCGCAACACACCATCTGCATCACCGCTTTCGAAGACAAGCGGGCTGCCTTCGATATCAGCGCCCCAGAGATCGACATTGAGCGCAGAGAACGGCATGCGTACGGCGCCTTTGTCCAACTTGGCACCGTATGAGGGCGGCACGCGTTTGCCACGCATCTGACCGTTGAGGTCACAGGCGGCGACGCGGAATGTATGCAGGGCGCTCAGGTCCATTGGGGGCTCCGTGGTCTAGTCACGAGAGGTTTAAATCAGGATTAGCGTCTTGTCACGAAATTTGATCAAATTACGAACAGGCGTCGCTTGCGGTGGGGCGCGATGTTGAAAATCAACCGACTTGTACAGTGGTCGAGACCGCTGTCTTCCGAGTTGTACAACATTCAGGTGCCCGATTGTGCCGGGCGTAGCGATGCCTATAGTCTCATATATGTTCATCTTTCTTACCATAGTGTTACTGATCGCAGGCGGGGTCGGCTATTACGTCTGGTCCAAGAGACAGGCCCGCGCGGCGCTGTTGGCGACGCGTCTGACCTCGGATCAACGGGACATCATTGATCAGCAAGTTCCCATCATCCGGCGGCTGCCCGCCGGGCTGCGCAGCCACTTGGATGGCAAGGTGAACCTGTTTCTGGATCAAGTGAGCTTCTACGGCTGCGACGGGTTGGAAGTGACTGAGGAGATGGAGCTGTCGATTGCGGCGCAGGCCTGTTTGCTCGTGATCAATAGCGACATTTGGTATGACAATCTGACGACCATTCTGATCTATCCCAATGCGTTCAAGTCAAAGCAGCAGCGGCGCTCGGGCTATGTCGTGTCCGAGAAAGAGATAGTGCGGACCGGGGAAAGCTGGGATCGCGGACCGGTCATTTTATCATGGGCACACAGCCAGCAGGGCGCTCTGGATGATCGCGACGGGCAGAACGTAGTGCTGCATGAATTTGCGCATCAGATCGATGATCTGTCCGGGGGTACAAATGGCGTACCGATCCTGAGTGAAGGGCAGACATTCGCGGAATGGGAAAAGGTGTTCCTGAGCGCCTATGACGCGCATGTCGATGCGGTTGAAAGCGGGCGGCGGACAGTCATCGATCCGTATGGCGCGACCGGGCATGAAGAGTTCTTTGCCGTTTCGGTTGAAGTGTTCTTTGAGCGCCCGAAGGCGCTGAAGCACGAGGTGCCCGAGGTCTATGAGCAGCTTTCGAAACTGTTCCGGCTGAACCCGGTGGAGTGGGCTTAGCGCGCCAGATTTAGTCGGAAGCGCATCTTGGCTTTCCGCTCGGCAGGTAGGTGGCGGTTCAGGCGTTTGTTGACCCTTCCGAAGCCCCAAACGATGACCAGCGTCAGCAGGATGAAATAGAACGCCAGAATCGGGTAGGGGATGAACGGGTTGAAAGTCTTGTCCGCGAAGTAGCTGGCGTAATAGAGCGCGTCGCCCCGTTGTTGCCAGGCCGGGAAGGCCGAGAAGAAGACCAGTGTGGTGGACTGGAAGACAAAGATCGCTTCGTTCGTATAGGCGGGCCACGCCAGCCGCAGCATTGTGGGCCAAACGATACGTCGGAAGCGCGACCAACCGGACATGCCATAGGCGTCGGCGGCTTCGATATCGCCCTTGGGGATTGAACGAAGGGCGCCATAGAAGATCTCGCCCGAATAGGCGGAAGTATTCAGGAACAGCACGATCAGCGCCCCCAGCCAGGCCGAGGTGAAGGCGTCGAACATCGGATAGGGCTTCTTCAGCGAAAGGAAGAAGAAATAGGCGAAGAAGAACTGGATGAACAGCGGCGAGCCGCGGAACAAAAAGATGAACCACTCGGACGGTTTACGCAGCCATTTATTCGACGAGGCTTTGCCGACGGCCAACGCGGTGGCGAGGAAGAACCCCGTGACCATCGCCATGATCCCGAAATAGATATTCCAGATCATGCCCGAGCCGATCAGCGTGAAGTGCTCGCACAGGGTGAAATCGGTTTTGGGCAGCAGGCGCTCGCCAAAGCCCAGCGAACGGAGGCCGTAGTCCTGAATGGTCTGGATGCAGCTCATGCGGTGGTCTCCTTGCGCAGAAGCTCTCCGCCCGATGTGGCCTGACCATGGGACAGGCGGCGCATCAGTTTCTCAAGCCCGATTTCCGAGACGCGGGTCATGCCGAGGTAGAAGATCAGCAGGGCGAGGAAGTACCACATGCGCCAGTCGCCATGAGGGTAATCGGTAAAGCGGGATGTTTTTGTGCCGCCCAACTCGCGCGCCCAATAGACGATATCTTCGATGCCCAGCAGAAACAGCAGTGGCGTGGCCTTGATCAGCACCATCCACAGGTTCGATAGGCCGGGTAGGGCGTAGACCCACATTTGCGGCACCAGGATACGCCAAAAGGTCTGGCGGCGTGTCATGCCGTAGGCTGCGGCCGTCTCAAGCTGGGCGTGTGGTACAGCGCGCATGCCGCCGAACAGGACGTTGGCGGCAAACGCGCCGAACACGATAGAGAATGTGACGACGGCAAGGAAGAAGCCGTAGGTTTCATGCACCCATTCGGGTGCAGTGCCCAGCGGCAGCTTGGCGGCCTGACAGACGATGAAGTCGTTGCCCTGCCGCACCGGATCGGTCCATTCGGGGCAGAGCACTTTATGGCGCAGCCATTCAAAGCCCTGATCCAGAGCGATCACGAAGAACAGAAAGAAAGCGATATCAGGCACGCCACGCACGATGGCGATATAGGCCTTACCCAGCCAGCTAAGCGGCGGGAAATGCGATCGCGCTGCCATAGCGCCGGCAAAACCGAAGCTCAGGGCGACCGGGGCGGTGACGGCCAGCAGACCCAGCACCTTGAAGAACGACAAGTAGAACGACCAGTGGACGCCATTGGTCAGATAGCACGAGAACCAGCGGAACGTGCCCAGCGTGTCAGGATCAGCGCAGTAGGAGAACATAAGGCGTCTTTCGAACGTCTGGCCGGTCTCAGGTCCGGCAGGTCCGGCGCGCGCACGCGCCGGACAATTGGACGGAGGGCTTAGTTGGTTACGACCGAGCCGTCTGTGTTGTATGTAGCGATACCTTCGCCAAACCATTTGACCAGCATCTCGTTGAGCGTGCCGTCCGCCTTCATGGACGAAATAGCGTCATCGAACTTGCCGCGCAGTTCTGCGTCGCTCTCGCGCAGGCCCATGCCGATGCCACCGCCCAGCGGGACAAGATCGCCGACAAAGACCAGCTCGCCACCGGATTCCTCAACAATCGGGACCAAGAAGTCATAGTCCGCCAGCACCGCATCCGCTTCGCCGTTGCGCACGGCGGCGATGGTTTCTTCGGGGGTGGCGAATTCGACCAGAGTCGCGCCGGATTCAGCAACGTGACCGGCCTGAATGGTTGCGGTCTGTGCAGCGACGATGCCACCTTTCGTGTCAGCGCCATCTGAAGCAGCTACGTAAGCTGAGGCGGTCGGCGGGTAGTAGTTCTGGGTAAAGTCGATGACCTCATCGCGTTCGTCAGTGATCGACATGCCGGCGATGATGGTATCGTAGTTGCCCGAGACCAGGTTCGGAATGATCGAATCCCAGTCGTTCTTGACCCATTCGCATTCCAGACCAGCGCGCTTGCACAGCTCGTCACCGACTTCACGCTCGAAGCCGTCGATCTCACCAGCATCATTGATGAAGTTGTACGGAGGGTAGGCGCCCTCGGTGCCCATGCGCACAGTTTCGGCCATTGCGATACCGGCGGTCAACGCCAGCGCTGCGGTGGTCAGAATCAGGTTTTTCATGAGTTACTCCCCTTTATTGGTTCTGTCCGTTGGTTAAGCCGCCTGAGTGGCGGAGAGAAAGCCCTGAAGCCGTTCGGATTCAGGGGCAGTGAAAATGTCTTCGGCTGAACCCTCTTCTTCGATCAGGCCCTGATGCAGGAACACAACGTGGCTGGAGATATCCGCAGCCATCTTCATGTCATGGGTCACGATGATCATGGTGCGGCCTTCTGCGGCCAGATCCTTGATCACTTTGATCACTTCCTGTTCCAGTTCGGGATCGAGCGCTGAGGTCGGTTCGTCAAACAGCAGCGCCTGAGGTTCCATGCACAGCCCACGTGCGATTGCGGCGCGTTGTTGCTGTCCGCCCGATAGTTGCGCCGGATAGACGTCGCATTTGTCGCCGATGCCGACCTTTTCCAGATATTTGCGCGCGCTGTCTTCGACCTCGGCCTTGTCGCGGCCCATGACAGTGACCGGAGCCTCCATCACATTCTGCAGGATGGTCATATGGGCCCACAGATTGAACTGCTGGAACACCATCGACAGATTTGTGCGGATGCGCAGCACCTGCTTGGGATCGGCGGGACGGCGATGATTGTGGCTGCCAGTCCAACGGACGGGCTCGCCTTTGAACAGAATCTCGCCCTCTTGGCTGTCTTCCAACAGATTGCAGCAGCGCAGCAGGGTAGACTTCCCCGAGCCGGATGATCCGATCAGCGACACGACGTCGCCGCGATGCGCGGTGATGTCCACGCCCTTGAGCACCTCGAGTTGGCCAAAGCTTTTGTGCAGGTTCTTGATCTCAATGACGGGAGCGGCGTCTGTCACGGGCAGTCCAGATATGATTGGTGTTGGTGCGGTAATAGGGCTGAAAAATCGGGCTAATGCAATGCGCAATTGACAAGTTCACGCAGCGAAATTGCCAAATCGGGCGGTCGCGCTGTCTAAACTGTCAGTTTGTTGGGCGCATTCTGTGGCTCGATGCACCATTATCGACAGGTCAGCCAGATCAATCTCTTGATTGCGGCCCAGAGATTCAGGTCACAGGATTCCGGATCAATCGAGGTGATCCTCAGCGAAACCAAATTTATTGAACTGGCTTGATCCAATCACCAAAACTGTTTGAATTTGGGAATAATTCGTTTTGAGTTAAAGATTGAAATATACGAATTCAATTCACGTAAGGGGCTTCTTGTGATCGCGCTATTATTTGCATTGTTCGCCGGCACGATGGTGCTGGCATACTTTAAGCTGGTCAGAATTTCATACGCATTGTTCGTGCTGACGCTTTTGGCTAGTGCCTACTGGCTGAAGTTTCACGCCACGACCCCCTTAACGATTCAACTGTGAGGTCGTCCAATGTCACCTGAATTTGCTCGTAACATGAATGCGATTGGTGCACTGGCGGTTTGCCTGGTTCTGGTGCTTGCCTTCTACTTTCAGCTTGTCCTTTACGAACTGCCCTGTCCGTTATGTTTGCTCCAACGCGTGGGATTCGTGGCCGTTGGGTTCGGGCTTGCTCTTAACCTGTTGTGGGGTACGCGCGCCAGAAACTATGGCATCGTGCTGGTGGCGGCGATCTTTGGGATCAGTGTTTCGATCCGGCAGATTCTGCTGCATATCGTGCCCGGAACAGGGCACTACGGCTCCCCGGTTCTGGGCCTACACTTCTATACCTGGGCGGGAGTTGCCTTTGGTTTGATCATCCTTGGCACCGCAATCATGCTGGTATTCGAGAAGCAGTATGATCTTGCGTCGGACGTTCGGGCAACCGAACGCTTCGGAGGAAGTACATTGGCCAAAACAGCGTTTTTCCTGATTTTGGCATTGGCTGTCGCGAACGCTGGTTCGGCGCTTTTGGAGTGTGGGCCCGGCATCTGTGACGATCCGCCGACAGACTACAAGTTTCTGAATGAGCTTGAAGGCAGCGATTCATAGCGCTGACAACGCCCAAAGGCTTGCCGGTTGATCAGACCTTCGCCGCCTTTTGTCTTGCAAGCGCCGAATCCACATCGCTCACGCCGAGCAGGCTGACGACAAGGCGTAGCAGAGAATCCTCTTCACCGCTGCGGTGCCCATCCGCCAGTGCGACCGACCACATGGCCTGCACAACGGCCAGGCGGTCGTCATAGGCGATCGCCTCTTTGATGGCGCGAGTAAAGCGGACGGTGTCGGGCGCCTCGGCTTCAAGGTCTTCGGCTCGGGCGCGCAGGGCTGCGGCCTCAAATGGCGACAGGCCGTAGCGTTCGGCCGAGATGCGGTCGATTCGGGCCATTTCGGTATCGGCATAGTCGTTGTCGGACCGAGCGATACGCACCAACAGGGCGGTGAGGGCCAGACGGGCATCATCTTCGACAAGCGGGTCGGGCTGCGGCTGCGTGAGCCGGGACAGGAAATCACTGAACATAAGCGTTTATATAGAGATAGCCTAGGTCGCTTCCAAGCGGCTTTGTATCCGCTCGCGTGCCGCTTTGCTGTCGTTGAAGCTGAGGCCCATGGCAATGCGGGCTTCTTCGACGATCTTGACCTCGCCCTCGTCCGAGTTGCCATCGGCCAGCACGACCTCCCACAGGGCGTCAAGCGCGGCCAAGCGTTCCTGAAGATCGGTGGTTTCGCGGATCAGTTTGCCGAATGTATCTGTTTCCGGAGCAGCTGCGTGCAATTTTTCGCAGGTGGCGCGGACCTTGGCGGCCTCGATCGCATTGTGCTGGTAAAGTCGCGCAAGAATGCGGTCGATCAGGCTGATCTCTTCCAGCTTGTAGTCGCGGTCGGCCTGCGCGACACGTACCAGCAATGCTCCCAGGGCCAGTTCGGCATCAGGATCGGGCAGTTTGTCATGTTGCGGCGGCCGAAAGGCCTGGAAGAATTTTTTCAACATATCGGCAGGATATTCCGTAATTCGAGGCGCGCCAAGCGGTGCTAGCCCTCATAGCCCTGAATAATCACAAGATCGCCGGTCGAAACCGGATCGCGCAAGGCCTTGGCGGCTTGATAGGCATCGCTTTCATAGCAGGCCAGCGCCTGTTCATAGCTGGGAAATTCGATGACAACTGTGCGGGCGCGAGCCTTGCCTTCAGGCTCGCTCCTCTCGCCGCCGCGTACAAGAAACTTGGCCCCGTAATCGGCGAATGGGGCCGCATTGGCAGCAATGTAAGATTTGTAGGTTTCAATGTCGTCTACATCGACATGGGCAACCCAGTATCCTTTGGCCACAAGGTGTCCTCCGCTGGTATCGGATGCAAGGTGCGGAGGAACAGGTTGAAATGCAATCCCCTAAAAGTGGATCATCCACCGGATTGCAGCGCGGCGCGTGCTGAATCCTGTAACCAAGCGGTCATTTGCCGATAGGGAACCGGGCCATAGCTGATCCGGGCCACGCCGAGTTTCGCCAGCGTCGGCGTGTCAGGCGTGCCGGGCAGGGCGATGATGTTGACCGGCAGGTCGGTGGCCGCGCAAAGCTGGCCGATCATGGATTCGTCTTTCAGGCCCGGCGCGAAGAACCCGCTGGCTCCGGCATCGGCGTAGGCGGCCGCGCGGGCCATGGCGTCATCCAGCATCGCTTGATCATGCGTGTCCGGAGCGGCTTTGAGGAAGATGTCAGTGCGGGCGTTGATGAAGGCGGGAACACCGGCCACGTCACAGCTTTCGCGCATCGCAGCGACACGCGCTGCCTGTGTTTCGATGTCATAAAGATCTTTAGTTCCAACGACCTGATCTTCGAAGTTAAAGCCGATTACACCGGTTTCCAGCGCGCGTTTGACATTGGCCGATATGCCAAAAGTATCCTCGGCATAAGCGCCTTCGAGGTCCATGGTGACCGGTATATCAACCGCCTCGACAATGCGGCGAGCGTTGTCTAACGCCAACTCAAACGGGATGTTCTGGCCGTCCGAAAACCCCTGCGCCATCGCGACCGGAGCACTGCCAGTCGCCAGCGCTTTGGCCCCTGCATCGCGTACAGCGACGGCGCTGCCGGGGTCCCAAATGTTATAGAGGATGACCGGATCACCCTTCTTGTGCAGGGCGGCAAATGTTTCTGCTTGGGTAATCTGATCGGTCATGGCCGGTCTCCTGTCGCTGCTATGGCGGCAGTTAACCGTGCAAACCGCCGGCGCGTAAAGATATTTCGCGCCGACTGGTACAAATCTGTTATCGGCCCGTGATCAGACCAGACGCGAGGTGTCTTTCGCGGCGCGCACGAATTCGCGGAACAGGGGGTGCGGGTCGAAGGGTTTGGATTTCAGTTCCGGGTGATACTGAACACCAATAAACCATGGGTGATCCGACCATTCGACGATTTCCGGTAAACGACCATCCGGGGACATGCCCGAGAAGTTCAGGCCCGCCTTTTCCAGCTTGTCGCGGTACTTAATGTCGACCTCGTAGCGGTGACGGTGGCGTTCCTCAATCTGGGTGCCGCCATAGACTTCCGCGACCTTCGAGCCTTCGGCCAGAACCGCGTTATAGGCGCCCAAACGCATGGTGCCGCCCTTGTCGTCTCCGACTTTGCGTTCGACCTTGTGGTTGCCTTGTACCCATTCTTTCAGGTGGTAAACAACGGGTTCAAAACGCTTTTTGCCAGCCTCGTGGTCGAATTCCTCGGACCCGGCTTCGGTGATTCCCGCCGCGTTGCGTGCGGCTTCGATCACGGCCATCTGCATGCCCAGACAGATGCCCAGATAGGGCACTTTGTGTTCACGCGCATATTGAGCGGCCTTGATCTTGCCTTCTGTCCCACGCTCGCCAAAGCCGCCGGGGACCAGGATGGCGTGGAAGCCTTCCAGATGAGGTGCGGCGTCTTCGTTGTCAAACACCTCGGCATCGACCCACTCGATCTTGACGCGGACGCGGTTGGCCATGCCGCCATGGGTCAGGGCCTCGGCAATTGACTTGTAGGCATCTTCAAGCTGGGTGTATTTGCCGACGATGGCTACTTTCACTTCGCCTTCGGCGTTGTGGATGCGGTCGCTGACGTCTTCCCATTTGGCCAGATCGGGCTTGGGGGCCGGGCTGATCTGGAATGCGTCCAGAACCGCCTGATCCAGACCTTCACGGTGATAGGCCAGCGGGGCGTCGTAGATGGTGCTGAGGTCTTGTGCGGCAATCACGCTGTCAGGGCGGACATTGCAGAAAAGGGCCAGCTTTTCGCGTTCTTTGGTTGGAATCGGTCCCTCGGACCGGCAGACCAGAATGTCGGGGGCTAGACCGATCGAGCGCAACTCTTTCACCGAGTGCTGGGTTGGCTTGGTTTTCAACTCGCCCGAGGCTTTGATATAGGGCAGCAACGTCAGGTGCATGAAGATACACTGACCGCGCGGCTTGTCCTGACTGAACTGGCGGATCGCTTCAAAGAAGGGCAGGCCCTCAATATCACCTACGGTGCCGCCGATTTCACAGAGCATGAAATCAACTTCATCCTCGCCAATCGCGATGAAATCCTTGATCTCATTCGTGACGTGCGGGATCACCTGAATGGTTTTGCCGAGGTAATCTCCACGGCGTTCTTTCTCCAGCACGTTGGAATAAATCCGCCCCGAGCTGACCGAGTCGGTCTTGCGTGCCGCCACACCGGTGAAGCGTTCGTAATGGCCAAGGTCCAGATCGGTTTCAGCGCCGTCATCGGTAACGAATACTTCGCCATGTTCGAAGGGCGACATGGTGCCCGGATCGACGTTTAGATAGGGGTCCAGCTTGCGCAGACGCACCGAATATCCCCGGGCCTGCAACAGCGATCCCAACGCCGCCGAAGCCAGTCCTTTGCCCAAGGACGAAACCACACCACCAGTGATGAAAATAAAACGCGCCATGTTTTTCGGCTGCTCCCGTGAGACGTCATTATTAGCTGCCCGGCGGTTCGAAAAAACCGCTGCATCACGGGACTTCACGTATAAAGGATTCGCGCACATAGCGCAAGAGAACCGCAAGATGCTGTTGCAGTTCCCTTATGATTTTCTAGGTTTTGTGGCTTAGTCGGCCGCCTGCGGGATCAGCGGAGCATTGTCGCCCTGCGCCGGCGGCAACAATTCATCTGCCGATGGGACTGCCGGAGCGCTTTCCTCAGCCGGGGCCGGGGCAGGCACGCCCAAACGGTCAATCACCGAGCTGCCAGAAGATTTCTGGGCCGCCAGAATCGTCAGCGTGATCGAGGTGACGATAAAGCACGCGGCCAGGATCCATGTCAGCTTGCCCAACGCCGTTGCTGCCGCGCGGCCCGTCATGGCCCCGCCGCCACCGCCACCCATGCCAAGGCCGCCGCCTTCGGAACGTTGCATCAGCACAACGACAATCAGGCCCAAGGCCAGAAGAAGGTGGATGATGAGAACGACGTTTTCCATGGTGGTCCTGTACAGCGTGGCGTGTATCGCGTGGTACTTATGCAAGTTTGCCAGCGGGGGCAAGTCACGAGTTGGCATCACGTGCGGTGATGTTTCATATCACACCAAAGAGACTGGACAGAGCGCTGTGCTGTCGCGCAGGCTGCGCCTCATGCCACATGATGATCACGACCACCCGCACGCCCTGTTGCCTCCCGAACCCGCGCTGCGCGTCAAAGCGCTTGAGACGATTCTGACCCGCAAGGGTCTGATTGATCCTGCAGCGCTGGATGAAATCATCGATACTTATCAGAACAAGATAGGGCCACAGAACGGCGCGCATGTTGTTGCAAAGGCTTGGAGTGATCCCGATTTCAAAGCCTCACTGCTGGCAGACGCCACATCAGTCGTGGCGGATCTGGGCTATTACGGTCGTCAGGGTGAGCATATGGTGGTCGTCGAGAACACGCCTGAACAGCACAACATGGTCGTCTGCACCTTGTGCAGCTGTTACCCGTGGCCGCTGCTAGGAATTCCACCCGGCTGGTACAAATCTGACGCCTACCGCGCCCGCGCCGTGCGAGAGCCGCGCAAGGTCCTGTCTGAGTTTGGTGTTACCTTGCCCGAAGGTACATCGGTTCGCGTCTGGGATTCGACGGCCGAAATTCGTTACCTCGTCCTGCCGATGCGCCCAGAGGGCACAGAAGGATTGAACGCGGACGAATTGGCGGCGCTGGTCACCCGCGACAGCATGATCGGCACTGGGCTACCCAAGGTGCCGTCATGACGCGCGTACATGATATGGGAGGGCGCTTTGGTGATGGTCCGGTGAACCCGGAACCCGAAGACGCGCCGGTGTTTGCCGAAGACTGGCACGGTAGGGCGCTGGCGGTAACGCTCGCTGCGGGGTTTCTGGGGCAATGGAACATCGATGTTTCACGCCACGCGCGTGAAAAACTGTCTCCTACGGACTACGCGCGGTTTTCTTACTATGAGAAATGGATGTCTGGTCTGGCTGATCTTCTGGTCGAAAAGGGTGTCCTGACGCTTGATGATTTGCGCGGTGTTGACGGGGATGGTGTTCATCCTCTGACTGAGCGTACCCTGAAGGCTGACGCCGTCGCAGGCGCTTTGGCCAAAGGTGGACCCGCAGATCGCCCGTCGAACGTCGAAGTTCGGTTTCAAGCCGGACAAGCAGTCCGAGCATTGGGCCAGAGCGCCAATCGACTGGTTGATGGCGGCCACACCCGGTTGCCGATCTATGCCGCGGGTGCAACGGGTCGCATCCTCAGGCTGCATGGCACTCATGTCCTGCCGGATTCCAACGCCCATGGGTTGGGTGAAGCCCCTGAGCCGCTCTACGCGGTCGTGTTTCCCGCCTCAGAACTTTGGGCAAACCCTGAGCACCCGGCGGATGAAGTCGTGCTGGACCTCTGGCAGTCTTATTTGGAGCCCGCATGAGCGATTGTATCACTCACTCAGCCCCCGAGCCGATTTTTGCCGAGCCCTGGCACGCGCAGGTTTTTGCGGTCACAGTGGCCTTGAACGAAGCGGGCCGGTTTGATTGGCCGGACTGGGCGGAACGGTTTTCCAATACTTTGAAACGGAACGGCCTCAAAAAAGATCTGGATGGTGGGGACGATTACTTTCACGCTTGGTTGGAGACCTTGGAGGCGCTGCTGGCTGAGCAGGGGGAAGCGCCCACTGATGATGTCCAGGATCTTCGCAATGCATGGGAAGAGGCTTACCTGACAACACCCCACGGTCATCCCGTACAATTGCGCTAAAAGCAGAGGGGGCGCTGCCCCCGCCGCCCGTCCGGGCGACTCCCCCGAGGTACTTTTGGCCAGATGAAGCAGGGGATCCGCTCTTCATCTGGCCAAAATCACCTCCACCGGAGGCATCGCGAGCGGCACGATTTGTATCTGCGGCGAAATATCGGTTTCCCTGCCGTCTGTGCCCGGCTATATGAGCCGGGTTTGAATATTCAGCGCAAAAGGACCGGATATGGCCAACGTGGTTGTTGTCGGCGCCCAGTGGGGCGACGAAGGAAAAGGCAAGATCGTCGACTGGCTCAGTGAGCGAGCGGATGTGATCGCGCGTTTTCAGGGTGGACATAATGCCGGGCACACGCTGGTCATTGAGGGTGAGGTTTACAAACTGCATGCGCTACCTTCGGGCGTGGTACGCGGTGGAAAGCTGAGCGTGATCGGTAATGGGGTCGTTCTGGACCCTTGGCACCTGATCAAAGAGATCGGTACCATCCGCGCGCAGGGTGTCGATATCACGCCCGAGACGCTGATGATTGCCGAGAACACCCCGCTGATCCTACCGTTCCATGGCGAGCTGGATCGTGCGCGCGAAAGCCAGAACTCGGTGGCCAAGATCGGCACGACCGGTCGCGGGATCGGTCCATGCTATGAAGACAAGGTTGGTCGGCGTGTAATCCGGGTGGCTGATCTGGCTGATGATGCGACGCTGGCGCTGCGGGTCGATCGGGCTCTGGTCCATCACAATGCGCTGCGCAATGGGCTGGGGTTGGAACCTATTGATCGTGACGCGTTGATTGCGCAGTTGAAAGAGATCGCGCCGCAGATTTTGCCTTTCGCAGCACCGGTGTGGAAGGTGCTGAACGAGAAGCGCAAGGCAGGCAAGCGAATCCTGTTCGAAGGCGCACAGGGTGCGCTGCTGGATATCGATTTCGGGACCTATCCGTTTGTGACATCGTCGAATGTAATTGCGGGCCAGGCCTCGACAGGCGTTGGGATTGGGCCGGGTTCGATCGACTTCGTTTTGGGCATCGTCAAGGCGTACACGACCCGCGTGGGTGAGGGGCCTTTCCCAACCGAATTAGACGACGAAGATGGCCAACGCCTGGGCGAACGGGGGCATGAGTTCGGCACCACGACGGGGCGCAAACGCCGTTGTGGTTGGTTCGATGCCTGTCTGGTACGCCAAACCTGCGCGACCAGCGGCGTGAACGGCATCTCCCTGACCAAACTGGATGTATTGGACGGGTTCGAGACGCTGAAAATTTGTGTCGGGTATGAGCTGGATGGCGATCGTCTGGACTATCTGCCGACCGCCGCCGACCAGCAAGCACGTTGCACGCCGATTTACGAAGAGATGCCGGGCTGGAGCGAATCCACCGAAGGCGCGCGCAGTTGGGCAGACTTGCCTGCGAACGCGATCAAATACGTGCGCCGCGTCGAGGAATTGATCGAATGTCCGGTCGCCCTTTTGTCCACCAGCCCGGAGCGGGAGGACACCATTCTGGTGACCGACCCGTTTGCAGATTGATGAGCAGAAACGACAAACCCGGCCTCAGCTATAAGGCACGTCGGCGGTGGTCATTGGTGCTGCTGCTGATCGGGCTCCCCATCTATATCGTTGCGGTTGTGACAATCGTGAACTGGCTGGATCGCCCGCCGATCTGGCTGGAACTTCTGGTATATGTCGCGCTTGGCATTGTCTGGGCGTTGCCGTTCAAATTTGTCTTCCGCGGGGTGGGCAAAGAGGACCCGGATCAAGATCAAAGCTAAGCCGCCCGATTGTCTTGGTGTCTTCTGCGTGGCACGATGTTTGCAACTTTCTATAGCGGCAACCAGAGGCAGATAGGGCATGAAAAACCGGGTATTAGCGGCGGTTACCACAACATGTATCGCGAGCAGCGCTCAGGCCGATGATTGGCGCTATACCATTGCGCCTTATTTCTGGGGGCCGGAATTCAGAACCTCACTGGACGTGGGACCAAACCCGCCGGTGAACGGGGATACCTCGATCTTCGACATTCTGAAGGGCGCGTTCCTGATCGCTGGTCAGGCCCGAAATGGGCGTTGGACCATTGGTGGTGAGTTCAATTATCTCAATTTGGGTGACGATGTCTCGGTCGGTCGGTTTGACGATGCAGCCAGTTGGGATCTTGAGGGCACGATGGTCTCACTGGCGGCCAGCTATGCGGTCTATCAGGATGATCGGTCACGGTTGGAAGCGTTGGCCGGGCTGCGCCATTGGGACCTGGATGTTTCGACCACCGTGCTGGATCGCACCTTCAGCACAGATCAAAGCTGGACCGACCCGTTGATCGGCGCACGCTATAACTACGCGCTGAATGACCGCTGGAGCCTCACAGCGATGGGCAATATCGGCGGCTTCGGTTATGGCTCGGAATTCCAGTGGGAGGCGCTGGTGCAGGCTAGTTGGAAGTGGCGTGAGAATATCAACGTTGCGGGCGGGTATCGCCATCTGGATGTTGAGTTTGAAGACGGGCGCGATGTGATTGATCTGATCCTGACCGGCCCTTACGTGGCGCTGGCGTTCAACTTCTGAACTTGATTGGCTTTTTGGCTGCCAGCCACGGAACGAAAAAGGGCCAGAGTTTCCTCTGGCCCAATTTTGTCTTGAGGGGGTATTTGGGGATCTTGGAGTCAGCCAGCGGCACGCTCGTCGTCGTTCGGGCGGAACCCGATTTGGGTTGAGGCGGCAAAACGGCCACCTCCGGCCTTTTCGATTTTGCCGTCCCGCAGCAACTGACCGAATGAGCGCAAGCTTTCTTCGCGGTTGAACGATTCCTGCTTGAGCGAGCGAACTTTGTTCATCAGCTGTGGACGTGAGAACTGCTCCTGACCTTCGATGAAGGACAGATAAGCCGCGGCAGCTTCCAGCAGGTCGAGTAGTGATTGGGCACCCTGTTCTTGCGCAAAGGCTGCAAAACCACCTTCTTCATCTGCAGATTCCTCGTCCGCCGAGGTGACACGGCGCGGTGTCACCGGGCCGGTGTCAGCCGTTTCGGTATCCACCCGCTGTTCAGCCACCAGTTTCAATGGTGCGGCAGCATCCGGGGTGGGGCGTTCACTGGTGACCTCGATCTCGGGTCGGCGTGGATTGACGACCGAGGCCAGATCACCGCGATAATCATCCTCGGGGGTCTGAGATTTGTCTGCGCCATCTTCGCGGTCTGCTTCGGTTGCAGCAACGGCAGTGCGCAGGTGAGAATATGTTTCGCGCTGGCCGCTGGTGGCAGGATCATCCATATGGGCGCCCGCTTCGTCCATCAGGCGCGATACGTCCTGATCCAAACCCGTCATATCGGGCAGCTCAGCCGTCGTGTTTGCCGCCAGCTCGGATTCTACCAGCGCCATTTCGTCAAGCAGCAGCGCCTCATCCTCGGCCGAGATGACGCCATGGGTGAGGCCGGTAAGATCCGGTGATGTTTCATCTTCGTCGGTGTCGTCTTCGTCGGTGTCGTCCTGGCCATTCAGGATGTTTGACGGGCCTTCGTCTTCAGTTTCAGATTCGTCGTCGAGGTCCGAGAACAACACGTCCTTGTCCGTGACATCGGCCGACGGCTGTTCGGGCGCTTCGTCCTCGTCTTCAAGTTCGGCAGTGATCGCCGGTGAGATGATCGGGGCTGCTTCGACTTCGTCCTGCTCGATAGCGGCAGGCGCGAGTGGTTCTTCGTCCTCAACCGGCAGCTCGGCAATCGTTGCCATTTGCGCGGGTTCGGCAGGCTGTTCGACCTGCGGGGCCGTTGCCGGAGCGTCGTCCGTAGCAGTGTCTTCCAGATCGGCCGGGCTCAGCGCGCCGGACTCAAAAGCGGCAGAGATTGCATCGACCTTTGGCTTCACAGGCTGCAGATAGCTGACGTCTTCGTCTTCAGAGTATCCGGCAGGGGCAGCATCGGAATGCGAAACAACAGCCCGGATTCGCTGCAGCTTGGCTGCGATACTGTCAGCGGCGGGGGCATCGTCGGATTGCGGAGCAGACGGAGCAGGGGGAACAACATCCGCGACAGGCTGAACAGGTTCAGGTGTTGTGGCTGGCGCAATTGCAGCGGGGGTCGGTGCTGCAACCGGGGCGGCTTCCGTTGCGCGCAGCAACAGGCCGGTCTCGTTCTGGCTGGCTTCAACCTTCTGTGCGGCGTCCCGCTGTGCGATCCGGGTCAGCATCTCGGCGTCAGGCTGAGGGGGTTCCGATCCGAAGTATCGGTCATCCGCTGCAAGGTCCCGGAAATACTCGGCGATCGCCTTCATTGTTTCAAATGAATCGTCAAAACCTTCGAGGGTGCACGAGAAGGTGCCGTATGAAACGGTGAGTACCTTGTTGTTCTGTACCATCAGACGCATGTCCTTTACAAACTACCAGGTCGACTACCAGACACAGCAGGGGCAACCGACTCGAAACTCTAGCCATGAAGCTATCATTTTGTGGTTTCATTATGTCCAAAACTGGAAAATATGGTCAATCTTGTGGAAAATGGGGCAATTGTTCGCTCTGGCGGGCCAATCGGGCTGTTTGGTGGGGGCGAAATCTGTTCAGAGGATGTGAATCTGGTGCTAAATCGCGTCAATTCTGCCGTTGCGGCGGATGGCGGTGCGGCTGCGTTGATTGATTCGGGACGGATGCCGGACGCAGTGATCGGCGATTTGGACTCGATTACGGCAGAATATCGGGCCCGGATTCCCAAGGATCGGTTGTTCCGGATATCCGAGCAGAACAGCACCGATTTTGACAAGGCGCTGCGCAATATGGATGCGCCTGTGGTGCTGGCAGCAGGATTTCTGGGCGCGCGGGTGGATCATCAGTTGGTGGCGTTCAATACTCTGGTTCGGTTGCAGGATCGGCCTTGTGTCCTGTTGGGCGCACGAGAAATTGTCTTTCATGCGCCACCCAGGATCAGTCTGGAGCTCACAGTAGGAGACACGGTTTCATTGTTTCCGCTGCGGCGGGTGACCGGGCGCAGCGAGGGGCTGGAATGGCCGATTGATGATCTGGTGCTAGAACCGGACGGGCAGGTCGGAACCTCAAACCGAGCGCTAGGCGCGCTAACGCTTGAGGTCGATGGACCCGGGTTGCTGACGATCCTGCCGCGCGCGGCGTTGGATCAGGTCATGCAGGCGTTTCAGTCGGGCCGGACCGAGCGTTGGCCCGCTCGTGCAGGATAACGTAGAGCCCGGCGGCGATGGTGATGCCGATGCCCAGCGCGGCCAGCCCGTTTGGCAGATCGTGGAAGATCAGCCAGCCGATCAGGGTGGCGACCGGAATCTCTAGATATTGCATCGGGGCCAGAGTCGCAGACGGCGCATAGCGCAGAGACCATGTCATCAGCAGATGCGCCAAGGTGCCCAGCACACCGATCCCCAGTAGCAGCCAGAGCGTCTCGGCCGTGGGTATCGTCAGGGACATTGCTGGCAGGCCGATCTGGGAACCCAGCAGGACAATCGGAAGCAAAAAGACGGTAGCCATGGCCCCCGATACCGCCTGCAGTGCAACCGGGTCTGTTTCCTTGGCGATCTGCCGCGTAACCAACATGAACAGGGCGAAGACCACCGCAACGATCAGGGGCAGCAAGGCGGGCGCGCCGACCTCAGCAAAGCTGGGCTGGATCACCAGCAAGGTGCCAATGAATCCCACGACACAGGCGATCAAACGACGGGGGCCGACCTGTTCGCCCAGTACGTATTTGCCCAAAAGCAGCATGATGAAGGGCATTACAAAGGCGATGGCCACGGTATCGGCCAGCGGCATATATTGCAGCGCTGTGAACATCGCTGCGATACCAATGATGTGCAGAAGGGTGCGGATCATCGTCAGGCGCAAAACGCGCGGCATCATCTTCCATGGCTTGCCGGTCATCGCGATCAGTGGGATCAGGATCATCGCCTGAACAGCAAACCGCACCAGTACCAGCAGTCCCAAAGCTGTGGTTTCACCCAACAGCTTTGCCATCCCGTCACCCAGCGGTGCGAGCACGCAAAAACCGAGCATCAAAATGATGCCGAGAACGGGACGATCCTGAGTCATGTGCGCGACGCTAGCGCTTTAGCGGCACAGGGGGAAGCTCTGATCTCAGGTGTCGGGCAGGGGTTGGACTTTGGTGTAATCCGGGCCGATGCAGGTGGGCAGGCCGTCACCAAGCTGCAGCCAGCTAAGCTTTTCCTCGTGCGCGACATGCAAGGTCGGGCTGAGTACTTCGGGATTTTCCAGTGTCGCGACGTAGAGATGCATCACATCCGACATCACCGTCGACCGGAAGGATATCGGTGTGCCGCAATGGGGACAAAAGCTGCGCTCGACCCCGGGGGAGGAGTTGAAGCGTTTCGGTTCTTCCCCGATCCAGCGCCAATTGCCGTCGCGCACGCCGAAATAGGTGGTCATCGGAGCGGCGCATTGGCGACGGCAGCTGTCACAATGGCAGGTGACACAGGACAGAACCGGAGGATCAACCTCGTATCCAATCTTGCCGCACAGGCAGTGTCCGCGCATGTCACCCCACTTGTTCTTGCTGTCAGATCAGCAGTTCGGCACGTTGACGGCCAACCCGCCCAAAGATGTTTCTTTGTATTTCTCGTGCATATCCTCGCCGGTCTGGCGCATCGTTTCAATGGCCGCGTCCAAAGGCATAAAGTGCTTGCCGTCGCCACGCAGGGCCAGCGAGGCCGCCGAGACGGCCTTAATCGCGCCCAATCCGTTACGCTCGATACACGGCACCTGCACAAGGCCCGCGACTGGATCGCAGGTCATGCCAAGGTGGTGTTCCAACGCGATCTCGGCGGCATTTTCAACCTGCTCAGGCGTACCGCCCATCACGGCGCACATGCCTGCCGCAGCCATGGCTGACGCGCTGCCAACCTCGGCCTGACAGCCCGCTTCAGCGCCCGAGATCGAAGCGTTGAATTTGACCAGACCACCGATGGCGGCGGCGGTCAGCAGGAAATCCTCGATATGGCTTTCGGACGCGCCGGGCACGTGATCGAGGTAATAGCGCAGAACTGATGGCAGCACGCCTGCCGCGCCATTTGTGGGGGCGGTGACAACTTGCCCACCGGCTGCGTTTTCCTCGTTCACGGCCATGGCGTAGACGCTCATCCAGTCGTTGATCGTATGCGGGGCATTCAGGTTCATGCCTCGTTCCGCCAGCAGGGCATCGTGAATGCCTTTGGCGCGGCGGCGCACGCTGAGACCACCGGGCAGGATGCCATCCGTTTTTAGCCCACGCTCGATGCAGTCATTCATGACCTGCCAAAGACGCGCGGTGCCTTTGGCAAAGCTATCCGCGCAACCGCGCGCGATCTCATTTTCGCGCTTCATCTGAGCGATGCTTTTACCGTTGTCTTTGGCCATTTGCAGCATTTCGGCGGCGGATTTGAACGGGAAGGGCACAGGCGCACCTTCGTCAGTTGCCTTGCCTTCGGCCAATTCCTCTTCCGTAAGAACAAATCCTCCACCGATGGAGTAGTAGACCTGACGCAGGATGACATCGCCTTGTGCGTCAGTGGCCATCAGGATCATACCATTGGCATGACCGGGCAGATTGTTGTCGTAGTCGAAGATCAGATCGGCTTTGGGATCAAAGCTCAGCGTCGGCAGGCCTTCGGGTGTCACCGTATGGGATTCTGCGATAGCTGCCAGTGTGGCTTCGGCCTTGTCGTTGTCATAGGTGTCAGGCACAAACCCGGCGAGGCCCAGAATGGTAGCGCGGTCGGTGGCGTGGCCGACGCCGGTAAAGGCCAGCGAGCCGTGCAACGAGCCGCGCAGGCCCGAAAACTCGAACGGTGAGGCGCGCATCAGGTCAAGGAACCGCGCGGCTGCCACCATAGGACCCATGGTGTGAGACGAGGATGGGCCAATGCCCACTTTGAACATATCGAAGACAGAGAGAAACATATCAGGTAGCTGAGCCTTCTGGAGGGTTGGCGTAGGTTGGCGAGGTGAAGGGAGTGACCCCCAGCCCCTCGGCGCCAATGGCGGCACGGGTCGAGTGGCGTGATTCTAGTTGCATCAGGATCGTTTGCAGATACGGCGTGTCAGCCAGCTGATACCAGCTGCGATCCGCCTGAGCAGGGTATAGCGCCATCCAGCGCATCATGCAGGCGACGTAGATTGTCAGGGCCGAGGGGTGATCAGCGCAGAACCAATCCGGCGCGTTCTTGGCCAGCGCGTCCAGCAGGTTCAGATGCTGACGCAGCCGGGGCCGTATGCCTGCGCGCAGCGTGTCGGCCTGATCCGCGGCGATGTATTTCTCGGCATAGAACAGGATGCGCAGATCGGCATGCAGGGTATTGGAGGCGAAGAACAGCCATTTCAGGAAAGCCGCACGATCCGGGCTGTCGGGTGCAGGGGCCATCTGCCCGTGCGCATCGGCCACCCACAGCAGGATTGCGGCGGTCTCGAAGATCGGACCCTGAGGCGTCTCCAGCACCGGGATCAGCCCGTTCGGATTCAACGCCCGATACGCCGCACTATTCTGTGCATCACGGGCGCGATCGACCAGTATGGTCTCATAGGGTAGGCCCATCTCTTCCAGCGCCAGTCGGATCACCAGCGAGGCGTTGTCGGGGGCGTAGTGCAGGCGGTATGGCGATTCCATGGCGACTATCTAGGGGGTCTGGCGATCACAATAGAGGCTGATTGCGACGTTTCCTATCGGAAACGCGTATTTCAGCGACATGTTAGCACAGGTATGGCGTGTTTTGCCTCTCGCAGTTGCGCGGGGCATTCCGTATAAGTCTGGCAGTATTCTTGGGGGAAGCTGCCATGACCAGAGACTTGTCGCCCATCGACAAAGCGAAATACGTTGCTGCCTGTCGCGCCGCCGATCTTGTTCAGGACGGGATGCGTGTGGGATTGGGGACAGGCTCGACCGCCGCATGGTTGGTGCGCCGCCTGGGTGAACGGGTGCGCGATGGAGGGTTGAAAATCAAGGGCGTTCCGACATCGACCGCGACGGCGCAATTGGCGCGGGAAGAAGGGATCGAGGTCGTCTCGCTGGATCAGGCCGGCTGGTTGGACCTGACAATCGACGGCGCGGATGAGTTTGATGGCGAGTTCAACCTGATCAAGGGCGGTGGTGCTGCGCTGTTGCAGGAAAAGATTGTGGCCACAGCCAGCGATCAGATGGTGGTGATCGCGGATGCAGGCAAAGAGGTTGAGACGCTGGGCGCATTCCCTCTGCCGGTTGAGGTGATCCCGTTCGGCTGGCAGACCACCCGCACCCTGATTGAAGAAGCGCTGGACACAATGGATGTGCTGGGCACCTCGGTCACTTTGCGCATGAACGGTGAGGCGCCCAAGGTTACAGATGAGGGCAATCACATTCTGGACCTGCATCTCAAGCGGATCGGCAATACCCGCCAATTGGCACTGGTAATGAATCAGATCCCGGGTGTGGTCGAAAATGGGCTGTTCATTGATATTTGCGACAAGGTTGTCATTGGTTATGGCGATGGCCGGGTCGAATTGCGTGATATCAATGAGGGTACAGTCCTGACCGATATGCTGGGTGACGGTGGGGACAACCTGTTTTCCGATCTGGCGGACTAAAGATCAGGCAAGTAGCGCGATAAACTGCAGAAGAAAAATCACTATTTCCCGCGCCAGGGGTTGGCAGTTCAGGATTTGCGCCCAGATATCCAGTGAATTTTGGCCACGCGGAATAAAAGGAACTCGTACATGAGCTTTGACTATGATCTGTTCGTCATCGGAGGCGGCTCGGGCGGAGTTCGCGCGGCACGGGTGGCGGCGGGTGAAAACGGCGCCAAGGTGGCTCTGGCGGAAGAGGATCGTTACGGCGGAACCTGCGTGATCCGTGGCTGTGTACCCAAGAAGCTGATGGTTTTCGCTAGCGAGTTCGCGGATACGGTCGGGGACGCGCAGGCTTATGGCTGGGACATGCAGCCGGGTGCGTTCAACTGGAACACTTTCAAAGTTAAGCTGCACGCAGAGCTCGATCGGTTGGAAGGTATCTACCGCAATATCCTGAAGAACAATGGTGTCGAGAGTTTCGACCAGCGCGCCCATGTCGTTGATCCGCATACGGTGGAACTGGCTGATGGTACCCGCAAGACAGCCAAGCATATTCTTGTCGCAACGGGCGGTCGTCCGGTTGTACCCGAGTTCCCCGGATCTGATCTTGCGATCACCTCGAATGAGATTTTCCACCTGGAGGAACTGCCCGAATCCATGCTGATCGTTGGCGGTGGATATATCGCCTGTGAATTTGCCGGGATCATGAATGGGATGGGGGTCAAAACGACTCAGTTCTATCGCGGGGCGCAGATTCTGCGGGGCTTTGATGATGAGGCGCGCGGGCTGATCAGTGAAGAGATGTGCCAGAACGGCATCGACCTGCATCTGGGCACCAACGTGCTTGAGATGAAAAAGCAAGGCGACAAAATCTGGGTGAAGGCCACAAATGGCTCCGAGCAGCTGTTCGACGTTGTGATGTATGCCACTGGTCGCGCGCCGAATGCGGATGATCTGGGGCTAGAGGCTTTGGGCGTTGCGCGCGGTCGCAAGGGTGAGATCATCGTGGATGAGTACAGCCAGACAGGCGTGCCCTCGATCTTTGCCATTGGCGATGTAACGGATCGGGTGAACCTGACACCTGTGGCGATCCGCGAAGGCATGGCCTTTGTCGAAACCGTCTTCAAAGGCAACCCAACGCCCGTTGATCACGAACTGATCCCGACCGCCATCTTTACCCAGCCGGAAATGGGTACTGTGGGCCTCAGCGAGGAAGCGGCTGCGGAACAGGAACCGATCGAGGTTTATGCGACCTCATTCAAGCCCATGCAGAAGGCGTTTGCCGGAGGCACACAGCGCGTGCTGATGAAGCTGATCGTGTCGCAAGAGACGCGGAAAATCCTCGGCTGTCACATCGTTGCGCCGGGCGCGGGTGAGATGATCCAACTTGCCGGAATTGCCGTAAAGATGGGTGCCACCAAAGAAGATTTCGACCGTACGGTTGCAGTTCATCCGGTGATGGCCGAAGAACTGGTGACAATGCGGCAACCTGTGCGCACGGCTTGATTTGCAAGCGCGCGCACACACGTTACAAGGGAACCCGTGATCACACGGTCCAACACAAGGGAAAAGATACATATGGCGGGCAACAGCGGCGGCCCCTGGGGGGGCGGAGGCTCATCCGGAGGCGGAGGAAATCGGGGTAACAACGGGGATGGGCGCAAGCCCCCCGAAGGTGACGGCCCGCAGATCCCCGAGATCGATGAGCTGATGAAAAAGGGCCAGGAACAGCTGCGCGTCCTGATGGGCGGTCGCGGCGGCGGTGGCCGTGGTACAAATGGTTCGGGCGGCGGCGGTGGCCCCGCGTTTACCAAGGGAACCGTAGCGATCGGTCTGTTGGTTGCGGCAGGTCTGTGGGGGCTAGCAAGCTTTTATACAGTCAAACCCGAAGAACAATCTGTCGAACTGTTTCTGGGTGAGTTCTCGGCTGTCGGAAATCCGGGTCTGAACTTTGCGCCTTGGCCGTTTGTGACCGCCGAGGTCATTCCGGTCACCCGCGAACAGAACGAAGACATGGGCGGTGCCCGTGGCAGCGACGATGGTCTGATGCTGACCGGCGACGAGAATGTGGTCGATATCGACTATCAGGTTGTCTGGAACATCAATGACCCGGCGAAATTCCTGTTCAACCTGCGTGATCCGCGCCAGACGATCCGCGCCGTGTCTGAATCGGCGATGCGTGAGATTATTGCCCAAAGCGAGCTTGCGCCGATCCTGAACCGGGATCGTGGTATCATTGCTGATCGCCTTCAGGAGCTGATTCAGGAGACAATGGACAGCTACGATTCGGGTGTGAACATCGTTCGTGTGAACTTTGACAAGGCCGACCCACCGCAGGACGTGATTGCCGCGTTCCGCGACGTTCAGGCCGCCGCGCAGGAGCGTGACCGGTTGCAGAACGTCGCTGACGCCTATGCCAACCGCGTTTTGGCCGAAGCGCGTGGTGAAGCGGCGCAGGTGCTGGAAGAGGCCGAAGCCTATCGTGCTCAGCAGATCAACGGTGCACAGGGTGAAGCCAGCCGCTTTAGCGCGGTTTTGGAGGAGTATTCCAAAGCACCTGATGTGACCCGCAAACGTCTGTATCTGGAACGCATGGAGCAGGTGCTGGGTGACGTGGACAAGATCATTCTGGATGAAAACTCGACAGGATCGGGGCAGGGCGTCGTGCCTTATCTGCCGCTCAACGAGTTGCGCCGTAACCCTGCAGGGGAGAGCAACTGATGCGTAAGACAACGTTTATTCTGCCGATCATCTTTCTTGCGATAGTCGGTGTTCTGTCCTCGATCTTCATCGTGGACGAGCGTGAGCGCGCTCTGGTTCTGCAATTTGGTCGCGTTGTTGCGGTTAAGGAAGATCCGGGGCTGGCATTCAAAATCCCGCTGATTCAGGAAGTGGTGCGGTATGACGACCGTATCCTGTCGATTGACGTTCAGCCGCTGGAAGTGACGCCTCTGGACGATCGTCGTCTGGTGGTCGATGCCTTCGCACGCTACCGGATTTCTGATCTGGAACAGTTCCGTCAGGCCGTTGGTGTCGGCGGTATCCCGGTTGCCGAGGATCGTCTGGACCGCATTCTGCGCGCCGAAACCCGCGAAGTACTGGGTTCGGTTTCGTCCCGTGACATCCTCAGCTCGGATCGTGCCGCACTGATGCTGCGTATCCGCAACAGCGCGATTGCACAGGCACGTGCGCTGGGCGTGAACGTAATCGACGTGCGTCTGAAGGCGACCGATCTGCCGCAGGCCAACCTTGAGGCGACGTTTGACCGGATGAAGGCAGAACGTGAACGTGAAGCGACCGACGAACGCGCCCGCGGTAACGAAGCCGCGCAGCGTGTGCGCGCGCAGGCCGACCGGACCGTGGTTGAACTGGTTTCCGACGCCAACCGTGAGGCCGAGATCATTCGCGGTGAGGCGGATGCCGAACGCAACGCGATCTTTGCCGAAGCCTACGGCGCCGATCCGGAATTCTTTGAATTCTACCGGTCGCTCACTGCTTACGAGAACGCTCTGCAAGGCAGCAACAGCTCGTTGATCCTGAGCCCGGACTCGGAGTTTTTCAACTACCTTGCTTCTCCGACCGGGCGTCGGGCACCGGCAGCTGCGGCCGCTGAGTGATGGGCATGATCCTTCTGGCCTTCGGGCTGGTACTGATTGTCGAGGGGCTGGCCTATGCGCTGGCCCCTTCGCTTATTGAACGCATGCTTGAGGCGCTGCGCGCGTTGCCGGAACAGGCGCGGCGGCTGGTCGGGCTGCTTTGTGTGGTCAGTGGGCTGGTGCTGCTGTGGGGCGCATATCAGGTCGGTTTTTGATGCGATGGTTTCACGCACCGGTGATTTCCCCGCGATCCCGAGTTGCGGGCCGGGACAAACTGACTACATTGGTTGCAAAGAAGGGCATCCAGGTGATGCCAACAGAGAATTAGTCAACAAGGAGACCCCAAGTGCAGGCTAAGGCGCGCAGTGTGTCCGTCCGACGGGACGATTTTGTTATGAAGATGCGGCTGATGTGGCTGACCTTAGTGGGGGTGCTGCTGGTTTTGGCTCAATCTGTGTCCGCGCAGGCACGGGGTGATAGCCTGGCACCGCTGGCTGAACAGATTAGCCCTGCGGTGGTCAATATCACCACGTCGACACTGATCGAAGGCCAGACTGGCCCGCAAGGGATCGTGCCTGAGGGCTCACCATTCGAAGACTTTTTCCGAGAGTTTCAGGATCGCAATGGCGGGGACAATGAAAATCGTCCACGTCGCAGCAATGCGCTGGGCTCGGGCTTCGTGATCTCGGAAGACGGCTATATCGTCACCAACAATCACGTGATTGCCGAAGCCGATGAGATATTGGTCGAGTTTTTTCCCGGTGATGGCCAGCCCGCGAAAGATTTGGTTGCCAAGGTAATCGGCCGGGACGAAAAGACCGACATCGCGCTGCTGAAAGTCGAGGCGGAAGGGCCGCTGAAATACGTGCAGTTCGGTGACAGCGACATTGCCCGCGTGGGCGATTGGGTGATCGCGATGGGGAACCCGCTGGGGCAAGGCTTTTCGGTGTCAGCAGGGATTATCTCGGCCCGGAATCGGGCACTGAGCGGGTCATATGATGACTACATCCAGACCGATGCTGCGATCAACCGGGGCAACTCGGGTGGGCCGCTGTTTAACATGAATGGCGAGGTGATCGGCGTAAATACTGCGATCCTGTCGCCCAATGGTGGCTCGATCGGGATTGGTTTCTCGATGGCTTCGAACGTGGTGATCAAGGTCGTTGATCAACTGCGTGAGTTCGGGGAGACCCGCCGCGGTTGGCTGGGCGTGCGCATTCAGGACGTGACCGAGGATATGGCCGAGGCGATGGGGCTGGACAAACCCGGAGGTGCGTTGATCAGCGATGTACCGGACGGCCCGGCAAAAGAAGCGGGCCTGCTGGCCGGAGACGTGATCATCAGCTTTGATGGCGTCGAGGTCGAGGATACACGCGGCCTTGTGCGGCAGGTGGGAGAGACCACCGTTGGCAAATCTGTGCGTGTGGTCGTGCACCGTGATGGAGGCACCCAGACCGTGCTGGTGACGCTGGGCCGCCGCGAAGACGCCGAACGTGCCGAGAACGGTGAAGAGCCGGAAGCCGAAACGCCGACGGAGGATGACAAGGATATTCTTGGCCTGACCATCGCTCCGCTGGGGGATAGCCAGCGCGAGGAATTGGGTCTGGATGCCGATGCCGAAGGATTGTTGGTGACCAATGTTGATGAATCCTCGGAAGCCTTTGAAAAGGGTCTGCGCGCCGGTGATCTTATCACTGAGGCAGGGCAGCAGAAGGTGACTTCGACCACTGATCTGGAGACGCGGATGGATGAGGCGCGTGAAGCAGGACGCAAATCTCTGTTGCTGCTGGTGCGGCGGGGCGGGGAACCCCGGTTCGTAGCGCTGAGCCTAGAATAATAAACTCAGCGAACAGATCCGAAATTAGAAGGTCGGGATATTTTCCCGGCCTTTTTCATACTTCGTTAAGAAAAAAGCCATATGCCGGGGAAGGCATATGGCTCTGTACAGGGAGAGGTCGGTGGACAGATATCGGGGATGATAAAACCGACCTCCTACGGTAACGGGATTGACCTTAGGGCAATCTTAAAGCTGCGTATGTGAAGCGGATCACATCTGTGCCGAAAATTTAGATTAAATCGGATTCGGCCAGTTGCCGCAGCGCGTCAAAGTCGTGGATCTGCAGCCCGCCGCGCGAAGCTTCGACGACATTGTCGCGTTTCCATGTCGAAATGGTCTTTGACACTGCCTCACGCGTCGCACCGACAAATTCGGCCAATTCGCTTTGCGAAAGCGTGATACGTGCCGTTGGGCTGTCCTGTTGTCCTGCCAGGTGCAAAAGCTTGCGCGCCAGTCGGATCGGCATCGGCAGGAATACCTGCTCGTTCAATTGAGCGCCCATATAACGCATGCGAAGACCGGCCAAGCGGATCAGATCCACCGCAAGGTCAGGATGTTCCCGGATCTGCGCCATCATGTCTTTCTGGCGAACGCGCAGGACTTTGGAGGGCTCAGCTGCTGTTACGGTTGCGGTGCGGGGACCGCTATCGAACAACGCGATTTCCCCGAACACCTCACCTGGGCGCATCATGCTGAGAGAAAGCTTGCGCCCGCTCGACGCAAGAAATGACACTTCGAGCGCACCGGAAAGAATGGCATAGAGCGCATCGCCTTCATCGTCCTGCTCGAACAGGACATCGCCCCGATCCAATGTGACTTCGGTGGCCTGGGCTGCCAGCATGGTGCGCAGCTCTTCAGAGGCTTCGGACAGGAATCCACTGTTGGGAAATGCCATCATTCGGGCGCTGATCTCCGGGGTTGAGTGGTGCGGGTGGTGACCCAACTTTTCACAGCTTCAAGCTTAAGCCAAGAAATTTTGTTAGCTTGTTACGCTTGGGCAAGAACAGTTATTGCTTGTCGGGATCATCCATATAGCTTTGCAGCAGGTTGAACTGCATCATCAGAAACGCCATCAAGGCAATGGGAAAGCCGAAGGTTTCGATCTTGACCCATAGGTCCGTTGACATCGTGCGCCAGACCAATTCATTGGCTGCGGCCAGTACTGCGAAACAGGCACACAGACGCCGGGTGAGGATCATCCAGCCCTCGTGCTGCATGGGTAGCATCTCGTCCAGAACATATGCCAGGTAGGATTTCCCCTGCAAAAGCCCGATCCCGAGGATGGCGGAAAAGAAGCCATAGACCAGCGTTGTTTTCATCTTGAAAAACCGCTCGTCATTAAACCACGCGGTGAGGCCGCCGAAGAAAATCACCATGAATGCGGTGAAAATCTGCATCCGGCTGAGTTTGCCCGTCAGGTACCAGAGGATGCCCATGGCGGCCAACATCAGCGGAACGAACAGGATGGTGGCGACGATGAACCCAGAATACTCGGTGCCGCCGATCACGAAATTGTCATCACGCAGGCGCAGGTAGATGAAGAAGAAAGCCAGTGGGGGGCCAAGTTCCAGTACCTGTTTGAGGAATGGGTTGATGTCTTTTTTCTCTGCCATGATTCCAACCTGCTGCTTACCCGCCCATTTCAACTATTACTGCGCCGAGTGCAATCAATGCCATCAACGCAATGCGTCTGGGGCCGACAGTTTCTTTCAGCACCAGCCAGCCGATGAGTGCTGCGAAAACGGTGGAGGTTTCGCGCAGGACCGCCGCCTCTCCGACCTTGTCCAGTCGCGTGGCGAGCATGATGGCACCGAAGGACATCGGCGCGATGATGCCGCCCGCGAACCCGCGAAGCATCAGAGGTCCAAGCGCAGGGCGGTGGATCATTGCGCGGTATCTGAGCGCAGCATAGATCGGCATCGCGGCCCCGTCGATCATGAAGAACCACGCAAGGAAGGTGAACGGGTCGGCCGTAGCGCGGATACCGTAGGCATCATAGGTCGTATAGAGCGCCACGAAGAGGCCCGTGACGACCGCTAGCACCAGCGCGATTTGCAGCGTATCTCGATTAGTCTCAAGGTAGCGCAGGTTATAGGCGGCAAGGCCGAAGATACCCGCAAGAAGCGTCGCGACTCCAAGCCATTGGATGGCCGAGAAGGTTTCACCGAACAAAAGATAGGCTCCGATCACGGTGAAGAGCGGGCCAGTACCGCGCACGACCGGATAGACAACGGTATAGGAGCCTTTGGTGTAGGCCATCGCCTGCAGCACTTTATAGCCGATATGGATCAGCCAGACGACGCCAAAGATCGGCCACATGTAAGGTTCGGGCCATGGCACGATAAAGAAGGCGAATGGCATCGCCATAAGGCAGTAGCAGGCATCGATCGCCCCGCGCGACATCCACGGGTCGTGGCGGCCTTTTTGCAGTGCACCGAAAACCGCATGCAGGAAGGCCGCCATCAGCGCGAGCGCGAGGGCGAGTTGGTGGCCTGCTTCGGTGCCTTCGAGGGAGATCAGCCAGTCGCTCAAATCGGGGCTTTCGCTTGGGCGGAGAGAGTGGGGGGCTGTCTGCCCCCCACGCCCCCCGAAGGTATTTTCGGCCAGATGAAGGGGCGGATCAGGATTGTAAGCCCGTCAGGGCGGCGGCGAATTCTTCGGGATCAAACGGGGCGAGGTCGTCGATTTGCTCACCGACACCAATGGCGTGGATCGGAAGGCCGAACTTGTCGGCGAGGGCGACCAGCACGCCGCCTTTGGCTGTGCCGTCCAGTTTGGTCATCACGAGGCCCGAGACATCGGCCAGTTTGCGGAAGGTTTCGACCTGACTGAGGGCGTTTTGCCCGGTGGTGGCGTCCAGCACCAGCAGAGTGTTGTGCGGTGCGGTGTCGTCAACCTTGCGGATGACGCGGACGATTTTGGACAGCTCTTCCATCAGGTCGGCGCGGTTTTGCAGGCGGCCTGCTGTGTCGATCATCAGCAGGTCGGCACCTTCGTTCTGCGCTTTGGTCAGCGCATCAAAGGCCAGCGAAGCAGGGTCGGAGCCTTCGGGGGCGGTGAGCACTGGAACGCCTGCGCGGCCACCCCAGACCTGCAGCTGCTCGACGGCGGCGGCGCGGAATGTGTCTCCGGCGGCGATGACGACTTTCTTGCCGGCGGCTTTGAACTGGCTGGCAAGCTTACCGATTGTCGTAGTTTTGCCCGAACCGTTGACGCCAACAACCAGCACCACTTGCGGGCGTTTGGGGTAGATCGGCATTGGTTTGGCCACGGGTTCCATCACGCGGGCAACCTCCTGCGCCAGCAGCTGTTTGATTTCCTGGGTCGAGAGTTTGCGACCAAAGCGGCCCTCGGCCATGTTGGACGTAACGCGCAAGGCGGTGTCGACGCCCATGTCCGAGGCGATCAGAAGCTCTTCGAGTTGCTCCAGCATGTCGTCATCCAGCGTGCGGCGGACAACGGTCTTGGATTCATTTCGGCCGAACAGGCGACCCATCAAACCCTTGGATTCTGGAACCTCTGGGGGTGGAGGCGCCGGTGTGGGATCAGCCGGGATCGGAGCGGGAGGCTCGACCGGTTGGGGCGCGGGCGTGGGTTCCGGCACTTCGGGAACCGGTTGCGGTTCGGGCTCAGGTTCGGGGATCACCGGATCAGGATTTGGGGTTTCCTCGCCGCCATCCTCGACAATTGCATCCAGCCCCTCTTCGAGGCGCGATGAGGATTTGAACAGCTTGTCCTTGAGCTTTGAGAAAAACGCCATTTTTGATCTCCGCAGGTGTTCCCCTCACCTAATGTGGATTGAAGGCAGTTGCAAAGGGTCAGGTGAAGGCGATCAGAAACCCGGCTTGGGCAGCCCAGTAAAGCGGCCAGACCAGATAGGGCGTAAGCTTCAGGGTCGGGTGATTGGCAGGTAGCAGGAACTTTTCAGTCGCAAGCGCCAGATCCGAGGCGATGAAGGCCATCGCGGCGGGAAGGGCCCAGCGTAGTGCTCCAGTTTCGGGAAGGGCAAGAACGGTGATGCCCATGCCCAGGATGATTGGAATATAGGCGAGGACGGGGATTTTGAGGTCTCCGGCGCGGGGGGTGAGCAGCGTGGCCATAACGATGCCCAGGATGATCAGGGACCAGAAGATCGCGGGGTGGTCGAAGATCTGTTCAGGGCTGCTGCTGGGGCTCGTCATAAACAAGGCGATATAGGCCAAATGCCCCGCAGCAAATGCACCGATGCCTGCCATGAATGTGCTGTCGGTTTCGCGTGACAGAAGGGCATCACCTATCGCGCAGAAGGTGAGGGCGAGGATCAGGAGCCATGGCGCGCTTGCCAGTATGGCGACGCCTGCCAGCAGCACGACCGATGCTGTTTTCAGCATGCTACGCAGGGTGCCAGCCGGGCGCGCGGTAAGTAGCAGGTAGGCCAGCGCGCAGGCCGCCGCAATCCAGAAAAGAAGTGTCGTCATGGTGCGTCCCCGATGTTTTTGAGTCAATCATCGCCATGATCTCGGCGGTGCATCAAGGCGTGACGTGGAGTTATCTTGCCGATCGTCGCAATGTGGAAAGGTTGAATGGCACTTGTGGGCTGCTTCTGACACAGTGTGGTCATGATCCGAATTTGCTTGATTCTGCTGACCCTTGCCTCACAGCCCGTTGCGGCGCAGTCGCCTCTGACGGGGTCTGAATTCGATGCGTATACGCGTGGAAAAACCTTGTATTACGGGTTCGATGGGCAGGCCTACGGAGTCGAACGGTATCTGCCAGACCGCCGAGTCATCTGGTCATTTCTGGATGGCAATTGCATGAACGGAGTTTGGTACGAGCAGGAAGATCAGATCTGTTTCATCTATGAGGATCAACTGGCGCCGCAATGCTGGGTTTTCTGGCAATCCGGGGGCGGTTTGATCGCACAATTCGAGGGCGATCCGACAGCGACCGAGTTGTACGAGGCCGAGGATATTGGCGAAGAGATGTTGTGCTACGGACCGGATGTCGGGGTCTGAAATGGTCGCAGGTCTTCATAGTCCAGCATGACGTGATGTTGAAACGCGGGCCTTTCGGTTAGCCGTTCATAGTATCGACGCAAATGCGGTAACGGTGCGCGGACGATGTCGATATCGTATTAGCGGTAAAGGACGTGGCCGAACTGTATATCCGCCAGTGTAAAATGCTCACCCGCAAGGAACGTGTTTTGGTCCAGCTCCTTGTCTGCGATTGCCAGTTTGATTTCCAAATCGCTGACGGCCCGATGGATCGCTGTTTGGTCCTGCTGTTCAATGGGTGTTCGCACAATTTGCCAGAACACCGGAACGGTAAACGCCATCGCCACGTTGAGTTTCGCCCATTCGGCCCATTTGTCGATCGTGGCGCGCCGGGCAGGATCTGAAGGCCAGAATGCCTGTTCGCCATATTGGGTGGCCAGATATCGCAGGATGGCGCCGGTTTCCCAAAGCGGTGGGTTGTCGCCATCTTGCAGGACGGGGATGGTTTTGTTTGGGTTCAGTGCCCGAAACGCTGCAGTGTCCAGCCCGCCGAAGCGATGGCCAAGATCGTGACGCTGGTATTCTAGGCCAAGCTCACCCACGCACCACATTAGGGCCTGAACGTTCGAGGATGTTTTACGGCCCCAGATCGTCAACATCGGTCAGAACAACGATCCCTGATCAGGAGGTGCCTGTTTGGATTTCTTGGGTGGCGCCTTGCCCGCAGCCCCGGTGCTGAGGCGACCGTCAGCGAATTCGATCTCAAGAACAGCGTGACCGGAGGCTTGAGCTTTGGTTGTGATGACCTCTCCTTCGGCGCGCACGACGGCGTAGCCACGCCCGAGCGTCGCCTTGTAGCTCAGCGTTTCACGTAGGCGGTCGGTGGCGTCCATCTGCTGGCGCAGGCGGTCCAATCGCGTGGATTGCCCGGTGTTCAGGCGTTCGGATAGGCGATTCAGAGCGTCGCGCTGTGTTTCCAGCTCGCGCTGGATCGGGCGCAGTGACAGGCGTGAGGACAGGTTGCGCCAGCGATCGCGGCGGGTTTCGACAAAGCTGCGCAGGGTCGAGGGGCGCAGGCGGGCCGCACTGTCCAGCAGTTTGACGCGGCGGTTCTGAACACCCCGGATCAGCGCGTTGGGCAGGCGTTCCGAGATTTGGTCGAGCCTTTGGCGCGGGCTTTCCAGCAGTGTATCGGGGCGGGGCAGGGCTCGGGACAGGTCGCGCAGACGCTGGCTGCGGCGTTGCACGGCATCCGTGGAGGCGCGCGACAGGCGGGCCCCTTGTTCGTTGGTCCAAGCCAGCAGTTCCATGCGGACCGGTACGGCAAGTTCGGCAGCGGCGGTTGGCGTAGGCGCGCGGCGGTCCGAGACATAGTCGATCAGGGTGGTGTCCGTCTCGTGCCCGACGGCCGAGATCAGCGGGATTTCTGAGGCTGCAGTCGCGCGCGCGACGCTTTCTTCGTTGAAGCCCCAGAGGTCTTCTATGGACCCACCGCCGCGCGCGATGATAATCAGGTCGGGTCGCGGGAGGGCCCCGCCCGGTGTGAGTTGATTGAAGCCTTCGATGGCGCGGGTCACTTCGGGGGCACAGTTTGCCCCCTGAACCGCGACGGGCCAGATCAGTACTTTGCGCGGGAACCGATCACGCAGCCGATGCAAGATGTCTCGGATCACCGCACCGGAGGGCGAAGTGACAACGCCGATGATCTGCGGCAAGTAGGGCAGGGGTTTCTTGCGTTCAGCCGCAAACAAGCCTTCGGATTCGAGCTGCTTTTTGCGCTTTTCCAGCAATGCCATCAGCGCGCCTTGCCCGGCGACGGCGACTTCATCGACATTCAGGTTGTATTTCGACTGGGCTCCAAAAGCTGTCAGGCGCCCGGTGACGACAACCTCGAGGCCTTCTTCGGGAACAACTGAAAGACCAGAAATCTGCCCTTTCCAAGTTGTGCAGGCCAGCACGTTCCGGTCGTCCTTTATGTCGTAATACAGATGACCCGAACGGGCCTTGAACACGCGGCCCACTTCTCCACGCACACGGATTCGGCCAAAGGTGCCCTCGAGCGTGCGCTTCACCTCGCCTGAGATGTCCGAGACAGTGTATTCGGGGGTGTTCTGACCCGGAATCGGGTCATCTAGCAGGTCGGACATTTCAGCGCCTTGTGTCAAATCTCTGCGCAGCTTAGAACGCCGCGCAGGCAAGGCCAAGCAGATCGGAGCGTTTCATGAATATCCTCATTCTCGGCAGCGGTGGACGCGAGCACAGTCTGGCTTGGGCGGTGATGCAAAACCCCAAATGTGATCGCCTGATTGTGGCGCCGGGGAATGCTGGGATCGCCCAGATCGCAGAGTGCGCGGCGGTGGACATTGAGAATGGCGGTGCTGTGGTCAACTTTGCCGAGGAAAACGCGATTGATTTCGTGATCGTTGGCCCCGAAGCGCCTTTGGCCGCAGGGGTCGCTGACCGGCTGCGCGAAGCGGGTGTGCTGGTTTTCGGGCCCTCGGCAGAAGCGGCGCGGCTGGAGGCCTCAAAAAGCTTCACCAAGGAAATCTGTGACGCATCCGGCGCGCCGACGGCGGCTTATGCCCGGTTCACCGAGGCTGAGCCCGCCAAGGAATACATCCGTGCGCAGGGGGCCCCGATTGTGGTCAAGGCCGATGGGCTGGCTGCCGGCAAGGGCGTGATCGTTGCGATGGACGAGCAAACCGCCCTGGACGCGATTGACGACATGTTCGGCGGAGCCTTTGGTGGCGCGGGGGCCGAAGTGGTGATCGAGGATTTCATGGAGGGCGAGGAGGCGTCTCTGTTCGTGCTCTGTGACGGAGAGGATATCCTGTCGATCGGCACAGCGCAGGATCACAAGCGCGTCGGCGAGGGCGATACCGGGCTGAACACTGGGGGGATGGGCGCCTATTCTCCGGCCCCGGTGCTGAGCGCCGAGATCGAGGCCCTTGCGATGGATCAGATCGTGCGCCCGACGGTGGCCGAGATGAAGCGGCGCGGGACACCGTTTCAGGGTGTGCTCTACGCCGGTTTGATGATCAAGGATGGTCAGCCCAGGTTGGTGGAGTACAACGTGCGGTTCGGAGATCCCGAATGTCAGGTACTGATGATGCGCCTTGGCGCTCAGGCCATGGACCTGATGCACGCGGCGGCCGAGGGTCGCTTGGCTGAGACGCGGGTGAACTGGGCCGACGATCACGCCATCACGGTCGTGATGGCGGCAAAGGGGTATCCTGGTTCTTATGAAAAAGGCACTGTGATCAACGGCCTGGGCGATCTGGCCGAGGATAGTAGCAACATGGTATTCCACGCGGGGACAAAAGCGGCTGAAGGCAAGGTTCAGGCCGCGGGTGGCCGCGTTCTGAATGTGACTGCGCGTGGGGAAACGCTGAAAGACGCACGCGACCGGGCGTATGACATGGTTGAAGGTGTTGATTGGCCTGAAGGGTTCTTCCGTCGCGACATCGGCTGGCGCGCGCTTTAACTCAGTAGTCGGGCTGCGCCCGGCTTGATGATTTCGGGGCGAGGGGCCAGCCCCTCGCGCTCCCCGAGGTATTTATGGCCAGATGAAGATCGGATCAGCACTTTAGTGCGTTGGCCAGATCTTTGAGACTGTTGAGTGGTCCGAGGTCTTTTTGTCGCCAGCCTTTGCTGTACGAGACGCCTATGATCCGCGACCAGTCGGCGCTGGCGAGGATCAGCTCAGGGTGCGTTTCGCATTGGCGCAGGCCGCCTGAAATAAAATCTTCTCCGATCCTGTGATTGGTAAGGCCAGGGATTGTCGCGATTTCAATGAGTTCACCGTCTTTGTAACGCCAGATGCGCAGAGTTTTCGCAAGGTGTGGGCGGTCGACATAGGCGATCTCGACATGTCCATCACCATCCAGATCGGCGGCACCGATGGGGGCGAGCCAGCGGTTGCGCGTGCCGATATGGGGGGTGGCGGCGATTTTTTGACCATTGACGTCATAGATCGCCAGTTGAGCACCCGTATGCTGCTGGGTCTCTACAACGATGACTTCGGGCAACCCGTCCTGATCGATATCGGCCAGGCGTGGGGCAAGATCTTCGAATACGCGGTCTTCAGGCAGACGTATTGTAACGGTCGAGCGTTTGGAGCTATCGACTTTTCGCCGCGCCGCCGAGGAAAGACTTGTACCGACGCCGATTTCCAAAGCACCGTATTCGATGGCGTCGCCAAGCACCCCATGGGCGTAGCGTGTTGTTGGTTCCGTGAAGCGAGCAGATACTTTGGTTTCGCCGCTGGCTGCGGGCATATTCCCCGTTAGCCAAATGCAAACCATCAGAACAGCGCCGCGCGCCCGACGGTGCCAAAGGCGGTTGGGCTGGCGCGGCGCATCAGGGTGCATCAGATCTGCTTTTCGGGCATCTGCACAACCAGACCATCCAGCGCGTCGGTGACCTTGATCTGACAGGTCAGGCGCGAGCGGGTCGGGTCGGGTTCATAGGCGAAGTCCAGCATGTCTTCTTCCATGTCGTCCTTGGCGGGGATTCTCTCGACCCAGTCAGGATGAATATAGACGTGGCAGGTCGAGCAGGCGCAGGCGCCGCCGCAATCGGCCTCGATGCCGGGGATGTTGTTGTCGCGGGCCCCTTCCATGACCGTCAGCCCGTTGGCGACGTCGACTGTATGTTCGGTACCGCTGTGCTCGACATAGGTGATCTTTGCCATTGCTTGCGTCTTCCTTTTGCGATGTTCGAGAGCTTTCTTAGTGAAGGGAATTAGGTGATTCCAGTGGCAATTGCGACTCTGGATGCCGTGTTTGGAGTTTTGCGGCTTTGGTAAGGCTAAGTTTGCGTGCCTGGCGACGCGATTGTAGGGAAACACTGAGAAAACGAATTTGCCTGATGAGTGCTACCAGCGCCCGGACGCGCCCCCGCCACCAGATCGACCGCCGCCGAAACCGCCCCCGCCAGAGCTTTGGGAAACCTGAGGGATATAGTAGCTGGTTTCTTCAGCGTAATCGCATTTTAGGCATTCGATCCGGCGAATACCCGAACCGGCCCTCGTTGTACTTGCGGAGAGCGTGATGCGTCGCCTCTGGCGCAGACTGCGGTTCCCACATTTTGGGCAGGTTCGAAGTCGTACCAGACCATCACTTATGAAATTGCGGCCTTTGAGCATCATAATCATCATGGCAAAGAGGCCAAATATCCAGAGACCTAGATCATCATTTGTTTTCTTGGCGGGCGCGGCCTCGCCAGTGCGAAAAGGCTGTATGATCTGATCTATGATAGCCGTAGTGCCGGCCTTGATCCCGATTGCATAATTGTTTGCTTTGAAGGCCGGGAGGAATTGCGTGTCAACAATGCGTTCCGCGGCGTGATCCCAGTCGCGCCCATAGGCGGCGCCAAGCTCGATTCGCATAGCCCGGTCATCCCGTAAGACCATCACAAGCACACCATCGTTTCGAGAAGCGTCGCCGATCCCCCAGTGGTCAAAAAGCCCGGTGGCAAACTGTTCGAGCGTCAGACCGTCGGCATAGTCGCCTTGAGTGCGCAGTGTCAGGATGGTCATTTCGACCCCTGTCTCGCGTTTGAGCTCATCTAGTTGCTCAGCAAGTGCCTCCTCGTCCAACGGGCTGAGCAAATTGGCAAAGTCGTTGACGGTCGTGCTTCGATAGTCGGGATAAGTTTGCCCAAATGCAGTATTGGCCCAAATCATTAATAAGACGAAAACAATTCTCATGGCTGCCCGCGTGTTTTTCGGAAGCGTATCACCGAGCGACACAATAGCAACCGGGATATGGCCCGACCCTGGAAGGTTGTGTGTCAAATGCCGAAGATGGTTTTCGGTAACAATTACCGCCTGAACAATACCCCCTGCGACTGCCGGTCCCGATGATCCCCGCGCAGTTCTGCATGTAAGGCTCGGCCTGCCTGCACGCTGGGTCGGGCGCTCATCATGTCCAGCCAGCGGGTGAAATGCGGTTTGTCCTCAAGCACCTGTTGCTGGCCTTCCCATAGGCTGGCCCAGCCCCAGATCGACATGTCGGCGATGGAGTAGAAATCGCCGGCGACGTATTCGTTTTCGGCCAGCCTGCGGTCGAGCACGCCGTAGAGACGCCCGACCTCACTGCGATAGCGGTCTTTCGGATAGGAATGGTCTTGTGGCGGGTCTAGATGTGGAGCGTATTTAAGGAAGTGATGCGCTTGGCCGGCCATCGGGCCTACGCCGCCCATTTGCCACATCAGCCATTCCTCGACTGCGATCCTGTCACGTTCGGTATTGCCGTAGAATCGCCCGGTCTTGCGGGCGAGGTACATCAGGATCGCGCCGCTTTCGAACACCGAAACAGGCGCGCCGTCAGGGCCGTCCGGGTCGACGATGGCGGGCATACGGTTGTTAGGCGAGATCTTTAGAAACTCGGGATCGAACTGGTCGCCCTTGCCGATGTTGATCAGGTGGGTTTTGTAGGGCAGCTCCATCTCTTCCAGAGCGATGGACACTTTCCAGCCGTTGGGCGTGGGCCAGAAATAGAGTTCAATCATGGGGCCTCCTTGAGTTTGGGCGATCATGAAGCTTTCTGCACAAACGGCAAGAGCGCGCCTGGCCGTGTTACGAAAGCGTGACCGGTGATCAGTCGGGCTTGACGTGTTCCGGGGCGGGGCGTAAACGCATCTTCATTCATGTGGCGATTTGTTACCGGATTGCGGGCCACGTTAAACAACACCGCTAAAAGGTCAGGATGAAAGACCCCTTTCGCTTGGCCGCGTCTGGGGTTTTTTGTTTGCCTCCAATGCGGGGCTGAAAGGAATGAGATGAGCGAGAGCTGGAACAAACGCACCCAAGCCGTCCATGGCGGCATCCGTCGCAGTCAGTACAATGAGGTTTCTGAGTCGATCTTTCTGACGCAGGGGTTTGTCTACGATAACGCCGAGCAGGCCGAGGCCCGGTTTATTGAAAGCGGCCCGGATGAGTTCATCTATGCCCGCTACGGCAACCCCACCGTGTCGATGTTCGAGCAGCGTATCGCAGCTTTGGAAGGCGGCGAGGATGCGTTTGCCACCGCTTCAGGTATGGCCGCTGTGAACGGTGCGCTGACTTCGATGCTGCAGGCGGGCGACCATGTGGTTTCAGCCAAGGCGCTTTTTGGGTCCTGTCTGTATATCCTTGAAAACATCCTGACGCGTTATGGCGTTGAGGTGACCTTTGTAGACGGCACCGATCTGGACGCGTGGGAGGCCGCGATCCGGCCTGACACCAAGGCAGTGTTTTTTGAATCCATGTCGAACCCGACGCTTGAAGTGATCGACATCACGTCCGTGTCGAGGCTGGCCCATGCGGTGGGTGCGGTTGTAATCGTGGACAACGTGTTCTCGACACCCGTGTTCTCGCGCGCGATCGAACAGGGAGCCGACGTGGTGGTCTATTCGGCGACCAAGCATATCGACGGGCAGGGCCGGGCGCTGGGCGGCGTGATCATCGGCACCAAGGAATTTATTCGTGGCACGGTCGAGCCTTACATGAAGCACACCGGCGGTGCGCTTAGCCCGTTCAGCGCTTGGATCATGGTCAAAGGTCTTGAAACCATGGCCCTGCGCGTAAACGCCCAAGCCGACAGCGCGCAGAAGATTGCAGAAGCTTTAGAAGGGCATTCTGCACTGGAGCGGACACTGTATCCCGGGCTGAGAACCCATGCGCAAAACGCGTTGGTGCAAGAGCAGCTGGGCGGCAAGGGCGGCACGGTTCTATCGCTGGACATCAAGGGCGGCAAAGCGGCGGCGTTTGCTTTCCTGAATGCGCTGACGATCCCTGTGATCTCGAATAATTTAGGCGATGCCAAGTCGATCGCAACCCACCCGGCCACCACAACGCACCAGCGTCTGAGCGACGAACAACGCGATGAGTTGGGTATCACGCCGGGCCTGATCCGCCTTTCGGTGGGGCTGGAAGATGCCGATGATTTGCTTGCGGATATCCAGCGCGCGCTAGACGTATCTCAGGGCTAGTGTTGCGCCGGGAATGCATCATCAGGCGGATGTGATCCGCCTGATCCGGCGCATTTGGTTGTAAAATGACGATTTCTTGCCTCGAATTTCGATCCGGACTGCTATTCCGCGCGTATCGTTCAGGACTGGTAATTAAACCTCGGTGGTATATAACCGTCGGCCTAGCAAGGGATCCGTGCCAATGAACATTCATCCGCGCGACATCAACGAGACACCCGATCACGATCAGGCCGCAGCAGCGCTCAAGGTGCTGCGCGAATGGGCGAAATCAGCCTCGGCGGCCGAGATCAGTCAACTGGACCCGGCCATTGCGCAGCTTGTCCCGGGGCTGTTGCCGTCAAACTATCCAGCCCTGTCGCGCGAATATCCCCAAGGGTTCGAGGCGGATGCAGCCTACAAGGCCACATTGCCGGATCTGCAAAACGGTCCGTCCAGCCTGATCCGGGGTTCGATGCAGCAGATCCAGCATGTCGGCATCTCGAATTTCCGTCTGCCGATCCGGTTCCATCGCAAAAGTGGTGCCGAGCTGACACTTGAGACCTCGGTCACCGGGTCTGTCAGCCTTGAGGCCGAGAAGAAGGGCATCAACATGTCTCGGATCATGCGGTCCTTCTACAAGCACGCCGAGCGCACCTTTAGTTTTGAGGTGATGGAGGCAGCGCTGAACGACTATCTGACTGATCTGGATAGTTTGGATGCGCGCATACAGATGCGGTTTTCCTATCCCGATCGGATTGAGAGCCTGCGTTCGGGCTTGTCCGGATACCAGTATTACGACATCGCGCTGGAACTGGTTGATCAAGGCGGAGAACGTCTGAAGATTATGCATCTGGACTATGTCTATTCGTCCACATGCCCCTGTTCATTGGAACTGAGCGAACACGCGCGCGCAACCCGCGGGCAGTTGGCGACGCCGCATTCCCAGCGCTCGGTGGCGCGGATTTCGGTGGTTATCGATTGCAACGCCGATTGTCTGTGGTTCGAAGATCTGATCGCGCTGTGCCGCCGCGCGGTGCCAACCGAAACTCAGGTGATGGTCAAGCGCGAAGATGAACAGGCCTTTGCCGAACTGAACGCTGCCAATCCCATATTCGTGGAAGATGCCGCGCGTCTGTTCTGCGCCGAGCTGCAGGCCGATCATCATGTCGGCGATTTCCGTGTGATCGCCAGCCATCAGGAAAGCCTGCACAGCCATGATGCGGTCTCGATTCTGACCGAAGGTCCAACCTTCGAATCCGCGAGCCTGGACCCGCGTTTGTTCACGACGCTGTTTCATGTGGGCTGATTGACCCTGCGGAAGCTGCTGGAAAAACAGTCAAAAATCCTGCATGGGCGCTTTTTTGCCGCATTGCAGCAAGAAATGCTGCATCTGCACCTTGAATTGCGCTAGATTGTCCCCGAGTGCAGCTGCTGCGCATCCGTAAAAACCGGGACGCGCAGCCCGAAAGGAAACCGGGACGTGCAACGCCTTGGACCGCCAACCTGCAAATCCGCCCGGACGATTGGGGCGGGCGGGGTCCTTTACTCATCTACCCGCTGCCTCGGTTTTATCAGGAGAGACATGCAATGAATCCGATTACTCAACCGCTTGAGTTTCAGGCAGCGGCCATCCGGATGGCCGGTTACGCAATGGCCAGTCAGATGGAGATCATGCAGATCATGACGCGCGCGGCCTTTGATCTGCCGATGGTACCTCTGCACGGACTGAAGACAGCCGAGGCACCCGCACCGGTTGCCCGCAAAGCGGCGACCCTAGCAACGCGAAAGCCAGCAAGACCGGCTGCAAAAGCCAAGGTTGCAGCAAAGCCTAAAGCCGCGCCGAAACCCAAAGCAGCACCAAAGCCAAAGGCGGCGGCTAAGCCTGCGGCGGCACCTGCGCCGAAAACGGCGGCTCCTAAGGTTGCGGCCGCTGCACCCAAGGCGGCCCCGGACGCCAAAACGGCTGTGAAAGCAGCACCGGCGAAGGCCAACGTATCTGCGAAATCCGCCTCGAAAGCGGCCAAGCCAGTATCAACGGCGGCCAAGCCGGTTGCGGAGTTCAAATCTTCAGCACAAGCCAAGGCACAACCGGCAGCCGCAGCGCCGAAAGCATCAGCAAACACGGCAAAAGCGGCGCCCAAGGCACCTGCGGCAGCTAAGCCCGCTCCAGCCAAGCCCGCTCCGGCAAAAGCTGCGCCTCAGGCCAAAGCGGCTTCGAAACCTGCCGCTGCAAAACCTGCGACGAAGAAACCCGCAGCTGCGTCGGCTGAGCAGGCCAAACCAGCACCGCGTCGTGCACGCGCCCCGTCGAAGCCACCCGCGATGCCGGGCGTTGAGATAAAATCCGACAGTTAACACGGATCATCTGCTTGACACCGTCGGGCTGGCGCGCCAACGCTGCCCGTCATGATGGATCTTCGCCCGGTCGGATATGTGATTGGCCTGCTGGTCGCCATTCTAGGGGCGACCATGCTGCTGCCCATGCTTGTCGACATGATCGAGGGGCGGGGCGAGTGGCATGTTTTCTTTGAAAGCGCGGTCATCACACTGCTGACCGGCAGTGTTCTTGCGATGAGTTGTTCCAACGGGGTGGGCGAAGGTCTGACCATCCGTCAGACCTTTTTGCTGACCTCGGGTGTCTGGGTGGCGTTGCCGGTTTTTGGCGCAATTCCTTTTCTGTTCGGCGAAACTGAACTGCGTTTCGTCGATGCCTATTTTGAGGCGATGTCGGGGCTGACCACCACAGGTTCAACTGTGATCTCGGGGCTCGACGAATTGCCACAGGGCTTGTTGCTCTGGCGGGGCGTTTTGCAATGGTTGGGGGGCATCGGAATCATCGTCGTGGCGATGGTGTTCCTACCCGAGCTGCGCGTTGGCGGGATGCAGATCTTCCGCTCGGAAGGGTTTGAAACCATGGGAAAAATTCTGCCCCGTGCGCAAGAGATCGCCGGGCAGATTTCCTTGATCTACGTATTTCTGACGGTGGTCTGCGCATTGGTCTATGCCGGTTTCGGCATGAGCTTTTTTGACGCCGTCGTACATGCCATGACCACAATCGCGACGGGCGGGTTTTCAAACTATGACAGCTCTTTCGCCCGGTTTTCGGGACCTCTGGAATATGCCGCTGCCATCTTCATGATCCTCGCGGCGCTGCCATTTGTGCGGTATGTGCAATTGGCCAATGGTCACACAAGCTCGTTGTGGAAAGACAGCCAGATTCGGGCGTTTCTGGCAACCATCGTGGTTCTGGTTGTGATCATGTCGATCTTCCTGACTTCGGTCTTTCCGCACCATTGGGAGCAGGCATTCCGCGAGTCGCTGTTCAACATCACATCGATCATTTCGGGCACCGGGTACGCGAGTGTCGACTATATGGGCTGGGGCAGTTTCCCGGTCATGTTGTTCTTCCTGATCGGATTGATTGGCGGTTGCGCGGGGTCCACCGCGTGTTCGATCAAGGTGTTCCGCTATCAATTGCTGTTTGCGTCGATTAAAACCCAGCTCAGCCGAATTCGTTCGCCGCATGGTGTGTTCGTGCCGCGCTATGATGGACGACCGATCAGTCGCGACGTGCTGACCTCGGTCATGAGTTTCTTCATGTTCTTTGCACTATCGATGGGGGTTCTGTCGTGGGCGCTGGCCCTGACTGGGTTGGACTTTATCACCTCGGTATCGGGGGCCGCGACGGCACTGGCTAATGTGGGGCCGGGACTGGGGGAACAGATCGGGCCAGCAGGCAACTTTGCGGGGCTGAATGACGGTGCCAAGTGGCTGCTGACGATTGGGATGCTGGTCGGACGCCTTGAACTGCTGGCTGTCTACGCAATCTTTACCGTTCAATTCTGGAGAGGCTAATGAAACGACCCCTTGGGGCGCAGATCTCGCACATGCTTAAGGATCGTGGCGTTGACGTGATCTTTGGCATACCGGGCGTGCATAATCAGGAGATGTATCGCGGTATCGAAGAGGCCGGGATCACGCATGTTCTGGCCCGGCACGAGCAGGGGGCCGGTTTCATGGCCGATGGATATGCCCGCGCGTCTGGCAAGCCAGGGGTGGCCTATGTGATCACCGGACCGGGCCTGTGCAACATCATGACGCCGATGGGGCAGGCTTATTCGGATTCAGTGCCGATGCTGGTGTTGTCTTCTTGCCTTGAAGAGACACAAGCGCTGCGTGGCCAATTGCATCAGATGAAGGATCAGCGCGCTGCGGCCGAGACAGTTACAGACTGGTCCTGTCAGGCGAACAATGCCCAGGCTGCCTATGGTCTGATCGAGCGCGCCTTCGAAGAGTTTGAGCTGTCGCGCCCGCGACCGAAACACATTCAGGTACCCATCGCGCAATTGGAGGCCGAGGCAGCGCCTGCACCTTTTCCAAACCAGCCTGCCTTGCGCAACCAGACTGTTCCACCGGATGTGGCACCGGTTCTGTCGCTGCTGAATATCGCGCAGCGGCCTTTGTTCATATTAGGCGGCGGGTGCCGGTCTAACCTTTGGCGACAGATCCTTACCCAGTTGGGGGCGGCGTGCTTCTCGACATATGCCGGCCGCGGGCTGGCCGGAGCCGATTATCCGCTGGATTTCGGATCGATGCTGCCACGACCGGGCAGCGCCAAAGTAATTGCCTCGGCTGATCTTGTCGTTGTTGTCGGTGCTGAACTGGGCGAGGTTGATCTGTGGCGCCATGATCTGGGCCACAACGCAACTATGGTGCGTGTTGATCTGGACCCGCAAGTGCTGTCAGACCACCATCGTGCGGCTGTCAAACTGCAGGCAGATGGTGAGAGTTTTGCGCATGCGCTGTGGGCAGTGTCCGATCAGGTAAAACCAGCCGCTGGTTGGTCCGCGGACGAGGTGCGCGAGGCGCGCGCGCGCTGGCGGGCCGAGGTAGATGCCGAGCGCCCGGGCATTGTCCCTGTGGTCGATGCACTCAGGGCGGCCATGCCCTTGGATACGATGATTTATTCGGACATGACCCAATTCGCGTATGTCGCGAAAGAAGTCTGGGACATGGGCTTTCCTTATCATTGGCACCACCCGACTGGATTTGGCACGCTGGGTTACGCCCTGCCAGCCGGGATCGGTGGTGCAGTAGCACGGCGGGGCAAACCCACAGCGGTCATCGCGGGTGACTATGGTTTTCACTACACAATGCAAGAGCTTGGGGTTGCTGTCGAACTCGGCCTGCCGCTACCCATCATTCTGTGGGACAATGGTAAACTCAAAGAGATTGAAGAGAGCATGGTGCGCGGACAGATCGCGCCTAATGCGGTGATCGCGCGAAACCCGGATTTCTGCAAACTGGCCGAGGCGTTCGGGGCGCTGTCAGCTGCACCGAAGACGCTGGATGAGATGCAGGCCGCAGTGCGCGCCGCCTTTCAGGCCGAGGTTCCCACATTGATACGGGTCACACCGGATATCCTGTAAACCTATGAAAAAAGGCGTGCACCTTCGTGCAGCGCCTTTTCCCTGAACCTGATTGTTCAGTCCCAGCAGTGCACCAGAACGGTCATTCCGTTGGCTCTGCGGCTCAGTTCGTTGGGTGAAATCTGGGCTGAGCCTTGCGCGGGCTGACCTGAGATGCCCGCCTTGGTCAGAACTTCGGTCAGACGTGCCACATTCGCCGCAAGGCTGACCGAGTCGGGCAGGGTACGCCCATCGGAAGGGGCAGGTAGCAACATGCCAACAACGCTGCCGCTATCGTCAAAGACAGGTCCTCCCGCGTCGCCGGGCTGGGCGGACAGTGCAAGGCGTTTGACGCCATCTTCTCCATTCAGGCCGCGGATATCAGCGATTTCGCCAAAGGTCAGAGTAGGGGCACCCAATGCGCCTTCGTAAGAAAAGCCCGAAACAGCGACCTGAGACTGAATACGCGGAACGCCCGCGCGGAACTCGGCAACACTGATCGGGGCTAGGGTCTTGCTAGGACGCAGCACAGCGACACCAAGATCGGCATCCTGCCAAGCCAGCTGAACCTCTTGGTCACCGTCCAGCGTGATGCGGGTGCAGCTTTCAGCGGCCTCGGTGACCGTCAGAACCGTACCACCAGCGTCGGCGAAGAAGCCCGATCGCGATAGCCGCGGTTTGCGGATTTGCAGTCCAGACATCAAATCGATGCGCTGGTCGGCATCCGCTCCGGCACCGGCATCCAGTACGGCATCGGTCGTGGCAAAGCTTGCGCGCATCGCGGCCAGAACTCGGGCACGGCGAGCCTCATCCCCGGCAGGCCAGACCAGCGTGAAACCTTTGATCTTGCCGTCTTTCAGAGCTGCTTGCGTGAACGAGGCCATGCCATTTCCGCGTCCTTCAATCGTGAAGCTGTTGCCGCGCAGGCTGCGCTCACCGTCCAGAGGAACGATTTCAAGCGACTGCATCACTTGATAGAGCGCCCGCAGGGTTGCGGCAGAGCCTTCCTGCGAGATCAGCAGCGCCTTGGCGTCCAGATCAGAAGTGGGGTTGAAATGGGCAAAGGGTGCCTCGTAACGGTCAAAGCCCAAGACGCCTATTGGCATGTCCAGTTCGATCCCGGCTTGCGGGTCGGAATAGCGTGCCATCCCGACGCTGATCAGTGGAGCGTTGTAGTCATCCATCAGGGTTTTGCGCTGCAGCGTGGTCAGAACGCCAGTCGCGTCGAACCCGTTGGAACGTTGCCAATCGCCCATCGAGCGGCGGGTGCCCTGACCAAAGGCTCCGTCAATTGTTGAATTGTAGAACCCGGCTGCCTGCAACGCGGTTTGCAGGTCTCTGCGCTCTTGCGCGGTCAAAAGGCGTTCGCCCTGCAGAGCCTGCGAACGGGTTTCATCTGCGTCCTGCAGGGTAAGACCGGCCAAGGGCTGCTCTAGCTGCGGCTCGGGCTGGATCGGGGCGGTGACGACGCCGCGGTTCAGGATGTTGGCACCGATGGGCCAGAACTGTTGCCCCAGCGCGCTGGAGAATGCGATGAAACTGTCCGATGGGATCTGACGCTCGGCCCGGTAAACGCGCAGCACCTGTTCGGCGTCGTCGCGTAAATAGGGCCCGATAACAATGGCATACCAGCCGGAATTCAGCCGAAACCCGTTCACATCGGGCAGTGCGTTCGCATAGACCTGCGCCCGTTCCTGCGCCTCGCGCAGCGACGGCTGCGCCTCGATCTGAACAAAGACGCCCGCATCTTGCTGGGCAAAAGCGGCGCGCAGGCCGAAGAGGATAAAGAATGTAATAACCGTAAATACGCGTGTCATTGTCTGCCCGTGTTCTGCAGTGTTTTCACTTTGGCGCAGATTACGCGGAATCGCGGTCCGATTGCCATGCCCGGAATACGGGGAATTCTGTGTGTGGCCGCTCAGCGACAGAGTGGCCGATTGGCCCGTTGACGCCCTTGGATGCCTTGCATAGGAAGGGCCGAACCCACCGGAACCGGGCGCTTGGGCGTCCAAGGGAATTGTCATGACCGAACCCAATAGCGCACCACGTTCATTTCAAGAGATTATCCTAAGGCTTCAGTCCTATTGGGCGTCGAAAGGTTGTGCGATCCTACAGCCCTATGACATGGAGGTCGGCGCAGGTACGTTCCATCCAGCAACCACGTTGCGCGCTTTGGGGTCCAAGGCTTGGTCAGCGGCCTACGTTCAGCCCTCGCGTCGCCCGACAGACGGACGTTATGGCGAAAACCCGAACCGGTTGCAGCATTACTATCAATACCAGGTGCTGATCAAACCCAGCCCGCCGGATCTGCAAGAGCTGTATCTGGGCAGCCTTGAGGCCATCGGCATCGACATGGATCTGCACGACATCCGCTTTGTCGAGGATGACTGGGAAAGCCCCACCCTGGGTGCTTGGGGGCTGGGCTGGGAGGTCTGGTGTGACGGCATGGAAGTCAGCCAGTTCACCTATTTCCAGCAGGTCGGCGGCCATGACTGTGCGCCGGTTTCGGGTGAGCTGACCTATGGTCTGGAACGTCTGTCCATGTATGTACTGGGCATCGACCATGTGATGGACATGCCCTTCAACGATCCTCAGTCGCCCAGCCCGCTGACCTATGGCGACATCTTCAAGCAGACCGAAGAGGAATACGCCCGCTGGAACTTCGATATTGCCAATACCGAGGTCCTGCTGCGTCATTTCGAAGAGGCTGAAACCGAATGCGCGACCATTCTGGCGCAGGAACATGACGACCCGAAGACGGGCAAGCGCATCATCATGGCGCATCCCGCATATGATCAGTGCATCAAGGCCAGCCACATCTTCAACTTGCTGGACGCCCGCGGGGTGATTTCGGTTACCGAAAGACAGGCCTATATCGGCCGCGTTCGCGCATTGGCCAAGCAATGCGCAGATGCGTTCGTGCAGACCGAGGCTGCCGGGTTCGAAGCTTGATGCAGCGCCTAGGCCAGTCCGGGCAACAACGCCTTCAGGCCGTCTGCGATCATGCTGATTGCGATAGCCGCAAGGATCATGCCCATGAAGCGGCTCATTATCACTCGGGCATTGTCCGACAGCCGCTTAGCCAACGCCGATGCGTTCCAGAACGTGATCAAAAGCAAGGCCACCACGAACAGAAATACACCTGCATAGACAACGGCTTCGACCGGGGTTTTGATGTGGTGCGCATAAAGGATCAGTGTTGTGATTGTTCCGGGGCCGACCAGAATGGGAAAAGCCAAGGGATAGAACGCAACGGTCTCGGGCGCGGGATAGGATTTCTTTTCTCCGTCGGTTCCGTGATGCGAGCTGCTCTGGTTCCCGTTCAGCATGTTCAGTCCGATCATCAGTACAACAAGGCCACCGGCGACGCGCAGGTCATCGACGCTGATGCCAAAGAGCCCAAGCGCGTGACTGCCGATCGCAGCGAAGGCGCCACCGAGGATCGTGCAATAAAGCGCAGTCTTCACAGCCACTTTGCGTTGATCCGAAATGGGCAGGTCTTGCGTAACACTCAGGAACACAGGCAAGTTGGTAATCGGATTCATGATTGCAAAAAGCGCGCCAAAGAATCCGACGGCAAGAGTGGTTTCCATGCGAGTAGCCTCGTTTCTGACCGTACTGCTTGGGAACCTGTCTTATTTTCTATGAACTTGAAAGAGGTGGCGTAAACGATGACTGGAAAATTGGTTGCGCTAATCCTTCTGATTTCTGGCTTTCTGGCCGGTGCTGGGATGTATTACCTGCAGGTTTATGGGTTCTATTATGAGGTAGAACCGCGCCCGGGCCAGGATGTGGTCCTGCTGGCGCAAGGGGCGGAAGCGCCCGAAGCCATCGCCTATACTGGGTTTAAGGCCATTGACGCCGACAGTTCTCCGATCCGGTATCGGGCCTGTTTCGAAACCGAGTTAAGGCCGGATCAGATGGTGGATTTTACCCCTGTCGAGAACCCCGAGCCATTGACCGCACCGGGATGGTTTGACTGCTACGACGCAGTTGCGCTGGCCGACGTATTGAAATCGGGTCAAGCACAGGCTTTCTTGGGCACCAAGAACTTCCATTATGGTGTCGACCGGATCGTTGCCATTACACAGGATGGTAAAGGCTACGTCTGGCATGCGCTGAACAATTGCGGTGAAAAAGCCTATGACGGCACGGTTGTGGGCGAGGAGTGCCCACCCAGGCCCGAGGGCTGATGCAGATGGGGATGGTCGTTGAGATACCGGAGTTCCTGACAGCAACGCTGGGCTTTGCGGTCTATCTGCTGGGGGCAGAGATCAACGCCCGTGTCGCACAATTGCGCAGCTTCAACATCCCCGAGCCGGTAACCGGGGGCCTTCTGGCCTCGCTCGTGGTATTGGCGCTGTATCTTGGTTTCGGCATTGAGCTATCCTTTGGCTTGACCGCACGAGACTTTCTATTGGTTCTGTTCTTTGCCGGGATTGGTCTAAATGCCCGTCTGTCCGATTTGATCGCGGGTGGCAAGCCTTTGCTTTTGCTTCTGATTTTGACGCTTCTGACCATCTTTGCGCAAAACGTGATCGGCGCAGTGGGGGCCGCGATGTTCGGTTATCCGGCGCAAGCCGGGGTGCTGTTCGGGTCTGCTGCGCTGATCGGGGGGCACGGAACCGCGATCGCCTGGGCCCCCGAAGTTGCGGGCGCCACCGGTTTGAGTGGCGCAACCGAGTTGGGGGTGGCCGTGGCCACATTGGGTCTCGTGCTGGCCGCTCTGGTCGGGGGGCCGATTGCGCGGCTGCTGATCGAGGGGCGCAATCTCAGCCCCGAACGCCCCGGGGAAGAGCATACGGTGGGTTTGCCCAATGAGGTCGACCAGAAATCCGAGATTGATCATCTGACAATCATGCGGGTGCTGCTGTATCTCAACCTCGCGATCATTTCAGGCGCGATCCTGAGCGAAGCAATCAGCGCCGCAGGGCTGAAACTGCCGTTGTTTGTGCCCTGCCTTATCATGGGGATCGTGATTGCCAATCTCCGCGCCATGTTCGCGCCGAATGCCAAGCCGGTCTCACGCACACCCTCGCTGGCGCTGATCTCGGAATTCGCGCTTGGTGCATTTCTGGCGATGTCGCTGATGAGCCTGCAACTGTGGACCATCGCCGAACTGGGCCTTGCGATTGCGGTGATCATGACCGCCCAGACCCTGTTTGCCGTGGTGTTCGTGATCTGGGTTCTGTTTCCGTTGATGGGATCGAATTACCGCGCCGCCGTTCTGGCCGCCGGGTTCGGAGGGTTCGCTCTGGGTGCTACCCCCACAGCTATCGCAAATATGACCGCCGTAACCAAGCGATATGGCCCGTCGCCTATTGCCTTTATCGTACTGCCCCTTGTATCCGCATTCTTTGTGGACATCGCCAATGCCATCGTCATCCAGACGATTGTCAATTTCTAAGGACCGAAAATGCCCGACCTGCTGATCGAACTGTTTTCCGAGGAAATCCCCGCGCGCATGCAGACCCGCGCCGGTGAAGACCTGAAAAAGCGGATCACCGATGGTCTGGTCGAAGGCGGTCTGACCTATGGCTCTGCCGCTGCACTGACGACGCCGCGTCGCCTGACGCTGGCGGTTGAAGGCCTGCTGGCGGAAAGCCCGACAATCCGCGAAGAACGCAAAGGCCCAAAGGTCGGCGCGCCTGACAAAGCCATCGAAGGCTTTCTACGCGGCGCGGGACTGACCCGAGACCAGCTGGAAGAGCGCGACACGCCCAAAGGCGCAGTGTATTTCGCCACCATTGAAAAGGCGGGTCGTCCAGCAGCTGAAATCATCGCCGAGGTCTTAGAAGCTACCATTCGAAACTTCCCCTGGCCCAAATCCATGCGCTGGGGGGCTGGATCGATGCGGTGGGTACGGCCCTTGCACTCGATCCTTTGCATCCTGACCGATGAAGCAGGCGCGCAGGTCGTGCCGCTTGCGATCGAAGGGATCACGTCCGGTGATACGACTGAGGGCCATCGTTTCATGGCCCCGAACCGGTTTACGGTGACCTCGTTCGAGGATTATGCCGCCAAGCTGAAACGCGCCTTCGTGGTGCTGTCGCCCGAAGAGCGCGCCGAACATATCTGGAACGATGCCCAGAACATGGCCTTCGCCGCAGGTCTGGAAGTCGTCGACGACAAGGGTCTGCTGGCAGAAGTTGCCGGTCTGATCGAATGGCCCGTTGTGCTGATGGGGCAGATCGACGAGGAGTTTCTTGAGCTGCCGCCCGAGGTACTGCAGACCTCGATGAAAGAGCATCAGAAGTTCTTTTCTGTGAAGAACCCCAAGACGGGGCGGATCGAGCGCTTCATTACCGTCGCCAATCGCGAGACCGCCGATAACGGCGCGACCATTTTGGCGGGGAACCAGAAGGTTTTGTCGGCCCGTCTGGCCGATGCGAAATTCTTCTGGGAGAACGACCTGCGCGTTGCCAAGTCGGACATCGCCCAATGGACCCGCGCGTTGGAGAATGTGACTTTCCACAACAAGCTGGGCACTCAGGCGGAACGCATCGACCGCATTGCCGCGCTGGCCCGAGAACTGGCCCCGGTGGTCGGGGCGGATGCGGATCAGGCCGAGAAAGCCGCGCGTTTGGCCAAGGCTGATCTGAACTCCGAAATGGTCTATGAATTTCCTGAACTTCAAGGGCTTATGGGGCGGTATTATATCGAAGCGGCTGGCGAAGACGCTGCCGTCGCGGCTGTGGCGCAGGAGCATTACTCGCCGCTGGGGCCGTCGGATGACGTGCCGACCGCACCGCTGTCGGTGACCGTAGCGCTGGCCGACAAGCTAGATACGCTGACAGGATTTTGGGCGATTGATGAGAAACCAACCGGGTCGAAGGACCCGTTTGCTCTGCGTCGCGCGGCGTTAGGGGTAATTCGACTAATCGTGAATAATGATCTGCGTCTTCGGTTGGACCGTTTTTTCGATAGTCAACTGGTTCGATCAGAACGCGCTATCAATGAGGCTTTGCCCGAAGCGAATGTCCGCGATCTCCTGGAAGAAATCGCAAAACATGGTGTCTTTGGTGCTTCATTCCAGACTGTCAAAGAAAAGCTTGAAGGATCGCCCGCAGCAGCATTTCTTGAGCTTGAGAAAAAGGTTCCTGACGCGTCTGACGATCTTCTCTCTTTCTTCCACGACCGCCTCAAAGTCTTCCTCCGAGACGAAGGCATCCGCCATGATGTCATCGACGCTTGTATCGCGATGGAGGGGAATGACGACCTCAACCTGCTGGTCAAACGCGCCCGCGCTCTGAATGCGGTGATTGCGACCGAGGATGGAGAGAACCTCGTGCAGGGGTTCAAGCGTGCGAACAACATCCTGTCTCAGGCGGAAGAGAAGGATGGAGTCGAATACTCTTACGGCGCGGATGTGAAGTTTGCTGAAACTGACAGCGAAAAGGCACTGTTTGCAGCGCTTGACGCGGCAGAGGCCAAGATCGATCCCGCGCTGAAGGCCGAGGATTTCCCGACAGCGATGGCGGCAATGGCCGAACTGCGCGGGCCGGTGGATGCGTTCTTTGAGGACGTGCAGGTCAATACCGATAATGACATTCTGCGCCGCAACCGTCTGAACCTGCTGAGCCAGATCCGTAAGGTCTGCTCTAGCGTTGCTGATCTGACGCGTATCGAGGGATAACGCCCTTGCGCCAAGGGCGCAGGGGCTTATGCTGCGGTGAAACCAAAAGGTGCCGCAGTGCAGAATAATCCGCATACCACGCTTATCACTCCAAAAGCACCCGTTGCCGCCAATACCCATGGTGGCCGGGCAAAGTGCCTGCAACGACTGGTCCGGCTGGACATGCCGGTGCCGCGGACCGTGGCCCTTTCTTTTGACGCGGTGCAGCGAATTGCCCAGGGCGACATTCCGGACATCGCGGCCATTCTGGAACAGTTCGACGCCGAGTCATTGCTGTGTGTACGGCCCAGTTCGGAAGATCCTGACTGGGGTGGACCGGGGGCGGTGCTGAATATCGGCATGAACGATGCCCGATATCTGGATCGGTCTGCGGAAATGGGGGCGGATGCAGCGGCGGCGCTATATCTGCGGTTTGTGCAGAGCTATGCGCTCCATATTGCGCGTCTGGACCCTGACGTATTCGATACCATCGATGCGGATGGGCGCGAAGGGCTGAGCTTGTCCCTACGGGCGTATGAAGATGAAACCGACGAGGCCTTCCCGCAAGATCGAGGAGAGCAACTGATTGGTGTTCTGCGTTCGATGGCGCGTGCCTGGGATGGCACGTCGGCCCGGCTGCTGCGGCAGGCCAAGGGCGCACCTGCGGATGCCGGTTTGGGGCTGGTGATTCAAGAGATGATCCCGGGCGTCGGGCAGGGCGAATGTGGCTCGGGCGTATTGCAACTGATTGACCCTGCGACAGGCATGCCCCAGATCACGGGCCGGTATCTGAGCCAGAGCCAGGGGCGCGATGCGCTGGGGGAAGGTGTCGCTGCGCTGTATCTGGAAAAGGATGAACGCGGCCAATCGCTGGAGGATGTGGCGCCCGAGGCTTTTGCCGATCTCAAGGCCCACGCTGCGTTAATGCGCGAGAAGCTGCGCGAAGAGATGCAGGTCGAATTCGTGGTGCAGAACGGCAAGGTGCATATTCTGGACGGCGTGCGGGTTCCGCGCGGGTCGCGGGCCGGGATGCGGATCGCGGTGCGCTTGGCCGAAGACGGGATCATTCCGCCGCAAGAGGCCGTGATGCGGATCGACCCGCATTCGCTGAATGAACTTCTGCACCGGCAGGTCCATCCTGAGGCCGAGCGTGATGTGCTGACCACAGCCATCGCGGCCAGCCCCGGTGCAGCGACCGGTCGAATTGTCTTTACGGCTGCCGAAGCGCAGGCCAGCGCAGCGCGGGGGGAGCCCTGTATTCTTGTGCGCCGAGAAACCTCGCCCGAAGATGTGCGCGGAATGCATGCCGCAGTAGCTGTTTTGACCGAAAAGGGCGGGATCACCAGCCATGCGGCGGTGATTGGCCGTGGTCTGGGTTTGCCGTGTATCGTCGGCGCGTCCGAGATGCGATTCCAGACCAAGAAAAAGCTGCTAAGTGCACCGGATGGGCGTGTGTTCAAGACAGGCGATATTCTGACCATCGATGGGACTTCGGGTCAGGTATTGGCCGGACAACCCGAGATGCTTGAAGCGGCGCTGGATGATTGCTTTCAGACCCTGATGAGCTGGGCCGATGCCGAGAGGGACATCGCTATCCGCGCCAACGCCGATACACCCGCTGACGCGCAAACTGCACGAAACTTCAAAGCAGAAGGGATCGGGTTGTGCCGAACGGAACACATGTTCTTCGATCCCGGTCGTTTGACCGTAATGCGCGAAATGATCTTTGCGCAGACCCCATCTGGACGCGCTGCTGTGTTGGAACGGTTGCTGCCGATGCAACGGCAGGATTTTGTGCAGTTGTTCCGGATTATGGAGGGGCAGCCGGTCTGCATCCGCCTGTTCGATCCGCCCTTGCACGAGTTTCTGCCCACTACGCGCACTGGTCAGCGCGAGCTGGCTGAGGCGCTGGATTTGCCAATCTCGGATGTCGAACGTCGGGTCGAGGCGATGAGCGAATACAACCCGATGCTGGGATTGCGCGGGGTTCGTCTGGGTGTCACCGTGCCGGAAATCTACGACATGCAGGCACGCGCGATCTTCGAGGCGACGGTTGAGGCCAGCAAAGAAGGTGCCCCTGTCGTACCCGAGGTCATGATCCCGCTGGTCTCGGCCAAGCGCGAGGTTGAACTGGTCAAAACACGCATCGATACTGTAGCGGCCGAGGTTGCCTCGGAGCAGGGGCAGGAGTTCGACTATCGATTGGGAGTGATGGTGGAAACGCCTCGGGCCTGTCTGCGCGCGAATGAGATTGCGCCACATTCCGCTTTCCTAAGCTTTGGAACAAACGACCTGACCCAGATGACCTACGGATTGTCGCGCGATGACGCTGGGCGCTTCATGTCGGCATATGTCCGCCAAGGCGTGTTTGGCGAAGATCCATTTCACGTTCTGGATGCAGATGGGGTAGGTGAATTGCTGAAGCTGGGGGCCGAGCGCGGGCGTCAAGCCCAACCAGACGTTACGCTTTCTGTCTGTGGCGAACATGGTGGTAACCCCGAATCAATCGCAATCTGCCGGTCACTTGGATTCGACTATGTGTCCTGTTCCCCTTTCCGGGTTCCTGTCGCTCGGCTGTCTGCCGCTCAACTGGCGATTTCGTCCAAACTTGGGGGTTGACTAACTGTCTCCTACCTAGAAATAGTGGCGTAAGAAACGTTCCGCTGTCGATAATAATTGGCGGCGTGAGCGGTTTTTCTCTTGCATTTTTTTCAGAACTGGACGTCTCGCTTCGTCTGGGGTATTAGCCTCGTCGCGCCCGCCGGGGGAGGGTATGGCGCGTTTGTGCCTGTGCGAGGTTATCTGATGAGACGCTACATAGTGGCTGTTGCCGTGGGGGCCGCAGCCTTGCTACCGAGTTTGTCCTTTGCCGATAGGCAAGGCGATACAAAATCTGTTGAGTTGGTCACACGTAACGAGTTGCCAGCACAAAGCTTCCGCGATTACCTGAAACTGTTTAAGCCGCGTAAGGCGCCGGAAAAAGTCGAAATCTCCTACACCAAAGCCTGGCTGGACCAGCAGCCAAAGGCGACCGGAGATGAAAATTTCCGTTGTCTTGCCGAAGCGCTGTATTTCGAGGCTCGCGGTGAAAGCGTACGCGGTCAATTTGCAGTGGCCGAGGTTATCCTGAACCGTGTTGAAAGCGGTCGCTTTCCGGATTCACTGTGCGGTGTGATAAAGCAAGGAACGGGCAAGAAATATCAGTGCCAGTTCACCTACACCTGCGATGGTCAGAAAGAGGTGATCAACGAAAAACGCGCTTATGATCGCGTTTCGAAAGTCGCCCGTGCCGCAATTGATGGTGTAGCTGAAGAGATGACTGCAGGTGCCACGCACTACCACACCAAGGCAGTGCGCCCGTCCTGGTCCCGCGTCTATAAAGAAACGGCGCGTATTGGCGTGCATATCTTCTACAAGCACAATTATCGCACGGCCAGCAACTGATTGACGCACCAGCGCTGGAACGGTGCTGGCAACAGGCGTTTTACCAACTATGTTGCGAGCCAGGAGGCTCGCAATGACCATAACACGCCGACAGTTTCTGCAATCGACCCTGGCCTTGTCGATGATACCACGCGTGGCGATGGCATCTGCCACCGAACTGGTGGCACAGACTTCCCTCCAGCAGATCGCGCCCCAGGGATATCCGGAAACTCCGGTCTGGAGTTATGGCGGCGGTGTTCCGGGCGCGGAAATCCGTGTTCCGCAGGGGGCTCGGGTACGCCGCAAGCTTGTAAACATGCTGCCGCAACCAACGACCGTTCACTGGCATGGCATCCGGATCGACAATGCGATGGATGGAGTGCCCGGCCTGACGCAGGAAGTTGTGCAGCCAGATTCCAACTTTGAATATGATTTCGTGGTGCCGGATGCGGGAACCTATTGGTATCATGCGCACAACCAATCGATGGAGCAGGTCGCGCGTGGGCTTTATGGCCCTTTGATCGTCGAAGAAGCCAGCGGACCCGATGTTGATCAGGACCTGACCTTAATGCTGGACGATTGGCGCCTTGACACCGAGAGCGCAAAGATATCCAGCGATTTCGACAATGCTCATGATCTGAGCCATGCGGGTCGGCTGGGCAACATTGTAACGGTGAACGGAGAGTTTGACCCTTCTTATCCAGTGCAAGCGTCTGAACGATTGCGATTGCGGGTGATCAATGCCGCGAATGCCCGGGTATTCGACGTAGCGCTCGACGGGCTTGCTGGCTGGATTGTTGCGCTTGACGGTATGCCGCTTGAGGTTCCATTGCGAGTTGAGAGCAGTTTTCCTTTAGCGCCTGCGCAGCGGGTTGATTTGATCGTTGATGTCTCAGCGGAATCCGGCCAGACGGCAAGTATTGTGAGTGTAGAACGGGATGGCGCTTACGGACTCGTCAAATTTGATGTGTTCGGAGTAGCATCGCGTATTGCTGATGCAAAAGTTAGACCGTTGCCAGCAAACCGAATGCCCGAAATTGAACTGCAGAATACACCTCTGCATCGTATGACGATGCAGGGGGGGGCAATGCGCTGGCTGGAGAGCGCCAAATTGGGCGATTCCGAGCTGTCGGGGCGCGAGTTGGCTCAGCTTGGACGATTCTGGGCTTTGAACGGATATGCAGAGCGGCCAGATGATCCGTTTCTGGATGCGCGATTGGGATCAGTTCATCGGATTGAATTCGCAAATGAAACGGCGTTTCCACATGCGATGCATCTGCATGGACACCATTTTCGCATTATCCTGCAGGACGGTACACTGGGGCCGTGGCGCGACACTGTTCTAGTCGAACGAGGGCAGGTGCGGCAAGTAGCGTTGGTAGCTGACAATCCGGGCAACTGGCTGTTGCATTGTCACATGCTAGGCCATGCGGCATCGGGTATGATGAGCTGGTTCCGGGTCACGTAACGCCGCATTCCGTAGCTGGAAAGGCGTTTGCTGCGATGCTATACGCCCGCGAAACGCCTAAAGTGGGCTGATCATCAGTCCACCGAGCCCGAAAAGGTCCGCCGCATGAGCTCTGAAATCCGTCTTGCCTTTGCGCACCCGTCCGAACGGTCCGAGGCTACCGCCGCGCGCGGTGCGCTGGACCGCATTTCGCTGCGCGATCACATCGTTGAGGTCGAGATCGGGGCGTTTCAGGCCGAACGCGGTACCACGCAACGGATCTGCTTTAACATCGTGGTCGAGGTGCGCCCGCTGACAGACCCCATCGATGATGACGTGGATCGTATTCTGTCTTACGACCGTGTAACCGAAGCGATTGCGTTCGAGCTGGCTGCTGAGCGACTAAATTTGCTCGAGACACTGGCAGATCGCGTGGCGGAGCGCATTCTGCTTGAGCCTCAGGCTGTAAGAGCTTTTGTCCGCATTGAAAAACTGGATCGTGGACCCGGCGCGCTTGGCGTCGAGATCGTGCGCGGCAAGGATGCGGTACATCATGATGTGACCGAAGAAGAGCGGCCACATCCACGGTTGGTCTTTCTGTCGAATGCAGCGATTTCATCAGGTAATCTCACCGGCTGGATCGACCAGCTTGAGAATCGCCAGCGCCCGCTGATCCTGTGTGTTGGGGCGTCTGATCTGGATGTGCCGCAGACGGGTCACGCAATGACCCAACGCCGGATAGATCTGTTGGCAATTGAACAGAACGCCTGGGTTCTAGCTGCGCGCGATCACCGTTGCGTGGTCGTTTCAACGCGGACCGAGTTGGATTGGGCGATGAAAAACGGCCAGATTTGTGTTTGGGCACCCTCCAAAATTGTTCTGGATGCGGTCGATGGCCCCTCAGCCGCGCCGTCTGACGCGGTGGCGCTGGCTGCTTGGTTCGCAGCAACCTTTGAAGCCAGCGAGATGCTGGTTATTGGCGGAGACCTGCCCGAAGCCCCCAAAACGCCATTGCGCGCAGTTCCGGTGGAGCAGGCGCAACTGTGACCGTCTATTACCGCCCATTGGTCCAGCATGGGAGCACGCGCGTCGACGGGGCGGTGCCACTTGCAGGGCAGGTGCTGTGGTTCTCACAGGCCGAGCGGATTGAGCGCGGGCAAAGCACCCAGATCGTCGATGCCGTTGAAATCCCAAAGGAACAGCTGGATCGTCTGACCTGCGCGCGCCCAACGATTGCCGGGCTTGATATGGCACGAACGCAGATCATGGGCATTCTGAATGCCACGCCGGATAGCTTCTCGGATGGGGGGCTGTATAACTCGGTCGAGGCCGCTCGGACCGCTGCCGCCGGCATGGTAGCGTATGGTGCAAGTATTCTGGACATTGGCGGCGAATCCACGCGCCCGGGCGCTGATTTTGTGCCTGAAGACGAAGAGATTGCCCGCACACGCCCTTTGATTGAGGCAATTCGGGGCGAGACAGATGTGTTGATCTCGATCGATACTCGCAAGGCCGGTGTTGCCAAGGCGGCTCATCTGGCAGGTGCGGGACTGATCAACGATGTGTCGGGATTTACCTTCGATCCCAAACTTGCACCATTTTGCGCGCAGATTGAGGCTCCGGTTTGTGTGATGCATATGCAGGGTGATCCGACCACGATGCAGGATGACCCGCACTATGACAATGTTCTGCTGGATGTTTACGATTTCCTTGAGGGGCAAATCGCCCATCTTGAAGGACTGGGGCTCAGCCGCGATTTGATTGTCATCGATCCGGGCATCGGGTTTGGCAAGAATCTGGACCACAACCTGACCCTTCTGCGCAATCTCAGCCTGTTTCACGGGCTGGGCTGTCCAATCCTTCTGGGCGTTTCGCGCAAGGGATTTATTGGTCAGATCGGCAAAGAGCCGCGCAAGGATGCCCGCGCGCCGGGGTCAATCGCGGTTGCTCTGGCGGGAATATCACAGGGCGTGCAGATTGTACGGGTACATGACGTGGCCGAGACGGCTCAGGCCTTGCGTCTATGGGCCGCCGTCCGGTAATCCGGGCAAAAGGAATTTTCAGGAGACCGACTTATGCGCAAGCTGTTTGGAACCGACGGGGTGCGGGGCACCGCCAACACGCACCCTATGACGGCGGAAATGGCTTTGCGGATTGGCGCGGCTGTGGGGCGGTATTTCCGCCGCGATGCCTCAGGCGTACATCGCGTTGTCATTGGCAAGGATACGCGGCTGTCGGGCTATATGCTGGAAAATGCGCTGACGGCAGGTTTGACCTCGACCGGTATGAACGTGCTTCTGCTGGGGCCGGTGCCGACTCCTGCGGTAGGGTTGATGACGCGCTCGATGCGCGCGGATCTGGGCGTGATGATCTCGGCTAGCCACAATCCGGCGATCGACAATGGAATTAAATTCTTTGGGCCGGACGGGTTCAAGCTGTCCGATCAGGCCGAGATTGAGATCGAGCGGCTGATCGAAGAAGGCGTAAGCCCCGCACAGGCGCAGAATATTGGTCGTGCGCGTCGGGTCGACGATGCGCGGTTCCGTTATGGCGAGCGTGTGAAATCATCGCTGCCGCGCAATCTGCGCTTGGATGGGCTGAAGGTTGTGATCGACTGCGCCAACGGTGCCGCGCACCGTACTGCGCCGGAAGTTCTTTGGGAGTTGGGAGCAGATGTGATCCCGGTCGGCATCGCGCCGAACGGCAAGAACATCAACCTCGGATGTGGCTCAACCCAGCCTCGTGTTGCGGCCGAAACCGTGGTTTCACATGGCGCCGATGTAGGTATCTGTCTGGATGGGGATGCCGACCGCGTCGTTGTGATCGACGAAACTGGCGCTGTCGCCGATGGGGATCAGTTGATGGCTCTGTTGGCGACCGCGTGGTCCCGCGCGGATCAGTTGAAAGGCGGCGCCTTGGTGGCCACTGTGATGTCGAACCTCGGGTTGGAGCGGCACCTGGCCGGGCAGGGGCTGCGTCTGGAGCGGACCGCCGTTGGCGACCGCTATGTGGTTGAACGGATGCGCGAGGGTGGTTTCAATCTTGGTGGAGAACAATCAGGTCACATCGTGATGAGCGATTATGCCACAACCGGCGACGGTCTGATGGCGGGGCTGCATTTTCTGGCAGAGATGGTGCAATCCGGCAAGAAAGCCTCGGACCTATCGCGCCAGTTTGAGACGGTGCCGCAATTGCTGAAGAATGTGCGCTTTAGCGCGGGGCAGGCCCCGCTGGAAGCGGCCAGCGTCAAAAGCGCGATTTCCGAGGCCGAGGCGCGTCTGAATGGGCAGGGGCGTTTGCTGATCCGCAAATCGGGCACGGAACCTCTGATCCGGGTGATGGCGGAATGCGAGGATGCCGCACTGCTGACCCAAGTGGTCGATGGGATCGTATCCGAGGTTGAGGCGGCGACAGGTTAACGCCCCAGTAGCATTTTCTGCAGAGTGAACCACTGGCTGATTGCCAGCCCGGTTAGGATCATGGCAAGCGCGATATAGAACCGCAGCGGCAGGGCTTCGGATAGAATCCAGGCCCCGAACACCATCGACCAAACGGGCACCTGATAGTTCACCAGCGTCAGAAAGACGGACCCGGCGCTGCGGGTGATGGATACTCGCAGCAGGGTGGCGAAGGCCGTGGGGACAAGGCCCAGAACGATCAGGGCCAGACTGGGGCGCGTTCCCTGCCACGAGGGAAGCCCCTCGGTTAGCAGCATGATAGGTATCAATAGTACTGCGCCAACCAGCAGCGTCAGGGCTGCCAGAGCCATCGGTTCAATCGGAGGGCAGCGGCGGGTCAGGATCGACGAACTGGCGTAGCACAAGGCTGCCGTGACGCAGGCCATTTGCGCCAGTGGCTGCGTACCCTGACCCAATTGCGCCAGACCGGGCCCGATCAACACAAGCGCGCCAGAGAAGCCAAGGCAAACGCCGACCAGACGCCGTAGGTTCATAGGCTCATCCGAAAAGAAATGTGCCAGCGGCAGAACCATCAGCGGAATCGCCGCCATGGACAGACCCGCAAAGGCCGAAGGGACAAATTGTTGCCCCCAGCTTAACAGCATGAAGGGAACCGCCGTCGACAGAATGCCGATGAAGAAAATCGAACTCAAAAGGGCTGGTGTCAAACTCGGAATACGCCGTCCGGTAAGGCGCATCAGCACCAGCAGCATAACGGCACCCAATGTGGTGCGCGACGTCGCCACGGTGACCGGTCCATAGCCTTCCAGCGCCATGGCAACCACCATGAACGTCCCGCCCCAGATGAGGCCCAGCGTGAAAACACCGCTCCAATCCTGTTTTGTCGGTTGTTGAACCATTCCATCCACTTATCCCGCGAATCTGACGGTGTCACGCGCTGATATTGACATTAGGTAAGTCATTACTTACCGTAAGCTATGGCTTACAAAGAAGTGCTTTCGGCTTTAGGGGATTCGACCCGTCGCAAGGTATTTGAGGAGGTGGCGGAGCGCCCCAGGGCGGTTGGTGATCTGGCTGCGGATTTGCCCGTAAGCCGCCCGGCGGTCTCGCAACATTTAAAGGTCTTGTCCGATGCCGGACTTGTCGTTTGCAGGGCTGAGGGAACGCGCCGCATCTATGCCGCCCGACCCGAGGGGCTGGCAGAACTGCGCGCCTGGCTCGAGCAATACTGGTCGGACGTGTTGGAGAGTTTCGCCGCCGAGGTAAACGAAGGACGAGATGCATGATCGAACCAATCATCAAGACCATTGTTGTGAACGCAGCGCCCGAGCACGCCTTTGATGTTTTTGTAAATCGCATTGCCAAATGGTGGCCATTGGATGGGCACGCTGTCTCAGCGGCGCAAGGCAAGCCTGCGCTGGCAGTTGTGATCGAACCTCATGTCGGCGGTGCGGTTTATGAAACCATGTTCGATGGCACCCGCGCTGATTGGGGCAAAGTGTTGATCTTCGAACAGGGGGCTCGCCTGGCCTTCAGCTGGCACCCCGGCACCAACACCGACCGCCCCACGCGGGTTGAGGTCCGGTTCGCAGCCCACGGAGCCGGGCAGACCATGGTCACTCTGACCCATTCGGGCTGGGAAGTCTGGACATCTGAGGCGTCGGACAAACGCACCGGTTACGACAGTGGCTGGGATTATGTTATGGGCGAATGCTACGCAAATGCTGTCACCAAATGAAAAGGGCGGCCACCGGGGCCGCCCTTTCGCTGACAATTGTCAGACTTAGTTCTTTTCTTTGTCGACCATTTTGCCAGCCGAGATCCAGGGCATCATGGCGCGCAGTTTTGCACCGGTTTCCTCGATCATGTGCTCATCGTTCGCACGGCGCGACGCTTTGATGGTCGGTTGGCCTACAGCGTTCTCCAGCATGAAGTCACGGACGAATTTACCCTGCTGGATGTCGTTCAGAACCTCTTTCATACGCGCTTTGGTCTCGTCGTATTTCAAAATACGCGGGCCGGTGACGTACTGGCCATATTCAGCCGTGTTCGAGATCGAATAATCCATGTTGGCGATGCCGCCTTCATAGATCAGGTCAACGATCAGCTTCACTTCGTGCAGACACTCGAAATATGCCATCTCGGGCGCGTAGCCGGCCTCAACCAGCGTTTCAAAGCCGCAGCGGATCAGTTCAACCAGACCGCCGCACAGAACAGCCTGCTCACCGAACAGGTCGGTTTCGCATTCCTCGCGGAAGTTGGTTTCGATGATGCCCGAACGGCCGCCACCGATGGCCGAACAGTAAGACAGACCGATTTCCAGCGCTTTGCCGGTCGCGTCGTTGTCGACCGCGACGAGGCAAGGAACGCCGCCGCCTTTGGTGTATTCGCCGCGCACGGTGTGGCCGGGGCCTTTGGGGGCCATCATGATCACGTCGACGCCTTCTTTCGGCTCGATCAGGCCAAAATGGACGTTCAGGCCGTGGGCGAACGCGATGGCCGCACCTGGCTTGATGTTGTCGTGCACGTATTTCTTGTACGTCTCAGCCTGCAGTTCGTCAGGCATGGTGAACATGATGACGTCGCACCAGGCTGCGGCTTCGGCGATGCCCATCACCTGCAGGCCTTCTGCTTCGGCTTTCTTGGCCGAGGGGGAGCCTTCGCGCAGGGCGATGACCAGGTTCTTGGCGCCCGAGTCGCGCAGGTTCAGCGCGTGGGCGTGGCCCTGGCTGCCATAGCCCAGAATGGCCACTTTTTTGTCTTTGATCAGGTTGATGTCGCAATCGCGATCGTAATAGACGCGCATTTCGCCGGTCCTTTCAGTTTCGATTGATGTGCTTCTATCTTGCGTGATTGCTATTGGCGATAGGGTTTGGATTGGGTATTTGACAAATAGATGAAGAATAATTCTTCTATTGAACGAAATGTGAAAAAATCATGCTTGATGATGTTGATCGACGTATACTGCGCCACTTCCAGGCCGAGCCAAGCCTGACAACGGCAGAATTGGCTGAGCGATGCCGCATCACTTCGGGCGTCTGCTGGCGCCGGATCGAAAAGATGCAGGCGGCAGGAGTGATCGAGGGGCAGGAAGCCGTTATCGACTGGGCCGCCTTGGGCTATGCGGTCGAGGTCTCTTTGCGGATCACGCTGGACAAGACGCAGGCACGGGCGTTCGACGAATTCACGGCGGCGGCGCGGAACGTGGCCGAGGTGATCGAGATCCAGACCTTCCTTGGTCGGGTAGATGTGCGCCTATCGGTGTTGGCGCGAGATATGGCGCATTATCAACAGGTCTATCGCGATCGCATTCTGACTCTCCCGCATATTGCCGATATCGAAGCCCTTATGCATATCGCACGGGTCAAGCGGGACGAGGTGCTGCCGGTATGATCGAACTGGATGAGATCGACCGCAGAATTCTGCGCGCGCTGGTGCAGGACGCGACCCAAAGCGCGGGGGCTCTGGGGCGCCGCTTTGGCTTATCGCAGCCTGCGACCTGGCGGCGTATTCGTCGACTGGAAGAAGCAGGCGTGATCAAGGGGCGGCGGCTGCGTCTGAATGCCGAGGCCCTGGGTTTTGGAGTGACCGTCTTTCTCGGCGTGAAACTTGCGCGAAAAGGGCAGGTCAGCCTTGAAGATTTTGAACGTGCCGTCAGCGCCATTCCCGAGGTGCAGACGGTTGAGCATGTGCTGGGTCTTTATGATTATCGCTTGCGCGTCGTGGCGCGGGATCTGGCAGACTTCGAACGGGTTCTGCGCCGAAGGGTGATGACCTTACCAGGGGCCGGAGAGGTCGAAGCCAATGTACTGCTGAGCGAGGAACGCCTGCCCGGGCCGATCGGTTAGTATTTAGTGCGGATGCGGAACCCCGGATGATGGGTCATGCGGGCGAAAGTCATCGGTTGCCCGTCCTTCCACGTGGTCCGTTCCAGCTGAATCATCGAAGTGCCAGTGGTTGTGCCCATGAAATCAGCTAGACGATTGTCCGCCGAGATCGCGCAAAAGGCGATTTCAGCTTCGGTGAACGGGGCAGCATTCAACAACCATTCGTGTGGGCCACTTTTGTTGAGGTCGGCTTGCTCGACCTCGGGTACGGCTTCTATATTGATCCAGCGTTCTTCAAGCTGGAAGGGGCGGTTGTCTGCATAGTGCATGCAGATCACGTGCAGAACGCGCGCGTCCGGTTCGACATTCAGTTGCGAGGTCAGCCAGCCGGGGCTGTAGACCACGTTCCGTTCCACCAGAGCATAGCGATAGGCTGAGTTTTGGTTCTCAACCGCTTGTCTCGCAAGTGAAATTTCAAGCTTGGCTTGTTTGCGTGGTTCTTTCTTGACCCGCGTTCCGCTTTTGCGCTTGCGCTCGACAAAGCCCTGTTCGGCGAGCTCCCTCAGCGCCCGGTTCACTGTGGCGCGGGCACAATTGAACTCTTCCGCTAATTGGGTTTCGGTGGGTAAAAGCGAGCCCTGAGGCCATATGCGGGATTCAATCCGCCGCTTTACCTCGTCTCGAACGACTTGAAAACTAATCCGCTTTTGCGCAGTCACGAGTAAAATTATCCGTTCTTGTTCAAAGTGTGTGTATCTGTTCAGAAACACGCTAGGGTGTAAAGGGGACCTGACTCTGGTTGGCGTCATTTCTGCTAATTGTGGCATGTAAAAACTCAAAATGAAATTTTTGGCTGTGGGTTACTTTGGGTCAACTTCAGGCCGCGTTTGACGCTTTACCGAGCGCGCAAGACAAGGCAGAACAAAAAGGACCCAATAGAAAGGATGCGTCATGCCGGCACTACTGAATACTGTTGACCCGGGCGGGCTGGAGGAGTTCTCGGTGGTTTTTACCGACCGTTCTCTGAACCATATGTCTGCAAGTTTTCAGCAAGTCATGCGCGATATTTCGGCAATGCTGCGTGAAGTTTACAATGCTGAGGGCGTTGCGGTCATTCCTGGCGGAGGCACCTATGGGATGGAAGCAGTCGCGCGACAGTTTGCGCGGGGTGCTGATGTGCTTGTCGTACGCAATGGGTGGTTTTCATATCGGTGGAGCCAGATCATCGAGTCAGGTGATCTGACATCGTCGACCACCGTTCTCAAAGCGCGCGAAACCGGCAATTCCAGCCCGTCACCTTTTGCTCCGGCCCCGATTGATGAAGTTGTGGCAACAATCCATGAGAAACGACCGGGTATTGTCTTCGCGCCGCATGTTGAGACCTCGGCCGGAGTGATTCTGCCTGATGATTTTGTGACAGCGATGGCCGCTGCTGCGCATGAGGTGGGGGCGTTGATGGTGCTGGACTGCATCGCCTCGGGCTGTGCCTGGGTCAATATGAAGGCCACCGGAGTGGATGTGCTGATCTCGGCTCCGCAGAAGGGGTGGAGCGCAACGCCATGCGCCGGTATTGTCATGCTATCCGAACGCGCCGAGGCGCGGCTGGCAGAAACCTCATCCGATAGCTTTGCGATAGATTTGAAGAAATGGCGCCAGATCATGCAGGCCTACGAGAATGGAGGCCATGCCTATCACGCCACCATGCCGACGGATTCTCTGCTTTCCTTCCGCGACACAATGGCCGAGACGCGCGCGTACGGCTTCGAAAAGCTGCGCACGGCGCAATGGGCGCTGGGTGATGGCGTCCGGGCCTATCTTAGGGACAAGGGCGTCATGTCGGTTGCCGCCGAAGGGTTCGGCGCGCCGGGTGTGGTGGTCAGCTATACAGCAGACCCCGAAGTGCAGAACGGCAAGAAGTTCGCGGCCCTGGGCATGCAGATCGCAGCGGGTGTGCCGCTGCAATGTGACGAACCCGAAGGGTTCAGCACCTTCCGTCTCGGCCTGTTTGGCTTGGACAAGCTGTATGATGTTGACGACACGATTGCGCGCCTGAAACGGGTTCTGGATCAGGTGCTGTAATAGCGTGGCGGGTAGAAGCCCGCCCTGCGGTTCAGCGGACGCCGAGGCCCATTTGCATGAGCGTCTTTCGCACGGGTGGTAGGGAATAGAGCGCATTCAGCCCCATCGCTCGTGCGTCGCGCAGCGGACGCGCTTCGATCATCGAGGCGCGGTTCAGCAGGTCGATGCCCTTGACGCGCAGTTCGATCTCGGTATGGCGGGCCTTGTGATAGGAATCCAGCATCTGCGCATCGCCTAAGCCCTCGGGCCGGGCTTGCGTCAATTCCAGCAAGCAGCGCAGATCGCCCAACGACATGTTCAGCCCCTGCGCACCAATAGGTGGCACCACATGCGCGGCCTCGGCCATCAGCGCGATGCGTTCACCCGACAACCGTTCCGCCGACTGGCTGATGATCGGCCAGATCGTCCGGCGTGAGGCCAATTTCAGCGGTCCAAACAGCCCGCAAGAGCGTTCGGTCATGGCGGCTTCGAACGCGTCGGATTCAAGGTTTAGCAGTTCAACGGCACGTGGCCCACGCTCCATCCAGACAATCGCCGAGGACGGTTGGCCTTGCCAATCGGGCAGGGGGACCAATGTGAACGGCCCGCCCGAGCGGTGAATCTCGGTCGAGACATTGTCGTGCGGGATAGGATGTGTGACGGCGAAGGCGAGGGCCTTTTGGCCGTAGCGCGTGGTATGAACATTGATCCCGGCAGCTTCGCGCATTGGTGAACTGCGCCCGTCAGCGGCGATTACCAATTTGCAGCGGATGCGGGTTCCGTCGCTCAGGCCGACCCGCGCTTCATTGGTGCGGGTGAACAGGCTGACCGTGCCGGTGCCCGGGCGGAAATCGACATTCGGCAGTTCGGCCAGTCGCGCCACCATCTCGCGGCGCAGCAGCCAGTTGGGCAGGTTCCATCCGAATGGCTGGTCCGAGATATCGGCGGCGTTGAAATCACGCACGACGCGCGGTTCGGGCACATCGCCACCCGCATCCACGATGCGCATGATCTGCAGGGGCGCTGCGTGGGCATCCAGTTTGGCCCAAAGCCCGCATTGTTCCAACAGACCGTGGGCAGGCTGCAAAAAAGCGGTGGTACGCAGATCCGATCCGTCCACATCCCGCTCGGTGATCGGAGGGGTGGGATCGACGCAGACTACGTCGAACCCGGCAGCGCCAAAGGCGGCGGCGGCGGTCAATCCGGCGATTCCGCCGCCGGAAATCAGGATGTCACAGCTGTCAGTCATGAGTATGTCTCCGTTGCCGCAGACACTAGTGCTGTTGCGCGGTGGGCGCCAAGTGACATCCTGTCTCGTGCTTTATCCCCGAGAGATCAAAATCAGGACAAGGAACATCGTCGGCACCAGCATCAGGGCAGGAATATAAAGACCCGGCAGGCCGAACAGAAGGATGGAACAGCCCCACATGCTGACCAGCGCCGCGGCTGTATAATAAAGGTCTTCAGCTTCGGCATTGGCCGCGTCCCGGGCCATCCAGCCAAACACGGGAATTGCGAACAAAAGGCGCTGCCAAAGAGGCAGGCGCTGTGGCATCTCAAGCGCGGTCATTGGGGTCTCCGATTCTGTTCGTCGCTGAGCTGCATATGGGGTCAATTCTGCAACTGCGAAACGAACAGATCGTCGCAGTGTGACAGCCTATCGCAGGCGACCCAGAAACCCGGTCAGATCATCGGTGTGATGGTGAATATGGTCAGCCTCGTGCGGGTCAGGCGCGACGTGCACGGTGCGCATTCCCATCTCGTGCGGGGCGGCCAGATTGCGTGGATCATCTTCGAACATGGCGGCTTTCGCGGTATCGATTCCATCCTGCGCAAAGATCGCCTCGAACGCGGCTTTTTGCGGCTTGGGGCGATAGCCTGCGTGTTCTACGCCATAGATCGCGTCGAACAGCCCATTCAGACCGCGTGCCGCCAGAACGCGCTCAGCATAAGGTGCAGATCCATTGGTATAGACAATGCGTCGCCCGGGCAAAGCGCGGATATGTTCCGCCAGCGCAACATCGGGTTCCATATGGCTCATGTCCACCTGATGCACGGCGTACAGATAGGGATCGGGGTCCAGATCGTGCTCTGCCATCAGGCCCGCGAGTGTCGTGCCGTACTCGCGCCAGTAATGTGAACGCAACCGGTCGGCCTCGGGGCGGTCGACGCCGATAGCTTGCACGACGTAATCCGTCATCAGCACTTCGATCTGATCGAACAGGCGCATATGCGGCGGGTAAAGCGTATTGTCTAGATCGAACACCCATTGGGTGACATGGGAAAAGGCAGGTTTGACCATGGTTTGGGTTTAGGGCGATGGGCTGCGGTTTTCAATGCCGCACTTGATCGGGGGGGCGTGTGGCGGCTAGACAGGTCCGAACGAGGAGACAATTCAGCCGATGCCCCAATCCAAACAGTCCAATACGGACGCCTATAGCCTTATTCTCGAAGCGATAGACGTCGGTGTCTACAAGCCTGGTGATCGGCTGGTGGAAAGCGAACTGGCCGAGCGGTTTGGCGTTTCGCGTACTCCGATCCGCGAGGCGCTGCAGCGGCTTGAAACGCAGTCGTTGCTGGAACGGGACGGGCGGTCGTTGATCGTGGCCTCATTGGACCACAACCAGATGGCCGAGCTTTATGTTGTCCGGCGTGAATTGGAAGGGCTGGCCGCACGACTGGCCGCAAAACACGCAACCGAAGAGGAAATTCGGGTCCTTCGGGACATGGTGGTGGCCGATAATGAGTTGATCGGAGATCCTGTTGCGCTGTCGCGGGCCAACCGGAGATTTCACGAACAGATTCACCTGGCTTCGCATAACCGCTATCTGGTGCAGCAGCTTGATCTGGTGCATCGGACCATGGCCTTGATGGCGACCACATCGCTGGCCGCAGAAGGGCGTGGCGAGATTGCGCAGAGCGAGCACAAAGGCATCGTGGACGCGATTGCGGCGCGAGACGAGGACGCGGCGGCCAAGGCGTTGCAGGATCACATTTCGGTCGCCTTCATGACGCGGCTGAAACAGGATGCGATCCGGCGCGAGAAATAACGGCCTCACGTTCCTCGACCGCATGGCCGTGCTGGGTCTTGTCCCAGAAGAACGGATTGACCGCCAGTTCCCACAGGCCTTTGTAGGCCGCCAACACGCCCAGCGGATAGTAAAGCACCATGGTCGGCACCCAGGGTAGCAGGAACCTGCGTTTGCCTGCGATGACACCGAAGATACCCACCAATAGGTTGGCGGCTTCGGCGACGAGAAACAGAACCACGCAGGCAGTCAATAAACCGGGTGTCAGGATTGGTTGATACAGGTGGGGCAGCCCGAAAAAGATGGGCCAGAACGCCCACAAAAGCGGGGCCAGAAGGAATTGGCCCAGTGTTCCCAGAAAAAAGGCCTGTAAGCCCAAAAAGCGCAGCAACCCCAGATCGCGCAGCAATTGGCGTGGTGCGCGCATATGCACCAGATAGGTGACCATGAACCCTTTCAGCCAACGCGAACGCTGCTTGACCCATGGCCAGGCGCGAAAGTTCGCCTCTTCATAGGTCGTGGTGCTGACGATCTCGGTCCGATATCCGGCACGGCTTAGGCGGACACCCAGATCGGCATCTTCGGTGACATTATGGGCATCCCAACCGCCCAGTTCGACCAGCTTGTCGCGGCGAAAAAAGAAGGTTGTGCCGCCCAGCGGAACGACCAGACCAATTCGCGCGATGCCTTTCAGGACGACGCGAAACCAGCCGCTGTATTCGATGCTAAAACAGCGCGACCGCCAATTGGTGCGCGGATTATAGTAGTCTAGAATACCTTGCAGGCACACCACTTCCTTTGGGGCGTTCGCGAAATGGCGGACAACGGTTTCAATCTGATCGGATTGCGGCGCGTCTTCGGCATCCCAAACGCCCAAAATCTCTCCACGGCAGAAATCCAGCGCATAGTTCATCGCACGGGGCTTGGTGGTCAGGTCACCCCGATCCGGCACAACAATGGCGCGCATCCAGGTTGGCAGTTCTATTTGCCTGAGCGCCTCATTGGTTACGTCATCCCGCTCTTCCAGCACCAAAATGACATCCAGCAACGCTTTGGGATAGGTCAGGCGGCGCAGCCGGGCGATCAGGTCATCGGCAATCTCGCGTTCCTTATATAGCGGCACAAGGATCGAGACGCGGGGTAGGCGAAGTGACTCAGAGGTCTTTGTTGTTGGCTCAGATTTTTCTCGCCACAGATAAGCAATGAGCCCCGAGAGCCTGAGAGACAAGAACAGTCCTAGGGTCAGCAGTGCAAAGCCCAAAAGAAGGCCGAGGCCAACTATCGGGAAACAAACACAGAGTGCCGCGAACAGGATAAATCCAATGATCGGCCCACGGCGCGTCTGGGCCGACCAATTCCTGCAGCTTTGCCGCGCCTCAACGCGAGTTTCTGCAGCTTGTGCCAGCGGTTGAGCATATTGACGGGCGATGGCGGCATCGATCTGCTCGGGTCCTGCCAGAACCGGGATGATTGTGTAACGGTGGCGTTTCAATGCGTCTGCCACTGCGTCGAATGTATCTGGCCTGGCTGTAGCGATCAGCAGGATTGGCCCCACACGCATCCAGGGCAGTACATTGTGCTCCAACCAAAACTCGACCGGTTCGAGCAAACAGAGGTCTGCGGCAGGTGGTACCTGCGCAAGATCGGCGATCTGAAGGCCGGTTTGGTCAGACAGCGCCGAGAGAACCTGCGCACGGCTGGCCCATCCTTCACTGACCAGTATTTCCCCCAATGGCGCGTTCTGGAATACTTGCATCCGCAGGGCGCGCGCCAACTGGTCGGGTGTGATGATGCCTTGTTCGACGAGACATGTGCCGAGCGGTTTGCGCGAATGCGGCCCGGGCACAGGCTGCGCCAGTGTCTGACGCTGGAGATTCAATTCGACCATAACGAAACCCTGCCGCATGTAACATCCGGCAGGGTTGCTTAGTCAGAGTTAACACACGGTTAACGCTGTTGAATTCGCCTTTAAGCTTGTGCTTTTTGATCCGCCATCGCCGCGGCAAAGCGTTCGAACAGGTAGAAACTGTCCTGCGGGCCGGGTGACGCTTCTGGATGATGCTGCACCGAATAAACCGGGCGACCCGTCATGCGGATGCCGCAGTTCGAGCCGTCAAACAGAGAGCGATGCGTTTCGACTACGCCATCGGGCAGTGTTTCCGCGTCCACGGCGAAGCCGTGGTTCATCGAGGTGATCTCGACCTTGCCGGTTTCCATATCCTTGACCGGATGATTGGCACCATGGTGGCCGTGGTTCATCTTGATCGTCTGCCCGCCAAGCGCCAGTGCCAGCATCTGATGGCCTAGGCAAATGCCAAAGACGGGCAGATTTGTTGTATCCAGCACTTCCTTTATCATCGGAACAGCATATTCGCCGGTAGCCGCCGGATCGCCGGGTCCGTTTGACAGGAACACTCCGTCCGGCTTGTGTGCCAGCACCTCCGCAGCCGTTGCGGTGGCGGGCAATACGGTTACGTCGCAACCCGCCGAGGCGAGGCAGCGCAAGATGTTGCGCTTGGCACCATAGTCGATCGCGACCACCTTGTGCATCGGAGCTTCCTGACGCTGGTAGCCATCGGGCCAAGCCCAACGCATCTCATCCCAGCGATAGCTTTGGGCGCAGGTGACTTCTTTGGCCAGATCCATCCCTTCGAGACCCGCAAAACTACGCGCTGCAGCAATCAGGGCTTCGATATCGAAGTTTCCCTCGGGATCATGAGCTAGCGCCACGTGCGGTGCGCCTTGCTGGCGGATCGCGCGGGTCAGGCGGCGGGTATCGACGCCGCCGATTGCGATGCGACCACGGCGGGCTAACCAGCTTTTTAGCTCTTCTGTCGCGCGCCAATTCGACGGCTCGGTCGGGTCCCATTTGACCACCATCCCGGCTGCCACCGGGTCGCCGGTTTCGTCATCTTCGGGATTCACTCCGACATTGCCGATATGCGGGAAAGTGAAGGTCACGATCTGGCCCGCATAAGAAGGATCGGTCATGATCTCTTGATAGCCCGTCATGGCGGTGTTGAAACACAACTCGGCCTCGGTTTGACCGGTTGCGCCGAAGCCCACACCGTAAAACAGGGTTCCATCGGCCAACGCCAGACATGCGGTGGGCTTGGACGGGGCGTTCTGGGCCATGGCGCGACTCTCCTGCAAGGTAAACGGGCGCATAACTAAGTGGGTTATACGCTAGGGTCAAGTCTGTTCAAATTTTGGGCTATTGTTAAAAATCAATGAGTTACAATTAATGTCCACTGTTGTACCAACCTTTTTGTTTCGATATGGTCAGGGTTCCTTTGCCATGGGGATGGACAGACCATATGGATATGCGATCACGGGTGAACTCTGCCCTGAAGCAAGCTATGAAAGACAAAGCCGCCGAGCGTCTTTCGACACTGCGCCTGATCAATGCGGCGATCAAGGATCGTGATATTGCTTCGCGCGCCTCTGACAATGAAGAGACCAAGGGCTGCGGCGATGCTGAAGTGCTTGAAATTCTGGGTAAAATGACCAAGCAGCGCAAGGAAAGCGCACGCGCCTATGAAGAGGGCGGACGCCTTGATTTGGCCGAGCGGGAACTGCGCGAGGTTGAGGTGATTGAGGAATTCCTGCCCAAACAGCTGGACGACGACGAAGTTAGCAAGGCCATTCAGACCGCCATCACGTCTACTGGGGCGGGCTCAATCCGCGATATGGGCAAGGTGATGGGCGAGTTGAAGTCGCGCTATACCGGTCAGATGGATTTCGGCAAAGTAGGACCGATGGTCAAAGATCATCTTTGCGCTAACTCCAACGGCGCTTAATCACGTCGATTTGCGCAGTTTCTGACTCAGATCATCAAACAGCGCGATCCGCTCGTCCTCGGACAGGAACGCGCCGATCTCAACTTCGCGCCCATCGCCGATCAGCGTTACGTAGTGGGGTACCGGACCACCGCTGGTGTGCATTTCGGGACGGGCCCAATAGCGGTTGCAGGTCCATTCCTGATCGCCCTTGTCTGGGTGGTGGTGCACAAGGTGGGCTTGCGTCTGGCCTAAGGTCAGAACCTCGAACACGCTGCGCGCGCGATAGTTTGTCTGGATTGCCAACCAGAGGCCCAGAACCGTCAGCAGCAGGAACGGCAGCAGACCCCACAGGACGATCGAACCCAACATCGCCAGCAGCGGGATCAGTCCGAGCAGGAACACCGACAAGATGACGGTCATTGCACCACGTGGTGGCAAGGAGTTGTGCGGCCAAAGCCGCAGTTCCTGTTCAGCGTCCGAGTTTTCTGTCCATTGATAAGGCATGGCGAGAACCTAGCTCAGACCGGCGCAATGTCGAAGCAAAAATCAGTCAGACAACGTGGCCGACGCGGACCCACGACAGGGCATCGTCAAGCCGGTCATCACCCCAGAACACTTCGTCGCGGACAACAAAGCTGGGTGCGCCGAAAACCCCCAGTTTGATGGCCTTGTTTGTCTCGTCCTCCAAGGCTGCAACAGCGTCCGGGCTGCGGGCACGGGCAAGCATCAGGCGTGGATCTTGTTGGCACCGAAGCAGGGCTTCGGAAATGGCGCTTTCGCTACCGGCTTCAATCCCGTCCTCGAACCAGATCCGATAAAGATTTTGCGTGAACCCGGCGCCCCAGCCGTCCTGCATGCCCAGCAAAGCCACCTGATTTGCCAGCGCCAGGTTAGAAATTGGATAGGGGGCGGGAAGTTTGGCGTGGATGTGATATTTCGCAGCGCGCCGCTCAATATCGCGCCACATATAGGCCGACTTCACCGGTTTGCCAGCGAAGGGAATATTTTGCTGTTCCGACATCACCGTGCGCACGTTGAAGGGGCGCCAGGTTACTGTCGCATCGTTTTCTTCGCACCAGCCATCCAGGCGCGTGATGGTCAGAAAACTGTAAGTGCTGCCGATTGAATACCAAAAGTCGATCTCGGGCATAGCAAGGCTCCTGTCAAAAGGGGCTTTGCCAACCAGAATACCGCAAAACGGAGGTTTTTTCGATCTTTGCCCAATTTAAGTGGTCAAAGTAGCGCTTTATCGATGGGTTCTGTCGGCTGAGGGGCAGTGCCGCAGGAAGTCATCTGGCGCAGGTCGATTTCGATCATACGGCAGATGGACGAGATCGGAACATCGGTTACGTCGCCTTCGAACGGGTCCTCCATCGAGGCGCTGACCCGTTCAGTCACGAAGAAAATCCAGCAAACCAACGCCCCGATCGGAGCAAAGACTGCCCAGTCAAGCAGAACGGATTTTGTTACCGAGTAGCCCATGCCAGCGGTGATCGAGCGTTGGTCATTCAACGCCAGCGGTAACATGAAGATAAAAATATAGCTGAAGATGCGCCCGACCTCGGCGACCTGCCGCGGGGAAGGGGGTATTCTTGATACGTTCGCTTTGGCCTTGCGCGTCTGCAAACCGTGCTAGCCGGTTCATCAGCGCCACATGCCAATAGGGGTCGATCTTGCCGGATTGCGCCAGTGATGAAAGCCGCTCACCCTGAAGAAACAACAGGTACGCGGCACGGTTGGATTTCCCTTCGAGCAGAGGCATATCAGCCGCCAGTTGGGTATCGCGCCAGCATTCGGGTTCCTGATGCAGCGCGATTTTGTCCACGACCGGTTTGTGCCCGAACATCCACGGGCGGCGGGCACGTCCATGCGTAGCGGGCTGGCGCAGCTGAAATGCCAGCATGTTGAGCCAAGCGATATGACGTTCCAGCAATTCACGCCGTATCTCGGGCGCAAGCGGCGTGCCGTCAGCCTGAACCAGATTGCTGATCGTGTTGCCCCAATCGCGACTGGCGTTGACGATGTCCCCCCAGATCTTGCGGGCCTCAACCCAGCGGCCATAGGCCGAGGTGTTCTTGAAACCCAGAAAAAATGCCACTGCCAAACCCAGCATCGTGACCGGTGGGCTGGAGTTCGAGATCAACTCAAGCGGAGTAACTTCATCCACTAGTTCAAGCAGGAGTATCCAGGCCATGACGATGCAAATGAACCCGGCAGAGCCTTTGACCAGTTGCCGAAGTGTGATGCCGTGATGGAGAATCATGTGGCGCGCACCCGTCTTAGATTATGCTGTTTTCGCAAATACTAGCGGCCTGATCTTTGGTGCGTCTACGTGTTGGGTGCAGCAAGTTGCGGACTGGGGGCATAAAAAACACAAAGCCCCGCACGGGGCGGGGCTTTGCTGAATTTGGTTTGGATGGCGGGATTAGTGCGCGTGGCCCTTGTCCCAGTCTTCCTGCTTGGGCAGCTGCTCGAACGTGTGTTCAGGCGGCGGCGTGGGCAGGGTCCATTCCAACGTATCCGCGTATTCGTTCCACGGGTTCGGGCGTGTCTCTTTCGCACCACGCAGCAGGGCGTAGATCACGATGCCGAAGAACAGCAGGAACGAGGCGAACGAGATGAACGCACCAATCGACGAAACGAAGTTCCACTGAGCAAACGCTTCAGGGTAGTCGATATAGCGGCGTGGCATGCCCTGACGGCCCAGGAAGTGCTGCGGGAAGAAGGTCAGGTTGGCGCCGATGAAGAACAGCCAGAAGTGAACCTTGCCCCAGAACTCGGAATACTGACGGCCCGTCATCTTCGAGAAGTAGAAGTACACGCCAGCGAAGATCGCGAAGACGGCACCCAAGCTCATCACGTAGTGGAAGTGCGCAACGACGTAGTAGGTGTCGTGATAGGCACGGTCCACGCCGGCCTGCGACAGCACAACGCCGGTCACACCACCAACGGTGAACAGGAACAGGAAGCCGAAGGCGAACAGCATCGGGGTTTTGAACTCGATCGAGCCGCCCCACATGGTCGCGATCCACGAGAAGACCTTAACGCCGGTCGGAACCGCGATGACCATCGTGGCCAGCATGAAGTAGGCCTGCTGGCGCAGCGACATGCCAACTGTGTACATGTGATGCGCCCATACGACGAAGCCCAGCACACCGATCGCGATGATCGCCCAGACCATCGGCAGGTAGCCGAAGATTGGTTTACGCGCGAAGGTCGCGATCACGTGGCTGATGATGCCAAAGCCGGGCAGGATCACAATGTACACTTCCGGGTGGCCAAAGAACCAAAGGATGTGCTGATACAGGATCGGATCACCGCCACCAGCCGGATCAAAGAAGGTAAAGCCAAAGTTGCGGTCCATCAGCAGCATGGTGATTGCGCCTGCCAGAACCGGCAGCGACAGCAGAATCAGCCACGAAGTGACGAAGATCGACCAGCTGAACAGAGGCACCTTGAACAGTGTCATTCCCGGGGCACGCATATTCAGGAAGGTGGTGATCATGTTGATTGCGCCGAGGATCGAGGAGGCGCCCGATACGTGCACGGCGAAGATCGCAAGGTCCATGGACATGCCGCCTTCGGTCGTCGACAGCGGTGGATACAGAACCCAGCCTACACCTGAACCAAGCTGGTCGTTACCACCGGGGCTGAGCAGCGAGGCGACGCCCAGCGAGGTGCCAGCGACATACAGCCAGAAGGACAAGTTGTTCATCCGCGGGAACGCCATGTCCGGCGCGCCGATCTGCAACGGCATGAAATAGTTGCCAAATCCGCCGAACAGGGCGGGGATGACCACGAAGAACATCATCAGAACACCGTGATAGGTGATCATCACGTTCCAGAGGTGACCGTTGGGGGTACATGGATCGGCCATGAAACCTTCGAGGCACATATACTGAACACCGGGGTGCATCAGTTCGAGCCGCATATAGACAGTCATCAGAACCGAGATCAGACCGGCAAGGGCCGAAAAGACCAGGTAGAGAATCCCGATGTCCTTGTGGTTGGTCGACATGAACCAGCGGGTGAAAAAGCCGCGCTGATCTTCATGCTCGTGACCATGAATGGCTGCGTCTGCCATTAGGTGCCTCCTGTTGCAACTGTACCGCGCAGTCGGACCTCTCCAACGCGCGGGATTCCTGCTGGTTTTAGATTGCGAAGGGGCGACCTTCAATGGTCGAGTTTGATCTGGATCAAGATTAATTGTCGCGGGCAGTCTGTGCTGCGCGATAATCTGACCTCGGATGCGAGGGATTTGGGGATTCAGTCTGCGATTACAAGTGGTGACGGGGAAACCCGCTTGACCCGCATCAAGCGGCGGCTCAGAACAACGGGTAAGTCCAACACCGGAGGCCTGTAATGACCGCTTATGATCCCGAAAATGTCTTTGCCAAGATCCTGCGCGGAGAAATCCCGTCAAACCGTGTGTATGAAGACGACGACACCGTCGCGCTGATGGATATCATGCCCCGGGCGGACGGGCACTTGTTGGTGATCCCCAAAACCCCCTGTCGCAACATGCTGGATGCAACGCCCGAGCAACTGGCAGCGGTGATGGCGACGGTACAGAAGATGGCTCACGCTGTGAAAGAAGCGTTTGGTGCAGATGGCGTCACCGTTCAGCAATTCAATGAGGCCGCAGGCGGGCAAGAGGTATTTCACCTGCATGTGCATGTATTGCCGCGCCACGAGGGCGTCTCGATACGCCCGCCCGGTAAAATGGGCGATTTTGACCTGATTGCTCAACACGCCGACAAGATCCGCGCGGCACTGACCTGATCCACCTTCGAAGCGAGCTGTCGCAGGCGTCGTGATCACCAAACGCATGGAGCACGACACTTGCGTAATCGCGCTGCCCGTCGCAGACCTGAGGAATACGGATCAGTCTTGTTCCATTCTTTTCAGGCGTGCGATCCGGACTCGTAAATCATCAGGCTGCTGTTCGGCGATTTCATTAGCCCGGTTCAAGTTTTTCCATTTGCACCTTCGAGCGTGAGCAAGGCCTCTAATTGGGCCAGCGGCTGGCCAGATCTTGGCCATGGCGTACGCATTGCAACCGCCGCAGCGCGGTTTCGTCATAGCGGCGCCGATTACCTGCAGTAGGTTCGAACGGCGGTAGAAGTCCAGAACCGGATCGTAGGTGCTTTGAATCCAGTGCGAAATGAGGGAGCCCCGATTGCATTCATTTTCGAAAACACCCCCTTGAACCTCTAGTCACTAGAGGAATTATGTAGCATGGTGATCCAGTAAATAGGACACACTAAAATGGCTCATCAGCATTCCCACAAAGGGCACAGCCACGCGCATGTTGATCCGCAGGCCGGAGATGCGCGCGTTGCCTGGGCCATCGCGGTCAATATGTTCTTGACGCTGGCACAGATTGTGGGCGGGGTTATTTCAGGTTCGCTCGCCTTGATTGCGGACGCCTTGCACAACCTGTCAGATGCGATTGCTCTGGTCATCGCATTCTTTGCTCGCAAGATCGCTCGTCGACCCGCGAACGCGCGTATGAGTTTCGGGTATGGCCGGGCCGAGGTTGTAGCGGCGCTGGTTAACTACACAACACTGATCGTTCTGTCGGTCTATCTGCTGTACGAAGGCGTAATGCGGTTTGTCGAGCCCGAGCCGGTTAATGGCTGGATCGTTGTCTGGATCGCTGGGATCGCATTGGTCGTCGACCTTGTCACCGCTATGCTGACCTATTCCATGTCCAAGGACAGCATGAATATTCGTGCGGCATTCCTGCACAATGTGGCCGATGCATTGGGGTCCGTCGCCGTGATTGTCGCAGGTACCGCTGTAATTGTCTTCAACTGGACTTGGGTCGACCCAGCGGTCACCATCATGATCTCACTTTACATCCTTTGGCACGTCAAATCCGAGATCGGTGAAACCATACGCGTTCTGATGTTGGGCGCGCCAACAGAATTGGATCCGGAAGAGGTCGCCACAGCCATTGAAGGCGTATCGGGCGTGGCAGGAGTTCACCACATCCATCTGTGGAGCATGCAGGAGCGTGAGCCCGCGCTGTCGGCGCATCTGGTCATCAAACCCGACGCACAAGATAGTGCCGAGGATATCCGGGTGATGGTCAAGCAGGTTCTGCAGAACAAGTTTGGGCTTGGTCATGTTACGCTTGAAATCGAAGCCAGCGGGCACGCTTGCGTCGGATCAACCCGATTTGGGCATCAACAGATTTAGGGGCCTAAAACGAGAATTGCCGTTCCGATATGGGGTCGGAACGGCAGACTCGTAACCAAACACTTTCACGGATTTCGCAGGGCAGCCCTGAGATCACCGGTTAACACACCACTCACTCATGAACGGTCATTACATACTATGTGGTCAGATGGCGTTTGTAAGGAGAGGATGTGAAGAATCCCTGAATTTGAGGCGAATTGAGACCATTCAAAGGAATTTTCTGAATGATTTTCGAAACAGAGTGCCCCAAATTCTAGCATTGTCTTTTGCGTATTCTGGCCAGATCTGTCCGAATACGTGGAATCACCTATAAACTAGGCGCCTTCGGTGGCGAAGACCTCATCAAAGGTCTTTTTTAGCGCAACATCGACGTCATCCATGGTCACCGGCAACCCAAGATCGACCAGTGAGGTCACCCCGTGTTCCTGAATTCCGCAGGGCACGATACCGGTGAAATGGGACAGGTTCGGCTCGACATTGATTGAGATACCGTGAAAGCTGATCCATTTCCGCAGGCGAATGCCGATGGCCGCGATCTTGTCCTCGGCTGGCTGGCCGGTGATCGTCAGCGGCTTGTCTTGCCGTTGCACCCAGACGCCCACGCGGCCGTCGCGGATCTCACCGGTGACATTGAACTCGGCCAGAGCCGCAATCACCCATGCCTCAAGCTGCTGTACAAAGCGGCGCACATCATGACCGCGTTTGCCCACATCAAGCATGACGTAAACAACGCGCTGACCGGGGCCGTGATAGGTGTACTGTCCACCGCGCTTGCTTTCATAGACCGGAAAGCGATCCGGATCGGTCAGATCTTCTCGCTTGGCAGAAGTCCCAGCGGTATAAAGCGGAGGGTGTTCCAACAGCCAAATGCATTCGTCCGCCTCACCCGCTGCAATCGCAGCAACGCGCGCCTCCATGAAGGCAGTGGCCTCGTCGTAGTCGATCAGCCCGTCGGTAGTCTTCCATTCCATGCTCGTTCCTTAGACCGTCTGCGGGGCAGGGGGAAGGGGTCAGGCGGCCTCGGCCAGGCAGCGTTGCAGGACCTGCGCATAAGTGTCCGTGCCCTGTGCGCCGGTCAGCAGATATTTCCCTCCAAACACCATCGAAGGCACGCCCGAGATGCCTCGGCTGGTCCAGAAATCTTGTTTTTCACGCACCGGTTGGGCATGCACACCTGATTCAAGTGCGGTTCGCGCCGCCTCCGGGTCGAGCCCGGCCGTCTCGACCGCGCCCATCAACACCTCGACGTCAGAGACATCCTGTTGCTTGGTGAAATAGGTTTCGAACAGGGTCAGTTTCAGCGGATGCTGACGCCCCTGTTTTTCCGCCCAGTCAAGCAGTTGATGCGCGGCAAAGGTGTTCACGATTCTGCTGTCATCAGTGAAATTGAAGGTGAACCCAAGTTCAGTACCCAACGCAGTCAACCGCTCGCGCGCCTGCTGGCTTTGCTCGGGCGTCGAGCCATATTTCTCGGCAATATGCTCCCTCAGATTCTGCCCCTCTGGCCCCATGTTGGGGTTCAGTTCGAACGGATGCCAACGCAATCTGGCCGGCACATTCTCTTGCTTCAGCGCGGCATCGAGTTGACGAAAACCTACGATACACCACGGACAGACCACATCCGAGACGACATCAATCTGCACGGTAGGGCGGGGATCGGGCGAGGGCATGGCTGCTCCAGATTGCATTGTATCGCGGTTAGATATGGCTAAAGCACGTGATTTCAATCGGCTGTGTTTTTGCCTCTTCACATCGCGCGGTTCAGCGTCTATACGCCCCTCTACCAAGTCATTGGCAGTGCGGTCGTGGCGGAATTGGTAGACGCGCAGCGTTGAGGTCGCTGTGGGGTAACACCCGTGGAAGTTCGAGTCTTCTCGACCGCACCAGAACCATCTTGACGATCTGGTTTTGGGCCTTAAAAACAAGGGCAATCAGCATTTTCCGAGTGTGTCGCGTAACGCAAACAACACACACGGACAGCACACAATGGCCCTTAGAATGACGATCAAATACATCGACTGCATTAGTGATAGCCAATGGCGTTTTCGTAGACGGTGGCCGAAGCGGGTGCGTGAAATTCGCGGCGAAGATGCTTACCAAAAGCACATACAAGCGCGTGAAGGGGCCGCTTTTCAGCGCGAGTACCAATTCCATCTGAGAAACTTTGACACCATTGTCGAAGATACCCTTAGGCGGAACCCACTGGTTGATACTCGGTCACCAACGCAGAAATTCATCGACGCGCAACGCTTGGCAGAACACTACATGACTGGCATTCAAGGTCTCGAAGATGACAGCTTGACGCGAGGTATCGTCGCCGAAGGTCTAGTGAAGCAAGGGGAAGCGCCCGAGGTAGTGGCTGCGGTATTGAATCCAAACGCGGAACCCCCAAAGCCAACTCTGGCTGATATGCGGGACACCTACGCTCAGGACAAGGGACTTGCTGATGACCGGAAGGCCATGGTGAGAATAGACCGAACGTTTGGCCGTCTTAAGGATGCCATGAAGAAGCCTCTGGAAGACGTGACCATTGAAAGCATCGACCGCCAAACAGCACGTTGCTTCATGGACCACTTATTGCGCCTCAAGAAAGCCAACGGTCAACCACTCGCGCTAAAGTCGTGTCAGCGTGAAGTCATTATTGTCGCTGCGGCTTACAACCATGCCGTCAGGGAGTTGGAAATACCGTCTGATCGCAACCATTTCGAACGCCTCCCGTGGCCTAAAGAACAGGTTAGCTCACTTGATAAGAACGTCCCGCTACCAGACGGCGTTGCCGATGCGGTACAGACGACCCTAGAGGGTGGCAGGAGCAATGACCTTCCTGATATGTGGCGGGTGCTGAAAGGCACTGGAATGCGACTAGGTGAAGCCTGTGGTCTGCGTATTAGCGACGTTGACCTTACCGGGGAAACCCCGTCCATCCTGATCACCCCGAACGAAATCAACGGCATCAAGAACAGCAACAGTGACAGGTATGTTCCGATAGCCTCAGACAGCCTCAGGGAATCCCTCAGGGCGCGTGTAGAGGGGCGTAGGGCTAACGAGCCACTGTTCCCTTCTTATGGCCGTGACGGAGGTCCTACGGCTGCCTCTGCGGCTTTAATGAAGGCGGTCAGAAAAAACACTGACGACAAGCGCATGAAAGTCCACGGGCTGCGCCATAGAGCAAGCGATAAGCTGAGGGACGCAGGGGCGCCTGTAGAGGTGCGTCATGGGTATCTCGGGCACTCTGCTCAGTCGGTCGCTGAGAATACTTATGGTGGGCGTGAGGCGCGGCTTAGAGAGTTCGCTAGGTGGGGAGTGAAGGCGGGGCTTTAAACCTTGCGGCACAACAGACCTTCCACCTGATCGATGCGCTGACACATCTGAGTTTGGATGCGCTTTTTCATATCTTCGCTAATGTCCATGCGCTCTTTCGGCGTAACCCTTTGTTTTTGTTGGCAACAAAAAAGTAACTATTCAGCTTCCGCTTCGGTTGCCGCTACTGCGGCCTTGTCCCTTTGGACCACTGCCCTGACCATCGCCTCGGCAATACGCTTTTTCATAATCGCTTTGAAGTTACGCGCCTGCGGCAAGATCGGTGCACCGCGCGCTCCGAATGTTTCAGATGCGCGCTTTAGGTAGCTGTAGAACGTCCATGTGCCGTAGTCGTCTGGCGAAAGTTCTTCCGGATGAACACGGCTAAATCTCTGGCTGAAGTCGGAGTAGTTGAAAGTAGCCAATATCTCCGATGCGTTCATTTTGGGATGAGCTTTTGCAAAGCCACGCGCCACACCCTTTGCGGATAGCGCCACCTTGCGGTACAGCCGGGATATGGTGCTGTCGCGGACATAGACCTGACGGCCATCGAAGCGGAAGCCGAGATATTCAAAGCCGTTCTTTCCTTGAGGTCCGCGTATATGCTGAAAGGCTAGGGCATCGTCCTCGCGCAGGAAGCGAACAATGCAAGTCTTGGCTTCTTTGATCTGAAGCTTCTCACCGTTTTTGCGTATTTCGCACACAGCGAATGCCTCTGCTTCATCCGCCTCGGTTTCACCGCCCGGAACTATCAAAAGAATGTCGTCTGAATACCTCATATAACGACCGCCCCGGGACTCCGCATACTGGTTCATCGCTACATCGAAACCGAGAAGATAGAAGTTTGCTATCAGATCGGAAATCGGTGCGCCTTGCGGAACTCCATGGTTGAGGAGGTTTCCTTCGTCGTCTGCGTTGGGCCGTACCAAACTTGGAAGTGTGGGGTCGCCGCCGCAAATCTTGGCGCGGAAATCAGCAGGGGAACAGAGCTGGGTCGGCATCTTCTTGAAAGGAACAGTGTAGCGCTCGCGGGGATAGCCATTAACGCTGACCGTCTCAATGTATCCAAGACGGCGGTAGACATCTTTTTGGTCTACAACGTGATACCGGGTGACATTCTTAAAGACGGTGAAGTGATCGGGAGGTAGTCTGTCAACGGCTAGGAGGTCACACCAGACCTCTTTGATACGTTCGTGATCCAAGTTCTCGAAGTAGCCTTTGATGTCGAGTGCGATGGCGACGCAGTCGCTCTGTTTCTCAATCTCGTCAAAGGCATCCTTCGCAAAGTCAATGTTGCACTTGCCTCCGCCGCCGCCCTTGGGAATTTTCCGGTATGCTATCGGGCAGTGTTCTATGCCCAAATTGGAAAGGCGTTCTTCATATCTCTCGGCGAGGATTCTTCTGTAATGTGTAAGGATATAGGCGTCCCGACGAGCAGCATATCGGATGGGCCGTGACTTTGACTCAGGTCGCTCCTTTTCAGCTGTCCTAAATGGCTGCCAAGTCTCTTCATACAGAAAGAAGGGATAGAATTTATTTGTGGCGACCCGCGCGGGGTCAGAAACAATTTCTTCGGCCTCTTTGATGGAAAGTCTGCGGTCAAAATGAGGGTAGTGTTTAAGGTCTTTGGGCGAAAAGCTTGGTTCCATATTCCTACGCGAGAGGGGCCGAAACATTAGGCAGGACACTTGCCCTTATTCGTTCCGGCCCCGACTGTTCTGCGTGGTGCCCATCGTTCGACGTGGTCGCTTATATTGTCATACAACTGGCAAACCGAATTACCGGAAGCCGCAGCCGCGTCGCCGGGATAAATACAGGAGCCCAACAAATGGTACTCGAAATCTGCATGTACCTGGCAACAGGACTTGACAGTTTAAACGATCGACTGCGACGCCCTATTGACGCCGATGAGATTGACTTGGGAACGGACTAGGAACACTTCAAGCTGCGCACTGAAGATTTCTGTTTAATTGGGCGCGGTTGTGAGTCTTTGTGGCATTTTTGCATCAACAGGTACTGGTTGCCGTAGAGGTAGGAGTTTTATGCCCAGACAATAGTTACCAAAAGATCGCAAAGCACGACCCCATGCAGCGATAGCACCGTGAAGACTAACGGGTTCGCTCCGAAAGACCCATTGAAGATTGATGATAGCTTGCCATCACTTCAGGATGATACTTCATCACCATGTTCGCAAGAACAGGTAAGTCTGCGCCTTAAGGTTAGCATCTGATTGCGCATCTGAATATTTCAGTTGCACCATCAGTGGACCCTTAACAATCAAATCTCGCCACGTTGCTCGCCATCGAATGAGACATGCCGTTCTTGTTCAATGACAGGACCAGCACCCCGTACGTGGGGGTTCCTCCAACTTATTCCTCCTGCACGATTACGCATGAAGTGTCCTTGAACCCAATGCGCGCGGCGTTTTGTCTTGCCATCGTCATCACCTGAGGTCTCTTGCGGGCTTGCTTGAACTTGACGTTGTCCCAATTCGCCAAGTTTGACTTTGACTATCATCTTGTTTGGCAGGGTCCGGCCAGATTTCTGTGCCCTTCGTCTTTCAGCGCGAGGATAGGCCGGAACTTCCTCTCTCTCCAACATGGCCTTGTGCTCAAACAATATTGACATCCCTACAGCTATGCTCAGGAAGTCAAAACATAAGTTCTTCTCTTGTTCCAATGCATCCTCTTCGGTGATCCCATCCTGAATTGCTCGCGCAAGTTTCAGTGTGGGTGAATGAATGACATCAACTGACGTCCCTTGGGACTTAAAGACCAAGAGGTTTGGCAATATGCCGTCTCTGTTGGCATGGAACACTTGAGTATAGAGGGCGTCTTGGTCTTGTGTGATTAGCGCGAAAGGCCAGGTTCCCTCTGCAGGCTCTGGAACAGTCAACAGCATTGCCGGGAAGGGCAGCCGAACGCCGCTGAACATGCTGTCGAGACCGTCGCTTTGCATCTGGGCCGACAAGTTTCTGAGCATGAGTTCTGCCGGTTCGTCAATTTGATACACCTGCGCGGCATCGAGGATTTCTCGCTGCCGTTTCCCATGGAAATCTAATTCTTCAAGCAGATCAGGGTTGAACTCAGAGCGTGATTTGCCTTTCAGGTAAAACAGGATTGAGGGGTACTTTTCGTAGAATGCCAAAAGTTCAGCGAGCATTGATAAACCCCATCTAGAGTTGGCAAAGCGCATAACTTCTCCCTCGACCCGGTCTTAGGTCTCTGGCGAGCCATTGCCAGCTAGTTTCACTGCTGTTGACAATGCAGCTTTATGCAGCAATCGGCAATGCACCGGAAGTCAGATTGTCCGTTCTCGATGGTGACCAAAAGGTCCCATGGGGGTCACATTGAAATAGTCTGGTCGGGCCCCATCACGGGACACCTCAGCCCAGACCTGTGGCCATGCTGTAGCTGGTTCAAAGTCGTCATAAACGTCCACCACTTCATCACCCTTGTGGATGTACGGCTTAAGTTCCATGAGGCGGCAGCGGCATGCTTTAGTGCAAAGACAGAACTGCACCTCATCAGCACCTAAAGGCCGATTATCATTCGTCCATCTGTATAGACCGATAGGTGCTTGAGGGTCGCGTTTAGGATTGCCTTGAGGTGGTTGAGGTTGTTTGGATTCGCGGAATACCGGCTCAAGGCTGCGTGGTTTTGCGGGGGACCAATGCTCTGCCGATTGCCCCTCCAGTACATGTTCGTTCATCCATTCTACAAAGCCGACAGTGGCGATGCTGTTTCTTCCCCTGCTGGTCTTATGCAGCAAGTCTGCGATGCAACGAGGTGAGATGAGAGACCCTCTGTCCTTTCGCTTGTCATCGAATGAAAACGGTGTTTCAGCGATCTTAACTTTGTCCATATCATGAATACGGCCAATGGCCTTACTGTACCCGCCTGACTTGGCCTCGGGCACACCAGCGGCAGACAGTGCATCGGGTGCATACAACCATTTTCTACCGCCTGACGTGATGACGTTGATTGGATGGTTGTCGATCAGAAGATCGTTGAAGAAGAGAATGGCATGATTGAACGACCTTTCGTCGAACAATGGTCTGCCGATAGCATCGGTACGCATGTTGATGTCCGTTGATGTTGGGGGAGGGAGATAATTATAACTATAAGGGTAAGGGTGGGTTGTTTTGGGGTGGGTATTCTCGTTTTGCACTGGATGGGGCAAATCGGCTTCGGGACCGCAATATTATGAATACGGACCTCAGGGTTTTAACTGATACACCCCATCGCACGGGCGCGCCCAATCACTAGGCGGTCCACCAGACCCAAGAATTCCGGACCATGTAAGATAGATGTACCCACAAACATGTAGCTGAAGGCCTACTACGCTGCGGCATCTTCAGTTCACCTTTGACCGTTTGTGTGGGCCATAGTTTGGGTCAATTGGTTAAGCGGCAGGCGTGTTGCTGCAATAGTGGGGGCGAATTGGTTTAGGCTTGTATGTGGGTGAATTAAGCCAATGGTCGTCTACTAAGTGCTATTAGGGGTGATAACCCCCGGGTAATTGGTCGATTGCTTCAGGCTATTTTGGGCGACAACTATCCATCGAACGTCTTTGTAGTGCCATAGCAAGTGCATAACTTTCCCACGAATGCAGTCGTCAGGAATGCAGTGAGGCAATGCCTATCGCAGTATAGTGCTATGGGGTGGGTGAATTGCTCACGGCTTGCATGAGGGTTAACTCCGACCCGCCGACGAGTGTTCAGTATGGCTATGATGTGGGTAAATTAGTTTCTGCTTGTTTGAGCGATGACTGTTGCTCAGCGACTGCTTTCTTTCTGCCTGTATGGGGGTTAATTGATTTCAGCCGTTTAAGCCGCTTCTTTGGCCAGTCTGTAAACCGTCGCTCTACTGACCCCATAGTCCCTTGCGATCTGGGTTGGCTTCTCACCGTTTTGAAACGCCTCACGAATGGCTCCTGCCTTGGTCTCGTCCATGGCAGGGCGTCCTTTGAACTTCCCCTCTGCCTTGGCCTTCGCAATCCCTTCTCGCTGCCGTTCAAGCATCACCTCACGTTCAAACTGAGCAACAGCCCCAAGGATGGTCTCAAGCATCTGTGCGGTGGCGCTGTCGTTCATCATGGGCATGTTCATGATGTGCAGTTTTACGCCTTTGCCCGAAAGCCGCTTGCGGATGTCGATGAGGTCAGGGACCGAGCGAGCCAGACGGTCCAGCTTAGTTACAACCAGAGTGTCCCCTTCACGGGCAAAGTCTATGGCTGCCTCAAGTTGGTCTCTCTGCTTCACACTGCTGACCTGCTCAGCAAACACCTTCTCACAACCATGGTCTTTCAACTCACGCCGCTGCGCCTCAAAGCCAGCGATCTGGTCTGCTGTAGATGTTCGGGCGTATCCGATGAGCATCTGCCTGTCTCCGAATGTGTATCATTTACCTCTTAAAGCTAAATAAGAACGTGTGTTTTAAATGTCAACCCCACTTAAATGAGACACTGCCTGAGGGGTTGGAACCTGTCTTGTTACACTCCGGTCAAATGAGACCCGTGCGCGTTGAGCCGCCAATCAGTGGTTCGCAAAAGTATTGTATGTCAATCGATTAAAGCCAATGGGTTGACGGTTCCGATGCAGTCGAATTCAGACGAGAACCCTTTCCGACGTTCAGAGTTGTCTTCTTTGAGACATCCGAGGGGGGGAACTCGGCGCAGCCGCGTATATCTTGAACCCACAAATTTTTTTGCCAAAATCGACAAAGTTGCTTCGCGTTGCTTACGATCATGTTTTTCGCATTGGAGCGGCGTTTAGTGGCACTTAGCCCGCCATTATTGCGAAATCCCACTACCTGAAGCTGCGTTTAATGCATTCGGTTTTAGCGGCGTCAGTCTGCGTTCTGATGAGCAGCATCGCATCAAACATGAAAGGTCCGGCCTGTCGGCACATCGCTGAAGTTTGGTTTCATTGCCAAAAAACAGAAACAAGGCTACCCTGTCTGGCGTTTCATTCTGCTATATTTCGGTGGGGTTCTGTTCAATGGGTGCAGGTAAACTCAAAGTATTTCTGATAGTTGCGACAATATTCTCGTTTGTCGGGTCGCAAGAAGCAGCGGCACAGTCTTCACTGGGGCCTAAATTTTTTGTCGCAAACCAGCTAGGCCCAGCCTGCTTAAAAAACGCCAAGGGCTCGGGCCGCAGCCAAGCCAAAGCACGACAAGCCCTCAACGCGCTTTACGCGAATAACCAACGATACATTGACGCGTTGCTACAATCGACAGCGTTAAGCATCAGCAAAGGTGGGTTCGAAGACCCGTGGGAAGTTATTCTATTCAACAGCTACGCCGCTGCTGCAGCCAATGATGCACCGCTTGCTCGAACGATAATTGATGGTATGAAAAATTTGGCCTTGGGACGCCGCTACCAAAACGAGCCTAGGCTCCTGACTGTACGTCAGGCGAAGAGTTCTTGTTACAATGCAGGGCCAAATAGTCGTTGTTCACGTCATCAGCCCCGTATGGTTGCGCGTATGTATGCCAACTTGATGATCTCTGCCGCTGTTTTGAAGCCATACCTGACAACAGAGGACAAAGACGTTTTGATCCCTTGGTTCAAAACGGGGTACAAGAACTTTGTATCGCCAGAGGCCAAGTCTGATCAGAGCGGAATTTACGATTTTGGCAACATGGGCTTAGCGGTTCTGGCTTACGCTTCGCTCACAAACGACAAAAATCTTGCAAGGCGTGAATTGTCAATGCGCAAACGCGTCTTCCTGAAGTACATTGAAAAATCAGGATATATCGACGAGAACTCCTACCGGGGTGTGCGTGGTTTTTGGTACCATACTTACGGTCTTGATGCTGCACTTTCGTATGCGCTTGTCGCGAGGTCTTGGGGTGTGGACTATTTCAGGGACTCAAAGCTTGGTCCGCGCTTGTTCTCTGCTGTTAAGCTAACTTCACTTGGTATCACAGATCATCCTCAGTTCCGTTCAGTCGGAAACCGAGGGCGCTCTTATAGCAACAATCCCAACGATGCCCGAACCCATGTTCATCGAATGGCACTAAACCTCTACGCAATTGCACAACGAGAGTACGGTGTTCGGTTGCCAAGAAGTGCGGGATACGAACGTAAAAAAAACCTCGAGTCATATCCGAAAATCTCGGGGGTTTGGGCCCCATGTTACTACTCATCGCGCTAGTGGGTGAACCTCTTGACCGAAGAAGAGACTGAAACTGAACAGAAGCCTGCTATTCAACGAACACTCGCAGCCATTCTTGCGGCTGATGTAGCGGGTTATAGCCGCCTCGCAGGCGTCGACGAAGAAGGAACTGCCTTGATGCTGTCGGATAGACGGCAGCTAACTGACCAACTTATCGAAAGTTACGGTGGTAGAATAGCCAACACTGCCGGTGACAGCATCATTGCTGAGTTTGGAAGCTCTGTGGAGGCCGTGCGTTGCGCACTAGATATTCAAGAGGGTGTTAGAACCCTCAATCTCGGCATCCCACCTGACCGTCAAATCAATTTTCGAATTGGAATTAACGTTGGAGACGTAATCCGTCAGGGCGATGATCTTTTGGGGGACGGAGTAAACATCGCCGCTCGTTTGGAGGGGCTGGCAAAACCGGGCGGAATTTGCTTGTCCGGTGAGGTACACGACCAAGTCATTGGCGTGCTCTCACTTGACTTTAGCCCCCTGGGGTCCAAACGTCTCAAGAATATCGAGAGAAGAGTTCGCACTTACACTGTGTCAGAAGCCGCTGAAGGAAGGCGTGCACGTATCTCAAAAAGAGCAACGATTGCTGCTCTAGGCTTTGTCTTAGTTCTTTGTTCGGTGCTCGGGGTGAGTTATTATTTTTTCCAAGAGAAGATAAGCAATGTGTCTGCCGGTGTAGTTCCTTGGTATGAAAACAAACCTGCAATTGCTCCGCCCCTTCCTGAAATGTCTGACGTTGTGGCATCGGGTACTTGGAACGGACACGCTTATTACGTCATTCTTACTTGGGGTAGTGATTGGCAGAGTTCACTGAGAGACGCCCAGTATCGTGGTGGCTACCTCGTTTCGATTACTTCCGAAGAAGAAAACGATTTTGTGTACAGCTTGATAAAGAATGATGAACGTTTATGGAAAGTTTTTGAGGATGGTGGGATACGAGGCCCTTGGATTGGGATGTATCAAGAGCCCGGCGCTAAGGAACCAGATGGCGGCTGGGTTCTGGTAAGCGGAGAACCAGCGACGTACACCAATTTTGCCAATGGTCAGCCGAACAATTTTGCGAACAAAGCGCACGTCGTAAGGTACTTCAATGCCATTTCTCAACCGTCACCGTTTTGGGACGATCATAACGGTGAAAGCACCGCTTTCGGCTACGTAATGGAAGTGGACATGGATAATCCGGGCGAAGTTATCTCGGCTGATTGATGGCCCGTAGTTCGTTTTGTCGCGCAATTTAACGAAATGCTAGTTCTTGAATTGCCACTACCTTGAAGCTGCGCGCCCGGAAAGTCGGGATCGCGTAGTCTCTGCTTACGTGTCGTTGAGGGAGCTTCACTTTAGTGCTCGTTTCTCGGTGCCAACAATGCTTCACGCAACAAGATGAATGGTCGGAGGATTGACACACGCAGGCAGCACACAGTAATCCTGCCGACAGCACACATTTGGGAAAACCTGAAGTCTGCCCTGAGGCATATCGCCCATATAAATAAGGGGTCATGAAGGCTAGTTCGATTGTTCTAGATGCTTCTCGACCGCACCAACATCCTGAGATCTTTACCCGAAATTGTCAGGTGAGACGGGCGCCCTGTTGGTTGAAGCGGTAGGTTCGATCATGGGCGTAACCGAAATGGACGGATTCACCAGTGTTGACCTGATGCTGGCCGAACAGGCGCGCGGTTATCTGGTGGTCTTGCATCATCGCGATCACGTTTGTGTCTCCACCCAGATGCTCAACATGGGTCACGTTTGCGGTCAGGGGGCCTTCGTCGGATAAGTACAAGTCCTCTGGGCGGATGCCCAATGTTGTGTCCGCGCTGTCGCCGATTACGCTGGCGGGGAAGAAATTCATCGACGGAGCGCCAAGGAAACCCGCGACGAACTGGTTGGCGGGGTTATTATATAGCTCCATCGGGCTGCCAACCTGTTCAACGCGCCCGTCGCGCAGGACGACGATCTTGTCGGCGAGTGTCATCGCCTCGGTCTGGTCGTGGGTGACGTAGATCATCGATGCATCGAGCTGCTGATGCAGGTTGGCGATTTCCAGTCGCGTATTCATACGCAGGGCGGCGTCCAGATTGGATAAAGGTTCGTCAAACAGAAACAGTTTGGGTTCACGCACAATGGCACGCCCGATGGCGACACGTTGGCGCTGGCCGCCTGACAGTTCTGAGGGGTAACGGTCGATATAGGGCTCAAGGTTCAGCATCTTGCTGGCCTTGGCGACGCGTTCTTCGATGACCTGCTTACTCTGGCCTTCCTGTTTCAGTGCCAGCGACATGTTCTTGCGCACATTCAGGTGGGGATAGAGTGCATAGCTTTGGAACACCATCGCGATGCCGCGTTTCGAGGGCGGCGTAAGGTTCATCACCTCTCCGCCAATGCGCACTTCGCCCGAGGTCACGTCCTCCAGCCCCGCGATCACGCGTAGCAGGGTGGACTTGCCGCAGCCGGAGGGGCCGACGAAGACGACGAATTCTCCGTCTTCGACTTCGATGTTAATATCTTTCAGTACCTCGACAGTGCCGAAGGACTTGTTCACGTTTGTCAGCGTCAGGGCGGTCATGTGCGTGCCTCTTTCAGCGAAATGGGTTGGCCAGTGCGGATGCTTTCATCGGCAGCTAGACAGATGGCCAGCGATTGCACGGCGTCGTTCATATGGCGGGTCAGGTCGATGTCCTCGGCGATGGCGCGCAGCATATAGGCTTGTTCGGCATCGCAGAGCTGCTGATGGCCGGGCTCATCGGGCATGTCGATTGTCTGGTCGCCATCGGGGCGATGGACCAGAAGGCCGCCAACCTTGGTGTGTCCGTCGATATCGGCGGATGCGCCCTTGTTTCCATCGGTGATCGAGACCGAGCCGTTGGGCGACACGATGTCTTTCACGAAGAACGCGGTTTCGGACATCATCGGGCCCCAACCGGCCTCATACCAGCCGACCGAGCCATCCTCGAAGACCACCTGAAACTGGCCGTAGTTGTACATGTCTTCGGCGATCTCATCGCTTAGGCGCAGGCCCATGCCGTGGACTCGCACGGGGTCGGAGTCAGTGATCTGACACATCACGTCGACATAATGCACACCGCAATCGACGATGGGCGAGGTGGTCTGCATCAGAGCTTTGTGTGTTTCCCACTCAGCCCCGCTGCTTTGCTGGTTGAGGTTCAGGCGGAACACATACGGCCCGCCGAGGTCGCGCGCCTCGGAAATCAGGCGCATCCACGAAGGATGGTGTCGCAGGATGTAACCGATCACCAGTTTGCGGTTGGTCTCAATGGCCTTTTCGACAACGCGATTGGCATCTGCCACAGTGGTCGCTAGCGGCTTTTCAACGAAGACATGCGCCCCGGCCTCCATCGCCGCGCAGGCGAAATCGGCGTGGCTGTCGGAGTAGGTCGCCACAACCACCAGATCCGGGTTGGTTTCAGTCAGAGCTGCCTGAAAATCTGAATAAGCCGGATAGCCTGACAGGTCAGGATGGTCGACGCGACCGGATCGGTTCACCAACCCAACAATCTGCGCGTCCAGGTGGTTGTGGTGGGCCAAAGCGTGGCTCAGCCCCATATTGCCGAGGCCAGCGATCAGAACTTTGGTCATTTGACTGCTCCTGAAGTAATGCCGCGGATCAGCTGGCGCGAGAAGATGACGTAGAGCACTAGTACCGGCAGGATTGCCATGCTGAGTGCCGACAGAACTGCGTTCCAGTCAGTGACGAACTGGCCGATGAAGACCTGGCTGCCCAGTGTCAGGGTTTTAGTCTCCTCAGCGGGCGCGAGGATCAGCGGGAACCAGAGGTCGTTCCAGATGGGGATCATGTTGAAAACGGCGACCGTTGCCATGGCGGGGCGGACCAGCGGCAGAACCAACCGGAAGAAGATGGTGTATTCGGACAGCCCATCGACGCGGCCTGCGTTCTTCAGGTCGTCTGAGACCTGTCGCATGAATTCGGACAGTATGAACACGGCTAGCGGCAGCCCTTGTGCAGTATAGACAAGGATCAGCGCCCAGAGGGTGTTCACCAAACCGGTGGCAACCATCATCTCAAGTATCGCAACAGTGCCGATGCGGATCGGGATCATGATCCCAAGGGCCAGATAGAGGCCCATCAGGGTGTTGCCTTTGAACTTGTACTCGCTCAGGGCAAAGGCAGCCATGGCGCCAAATAGCAGAACGAAGGCCAGCGACACCACGGTCACGATCAGCGAGTTCTGGAAATAAAGGAAGAAATCCCCTTGTTTCATCACCGTCTGGTAACCGATCAGCGAGAAGCTTTCGGCATCGGGCAGGGCGAGTGGCTCGCGGAAAATCGAGCGTCGGGTTTTGAAGCTGTTGATGATGATCACGAAGACCGGGAAGAGGGCAATCAACGTGTAGAGGATCAGCGCCCCGTGCATGGCGGCCGTGTTCAGCGGGTTATGGCGTGCTTTGTTCATGCGTTCACCCTCACAGCTGATACCGGCGCATCCGGGTCTGGATGCCGAAGAGGTAGATGCAGACACCCACAAGGATGATCGCGAACATGGCGCCAGCGATGGCGGAGCCCATATGCGGGTCGCCCAGTTGCAGTTGGAAGCCAAAGAAGGTGCGGTACATGAATGTGCCTAGGATATCGGTTGAGAAATCCGGCCCTGCCAGCGCACCTTGCGAGACGTAGATCAGGTCGAACGCGTTGAAATTGCCGACGAATGTCAGGATCGAGATGATGCCAATCGAGGGAATGATCAACGGCAGCTTGATCTTCCAGAACGCCGAAGCGCCGGTGATGCCGTCTATTTCTCCGGCTTCAAGGATCTCTTCAGGGATCGACAGCAGGGCGGCGTAGATCAACATCATCGGGATGCCGACGAATTGCCAGACCGAGACAAGTGCCAGTGTTGTCAGCGCGTATTCTTCCTTGCCCAGCCATGGTGCAAACAGCGACTTCAGACCAATGGCGTCCAGCATTGAAGGTGCGATGCCCCAAAGCGGGGACAATATCAGCTTCCACGCGAAACCGACGATCACAAAGCTCAGAATGGTCGGAATGAAGATCGCGGACCGATAGAGCGCGGCAAACCGCAAGCGTGGATGCGACAGAAGCGCGGCCAAAGCTATGCCGATGGGGTTCTGAACCAGCATGTGGATCAGGAAGAACCAGAAGTTGTTGCCCAAAGCGTTCCAGAACTGCTCGGACCAGATCGGATCGAAGAACAGGGTGCGGAAATTCTGCAAGCCCACGTAGATACGTGTCTGATCAACCTCGGTGAACAGTGCGAGGCGCAGTGTGTTGAACAAGGGGAAGATCATCACTGCCGTGTAGACCAGCACCGCAGGGGCGAGGAAAACGGCAATGTGCCAGCGTATGCGGCGGGTCTGCATGGGAATCTCCGGGGGAAAGGTCCGGACGCGACGCGGTGGCCGCGTCCGGTGTGAGTGGCCTAGGTGTTACTGATGCGGTGCGTACCAGCTGGCCAGACCGTCTTGCAGTTGCTGACCCAGTGCCTCGGGTGTCTCGGCACCCTTGATGGCTGCAACGGATGCACCCCAAGTCTCGTTTTCGAGGTTCGGTGTGCCGCGCGACAGGATTTGGTAGGTCGAGCGGATTGTGCTTTCGCACTCATCCCGCCAACCGACGATTTCTTTGGCCAGTGGATCTTCCAGCTCGACCGGAGTGCTGGACAGCGGGAAGAAACCAGGTAGGGCGTTACCGAAGATGCTGGCGAATTCCGGGCTTGCGACCCAAGCCAGGAAGGTGCGTGCAGCTTCTTGGTTTTCGCTCGCCGCGTTCATGCCTATGCCGATATCGGTGTGGTCCGAAATATAGCAGGTATCGCCCGCGTTCTGGACCGGTGGCTTAAAGGCGCCCATTTCGAAATCGGCCTGCGTGTTGAAGCCCGAGATTTCCCAGCTGCCTGCTGGATAGACCGCTGCACGACCCAGGGTGAACAGGTTCTGGCTGTCGGGATAGGTCTGTGCCTCATACCCGTCGCCGAGGTAGTCCGCCCACTTGGCCAGTGTCGCATACGGGGCGACCCACTGGGGGTCGGTCAGCTTCTGCTCGCCTTTGATCAGCGCCTGACGACCTTCTTCACCCTTCCAGTAGTTCGGGCCGATATTGTTATAGCCCATCGTTGCGGCTTCCCACTGGTCATTGGTGCCCATCGCCATCGGGATATAGGTACCGTCTTCCTTGATCTTATCGAGGGCGGCAAAGAACTCAGCTTCGGTAGTTGGAACTTCGATGCCCAACTCATTGAACGCATCTTTGTTGTAGATGAAGCCGTGAATCACTGACGCCATCGGGACGCAGAAACTGGCCGAACCGTCATCGGTTTGCCACGCAGATTTGGCCACGTCCGAGAAATTTCCCATGGCCTCAAGATCAGACAGATCGGTCAGGTGCCCCGACTCGTATAGCGCAAGCGAGGCATCAAACGGACGGCAGGTAATCAGATCGCCAGCCGAACCGGCCTCGAGCTTTGAGTTTAAGACAGCGTTGTATTCTGCCGGTGCAGAGGGCGAGAATATTACTTTGATGCCGGGATTCTCGGCCTCGAACGCCGGAATGATCTTTTCCTGCCACAATGCCAGATCGTCGTTTCGCCAACTTTCGATGGTCAAAGTGGCCTCTTGCGCATAGGCGCTTGTGACCAGCGCCGTGCTCATCAAGGCAAGGCTCAGAACTTTGCGTGTCATTTGATATCTCCCAGGTTGATGGTTTCTTGGTTTTGTTTCATCCGCTCCAGCGCAGGGCGGAGGTGATCGTCGGTGTTGCTTAGCATTGCTTGCGCCGCGTCCAGGGACCCTGCGCCTACAGCCAAAAGGGCCGCGCATTTGAGGTTGCCCTCTGCCGCAGTCAACGCCTTTGTAGCCTGAGCGGAGGAAACGCCGGTCAACTGACAGACGATCCCGTTGGCTCGGGCGCGTAGCTTGTCATTGTCAGCACGCAAATTGATCATCATGCCGTCCTGAATATGCCCCAGCTCCATCGCCATCAGCGTCGAAAGCATGTTCAGTGCGATTTTCTGCGCTGTACCAGCGCCCATGCGGGTAGAGCCCGAGATCAGTTCAGGTGGTGTCGAAAGCAGGATTGGATGGTCAGAAAGCTGCAACAGTTCGGTGCCCCCGTTATTGGCAATGCCGATAACCGTGGCGCCTCTGTCCCGCGCGATCCGCGCTGCTGCGGTTGTGTACGGTGTGGTTCCGCTGGCCGAGACGGTGATCAAGGTGTCTTTGGCAGAAAGATCGGCCAGTTCACGGGCAAGGCCGTCGGTGGCATCTTCGACATCTCCCGGCATCTCTACCCCTGAGGGCAATCCACCTGCCATGTGGATGCGAATCTGGCGGGCTGGTATCGAAAAAGTTCCCCCCAGTTCCAGCGCATCCGAGGCGGCCATCAAGCCGGAAGAGCCTGCCGCCAAATAGCGCAAAACCCCGCCCGATCGGATGGATTGCGCCATAGCTTTTGCGCCTGCGCAGAGGGTGGGCAGCGAGGAAAGCGGGGCAGCGGCAGCGTCGGCTTGCGAGCGGGCCAGCAGCTCGGCTACCTCAGTCAGCGGTCGGGCGTCAAGTCCGATCGCGTCTTGATGTAGCTGTTCGGTAACTGGCTTGGTCACGTGATTCTCCCCCGAGATTTTGAATATCATACCTTTTAGATACCATTAGTCTACCATTTTATTTTTATACCCACTATTTTCAAGATTTAGACAATTATTACTGCATTATTGTGGAATTTGGTCTTCAAAATTAGAAATAGGTATTATAAAGGTATCTCCATGAGTCGCCCTTCTGATACCATTGTGCTGGCCGCTGATGGCGGTGGAACACGCTGCCGTCTTGCTGTTTCAGACGGCTCTGCGGTTCAGTGTGTCGAGGTTGGTGCGGCAAATGTATCAACCGATTTTGACGCAGCCTGCGCTGAGTTGATGCACGGAATTGCTGCTTTGGCCCGACGTGCCGGACTAGAGGCAACTCAAATCGCTCGTGCGCCAGCCTACTTGGGGCTGGCCGGTATCACGGGGCGCGCGCTGGCTGATCGGCTGGCAGAAAAGCTGCCATTTGACCATGTTCTGATTGAAGATGACAGGCCCGCCGCATTACGTGGTGCGTTGGGTTCGAAAGACGGTTTCGTAGCGCATTGCGGAACGGGTTCTTTTCTGGCGGTCCAGAATGGGGATCGCAGGTCATTTGCCGGGGGCTGGGGACCTGTTCTCGGGGATCAGGCCTCGGCGCAATGGGTTGGGCGGCGGGCTTTGGCCTTTACGCTTGACTGTGTGGACGCTCTGAAGCCTGCGTCTGAATTGGCGGACAGCCTGTTGTCGCGTTTTGATGGCGCTGCTGGGATTGTCAGGACCGCCTCCAAGATGTCGCCTACCGAGTTCGGAGCGCTGGCGCCTGTTGTCACGCAACACGCAAAGCAAGGGGATGCGCTTGCGCTGTCGATCATGGAGGATAGTGCGCAGTATTTGGCGGATCAGATGTTGGCGATGGGCTGGATGCCCGGCCTTTCGATCTGCCTGACCGGCGGCATCGGCCCGCAATATGCGGAATTTCTGCCTGCGCCAATGCAACAGGAATTGGCCGAACCGCTGGGCGATCCGTTGACCGGTGCCACCGCGTTGGCCCACGCCTTTCAAAAGGAGACCCGACATGAGCGTTGCTGACTTCTTGCGGCCCGAGGGTTGGCTGGGTCAGACTGCCGGTCCGCGTTACGTGCAGTTGCGGCAGCGGCTGGAGCAGGGGATCGAAGAGGGTATTCTGGCCCCGAACAGTTCACTCCCGCCCGAGCGCGAGATTGCCGAACTGACAGACCTGTCGCGGGTGACGGTCCGCAAGGCGATTCAGGAACTTGTGCGCAAAGGCGCGATTGAACAGCGGCAAGGCTCGGGATCATTCGTGCGTCAAGCGGTTGCGCGGGTTGAGCAGTCGCTGTCGCATTTGACCTCGTTTACCGAAGACATGGAGAGGCGCGGTTTTGAAACGAATTCAACCTGGTTGGAGCGCGGAATATTCCTGCCGTCACCTGATGAGATGCTGGCGCTGGGCCTATCGGCGAGTGATCAGGTCGCCCGCATTCATCGTCTGCGCGCGGCTGGCGGGCGACCGATGGCGCTGGAACGCGCGGCGTTGCCGCTGGATATATTGCCCAACCCGACTGAGGTTACCGGATCTCTCTATGCCTTTCTCGAACACTCAGGCAATCGTCCGGTGCGCGCCATCCAGAAAATCTCGGCCATCAATCTCGAAGCAACCGAGGCTGGATTGCTTGATGTTGCAGAAGGTACGGCGGGGCTGCGCATTCAGCGGACCTCGTATCTAGAAAGCGGGCGCGTTGCTGAACTGACCCGATCCATCTATCACGGCGATGCTTACGATTTCGTGGCAGAGCTGCGTCTGTCAACCTGAAAGGCGGGGCTCATGTCCAGCGATACAACTCAAATGCGGCAGGAAATCAATGAGATACCTTTTGCCGTTGATCGGCTTCTCACTGATGGTGCCACGGCGATTACAAAGACGGCCAGCGCGATCCGCGCGCACGATCCCGGCTTCCTGATTTCGGTTGCGCGAGGTTCGTCGGACCATGCCTGCAGCTATCTGAAATACGCTTCGGAACTGCTGCTGGGCCTGCCCATGGCCTCGGTTGGGCCGAGCGTGAAATCGATCTACGGGGTCGATATGCGATGCCCGGGTGCGCTGTGTATTTCGGTATCTCAATCGGGTCAAAGCCCCGACATCGTACAGCTGACGAAGTCCCTGACAGAAGGCGGCGCATGTTCGGTGGCGATCACGAACGATACCACGTCTGCACTGGCCCAGAACGCCACCTCGGCTCTGCCCATCCTTGCAGGCCCCGAGCTTAGCGTGGCTGCCACCAAGACTTTCGTCACCTCTCTGGTCGCCGGGCTTTGGCTGTTGGCCGAGGTAAAGGGTGATGACACTTTGCTGGCTGCAATTCACAAATTGCCGGAAGATTTATCGCGGGCGATCACCTGCGATTGGAGCGCGGTGGTCGAGGCAGTCGATGGACAATCCCTGTTCACGTTGGGACGTGGGATGTCCTGGGCAATTTCGAATGAGGCGGCGCTGAAATTCAAGGAAACCTGCCAGATTCATGCGGAAAGCTATTCCTCGGCCGAAGTTCTGCATGGCCCGGTTTCGATCGTGGATCAGGGCTTTCCGGTGATTGCGTTCTCGTCCGGAGACGCGGCTGAGGCCAACATCGCCGAAGTCGCCGATGCGCTCGCAGCTAAGGGCGCAAAAGTCTTCGCAACGACCAATCAGGTGTCTGATGCCGTGAGGCTACCACATGTCCGCACCACGCACTGGATGACAGATCCGGTAGCCTCAATCGCTTCGTTCTACGGTATGGTCGAAACTGTGGCCACGCGCCGGGGCATCAATCCCGATGCGCCGCGTCACTTGCGGAAAGTGACGGAGACGGTATGACCGATGCGACGATCACCTTCGCGGGTGGGCCTATCTTTGATGGTAAAACCCTGAAGGACGGCCACGCCGCCCGTTTCGTCGGCGGGCTGCTCGACAGTATTTTGCCCGAAGCCGAGTTGCCTTCGGATGAGATGGTTCAGGATCTGTCGGGCGATATTTTAAGCCCCGGCTATGTAGATTTGCAGGTGAATGGCGGCGGAGGCGTCATGTTCAACGACGATCCATCGGTCGAGACAGTACAGCGTATTGCGGCGGCTCATCGCAAGCTTGGCGCGACGTCGATCCTTCCGACGCTGATCACGGACACGCCCGAAAAGACAACGGCTGCCATTTCTGCTGCTTCTCAGGCCATTCAGCGCGGAGTTCAGGGGATTGTCGGCTTGCATCTTGAGGGGCCGCATCTCTCGGTGCGACGCAAGGGCGCGCATGACGGCGGGCTGATCCGCCGGATGCAGGACGCTGATCTTGCACAGCTGATAGAAGCGGCAGGGGCGTTGCCTGCATTGATGGTTACGCTTGCGCCTGAAAGTGTCACGATTGCTCAGGTCGAAACGCTCAGCAAGGCAGGGGTCATCGTGTCGTTGGGGCACAGTGATGCCGAGTTTCAAACCTGCGTGGCTTACGCACAGGCGGGCGCGCACTGCGCCACCCATTTGTTTAACGCGATGAGTCAGTTGGGCAACCGCGAACCGGGGCTGGTTGGCGCAGTCTTGTCCAGCGGTGCGATGTCTGCCGGGTTGATAGCGGATGCAATCCATGTTCACCCGCAGACGATGCGCGCCGCCTTTGCAGCTAAACAGGGGCCGGGGCATCTGTTTCTGGTGAGCGACGCGATGGCCGTTGCTGGAACGGATCTGCGGGAATTCAAGCTGGAAGGGCGTGTCATCCAACGTGAAAACAGCAGGCTGACCTTACCGGATGGAACCCTGGCCGGGGCCGATCTGAACCTGACCACCGCGCTGCGCGTGTTGACAACGGATGTCGGCGTTTCACTGACGGACGCCTTGGCAGCGGCCACACGCATTCCGGCGGATATCATTTCCCAGCGCTCAATCGCGCGCCTGAACTTGATCTCGCAGGCCATTCGCATTTCTCCGGACTTGTCGCAGGCCCGTCCGGCGGTTGCTTAACCTCGCATTGCAACAAATTGCGAAACACCGCGTTTTTCGCATCTCGCCTCAACTGTAGCGGTTGTGTAAGACCTTAGGCGAACGTGGTTTGGGAATGTCTGTATGTATCAGATAATTGGAATAGTTGGCAGGGCATTGACCACCCGGATCGCGCAATGATCCAAACGCGTGGCGTTTTCATTGGTCAGCGTACGGATTGTTTGGGCGCGCGCCTGCTGATGATCCTGACCTGTATCCGTCTGGCCGAAGACTTTGGGACAGACTACCGGGTGAACTGGTTCTCGCAAGGCGCCGATGCGCCGGAGTTGGATCATCCTGAGGAGTTATTCACCAAAGACTGGATGGATGCGCATTTCCTTGATCAGGCAGAGTTCGACGCGATAAGCGCGACCGCTCTGCCAATTTGGGCCTTCCAACACGATCCATCGCCCGAGCGGCTGATCGACCATTTGGCTTCTGGCCGTTCGGTTCTGGTCGAAGAAGCGAGCGAGATATTTGGCTTCCCGTGGGAAGATATCGAAACCATCCGTCCCCGCTATCGCGATTTCATAAATAGCGTTGGATTTGTGGATGAGGTTCGTCAGATCATGGATCGCGCGGATCAGAAGCTCTCGGGGCAGGGGGTTTCGGCTTACCACATTCGGCGCGGAGAAATCCTGAACGGATTACCATGGAAGCATTCGATCTGGCCCGCCAAGATCGAACCTGACGAGTTTTACGAGGCCCATCTGGAGAAATCCAAGGGCCAGACGGCGATCATGTTTTCGGATCAGCCAGAGGTGATAGACCGTTTCAAGCAACGGTTTCCGGAGCTCATGCAGATGTCGGATATCGCTGATCTGTCGGCTCTGACCCGGGCGCAGCGGGACTTTCTGGAGCTTTTTGCGATGTCACGGGCGGATCAGGTGATCGCGCCACACATATCTGGCTTTTCAATGGCTGCAGCCCGGATTTCGGGGCAGCAGCGTAAAGTGTTCCGCGATGTATTGTCCAAGGATGAGATGCAGGCGGCCAATGCGCGGTTCATCGAACGGGTTGCGAAGGGGCCATCGGCCTTTCTGAATCCCTCAGAGGCGGCGCATATCTATTCAAAGGCGGTGCAACATCTGTCAGCGCAGGATCGCTGCGAAGAGGCGTATGATAATGCGAAACCTATTCTGGACGCCGGGGCCGACAACGCCTTTATGCCACTTCTGCAATCCCTGAACTGTTTTTACCTGTCGAAGTGGCAGGAAAGCGAGGCACATGCCAAAGAGGGATTGCAGAACCCGCATCTCTGGCCCGAAGACTATACTGTTTTGTGCGCGTTGCGCGGCGCTGTTCTTGGCATGCAGGGCAAGCGCGGTGCGGCGACGCTGCACTTTGCTAAAGCGTTCTGGTCCAAACCCTTACGGCCGGATGTTGTGGTGCTGGGGTCCAGAATGCTCTACCGCGCCCAACTTGCGCTTAGGCTAATGCCGCCTGTGGATTGGTCGTTGCAGAAGGTCGTTCGGCAACGCCGATTTCCACCGTTCAATAACCTGTATCTGGTTCAGCGCAATGTTGTTGTCAGGCGTCCTTGCAACTTCGATTTCATACTCTTGGATTGGGCCGAGTTGGCGCTGGATCAACGCGCAAGTCGTATCTTTGATCACCAACAAAGATTGGAAGCGCTTTCTACCTCACTCTATGAGGTTCACGACGTACCAGCAGACGACCCGCGATTGTTGGGCGCGAGGGTGATACTACAGAGGCATCTAGGGGAAATATCCGGAGCTCAGGCGATCGATAAAACCCGCCAGATCGTAGCTGGTGTGCCGGAAAGTGCCTTGTACCAAAAGCGGCTGGCCGAACTTTACGAAGCAGAAGGCGATACCGAAGCTGCGCATCGAACGATGGCTGAGGCGCTGGCTTGTGACCCGGAAAGCCCGTTTCTCATGTTCGCCATGGGTCACTTGCTTGAGCGGACGGGCAAGATCGGGCAGGGCGAGAAGCTTATTCTGAAAGCTGCCGATCTTGATGACGTGACCGTCGTTATTCAGGGCATGGCGGGCCAGATACACATGCGGCGCGGGAACAAGAACAAGGCACGTCCCTATCTTGAGAAAGCGCGCGATCTCTATCCGCCTCACAAGCGCTTTACCAATCAGCTGAACCGGCTTTCGGGTCAGGCCTGACGCTAATCCAGCGCGACCTCTTGCCGTAGTTTTCCGGTTGTCTTGTCGAAGATCAGAATCCGATTGTCCTCGGTCACGACCGCATACCAGTTGTTGCCGATGGTCAACGCTTGCGCTTTTGCGCCGTCCGGAAGTTCGATCTGGTCGGGCAGCTTCGGAGTGCGGTCCGATAGGCGGATGACAATCAGGGCGAATGTCACTAGAACCCCGCCAATCATTACCGCGGTCAACAGCATGACCATACGCCGCAGCAGTCGAAGCTGCGGTGTTTCCTGCGGTTCCTGAGGTTCGGAAGGGACAGTCATGGGCACCCGCCTGATAGAGTTTCATATCGCGGCCGCTCCGCCGCCCCGCCTTGATAAGGCGCTTGCGCGGGATGTGCCAGCGGAAGAGAACCTGTCGCGCACCCGGCTGGCCCGACTGATCAATGAGGGTGCCGTCACCGTTGATGGCGTCGCCGTTGAAGACCCCAAAGCTAAGATAACCGAAGGCGCGCAGATTGGGATCACCGTGGCCGAGGCCGAAGATAGTCATATCGGCGCTGAGGATATCCCACTTGAAGTCGTCTATGAGGATGACGATCTGATCGTGATCAACAAACCAGCAGGGATGGTCGTGCATCCGGCGCCGGGCTCGCCGAACGGTACGCTAGTCAATGCGCTGCTGCATCATTGCGGGGATGATCTCTCGGGTGTTGGGGGCGTCAAGCGCCCGGGCATCGTGCACCGGATCGACAAGGAAACCAGCGGGTTGCTGGTTGTGGCGAAATCGGATGCGGCGCATCACGGGCTGGCTGCCCAGTTCGAGGCGCATAGCGTCGAGCGCTATTATCGCGCGATCTGCTATGGTGTGCCGGATGCCAATGACCCTCGGTTGCGTGGGATCAAGGGTGTCAGTTTTGAGCCCGGCAACATCATGCGCCTAACAACTCAACTGGCGCGGCACAAGACGGATCGGCAAAAGCAGGCCGTGCTGTTTCACGGAGGCCGCCACGCAGTGACACGGGCGCGGATTGTCGAAGTTTTTGGAACGCCCGGCGGTCTGTCCTTGATCGAATGCTGGCTTGAGACGGGCCGAACGCATCAAATCCGTGTCCATATGGCCCATGCCGGCCACGGGCTTGTCGGAGACCCGGTTTACGGCGGAAAGCGCAAACTGGCCGCGCGGGCATTCACGCCCGAAACCGCCGAGGCGGTGCAGGCTTTCCCCCGCCAAGCTCTGCACGCAGCAGTGTTAGGCTTCGAACACCCGGTTTCGGGCCAGGCATTACGTTTTGAAGCCCCGCTGCCGCAGGATATGGCGGACCTGCTGGAAAATCTCAGAAAACCACTGAAATAAACTGCAAAGGCTTGTGAAAAAGGCCTTTTCAGCTTTCCTTTACATAGGGTTAATCTCAGACTGTTAACAGATCCTCTTGAATGTATTGGGTCTGGTACCCATATCCCATGTTAAGGGCTTAAACATTTGTCCAAGGGGCAGAAATAAATGGCAAATTACTCAAATCTTCCAGCGCCGACACCCGAGGGTGGGCTGAACCGCTATATGCAGGAGATTCGCAAGTTTCCTCTGCTGGAGCCGGAGGAAGAATATATGCTGGCCAAGCGCTGGGTCGAGGAACAGGATACCGAGGCCGCGCATAAAATGGTCACGTCTCATCTGCGCTTGGCGGCCAAGATCGCCATGGGATATCGCGGCTATGGCTTGCCGCAGGCCGAGGTGATTTCCGAAGCCAATGTGGGCCTGATGCAGGCGGTCAAGAAATTTGACCCCGAAAAAGGCTTCCGGTTGGCGACCTATGCCATGTGGTGGATCCGCGCTTCGATCCAGGAATACGTCCTTCGGTCGTGGTCGATGGTGAAACTGGGTACAACATCGGCGCAGAAAAAGCTGTTCTTCAACCTGCGTAAAGCAAAGGCACGCATTGGCGCGCTGGAAGAAGGTGATCTGCGTCCTGAAAACGTGGCCAAGATTGCAGAAGACCTCGGAGTGACCGAGGAAGAAGTGATCAGCATGAACCGTCGGATGTCCGGTGGCGATGCTTCGCTGAACGCGACCGTGGGGTCCGAAGGCGAAGGCACCATGCAGTGGCAGGATTGGCTGGAAGATGAAGATGCCGATCAGGCTGGCGACTACGAAGCGCGCGATGAATTGGAAGCCCGGCGCGAATTGCTCGCCGCTGCGCTGGATGTTCTGAATGATCGCGAGAAAGACATCCTGACTCAGCGCCGTCTGATGGACCAGGCTGTTACGCTGGAAGAGCTGAGCACGCAGTACAATGTCAGCCGTGAACGTATTCGTCAGATCGAAGTGCGCGCGTTCGAGAAGCTGCAAAAGAAGATGCGAGAGCTTGCGCGCGAAAAAGGTATGCTGGGTTCAAACTAACTCCAGACTGATATCAGCCCGCCATATGAGCGGGCTGATTGTTTTTGTTATGCGAAAATGAAATCGGACTCGGACAGGTGGCTTGCCCAGACGCCTGACAGATAGATGCTGTCTCCGTCGTCCAACTCGATCTTGGTCCCGAAGAACTTACCGTCGATATCGTCTTCGATGTCCTCAAAGCTGTTGATGCCATCGTATTCGGACAGGTCGATCTTGTCCTTGCCGACGCGGAAATCGACAATCCAGTCGTGACCGTCGCCTTCATCGAATACAAACGTATCCTTACCGCGCCCACCAAAGAGTTTGTCATTGCCTTCGCCGCCGTCGATGATGTCTTTCCCACGACCTCCGAAGATTTTGTCATGGCCTTCATCGCCACGCAGAATATCCTTTCCGCGCCCCCCGAAGATTATGTCGTTCCCGGCACCGCCAAGCGCCACATCATTGCCCGAGCCGGTGTTGATCACGTCATTGCCACCATCACCGTGAACAAAGTCTTTGCCGCGTCCGGTAAAGATGAATTCATCGCTGCTGTCACCCAGGATAAAGTCCGTGTTCTTTTTGCCCAGAATGCCCGACACCGAGACGGGTAGAAGTACGCCGTCAAGTACGTGAATGATACCGTTTGACGCATCCACGTCGAACGCGATCAAGCCGGGATCGTCGATGCCCGGATCGGCATCGCCCAGGCTGGGAGGATCGCTTTCAAGGTTCAGTTCGACTGACGACCCAAGCAGAGTTTGGATTTCAGCCCCGTCGCCTAGACCGACCACTGTGGTGCTGTCGAACTCACCATCGACCACGTGATACTTCAAAATGTTGGTTAGCATAGGGATAGGGTCTCCGCCGCCAAGCAGGGTGAGCGCCTTGATGATGTGGCCCAATGCTCCAGCCTCGTCATCCCCTTTATACCCAAGTGTTTGTGCCAGAGTAATAAAGGCGGCGTCATTTGGGGCAAAGACGGTCAGTTCTGCCTCAGGATTGTCCAGCGTTTCCGCCAGCCCGGCTGCAATCACCGCTTCGCGGAGAATGTCGAAATCCTGATTGTCGCTGTCAAACGTTCCGGGATCACCGCTTTTTAGCACTGTTCCTGTAATCGTATGTGTTGCTGGCATTTCATTAAGCCTCCCACCCTGTTTGCCGTTGCTCCGGATGTTGCCAGAGCACCATCCGAGCATGATTCAGTCGATGTTTGAGCTACGGCGGCAGTATCAGACTGGATCAACAAAACTGATTTGCGAGGGCAGGTTTGACGCAAATCGATTTTAGATTATCGATATAAAGTATAAGGTTATCGGGTTTTTTTAATCTCATCAAAAAATTTACCGAGGCGTATGATTTTCAAATAGATAGAGAAGGGACTGACTTATTGGCAGGTGGTTGATAGACAGATCAGGAACTGAATTACATTGAGCTCGCCGTGAGCGGGTTACATCAATTTTTAGGGGGCGCGCATGCATAAACCGGTCAATTGGGGTGTTCTGGGTGCAGCCAGATTCGCACGACAACACATGGCGCCCGCCATCCATGCGGCAGAGGGCGCGCGGCTGGCGGGGTTGGCGACCTCGGATACGGCCAAGGCCGAGCCCTTTGCCAGATATTGCCCTGATTTGAATGTCTACAACAGCTATGAGGCATTGCTAGCCGATCCTGAGATTGAGGCGGTGTACATCCCGCTGCCCAACCATCTTCACGTCGAATGGAGCCTGAAGGCGCTGGATGCGGGCAAGCATGTGCTGTGCGAAAAGCCGATGACCATGCGGGCCGATGAGTTTGACGCGCTGATCGCAAAGAGGGACCAGACGGGTTTGCTGGCTGCCGAAGCATATATGATCGTGCATCACCCTCAGTGGCATCTGACCCGTAAACTGATCGCGGACGGAGTGATCGGCCGGCTGGTCCATGTCACCGGGGCGTTCAGCTATGACAACCGGGCGGACACGGGCAACATCCGCAACCGTGCGGAAACCGGTGGGGGCGGGCTGCGTGACATCGGGGTGTATGTTATCGGCAGCGCTCGGTTTGCGACTGGGCAAGAGCCGGTCTCGGTCAACGGTGCGATCCGGTGGGAAAATGACGTGGATGTCTTCACCGAGATACGCGCGCAGTTTCCCGAATTTACCTATTCCGCCTACGTCTCTACACGCATGCATCCACATCAGGAAATGGTGTTTCACGGAGAAGGTGGCATGATCCGTCTAACCGCTCCGTTCAATGCCCGTGTGTTCGGCGAGGCGCGGGTTGAACTGCACCGACCGGGCCTTGAAGTTCTGGTGCCCCGGTTTCCAGCGGACAACCACTATCAATTGCAGGTCGAAGCGTTCTGCCGATCGGTTCGCGAAGGGGTTGAATATCCCTGTTCGTTGGAATTCGTGAGGGGTACACAAGAGGTTATCGATCAGGTCTTTGACGCCGCCGTTTCGCTCTAGCTTGCCACGCCTGTGGTGTCTCGCGTATCCTGTCCCGACCGGATCAGGAGGGCTAAATGGCAGGCGGCTGGGCGCGCGATGGCGCGGTGAGTGAACAGATCGAAGCGTCGATTTCAGATGAACTGGCGCGGATGCAGGCGCAAAAGCGACCTGTGGGCGAAAGCCTGACCCATTGTGCCGAATGCGAAGAACCGATCCCCGAAAAACGCCGCCTTGCTCTGCCCGGCGTAAAGCTCTGCCTGGATTGCCAGCAAGAGCGTGACAGCAGCTTCAAATCTCGCGGCGGGATCAATCGGCGGGGTTCGAAAGACAGTCAGTTGAAATAACGCGAGGAGCACCCGGTGAAGGATCAGCCGCAGAGATCAGTACTGCAAAACGGGTTGGTTCTTGGGTTCCTAGCCGCGTTTCTATGGGGCACGCACAGCGTTATCGTGCGATATTTGACTAGTGATCTCGGCGGGTTACAGATTGCCGTGTCTCGCCTGTTCATTGCTGCTTTTGCGATTTACTGCATGTTGCGGGTGATGGGCGCACGGGTTTCAATCCAGTACAGGGATTGGAACTTCCGGCTGGCGGTGTTGTCGACGGTGGTGAACTATATCCTGTTCCACATAGGTTTGGAACATACAGGTGCTGCTAATGCGATGGTGCTTGAGAATACCGCGCCGTTCTTCGTGTTGATATTTCTGTATTTCTTCGCGGATACCACCGTTGGCCGGACTGATGTATTGGCAACCCTGCTGGCGATCCTCGGTGTGTTTCTAACCGTCTATCGGGATTTTCAAGGCGGGGGAGAACCCCTGCTGGGCGATCTGATGGAAATCGGGGCGGGACTTAGCTGGGCGGTGTTCCTGATTTCCAGCAGCCGCGCGATGCAGTCATCGGAGACCACTGCCGAAAGGTTGAACTTCCTGTTTGGCATCTTTTTGTGTTCGGGCGTTTTGCTGGTGCCACTGGCGGCTTTTTCTATTCAGATGCCGACCGCAAACGACGTGATCTTCTTGATCCTTCTGGGCGTTTTGCCGACCGCGCTTGCCTATTATCTTTGGTACGAGGCCGCCGCCCGCGTGTCGACTTTGACGGCGACGTTGCTATTCGCCGCCTCGGTTGTGTTTACCTTTGTCAACTCGGCACTGTTTCTGGGCGCAACGATCACACCGCTTTCGATTGTTGGCGCGGTATTGATTGTCACGGCCATTTTCGTGACGACGATGAAATCAGCCAAAGAGAAATGAGGCAGCCATACAGGCTGCCTTTCAACTTTAGCTTTCCATCGCTTCCAGTTCGTCAATAAATCCCGAGATCATCGACAGGCCTTTGTCCCAGAACTCGGGATCACTGGCATCCAGTCCGAACGGGGCCAGAAGCTCTTTATGGTGCTTGGAGCCACCGGCACGCAGCATTTCGAAATACTTGTCCTCGAACCCGTCCGCACCGCTTTCGTAAACCGAATAGAGCGCGTTCACCAAGCCGTCGCCAAACGCATAGGCATAGACGTAGAACGGTGAGTGGACGAAGTGCGGGATATAGGCCCAGAAGGTCTCGTACCCGTCCATGAATTCGAATGCGGGGCCAAGGCTTTCAGCCTGAACGCTCATCCAAAGGGCGTTGATGTCGTCTGGTGTCAGCTCGCCCTCACGACGGGCGGCGTGCAGTTTGCATTCGAAGTCGTAGAAGGCGATCTGGCGAACGACTGTGTTGATCATGTCCTCGACCTTACCGGCCAGAAGCACCTTGCGCTGTTCCGCTGTCTCGGCCTGATCCAGCATTTTGCGGAAGGTCAGCATTTCACCAAAGACCGAAGCAGTTTCGGCCAAGGTCAGCGGGGTCGATGAAAGCATCTCGCCCTGATCGGCGGCCAATACCTGATGCACGCCGTGGCCCAATTCATGCGCCAAGGTCATCACATCGCGCGGTTTGCCCAGATAGTTGAGCATCACGTAGGGATGAACTTCGGTCACGGTGGGATGCGCAAAGGCGCCAGGCGCTTTGCCGGGCTTCACGGCCGCATCGATCCAACCCTTCGAGAAGAAGGGAGCTGCGATCTCACCCATCCGAGGATCAAACGCGTTATAGGCGTCCATCACCGTCTTCTCGGCCTCGGACCAATCGACGATGCGGGTGTCCTCCATCGGCAACGGAGCATTACGGTCCCACACTTGCATCACGTCCAGACCAAGCCATTTGCGTTTCAGTTCGTAGTAACGATGGCTCAGCTTGGGGTAGGCGGCCACAACGGCCTCGCGCAGGGCTTCGACCACTTCGGGCTCGACATCGTTCGACAGGTGACGACCGGTCTGGGCAGATGGCATTTTGCGCCAGCGATCAACGATCTCTTTTTCTTTGGCTTGCGTGTTATGAACGCGCGCGAAGGTTTTGATATTGCTTTGGAAAACGGTGGCGAGTTCGCGCGCTGCGGCTTCACGCTTGGCGCGATCCTGCTCGGTCAGCAGGTTCAGCGTACCTTCGATATTCAGCTCTTCACCATCGACGGTGAAGGTCAGGCCCGCGATTGTTTCGTCGAATAGGCGTTCCCACGCGTCGCCGACAACGCCGAGGTCGTGCAGGAATTTTTCCAACTCATCAGACAGTTGATAGGGTTTCATCGCGCGAATGCGACGGAACACGGGCTCGTATCGCGCCAGATCGGCATTGGCGGCAAAATGAGCAGCCAGCGCGTCATCGTCGATGCGATTCAGTTCCAGCGTGAAGAACACCAGAGGCGTGGTGAAGACGGTGATCTTCTCCTGCATGTCAGACAGGAACTTGGCGCGATCCGCGTCGGTGGTCAGTTGGTAATAGCGTAATCCGGCAAAGGACATGATCCGCCCGGCGATGGCGTTGATCTTTTCGTTGCGCAGCACGCAGGTCAGTAGTCCAGCTGCGTCCAATTCGGCCAGCTTACCCTCATAATCTGCGGCAAAGGACGCACATTCGCCCTCCAACCAGTCCAGATCGCGGGCCAGTTCGGGTGCATCTTCCGAGGCATAGAGGTCCGTCAGATCCCATTCCGGCAAATTGCCCAGATCATCGGCACCGCCGCCTGCATTTGCGTCACGGACGGGAAAGGGAAGGTCGCGCATGGAACACCTCGAATAAACTGCGTTGGCAAACATTTAGGCGCGGCGTGTCCGGATCACAAGCAAGCTGTCTGGTCAAACCTTAATGACAGGGCTCGGGTTTTGGTTTCGCCGCGGCTGCCGCGAAATGTGCAGCAAGTTGATCAAAGACCGGCCCGCGCACCTCGGGTGCCTCCATCAGAACTTCGTGTTCGCCGTTGGGAATCTCGACCAGAGTACCGCTAGGCCAGTTGGCCATACGTGCCCGAATGGCCTTGCGGTCCACGATCTGTTCGTGGCTGCCCAAGAAGGTCAGGGCAGGGATCTCGGGCGCGGTCTGTACCATCAGCCAGGTGCATTCATCCAGCGCCTCACGCAGCCAGATGGTGGACGGTGCACCCAAAGCAAGTTCAGGGTGTGCGGCCAACTGATCCTGCATCATTCGGTACATCGCCGGATCGCGTGTCAGCACGTTTCCTTCGAAGGGCTGTGAGGCCACATAGCTCTCCAGCGTGGTGGTGGGCGGTGTTTTCTCGCCCAAGCCCAAGCGTGGCCCCCAATAGGCAGTTAGCTGGCTGAGCGGCTTCATGATTGGTGTAAAGAAAATCCCCCACATCGGGCCCGTAAAGGCGCAGGCCGCAAAATCAGCCCCCTCCAGAACGGCGCGAAGCCCGATAGCCCCGCCCATGGAATGGCCTATGACGTACCAAGGCTTGGGCAACTCCAGTTTTTCGGCCAGTTTCAGTATTGAGCGAACGTCGTGCTGGTAATCGGTAAATTGTTCGACATGACCGATCCGCGGATCATCCAGCAGGCGATCTGCAAGCCCTTGCCCGCGCCAATCGACCGCGAGACTTGCAAAGCCCCGGTTCACAAATTCCTTGGCGGTATCACCATATTTTTCGATGTATTCCGTGCGACCGGGGAACAGCATCACCGTGCCGTGCGCATCGCCGTCGGGCAGCCAATGTGCCACGCGGATACGTTTGCCATCTTCGGTGATCAGCCAATGCGCCGCACCATCGGCAGGGCCGCCGGCCACGTCTTCGAATAAGGGGGCCGGCGAAAACTCCATCAGGCCAGCACCGAGGCGAGTTTCATGGCAATACCCATGTCTCCGTCAACGCTCAGCTTGCCGGACATGAACGCACCGGTTGGGTTCAGGTCACCGCTGAGGATCTGTTCAAAGGTGTCCGCATCGGCGCTGAGGGTCACATCAGCATCTTCGTCGCTTACCCGCGCACCGCTTGCATCCAGAATGATAGAACCCAGATCGGCAATGGCAAATTTGGCTGACGCATCGAAATCGCCGCCCGACAGTTTCTCATTCAATGCCGCCGCGGCTTTTTCCAGAATATCGCTCATGGTCTTCCTCATATTGTTCATGCGCCGTGAATGGACATCCCCGGTCGCTACGCTACACTGACCATTGTTATGGGTATTGCAATCACCAATCTCAAACGTACCGTCGCGGCACTTGCCGTCATAGTCACGTTTTCCACCAGTTGCATCGCGCAGCAGGCGGATTCGCGGGACGAGGCATCACTGTTGCAGCAACTGGCGCAATCGACGCCCGAACAGGCCATCGGATTGGATCGGCAATTGCAGGCGCTGTGGTCACAATCAGGTTCGGCTTCGGCGGATTTGCTGTTGGAACGCGGACGCGAAGCGCTGGATGACGGGGATGTCGAGGCCGCGCTTGATCATTTGACGGCGCTTACCGATCACGCACCCGAATTTGCCGAGGGTTGGCATGTGCGCGCTTCGGTTTTCTTCGGCATTGACAGGTTTGGCATGGCTGCGGCGGATCTTGAACAGGCATTGACCCTGAATCCGAACAACTACGACGCTATCTACGGCCTTGGCCTCATCTTTGAGATCGTGGGTAAGCCAGAACAAGCACTTGAGGCCTATTCACGTGCGCTGGCTATACATCCCCATCATGAAGAAGTAACCAATGCCGTGAATCGGCTGAAGCCTCAGGTTGAAGGCAAGGCGCTGTAAGTCTCAGGGCGCAGGGGGCAAAGGTGAGCGGGTCATCCCGGGTAGTGGCCGTACTTGGCCCGACGAACACAGGTAAAACTCACTACGCGATTGAACGTATGCTGGGGTACCGGACCGGTGTCATCGGTCTGCCGCTGCGGCTGCTCGCGCGCGAGGTCTATGACAAGATTGTCGCTATTCGCGGTCCGTCTGTGGTGGCGCTGGTGACAGGCGAGGAACGGATCGTACCGCCGCGCACCCAATACTGGGTCTGTACAGTTGAGGCGATGCCAGAAGGCATGGGCACTGATTTTGTGGCGATTGACGAAATTCAGCTTTGCGTGGACCCCGAACGCGGCCATGTCTTTACTGACCGCCTGTTGCGGTCGCGCGGCACCAATGAAACGCTATTCCTCGGCTCTGACACCATGCGCGGCCCCATCGCGGCCCTTGTGCCCGAAGCGCAGTTCATCCGGCGTGAACGGATGTCTCAGCTGGTCTATTCCGGTTCGAAAAAGATCAGCCGAATGCCTGCGCGCAGTGCGATCGTCGGATTCTCGGTCGATAACGTCTATGCGATCGCCGAGCTGCTTCGTCGCCAAAAGGGCGGGGCGGCGGTCGTCATGGGGGCGCTCAGCCCTCGCACGCGGAATGCGCAGGTTGACCTCTATCAAAACGGTGAGGTTGATTATCTGGTGGCTACGGATGCCATCGGTATGGGGTTGAACCTGGATGTGAACCATGTGGCGTTCTCATCTCTGACCAAGTTTGATGGCCGCCGAATGCGGCCTCTGGCCCCCAACGAGTTGGCCCAGATCGCAGGACGGGCCGGGCGCGGAATGTCGGATGGCACGTTTGGTGTGACGGGCGAGGCTCCGCCGCTGGATGAGGGCGTAGCCCAAGCCATTATGGACAGCCGGTTCACGCCTATGAAAAAGTTGAATTGGCGGAATGCCGCTTTGCGGTTCGGCTCAATCGACGCACTAATCGACTCGCTTGAGGTCAGCCCAGACAATGAGCACCTGATCAAAGCGCGGCCAGCTGACGATCTGAACGTCCTGAAATCTCTGTCCCAAGTCACCGAAGTCGTTGCCCGTGCCAGCGATGGACCGTCGATCCGTTTGCTATGGGATGTGTGCAGAATCCCCGATTTTCGCGGCATCAGCCATGCCGAACATGCCAGCCTGCTTGAGGTGATCTATGGCCATCTGCATGAGCGCGGAAGTATCCCCGATGATTTCATGGCGCGGCAAATCCGCCGTATCGACCAAACCCATGGCGACATTGATGCATTGTCCAAAAGGTTGGCATATATTCGCACTTGGACATATGTTGCGCAACGAAACGGTTGGGTGCGTGACGAATCCCATTGGCGCGAGGAAACGCGCACTGTAGAAGACAGGCTGTCGGACGCTCTTCACGACCGTTTGACTCAGCGATTTGTGGACCGGCGCACGTCAGTGTTGCTGCGCCGGCTCAAACAGAAGGAGGCCCTTTTGGCCGAAGTAAATGACAAGGGTGAAGTGACCGTCGAAGGCGAATTCGTCGGTCGTCTGGAAGGGTTCCGGTTTACCCCGGACAAAAGCGCGCAGGGGACTGAAGCGAAAGCCTTGAAGTCAGCCTCTCTGCAAGCACTCGCGCCGCAATTCCATCTGCGTGCCGATCGCTTCTACAATGCGCCCGATACCGAAATTGATTTCACCGATCAGGGTGGCCTGATGTGGGGCGAGTATGCCGTGGGCAAACTTGTTGCCGGTGCCGAGCCTCTCAAGCCTGTGGTCGAGGTTTTTGTCGATGAGGCCGCCGGGCCGGACGTGGAACAGAAGGTTCAGCGCCGCCTGCAGCATTTCATCGACCGCAAAGTGGCAGCCCTGTTCGAGCCGCTGCTGAACCTGTCGCGGGATGAGGAGCTGAGCGGTCTGGCCAAAGGTTTTGCCTTCCGCATGGTCGAGGCGCTGGGCGTTCTGCCGCGCGCGCAGGTCGCGCAAGAGGTCAAGGATCTGGATCAGGATGCCCGTGGTGCACTGCGTAAACATGGCATCCGGTTCGGTCAATTCACCATCTTCATGCCGCTGCTGCTGAAACCCGCGCCAACGCGCCTGCGTCTGGTACTTTGGGCATTGTCCGGTGGCTTGCAGGAGTTCCCCGAAGCACCACCTCCGGGTCTGGTTACCGTTCCGGTCGCCAAGGACGCGCCGCAGGGCTATGACACCATGTGCGGCTACCGCGATGCGGGCGAACGCTCGATCCGGATCGATATGCTGGAACGGTTGGCCGACATGCTGCGGTCCGAGGATAGCCGCGGTGGGTTCGAAGCCAAACCCGACATGTTGTCAATTACCGGCATGACCTTGGAACAGTTTGCAGACCTGATGCAGGGACTGGGTTACAAGGCCGAACGCGGCGAACGTGAGAAGGCCAAACCGGTCCCCACGGAGCAGCCTGTGGCGGAAGCTGAGGAACAACCCGTCGTCGATGAGACACCGACCGCAAATGCCGAAGCGGATGACGTCGGTATAACCGCCGAGACGGCAGCCGAAGCCTCCGAAAGCACCGAGGCGGCAACCGAGGCTCCGGCCACTGAGAAATCAGCAGAGTCCAAATCGGATGAGCCCGAAATTGAGGTGTTCTACACCTTCACTTGGGGGCGCCAACGTCAGCAAAACCGTGGTCCGCGTCGCGAGCAGGGGCAGGGCAAGGGCAAGCCGCGTGGTAAACCTCAGGGCAAGCCGCATAGCAAGAAGGGGGGCAAGCCTCAGGGCGCCAAGACCTTCTCGTCACGGCCACCCAAAAAGGAAAAGGCAATCGATCCCGATAACCCATTTGCGGCAGCGTTGATGGGTCTGAAGGACGGCAACTGATCCGCGATGGCCGAGGCCAAGCTGCGGATCGACAAATGGTTGTGGCAGGCGCGGTTCTTCAAGACCCGTAGCCTGGCCGCCAAACAGGTCAGCGGCGGCCATGTGCGTCTGAACGGAAATCGGGTGCTGAAACCGGCGCAAGCCGTGGCACCCGGAGATGTCCTGACCTTTCCGCAGGGGCGTATTGTTCGGGTTGTACGTATCGAAGCGCTTGGCGTGCGTCGCGGCCCGGCCCCCGAGGCGCAAGCTTTGTACTTTGATATGACCGAAAAGCAGGACGTATCGCCCAAGAATCCTGCGTTTGAGGGAAAAGGTCGTCCAACCAAGAAAGAAAGACGCGCGCTTGATCTTTCTCGCATCCCAAAGGGGTGATCTGACCTTGAAGCGGCGGTCAGACTGGATTAGCTAGTCGCCAAAGCGCAAACGGGAAATCCAACATGACCTACGTTGTCACCGAAAACTGCATTGGCTGCAAATACACCGACTGTGTCGAGGTTTGTCCGGTGGATTGTTTCTACGAAGGTGAAAACACATTGGTCATTCACCCCGACGAATGCATTGACTGCGGTGTCTGCGAACCCGAATGCCCCGCCGACGCCATCCGCCCGGACACCGAGCCGGGGATGGAGCAGTGGGTCGAGTTCAACCGGAAATACTCGGAAATGTGGCCGGTGATCGTGACCAAAAAAGACCCCTTGCCCGAGGCCGAGGAACGCGACGGCGAAGAAGGCAAGATGGAGAAATATTTCTCGGAAGCCCCCGGCGAGGGCGGTTGACCGATTCGGCAGCCGGTTACCGTTCATTTGGCATCAATCTGTGCATTAATTAGTTGAGTTAGAAAGGGAATTTCCCATTTACCTTGGCGCGGTCTTTTGAGTGTCGCAAATTTGTGATACACTAGGGACCGAATGATGACTGTGATTGGGATGTGCTCCGTAAGTATGCTCGCTTTGGAGTTCTGAATTTATGACAAATAAGCCGCCTGACGGGGCCATGCAGGGCCTCGGCTGTGGTGCTTTTGTCGTCTCATATCCCGATCAGAAATGAAGGATGAATATGAATGTCGAAATCGAAAAAGCTTGAGTTCCGCCCGAACGATTATGTCGTCTACCCGGCTCATGGCGTAGGTCAGATCGTATCAATCGAAGAGCAGGAAGTTGCAGGCTTCTCGCTTGAGCTGTTCGTGATTTCTTTTGAAAAAGACAAGATGACCCTGCGGGTACCAACCAACAAGGTTACCGAATCCGGTCTGCGGTCGCTTAGCTCGCCGGATGTTATCAGCCAGGCAATGAAGACGCTTAAAGGCAAGGCCAAGGTCAAACGCGCCATGTGGTCGCGCCGGGCGCAGGAATACGAGCAAAAGATCAACTCGGGCGACTTGATCTCGATCGCCGAAGTGGTCCGCGACCTGCACCGCACCGACGACCAGCGCGAGCAGAGTTATTCCGAGCGTCAGCTTTACGAAGCCGCCCTGGAACGTCTGACACGCGAAGTGGCCGCGGTTTCTGGCGCCGATGAGATTTCGGCTGCCAAACAGGTCGATGAGGTTCTGACCTCACGCGCAGCCTGATCGCGTTCGAGAAAATTTAAGGGTCGTCCCGATATCCGGGGCGGCCCTTTTTCGTGACTAGGCGCTTGGTCTTGTGGTGTGTGTCGGGTATTTTTCTGTAACTGCAGGAAGATACGGGGACATGATGAAGCAAACTGTCAAGTTTCTCTACATCAGCCACGAGCCGGTCTCGGTCTGGTTTCGCTATGGGCTGATCCTGTTCGATATCGCCTCGATCATCTTTTTTGTCTCCACGGCGAATATCCCGCATGGGCCTGGGCTGACGGCGGCAAGTTTGGGTGTCGGGCTGATCATCCTAATGGATTTCTGCGCGCGGATGTGGATTTCCAAAGACCGCTGGAAACTGCTGCGCCAGGTTTACACGATGGCAGACATCGTTGTGATCGTGTCGCTGCTGCTTGACCCGTTCCTGACCGGCAATCTCGCGTTTCTTCGGATATTGCGCGCGTTGCGGCTGATCCATTCCTATCATCTGCTGCGGGATTTGCGCCGAGATAGTCCTTTCTTCCGAACCCACGAGGACGCGGTGATTGCGGCGATCAATCTGATGGTCTTTGTTTTTGCAACCTCGACTGCAGTACTGGTCTTTTTCGTCCCCGAAGATGCGCAGACCCCCTATATCGACGCGCTTTATTTCACTATGGCGACCCTGACGACAACGGGGTTCGGAGATATCACGCTGGGCACACCAGCGGGAAAGCTGTTTTCCGTTTTCATCATGGTTGTTGGCGTGGCGTTGTTTGTCCGTCTGGCGCAGGCGATCTTCATGCCGCAGAAAGTGCGCTACAAATGCCCAAGCTGCGGCCTGTTCCGGCACGATCCGGATGCTGTGCATTGCAAACACTGTGGCGCGACGCTGCGCATTGAAACCGGTGGGGCGTCTTAGATTGAGGCTGTTAGCGCCAGGAGGAAGATGATTTCCGAGACCTGCTGCGTGGCCCCCAGAATATCACCGGTTTGGCCACCGATCTTGGTCTTGGCGATGCGAGCGACAAAAGCCGCTGCAAGTAGGGCGCAGAGCATCGGCGTGATGGCTGATCCACCCAGCAGCAATAGCGACAGGACGATAGCCAACACGATACTGGCCAGCACCGCAGACAAGGGGGGCGCACCAACCGAATGGCTCAGCCCCGATTTGCGAGCGTTGGGTAGCGCGCGCATCAGCACGGGCATCATGGCGCGTGAGAACAGGCAGGCGGCCAATATGCCCGTCAACAGACCCGCACCGATCAGTGCCATGACAGCAGCAATTCGAAGCAGTTGGCCCAGCAACAGGGCCAGTACGCCGTAAGTGCCGATATGGCTGTCCTTCATGATCTCCAGTCGACGTTCGGTTGTGAAGCCGCCCCAAAGCCCGTCGGCCGTATCGGCTAGCCCGTCTTCGTGCATCGCTCCGGTTGCGATGATCAACGTGGCGACCAGCAGGGCGGCGGTGGCAAGGGTTGGCAGCTGCGCCCAGATTGCAATCCAGGCGACGCCGCAAGCCAGCGCCCCCACAACAAGCCCGGCAAGGGGATAGGCCCAAGCCGCACGCGACTGGCGGGTGAACGCTTGATCGGGCAGGCGTGGCAGGGGCAGGCGCGTCAAAAGGACCAGAGCCAGCGAGATATCCCACAGGGAAAACGGGGCGGTGTCGTTTTTGGTCACTCCCAGGCCTTTCCGGGTCTTGTTGCTTTGCCAGCATTGGTTAAACACACACAACCACTCTGATGCAACGAGGCTTTCCATGCTGCCCGAACTCAATGACCTGAACAGTTTCCGCAATGCGCTGACCGGCGCACCCGGTCCGGACACCGCTGCCAAGCAGGGCGCGGAAGAGCGCAACGGTCAACTAACCAAACCGCCCGGCGCGTTGGGGCGGCTTGAGGATCTGGCGATCTGGTATGCAGGTTGGCGCGGGGATGCGCGGCCTCAGATCGATGCGCCGCAGGTCATCGTGTTTGCGGGCAACCATGGCGTAACTGCTCAAGGTGTCTCGGCGTTCCCGCCCGAAGTGACGGTGCAGATGGTCATGAATTTCGAACATGGCGGCGCGGCGATCAACCAGTTGGCAAAGGCTGCGGGCGCGAAGATGGACGTGCACGCGCTGGAGCTGGACCGTCCGACCGCAGATTTTACCCAAGCCCCCGCGATGAGCGAAGAGGAATTTCTAAGCGCACTGCGCACAGGATGGCAGGCGGTTGATCCGCAGGCCGATCTGCTGGTTGTTGGAGAGATGGGGATCGGAAATACCACGCCGGCTGCAGCCATCGCTTGCGCGCTGTTTGGCGGGGATGCTGCCGACTGGACTGGCCGCGGGACCGGTGTGGATGATGCAGGTCTGGCGAACAAAACCCGGGTTGTTGCGGAAGGCGTCGCTCTGCACGGTCAGGGCGATGGGCTGCATATTCTAAGGTGCCTCGGCGGACGCGAGATTGCGGCTATGGCTGGTGCGATAGCCGCCGCGCGCGTATTGCGGATACCGGTTATTCTGGATGGATTCATCTGCACCGCAGCTGCGGCCTGTCTGGCGCAGATTTCGGAAACAGCGCTGGATCACACTGTCGCTGGCCACCAAAGTGCAGAGGGCGCACATGCCGCGATGCTGGACAAGCTGGGCAAAGAGCCGTTGCTGAGCCTAGGTTTGCGCTTGGGCGAGGGCTCGGGCGGGGCGTTGGCGATCAACATTCTGAAAAGCGCGGTTGCTTGCCATTCCGGCATGGCGACATTCGCTGAAGCGGGTGTGTCGGACGCCTAAGGCAGGGGCAGGGGGCGCTGCCCCCTTCGTAGCTGGCTAAAAATTACCCGAAATATTTTGGAACAGACGAACGCGGAGGAGGTTGCTTGCCTGTTGCGGGGCAAAGCCGTCGGAATGGCGGGTCAGGCAGATTTCTTGGCATGTTCTTCGGCCAATTCCAGCAGGGCGGTTTCAAGATCCTTTTCCAGTTGCCGCGCACGCTCGATGTATTTCTTGTTTTCGGCTGTCGGCATGCCGGGGATCCACAGTTCTGCAAGCTCGCGCACCGATCCCCGGTCGTGGTGATAGAAGGTCTGCTCGGCCTGTGCGGCCTCGTATTCACTGAGGCCGATATTCTCCAAAACATAGCGGCCCGCGCGTAGCGATCCGTCGAACATCTCGCGGACAATGTCGTTGGCCCCGGCCTGATACAGTTCATAGACATGGTTGCGGTCGCGGGCGCGGGCGATGATGTGCAGATCGGGCCGCTGGCGGCGGGCATATCCGACGAGACGGGTGACCTGTTTGTAGTCATCCATGGCCGCGACAAGGACCGCTGCCTTTTCGATTCCAGCAGCGCGCAGCAATTCGGGGCGAGTGGGGTCGCCAAGGAAGCCTTTGACACCGAACCGTCGCATCAGCTGGATCGTTTCGATATCGTGGTCCAGAACAACTGTTTTAAACCCACTTGCCTGTACCAGCCGGTTGACGATCTGCCCGAAGCGACCGATCCCGGCGATGATGACAGGGCCTTTTTCGTCGATCTGATCGGGTTCAACCTGCGGATTGCTCTCGCCGAGAAAGCGCGAAAGTACGTCGTAGACGATAAACAGAAGCGGTGTGATCAACATGGTCAGCGCGATGATCATCAACAGTTTTTGCGACAAGCCCGGCGGAATCACGTTCTGCTGCGTAGAAAACGCCAACAAGACAAAGCCGAATTCGCCGGCCTGGGCCAAACCCAGCGTGAACAGCCAGTGATCGCGCCCGCGCAGCTTGAAGGCGCGCCCGACGATGAACAGGATGATCCCCTTGGCCAGTATGACCAGCAAGGCCAAACCGATCAGGTCAAACGGGTCGGCGAAGAAATACCCGATATCGATCCCAGCGCCCACGGTGATGAAGAACAGGCCCAGCAACAGCCCCTTGAACGGCTCAAGGTCGCTTTCCATTTCGTGTCGGAACTCCGAACTGGCCAGAACCACTCCGGCCAGAAACGCGCCAAGAGCGGGCGACAGGCCCACAAGGGTCATCAGGAACGAGATGCCGACCACGATCATTAGCGCCAGTGCCGTATACATTTCGCGCAGGTGGGTGGCGTGGATGAAACGGAACAGTGGGCGGGTCAGGTAGATGCCGGCCAATACGACAAACGCGACGGCGCCAATGGTGACAAGCGTAACGGCCCAGCCGGGCAGACCTTCGACCAGCGAGAGTTTGGCGTGATAATCCGCGTCTTTGGCTATGCCTACGCCGCGGCTGATGGAGCCGTCATCTTCGATGTGGATGCTTGCGGGCAGGGCAAGCAGCGGCAGGAAAGCTAGGATCGGGATTACGGCAATGTCCTGCGTCAGCAGGACCGAGAAGGTCGCTCGACCTCCGTTGGTTTGCATCAGGCCCTTTTCGGACAGGGTCTGCAGCACGATTGCAGTGGAAGAAAGTGACAAGGTTAATCCAACCGCCAGCGCCACCGACCATTGATGACCCGCATAGAACGCCACAGCTGCGATTGCGGCGGTCGACAGGCCGACCTGCAACCCGCCCAAGCCTAACAATTTGTCCCGCATATCCCACAAGGCACGGGGCTCAAGCTCGAGCCCGATCAGGAACAGCATCATCACGACGCCGAATTCGGCCACATGCTGCAGGCTTTCCGTCTCGGCCCCGACAAGGCCCAAAATGGGACCAATCGCGATGCCTGCGGCCAGATAACCCAGCACCGATCCCAGACCCAGACGGGCGGAAAGCGGCACCGCGATCACCGCAGCTGCCAGATAGATCGATGCCTGATAAAGGAACTCGTTCATTATTGTCCTCTTAAATCCGCTCAGGTCGGGAGCGGCGCGTCGCGCTTCAATTGGTCCATTACGATCTGGCTTTGCACCCGTGCAACTGCAGGATGCGGCAGGATCACTTCGTGAAGCAAGGTATTGAGTGCGGATAAGTCGTCACAATAGACGTGAAGCAGATAATCTGCCTCACCTGTCATCGTCCAGGCGCTGGTGATCTCGGGGCGGGTGTTGACCATGCGGGCGAAGCCTGCGGATTGTTCGGGGCCATGAGTGCCCAGATGCACCTGAATGAACCCCTGAACCTGTAGCCCCAGCCTCAGCGGGTCCAGTCGTGCGGTGTACCCAGTGATATAACCCTCGGCCTCAAGGCGCTGTCGGCGACGGCCCGCCTGACTGGCGGATAGATTCAGCACATCACCCAATTGCTGCGACGTCAGATGCGCGTCGCGCTGCAAAGCTGCGAGTATTCCGATATCAATCCGATCCAGCACGTGCGGCGTTTCCTCAAAATTTGCAATCAATATGCGGAAAGTACGCATCTAAGCTTAGTTTATACGAAAACAATGCGCAGAAACAGCACTCATTAAGGCGTATTTTTGAATCAGCAAAGAAATTCCTGTTTTCCGAGGAGACGCGCCATGGGTCCTTTCCCGCATAACGCCCCGAAATCTGTCATCAGCGAAGAAAACCCAGCCGGTACCGACGGGTTTGAGTTTGTTGAATTCGCACACCCCGAGCCGCAAGAGCTGCGAGACCTGTTTGCGCGAATGGGCTTCGACTATGTCGGTTATCACCGCAACACCCCCAAGGTCGAGCTTTGGCAACAGGGTGATGTAACCTACATCCTGAACGCGGATCCTGATAGTTTTGCAGCCAAATTCGTGGCCGAGCACGGCCCCTGCGCCCCTGCCATGGGCTGGCGCGTTGTTGATGCTCAGAAGGCTTATGAGCACGCGATCGCCAAAGGGGCTGAGCCCTATGATGGCGCAGACAAGACCATGAACGTTCCGGCGATCAAGGGCATTGGTGGTTCGCTGATCTACTTCATCGATCAGTATTATGACACCTCGCCCTACAACGAGGAATTTGAATGGCTGGAGCAGTCAAAACCGCGCGGCGATGGGTTCTACTATCTCGATCACCTGACCCACAACGTGTTCAAGGGCAACATGGACAAGTGGTTCAAATTCTATGGCGACCTGTTCAACTTCCGTGAAATCCGCTTTTTCGACATTCAAGGTAAGTTCACCGGGCTTTACAGTCGCGCGCTGACTTCACCTTGTGGTCGCATCCGCATTCCGATCAATGAAGATCGTGGAGAGACCGGACAGATCGTCTCCTACCTGAAGAAGTACAACGGCGAAGGCATCCAGCATATCGCGGTGGGCAGCGACGACATCTACGCCTCGACCGATGCCATTGCCGAGAAGGGTCTGAAGTTCATGCCCGGTCCGAACGAGGCCTATTATGACATGTCTTACGACCGTGTGTCCGGCCATGAAGAGCCCAAGCATCGGATGATGAAGCACGGCATTCTGATCGACGGCGAAGGCGTTGTTGATGGCGGTGAGACCAAGATTCTGCTGCAGATCTTTTCGAAAACAGTTATTGGCCCGATCTTCTTTGAGTTCATTCAGCGTAAAGGGGATGACGGGTTTGGTGAAGGCAACTTCAAGGCCCTGTTTGAATCGATCGAACGTGAGCAGATCGAGTCGGGTGAAATCTCGGCAGCCTAAACATGAATCAATGAAATCAACCGAGCGCCGTGTCTGACCGACATGGCGCTTTTTCTTTACCCGCGCGGCATCTTGAGCGTGATGTTCTTGCCGCGCTTCTGATAGCGCAACTCGCTGTCGCCGATAGCGATGACATTACCTCCGTCGATGCGATCGCCCACCTTCAGCTTTTTGTAGCGTCCGCTGGGCAGGCGGACCAAAGCACGGCGGTTTGCCGGGGTGCCGTACACGCCGATTAGGTTCAACTTGCGCAGGTTAATCGCGTTGTCGATGGTTGCTTGTCTCGCAACTGAAGCGGAAGACGGGATTTTGGGATTGACCGTTCTGGGCTGGAACGAACCAACTTCATCGGCATTACTGGCCACATTTGCGGTCGAGGCCAGCGCTGCACTCCCAGAACTAGGTTGCCGTGTCGCGCGCGCCGTGATGCTGGCAGGCCTGATTTTTGGACGGGGTACCCGTACAACAGCCAGCGCAGTCGGGGTTTCATCGACCTGCGGAGGGGTTTGCAGAGACTCGGGCCGCAGCTTGGGCCGGACCGAGGCCAGTTCTTGCCGGGATCGACCGCCAAGTTGCTGACGTTCGAATTGATCCACCAGATTTTCCGGGCGTGGCCGTGGGCGAAACGCCGCGAGTCTCTCATCGACCTCTTCTACGACAACGGGTTCTGTTTCGAACCTGGTTGGGGGGTCGGGGGGCACAGATGCGGGACGACCCAGATAAACCATAACGCCGGCCGGGTTCAGTGTGCCTTCGGCGCTTGGCGTCACAAGTCCGCGTTCATCCAGGTTGAACCGCTGCCCCGCTTGGCCTGGCAAAGAGATCGACTCAAAAGACGCATCTGTGTCCAGGCTGGCAAGTTCGGGTAGTGCGACGGAATCGGTCGACAGGTCCGAGCGATCGACCGATGTGAGATATTGATTATCCACGCCAGCCACAGGCGCTGGCTCCAGATCTGAAGGTTCAACAGGGGCGGTGCCGGTAAACTCTCGAAACTCGGTTCTGCTCTCTGGCAGATCAGCGATGTCTTCGACCGGCTCCGGTTCCATCTTCAGTGCTTCGAGAATGGCCTCGTCCGTGGGGGTGAGCACCGGTTCTTCCTCTGCCACTTCAGGTTCTTGTGGGAGGCTTGCGATCTCGGTTTCCTGAGGTTCGGGTTGTGCCTGCGGTTCTGCAGTTGCAGTTTCTGGCTCTGGCTGCAGCTCGGGCTCTAACGGCTCGGCCACTTCGACAATTTCGGGGTCAGAGCTGTTGTAAGACCAGACACCCAGCAACATTCCAACCACAACCGACGCTGCGATCGCAGGAATTGCAAAGCGTTTCAGATCCGTTCCTGTCTTGGCAGACGAGGGCAGTGCTTTGGTAGCAGGCTCAAATGCAGGGGGGGCTGCATCTTCAGCGATGGCGTGAACCGGTATGTCCGGCGTATCAACGGGTTTGGGGGCCGCAATCACAGCGTCCTCATCCACAATGATCGGCAGTTCCAGAAATGGCGCGTCCAGAGCATCGTTGCCGGTTGCGCTGACCCAGAATGCCTCGGGGATAAAGCCATGATCGGTGGCAAATGCGCTGGCTTCGTCCAGCGTTTGCTGGGCCACAGCGGCAACCGGGGTCTCAGTCCCCACGTCGCCTGCGACATAGGCCAGCTCTGATAGCTCATAGGGCGTGGCTGCGGCCAACGTATCCTTGACCTTTTTCGCCGCTGCATCGGTGTCCAAACCATCGGTGTCGACAACCAAGCGGCGCACCTGATCTGATGGAATCACAAGCTTGCAACTCAGGTCATTTTCCAGCGCGAATCCCTGATCCCGAAGGGCCTGCATCTGGTCCGCGAAATCCGACGCATCTAACGGAACGGTACCAATGCAGTACCAGTCTCCATCCGACTGATGATGCAAGGAAATGCCGTTTTCAGAAAATGACAGCGCAAAGGCGGGTTTCATAATCGCGATGAACCATAATTGTCGGCTTTTATGCAAACGCTTAGATGTCTGCCCGCCGAGATTAGAGCAGGAACTCGCCGAGGGAAAGAAAAAGGCACGTTTCCCCCTTGCCGTGTACGGGCCTGACCACCCATCTTGAGGGCAAGCATCAAGGAGGGATCATCTTGAAGACACTTGCTTTTTTGGCCGCCATGGCCGCTGCCACCGCGACGCTGCCCGCCCATGCGGAAGAACGTCGCATCTCGGTCAGCGGGACCGGTACGGCTCTGGTTGCACCTGATATGGCAACGATAACACTGGGCGTGACCAATCAGGATGCGCAGGCATCGGTAGCGATGCAGGCGACCTCGGACGCGGTGACGCAGATCCTCAAACGACTGGACGAAATGGGATTGGAGGCGCGCGATGTTCAGACGCGCGATCTTTCGCTTTCACCGGTCTGGTCGGGGCGCAGCAATTCCAGCAATGAGCCACCCAAGATCACTGGGTTCACCGCGTCCAACCGCGTTTCGGTACGCGTGCGGGATCTGGATAATCTGGGCCAGATCATGGATGCGGTCATCAAGGACGGTGCCAATGATTTCGGCAGTCTGAGTTTTGGCGTGCAAGAGCCCAAACCGCTTGAGGCTGAAGCACGGGCCAAGGCTGTGGCAGATGCGACCGAGAAGGCGCAGCAACTAGCGCAGGCGTCCGGGGTTACGCTGGGTCCCGTCCTATCGATCAACGACCACGGCGGAGGTGTTCGCCCGATGGCTCAGATGCGCGAGATGGCTATGTCGGACGCCGGTGGCGTGCCGGTCGCAGGCGGAGAGATTTCCGTTTCGGTCAATATCGCGATGGAGTTCGAAATCGCGGAGTAATCTACGATCCAACCCGGGCTTGCAGCGGTTGGCGCTGCCGGCCCGATGCATCGAAATTCCCCGGCGCAAGCCAGTTCTCGAATGCCGCGCGAATGCGCGGCCACTCGCTGTCGATAATCGAAAACCACGCCGTATCCCGGTTGCGTCCTTTGTAATGTGTCGCCTGCCGGAAGACGCCCTCGAACGTGAAACCCAAACGTTCAGCTGCGCGTTTTGATGGCGCGTTCAGGGCGTCGCATTTCCATTCATAGCGGCGATAACCAAGCTCATCGAACACACGGCGCATCATCAGATACATAACCTCGGTCGATTGCGGTTTGCGCTGGAGCAGGGGAGAGAAGTGGATATGGCCTACCTCGATTGAACCCGCTGCTGGTTCAACCCGAAGGTATGAGGCCATCCCCACGGGTACCTCATCCGCGTCGAGCACTGTATGAAACATCGGGTCCGCATCCACGCAGTTTGACTGCGCCCATGCGGTGAAATCAGCCTCAGAGTCGAACGGGCCGTAGGGCAGATAAGTCCAATTGTGGCCGTCCGTATCGTTGGCAAACGCCCGGTACAAGCCGGGCGCGTGCCTGTTTACATCCAGTGGCACAACGGAACAGAACCGGCCCTGCATCGGTGTGTAAGGCGGGGTGGGGCGAGGAAACTCGCCCGCGACCGGCAAGCCGATGGGTTGACCCAGTTCATTTGTGTTGTGCCCGGTCATCGGATCAGGCGCTGGCTTTGGACAGAGCCTGATCGAGATCAGCGATCAGATCGTCTGCATCCTCGATCCCGATGGACACGCGCACCACTCCAGGGCCTGCGCCTGCAGCTTCCTGCTGCTCGGGCGTCAACTGACGGTGTGTGGTCGAGGCCGAGTGGATGATCAGCGACCGTGCGTCGCCAAGGTTGGCCACGTGGCTGAAGATCTCAAGCGCGTTCACCAGCTTTACGCAGGCGTCATAGCCGCCCTTGACCGCAAAGGTGAACAGGGCGCCCGCGCCGCGCGGGTAGTGCTTTTTTACCCTGTCGCTATAGGGCGAGGATGGCAGGCCAGCATATGTCACGTAATCCACACGGTCGTCTGCCTCGAGCCACGCTGCTATTTTCTGCGCGTTTTCGACATGGCGCTCCATCCGTAGCGATAGCGTTTCTATCCCCATCAGCGTGTAGTGCGCCGCCTGAGGGTTCATCGTCATGCCCAGATCGCGTAGACCGATCGCGATGCCGTGGAATGTAAAGGCGAGCGGGCCGAAGGTCTCGTGGAATTTCAGGCCGTGATAGGCAGGTTCAGGTTGGCTGAGCGATGGGAACTTATCATTTGCCGACCAGTCGAACTTGCCCGAGTCAACGATACATCCGCCTGTGACGGTGCCGTTCCCGGTCAGATACTTGGTTGTCGAATGCACGACCAGCGTTGCGCCATGTTCGATCGGACGGCAGAGGTAAGGCGTGGCCGAGGTGTTATCGACGATCAGCGGAACTCCTGCGGCATCGGCCACATCGGCCAGCGCGCGAATATCAGTTACATAGCCGCCCGGATTGGCGATGGATTCGCAGAACACCGCGCGGGTGTTCTCATCGATAGCGTCCTTGACGGCGTCCAGATCGTCGGTGTCGACGAACTTGGCCGACCATCCAAAGCGTTTGATCGTCTGGCTGAATTGGGTGACCGTGCCGCCGTACAGACGGGTCGATGCGATAACGTTGCAGCCCGGTCCCATCAGCGGGAACAGCGCCATGATCTGTGCTGCGTGGCCAGAAGAACAGCAAACCGCGCCAACACCGCCCTCCAGCGTGGCGACACGTTCCTGCAACACCGCAACAGTGGGGTTGGTCAGGCGCGAATAGATGAAGCCCACTTCCTGCAGATTGAATAGCGCGGCGGCGTGATCGGCATCGCGGAACACATAGGCAGTGGTCTGATAAATCGGCGTCTGGCGCGCCCCGGTGGCAGGGTCAGGGCGGGCCCCGGCGTGAATTTGCAGCGTGTCAAAACCGTAGGTCGGGCCGTCAGACATCTTTGAAATCTCCTGTTGGAATGTGTGTTGCTGAATCTCTAGGACATTGGCTCGCCCGGCACAATGTCCGCGTCACCGCAGCCAAAGCCCCTTGGACTTGATCGTTTTGCGAATGACCTGTTCGCGTGCGGGCAGGTTGTTTCGGTCGAACAATGCCCGGATCTTCGCACCCTTGCGCTGTATCACCAGCTTCTTCAGTGGATCATAGCCTTTGAGCACTTTTTTGATCTTGTTCGGGGCCACGACGGTTTCCAATACCTCGACCACATGATCGCTTTCGCGGGCGTAGAGCATCGGGAACAGGCGATAGTGGCAGCTGACCGACCCATCCAGCAGGCCCTCGGGCAGGGCATCCCGTCCGCCACCGAAGGAATGGATGACCAGCGGCAAGGCGATCTGATCTAGCCACGGGCTCAAAACTTGCGCGGTCAGTTCGGGGATTTCCTCGTCGCGAATGGTGCGGGCATAGCCCATAAACCGCTCACCAAATTGGCAGGGGCATTTGTAGAAGAAATAACCGGCGTTAAAATACAGGTAGCGCCGCCAATAACCCTCGGGTTGGCTGGGATCGAGAGAGCTTTCGAAATCCAGCCCGAACCGGTCATACAGTGCGCGCCAGATACCCTCATATCCTGGGCCGTAGAGCGTGGGTTTGGGCCATGTTCCCTCGACCCGAAGTGAGGCGCCGGGCTGTTCGAAATCGAACGGGACGTCGGAAATTTCGCCGGTGATCAGAGTGTCGGAGTCGAAAAAGACAAAGGGCTCACCCTCTGGCATCGCCAGCAAAGCTTCGATCTTGTTGCCATTGGGATAGCTCGAGCCAAAAGCATGAGATTCAAAAGGCAGAATCTCGGCACCCAGATGCTGCAGGGCTTCAAGAACTTCGGCATCCTGAATGCTGGGGTTCTGAGGCCAAAGAGGGCCGGGCTGTGGCACCCCCACGAACAGCCGACCTTTGAACCCTGATGAGCTGTGGCGCAGCGAGGCGGCGAAAAGCAATGCCTCGTATTGCAGCCGGTTGTTTTGCCCGATGATGAGGATGTTGAATGTCGCCGGGCTTGCCTGCATCGTGTTGCGCTTTCTGATCGGGCCGGTATTCGGCCGCTGCCTCAACCGGAAGTACAACAAGCTGTGAAGGGCGTCAAAACCCCAAACATGACCGGTTTGCAAATCCGGCTCGTGCTCCCATCTAATGTGATAGCAACGCATGAGGATTGCAGATGCGGGTCCATGCAGATTTCACACAGCGGGTCGCCGTTCACTTTGATCAGACCGAATGGGTCGCGTCACCGGCTGCTGGCGTCGAACGCAAGATGCTGGACCGCATTGGCGAGGAAGTGGCGCGTGCCACAACCATCGTGCGCTTTGCCCCCGGCAGCGCGTTTTCGTCGCATACTCATGACGGGGGTGAGGAATATCTGGTGCTGGACGGAGTGTTCCAGGATGAAACCGGAGATTTCCCTGTCGGCAGCTATGTACGCAATCCCCCGACGTCCTCCCATACACCTTCGGCCAGCGAAGGCGCGACTATTCTGGTCAAACTGCATCAGTTCGACCCCGATGACCGCACCGAGGTTCGGCGCTCGATCAACGGGGGCGGAGATATCGATTTGTTCAAGGATGCGCATGAGGATGTCCAGGTGCAAACCTGGGGCGCGGGCGAACATATTGAATTGGACGCCGACAAGGGGTTTGAGGTCTTTGTTATCGAAGGTGGCTTTGCCGAGGCGGGCGAAGAATTTGGCACTTGGGACTGGTTGCGCTTGCCGCCTGGATCACGCTTTGCTGCTGTAGCAGGAGAGGGCGGAGCCCGTGTTTGGATCAAATCCGGCCACCTGGGTGGGATGGTCTGAGCCGCCGCTGCCAACAAAATAGGCAATTTCTGACTGAATCCGGACCATTCCGCCCGGATTTTTCATTTTTTGACCATTTGGCAAATTTTACCAATTGATAAAAAATCAGATTGTGGCAAGCTGGGGTCCATAACAAACATATCTACAGGGAGTAGAGTGATGGCACAGGGCCAGATGGCACCCGGGATCGTCTCCGGGCGGCTTTCCAGCGATGAGCTGACCTCGAATTTCACCGATCTGCATCCGCCACTGGCCCCGCACGAGGCCGCCGTGGCCGCCGATCGATGCTATTTCTGCTATGACGCGCCATGTGTGACGGCCTGTCCGACGGATATCGATATTCCGTTGTTCATTCGCCAGATTCAGGCCGGGCAACCGCAGGCGGCAGGGCAGACCATTCTGGAGCAGAACATTCTGGGCGGCATGTGTGCCCGGGTTTGTCCGACCGAAACTTTGTGTGAAGAGGCTTGCGTGCGTGAGACGGCCGAAGGCAAGCCGGTCGAGATCGGACGCCTGCAGCGTTATGCAACCGATGATGTGATGGCCTCGGGTGCGCATCCGTTCGAGCGCGCCGCATCAACCGGCAAGACAATTGCCGTAGTTGGGGCAGGGCCCGCCGGTCTGGCCTGTGCGCATCGTCTGGCGATGCTGGGGCACGATGTGGTGATCCACGAAGGCAAGCCCAAGCCAGGCGGTCTGAACGAATACGGGATTGCGGCGTATAAATCTACCAATGATTTTGCACAGGCCGAGGTCGATTGGCTGCTTAAAATAGGCGGGATCGCGATCGAGACCGGTTCGATTCTGGGAGAGACGATTTCTCTGGAAGGGTTGCAGGAGAACTATGACGCTGTTTTCCTGTCAATAGGACTTGCGGGGGTGAACGCACTGCGGGCTGATGGGGTCGATAAAGACGGGGTGCGCCCGGCGGTCGACTTTATCTCGGATGTGCGACAGGCCAGCGATCTGGTTGATCTACCTGTGGGTCGCAATGTCGTTGTGATTGGCGGTGGTATGACTGCCGTAGATGCGGCAGTGAAATCGAAACTGCTAGGCGCTGAGCACGTCACCATCGCCTATCGCCGAGGTCGCGACGCGATGGGTGCCAGCCGGTACGAACAGGATTTGGCGGCGTCGCATGGTGTTCGGATTCTCTGCAATGTTCAGCCGGTGGCCATTCACGGAAATGGTGCCGCAGCAGAGATCGAATTGGAGTATACTGCGAGCCATGATGGTCGACTGACCGGAACGGGTGAATCTGTCCGTGTGCCGGCCGATCAGGTTCTTAAGGCCATCGGTCAGACGCTTGACGGTGCGCCGGAAGGCCTAACGCTGGATGGCAATAAGATTGCCGTGACCGGGGCGGGACGCACTTCAATGACCGGTGTGTGGGCTGGCGGAGACTGTGCGGCAGGAGGCGAAGACCTGACCGTGACCGCCGTAGCCGAAGGTCGCGATGCCGCGATGGATATCCACGCTGCTCTGAGCGCGTGAAACTCAAAGACAAAGATGCAGAGCTGCATCAGGGAGGCCGGATAAATGGCTGATTTAACATCAAACTTTCTTGGAATATCTAGCCCGAACCCGTATTGGCTGGCCTCCGCGCCACCGACGGATAAGGAGTACAATGTTCGCCGCGCCTTCGAGGCCGGATGGGGCGGCGTAGTGTGGAAGACCTTGGGGGCCGAGGGGCCTCCGGTCGTGAATGTGAACGGCCCACGCTATGGCGCGATTTATGGCGCGGACCGCCGGTTGTTGGGACTCAACAACATCGAACTGATCACAGATCGGCCGCTTGAGGTGAACCTTGAGGAAATGGCCCGCGTAAAGGCGGATTATCCAGATCGCGCCCTGATCGCCTCGATCATGGTGCCCTGTGAGGAGGCTGCTTGGAAGGCCATTCTGCCGCGTGTTGCTGAAACCGGTGCGGACGGGATCGAGCTGAATTTTGGCTGTCCGCACGGGATGAGTGAACGGGGTATGGGGTCTGCCGTCGGGCAGGTGCCGGAATACATCGAAATGGTGACCCGTTGGTGCAAACAGTATTACGACCGCCCAGTTATCGTGAAGCTAACGCCGAACATTACGGATATCCGCAAACCGGCAGCGGCAGCCAAGAATGGCGGTGCGGATGCTGTATCGCTGATCAATACGATTAACTCGATCACCAGCGTCAATCTGGATACGTTCAGCCCCGAACCCTCGATTGACGGTAAAGGCAGCCATGGTGGCTACTGCGGACCGGCGGTGAAACCAATCGCGTTGTCGATGGTGTCCGAGATTGCGCGGGCCGAAGCCACGCATGGGCTGCCGATCTCAGGCATCGGTGGCGTCACCACTTGGCGCGATGCAGCAGAGTTTATCTCGCTGGGTTGCGGCAATGTTCAGGTCTGCACTGCAGCGATGACCTACGGGTTCAAAATCATCGATGAATTGACGGCTGGCTTGTCGGAATGGATGGATGAGAAAGGCTATGCCAATATCGACGAAGTGATCGGACGCGCAGTGCCCAATGTGACGGATTGGCAATATCTGAACCTCAACTACATCGCCAAAGCGAAGATCGATCAGGATCAGTGCATCAAATGCGGTCGCTGTTTTGCAGCCTGTGAAGACACCAGCCATCAGGCGATTTCGATGTCGGAGGATCGGGTGTTCGAAGTTATCGACGAGGAATGCGTGGCCTGCAATCTTTGCGTGGATGTGTGCCCTGTAGAGGGGTGTATTTCCATGGAGCCGATGGCCGCCGGAGCGGTTGATCCGCGCACAGGCAAGGTCGTTGATCCTGAATATGCCAATTGGACGACACACCCCAACAACCCCATGGCGAAAGCGGCGGAGTAGTCAGAGATATTTCGTCAAAAATCTTGGCGGAGAAAATTCGGCGAATTTTCTCAGAACAGAATGTCGATGGGTCCGTTGTGGCAGATGATGACATATTGATTGGCGGTGCGGATCAAATGGTATCCGCGCCGTTTCACTTCAGCCTGAAAAGCCGCGTGACCAACCTCGCGTTCGACCCAAGCAACTAAGCGTCGCACAACAGCTCCCGTTCGAGCAGATCGGGACGAGAAAAGCTGGGTGATCCAAGGCTCGGGATCTGAGCGATACGTCATCATGCTCCGAGCTTTTCTCAATAGGGTTAAGCGTCTCTTAAGGTGTAAGCAGTTTTCGATAGAGCGTTTCCACGAACGGAACCGCGCCTTCGAAAGGGTCTTCTTCCCCAAGAATTGCCCGGACTTGAACATCGAAATCCGCATAATGCTGTGTCAGTGCCCAGATCGAGAAAATCAGATGATAGGGATGGACTCGTGCAATTTTGCCCTGAGCCATCCAGCTTGTCAGAATCGTGGTTTTTTCATCGACCAGTTTTTTGAGATCGCTGGACAAAGCTTCATGAATGCGCGGCGCGCCCTGAACAAGCTCATTGGCAAAGAGGCGGCTCTCGCGAGGCAGGTCGCGGCTCATCTCAAGCTTGCGTTGGATATAAGACAGTATTTCTTCCAGCGGGTCGCCATCCTCATTCAACGCGTGCAGGGGAGCGAGCCAGACTTCAAGCAGTCCCGACAACAGGGCTGTATGGATCGCTTCTTTCGACGGAAAATAATAGAGCAGGTTGGGCTTGCTCAGCCCCGCCTCAGCTGCAATTTGGTCGACGGTTGCGCCGCGAAAACCGTGGGCTGAGAACACATTCAGGGCCGCCTCGAGAATCGCTGCTCGGTTCTTTTGCTGAATCCGGGTTGGGGCGCGGTCTTTGGGCATGTTCACCTGTTGTCCTTTTTTCGGCCAGTTGGGCGTCAATTATGTCGAAAATTCCGGCAGGCCACTGCAATTTCTTGACTGATGTCGAACCCGTGATAGCGTGAGTTTGACCAGATGGTCAAATCAAGACACCAAAAGCGAGCCAAATCGCAAGCAACAGGGAAGAACATGATGGCAGCTCCGGCGCAGAATCTCAGGATCAATGGCGACAGGTTATGGGACAGCCTGATGGAGATGGCCAAGATCGGCCCAGGCGTCGCGGGTGGCAACAACCGTCAGACGCTAACGGACGAGGACGCCGAAGGGCGCGCGCTGTTTCAGAAATGGTGCGAGGATGCCGGTTGCTCGATGGGGTTGGACCAGATGGGCAACATGTTTGCCCGACGAGAGGGAGCGGACCCCGAGGCACTGCCGGTTTATGTAGGGTCGCATTTGGATACGCAGCCCACAGGTGGCAAGTATGATGGCGTTCTTGGCGTGCTTGGTGGGCTGGAGATCATTCGCACGCTGAATGACCTAGGCATCAAGACCAAGCACCCTATTGTGGCCACCAATTGGACCAACGAAGAAGGGACGCGATATGCCCCGGCGATGTTGTCTTCGGGGGTGTTTGCCGGAATGCACACTCAGGACTGGGCTTATGCACGTGAGGATGCCGAAGGAAAGAAGTTCGGAGATGAATTGAACCGCATCGGTTGGCGCGGCGATGAAGAGGTTGGTGCGCGCAAGATGCACGCTTTCTTTGAGTTGCACATTGAACAGGGCCCGATTCTGGAAGCTGAGGGTAAGGATATTGGCGTTGTAACCCATGGTCAGGGTTTGAGCTGGACCCAGGTTACCGTGACCGGCAAGGATGCGCATACTGGGTCTACACCGATGCCGATGCGCAAGAATGCCGGGCTGGCGATGGCGCGTATTCTTGAGAAAGTGGACGAGATTGCATGGTCGCATGCACCTCATGCCGTGGGTGCGGCGGGGCATATCGATGTCTATCCGAACTCACGCAATGTGATCCCTGGAAAGGCAGTGTTCACGGTCGATTTTCGCTCGCCCGAGTTGGACGTGATCACTGATATGGAGAACCGTCTGCGGGTCGCAGCTGAAGGCATCGTCGAAGAGATGGGGCTGCAGATCGAATTCGAGAAAGTGGGCGGTTTTGATCCAGTGAAGTTTGATGAGGGTTGCGTGGCGGCGGTGCGCGATGCGGCTGAGCGGTTGGGGTATTCGCATACGGATATCATCTCGGGCGCCGGGCATGATGCCTGCTGGATCAACCGGGTAGCGCCAACGGCGATGGTGATGTGCCCATGCGTTGATGGGTTGAGCCATAATGAAGCTGAGGAGATCAGCAAGGATTGGGCTGCAGCCGGGGCGGATGTTCTGTTGCATGCGGTCGTCGAGACGGCTGGGATCGTGGAATAGGGGGCTCTGCCCCCGTCGCCCGATGGGCGGCTCCCCCGGGGTATTTTTAGCCAGATGAAGCAAGCGGCGCAGACCGCATCAGGGAGTTTAACATGAGCACTGTAATCAAGAACGGAACCGTTGTGACCGCTGATCTGACCTATAAGGCGGATGTAAAGGTCGAAGGTGGTGTGATTACTGAGATTGGGCCGGACCTGCGAGGTGAAAAGGAACTTGATGCATCGGGCTGTTATGTCATGCCCGGAGGGATCGACCCGCACACGCATCTGGAAATGCCGTTTATGGGAACCTATTCCAGCGATGATTTCGAAAGCGGCACGCGCGCAGCGCTGGCAGGCGGGACCACGATGGTTGTGGATTTCGCGTTGCCTAATCCGGGCGAAAGCCTGTTGGACGCCCTGAAGCGTTGGGACAACAAGTCAACGCGCGCGAACTGTGATTATTCGTTCCATATGGCGGTGACCTGGTGGGGCGAGCAGGTGTTTGATGACATCAAAACCGTCATCGAGACGCGCGGCATCAACACGTTCAAGCATTTCATGGCCTATAAAGGCGCACTGATGGTGAACGACGATGAGCTTTTTGCCTCGTTCAAGCGTTTGGCCGAGCTGGGCGGCACTGCGATGGTGCATGCCGAGAACGGCGATGTGGTTGCTGAGCTGAGCGCGAAACTGCTCGCCGAAGGCAATACTGGACCGGAGGCACATGCTTATTCCCGCCCACCGCAGGTGGAAGGTGAGGCAACCAACCGGGCGATCATGATTGCAGATATGGCGGGTGTGCCGCTCTATGTGGTGCATACTTCCTGTGAGGAGGCGCACGAGGCCATCCGGCGTGCCAAGATGCAGGGCAAGCGGGTTTGGGGCGAACCTTTGATCCAACACCTGACATTGGATGAGAGTGAATACTTCCACCACGATTGGGAGCACGCGGCACGTCGGGTCATGAGCCCTCCGTTCCGGAACAAACAGCATCAGGATAGCTTGTGGAACGGTTTGCAGTCCGGAACACTGAGTGTGGTGGCCACGGATCACTGTGCCTTTACGACCGAGCAGAAACGCTATGGCGTTGGGGATTTCACCAAGATCCCGAACGGCACCGGCGGGTTGGAGGACCGGATGCCGATGCTGTGGACCCATGGGGTGAATACCGGGCGATTGACACCGAACGAGTTTGTGGCTGTGACTTCAACCAACATTGCCAAGATATTGAATTGTTACCCGAAAAAAGGTGCAGTTCTTGTGGGTGCTGATGCAGATTTGGTGGTTTGGGACCCGGACAAGGCCAAGGAAATCACGGCCGAGACACAACAATCCTCCATCGACTACAATGTCTTCGAGGGCAAAGAGGTGCGAGGGCTGCCTCGGTTTACGCTGACCCGCGGCGCGGTGGCCGTACATGATGGCGAGATTCAGACTCAGGAAGGGCACGGGAAGTTCGTGGCGCGTGAGGCCAATACCCATGTGAACAAGGCGCTAAGCACCTGGAAAGAGTTGACAGCGCCCCGGCCTGTTGAGCGGACAGGTATACCGGCAACGGGTGTATAAACCCCTTGGGTCGCCTTTCCGGCGACCCGGGTCTGAGCTTCTTCAAGGCAATGGAATGAATACAGAAAATACTACTCAGCCCGTTATTGAGGCAAGGCAGCTGGATCTTACATTTCAGACGAATGATGGGCCTATTCATGCGCTGAAAGATGTGAACTTGTCGATTGGCAAGGGGGAGTTCGTTAGTTTTATCGGCCCCTCGGGCTGCGGCAAGACGACGTTCCTGCGCTGTATCGCAGCGCTGGAAACACCGACCGGCGGGACCCTGACCGTGAATGGCATGACGCCTGACGAAGCACGGCGAAAGCGCGCTTATGGGTATGTGTTTCAGGCGGCTGGGCTCTACCCGTGGCGGACCATTGCAAAGAACATCAAGCTGCCGCTTGAGATCATGGGCTATTCCTCTGCCGAGCAGGAGGAACGCGTTAGAAAGGTTCTGGAACTTGTTGATCTTGATGGATTTGGCGGTAAGTTCCCCTGGCAGCTCTCGGGCGGGATGCAACAGCGGGCCAGTATTGCGCGGGCCTTGGCATTTGATGCGGATATACTGCTGATGGACGAACCGTTCGGTGCGCTTGATGAGATCGTGCGCGACCATCTGAACGAACAGCTTCTGGCATTATGGGCGCGCACCGAGAAGACCATTGGTTTCGTGACACATTCGATCCCCGAAGCGGTGTATCTCAGCACCAAGATCGTGGTGATGAGCCCTCGGCCTGGCCGGATCACGGATGTGATCGATAGCCCTCTGCCGAAAGAGCGGCCTCTGGATATCCGTGACACGCCCGAGTTTATCGAAGTCGCCCACCGAGTGCGAGAAGGATTGCGAGCGGGTCATGGGGATGAAGTGTGATGGCGGGTAAAGGCATCAGACGGGCATCCCGCGAAGATGTGGGGGATTGCGCGCGTATTATCGCGACCTGGGCCGCCCAGACCGATTGGATACCCGAGGAATTGCCAGAAGAAAAGCTGGCGGATCTGATCCTTGAGGCGTTTCCGAATAGGGACATCTGGATCGCAGGTGATCCGATTGATTGCTATATGTCTGTCGATCCGGTCGAACATAAGGTTGGTGCGCTGTATTGTTTGCGCACTGGGCAGGGCATCGGCAAGCAATTGCTGGATAAGGCGAAGGAGGGGCGCGACCATCTTTGGCTGACCACACATGTGCCAAATGTCGACGCGCAACGGTTTTATCGGCGCGAGGGCTTTGTTGAGACGGGAAGAGAGCCTCCGGTGCCACCTGACACAGTGCCTGTCATTCGGATGGAGTGGCACGCATGAAGCAGATCATTGCAGTCCTCACCGTGATCGCCGCCATTGTCGTTGTCTGGTACGCGGCCTGTATTCCTATGAATATCAAAGGGGTTCTGACCGAACAGGAGCGCGCGGGTGCTGAAGTCCAACCACCTTCAGCCAAGGATCGCCGGGACATGGGGGAGATCGGTCTGGCTTTGAACAACGCGTTTGCAATCCCAGCCACATGGGAGCAGGACCGCCCCCGCCTGCCTGCACCCCATCAAGTTGGGATTGAGTTGTGGGAAACCACGATTGAGAAAAAAATCACCTCGAAACGCTCTCTGATTTATCATGGCTGGGTCACGCTGAGCGCTACGATGCTGGGTTTTGCTATCGGAACCGGGTTGGGCATCCTGCTGGCGGTCGGGATCGTGCACAGTCGGGTGATGGATCTGTCGGTGATGCCCTGGGCGATCGTCAGCCAGACCATTCCTATCATTGCGCTGGCTCCGATGATCATCGTTGTTCTGTATTCTGTTGGGGTTCAGGGGATCATTCCTAAGGCGATCATTTCGGCGTATCTGAGTTTCTTCCCCGTCGTCGTAGGCATGGTAAAAGGGCTGCGCAGCCCGGATGCTATGCAGTTGGATTTGCTGCGAACCTACAATGCCAGCCGTTCGCAGGGGTTTTGGAAACTGCGGCTGCCGGCCTCGATGCCCTATCTGTTTACATCGCTGAAAATTGGCGTCGCTGCTTCGCTGGTCGGGGCCATTGTTGGAGAACTGCCGACCGGGGCTGTTGCCGGGTTGGGTGCACGGCTGCTGGCCGGTAGCTACTATGGCCAGACGGTACAGATCTGGTCGGCGCTGTTTGCTGCGGCCATTCTCGCCGCCTGTCTCGTCGGGTTGCTGGGGCTGATCGAGCGGACCGTCCTGAAACGAATGGGGATGGCACAATGATACCTATTGTTGGTGCAATCGCTGTCTGGTTATTGGGTTGGTGGTTGAACAGCCGTCTGGCCAGCGGACCCTATTCTGACACACGGATGGTGCGGTTTCTTGCGCCCCTGATCTTCGGTCTGACCGTGATTGGCATCTGGGAACTGGTGGTGCGTGGACTAGAAGTGCCCTTGGTCATTCTGCCCGCGCCATCAGTCATCTGGGACCGTTTCTGGGACAGTTTGCCAACACTTTGGGCTGACTTTGTTCAAACGATCATCAAGGGAGCACTCAGCGGCTACATCATCGGCTGCGGTTCGGCCTTTCTCATGGCAATTGCCGTGGATAGATGGGATTTCCTGCGCCTCGGGCTTCTTCCCGTCGGCAACTTTGTTGCAGCGCTGCCTATCGTGGGCACCGCACCCATTTTAGTGATGTGGTTCGGGTTCGACTGGCATTCCAAGGCGGCGGTCGTCGTAGTGATGGTGTTCTTCCCGATGCTGGTGAACACGGTGGCAGGGCTGCGCGAAGCCACAACGATGCAGCGCGATCTGATGGAGACCTATGCCGCCACCTATTGGCAGAGCTTCCTGAAACTTCGCCTCCCCGCCGCGATGCCGTTTATTTTCAACGGGCTCAAGATTTCTACCACTCTGGCGCTGATCGGCGCTATCGTGGCTGAGTTCTTTGGCTCCCCCACATTGGGCATGGGCTTTCGGATATCGACCAGCGTCGGGCAATTGTCGCTGGATATGGTGTGGGCCGAGATTGTAGTGGCCGCGCTGGCGGGGACGGCCTTCTATGGCGTAGTGGCGATGATCGAAAAGGCGGTGACCTTCTGGCATCCGTCGCAGCGAGGATAAAGGAATAACTCAACAGACCCCATAAACGGGGCAAACATAAGCAACTAGGAGATATGAAGATGAAGAAGCTACTCAGTGGGGCGGTTGCGGCCTTTAGCCTGGCAGCCAGTGCGACACTTGCTGCGGATGAGGTGACACTGCAATTGAAGTGGGTCACGCAAGCGCAGTTTGCGGGCTATTATGTGGCAAAAGACAAAGGGTTCTACGAAGAAGAGGGGCTGGACGTCACCATTCTGCCCGGTGGTCCTGATATTGCGCCCACACAGGTGATCGCAGGTGGTGGAGCAGACGTTACGGTGGAATGGATGCCGGCTGCACTTGCTGCGCGCGAAAAGGGTCTGCCTCTGGTGAACATCGCGCAGCCTTTCAAGAGCTCGGGCATGATGCTGACCTGCTGGAAAGATGCGGGGATTGCCTCGCCCGAAGATCTCAAAAATCGCACGCTGGGAGTCTGGTTCTTCGGCAACGAATTCCCGTTCATGAGTTGGATGAGTCAGCTGGGAATCGGCACCGATGGCAAAAGCGACAGCGGTGTCGAAGTGCTGAAACAAGGCTTTAACGTCGACCCGCTGCTGCAGCGTCAGGCCGATTGCATCAGCACCATGACCTACAATGAGTATTGGCAGGTCATTGATGCCGGTGTCACGCCTGAAGAACTGGTAACCTTCAAATACGAAGATCAGGGCGTCGCCACGCTTGAGGATGGTCTATATGTGCTTGAAGAAAATTTGAGCGATGCGGCCTTCACCGACAAGATGGAACGGTTTGTCCGTGCCTCGATGAAGGGTTGGAAATACGCCGAAGAGAACCCGGATGAAGCCGCCGAGATCGTTCTCGAAAACGATGCAACCGGTGCCCAGACCGAGGAGCATCAAAAGCGAATGATGGGCGAGATTGCCAAGCTGACCGCAGGGTCGAACGGGGCGCTGGATCCAGCCGATTTCGACCGCACGGTTGATACCCTGCTGGCGGGTGGATCTGATCCGGTTATCACCAAAAAGCCTGAAGGGGCATGGACACATCAGATCACCGACGCTGCGCTGAACTGAACCAGCTACAGCAAAAGACGTGCCAATCAAACGCGGCCCTGACGGGGCCGCGTTCTTAGTTTTGAATGTCGAATTTGTGCCTGTACTTGCTGGCCAGAACCTTTAGTATTTCCCTGTAATTCATAGCATTTTGTCACAGCATACGGCATGAATGGTAGAAAATGCAGGGATTTGCATCAGAATTCACTCAGGCGCTCTCGCTGATCCTCGAAGGGGATGCAGAGCTGTGGGCAATTGTGTTGTTGTCGCTGCGTGTTTCGATCTTTGCTGTTCTGATTTCGGCGGTCATCGGGATGCCTATTGGGGCAGCTTTGGCCGTCGCGCGGTTTCCGGGACGGCGGGCGCTGATTATCCTTGTGAACGCTCTGATGGGGTTCCCACCAGTCGTCGTCGGTTTGCTGGTCTACCTGATGTTGTCCCGATCCGGTCCTCTGGGGGTGCTGGAACTTCTCTACACTCCTACCGCAATGGTCATAGCGCAGGTGGTGCTGGTGACGCCGATCATGGCCGCACTTACCCGGCAGGTAGTCGAGATGCTGGCCGAAGAGTATTCTGAACAGCTTCGCTCGCTCGGCGTATCGCGGTTGGCTTCGATCCCGGTGCTGTTGTGGGACGCGCGTTTGGCTCTGGTCACCGCATTACTGGCCGGGTTTGGCCGGGCAATCGCCGAGGTAGGTGCAGTGATCATCGTCGGCGGCAATATCAATCACGTGACGCGCGTGATGACGACCACGATTGCGCTTGAGACTTCGAAGGGGAACTTGGCGCTGGCGCTGGCCTTGGGTGTGATCCTGATCGGTTTGGCCGTGGCGGTAAACGCGATGGTCAGCGCGTTGACCCTGCGGGCCGAGCGGGAAGGGCTGCGCCATGCGTGATGTCGTGACCGAGGCGCCGGGTATGTTAGAGGTCCAAGGGTTGCACATTGCACGCGAAGGCAAGGTGCTGCTCGATGTCCCGCATTTGTGCCTGGATGGCCCGGGTCCGACCATGATCTTGGGTCCAAACGGCGCTGGCAAAAGTCTGTTGCTGCGTTGTCTGCATGGTCTGATTCAACCCGACAGCGGGCGTGTCTGTCAGGACGGTGTTGTGTTGAATGCAGCCCACAAAGCGCGGCAGGCGATGGTGTTTCAAAGCCCCGTGCTGCTGCGCCGCTCGGTCGCGGCCAATCTGGACTTTGTGCTAAAGCGGAAATCGATGCCCCGTGCCTTGCGCAGGCATCGTATCGAAGCTTTGCTGGCCGAAGGAGGACTGGATGGTAAAGCACGTCAATCCGCGCGTTCGCTGTCTGGTGGCGAGGCGCAAAGGTTGGCGATCCTGCGCGCGTTGGCCTTAGACCCCAAGACCTTGTTCCTGGACGAACCCACCAGCGCATTGGATCCAAGCGCCATGCAGATGATCGAGCGGATGGTCCTGCGTGCCTCGGCCCGGGGTGTGCGCATCGTGATGGTGACGCATGACATCGGGCAGGCGCGGCGCCTGGCATCTGACATCGTGATGATGCAGGCAGGGCATGTGGTTGAACATGGGGGGGCACAGCAGGTGCTGGAAACCCCAAAAAGCAACGAGTCGCGCCGGTATCTGGCTGGCGGTCTGGTAACCTGATTAACAGAGATGGAGACTTCGAATGATCCCTGATTTTGTTCGGGCTTCAATTGTTGCGCTTGGACTGACCACAGGCGCAGGTTTGGCGGAAGAACCCTTTATCGTCGTGCAATCCACGACCTCGACGCAGAACTCGGGTCTGCTGGACTATATTCTGCCAGGGTTTGAGGCTGAAACAGGTATCGATGTACGGGTTGTGGCCGTCGGGACCGGTCAGGCGATCCGGAACGCAATCAACGGTGATGGCGATGTTCTTCTGGTTCACTCCAAGCCCGCTGAAGAGCAGTTTGTAGCGGACGGTTGGGGTGTCGAACGGTTCGATGTCATGTACAATGATTTTGTATTGGTTGGCCCAAAATCTGATCCGGCCGGAATTGCCGGGGGCAACGACATTGTAACCGCTTTGACCGCTTTGGCCGAAGCGAAACTGCCGTTTGCCTCGCGCGGTGATGATAGCGGCACTCACAAAGCCGAGATGCGCTATTGGGAGGCGACCGGCGTTGACCCGACGGAGGCCTCGGGGACTTGGTATCGCGAGACCGGATCGGGGATGGGGGCAACGCTGAACGTGGCCAGCGGCATGGACGCGTATGCTCTGACCGACCGGGCGACTTGGTTGTCTTTCGGAAACCGGGGCAATCTGGAGGTCTTGGTCGAGGGCGATCCGCGCCTGTTTAACCAATATGGTGTAATCCTTGTGAACCCTGAAAAGCACACAGGCGTCCGCGCCGCTGCCGGGCAGAGGTTCATCGACTGGCTGACCGGTCCTGATGGGCAGGCGGCGATTGCGTCTTACACGCTGGATGGTGAGCAGTTGTTTTTTCCAAACGCACAGTAAGTTCGCCTTGGGTTGGCGCAACAAGGAATGGACGACGGATCAGCCACTGGCGCCGTTGTGGTGGATCCGACCCAGATTTGCGAGATCATAGCCGCCTAGTTCATCAGCGCGTTCGATAAAACGCTCGGATTTCAAAAACTGGGTCAGCGTCTGCATGGGGACCTCGAAGAAGGCGCGGCGCCAGATTGCAAGGTCCAGACGCTCGGAATGGGTGGGCACGAAACTTAGCCCGTACGGGCGCGCCAGTGCACCGAGGCCAAAACCAACCTCTGCCTTGCCGTCACGCAGGGCGGTGGCCAGCTCTTCTTCTGTGCGGGCGCAAACAGGCAGGGTGTTCAGATCATCACGACCCAGACCGTGGGCGCCGAGCAGTGCATCGAACAGACGCTGGCTGGCGGCGCTGTCTTGCCGCAGAATGATCCGTCTGCCTTTCAGATCCTGAAACCCCGAGATGTCCGAGGTGCCGGGTGCCAGCAACAGGCCGCGCTGCCGGTTGGCAATCTGATAGAGGATCACAGGTGCTTCGCCCATCGTGTCGCGCAGGGTCTGAGTGTTGAAGCTTTCTGGTTCGTGGATATGCAAAGCCGCCGCCTGTGCGCTGCGCTCCGCAAGACGATTCAGCCCGTCGAAAGACCCATCATAATAAGTCGCAAGCCCAGAGCCGCTTTCCCGCAAAGCCCAGTCCAGCAGGGGATCGTGGCTACCTGCCACGATCGGCGGCAGGGGTGGTTCGACGACATCGGGGCCAGAGCGTGAGGCGTTGAGCCACGCTATGATCTCGGTTTTTGGGAACAACAGCTTGCCCATGGCGCGTACACAGGGGATTTCGCCCGAGGATGCCAGATCATAGGCCTTCCGCTCACCAATGCGCAGCAGATCCGCCAATTCGCGGGTGGTCAGGTATTGCGGCATTCAGTCGAGGCGTACAGCCGAACCGGACGTCTTGTCGGCGGCGCTGAAACCGAATTGATCCAGCGTGTAAGGAGCGGCGACAGTGATCACGACCATCGCGGCGACGGCGGTCAGAAAGGCTTTCATGTTCTCCTCCGGCTCAATCCTGCGGTGCGGTGGCGCTGCGCAGGAACGCGACCAGATCTAACCGGTCCTGTGCTTGCGTGATCCGCTGCATTGGCATCTTTGACCCCGGAATGTAGTGGTCCGGGCCTTCGTCGAAAAGAGCATTTATTGTCTCTTCATTCCAAATAATATCAGAGTCTTGCAGCGTATCCGAGTACAAATAATCGGGCAATGTGCCCGCTTTCCGCCCAAAGATGTCGTGCAAGGTAGGACCCGCTCGTCGACCCCCATCCGGCGTCAGGCTGTGACAGATCGAACATTTGCGCGCAAATTGCCGTTCTCCGTTGCCCATCTCGCTTGGGTCTTTCAGAAAGCTGGGTTCGGCAGCGGCCATCTGTTCGCGATCGCCCAGCGCTGAAACGGGCCAGCTGTACATTGCCTCATCAATGCCGCCTGCGTGAAGGTTTTGACCATCGGCAGAAAAAGCGAGCGCCCAAACCGGACCGCGCAGGGTGGCGCGGAAATCTTGTGCAATGCGCCATTCAGCCGTGTCGATGACCATTATAAAGCCCTCACCATCACCGACAGCCAACAGCTTGCGATCGGGGCTCAATGCCATGGCGAGGATCGGGCGCCGATCCAACGTAAAGTCATGTTCTTCTTCGGTGGCGAGGCTCAGGATGCGTGTCACTCCATCGACGGTGCCATAGGCGATCCAGTTGTCATGTGCGTTCAGGACCAATTCATTGATGCCAAAACCATGCACGATCAAGCGATTTGTTTCCTGACCGCTGGCGACATCCCAGATACGCAACGCTCCGTCGACACCTGCCGAATAAAGCTGCTTTCCGTCCGGCGTAAAAACAACTGCATTCACCCCGCTGCCGATTGGCCCAAGCAGGGTCGGCTCGGACCCGTCCACCGGCCACAGGCCGATGGTGCCATCCCAGCTGGCCGTCGCGATATGAGTTTTCGACGCTGCAATGCCGATAATCTTGCCTTTGTGCTGCCCGACTACATCCCCGCCGGGCCAGCGGCGGAGGGTGAAGTCATCCCCGGCAGAATAGATTGCAGTGCCATTGAAAACGACCGAGTTCACTGCCGCTTCGTGCCCCTCCAGCCATTCCGGTGTCTGTCCGGTCCACAGACCGACCGAATTGTCGAAACTGGCCGTTGCGATACGCCCATCCGGCGCCGAAGCGATCCCCATGATCGGCCCGCCATGGCCTTTGAGCGTGAAAAACTCGGACCAGGCGGGCAGGGGGGTCAAAACAAGCGCAAGAGCGAGCCAGCGCATCTATTCTGCAGGTGAGGCCGATGCCTTGCCGGCCTCTTTTTCTTGCACCTCTTCCAGCCACAGCGAGTGGTGCTCGCGTGCCCATTGTTCTTCGACTTCACCGGTGCCCATGGCGTCAAACGCACCCTCCATGCCCACCGAGCCAAGGTAGATATGGGCGATGATGATGGCGATGAACACGTAGGCGACCATGACATGCCAAACTTGGGCATATTGCATCTCTTCCTGCGGTGACATCTGCACTGGCAGGTTCAGACCCAACGCCTGCGGAATACCTGTCGAATTGGCGATTGAGAAGGTTTTGGCGAACATCGGCAGCTCGAACGGGAATAGCAGCGACAGGCCTGACAGGCTGATAGAGACACCCAGTAGAATGCAAGCCCAGAAGATTATCTTTTGACCCGCATTGAATTTCTTGGCTGGTGGATGGCTGTCTTTGGTGAACAAGCCCCCTCCGGCGGCCAACCATTTCAGGTCGGTCTTGTTGGGGATGTTATGGGCAATCCAGTTTATGGTGATGATTATCAGACCCAACATGAAGGCCCATGCGAGGTTGTTGTGAAGCCACTTGCACCCTTGCGCGATAGTGGCGAACCCTTCTTTGCCAAAGACCGGGATCAAGAAATCGCGGCCATAAAGGGTCAGTAGGCCTGTGATGCCGAGCACAAGGAACGACCCGGCAAAGAGCCAGTGACCGAAACGTTCGAAACTATTGAAACGAAGGACCGTGCGGCCGGTTTTTTCTCCGTCGATGCGGATTTTTCCTCGGATCAGAAAGAAAAGCACAATGATCGCAAGCATTCCGCCCAGAATGTAGGTTCCATATTCACGCAACGGGCCAGTTCGGAAGTTCAACCACCACATGCCGCCGTCTTGAATCAGCACGCTGTCCGCAGGTCCCTGGGATGAAACGGTGACGTCCGCAGATCCGTAACGCAGCGCGCGGTAGACGTCACTGTCAGAGGCAACACCGCGGGTGCCGAACTGTCCCAGCAGGCCTTCAACATTGCCCTGACCGGTGTTTTCAGACCTGTAGCTGTTGTCGACCTTCTCGCCACGCTGGCGGGCCAGAATGTCCTCAAGCGTGGTCGCGCCGCCGGTTGTAGACCGGTCGGTCGAATCCGCAGGGGCGGCCCCCTCACTGGTTTGAGCGCCCGCAACTTGGGTCAGCGTTAGCGAAAGCAGGAAAGCGATGAATAAGCGCAACATCGGAACCTCAATAAAAATCCAATGCAGGATGACCCACATCTGCGGGTCATCCGTTTTGCTTTAGTAGACGGGGTCAGCCGTCTTTCTGATCGTAGGCCGTGCCCCAACCCCAAGCGCCCGAACCAAATCCGCGCGCGACGACGCGCTCACGGTAAATAGCCGAGACCACGTCGCCATCGCCGGCGAGCAGGGCCTTGGTAGAACACATCTCGGCGCAGATGGGCAATTTGCCCTCTGCGATCCGGTTGCGTCCGTATTTGGCGAACTCTGCGGTCGAGTGCGTTTCCTCGGGGCCGCCAGCACAGAAGGTACATTTGTCCATCTTGCCTCGCGATCCGAAGTTGCCCGCCTGCGGGTATTGCGGCGCGCCGAAGGGGCACGCATAGAAGCAATAGCCGCAGCCAATGCACAGGTCCTTGGAGTGCAGGACGACCCCTTCTTCGTTCTGATAGAAGCAGTCGACCGGGCACACCGCCATGCAGGGCGCATCCGAACAATGCATACAGGCCACCGAGATCGAGCGTTCACCTGGATTGCCGTCATTGATCGTCACCACCCTGCGGCGGTTGATGCCCCACGGCACCTCGTGCTCGTTCTTACACGCGGTTACGCAGGCATTACACTCGATGCAGCGTTCAGCGTCGCAGAGAAACTTTGCTCTAGCCATTATCGTCCTCCTTACGCTGCCCAGATCTTGCAGAGAGTACACTTGGTCTCTTGCATCTGGGTCACTGAATCATAGCCATAGGTCTGGGCTGTGTTGGTACTTTCACCCAGCACATAAGGGTCAGCGCCGGCGGGATATTTGTGCCGCTGGTCTTCGCCCTGGAAGTGGCCGCCAAAGTGGAAAGGCATGAAGGCGACACCGGCACCAACCCTGTTGGTCAGCATCGCCATCACCTTGACCTTGCCGCCCTCAGGACCTTCGACCCAGACCTGTGATCCGTCCCGAATACCAAGGTTGTTGGCATCGCGCGGATTGATCTCGACGAACATATCCTGCTGAAGCTCGGCCAGCCACGGATTTGACCGTGTCTCATCCCCGCCGCCCTCATACTCGACCAGACGACCAGACGTGAGGATTATCGGGTAATCCTTTGAAAAGTCGTTCTTTTGGATCGACGCATAAAGGGTAGGTAGACGATAGGCCTGACGGTCATCGTAGGTTGGATAGTCCTCCACCAGATCGCGCCGGTTTGTATAGAGCGGCTCGCGGTGCAGTGGGATCGGATCCGGGAAGGTCCATACGACCGCGCGTGCCTTTGCGTTCCCGAAGGGCGCACAGCCATGGGCAATCGCGACCCGCTGGATACCGCCGCTAAGGTCGGTTTTCCAGTTGGTCTCTGGTCCCGCTACGGCGTCGATGGCCGCACGTTCCTCAGCCGTCAGGTCACCGTCCCAGCCAAGGTCCATCAGCATCTGCATCGTGAATTCCGGATAACCATCCTGAATTTCCGAACCAACGCTATAGACCCCTTCGGCCAGCAGGTTGTCGCCGTCACGTTCCACTCCGAAACGGGCGCGGAAGGTCAGGCCACCTTCGCCCACCGGTTTGGACATATCATACAGGTTTGGTGTCCCCGTATGACCCATCTCAGCCGTTCCCCAGCAGGGCCAGGGCAGACCGTAATATTCGCCGTCGTTTGGTCCACCGATGGCTTGCAGCGTGGTTCTGTCGAACGTGTGCTGGTTGGCCATATGGCTTTTCAGACGTTCCGGCGACTGACCGGTATAGCCGATGGTCCAGAGGCCCGAGTTGAACTCACGCGTGATGCTTTCAACATTCGGGGTTTCGGGATCTTCCATCTCTATATTGCGGAAGAACCGATCCGCCCAGCCGAACTTGTTGGCGAACTTGGCCATGATGACCTCGTCCGGCAGGCTTTCGAACAGAGGTTCGACCACGCGGTCCCGCCACTGCAGCGATCGGTTCGAGGCCGTGACCGAGCCACGGGTTTCGAACTGCGTACAGGCGGGCAGCAGATAGACGCCATCGGTGCGGTCATGCAGCACGGCCGAGACGGTGGGATACGGGTCGATCACGACCAGCATGTCCAGCTTCTCCATCGCCGTCTTCATTTCCGTCATCCGGGTCTGCGAGTTGGGCGCGTGGCCCCACAGAACCATGGCGCGGACGTTGTTGTCCTGATCCATGTTGGCCGGATCTTCGAGAACACCGTCGATCCAGCGGGAGACCGGGATGCCGCGCTCATTCTGCAGCGGTTTATCCTTGCCTTCCTTGTCTTTGATCGTGGCGAACTGGCCTGCAAGCCACTCGGGCTCTTCACCCCAGACACGGGCCCAGTGACCCCATGCGCCTTTTGACAAGCCATAGTAGCCGGGCAGGGTATGGGACAGAACACCAAGGTCTGTCGCGCCTTGCACGTTGTCATGGCCGCGGAAGATGTTGGTGCCACCACCCGAGGTGCCCATGTTGCCAAGCGCAAGCTGAAGCACGCAGTAGGCGCGAGTGTTGTTGTTGCCGTTGGTGTGCTGCGTACCACCCATGCACCATACAACGGTACCGGGGCGGTTGTTCACCATGGTCCGTGCGACGCGGCGCAGCTGCGAGCCGGGCGTACCGGTGACGCGCTCAACCTCATCCGGGTTCCACTTGGCAACCTCTTCGCGGATCTGGTCCATGCCCCAGACACGGGTGCGGATGAACTCTTTGTCCTCCCAGCCGTTGTCGAAGATGTGCCACAGGATACCCCAGATCAGAGCGACGTCCGTACCGGGGCGGAAGCGGACATATTCATCCGCATGGGCCGCGGTGCGCGTAAAGCGCGGGTCGCAGACGATTAAAGGCGCATTGTTCTGCTCTTTCGCGCGCAGGATATGCAGCAGCGAGACGGGGTGCGCCTCGGCCGGGTTACCACCGATGATGAAGATGGCCCGGCTGTTGTGCATGTCGTTGTACGAATTGGTCATGGCGCCGTAGCCCCATGTATTCGCAACACCCGCAACAGTGGTCGAGTGGCAGATACGGGCCTGATGGTCCACGTTGTTCGTGCCCCAGTAGGCGGCGAACTTGCGGAACAGATAGGCCTGTTCGTTATTGTGCTTCGCAGACCCCAGCCAGTACACGCTGTCCGGCCCGGATTCTTCGCGGATGCTCATCATGCCATCGCCGATCTCGTTGATCGCCTCTTCCCAGCTGATGCGCTTCCACTCGCCACCTTCCTTTTTCATCGGATATTTCAGGCGGCGCTCGCCATGGGCGTGCTCGCGGACCGAGGCCCCCTTGGCGCAGTGTGCACCCAGATTGAATGGGCTGTCCCAGCCAGGTTCTTGCCCGATCCAGACTCCGTTCTGTACCTCGGCAACGACCGTGCAGCCGACCGAGCAGTGAGTGCATACGGATTTGATATTCTCAACGGCGGTGTTTGCCGCTGTCTGGGCACTGGCGGGCGTCACGGTTCCACCCGTGGCGCTGATCGCGGCAAGGCCTCCGATCGTCAGGCCCGAGCCACGCAAGAATGCGCGGCGATCGACGGTTTTCTCGCCGACCTGGGACAGGATACTTGTCCGCTGGGGGCGTCTCGCAACCCCGTTGGTCTTTTTCCTAAGCATTTCTTTCCTCCCTTGCTGGCCATGTAACCCATGGCTGGCTTGGTACTTCGCGAAACCGACGTCAGGGCCAATCGCAACCGTCTGTCGGGTATGACTACGTCCGGGTCAGAACCGGGCGCTGTCGAGGTATGCGCGCGTATGCGCGGTGTCCTGCATCCGGGTTTCGTCCGTCGGCAGTTCGGCTGCTTCGGCTTTCCCAGACAGGCTGGCGGCGGCTACAGCAGCGGGCGCTGCGGTTCCGGCCAGTTTCAGGAAGTCGCGGCGGGTTGCGCCTTCTTCCTTGGTCTTGCTCATGGGCTCCTCCTGTCCCAATTGCGGTTTGGTGCCTAAAGGCACCGGCGAGTGGCGGGCTAGGCCGCCGTCATTCGAAAGGCTTCACGTTCGATCTCCATGAACACCCGACCAGCCGTGCCGACCGAGGCGTAGAGAACCGAGTTCTCGGCACCTTCCAAATCCGAATAGAAATGCGCGGCCCAGGGCCCAATATGTTTGCTCCAGAACGCCTTTTGATCTTCCAGCGTGGCGGGCGCGCCGAACCGACCGACGATCATGCCCGCCATCATTTCCATTAGCGAGGCGATGTTGTCTTCGGGTTCATATACATTCTGCGCCCGGGTGATGCCCCGCGCGGCCATGTCATTGCGCAGCTGCGCCAGGGGTTTTTCGTTCAGAAATCCCGTCAGGTAGAAAGAGGCATAAGGCAGCAGTTCGCCTCGGCCCAATCCGATGAAAAGTGCGTTGAATTCGCGCTCTGCGGCGGCAGGCTTGGTCACCTTGGCCACCCGTGCCATTGCCTGAATGGCCTGACCTAGATCCGAGTCATCACCGCTTAGCCCGGCCATCTGATCCAAAAGCAACTGATCGGGTGGACCGGCCAATAGCAGGCCAAGAAAATTATAGAAATCCGCACGCAGACGATCCTCAGTTGAGATATCCAATGTTTGCGCGTTGTCTGCGGTCATAGAGTTATCCTTCGAATTCGAATTTCATACGGCGTGGAGCAGGGGTGAGTTCGATTTCCTCTGGCTCTTCCATTTCAACCATCTGTGGGGCTTCCGGTTCTGGTTCGACGGCGTTGATCGGTTCTTCACCTGACTCGATCGCCTCGGGCATGTCAGCTTCTGTTTCTGCTTCGGACACTTCTGCCTCGGCAGCGAGCGCTTCGACATGCGCCAACATACCCTTGCCAACCTGATACGCGGTCTGGATGTTCTCAATCACGCAGGCCGCATCGGTATAATCCTCGCCGTAATCGACCAGCCCGTCGACATTGGCCAGAACAGGATTCAACCGCCATAGGCGCCGCAAGGCGCGGCGGCGCAGACGGTCAGGTACAGCTTTGGCCATGAAGCCCGAGACATCATCGCCGGCTTCCAGTGTATCGGGATCGGGCAGATCAAACTCGGCCAGAATTTCAGCGTCGCTTTTTTCCTCCAGCTCAGCTTGCCGCGTTGTGATGATCTGTTCCTCTGCGGCCAGAGCTTCTGCTTCGGTCTCGGCCTGAACGGCGGCCTTGCGGAGGGACCAGAAATCGCGGGTCTGGGTCATTGCAGCACCCGACGCGGAGCCCGGTAGACATCTGAATCCTGCCGGATTCGTGCATCGCCCTTGCCGTCTTCCACCAGATCGGTGCGTTTCTTGTCCCGTTTACGTTTTATGAACACCTCGTCCTGATGATGCTGCAGGGTGAAATCGCGGAGCCATGCAATCAACCCTTCGGTCATCGGAATCTTCTCAACGATCTCTTCGCCGGTATCCGCATAATCCTGACCCTCGAACGGTGAGGCGGTGATCAATACGGCATTCAGGGGTGTTTCGCCTTTCAGCTCATCCCGCAAAACCAGGTACAGCGAAGGTTGACCGTCCGACAGGTTGACCATGTAGGCTTCGGTTTCATCGGCCCAGAGGGTGAGGGGCAGGGTGGCTGCATGGTATTCGATGGCCTCACCTTCACGTCGCAACTCTTGCCAGTCGGCAGGCCCTGCACCTGGCAAAACAGCGACCGCTCGCCAGTTCCAACGCGCCCAGCGTGTCACCCCGGGTGTTCTGCGCACGACGACGCCAATTGTCATTTCAGTCCGGCTTGCGGCCTTGGCCACTGGCTCCTCCCCGGAAGGCTCTCCCCTGCCTTCCATTGATGTACTATGTTACATAAATTGGCGACCTGCCAAGTCTAGTTTCGCCTAATATGAGACATTCACTTAGAGTTTATTTCCAACTTCAGGTTTTGATGGCGATTTGTGATGAAAAATAATGCACATATCGGGATTTTCTCTGATGCTTCGCATTGCCTCGGCGCGGATTGGGTCTAAGCTGCTGATGGGGCAGAACGCAGCGTCGGGAGGGGAAATGGCCAGCAAGCTCATATTGTGTGATTGCGAGGGGACGCAGTCCCTGAACGCAGATGGTATTTCTGCAGCCTGCGATACGGAGTGCTCGAAGGTGCATACCGCCCTTTGTACGCACCAGATTCAAACTGCCGCCGAGTTGATGACGGGCGATGAGCAGGTGGTGTTTGCCTGCGCTCAGGAAAGTGCAGTTTTTAGCGAGCTTGCCGAGGAACTGGGTGTTGAAGCGCCCGGATTTGTCGATCTGCGCGACCGAGCTGGCTGGTCCGAACAGGGGACCGATGCGACCCCCAAAATGGCTGCGCTCGCGGCTGAGGCATTACTGCCTCAGCCAGTGACCCCCAGTTTCGATGTCATCAGTGAAGGCACCTGCTGTATTGTCGGGCCCGGAGAGGTTGTCTTTCCGTTGGCCGAACAGCTGTCCGCTGTGTTGGCCGTGACTGTGCTTTTGGTTGACGATGCAGAACCGCTAAGCCGCAACTATGACGTTGCGCGCGCACGAATACGCAGACTGGCCGGCGCGCTGGGCGGATTTGTTTGGCATCTGGATCAGGTGCAGCAACTAGAGCCCGGCGGACGCGGAGAATTTGGTTGGAGCACACCCCGTGACGGTGCAACGTCGCGTTGCGACATTGTTGTTGATCTGACCGGAGCAACACCTTTGGTTAATGCCCCCGAAAAGCGCGAGGGGTACTTGCGCGCTGATCCCCGCGATGCGGTGGCCGTCGCGCGTCTTGCTTTTGAAGCGGTGCAACTGGTCGGGACTTTTGAAAAACCGCTCTATGTCCGATTGGATGAGACGCTTTGCGCCCATTCGCGAGCGGAACAAACGGGGTGTTCAAACTGTCTGGACGTCTGCCCGACCGGTGCGATCACACCGGCTGGCGATCATGTAGCCATTGATCCGATGATTTGCGCCGGGTGCGGTGAGTGTTCGGCGTTGTGCCCGTCGACTGCTATCACATATGAAGACCCTCCGGTCTCGGCGGTATTGTCGCGGATGCACATACTGGCTCGGACCTTCCGGCGCGCGGGCGGCGTTGCACCGCGATTACTAGTGCACGACGCCCATGGGGCGCAGATGATCCAGATGGCGGCCCGGTTTGGACGAGGACTGCCAGCGGATGTCATTCCGCTGGAGCTGAACGTGGTTTCGGGCTTTGGACATGCCGAGATGCTCGCAGCGCTGGCGCATGGCTTTGCGCGCGCCGATATCCTCATTAGCCCCAAGACCGAACGGGACGCGCTTGATCGTGAATTAGAGCTGGCTCGGGCTATCGCAGTGCACGACGCGCTGAGTCTGATTGATGAAACCGACCCGGATGCGCTGGCAGATCTGCTTTATGCGCAGAATGTTCCGCAGCCATTGGCTGATCCGGTGCTTCCACTGGGTAATCGTCGTCAAATAGCGCGTCTGGCGGCGCAAGCTTTGAACCCGGAGGTCGAGGTGCCGCTGGCCCTGCCCGAGGGCGCGCCTTATGGCGCGATTGCAGTGAATACCGACACCTGTACATTGTGCCTGAGTTGCGTGTCCCTTTGCCCATCGGGGGCGCTGATCGATAACCCGGACAAGCCGCAGTTGAATTTCCAGCAGGACGCCTGCCTGCAATGCGGGATTTGCCGAACGATCTGCCCAGAACAGGCGATCACACTAGTGCCCCAGCTTGATCTGAGCGACCAAGCGCTGTCACAACAGGTGCTGAATGAAGAGGAACCCTTTGAATGCGTCGAATGCGGCGCAGCGTTTGGCGTTAAATCAACGGTTGAGCGGATCATGGAAAAGTTGTCGGGCACACATCCGATGTTCGCGACCTCGGATCAGGCGCGGATGATCCAGATGTGCGACAATTGCCGGGTGAACGCCCAGTTCCATAGCGCTGACAATCCATTTCAATCCGCCCCCAGGCCACGGGTTGTCACAACGGATGATTACCTTTCAAAGCGCAAGGATCACTGAAGTTGCAGTGGCGCGCCCAGATCGGCGGCGCGCATGGCGGTCACGAAAGCCAGAATTGCTTCGAGGTCATCCAGGCTCATCTCGACCGGATGGATCGGCGAGGGACGCTCGGGCGGGAAAGGTTCGGTGACGCCCTCGATCTGCGTGAAAGCTGGGTGTGGGTTCAGGGCAAAGAACGCCTGAAACCGTTCCGACCAGTCGGGCATTGCGCGCAGCACTGCGAAAGACGGGGTCGAACCCAGCCCGTTCATCCGATTCTTTGGGCCAATTACGTGGCACCGGCCACAATGGGTCATCGACAGATCTTCGCCAAGCAGCGCGTTTCCGTCGACCACGACCTCTTTGGTAACAGTGGCAGTTTCGAAACTTGCGCTAAAGGGCGTGCCCTCGTCGGGGATGAAGTTTTCAACCGTCCGTCTGCCAATGTCGGAAAGTAGCCATTCACGAAACCTTACCTGCTTGGCGCTGTCGTCGATTCTTAGATGATAGACCACCCCGTCACGGGCAAAGACCGGATCGCCGGGCGAACTTGGGGCCAGTGACATGACGCCGCTTTCATCCGCAACAACACGTATTCCGGTCTTGAGAGAAAAGCGCGGAAGAATATGTTGCAAAAGACCTGAGTTTGTCACCTCATCCGGGGCGGCAAGGCCCAATGCCTCTTGCGACCAAGAGGGGGTGGCGGTGAGCGTCAGGCTCAGGCACAACAGGACAAAGCGCATGGTTAAGCCTAACGGTGGCTGACCCGATGCGTCAAATGTACAAAATGAGACGGAGACACATGCAATGAGCGGCGACTATATTCTGTCGATACGCAAGGCGCCCAGCGCGGGGCGGATCAAGGGGAAGACGGCATGAGCATCCGTGATGCAGTTCTAGCAAACTTGAAGAAGATTACCGATCCGGTTTCTGGTCAGGATATTGTGAGCGCGGGTATCGTGCGTGCATTGAATGTTGAAGGCGATACCGTTCGGTTTGTGCTGGAGATCGATCCCAAACAGGCCGAGAAGATGGAGCCCGTACGAGCCACAGCCGAACAGGCGGCGCAGATGGTTGATGGTGTTTCCAAGGTCTCGGCAATGTTGACCGCGCATTCGGACAAAGCGCCGCCTGATTTGAAGCCCAAGCCCAAGCCCTCACAAACCGGACCGCAGGCCGTTCCCGGTGTGGACCGGATCATCGCGGTTGCGTCGGGCAAGGGTGGCGTGGGCAAGTCCACCGTGTCGGCCAACCTTGCCTGCGCGCTGGCAGCTGAAGGCCGTCGCGTAGGCCTGTTGGACGCAGACGTATATGGCCCTTCACAACCCCGGATGCTGGGCGTGTCGGGGCGACCGGCCAGCCCAGATGGCAAGACGATCCTACCGCTGCGCAATCACGGTGTCACCATGATGTCGATGGGGTTAATGACCAACGAAGGGCAGGCGGTTGTCTGGCGTGGCCCCATGCTGATGGGCGCCTTGCAGCAGATGATGAGTCAGGTGCAATGGGGCGCATTGGATGTGTTGATCGTTGATCTGCCCCCCGGAACCGGCGATGTGCAACTGACGCTGAGCCAAAAGTTTCAGGTGGATGGAGCCATTGTCGTCTCAACCCCACAGGATGTTGCTTTGATCGACGCCCGCAAGGGGATCGATATGTTCAACCAGCTCAAGACGCCCATTGTTGGGATGATCGAAAATATGTCGACGCATATTTGCTCGAATTGCGGACACGAAGAACATGTCTTTGGCCATGGCGGTGTTGCCTCAGAAGCCGAGGCGCTGGGCGTGCCATTGCTAGGGGAAATTCCGCTGCATCTGGATATCCGAGTTGCCGCCGACGGGGGTGCCCCCATCGTTGTCAGCAAACCTGACAGCCCGCAAGCCGAAGCCTTCCGCAAGATCGCCCGCGACATGATTGCCAAGGGCAACGCGTGACCCAGCCGGTCTTTCCCCCATTGCTCAAAGGGCAACCTGCCAAGGCTGGCGAAGACCCGTTCGAGCGTGCCCAGGCGATGGCAGCGCTGGGCTGTGACGCGGGAACTGTGGTCCACAATATTCAGGCGGATCGTCTGCGCGTTGCGATTGTATTCGCGCCCGAGGTTCCGTTGCAGGATGCTATGGCGATGCTGCCGCTTTGTGTTGTTGGGTTCCAGAATGCGCTGGGCGCGCTGGCCCCGCCCGAGGTCGCGGTGCACTTTGGTTGGGATGGGCTGATCTGTGTAAACGGTGCAAAATGTGGGACAATAAAAGTCTCAGCCTCGTCTGCCGAGGTGGATGAGGTTCCCGATTGGCTGATCGTTGGTTGGGAACTGGCCTTGCTTCAAACCAGCGATGCACCGGGGGAAACACCGGATGTTACCTCGCTCTATGATGAAGGATGCGCCGAGGTTTCTGCGACGCAGTTGGTCGAGAGCTGGTCGCGTCACATGTTGACCTGGTTGAACCGCTGGAACGAGGACGGTAACGCGCCGCTTCACGCTGAGTGGATGGGGCTGCTGCGCGGTGTCGGAGAACCTATTGGAGAAGGGGGTGTCTTTCTGGGCACCGATGAGCGCTTCGGTATGCTGATCCGCGACGGCGCGGACACACATATACGCCCGCTGACAGAATTATTGGAGACCGCCAGATGAAACTCGCCCGTGCTATCCATTTTGATGAAAGCGATATGAACGTGTTTCATTCACCCGCAAGAACCGGTGAATGGTGCATCTCGGGCGGATTCGAGTTTTCGAACTGGAGTGAGGCTGATCTGGAAGGTAAGGCGCGTCAGGCCTTTGCCAATGGATGGCTGGGGCTTGAAACCTTCGGGCGCGTTACATTTGTTGCCGTTACGCGGGTCGAGCAGGCCGAGATTAACCAGATCACGCAATATCTGGCCGAGCATTTCGTGCAATTCTACGGCGCGCCTTCGGTTGAAGCCGCGTTAGAAGTGGCGCAGGCCGAAATCTCGCATATGTCCGAGCTGTGCGAAGATCATGCCCCGAACACATTGCTGACCGTCGCCCGAGAGCTGACGGGTGCAGGCGTGCACGAGGCATTCCGCGTGATCGCCCCGCAAGAGGCGCAACTTGAAGCGTTGGCCGTCCACGGCTCGCTGGACGATTAGATCAGATCGGCGAAGCCGCCGAATTGTCCGCGCTTGAAGATCAGCCCCTGACCTGGGCGATGCATGACCTGTTCAACATGACCAACAAGGATCAGGTGGTCACCTGCCTCATGACGGGCCGAAAGACGGCAATCGAAGCGGGCGAGGCATTCCGCAAGTCGGGGACGCCCGGCGTCATCCTCCTGCCAATCCGCATGGGAAAAATCGAACCCGTTTCGCGCGAATTGCAATGCTTGGTCGTGCTGGTCCTGCGCCATTACGTGGATCGCGTAATATTCGCAGTTGTGGAACGCGTCGTACCGGTTCGAATCCCGATCAAGACACCACAGGACCAGCGGCGGGTCCAGCGATACAGACGCAAATGAGTTCACCGTGATTGCTGCAGGGCCCTCGGAGGTATTTGTGGTCACAACGGTGACGCCGGTGCCGAAACAGCTCAGGGCCTCGCGAAAGGCAAGGCTTTGCTCGGGGCTGGGAATGAAGGTCTTTTCAGTCATCGCGCGCTCGTACATGGGCCTGTCTCAGGTGCCACGCGACGCCAGAATTGTCTACGGAAAGCTGCGGTGGTGGTAGCAATTTCTGGTCAGTTCAGGTCTTCAAGCAACCGTCCGTGTTTGCGAGTCTCGGTGATGACGTCGCCAAAGGTCACCAAATTACGGGCCGTAAGCATTGGTAGCATCCGAACCAGCACTTCGGCGGTCGCGACGGCATCACCCAAGGCCGTGTGACGCAGGGCTTCGGGAATTGTTATGCCAAGCCGTTCGCAGACAGCGTCCAGCGTATGCGTTTCGCTTGCCCCGAACAGCACCGCCGACAGCAGGACCGTATCCAGAATGGGGTGGCTCCATTCCACCCCCATACGCTCGGCATGGCGGCGCAGGAAAGCCATGTCGAATGGTGCATTGTGGGCAACAATGACGGCATCCCGGGCAAATTGGTGAAAGCTGCGACCGGCCTCGGCAATATCAGGCGCACCCTGAACCATCCGGTCGCTGACCTTATGCACTTTGGTTGAAGCTGGGGGGATCGGGATGCCGGGGTCGACCAGGGTATCAAGCCGTTCGCCTTCGACGATTTTACCCTTTACGACGCGCACAGCACCGATCTGTACGATCTCATCCTTATGCGGGAGCAGGCCCGTGGTTTCGGTGTCAAAGACTACGAAGCAGAGGTCCAACAGGGGTCTATCTTCAAACGCGTCGTCACCGGGTGTGTCGAGAAGTTCGAAATCGTAAACCAGCGGGCGGGCCGCGTCGGGATCGATTTGCGCGGCACTGTCATCGAAGACCAGCATGTAACCGGGGGCATCGCCCAATGGTTTCATACGGGCTGAATACGATTGCCGCCCATCGACACTGGTCAGTGTGCAATGGACGTCTTTCCCGGTCTTGACCAGCTTCGCATAAGAATCCGTCAGGCCCGTCGCTTCGAGATAGTCAAACAGCGACGCGTTCAACCGGGGATGTGCGATCTGTGCCAGAACCTCAGCCGCCTGTGCGTCATATAGTACGATCTGATGCTTCGGTCCGGCCAAAAGCATGGCAACCGGAATCTCGGTCAGGAGCGCGGTGAGACGCTGTTTTTCCGAGGCCAGATGGGCCGTTTCCGCAGCCACGGCCTCAGCCGTGGTCATGGCGTTGGCAGCCAGTTGTTCGGCCAGTCCAGCGGCGGCGGGGGCCAGATCGCCCAAATAGCGCGCCGCCTGAAGGTCCAGATCCGTGCTGACCCCGGCGTGTGCGCGCGCCCGGAGTTGGGCCGAGAGCCGCTCGATTGGTTTTGCAACGTTATCATCAAAAAGAAGCCAGACTCCGGCAACCAGCGCCAACATTCCAAACGCGATCAGTATCTCTGCGAAGATGAACGCATCCATAAGAGCGGGATCACTTGCCCTCTGATAACCGACCCACAAAGCCAGGGTGCTGATGATCAGCCCTCCTGCCGCAAGTAATAGGAAGAACAGGAACACCCTCAGGCGCAGGCTCAGATGGTTCAACATAGTCAGACCCCGCAGGTTGCCTCGATTACCGGATCTTCAGCGTCGATCTTGATCCAGCTGGCGTTCAGCAAACGTCCGTCATCGGCGAATTCGGCCCCGTCTGCCAGGTTGGCGCGGCTGTTTTCGGCGCAGTTTACAGCGACCGGCATCTTCGAGACCGGTGCCCAGCGACCAAAAAAGTAAAGATCGACCAGACGCTCGTCCGGCAAATTGGCATTGGTGCGTACCGATGTGGCGTCGATCGCAGCAAAACGGTCGACAAAGGGCACGGCGTACGTCCAAGGGCGATAAAAGGCGCGGCTTTCCACCTCCTGCACGATGGTGAGGCTGTCGGGCAGTTGGTCGCGCGTACGGTCATACCAAGAATACTCGCTGGTAATCGTCATACCGATCATCCCCGCACCTGCCGCAACCGGCGCGGCCCATTTGGGCAAGCGGCCCCCGGTCAGCTTGTTCACCACCATCACGACACCCGCAAAGGCAAAGCCTGCAAAAATCGTGCCGATCAGTTCCAGAAACATGTGATTTCTCCGTTCATTTCCAGTTTCTTAACCCAGCATTCCTTTGCCATGGCCAACCGCTGATTGCATGGTTTTTACCACGACAAAGGCATCGCGGAGATGACTTCGCTCAAAGTCCGACAATTCAGCGGGTGGCAGGTAATTGTCCGGTGCATCCCCGGATTTGACCAGACGCACTTGATGTTCCAATCGGGTCTCAGCGATCAGGTCATATGCGTCCAGTAAATCGCGTGCGCCAGACGCGCTGAGCACACCCGCAGCCTCGGCGGCGCTAAGACGGGCGCGGGTGTTCGCTTCGGTTAATTGTCCCTGCAGGCTGTAGATGCGTGCCAGATCCACGACAGGCACCACGCCATTATGCTTGAGGTCGAGCGTATTGCGATGCTCACCCGAACGTATGGTGGCGAATCCACGCAGCAGGCCCAGAGGAGGCGTGTGTTTCAGTGAGTTCGAAATCATATGCGCGACAAAGATCGAATTCACATTGGCTGCCGCCAGCGTATCGGCCTGCAGGTCGGTGAACAGATCGAAGGACCCTCCGATGGGCCGCAGGTCAAACATCACCGAGGCCAGCATTTGCGCCTCAGGGTTGGGTTTGGCGATCCAGCCATTGAAATACTCGCGCCAGACACGCACGGGCTGGCACCAGCGAGGGTTGGTCGCCATCATGTCACCGGGGCAATAGAAATAACCGCAGGTATCCAGCCCGTCTGAGACGAATTTGGCCAGCGCAGCGAAGTAGGCCATATCACCGACCGCCACACTGTCATCTAGCATCAGGCAATTGTCCTGATCAGAAACTCCGGTCTGTTCCTGCCGTCCTTGCGAGCCGCAAGCAAGCCACAAGTAGGGCACTGGCGGCGCACCCAGTTCAGCCTCAGCCAGTGCCAGCAACCGCCGCGTCGCAGTGTCTGCGATGTCGGTGATCAGCCGTGTAACGATCTCGTGCCGGTTGCCACCCGCGACGAGTTGGACCAGCAGTTGTGGTATCTCAGCGGTGACTTGAGCCATCTCTTGCGGGCTGTCGGCGCGGGCAATTCGTCCTACCAACTCGGCAGAATTGACCGCCTGATAGCGGGTGAGGTCGGTTTGGGTTACGATTCCGACCAGCTTACCGGCCTCGGAAATTGGAATATGACCGATGCCACGTTCCATCATCACGTGTAATACGTCCGAGCCGATATCTGTCGGGGCAAGAATGATTGGATCGGCGGTCATGATCGCCGAAACCGCGGTGTCAGCGGGCATCGCCTCGGCGACGTATTTGCCGGAAATATCGCGGAGGGTTGCGATACCCAACAATCTGTCCCCTTCGGTCACGCAAAGCGATGAGATATGGCGGTCGCGCATGATCTGCGCAGCGTTTTGAACCGGAGTATCGGGCGGGCAGGTGGCAGGGTCACGAGCCATCAGCACGTCAATTGCACTGGTAGCCAAGCTTTGCGGTCCGCTCCGCCCACCGCGTGAACGATTAAAGAACTTGGACACCACGTCGTGACCTTCGATCAGGTTTTTCACAAGGTCTGGCGGCAACACGATCAACACTGACGGCGTGTGCGCGCGCGCATGTGTGGCGGCCTTGCCGTCCTTCAGCAATCCGCGCTCACCAAAAGAATTGCGCAATCCCAGATGCGAAACGACAGCGCCGTTCTCATCGGTAATTTCTACCTGTCCTTCATAGATCACAAAGACGCCGGGCAGAGCGTTGCCCAACTGGTAAATGCTGCCATCGGCATCGACTTCGCGCACTTCGATCTGCTTGGCCAGATCGTCCAAAGCATCATGGGGCAACGAGTCATAGGGGTGTACAGACTTCAGAAACCGGGTGATTTCGTCATGGGACAGGGGCATTTACGCTCTCCGGAGTTCCGAATAAAAATCCCGCCCGGTGGTGTGCCGGGCGGGAACAGTAAGTCGAAAGATGCGATCGAAGACAAGAGCCGCCGACCGCATCACACTCAGTGATCCTGAGCTGCGCCCGCACCACGGGGAATGCGAATGCTTTCGACCATATCTTTGATCTCCTGCGGAGTCTCTTTGGTCATACCGGCAACGACGTAGGCAACGCCGAAGTTGATCATCGCACCGATGGCGCCGAACGAGGTCGACTTGATCGGACCCAGAAGCGGATCAGCATCGGTGAACGAGTTGGTGCCCGGAATGAACAGCCAGCCCTTATGCAGGAAGATGTAGACCAGGGTTACGGTCAGACCAGCCAGCATACCTGCAACCGCGCCGGTGTTGTTGATGCGGGTCGAGAAGATCCCCATCATCAGCGCCGGGAAGATCGAGGCTGCTGCCAGACCAAAGGCCAAGGCCACGGTTTGTGCCGCAAAGCCCGGAGGGTTGAGACCCAGATAGGTTGCAACGACGATGGCTACAGCCATGGCAATCCGTGCCGCCAGAAGTTCACCCTTTTCAGAGATCGACGGGTTGATTGCACCTTTGACAAGGTCATGGGACACAGCCGACGAGATCGCCAGCAGCAGGCCCGCAGCGGTTGACAGAGCAGCCGCAAGACCACCAGCAGCGACCAGACCAATCACCCAACCTGGCAAGTTGGCAATCTCAGGATTGGCCAGAACCAGGATGTCGCGGTTGAACTTGGTCAGCTCGTTACCGACCCAGCCTTTTTCTTCGGCGATTGCAGTCATCGCTTCGGATTTGTCGTTGTAGTACTGGATCTTGCCGTCGCCGTTCTTGTCTTCCCAATCCAGCAGACCGGTTTTCTGCCAAGTGGCCATCCAGTCGTAACGCGGATCATTGTCGATTTCCTCAACCGAAACAGCGCCACCTTCGATGCCACCATTGGGCCACATCATGTCGGTGATGTTCAGGCGCGCCATTGCACCAACAGCAGGAGCCGTCAGGTACAGCAGAGCGATGAAGACCAGCGCCCAGCCTGCCGACCAACGTGCGTCAGACACTTTGGGAACGGTGAAGAAGCGCATGATGACGTGCGGCAGACCCGCAGTACCGATCATCAGCGACAGGGTGAACAGCACCATGTTAAGCGTATTCGAGTGGTGGGCCGTGTAGTCGTTGAAGCCCAACTCGGTCACGATGGCGTCCAGCTTGGTCAGCAGGGGTTCACCGCTGGCGGTGTCACCAAACAGACCCAGCGCCGGAACAGGCGTGCCGGTCAGCTGCAGCGAGATAAAGATGGCCGGGATGGTATAAGCGGTGATCAGCACGCAGTACTGAGCGACCTGAGTGTAGGTCACGCCCTTCATCCCACCAAACACTGCGTAGGCAAACACAACGCCGGCGCCGATCAGCAGACCTGTAGTGTTGGACACTTCGAGGAAGCGGCCAAAGGCCACGCCAACACCGGTCATCTGACCGATCACGTAGGTCACCGACGCAACGATCAGACAGATAACCGCCACGATACGTGCGGTCTGGCTGTAGAAACGGTCGCCGATGAATTCCGACACGGTGAACTTGCCGAACTTACGCAGGTAAGGAGCAAGCAGCAGAGCCAGCAGCACGTAGCCACCGGTCCAACCCATCAGGAAGGTCGAGTTGTCATAGCCGGTAAAGGCAATCAGACCCGCCATCGAGATGAACGAGGCCGCAGACATCCAGTCCGCTGCTGTCGCCATACCGTTGGTGACCGGGTGAACGCCGCGACCGGCGGCATAGAATTCCGATGTGGAACCCGCACGGGCCCAGATCGCGATGCCGATGTAAAGCGCAAAAGACGCGCCCACAAACAGCAGGTTGATGGTAAACTGATCCATGCCGATTACTCCTCGTCCACGCCGTGTTCAGCGTCGAGCTTGTTCATGCGCCAGGCGTAGTTGAAGATCAGCACCAGAAAGACCAGAATCGATCCTTGCTGAGCGAACCAAAAGCCCAGATCTGTACCGCCAACGGCGATGCCGGACAGCAGCGGACGCAGCAGAATGCCGAATCCAAACGACACCAGCGCCCAAATCGCGAGGCTGATGTAGATGAGGCGCAGGTTGGCCTGCCAATAGCCCTTGTCGGCTTCGGCAGTCTGCGCGGAGTTTGTTGAATGATCCGCCATCGCGGGTTCCTCCTTCGCTTCCCTCATTGGCGGCCCATTGCCCAACTCCTCCAGTGCGGTGGGCCGCTTCTCGGTTGTGCCAAACGCCCCGTGACGTCAGGCATAACTTCTCTGGTCCGCCAAGGCGGGTCCATTGAAGTATTCTGATTTAGGATCAAAGCCCTAGGGCTTATCTCCTCCCCTTATTTCATGACCTCGCCGACAATCCCTTGAAGGTCTTGCGCGATGTCGTCGATCTGACCCATGGCATCGATGCCTTTCAGCACACCTTGGGCTTGATAGTAGTCAATCAATGGTGCGGTTTGCGCGTGGTAGGCAGCAAGCCGTGAGGCAACCGTCTCAGCATTGTCATCGGCGCGGCGCTTGAATTCTGTGTGTCCGCACTTGTCGCATTTGCCGTTTTCGACGGGCTGCTTGTACGTGTCGTGATAGCCCTCACCGCATCCGGCGCAGGTGTAACGACCCGAAATCCGCGTCACCATCTCGGCGTCTTCAACTTCAAGGCTGATGGCCGCGTTGATCTTCTGATCTGAAGACGCGAGCAGACCATCAAGAGCCTCGGCCTGGACTGTGGTCCGAGGGAAACCATCCAGTATGACGCCCTTGGCGCAGTCCGGTTCCGCCATGCGGTCGCGCAGGATCGCGATGACGATGCCGTCGCTGACAAGATCGCCTGCCTCCATAACCGCTTTGGCAGCATTACCAGCCTCGGTACCTGCGGCGACCGCGTCACGCAGCAGATCACCGGTGCTGAGTTGTACAAGCCCGAACTTCTCTTCAAGCATACGAGCCTGGGTACCCTTCCCGGCGCCCGGAGGGCCGAGAAGGATCAGAACAGCGGGGGATATGGTCGTGGCAGCGTCCATCACATCCTCACTTGTTTGCCCGGTTTTCGATCAGGTCTTCGACCACTGACGGATCGGCCAGGGTCGACGTATCGCCAAGCGAACCAAAGTCGTTCTCGGCAATCTTGCGCAGAATTCGGCGCATGATCTTGCCCGAGCGAGTCTTGGGCAGGCCGGGGGCCCACTGGATCACATCAGGCGAGGCAATCGGGCCGATCTCGGTCCGGACCCAGGTGCGCAGCTCTTTCAGCAGCTCATCCGACGGCTCGCGGTCATTCATCAAAGTGACATAGCAATAGATGCCTTGCCCTTTGATTTCATGGGGGTAACCAACCACAGCGGCCTCGGCGACGGCGGCATGGGCGACCAGCGCGCTTTCCACCTCGGCCGTGCCCATCCGGTGGCCGGAGACGTTGATTACATCATCGACGCGGCCAGTGATCCAGTAATCGCCATCCTCATCGCGACGGCAGCCATCGCCGGTGAAGTAGTAGCCTTTGTAGTCCGAGAAATAGGTCTTCTCGAACCGCTCATGATCGCCCCAGACGGTGCGCATCTGACCGGGCCAGCTGTCTTTGATGCACAGAACACCCTCAACGCCATTTCCCTCGATCTCAACACCGGATTGCGGGTCCAGAACCACCGGCTGGATGCCGAAGAACGGTTTCATCGCCGAGCCGGGCTTCATCGCATGCGCACCAGGCAGGGGGGTCATCAGATGACCGCCGGTTTCGGTCTGCCACCAGGTGTCAACAATCGGGCATTTGCCTTTGCCAACAACTTCATTGTACCAGTTCCAGGCTTCCGGGTTGATCGGCTCGCCGACTGTGCCCAGCGTCCGGAGATCGCTCAGGTCGCATTTCTCGACGAACTCGGTACCCTGACCCATCAGAGCGCGAATTGCCGTCGGAGCAGTGTAGAACTGATTCACCTTGTGCTTTTCGCACACCTGCCAGAAGCGTGATGCATCCGGGTAGGTCGGCACGCCTTCGAACATCAGTGTGGTCGCGCCGTTGGCCAGTGGTCCGTAGACGATATAGCTGTGACCGGTGACCCAGCCGACATCGGCGGTGCACCAGTAGACGTCGCCTTCATGGTAGTCGAATGTGATCTCATGCGTCATCGCGGCATAGACCAGATAACCGCCGGTCGTATGGACGACACCTTTGGGCTGACCGGTCGAACCGGAAGTATAGAGAATGAACAGCGGATCTTCGGCATTCATCTCGGCGGGTGCGCAATAGTCATCCGCTTCAAGCGCCATTTCGTTGTAATCATAGTCGCGGCCATCAATCCAAGTGGTCTGCCCACCGGTGCGTTTGACCACCAGACATTTCACGCTGTCTTTGCAGTGCAGCAGGGCCGCGTCTGCGTTGGACTTCAGCGGAGTCTTGCGGCCACCACGTGGTGCCTCATCGGCAGTGATGACGACCTTGGCATCACATCCGTTGACTCGGGCTGCCAACGCATCGGGTGAAAACCCAGCAAATACAATCGAATGGATTGCTCCGATCCGTGCACAAGCCAGCATCGCATAGGCGGCTTCAGGGATCATCGGCAGATAGATTACAACGCGGTCACCTTTGCGCACGCCCATCGACTCGAGAATATTGGCCATGCGGCAGGTGCGACGGTGCAGTTCGGCGTAGGTAATGTGCTGAGCTTCGTCGTTTGGATCATCCGGTTCCCAGATGATCGCTGTCTGATCGCCGCGCGTATTCAAATGACGATCAAGGCAGTTGGCCGAGACGTTTAGCGTGCCGTCCGCATACCAGTTGATACCAACCGAACCAAAATCATAGCTGACGTCTTTGACCTGAGTATAAGGCTTGATCCAGTCAACGCGCTTGCCTTGCTCATCCCAGAATGCTTCGGGGTTGTTGATCGACGCAGCGTACATATCTGCGTATTTGTCGGCGTCGACATGCGCACGGGCGACAGTTTCTGCGGATGGCGGATATGTCTTGGCATCTGCCTGGGCAGCGGTAGTCATCTTTGAGGCTCCTCCCTCTGGACTGGATTACATGGGATCGATTTTGCCAGCCGATCAGGCAATGTCGATCCGGTTCCTCCCCAAGTTGAATAATACGGGGATCAGAAAAGAAATAAATAAATTGCCATAATCCTTGGATTTCTTTGTAAAGAAATTTCATTTCCGGCACTAATATTGTAAACAACTCTGAAATTATGTGTAAAATATAATTTAAAACAGTAAGATAGCTGTAATGACATCAGCGCTCATTGGCATGTGTCTGGGGCTTTGGCCGATAGCTTCACTTTAATCTCGAAGTCTGGTGGCGATAACACCACTTCTCCTCGCAGGGGTTGGCAGCTTCTAGACTTGGCGCTAGCTTCACAATCAAGCATCCCGATAGGGGGCGCAACTAAGGGAGATACCACTATGAAAAAGATGTTGAGCGGTGCGGCTTTTGCCGCCCTGAGTGTGGCGTTTGTCACCGAAGCAGCCGCGACCGAATGGAATGCCTCGGTCTGGGGTAAGCGCCGCGCATTTACCGAGCATGTTGAGAAACTGGCTGAACTGGTGAACGAAAAAACCGGCGGCGATTTCACCATCAATGTTAGCTATGGTGGATTGTCGAAGCCCAAGGAAAACCTGGATGGTATCGAGATTGGCGCGTTCGAGATGGCGCAGTTCTGTGCGGGCTATCACCGCGATAAGAACCGCGCGATCACCGTTTTGGAACTGCCCTTCCTTGGCGTAAACACATTGGATGAAGAGGTGGCCGTCAGCCACGCAGTCTATGATCATCCAGCAGTCAAGGACGAGATGGCGCAGTGGAACGCGCGCATCATCATGACTTCACCGATGCCTCAATATAACCTTGTTGGTACCGGTGACCCTCGTGATGAGCTTGCCGAGTTCGACGGTATGCGCGTACGCGCCACTGGCGGTTTGGGGCAAGCATTTGAAGCGGTTGGTGGCGTACCTACGTCCGTGCCCGCGACCGAAGCCTATAATGCGATGGAATCTGGCGTGGTCGATACCGTGGCCTTCGCTCAGCATGCGCATTTGTCATTCGGGACGATCAACGAAGCTGACTGGTGGACGGCCAATCTGAATCCTGGAACGGTAAACTGTCCGGTGGTGGTGAATATCGACGCTTATGAAGCGCTGCCAGCCGAACATCGCGAAGCGCTGGACAGCTCGATTGATGAGGCTATCGATCACTATCTGGCCAACTACGGTGGACTGCTTGAAAAGTGGGATGGCGTGCTGGCAGAGAAAGGCGTTGAAAAGGTCGAGATTGACGATGCCGTGCTTGAGGAGTTTCGCGCCAAAGCCGCTGATCCGATACGCGCGAAGTGGATCGAAGACATGACCGCTCAGGGTCTACCTGCGCAGGATCTTTATGATCTTGTGCAATCGACACTGCAACAGCAGCGCGGCGGTAACTGATCGCCACAGCCGGGTGTCATTAGGCACCCGGCATCTCCTTCAATCAAAGGAATGCTGAGATGGCAGGACATGCCACGGTGCTTGAGGATGGCAGTCTTCTAAGCCGGTTGGATCACCGTTTGTTACGTCTAGAGCGTTTTATGGCGTTGATCAGCGGATTCGCGGTTTTCGGGCTGATGGTGCTGGCTGTTGTGTCAGTCAGCGGCCGAAACGCATTAAACGCGCCTTTGCCCGGATATGTTGACTGGATTGAACAGGCGATGCCCTTGATCGCGTTTCTGGGTATCTCGTTTGTGCAACGTGATGGCGGGCACATCCGAATGGATATCGTTATCTCGCGCCTGAAAGGGCGGGCGCTGTGGTTGTTCGAGCTGATCTCGGTTCTGTTGATACTGCTGCTGATGCTGGCGCTGGTTTGGGGTAGTTGGTCCCACTTTGACCGCTCATTTGACTTCGGCGCTCCGATGTGGAGTCGCGACAGCTCGATTGATATCGGGATTCCTATTTGGCCAGCCAAGCTGCTGGCACCCGTTGCTTTTTCGGTGCTGTGCGCCCGGCTAATCTTGCAGGTCTGGGGCTATGGACGCGCCTTCATGCTGGGGCTCGAGGCACCGGTGGCCGTACCGCTGATACAGGATGCCGCCGCACAGGCTGCAGCCGAGGCCGAACAATTCGAAGGACGTAACTGACCCATGGACACGATTGATATCGGCCTTTGGGTCACTGCCGGACTGTTGGTTCTTGTCGTCACTGGCATGCGGGTGGCATTTGCTGCAGGTCTGGCAGGGTTGGTTGGCCTTGTTTGGATATTCTGGGCAAAGTTTGGGTATGATCCCGAGCGGTTTGGTAAGGCACTGACGGTGGCCGTCAAAACGGCTGGCCAGGTGCCACATTCCAAGGTGGCGTCTCATACGCTGAGCCTGATCCCAACATTCATCCTGATCGGCTATCTAGCCTACTACGCTGGCCTGACCCGCGCCTTGTTTGAGGCGGCAAAACGCTGGGTGGCATGGGTGCCTGGCGGGTTAGCCGTTTCAACGATTTTTGCGACCGCCGGTTTCGCCGCCGTATCAGGTGCATCGGTCGCCACATCAGCCGTCTTTGCGCGCATCGCCATCCCTGAAATGCTGGCCGTCGGGTATAATAAACGTTTCGCCGCCGGTGTGGTTGCCGCTGGCGGGACCTTGGCCTCGCTAATCCCCCCATCTGCGATCCTTGTGATTTACGCCATCATTGTCGAGCAGGATGTGGGAAAACTGCTGCTCGCAGGCTTCATCCCCGGCGCGTTTTCGGCGGTGATCTATGGCTTGCTGATCGTCGGTATCGCCGTGATCTTCAAGTCCGTCGGACCACCGGTCACCGGGTTTACTTGGAAACAACGATTTGCTGCTCTTCCGGGCGCACTGCCCATTGTGGCGGTGATCCTCATCATAATCTGCTTTGTCTATAACCCCTTCGGCGACAAGGCTTGGGGCACCCCGACCGAGGGCGGGGCCATCGGGGCCTTCATCGTGTTCTGCTTTGCCCTGATCCACGGCATGCGCTGGCCTGAATTCAAATCGGCTTTGCTTGAAACCGCCAAACTGACCGCCATGATCTTCGCAATCATCTGGGGTGTTCTGATCTATGTGCGGTTTCTAGGATTTGCTGATTTGCCGGGGGCGTTTTCCGACTGGATCACTTCGCTCGAAATGTCACCTATGTTGATCCTGATCTGCATACTGCTGGCCTATGCAGTGCTGGGCATGTTCATGGATGCGATCGGTATGCTGCTTTTGACACTTCCGGTCGTGTATCCCGCCGTTATGGCCCTGAACGGAGGCGAGGCCGTCAGCGCAGCAGACAGCGCCTTTGGTATGTCCGGGCCGATGTGTGCGATCTGGTTTGGAATCTTGGTGGTCAAAATGGCCGAGTTTTGCCTGATCACACCTCCTATTGGTCTAAACTGTTTTGTTGTCGCAGGCGTGAGGCCTGATCTTAGTGTTCAGGATGTCTTCAAAGGGGTAACGCCGTTCTTCATTGCCGATGCACTTACCATCGCACTGCTGGTGGCCTTTCCAGGGATTGTTCTATACCTGCCATCGCTTGCGGGATAAGAAAAAGCCCCGGCCAAAGGCCGGGGCACAGTTTTAGAAGTGCGGGTTCTTTATCCTGCCCGCATCAACATCCCGAACAGATCCCGCGGGTCGTCAGGGTCTGCCAGCATATCCAATGGCTCATAGAAATCAGTGCCTTCTATCGCGCTTTTGATGTAACGTAGTGCCGAGAAGTCCTCGATCGCGAAGCCGACACTGTCGAACAACGTGATCTGTCGATCATCGGTGCGCCCTTTGGCCTGTCCGGTCATCACTTCCCACATCTCGGTGACAGGGTGATCATTCTCCAGAGCTTGAATTTCACCTTCGATCCGCGTTTGCTCGGGGTATTCTACAAAGATATTCGAGCGCAGAAGGATATCGCGGTGCAGTTCGGTTTTGCCGGGGCAATCACCGCCAATCGCGTTGATGTGCACACCGTGGCCGACCATGTTGTCGGTCAGGATGGTGGCGTATTTCTTGTCAGCGGTGCAGGTCGTTATGATCAGAGCGCCTTCGATTGCGTCCTCCGGCGTTTTGCAGGGCACGACCGTCAGCCCTTTGCCCTGCAGATTGGCTGCACATTTCGCCGTCGCGTTCGGATCGGTGTCGTAGAGCCTGACCGTGTCGATCCCGCACATGGCTTTGAAGGCGAGGCACTGGAACTCGGATTGCGCGCCGTTTCCAATCATCGCCATCGTCGTTGCGGATTTGGGCGCGAGATATTTGCCGACCAGAGCAGAGGTTGCCGCTGTCCGCAAAGCAGTCAACATCGTCATTTCGGTCAACAATGTCGGGTAACCGGTATAGACATCAGCCAGCAGGCCAAACGCGGTCACGGTCTGCAGGCCCTCAGACGTATTTTTGGGATGCCCGTTGACGTATTTGAACCCGTATGCCTCACCATCCGAGGTTGGCATCAGTTCGATCACCCCATGTGGTGAGTGGGCCGGGATGCGGGGCGTTTTGTCAAAGCTCTCCCAGCGTTTAAAATCGGATTCGATCTGCGCGGCAATCTGCGTGATCATCTGTTCGACCCCGATGTGGTGGACCAGACGCATCATGTTGTCGACGGATACAAATGGCACGAGGGCCTTATCAGAAGGTTGCATCAAAGACTCCTATCGGCGGGAAAGATGGATACCAGCGATCATACAACGTACGGATCCACCGGCTGTTTCAATTGTGGGAACCGAGAGCGGCAGTGGAGTTGCACTGGCTTCGATGATCGCGACTTGAGCAGGTGTAAGAGCCTGTAGCGCTCGGCTGGACAACGCCAGGACAAGACCATCATTGCCACAAAGCTCAATCGCGTTTCCTGCAAAATCTGCAATCTGCTCATGGGACAGATCGATGACAGTCCGCCCTGATTCTTCCAGCCGTGCCCGAACTGTTGCGCGGCGTTCCGGGTCGGAAATCATGTCCAAACAAATCAGCGCGTGGTGCGTCCCGATCCCCATCAGAACATTGGTGTGATAGACATCACGGCCTTCAGCGTCCTTTGCATCAAAGGCAATCGGCTCATAGTTGAAATGCGTACAGAAACGCTCCAACAACACCGGATCGGCGCGGTTGGATCGAACAGTGTAGGCAATACGGCCCACGTGATCCAGAACCATTGCGCCCGTGCCCTCAAGCGCGAGGTCGTCCTGTTCGAGGCCGGAATAGTCGATGACGTCTTGCACTCGATATTCCCGCTTCAGTAACTCAATTACATCTGAGCGTCTTTCGCGTCTGCGCGATGGTACGAACATCGGATAAACAGCGACATGACCGCCTGGATGGGTCGAAAACCAGTTGTTTGGGAACACGCTGTCGGGTGTGTCACGTTCGCCTTCGTCGTCAAACACATGAACGGTCACACCAGCAGCGCGAAGCTGTTCTACTGCTTTGTCATGCTCATCCCGCGCGGCAGCAGACGTCGCTGCAGCAGATCGATTCGCCAGTGTTTGAAATGCATTGTCGTCGCGGGTTTCAGGATTCGACGCAAATGCGTGCGGGCGCACCATCACGACAGCTGAAGGAGATTGAAGAGAAATCATCAGAAGCTCCGGGTTGGGCGATCGAAGATGCGACGACCCATAAGCGAGGCTGCAAGATCGACCATCAGTTTTGCGGTTCGGCCGCGCTCATCCAGGAACGGGTTCAGCTCGACGAGGTCCAGCGAACAAACGAGACCGCTTTCATGCAACAATTCCATGACCAGATGCGCCTCGCGCTCGGTTGCGCCACCTGGGACAGTGGTTCCAACCGCAGGCGCAATCGAGGGATCAAGGAAGTCCACATCCAGCGAGACATGCAGGATGCCGTTTGCTGCGCGTACTTTGTCAAGGAAGGCCAGTAGGGGTGTCTTGATCCCGTGCTCGTCGATGCTGCGCATATCGGCGAGCATCGCGTGATCTTTTTCCAATGCCGCACGTTCGGCGGGATCGACCGAGCGCAGACCGATCATACCGACGCGATCCGTTGGGATCGGCGATATCAGCGGTGGAAAGGCGTCAAAGCCTGACTGGCCAGTGAAATAAGCGACCGGCGTTCCATGCAAATTGCCGCTGGCCGTGCTGCTGGGCGTATGAAAATCGCTATGTGCATCCAGCCAGAGCACGAAAAGAGGGCGCCCGATACGGTCTGCATGTGCCGCCATTCCTGCCACCGTGCCCATCGACAGGGCGTGATCACCGCCCATGAAAATAGGAAGGCCTTCAAGCGCGGCCTCTTGTGCCGTGCGGCTTAGCGCCTGTGTCCAGCCCACGCATTCCGGTAAAGAGAACAGATGGGTGTCTTCCGAAATGTCGACGGCATCTGGTCGCGTGTCACCGATGTCCGACACAGAATGCCCGAGATCTGACAGCGCTTGGGCGAGACCCGCGACCCGATAGGCATCTGGACCCATCCGACAGCCTTGGCGGTGTTTGCCGGCATCCATCGGCGCTCCGGCGAGAATGATGTTCATTTTGCTCATAAGTCTATCTATCGATACGATATGAGTTGAGAAAAGAGATCAAATTGGTCAAAGTGAATTAGCTAATTCCGATTTGGTAATCACGCATGGACGAACTGGACAATCGCTTATTGAACGCACTGCACAGGGACGCTCGGGCATCGTTGTCGGAGCTGGCTGAATTGCTCGGAGTGACCCGAACAACCGTGCGCAGCCGACTAAAGCGGCTTCAGCAGTCTGGCGAAATCGTCGGCTTTACCGTTGTGACACGGCAGGGCGTATCGGAAAGCCCTGTTCGTGGATTGATGATGCTTGAGATCGCAGGCCGTGGGACCGAGCGGATCAGATCGCGTATCGCTGCGATGCGTCAAGTTCGGGCGGTGCACTCAACCAATGGAAGTTGGGATCTGATCGCAGAGATCGGAACCGATACACTGGATGAGCTTGATGAAGTCCTGTTCCAGATCCGTCGGATGGAGGGTGTCACACGATCTGAGACCAATCTGTTGCTTTCGACACGCAAGGGCCGTTCGTGACGCGTTGCCCAAGGCCCTTTGCCGGATGGAAAATTCGTGCAAAGCTTTGAATTGACACTGATCTGAGGATCGCGGGGCAGGGGCGAACGGAATGACGACACAGCCGACAACGGAAGAGACACGCGCCGTACGTCTGGCCGAGTATGTGACAGGGCTGTTGGAAAAGCCGCTGGTCAAGATTGCGGTTCCGTTGCTGATTACAGGAATCGCGCTTGCGGTTCTGCATGACCTCTCTGCGCATGTGAAATGGTCAGATATCCAAAGCGATATCGCAGCGAAACCATGGAAATTCATGTTTTTTGCGATGTGCTGGACGGCTTTCAGTTTTCTGTCGCTTTCGTTCTACGATGTGCTTGCCGTGCAGAGCGTCGCCGATGGAAAAGTGCCTCTGCCCGTTGCGGGGATGGCCGGTGCAAGCGGCTATGCGGTATCGAACTGCCTGGGATTCTCCTATATCACCGGCACCGCGATCCGATACCGTATCTATGCGTCGCTGGGGCTTGATCTTGGCCGCGTGGCCGGGGTGATCGCGACTTCTTGGGTGGCGTTCTGGATGGGACTGATCCTGCTTTTGGGCCTTTTGCTTACAATACACCCGGATGGCATTTCCAAGGTCCTGCCGATCAGTGAAACGACGGAGACTGTGATCGGTCTGAGCATGTTGGCGGGGCTTGCGGTCTTGTTTGTCTGGCTTTCAAGCGGAGGGCGGCGATTGGCCTATGGTGGGTTTGGGTTCAACCTGCCGGGCGGCAAGCTGGCAAGTCTGCTGACAATCGCGGCGGTAGGCGATCTGTTCGGCGCTTCAATGGCGCTGTATGTGCTCATGCCGGACGATCTGGGGGTTGGCTACCCGTATTTCTTCGCGGTCTATATAGGCGCAATAGCGGTGGGTATCCTTAGCCATGCACCGGGTGGAATCGGTGTGTTCGAAGCCACTCTAATCGCTGGTCTAGGGGCGTCGGGCCGGTCTGATGTGATCGCTGCGCTTCTGCTCTACCGACTGGTCTATACGTTCCTTCCGTTTGCCATCGCCAGCCTGTCGATCGCGGTCGCGTCGGTGCTGACACAGCGCCATCGCATCGGGGGCGCGGTCACTTGGGTCTATCGCGCAATTCGCCCCATTGTCCCGATGGTGGCTGCCGGCGTCGCGGCTGTGGCAGGAGTTATCCTGTTGGTTTCAGGGGCTTTGCCTTCCAGTACGCAGAACCTTGGCGTACTGCGAGAGGTTTTGCCTTTGTCATTTGTCGAGGCATCTCATCTTGCAGGCAGCGCCGTGGGTGTCCTACTGCTGCTTGTCTCACGTGGCCTATTCCGCAAGCTCTATCGGGCATGGGTTGTTGCCATGCTTTTGATGGTGGCGGGTTTCTTCGCCTCGCTCGCCAAAGGGCTTGATACGCATGAAGCCCTTTCATTGCTGTTCACGATTGGCCTTTTGGCGATGTTTCGGGGTGCGTTTTACCGGGTAAGCGGTGCTTCTATCTTTCGGCTAAATATCCCTTGGCTGGTCAGCGTCGTCGCGTTGCTGGCGGTGATTTTCTGGATTGGATTGTTCGCTTATTCCCATGTCGAATATCAAAACGCGCTGTGGTGGGACTTTGCCTGGAGTGGAGACGCCTCGCGATTCCTGCGGTCCAGCCTCGTGGTGGCCGTGATCGTTGGCATCGTGGCGGTGAACTCGCTGTTCGGCCGTGAAATCCCCGCGCCGGTTAGGACTGAAATCCCCGAAGTTGTCGAACGTCTCGTGATGGAGAGCGAAGACACCGAATCTCAGATTTCACTGACGGGTGATAAGCAATTCCTGATCTCGCCTGACGAAACCGCATTCCTTGCCTATGCAGATACTGGCAATGCGCTGATCACCAAAGGAGAGCCTGTGGGTGATGAGCAAGCGGGGCAGCAACTGATCTGGCAATTGCGAGAAATGGCCGATCGCGAAGGCAAGCTTTGTGCGTTCTACAGTGTATCGACCAAATATCTGCCGACATTCCTGGACCTCGGCCTGTCGATCCTGAAGATCGGAGAAGTGGCCCGCGTACCGCTGCAGAATTTTTCGCTGGACGGAAAATCGCGAAAACGGTTCCGGCAGGCGAAGAGCAGGGCTGAGCGTGAGGGGTACAAGTTCGAAATTATCCCCAAAGAACAGCTTGCACCGGTGTTGCCCGAACTTCGTCAGATCTCGGACGATTGGTTGGCGCAAAAGGCAGGTGAGGAAAAGGGTTTTGCCTTGGGCGGCTTTGATGGTGCCTATCTTTCCTATTTCGACCATGCGGTTCTGCGGGATGAGACGGGCAAGATCATGGCCTTTGCGAACCTGTTTCAAGGCGGAAACAAATCCGAACTGTCTCTGGATTTGATGCGTTATGAACCGGACAGCCCCAGCTTTGTCATGGATGCACTGTTTGCTGAGATGATGGTCTGGGGGTCCGAGCAGGGATTCCACTGGTTCTCATTGGGCGCAGCGCCATTTTCAGGGATCGAAAACCGGCAGTTGGCCTCGCTTTGGAATCGGATCGGTGGGTTCGTTTATGAACATGGCGAACAATTCTACCACTTCGAAGGCCTGCGCGCCTTCAAGCAGAAATTCGATCCGGAATGGAGCCCCAACTATCTAGCCAGCCCCGGCGGGTTGGCCGCGCCACGTATCCTCTACGAAGTTAACATCCTGATCTCGGGTGGCCTGCGCGGGTTGACGAAATAGGCCTTAGTTCAAGCTGGCGCGTGTTGGCGATTTCTCCAACAGATCACCCCAATCGGTGCGATAGGCCATCTCGGCCAGCACCGTCTCGGGTAAGAATTCCTTATTCTGCCGAATCTGCCAACCACCACCCAGACCTTTGTAGATCGCGACCAGATTCGAAGAGACCTCCTGCCGGGCCTCGATCAGGTTCGCCTGCGATCGTAATAGCGCGGTTTGCGTGTTCAGGATACGCGAATAGCTGGCGATGCCGTCTCGGTACTGATCGACCGCGATTTCAGCCGCCTTGCGCGAAGCTTCGACGCTGCGTTGATAAAAGGTGACCTGTTTGCGCGCCTGTGCGTAAGCAACCATCGCGCTTTCGACCTCGGAATACGCGGTAAGAACAGTATTCTGATAGTTGGCGATCAACGCTTGATAGGCGGCATCCTGCGCGCGGACATTGTTCTTGATGCGGCCATAATTCAGGACGTTCCAGACAACGCCTGCGCTAGCCAATCCTGTGGCGCTGTTGGTGCTGAACAGATCGCGCCCACCCGAGGCCTGCAACCCGATCGCGCCCGACAGAATGAACTGCGGATAGAGATCAGCTAACGCGATCCCGACCTGCGCCGATTGGGTGGCTGCCGCCAACTCGGCGGCGCGGACGTCAGGCCGTCGCCGCAGCAATTCGGCGGGCACACCAACGGCCACGTTGCTGCGCCCTGTTGGAATTCGGCCTGAATTGCCGATCAAGCCAGTCATCTGGGAAGGGGTTTTGCCCAATAGAACGGCCAGCGCGTTCTTGGCCTGTTGAATATCGCTTTCCAATTCGGGCACGAGTGCCTTGGTGTTGTTGAGCAGAGCAGTTGATTCCTGAACATCCAGCTCGGTTGTAACGCCGTTGTTGAAGCGCAGCTGAGTGAGGTCTGCCGATGCCTGCTGAATCGTGATGTTTTCCCGCGCGATGCGCAGAGCCTCTTGCAACGAACGGATGTTGATATAAAGCGCCGCTACGTCCCCGGTCAGCGTGACCAGTGCGTCGTCATAATTAGCAACCTGCAGTGCCAGGTTCGATCGCGCGGCCTGTACGCCGCGACGTTGCTGGCCCCATACGTCCAGTTCCCATTGCGCATCAAACCCAACTTGCGAAGTCGAGAATTCGGTGTCCAAGGGAATGATCCGCCGGATGTCCGAAATCGGTCCAAGATTGTCGCTGATCTGTCGGCGTTGGAGCGAACCGCCCACGGCCTGCGATTGCGGGTAGAGCTCTCCGAATGCGATACCAAGTTGCGCGCGGGCCTGAAGTACGCGGGCACCTGCGACCTGTAAGGTCAGGTTCTGCGCATAGGCTTCGGCGATCAGTTTGTTCAGCGTCGGATCATTGAACGTTTCCCACCAGCGCACAACCGGGGCGCTGCGCGAGGTCAGGCCGCTCTGGCCCGCGCTGGGGTTGTTGACCTCCATCCATTGCTTCACGACCGGAGAGTTGGGGCGCACAAAATCAGGCCCCACCGGCGTACAGGCGGTGAGGGTAGCGGCGCAAAGGGCAGTGCCTAACAACCGGCGGAGTGTCATCGTACGCATCCTCAGATATCCAGTGGCCGGATGAAGTTGGCGAAGGAATAGAGGCGAATGTTGATGCGCCTCAGAAATTCAAAGCTTTTTCCCATGCCGGTGTAAATCGCCACCGCAGCGTGGCCACCTGCAGGAAAAGTATGCCCCTCAGGCACATCGACCGAGATCTGAACAGCGATCCGACCGGGCAGTTTTGGCAGCTCAAAGCCGGGCAGGCGGCCTGAGGGCAAGTATTGGCCCTGACGTGTGGCCCACCAGACCGCCTCAACCTTGCCGGTCAGAATTTCTCCGGGATAGAGGTCCAGAGCAACTTCGACCGGTTGGCCGACCTCGACAAATTTCAGGTTCTGCTGGCGGAAGGTGGCTAGAATATAGGGGTCTTCTTCGGTGACAAAGCTGGCAATGGCACCCAGACGAATTTCCCCCACAACCATCCCCGGGCGGGCCTGTTGCGAAACGATCATGCCATTTTCGGGGGCATAGATCGTTGTGTTGTCGAGAAAATACTCGGCCTCGGCCAGCTGCGCCTCAGCCTCAATAATGCCCGTATTCACGCCGTCGATCTGCGAATCCAGCGCAAGGTTGGCCTTTTCAAGATTGGCCTGAGCTTCCTTAATCTTCGCCTGATCTTCCGCGACCTGTTCGTTCCAGCGGTCTAGTTCATCCTGGCGGGCGCCCCCGGCGGGAACGAGGTTCTCGTATCGCGCTTGTTCGGTCAGCGCATAGGCCAGCTGCGCGTTCGCGCGTTCGACTGCTTCTCCCGCCGCGATAACGTCCTGTTCAAGGATCTTTGCGTTTTGCTGCGCCGCCACCAGCTGTGCATTCGCCTTGTCCACGGCCAGCGAAAACACCGTGTCGTCGAACTTATACAGCGGATCGCCCTTAGTGACCCAGGTGTTGGGCTCGACCAAAACCTCGGACAGGATTGTGGGCTGAGTCAGACGCGGGACGATCTGGATGGTGGAGCGCACGACGTGGCTGTCGACGGAAAAGGGCTGAAAGAAGCGCAGCGCGACCAAAAAGATCAGCAGCAGATGAGCGCCGACCCAGAATGAGACGATCCCCCACATGATGTTGAATTTCAGCCATTGCACCTTGAAGAAGATGAACCAGACAAAAATAATGTAGAAAAGCGTGATGCCTAGGGCGACGAACATGAGTGCTGAATTCCTTTGGCCTTAGGCTTGCTTTGTTTCGTCGGTATCAAGTGGGTCCTGGTATTCCGGTTTGACGGTGCCTCCCAGACGCTTGATTTCATCCCTTATGGCCTTGCGTTCTTCATCAGGGCCGCGGCGCATGTCGACGGTGACGCCGTCGTGAAACGCCCAGATAAAGGCGTGCACCCAAGGGACAATCGCCAAAAATCCCATCCATCCCATGATCTTGACCGCTTCGGCATGGGGGTGATTGCGTTTGATCGCGATACGTCCGGGCAGGCCCATTATGAATAGAAACAGCGCCATCACCGCTGCCAGCAGCAAGATAAGTGCCACAAATGTCAGATAGTCATAGTAGCCCAGCGGCTGCCCCAAAAGTCCCATGCTCGCGCCTCCTGTTGTTGGAAACTGTTCCATCCTCAGGCGCTGTTGTCCAGCTAATCAATCACTTTCTGGCTGATCGGAGGGACGCATCAGCATTCAATAATTTTGGTGTTCCAGTCTATGCACTTCTGATGGAGGTCGTCGGGTAGCGGTAGATCGGTATAAACCATATCAACATCGGATAATGAGGCGATGCGTGCGGGCGCGGTGCGCTGAAACTTTGAAGCATCCGCTACTAGGCTGATCTGCCGGGCTTGTTCAATGATAGTTTGACTGACCAGTACTTCTTGGAGATCGAAATCCATTAGATCCCCATCCGCATCCAATGCGGAACAGCCGATAATCGCGTGATCGAATTTGAACTGGCGGATGGTCGAGACCGCAAGATTCCCGACCAACCCACTATCTGATCTGCGCAGCACACCGCCTGCAACGACGATCTGGCAATCGGGGTTATCGGCCAGGATATTGGCAACGTTCATATTGTTGGTCACGACCATTAGGTTTTTGTGTTTCAGCAATTGGCGGGCAACGGCCTCGGTCGAGGTGCCTATGTTCATAAAGATCGAGCTGCCCTCGGGGATGTCGGCCGCGCAGCGTTCAGCGATGCGTGTCTTGGCTTCATGATTCAGGGCGCGCCGGTCTTCGTATCCAATATTAGACACGCCAGAACGCAGAACGGCACCCCCGTGAACCCGATCCAACTTACCAGCTTCTGACAGTTCAGTCAGGTCACGGCGAATGGTTTGAACCGTCACCTGAAAGCGCTCGGCCAGTCCTTCGACAGTAACGCGGCCCTCTTGCTCGGCGACTAAAAGAATGTCCGATTGGCGAAATGATAGTGACATGGGCGGTCCTGAGTTCCGGTGTTTTCGTTTTTGTTCTAATTTTGCGGTTAAGCAAGGGAATTCGTTAGTTGCACTTATTAATATTCGTTGTTTCAGCTAAAAACGAACAATATCGAAAAATAAAGTTGACGATACGAACCATCATGCTGCTAATGCGCTTGAAACTGCCACGTTGGGGAATCAATTGGATATGTCATCGGACAGCAGCCAAGTTACCGATCTTTTTGTGATCGGCGGGGGTATAAATGGGTGCGGTATCGCACGTGATGCGGCAGGTCGGGGCCTATCGGTCACCTTGGCTGAAATGAACGATCTGGCCTCGGCGACGTCGTCAGCCTCGACCAAACTGTTTCATGGCGGGCTACGGTACCTGGAATTTTTTGAATTTCGTTTGGTGCGTGAAGCGCTGGTCGAACGCGAGACCTTACTGCGCGCTATGCCCCATATCAGTTGGCCCATGCGTTTCGTGCTGCCCTATCACGCCGATATGCGTTTTGACTCTGAAACGCCGACCTCACGGTTGCTCAGTACGGTGATGCCATGGATGCGCGGGCGTCGTCCTGCGTGGCTAATACGGCTTGGCCTTTTTTTGTATGACAATCTGGGCGGTCGCAAAATCCTGCCGGGTACACGTTCGCTGAACCTGCGCGCGGCACCCGAGGGGGCTCCGCTGCAAGACAAATTTGAAACCGCCTATGAATACTCGGACTGCTGGGTCGAGGATTCGCGGCTGGTGGTCCTGAACGCCCGCGATGCCGAGGCACGCGGGGCCAAGATCATGGTCAGGACCGAGGTTCTTTCGGCTGAGCGGATCGATGAACTGTGGCAGGTCACGATCCGGGATCGGGATAGCGGCAAGACCGAAACCGTCCTTGCGAAGATGTTGATCAATGCGGGCGGACCTTGGGTAGGTGACATCATCCAGACCAAGATCCGGGTCAATTCCCGAGAAGGCGTCCGTCTGGTGCGTGGCAGCCATATCGTGACACCCAAGCTGTTTGACCATGACAAGTGCTATTTCTTTCAGGGCGAAGACGGGCGCATCATCTTTGCGATCCCGTACGAGCAGGATTTTACCTTGATCGGAACCACGGATCAGGATCATTCTGACCCCTCCGAGCCTCCGATTTGTACCGAGGCCGAGCAGGAGTATCTGTGCGCTTTCGCATCGAAATACTTCGCGAAGCCCGTTACCCGTGAAGATATTGTCTGGACCTATTCAGGCGTCCGTCCGCTATATGATGACGGCGCAAGCAGTGCCACGGCGGCTACCCGCGATTACACGCTTAAAGTTGATGCCGAGAGCGGGGCTCCGGTGTTGAATGTCTTTGGTGGTAAAATCACCACCTACAGACGCCTCGCGGAAAGCGCGCTGGAGAAGATTGGAGAACATTTCCCAGATCTTGGCGGACCATGGACCGCAGGCGTCCCATTGCCCGGCGGGGATTTTCCGGTCGACGGCGTGCAGGATTTGATCGGGAAACTGATAGCGGAGTACCCGTTCCTGACCGATTTTTGGGCCCGTCGATTGATCCGGGCCTATGGCACCGAGACCTGGGACCTTCTGGGTCCGGCAAAAGATCAGAGCGATCTGGGTGACGATTTCGGCGCGACATTGACCGAGGCCGAACTGGTTTGGCTGATGGACAAGGAATACGCGCGCACCGCTCAGGATGTCGTGTGGCGGCGCAATAAGCTGGGTCTAAGGCTCAGCCCCGAACAGATCAGCCGGATAGACGACTGGATGGCCAAACGGTTAACTGACTAGCGTGCGGATCAGTCGATCCAAGCAAAAAAGATACGCCCCGCAGATGTGCGGGGCGTTTTGCGATTTCAATGCCGGTCTTATGCGGCTTCTTCTGACGGTTCCGGATCGTTCTTGCTGCCTTTGACCCATTCGCGCAGGCTCTGCATCACAGCGTAAAGGACCGGTACCAGAATGACCCCGAACAGAGTGGCTGCCAGCATGCCGCCGAACACGGCAACGCCGATGGCCTTCTGGCTGGCAGCTCCGGCCCCGTTCGCGGCCAGCAGGGGAACCACGCCCAAAAGGAAGGACAGGGCGGTCATCATCACAGCGCGGAAACGCTGATATGCGGCTTCGGCCGCGGCCTCCTTGATTGACAGCCCCTTGGCCCTTTGCTCCATCGCGAATTCGACGATCAGAATCCCGTTCTTTGACGCAAGCCCGACAAGCATGATCATTCCGATCTGCGTGTAGAGGTTGATGTCGCTGCCAACGATCGCCACCGCTGCGACGGCACCGAACAAGGCCACGGTCACCGACATTAGGATCGAAACGGGCATCGTCCAACTTTCATATTGGCCGACAAGGAACAGGTACCCAAACAGGATCGCCAACCCAAGGATCACCACGACCAGACCGCCCGAGGCCAGCTGCTGCTGCGCCGTTCCGGTCCATTCATAGGCATAGCCGGGGGGCAAGGCAGTCGCCGACTCCTCGGTCATGACATTGATGGCGTCCCCGGTCGAGAGCCCCGGTGCCGGAACCGCTGTCACAGTGGCCGAGCGGAACAGGTTATGCCGCTTTAGCAGGACCGGACCCAGCACGTTCTCGATATCGATCAGCGTGCCAAGCGGTACCATCTCACCTTTGGTGGAACGTACATAAAGCTCTGAGATATCATCGACCTTATTCCGGTATGACCCTTCGGCCTGGATCATTACGCGATAGACACGACCAAACAGGTTGAAGTCATTCACGTAATACGAGCCAAGCTGCGCCTGCATGGTCTGGAAAATCTCGGCCACCGAGACTTGCAGGGTTTTGGCCTTTTCCCGATCCAGATCGACAAACAATTGCGGCACGTTCGCGCGGAAGGTGGTGTAGGCCTGCGCGATCTCAGGACGCTGGTTTGCGGCATAGACATACGACCCAACGGCCGAGGCCAGATCCTGCGGCGAGCCGCCACCGGTCTGCTGCACTTCCATTTCAACCCCTGCAGACATACCAAGGCCCTGAATGGGTGGCGGGTTGAACGCAACAATCGATGCGGCAGACTCACCATATGCAATCGCCAGAACCTGGTTCAGGATCGCATCCGCACTGAGCTCGGGTTCCTGCCGCTCTTCCCAGTTGGTCAGGTTGACAAAGATGGCTGCGCCATTGGTAGTGGTCCCGTTCAACAGCGAGAACCCATTGACCAGAACGGTACTGGATACGCCGGAGATCTGTTGAATCTGTTCATCGATCCGCGCAGAAACCGCCTCGGTCCGTTCAAGCGTCGCCGCATCGGGAAGCTGGATATCGACGAACAGATATCCGTTGTCTTCCAGCGGAATGAACCCTTTGGACGTGTTGCCCATAATGGTCCCAGTACCCGCTGCGAATGCTGCAATGATCCCCAGCGAAATGACCGGCAGGATCAGTAGCTTTCGCACGATGGCGACATAGCCGCTGCGCATTCCGCCGATAAATTTCTCGAACACGGCCAGCAACCCTTTGGGCGGCCCCGAGCGCGCCTGTAGCACAAGCCCGCACAAGGCCGGTGAAAGGGTCAAGGCGTTGATCGACGAGATTACCACAGCAGTCGAGATCGTTACCGCAAACTGGGAATACAATCGTCCGGATATGCCGGGCATGAAAGTCACCGGCACGAAGACGGCCAGTAGCACCAGCGTGGTCGCGATCACGGGCCCGGTGATCTGGCCCATGGCCTTGCGGGTTGCCTCGGCAGGGGGCAGACCTTCATCGGCGATTATACGTTCGACGTTTTCCACCACGACGATGGCGTCATCTACAACGATCCCGATGGCCAGCACCAATGCGAACAGCGAGATCGTGTTCAGCGACATGCCAAAGGCCAGCAGGAAGGCAAATGTCCCGATCAATGAGACCGGAATTGCCACCGCCGGAATGATCGTCGCCCGCCAACTGCCAAGGAAGATGAACACAACTGTGATCACCAATATGAATGTCAGGATGAGGGTCGAGACCACGTCATTGAGCGACTGTTCCACGAAATCCGTCGTATTGAATGGAACATCGTATTCGACATCCGTGGGAAAGGACCGTGACAGGCGCTCAAGTTCGGCCTCAACACGTTCGGACACCGCAAGGGCGTTTGCGCCGGGGGCCTGATAGATGCCGATAACGGTCGCAGGAACGCTTTCGAAATAGCCCGAGGCGGAATAGAACTGCGCCCCTAGCTCGACGCGCGCAATGTCTTTGACGCGCACAATCGCACCGGCTTCGCCTGTACGGATTACAATATCTCCGAATTCATCGGCCGAGGTCAGGCGGCCTTTGGTCTTGATCGTATACTGAAAGGTCTGCCCTTCAGGTACAGGCGGTGACCCGATTGAGCCCGCAGAGACCTCGATATTCTGTTCGCGGATGGCATTGATCACATCACCCGGAGTGATTGACAGCGCGGCCATCTTGTCCGGGTCCATCCAGATCCGCATGGCGTATTCCAGATTGGTCAAAACATCCGCTTTACCCACGCCCTGAACCCGCGCCAGAGCGTCTTTCAAGTTGATTGAGGCATAGTTCGACAGGAACACACTGTCATATGTGCCATTGGGCGAGGTCAGCGTGACCAGCAACAACATGTTGGTTGACGCTTTTTGCGTGACAACACCGGATGAAGTCACTTCGGACGGCAGCGATGCCATCGCCTGTGCCACACGGTTCTGCACGTTGACCGAGGCGATATCGGGGTCGGTGCCCACCTCGAACGTAACGTTCAACGAATACGAGCCGTTATCCGATGAGGTCGACGTCATGTAGATCATATCGTCCACACCGTTGACCTGCGCCTCGATCGGGGCGGCCACGGTGTTTTCCACGGTTTCGGCATTTGCACCTGTATAGGTGGCCGTTACGCTGACCACCGGCGGCGTGATATCGGGAAACTGCGCAACCGGCAGAACCAGATAACCGATCCCGCCCAAAATGGTCAGGACCAGCGAAATGACAAGCGCCAGCTTGGGCCGGCTGATAAACAGGGCTGAGAACATCAGTTATTCTCCGGCTGCTCGGACGCAACGACTGCATCAACGGCGACGCCGGGGCGCACGCGTTGCAGGCCTTCGACGATGACGCTTTCGCCTTCGCGCAGGCCATCTGTGACGATAATCGCCGAATCCACGGTATCTCCGGTTGTGATGTAGCGTTGTTCAACCATCTGCTTGTCATTGACGACCAGAACGAATTCGCCGCGCTGATCACGCTGCAGCGCTGCTTGAGGGATCAATACCTGCAGCGTCGGCTCAAGCGCTTCGATCTGAACGTTTACGAAGGCACCATCAACGAGCAGACGCTTGGCATTGTCGAATTGAGCTGTGATCGTAATGGCTCCGGTCAGCGGATCAATGCGGTTGTCGACAAAAATGATTTCGCCGGTTTCATCCAGCTCAGTACCGTTCGGCAGAGTCACATGAACATTCGGGCTTTGGCTGCTTTCAGCTAGCGTGGCCGGGTCTTCACCAAATTGTTCAAGAACCGACGTGAACTGCTTCTCATTCAACGAAAAATTCACATAGATGGGGGCTTCGCTGACCAGGGTGACAAGCGGCGGATTGTTGGGGCCCACAACATCACCGACACTGGTTTCCACGCGGCCGATGCGGCCCGAAAACGGGGCGTGGATCTGTGTGTAGCTGAGATCAAGCTCGGCCTGTTGGATCGCTGCATTGGCGGCTTTGACCTCGGCCTCGGCGACCAGTTCATTGGCTCGGGCAATGTCACGTTCTGATTCCGGTGTAGCGTCGCGCTTGTACAGCTCTTCCTTGCGGGCGAGATCGACTTTGGCCAGTTCAAGGTTTGCCTGCGCCCGATCCAGATCGGCTTTACGCGCCTCAAGCGTGGCTTCGTAAAGATCCGGTTCGATCGTGAACAGCAGGTCATCCTCATTCACCGGAGAGCCATCGTCGACGTTCTGGCTGTCCAGGAAACCACTGACGCGCGCGATAATATCGACCTTGTCGATTGCCTCGGCCCGTCCAATGAAGGTGGCCTGATCGGTGATCTCTTCGGTATAAGCTGCGGCGATCGACACCTTGGGCGCAGGGGCATCGCCCTGATCCTGCGCGACCGCTATCTGGGGCAGGCTGGAACATGCAAACAAAGCGGCAGAAACGCCGAGTGCCCTGAAATAGCCGCGTGGGCCGAGTGCTGGCTTCTTAAATGCAAGGGACATGTTGGCGCCTCGTTCAAAGTAAAGATTGCACAACCGGGCAACAGAAACCCCCGGATGAGTCGATTGATTTTATAGGCAGGATGGCGGGTTTGACGCAGTTTCTCAAGCGTGTTGAGGTAGTGCGTTGGCAAGAATCGACCCGAAATTTCTTTCCAATCTGCAGACTTAGCCTGCATCCGCAGGCGTTTATCTGCCCGATGACAATTGGGGCGGGCGAATTTTCTCTGCCAAAAACCAGCAGCGGAGAGGCTTCAGGGCTCCGCTGCGGCATTCATAAATCGAATTTTGTTGTTATTCACGCGTTCCCGCAAACCGATTCTGCCAGTCTTCGCGCTGTTCGTCCGTGATTTTGGCAAACAGCACGTCGGGAACCGAAAATTCATGGCCAGCGGGCAGGGCGCGCAGCGCGGCATCGATATCTTCGGGCCAGCTGGTATAGAGTGTGTTCATCGCACTAAGCATTTTTGCAGACGCATCGGGAATGAACGGCGCGCTCAGAACTGCATAGAGGCGGATCAGGTTCAGCCCCAGCCGCACCTGCGCCGCAGCCTGCGCAGGATCTTCCTTAAAGGTAGACCATGGTGCGGCAGCCTGCAGATACTCGTTGCCAGCGACCCAGATCGCTCGCAGCTCTTGCGCGGATTTGCGCACTTCCATCGCTTCCATGTGGCCTTCGTAGGCACGTACTCGGCTAGTAAGCTCAGCAATCAGGGTCTGTTCACGTTCGCCATACGCACCACCTTCGGGCACTGCTTCACCGAATTTCGAGCGGCAGAACTTAGTGATCCGGCTGACAAAGTTACCCAGAACATCCGCAAGATCTTTGTTCACCGACTGCTGGAAGTTCTCCCATGTGAACTCGCTGTCGCTGCTTTCTGGCGCATGGCTCAACAGCCACCAGCGCCAGTAATCGGCGGGCAGAATGTCCAGCGCCTGATCCATAAACACGCCACGACCCTGCGAGGTCGAGAACTGGCCACCGTCATAGTTCAGGTAGTTGAATGATTTCAGGTGGTCGACCATCTTCCAGGGCTCGCCCGATCCCAGAATGGTGGCCGGGAAAGACAGGGTGTGGAAGGGCACATTGTCCTTGCCCATGAACTGAACGTAACGCACATCTTCTGCGCCTTTGTCGGTGCGCCACCAACGTTCCCAATCGGCATCAGACTTACCATTGGCGTCGGCCCATTCCTTGGCGCAGGCGATGTATTCAATGGGGGCATCGAACCAGACATAGAAGACTTTGCCTTCCATGCCGGGCCAATCTTGATCACCTTTCTTGACTGGTACACCCCAATCCAGATCGCGGGTAATGCCGCGATCCTGCAGGCCGTCGCCATCATGTAGCCATTTCTTGGCGATCGAGGTTGTCAGGATCGGCCAGTCTGTCTTGCTGTCAATCCACGCGTCCAACTGATCTTTCATTGCGGATTGACGCAAATACAGGTGCTTGGTCTCACGCACCTCAAGATCGGTCGAGCCGCTGATCGCGCTGCGGGGCTCGATCAGGTCGGTCGGGTCTAGCTGCTTGGTACAATTTTCGCACTGGTCGCCGCGCGCGCGCTCGTAACCGCAATTGGGGCAAGTGCCTTCGATATAGCGGTCGGGCAGAAAACGGCCATCGGCGTTGGAATAAACCTGCTTTTCGCTGACTTCCCGGATCAGCCCGGCTTCATCCAGTTTGCCAGCGAAATGCTGGGTCAGTTTACGGTTCTGATCGCTGGACGAGCGGCCAAAGTGATCAAAGCTCAGGCCAAAGCGCTTGGCGATATCGGCCTGTACTGCGTACATGTCAGCGCAATATTCAGCCACAGGTTTGCCCGCTTTGGCGGCGGCCAGCTCGGCCGGGGTGCCGTGCTCGTCGGTTGCACACAGGAACATGACCTCATTGCCCCGGCCGCGCTGATAGCGAGCGTACAGATCGGCAGGCAATTGCGAGCCGATCAGGTTGCCGAGATGTTTGATCCCGTTGATGTAAGGGATTGCCGAGGTGATGAGAATTCGGGCCATAATGCGCTTCCACGTATCTGTCTGCGCGCCCGTCTACCTTATGTGGCCAGTAAGCAAAAGCCCGCATTCATACCCGCTTGAATTTAACGGGTATTACTACGCGACTTCGTGCATTCCCGGGAGTTTGTGTCGCGTTCGTCAGCGATTTCGCCCCGTGCGTACCAATGGTGTATGATGATCAGGAGAACCCAGCTTAGGGGGAATTTCATTATGCAGAGTTTATGGATGGGCTGCTGTGCCGCCGTTGCAGCTATTGTATTTACCGCCAGCGCCATCGCCGACCAGAGCGCCACAGATGATCCGGTGCATGCTTTTGACCACGCTATGCTCTCGATTTTTCACCGAGGCCAGGATGCGCTGACGGCTGAAACCCGGCCCGTCATGATTATCGCACGTGATGTCACAGTCATGACCGAAGACGGAGAGGCGAGCTATCCAAGGGATGCGCCAACCTATCAACATCTGAAGTCCACGTCGCATGTTGTGTTGGGATTGATCGGGGCGGTGACTCCATGGCCTGATGATAATACCGATGATGAGCGCTGGAAGGCGGAGTTTGCAATTATCATCAATGAGATAGATGTATTTCTTGCGACATTGGGCGAACTGGGCATGACCGAGGGCGACTTGGCGAGCCAGCGCAAAATGCTCGAAACAGCCCGGGCATTTGCTCAAGGTGCACTCGACAAGGATCAGATCACACGTGAAGCGGTTTCGCAGGTGATCAACGACATGCGGCCCATCTGGGCAGAGAATATGGAGAAATCTGCACGTGCGGAGTTGAACGCACTTCATACCGCCGTGTCCGATGCACGCGCAGCCATAAGCGAAGAGGAGTGGGCCAAGATGTATGTGGTGCATCACGGCGGCTCCAGCGTCAAAGACGTCAATGTCGTGCTACTGTACCTACAGCGCGTGATGCCGGAAAAGGTTGCTGCCGGGCAGGTTCTGTTCGCTGAGAACGCACACGGGAACGACGCGTTGGCTGGATACGCCGGATACGTTCGAATGCAGAGGCATGTTGGTGCATGGGTGTTCGGAGACCCTGAACGGATGCGGGTTGACCTGCTGGGATATGAGGCGGGATCGATCCTGGATGAAATGATCCCGGCACCACCGCCAAAGCCCACCGATTAGAGAATTACTCCAGCAGGTGTGAACAGGTAATACGTTTCGCACGGGCGAAAGAAATTGAGCTTAATGTCATGGTTGCAGATTGTAACTGACATTTGGATGTAAATAACCTCAGGTTGAAACACAGAATCACAACCTCTTGAAATTGTAGCAATGACTTCCCATTTGTAGTGTATACAAAAGTATACAATAACGAGGGCAATCTGCTGATGTTCGACTTTTTACTAGAGGGCGCATTTGTGCCCTTTACCTTGGCGCTTGCGCTTTTGTTCGGTCTTCTGGGCCTTGAACTGATCGCATTGGTTTTCGGGGGAAGTCTTCTGGCAGGCGAGGGCGAGGTTGATTTGGACATGGTCGACGCGCCCGATCTGGACGTCGCCGACTTTGATCTGGATATCGACGCCGACATCGATCTGGGTGACTTGGAACTGGCCGAAATTGAAACCGATGTGCCTGCGGCTACGCCCGTCGGCCCGTTTGGCTGGTTGGGCATTGGCAAGATGCCATTCATGATCTGGCTCGTTGTGCTGCTGGCTGGTTTCGGCCTGAGTGGCATAGGCCTGCAACTGGCGCTGCGTGATCTGCTGGGCTTTGACTTACCTGCATGGTTGGCCGCGATTCCGGCCGGAGTATTCGGCCTATGGTTCGCACGTGGCTTTGGTGGTGTCTTCGCTCGCCTCCTGCCCAAAACCGAATCCGAAGCGATGTCGGAACGGATGCTGGCCCGCCGCCGTGGCGTGATCACTCAGGGTATCGCATCGCGAGGCCGTCCAGCCGAAGTCCGCGTCATGGATCGCTTTGGCAACACGCACTACCTGCGCGCAGAGCCGTTGCAGGACAAAGATTCGCTGGAGCAGGGAACAGAAGTCCTTGTTCTGCGTGATCGACGGCGCGACCGGTTCGTTCTGGTTCGCATGTCAGTTTAACCAAAAAATCTTAACCCCAATCCGGAGGATATTGCATGGAACTATCATTCCTGGCCATTACAGTTGTGACTATTTTAGCCGTACTCTTGTTCATAGGCCTTGTACTTGGCCGCCTTTATCGACGCGCCACGCGCGAGATCAGCCTGGTGAAAACCGGCGCGGGTGGCAAAAAGGTCATTATGGATGGCGGCGTCATCATCGTACCGTTGCTGCACGAAGTCAGCCCGGTCAACATGAAGACTCTGCGCCTTGAGGTGCAGCGCAGCGGTGAGGCCGCGCTTATCACCAAAGACCGGATGCGTGTCGACGTGGGTGTCGAATTCTACGTCTCGGTGATGGCGACTGAAGAGGGCATCGCGCGCGCCGCGCAAACGCTGGGTGATCGCACCTTTGACGTCGAGCAACTGCGTGAGATGATCGAAGGCAAGCTGATCGACGGTCTGCGTGCCGTGGCCGCTCAGATGACCATGGATGGTCTTCATGAAAACCGCGCCGACTTTGTGCAGGAAGTGCAGAATGCGGTGTCCGAAGACTTGCTGAAGAACGGTTTGTCGCTGGAATCCGTCTCGCTAACTGCGCTCGACCAGACGCCGTTTGAAGCGCTGGACGAGAACAACGCCTTTAACGCCGTGGGTATGCGCAAGCTGGCCGAGGTGATTGCCATATCCAAGAAAGAACGCGCGCAGATCGACGCCGAGGCCGAGGTTGAGGTGCGTCGTGCGGCGATGGAAGCGGAGCGTCAGAAGTTGCTGATCGAACAGGACGAACAGCAGGCGCGCATCGAGCAGGCGCAGAAGGTGGAAACTCTTCGTGTGGCGCAAGAGGCGGAGATCGCTGCGCGAACTGAAGACTCGGTACGCGAAACCGAACGCGCCCGGATTGCCCGTGAAGAGGCCATTCGTTCCGCCGAGATTGAGCGCGAGCGCAAGATCCGCGATGCCGAGATCGCCAAAGAGCGTGAGATCGAAGTGGCAGAACAGGAACGCCAGATCATCATCGCGCAGAAATCCGAAGAGGAAAGCCGCGCGCGCGCATCCGCCGATCTGGCTAGAGCCGAGGCGACCAAAGCAACCGAAGCTGTGGCTACGGCGCGCGAAGTGGCCGAGGCCGAGCGTCAGAAGCAGATTGTTCTGATTGAAGCCACCCGTGAGGCCGAACGTCAGGCCACCGCGATCCGTTTGTCAGCGCAGGCCGAGAAAGAGGCCGCCGCAGACCGCGCCGAAGCCCGCCGCGAGGAAGCGCAGGCCGAAGCAGACGCGCTGAACATTCGCGCCGAGGCCAAGAAAAACGACATGCTGGCCGAGGCGGAAGGTAAGCGTGCGATCGTAGAGGCGGACAATGCCCTGTCACCTGAGCAGATCCGGATGAAGGTCGACTTGACCCGCATTGAAACCATGCCCTCGATCATCTCGGAAATGGTCAAGCCGGCCGAAAAAATCGACTCGATCAAAATCCATCAGGTTGGTGGGATCGGAGCTGCCAATGGTGGTGGTGTTTCAAGCGGTGAAAAGCCGGTCGTCAATCAGGCGTTGGATTCGATCATGGGAATGGCCGTGCAGATGCCAGCGCTCAAGAAACTGGGCGAAGAGCTTGGCTTGTCCATGGAGAACGGCGTCGGGGGCGTAGTGAACGGTGCGCTTGAGAGCACCGGGGACCCAGATGAGGTGGTCGACGCGGTCGAGGACCACGGGCCAGCGGTCCAGCAGTAAAACAGAAGGGCCGGGATTTCCCGGCCCTTTTTCATTGCTTTTCGCGAGAACCCTTGAGCAGCCTGCCGATGGTAAAGGATGTGCGCGGTGCATAGACATAATTCGTCCGTTTCTCGGGCGTCGGGCGCGAACGCATACGGGCGAGGCCAAAGACAATAAGAAACAGATGACCCAATGCAACAAAAGCAAACAGGGCTCCGGGGCCGAATTGCTGGATCAACGTGGATGAGATGTAGGGCGAGGCAATCGCCCCCAATGCATACCAGAACATCAACGCTGCTGCCAATTCAACGCGTTGTTCGGTCGTGGCAAAATCATTCGCATGGGCCGAGGAAACCGAGAAAATCGGAAACGTGGTCAGGCCAAAGAACCCGGCGGCCAGCATAACGCCGACCGTTCCAGTTCCGCTAGCCAACATCGTGACACCGCAGCTTAGCACCGCTGCCACGGATAGCCAGATCAGCACCCAGCGTCGATCATACTTGTCTGCGAGCCAACCCAAGGGGTACTGGGCCAGTGCGCCGCCCAGAACGAAAGAGGCCAGAAAGAATGCAATCTGATCTACGCCCAGTCCGACCTCCTGACCGTATACCGGGCCGACCATGCGCAATGATGCCGAACTGAGCGCAGCCACGATAACGCCCGCCACAGCCAGTGGTGAGCTGTGCCAGGCCAGCTTGGGGCGCAGGCGCGGGGTGTCCGGTGTCTTGGGTTGGCTGGCGCGAGTTAGGGCCAGGGGCAAGATCGATGCACAGCATAGGATCGCAAGCAGGTTGTATGAAACGTAAGAGGCGGGTGGCAGAACAGCAATGATAAGCTGTGCACAAAGCGAGGCCCCCATATCGGCGATACGATACGTACCCATCGCGCGCCCACGGGTTTCGTTGGTGACCTTGGCGTTAAGCCAAGCCTCGATCACGGTGTAACACCCAGCGACACAGGTTCCCGACGCGATACGCAGCGCGGCCCAGACATAAGGGTTTTCAGTCAGCGTATGCCCCAGCAACCCCATCGCGCCCAAAGCGGTGCAGACCGCAAATGCGCGCGAGTGCCCGACGCTGCCCATAAGCCGCGGAGCCCACCAGCAACCAACAAAGAACCCAATGAAGTGCGATGACCCCAGCAGACCGATCTGTTCGGTTGAAAAATCAAGCGTCAGCCCCGAGATTGCATCCAACGGACCAACACCACCCGTTGAGAGCTGCAGCAGAATGACCGAAAGAAAGAGGGCGGCAAATGAAATGATCGTACGCATGATAGGTGCAACTTGACCTTGTCGCCACGAAATGCGCGCGCCTAATCGACGCCCTGACGTCGTTTTTTGCCTTTTTGTGGTTAATCCTGCCGGATGATTTCGGCGTGGATGTCCAGGCCGATCGTGGGTTGTACAAGATCAGGATATCCAGACGCGCCAAACTCATTTCGATTGATCGCCCCCTCTAGCCGGATGGACAGGGTGTCCAAATCATCCACCGCGCTTCCCGGTCTCCGATACAGGTTGGCGCTCAAAGTCACCGGACGCGTGATACCGCGCACTGTCAGATCGCCGGTCACGGTTGCACCTTCCGAGATACGGCCAGCGGGTCCCAGCTGAATCTTAGTCGTGATGAAACGGATGGTGGGGTATTGGGCAGCGTTCAACACACTTTTTCCCAACATCGGACCTCGGGCAAATGGTAGGTTCGTCCGCGCCCGGGCCACGTCCAGCACGACGTCGACCCGGCTGTTTTGCAAGCGATTGGTATCAATCAGAATTTGGGCCGACTGTACTGGCATCGTGCCCGTCTGAAGCGCGCCGGACAAATCATAGGTGAAGCCGACGGAACTGCGCGATGACGCCAGCGCATACGGGGTGAGGGCGGCCATCGCTGCCCGTGCCATTGGCAACGCGCAAAGGCTTGCAATCAGGCTGCGTCGGGTAAGGTTCCTCATGCCATCGCCGTGCGACCGCGCGGGCGCGAGCGTTTCATGAGCATCAGCACGATTGCGATATTCAGCCCGTTCCAAAGGATGCCATTGATGAAAGCAAGCTGATAACTGCCAGTCACGTCATAGATCCAGCCCGACATCCAACCACCCAGAGCCATGCCGAGGATAGTCATCATCATGACAAAACCCACGCGCGCTCCGGCCTCTTGCGGGGGCATATATTCACGTACAATCAGCGCGTAGCTGGGGACGATACCACCCTGGGCCAGCCCGAATAGCATGCTGACGACATAAAGCGAAACCATCCCATCATAAGGGAGAAACAGGAGCAGAGCGATACATTGCAGGACCGAGCCAATCAGCAGTGTTGAAAGCCCTCCCAACCGGTCCGCGACAAGCCCCGAGATGATGCGGCTAACCACGCCGCCCAACAGCATCAGAGACAGCATCTCGGCCCCAACGGCCGGGCCATAGCCCAAGCCCACACAATAGGAGACAATATGGACCTGGGGCATCGACATGGCCACGCAGCAGCCGATACCAGCCAACCCAAGGATGTACTGCAGGGCGCGGGGTGAAAAGCCGACGCTTTGTGCTTTGAGCTGCGCTGCCGCTGCTGCCGTGCCGTGCGCCTCGACGGGGACCTGTCTGCGCAAAAGCAGGGACAGAGGAATGACGGCGACCAGGGTGATGACGGCGAGACTCAGATAAACCTGCTGCCACCCGTCGCGCTGCAGAATGCCCGACAGCAGCGTGGGCCATATCGCGCCAGACAGGTAGTTGCCACTGGCCACCAGTGCCACAGCAATCCCTCGCCTGCGCATGAACCAATGCGAGATATCGGCGATCAGTGGTCCAAATCCGATTGACGTACCGAGCCCCAGCAGAAGATGCGCAACCGACAGCAGCGCGATATTCGGCGCAAGGGTTGCCAGCAGATAGCTTACCGCACTCAGCACAGCGGCGCCGATCAACGCCATTGTCACGCCCAGTCGGTCCACCAGCTTGCCCAGCCACATGTTGCCGAAGGCAAAGCCGATCATGGCGAGCGTATAGGGCATCGACGCTGCGGCTCGGTCCGCGCCAAACTCGGCCTCGATGGCGGGCATGACGACGATCACAGCCCACATGCCCACATTGACCACGGTTGCGATGGCCAGGGTGATCAGCAGGCGAAGCCACGAATATCGGCTGTCATGGATCGGGTGTGTCATGCCGGCACGCTAGGGGGCAAGTCCGGTTTTGGCCAGTCACAAGTTATGTGATCATCGGGGCGTCTTCGGATTTGATCTGCTTTAACTGCAGTCCGCAATGAGGAGCAGCCCGCGTCACGTGCCAACTGGCCGGGGGCAGGGCGCGGGCGCGGCGGCGGGTCAGACACCAACTGCAGGCCTCGTCCCGATAGGTGGGCACCATATGCCAGCGCGTCTCAATCCCCTGTGCGCCACCATCGTCAGGCGTCAGCAGTAGCCCCAGCGGGGCCTGTCCCGATATGCCGCCCTGTTCGGCAGCCAGATGCATCCGCCGGACCGGGGTCAGACCCGGCGGGCCGGGCAAATCGCCAATGACCAACGGGGCGGCACCGCTGCGCAAGGCTTCTTCCATGCACCACAACAGGTCTTCGGGTTTGTCAGGGCGGATCAGCAGAAACCGGGACGGATCGGCAAAAGGCAGCATGCCCTCGGGATGTAGCTGCGCCACCTCCCAAGCCGGGGCAATCCACATCACTGGCCCTTGAGTCTGCCCCGCTATCCACAGAGCAAAGCTACGCCGGGCAGGGCCGCAGGCTTCGTGTACACGGGCCAGTTGCAGACTGATCTGTGGGTGCAGGGCCACCCCGGGTGGGGTGCGCGCGGGCTTGCGGCCAAGAAGATTGGTGGACATGCTGATCAAATTAGCATGTTCTCATTTTGTTCTCAATTGGGGAATGCGGTCAACGCGACAGGATTAGACGCCCATCTGCGAACTGGATGTTCGAAAAGCGGTGCAGATACGCCATCCCTAGCAAGGATTGACCCAGATCGCCTTCATTGACCGAGGCCAGGATATCGCGATCGGTGATGGGGCCCAAAGACAGGCTGTCCAGCCGAATCGGCGCTGTACGCACAATGCCATTGGCCGTCGAGGCGCGGCCGAGATAGTTCAATTGATCCGTATCGATTCCAATTCGTTCGGCATCTTTCGGGCTGATGACGATATTGCTGGCCCCGGTATCGACCAGAAAGGTCACCGCTGTGCCATTCACCAGCATTGGTAAATAGTAGTGTCCATCATAAGAGCGGGGCACTTCAATCCGCTGATCGGTCACAGTCAGTTGCGGGGTCGGGCTGACGGTTGAACGGATGTCATCCCACAATCCGACAACGGCAATGACACCGATAAAGATAAACACCCAAGCCGCGACCTGCTGCATGGTTTTGCCCAAAGACTGACGGTTCTGAGTGATAAACCACATCAACAGGGCCGCACCCAGCAGAACCAGATAGGTCAAGCGCCCAATATCGTAGCCGTCCATTCAATCACCCGAAATCAGTTTTCTCATACCAATATGGTGTTTCACGAGGCGAAACCAAAGGCTTTGAGGCCATCAAGAATGAACTGAACCGACAGTGCAGCCAGCAGCATACCCAGCAGCCGTGTCAGCACGTTCAGCCCGGTCTTACCAAGAATACGGGCGATCATGCCTCCGGCCAGAAAGAACACAAATACAACCAACATGACGGCCAGCATAACAGCGCAGGCCGCTGCGATCCCAGGGACGCCCGGGTTTTGTCCGGCCAAAAGAATGATTGTTGCGATCGATCCGGGGCCCGCGATCAGGGGGATGGCCAAAGGGAACACCGAAGGGTCAGAATGATCTTCTTCCTCGGCGCGGTCCTCGCGGCGTTTGGTACGGCGGTCGAACAGCATGTCCAGCGCAGTCAGAAACAAAAGCGCGCCACCTGCAACGCGGAAGGCTTCCATCGAGATGCCGACGAATCCAAGAACCGCTTCACCAAAAGCGGCAAAGGCGATCAGGATGAAAACCGCGGTCAGGCAGCTGCGAATGGCAATCTTACGGCGTGTGGCCGCATCCATGTCCTGCGTCAAGGCAACGAAAATTGGCGTGGTTCCGAAAGGGTCGATCACCACAAACATCGTGGTGAAAGCCGTTATGAAAAAGGCCATGTCGATCATGCTGCGCTCTCTGCCTGTTCCAACCGTTCTGCGGCGGCGACCCATAGGGCTTCAGCCTTTTGCATGGCTTCGACCACCTCGGCGAATTTGCGGTTCCAGGTTTCCAGATCGTTGATCCGGTCATCTTCATAAAGCGCAGGATCCGCCAGCTTGGCAGAAAGCTTGTCGTGCATATTGGTCAGTTTCTCGACCCGGTCTTCGCATTTGCGCAGATCCGCACGCAGGGCCAATACGGTCTCGCGTGACGCACGTTTGGGTTTGGGCGCCTGTAGTTTATCTTTGACCGGTTTCTCGCGGGCCAGCAAAAGAGTGCGATAGGCCTCAAGATCGCCATCGAATGGCTTCACGGTGCCATCCGAGACCAGCCATAGCCGATCAGCGACAAGCGACAGTAGATGCATGTCGTGGCTGACCAAGATGACCGCGCCGGAATAGGCAGTCAGTGCCTCGACCAACGCTTCGCGGCTTTCGATGTCCAGATGGTTCGTCGGTTCGTCAAGGATCAGCATATGCGGCGCGTCGATGGTAGCGATCAGCAGCGACAAGCGCGCCTTTTGTCCGCCCGACAGGCGACCGACCAGCGTTTCCGCTTGATCCGCGTTCAATCCGAACCCCGCCAGACGCGAGCGCCACTTGCCGGGCGCCTCATTAGGGCGCAGGCGGCGCAAGTGATCCAATGGTGTTTCGTCCACATGCAGCTCATCTACCTGATGCTGCGCGAAATAGCCGATGCGCAGCTTGGAGCTTCGGGTCATTTTACCCGCCATCAGGGGTAGGCGGTCAGATAGCAGTTTCGAAAGGGTCGACTTGCCCTGACCATTCTTGCCTAGCAGAGCGATGCGATCATCCTGATCAATACGCAGGTTCAGTCGTCGCAGAACCTCGGTCTCACCATAACCGGTCACGCCTCCTTCAAGCTGAATGATCGGTGGCGACAGCTCTTCTGGCTCGGGGAATGAAAAGGCGCGCAAAGCCGCCTCTTGCGGAGTTGAAACCAGTTGGATGCGCTCGATCATCTTCAAACGAGACTGGGCCTGTACGGATTTTGACGCCTTATAGCGGAAACGATCCACGAAACTTTGCAGATGTGCGATGCGGGCCTTGGCCTTGGCGTTTTCCGACTCTGCTTGTGCCAGACGTTCAGCGCGACGTTCGGCAAACTTGTCGTAGGGAACCGCGTAATAAGTCAGTTTGCGATCTTCGAGATGCAGAATTGATCCGACGGCGCGGTTCAACAACCCCCGGTCGTGGCTGATGATGATGACGGTGTGAGGGTATTTGGCCAGATAGCTTTCAAGCCACAACGCACCTTCAAGGTCCAGATAATTGGTCGGTTCGTCCAACAGCAACAGGTCAGGCTGCGAAAACAGTACGGCCGCCAGCGCTACCCTCATGCGCCATCCGCCCGAGAAATCCGAACAGGGTTTCAGCTGATCCTCATCGTCAAAGCCCAGTCCTTTGAGGATCGAGGCTGCCCGAGCCTCAGCCGACCAAGCATCAATATCAGCCAGCCGTGTCTGGATTTCAGCAATGCGGTTCGGATCTATTGCGCTGTCTGCTTCGGCCATCAATGTGCTGCGTTCCACATCCGCGGCCAGAACCGTGTTGATCAGCGAGACATCCGAGGATGGCACTTCCTGCGCCACGCCCCCGATCCGCGCACGTTTGGGCAGGGATATATTGCCTGATTCCAGCGACAGCTCGCCCCGGATCAACCGAAAGAGCGTCGTCTTTCCGGTACCATTGCGCCCGACAAGGCCGACCTTGTGGCCATCGGGAATGGTCGCACTGGCCCCGTCGAACAGAGGACGCCCTTCAACGGCGTATGTGATGTTATCGATCCGTAACATGAGGCGCTCTTATCAGAGCATCCAAGACGCCGCCAGAGGTCACCATGTTCAAGCCAGAAGCAATGTGTTAGCGCTGTTCCGGTTCGTCTTCCAAACGGTTTCGATATGCGTGCGGCTCAATCTCCTCCGACCCTGATAACGCTGATCTTTGCAACGGCGCTCTCGGTTCTGACACTGAACATGTTCCTGCCGTCGCTGGCGCATATGAGCGAAGATTTCGGCGTGGATTATGGCCTGATGAACGTGGCCGTCGCAGGATACCTATTTGTCTCGGCGGTCTTGCAGTTGATCGTCGGGCCGCTGTCGGATCGCTACGGGCGAAGACCTGTCTTGTTGATTGCGATGGTCATATTTGTCGCCGCTTCAATTGGATGCGTCTTAGCCGAGTCAATCTGGGTTTTCCTTTCGTTTCGGATGATTCAGGCGGCGGTGGTGGCCGGGCCGGTGCTGTCGAGTGCTTCGATCCGCGACCGATATCCACCAAACGAGGCCGCGAGCAAGCTGGGCTATGTCGCAATGGCCATGGCACTGGCACCGATGCTTGGGCCAATGCTAGGTGGCGCGCTGGATATGCTTTTTGGTTGGCGGGCCGGGTTCGTGCTGTATTCGCTGCTTGGGGCAGGGGTGCTGTTGCTGCTTTGGGCTGACATGGGTGAAACCAACACCAACCGCTCGTCGACTTTCGCGGCGCAGATGCGGGAATACCCGCATTTGTTCCGCGCGCGTAGGTTCTGGGGTTACGCCTTATGCGCCGCGTTCTCCATCGGCGGTTTTTTTAGTTTTATCACCGGCGCGCCTCTGGTCGCCGCAGCCTGGTTCGATCTGAGCCCAGCAATGCTGGGTCTGGGCATCGGGATCATTACTGGCGGTTTTATGGTCGGCAACTTTGTTACAGGGCGCATCGCAAAGCGTACCCAGCTGACGACAATGATCTTGTTCGGTCGGGTCGTGGCCTCGGTTGGGCCATTTTGCGGGCTGCTGCTGTTCATCGGCAATATGGGCTCGGTCTGGGTGTTTTTTGGATCTGCCATCTGCGTTGGTTTCGGAAATGGTCTGACCAATGCAAATGCCTCGGCCGGGGTGATGTCGGTACGCCCGAAATTGGCTGGCAGCGCGGCCGGCTTATCAGGCGCTTTGATCGTGGCGCTGGGGGCGGTCTTGACCATGATGACCGGGACGTTCGTAAGCCCCGAAAACGGGCCTTATCTGGTGCTGAGCATGATGTGCGGCAGCAGCTTTGCTGGTCTTTTAGCAGTGCTCTATGTCCGTCGTTTGGATCGTACCGACCCACTGCCTGAGGCGATCTGAGCGATAAACGATCATAACGCTTTTCATGAGGCAAATACCATGTTAGGCGGCGCGCGATGGATTTCGGCGCGGGTGTCGCGCCCTAAAGTCAAGGAGAGGCCGACATGGCACTGGAACGCACATTCTCGATCATCAAACCCGATGCAACCCGCCGCAACCTGACTGGCAAGATCAATGCCAAGTTCGAAGAAGCTGGCCTGCGCATCGTCGCGCAAAAGCGCATCCACATGACCAAAGCCCAAGCTGGCAAGTTCTATGACGTGCACGCCGAGCGTCCGTTCTATGACGAACTGTGCGAATTCATGTCGTCGGCCCCTGTTGTTGTTCAGGTTCTGGAAGGCGAAGGTGCCATTGCAAAGAACCGCGAAGTCATGGGCGCAACCAACCCTGCAGACGCAGCACCTGGCACCATCCGCGCCGAGTTCGCTGAATCGGTCGGCGAAAACTCGGTCCACGGTTCGGACGCACCGGAAACTGCCGCGGTTGAGATCGCCTACTTCTTCTCGGGCATCGAACTGGTCGGCTAATCGGCCGTCAGATCCTAGCTTTGGGCCGCACCCCATATCGGGTGCGGCCTTTCTTATGAGGGCAGGGCTCAAGAGTGTTTGTCCGCATTGCTTTAGTCGACAGGAGCGAAATGCCGTCATGAGCACAAACAAACGCATTGTTCTTTCCAGTGATCACGCTGCAATCGACCTCAGGCAGGCTATCTCTGCTTACGTTGAAGCCGAAGGTTGGGAGGCCGTAGATATCGGCCCGACCACATCGGAAAGCACTCATTATCCCGAACACGGAGCTGCCGCAGCGCGCCTTGTGGCTTCGGGTGATTGTCGCTTTGGTATCATCTTGTGTGGCACCGGTCAGGGTATCATGATGGCGGCGAACAAAATCAACGGCGTCAGATGTGGCGTTTGCAGTGATGTCTTTTCGGCCCAGATGATCCGTCAGCACAATGACGCAAACATGCTCTCGCTGGGGGCGCGGATTATCGATGAAAAGCAAGCACTGGAAATCACGGCTGCTTTCCTGACATCCGAATTCGAAGGTGGTCGCCACGCAACGCGGGTCGATATGATCGGGGCGCTCGAAGCCTAGTCTGCCGCCAAATCCTTGGCTGAAATTCGCACGCCCAAAGCATCAAGATCGGCAATCATCTGATGCTTTGGCGCTATGCTGACTCCGGCTTTGATCGCATCGAATCGTTCGCGCAAGGCTTTCTTTTCCTCGCCCTTGCAGTCGTTCCAAGGGCGGCCTTGCAAGCCCATGACCAGCACATAATAGCCGATGAAATGAGGGCGCGTCCCGGCCTGTAACAGGCGCGCATATGCCTCGTCTGCTCCCAACGCTCGCAACTCCTGAGCTGTCATAATGCCCGCACGCGCGCAGGCTTGCTCGAACGCCGGGCCAAGATTGCGGATGGAGGATATCGGATCAGACATGCCTTGTCTTATCCCGCCCGATACGGCCTGTCACCCGCTCAAGGTTGTTTGCAGCTTCCCTTTCCGCTACCCAAGCGTTGGAGGGGCCAAGAATGAACGATCTAAGCCTAGAGAATGCCGCGCAAAATCTGGACCTGATGAACCCGCCCGAGGGGTTTGTCGACGACCCGTTCCCCCTTTACGATGCTCTGCTTGAGCATGCGCCAATATTGCGGCAGCCGGACGGTTCCATGTTGTTGTCGCGCCATGCGGATCTGGATGCCATTTATCGCAACACGACGCTTTATTCTTCGGATAAGGAGGCTGCGTTCGGCCCTAAATTCGGTGTTGGCTCGCCGTTATTCGAACATCATACAACTTCACTGGTGTTCTCCGATCCGCCGCTGCACACGCGGGTGCGCAAGATCATGACCTCAGCCCTGACGCCCCGGGCAATCGCGCGGATGGAGCCGGGTCTGATCGAAACCGTTGATACGCTGCTGGATGATATGGCGGGCAGGGGACGGGTTGATCTGATTGCGGATTTTGCCTCGACCATTCCAATCCAGATCATCGGCAATCTGCTGGATGTACCGATGGATGAACGCGCGCCTCTGCGCGATTGGTCTCTGGCTATCCTTGGTGCTTTGGAACCCGCTTTGACGGAAGCTAAGCTGGAAAAGGGTCACACTGCTGTTCGCGACTTCAAAACTTACCTTCGGGATCTCGTCGCCCGTCGTCGCGCAAAACCGGGAGATCCGGAAACAGATGTTCTGACACGTCTGATCCGTGGCGAAGGCGCGGATGAGATGCTGAGCGAGATTGAGCTTCTGCAAAACTGCATCTTCATACTGAACGCGGGCCACGAAACGACCACCAATCTGATCGGCAATGGGCTGGCGCTGCTTCATGACTATCCAGAACAACGCCAAAGACTGTTGGAAGATGGCGAATTGATTGCTCCGGCGGTTGAAGAGGTCTTGCGCTTTCGGTCGCCCAACCAATTTGGCAACCGGGAAACTACGTCGGACGTTGAAATCCGAGGACATCAGATCGCCAAAGGAACGAACCTGCATCTATGTATCGGGGCAGCGAACCGTGATCCCGAGGTGTTCACCGACCCGACCCGGTTTGACATCACACGCAAGCCGAACAGGCACCTGGCCTTCGCAGGCGGGCCGCATGTCTGCGTTGGCCTGACTTTGGCGCGTCTTGAAGGTCGTGTTGCATTGGGCCGGTTGTTGAATCGTTTTCCCGATTACCAGATTCAAGGAAAACGGGTGCAGGGTGGTCGCATTCGCTTTCACGGTTACGCTTCCTTGCCTGCAGTTATGTAATTTTATCAAGGCTATAGTAGATGTTCTTCATGTAATTACGAATTGCGTGACAACTTCAGAGTTGTCTCAAGCCCTGGCTTCCGGTTACGCGCAAGAAACGTGCCGCCGTGCATATGCGAAATTGCCGCCACAAGCGCTAGTCCAAGACCGGCATTGCGCCCGGTCCTTGCGGGATCAAGCGTGACAAACGGCATCTGCAATCGGGGCAGATCGCTTTCTGGTACGCCAGGGCCCCGGTCGCGAACGCTGAGTAACGCATAGTCGCCGTCGTCTCGAATTTCGATGGTGATCGCCGTGCCAGTCGGGGCGTAGCGCATGGCGTTTTCAAGAAGGTTCGACAGTGCTTGAGACAGCAGAGGGCGATGGCCTTGGATTGGGTACGCGTTTCCAACGACCTCAAGTCGGATGTTCTGATCAGACGCGACAGGTTCGTATAACTCAACCACGTCACCGACCAGTTGCAAAAGCTTTACCGGTTCAAATTGTTCGCGGCCCAGACCGGCCTCGGCACGCGAAATCTCGGTCAGTTGGCTGAGAACGCGCAGCAGGTGATCAATCTCGCCGGTCGCGCGCGCCATGTCGATCTCGCGATCTTGATCGCTTTTGCCGGGCTCAGCCAGGGATTCGACCCGTTGCCGCAGTCGCGACAGGGGAGAGCGCAGGTCATGAGCAATAGAATTGGACGTTGTGCGCAGGTTGCTGATCAGTTCTTCAATACGATCCAGCATGTTGTTCAATGTGGCCGCGACCTGATCGAATTCATCGCCCGTGCCTCGTAGAGGCATGCGCAGAGCTAAATCTCCGGAAACGATATTGTCGGCTGTATTGGCGATGTCTTTCAGTCGTGAAAACACCAGCCGGGTCAGCAGCCAGCCGGTCAATAAACTCAGCGCCAATGCCGTGGCAAGTGCCAGCGCGACAGACCGGAACAGAACCCGGTCGAATTGCTGTCTGGCCAATGAATCACGCCCGACAAGCAGCCTCTCACCACCCGGCAGCCGGACTGAAGCGGCAGAGATCGGGACATATTGATCCGTATCTTCTTTGCGAAGCTGAAGATCGACCCAGCCGCTGCCCGGAGTTATCCCTTCCGGCCAATGCGTCAGGTTGCCCGCCAGTTTCGTGCCTTGCCGACCTGTCAGCAGGTACAAGGCATCCCGCTCAGCCGCTGTCGGCAAACGGCGGTCGATGGCAGAGATCAACCCGATCATGCCACGCCGTTCATATTCATCTGCGAGGCCCGTAAGCTCGGCCTGAACGACCGAACGCGTCTCGCCTGAAATCGTGCGATTGGCCGTAAAATACACCATCGTCAGAACGGTCGCCGTCAGCAAAGTGCTAAGCACCATGCTGGCCAGAACCAACCGAGTACGAGAGTTTTTCAGCGACAGGCGCAGGTTATCCATCCGAAACCATGTATCCGGCGCCTCGGACTGTTTCAATCACCGGGTCAGCTCCGTCTTCATCAAGCTGGCGGCGCAGTTTCGAAATATGGACGTCGACCACGTTGGTGTTCGGGTCAAAGTGGTAATCCCACACACCTTCAAGCAACATCGTGCGCGAGACGACGCGGTTTTTTCGGCGCAGAAAGAACTCCAGAATTTGAAATTCGCGCGGGGTCAGGGTGATTTCACGACCGTTGCGTGTGACCTTGCGGGTCAACAGATCCATTTCGAGATCGCGGCAGGCAAGGGTCGGCGTTTCTTCGGCTTCTTGCGGTCGACGCAACAGGGCTTCGATCCGGGCATGAAGTTCCTGGAATGAAAATGGTTTGACCAGATAATCGTCTGCGCCCGCGCGGAGGCCTTTGACTCGCTCGTCCACTGCACTCATGGCGGTTAACATCAGAACAGGTGTTTTCAACCCAGCCGCACGCATTGACTTAATCAGTGATAACCCGTCCAGCCCGGGAAGCATTCGGTCCAGTACGACCGCATCAAATCCGCCGTCAGTTGCGTGGTACAGGCCTTCGCGGCCATCTGATGCGACTTCGACAACATAGCCTTCTTCACCAAATCCCTTGGCAATGAAGTCCCGTGTGTCTTGGTCATCTTCAACGATCAACAAGCGTCTGCTCATGGTCAGGGCTCCTTCCCAATGGGATTTAAACACACATACTCTTTGAAAAAAACATGCCGGGTGCAAAGGTGCACCCGGCTGTTCCGGCGGCACGTGGACAATCCGTGCCTGCCAGAATAAGCGCTCCAAATTTCCCCATCATGTGGCGCGCTTAGGTGTAGGGTTAGGCGATTTCGACCGCGACGAAGATCTGGTTGCCACCGCGATTGATCAAAACCAGAGCTGGATCCGTCTTTTCGTTCTCCAGCGCTTCTTTCAAAGCGTCTGGCGTAACTGTATCCAGATTGCCCAGTCGAACGATCACATCACCACGCTGCAATCCGGCCTTGGCCGCAGGGCTTTCGGGCTCCAGATCGGTGACAACAACACCATCGACGTTCTCGGCCACGCCAATCTCGGCGCGGGCGGTTTCGGTCAGCGGTGCCACGGTTACGCCCAGCGACGTACCTTCGAACTTGTCTTCAACCACGCTATCGGTAGCCGCCGAGGCTGACTGATGCTGACCGATTGTCAGTTCGATCTGTTCTTCTTTGCCATTTCGAAGAACAGTCAGCGTGCTATCAGTACCTACCTTGGTCGTGCCAACCAGGATCGGAAGATCGCTACTGGAATCAACGGCTTCGTCATTGAAGGTCAGGATCACGTCACCTTGCTGCAGTACGCCATCGGCCGGGCTGTCAGGTACAACATCCGATACCAGTGCACCTGTTGCCGTATCGATACCCATCGCAGCAGCCAGTTCGGGGCTGACATTCTGGATCGACACTCCCAACCAACCGCGGCTGACCTCGCCGTCATCGCGCAGATCAGCCGTGATGTGATCTACAATATTCGAAGTCACCGCAAAGCCGAGCCCGACTGAGCCGCCGCTGGGCGAATAGATCGCCGAGTTCACACCGATCACCTCACCATCCATGTTGAATAGCGGACCTCCCGAGTTGCCTTTGTTGATTGCAGCATCGGTCTGAATAAATTCGGCGTAGGGGCCTTCCGAAATATTGCGCCCCTTCGCGGAAACAATACCGGTCGTAACGGTTGCATTCAGGCCAAACGGGTTGCCGATGGCGACGACGTCTTCGCCCACGCGAATGACATCGCTGTCACCCATTTGAACGGCTTGCAGGTCTTCTCCTGCGTCGATTTTAAGCACGGCGATGTCCGTAAGCGGATCTGTACCAACGATTTCAGCTTCGAATGTGCGGTTATCGCTCAGACGTACGGTCACTTCGCTGGCGTTGTCGACAACGTGGTGGTTGGTGACGATGTATCCTGCCTTATCCAGCACAAAGCCTGATCCCAAACCCTGGCTGGGGCCTCGCTGCGGCATGTCAAATCCTTCAGGACCGCCGAACCGTTTAAAGAACTCGCCAAAGGGATGGTTTTCGAGGTCGAACTCCTGACCTTGTGTGGGGCGTGGTTTGGCATCTTGCCTGGCGGTGATCGTGACCACCGAAGGCGAGACGGTTTCGACCAGATCGGCCAGAGCCTCGTCTGCCATTGCGGGCAGGGCGGTGGTGGCCATCATGGCCGCGCCCAGTGCGGTAGCTCCCATCCAGCTGGATGTGCGTGGAATAAGCAGTGAGGATTTACGGATGCTCATTTTGACTCCTGTCTATTTCGGCGGTTGATCCCGCGCATTGAGAGAGGAGATGCACTGGCAACCTTGGGATATCCTGAGAGAAATATTAAGAAACCTTAATTTCGCCACGTTTCGCCGCTTTAATGACTCCGTTCAACGTGCTCGGGTAGCAAGAATCAGCTTGGGTGCTATGTGGCGAATCGGTGGATTGTTGCCGATAAAGTCAATAATTTCGAAAAAGCATTGAATTGATTCATTTTTGTTAACAAAGAAACGACGCTTTTGCGGTCGCAAAAATACTTCTCCTAAAAGTTGCGTGAGATGCAGTGTTCAAATTTCGAACACGCCCGTCGATGCCTTTGAAATAGGTAAGTTAGCCGTATTCTAAGTGCGCAACTGACGGAAACTTCTGGAAAAAGTATAAGTCGATGCAACCATTGGTAGAATCCAGAGTGTTGCATTGTTGCTCAAAAGCCAGTGCGCCTGCGCTGAAATTTACCATTTCATCCAATTTTACATTGTTTGAACGCATCGGATCAGCGACATTGGAGTTGCCCAAGTGAGGGGGGCCTTAGGCACTAGGGGGTGTCAAAGGCGCATCTCAGTCTCCATAGCGCTGAGCGGCATGTTAACGAGGGGGTCTTGTTTAGGTTCAGCAGCACAACGTCGGGAAGCCTGATTGGCGATCTGACCGCGCTTTAGAGATTGGTGAAAGTGGTAGTCCTGTTTTTGGGCATGCGACCCGGTCATTATTGACCGGGTCGCGTTTATTTGAGGGGCTGCTTTTGCGGTCGGCCCGCACTCCAACGGGTCCAATCGGCGGGTGTATCCAAATCAAGCAGCGCATTCTGGGCGGGCAGGCGATGCAGATGAACCTTGCCCTTGTAACGTTGCACGACAATCTGCGCGCCGCTGTCACCGTTCAGTTCCGAAAGCTCTGAAAATAGAGAACGATCAAACACGACAGGATGGCCGGGAGCGCCTTCGTCAGTAGCCCCACGCCATATCAGATTGTCAGGGTGGGTTTTGACTGATCGGAGAACACTGTTCAGGTCTTGGGTTGTGAGGTCCGGAAGGTCCGATAACAGGATCATGACCGCAGGTGCATTTGCTGGAACGGAGGCCATTGCGCCTCTCAAACTGGCATTCATGCCTTCTTGCGCATTTGGGATTTCGACCAGTTGAACACCGAGGCCCTCCAGCACCGTATATCGGGGATGTGGGGCCGGGGGCAGGGCGATGATAACGTGACCTGCGGCAAGCGCCCGCTGAGCCGCTCGGCGCAGAAGCGGCACGCCTTCAATCGGTTGCATTAACTTATCAGCACCACCCATGCGGCTGGATTGCCCGGCAGCGAGCAGGATGATGGGAATCTGGGTCATTTCGCAAGCATGCCGTCGGTGGATTAATAAGTCATCCCCGCATTCTTGCGCCATCGGGATCGAAAAGTGGGGTCGTGATGACACGCGCTTTGTGCATCTGACCTAGAATTTCAATTTCAACCGCACGTCCCTCGGTGGCCTGTTCAGTCGGGAGGAACCCCATGGCAATCGACTTGCCCGCAAAGTGCGAATACCCACCAGATGTACAGAAGCCGACAACAGCGCCGTCTAACCAGATCGGTTCGTACGCGTTTACATCCGCATCTGCCGCGTCGACCTCAAAAGCCACCAAGCAGCGATCAACGCCAGATGCGCGCTCGGCCTCGGCCGCTGCTCGGCCGATGAAATCACTGTTCATGGAGAATGAGATGAACCGATCCAACCCGGTTTCTGCCGCTGTATAGTCGGGTGAAAATTCTCGCATCCACGAGCCAAAGAACTTGTCCAGACGCAGACTCATCATTGCGCGCATGCCAAATGGGGTCATGTCATGGGCTTGACCCGCTTGCCACAGGTTCCACCATAGTTGCCGTTGGGCCATTGGGTCGCAATAAATCTCATAACCCAGATCGCCGGTATAGCTGACACGCTGAACGATGCAGTCGGTCATGCCAATTGTCATCTCGCGCACGTCGAGGAACCTGAGCGAGTTGACTGCTTCTCGGGTGCAGGCCGACAAAACCTCGGTGGCCTTGGGGCCTGCGATCTGAAACCCATTCAACCGGTCGCTGATGTTCTCGATGCCCACGCCATGGTCCTGGTTTTTCAGGAACCAGCGCATATGAAATGCCTGACTGCCGTAGGAGGCGGTCAGGTGAAACAGGTCGTCGCCCAAGCCGGAGACGGTGAAATCGCCGATCAGCTTACCTTTATGCGACAACATTGGCGTCAGTGAAACGCGGCCTGGTTTGGGTATGCGGCCCGCCATGATGCGATCCAGCCATGCACGAGCACCGGCACCGGTAATACGGTATTTTCCGAAATTGTGGACTTCGTTGATCCCAACACCTCCACGCACGGCACGAACTTCGCGGCCGGTGGCCTCAAAGGCGTTGGAACGGCGGAACGAGGGTGTCTCGAAATCCGGTTCATCGCCTTGGGCAAAGTAGTTTGGTACTTCCAGCCCGTATTGCTGCCCCCAAACGGCACCGAGATCGCTGAAGATGTCGTACATTGGTGTGGTTCGGTTGGGACGCGCTGCAGGCAGTTCCTCGTTCGGATAAGCGACGCTGAACCGCTTCTGATAGTTCTCGATCACCTTGGGGCGCGTATAGCCCGGGCTGATCCAATCGCCAAACCGCGCCACATCCATGGCAAACACATCGCGTTCGGGTTCGCCTTCGATCATCCATTGAGCAAGGGTCAAGCCAACACCACCGCCTTGGCTGAAACCGGCCATGACACCGCAGGCTGACCAGTAGTTCCGCACGCCAGGCACCGGGCCGACCAGAGGGTTACCATCCGGGGCAAAGGTAAACGGCCCATGGATGACGGATTTGACACCCGCCTCAGCGAGAACAGGGAAGCGTTTGTAGGCGAATTCGATGCTATCGGTGATCTTGTCGAAGTCATCGGGCAGTAATTCATGGCCAAACTCCCACGGGGTGCCGTCGACTGCCCAAGGCTTGCAGGGCTGTTCGTAGAAGCCGATGCACAGTCCACGCCCTTCCTGCCGCAGATAGCTTTCGCCAGCGGGGTCCATCACATGCGGGTGCTCGCCACCTGCGTCGATGATGGCCTCGATCTCGGGTATGTTATCGGTGACCAGATATTGATGCTCCATCGGATGCAACGGGAAGTAGATCCCGGCCATCGCACCGACCTCGCGCGCCCACAATCCGCCCGCATTGACGATATGTTCGGCGTGAATTGTACCCTTGTCGGTCACCACGTCCCAAGTTCCGTCCGGGCGCTGGTTGGTCTCGCGCACCATGCAATGTGTTTCGATCGTAGCCCCGCCCATACGCGCGGCCTTGGCGTATGCGTGTGTTGTACCCGACGGATCAAGATGCCCGTCCAGCGGATCATACAGCGCACCAAGGATGCCATCGGTGTTGGTGATCGGAGCAATTTTTTTGATCTCCTCAGGCCCGACGATCTCGGTCTCAAGACCCATGAATCGGTGCTTGGCGCGTTCGGCGAGCAACATGTCGAACCGGTCTTGATTGTCGGCCAGCGTGACGCCGCCGACGTGGTGCAAGCCACACGACATGCCCGTGATCTCTTCCAGCTCTTTGTACAGCCGGATGGTATAGCCCTGCAGGGCGGCCATGTTTGTGTCACCGTTCAGGGTGTGAAACCCGCCCGCCGCATGCCAGGTCGAACCGCTGGTCAGCTCAGACCGTTCCAGCAGCATCACATCCGACCAACCAAGCTTGGTCAGGTGATAGAGGACCGAGCATCCGACAACGCCGCCTCCGATAACTGCGACACGGGTGGTGGTTTTCACGATGTTTCTCCCTCGGCTTTTGGCCGAGCCTGCCGAGGGCTCTGGCGTATTACTGTTCCGTTCGCGACACCGCGCGTCGTTTGCTGAATACGCGCGCTGTAGGGCTTAGAGAGGACGGACCTTGAGGGCCGTGATCCTGTTGCCTTCGCGGGCCGTGACCTCAAACCGGAAACCGTGGAACGAGAATACTTGGCCCACAATGGGGATCATCTGAGCCTCGTGGATCACCAAACCGGCCAGCGTGTTGGCTTCTTCATCCGGCAGCGACCAGTCAAGCGCGCGGTTTGCGTCGCGAATGGTCATCGCGCCTTCGACCAGATACTGGCCGTCGTCAGATCGGGTAACGGGGACATCTTCGTCGATGTCGAACTCGTCTGCGATCTCGCCCACGATCTCTTCCAGAATATCTTCCAGCGTGATCAGTCCGCGCAGCGATCCGTATTCGTCGACAACCAAGGCAAAATGGCTGTGCATCCTAAGAAACTCACGCATCTGGTCGTCCAGGGTGGTGGTTTCGGGCACGAAATAAGGATCGTTGGCCACCTTCGCGATGTCGAAATTCTTAAGCCGCTCTGGGTCACCATCCGCGCCACCTACCTGCGCATACATTGCGCGAAACAGGTCTTTGGCGTGCACCACACCCACGATGTTTTCCTGTTCCTCACGGAACACAGGCAGGCGGGTGTGCGGGCTTTCCAGACATTGTTTCAAGATCGCTTCGGGTTCGTCATCCGCATCGATCATCTCAATATTCGAGCGGTGAAGCATAATCTCTTCCACCGCGCGGTCGCCAAGATCGAGCGCGCCCAGAATACGGTCGCGATCTTCTTTTTCGACCACACCTTCGGAATGGCCCAGTTGCAATGCGCCAGCGATTTCTTCACGGACCGCAAGGATGTTGCTATCAGGGTCGATCTGTACGCCGAACAGGCGCAATACACCGCGCACCAGCAGTCGGACGGCAGCCACCACCGGAGAGAACACCGTTACGACGACGCTGATAACGGGTGCCACCAAGGCGGCGGCTTTTTCGGCGTTGGTAATCGCGTAGGTCTTGGGCAGCACCTCGGCAAAGATCAGCACCAGAAGGGTCATCACGAGCGTCGCCAGCGCCACACCGCTTTCGCCGAACAGGCGAGTAAACAGGGCGGTTGCCAACGAAGCGGCAAGGATGTTGACAAGGTTGTTGCCGAGAAGGACCGAGCCGATCAGACGTTCGTTATCATCGGTGATTTCCAGCGCTTTTTTCGCCCCGCGCGAGCCTTTGTCAGCCTGCGCTCTCAGCTTGCCACGCGATGATGCGGTCAGCGCAGTTTCGGAGCCCGAGAAAAAGCCCGATAGGACAAGGAGAAGAAGAATGGATCCTGTCGTGATCCAGAATGCGCCATCAAGCAGAGAAGGAGTGGGTTCCATTGGTCCTAGGTTGTTCGTGTTGCTGCATTCGTTATGGGGGTGCGGGCCCGGCCAATCAAGGGGTTAGCCCTGATCTGTGGTGTCGTCTTTGGCCAGCGGGTGGTGTTCCAACACCAGTTCCGACAGGCGTTCATCCAGAACATGCGTATAGATCTCGGTCGTCGCCACATCTGCATGGCCCAACAGCGTCTGGATCGAGCGCAGATCCGCGCCATTGGCCAGCAGGTGCGTCGCAAACGCATGGCGCAGCGTATGAGGTGTGACTTTTTCAGGCGAAACACCGCCTTCGATCGCCAGTTCCTTGACCAGCAGAAAGAAGCGATGCCGCGTCAGGTGACCGGATTTCCCGCGCGACGGGAACAGGAAACGCGACGCTTGCCCCCCTTTGGAAACGGCTTTTTCCTCGGCCGCATCTCGGGCTTGCAGCCAGTCTGCCAACGCCTCGCGGGCAGGGGGGGACAGCGGAACCATCCGCTCTTTCCCGCCTTTGCCGAGGACCAGCAGCATGCGGGGATCACCTCTGGCCGAACTGACCGGCAGCGATACCAGTTCTGTCACCCGCATCCCCGTCGCATAGAGCAGTTCCATCAGGCACGTGTTGCGAATTTTGTCTGCGTCGGAACGACCCGTGCGCCGTGCTGCCGCAAGCAGGCGGTCAACTTCGGGCACGTCCAGTGTCTTAGGCAATCGCTTGGGGCGCCCTGGTCCCTTGATCTGGATGGCCGGGTTGCTTTCGCGCCAGCCTTCTTCGAAAGCAAATCGATACAATTGTTTGATCGCCGACAACCGCCGTGCCCTTGTCGAGCGCGACAGGCCCTGCGCATCGCAATCGATCAGGTAACCTTCAATCCGATCGCGATCCGCTTCGGAAAAGCCCGATTTGCGACGCGTCAACCAATCAGAGAAATCTTTCAGATCCCGGCCATAGGCGAGCAGGGTGTTGGTGGCGGCGCCAAGCTCAGCAGCTTGCGCTTCGAGGAAGGTGGAAATCCACAGCTCCTGAGACGCGGGCGCGGTCATGCTCAAGCCCCGTTCAAGATCATCAACTGCAAGGCGGCCCGACGTGCGGTGTCTTCAAGACCCACGCGGCGGAACGCAGCGATTGCAGCGGTCAGGTCGACCAGATTGCCGCGCGCGCCATGGGCGAACAATTGCATCGTTTCCAGAATGGCTTCGCCCAATTGATCGTTACTCAGCAGCCCGTCGATATCCGAAGGGATGGGCGCGGACCAGGCAAAGCCCTGCGAAATGGCATCCGCCAGAGGGGTTGGCGACGGCGCGCGTTGCGGATCACCCTGTGCCAGGGCGGCCAGAAACATATTCGCATCGGAACCTTCGGGCACATCTTGCGCCGCGTCTTCATAAAGCTCGGACAACAGCAGAATACGCCACCGCAGATTCTCGGCGGCCGAACCAGATAGTTTCATTGCTGCCAGACGCGGGGCAAAAAGTTCGGCAAACGGAACCTCAAGCCCGACGGTCTTCATCTGAGCCCAGACCTCAACAAGAGTTTTGGAAACCGCCTCGGGATTTCCGGTTTCCAATGCGGTTTCGAACCGTTGGATGGCGGCCACGCGATCCCACACGGCGCCCGAAGCAGCCGGCGAACGTTCGGTATATAGGCCAAGCAACTGATTGGGTGTCAGCGCCCCAATCCGCGTCAATCGTTCAGCAGCTTCGACCTGGGCTTTCCAGCCCGCCACATCGCGCAGATCGGCATTGGCGAACGCCCGTGGCAGTGAAGCCGTGGGCAAACGTTCACCAATGGCTTCGAACAGACGGAACGTAAGCGGATTCGGGTCGTCGGGCTGAGGAAGATACTCAGCCCCTTCGAACAATTCCGGGCTGAGAAAGCGATCGAGCAACGCAAGCTGGTCTTCGGGCAGCACCTGCAGCGCATGAGCGGCTTCGAGTGTCAGAGCAGCTGACGCCCAATCTCCACGACGGGCCTTGCAGAATATTTGCGCTGCGTAATCCCGAGACAAATTCGGCTGCGCGATCAGCGCCGTACAACTCCGGTCTTCGTCACCCGTCAGCAACGTCGCATCGAACCAGCGTTTGAAACGAGCTTGCGTATCGGTCGGACCGGCCAGTTGAACCAGAGACTGTACCGGATCGGATGCGCCCAATTGCATAAGGCGGTCCAGTCGCGCCATAAGCAATTTGTCTTCTGCCTGTCCTCCGCTTGGGGGACGTGCCTCGGAAAGGAGCAGGGTGAACAGCAGCCGTTGCATTGCGGGGTTGGACTTGACCCGCACCTGCCCGATCAGTTCCGCCAGACGATCCGCATCGCTGTTCTGCCACAAGTTGACTGGCAGACCCGTGACGGAAGAGGCCACCAAACCCAACGGAGGCGACAGCGCCTCAAGCGGGGTGACCTGCACGTCCGGCTGTAACCCTGTCTGGGTGACAGGTGGCTCTAATAGCACTGTGCCTGGCAGATTCTCAGGCGGGTCGGTCAGCCAGTCGATGATCGACAAGGGCTCCGTCGATTGTGCCTGCGCAGTTCCGGCCAGAAAAAGCGCCAGAAGAGTAGTCTTAGTCGGCATTCAAGATGACCGGTTCGCGGACTTCACTTTGAGGAGCGGAAAAGTCCGCACCAAAATACGGCCCGACATAGGCATACCCAACCAGCCCGATGAAACACAGGCAGATGAGGTAAATCAGGAACTTGATTAAACGGCCCATGGGTGAACGCTGCCTCAATTTTTGCTTTTGCCCAAGTTATAACTAGCATTTTTCTTAAGATCACGTCATTCACGACGAAATGAGCGAAATTAAGCATAACACGGTGCGTTCCGACACAGCGGCGCAGTTTCAACTGCACAAAACCGTCGTTTTGGTCGGAATGATGGGGGCTGGAAAGACTGCGGTGGGCCGGGCCCTTGCGGCGCGGCTCGGCGTTCCCTTTCTCGATAGCGATTCCGAGATCGAATCGGCGGCCAACATGACCATCCCCGAGATCTTTGCCCGTGATGGTGAGGCGTTCTTTCGCAGCAAGGAAAGTCAGATCATCGGGCGGCTTTTGGACGAGGAAAAAGGCATCCTGTCGACCGGAGGCGGCGCGTTTCTGGCAGAAGGCAATCGAAAAATGATCTCAGATCGCGGTGCATCTGTGTGGTTGCGGGCCGATCTGAACGTGTTGTGGAATCGCGTCAAACATAAAGACACGCGCCCGTTGCTGCGTACGGAAGACCCGTATGCAACGTTGCGCGGTTTGTACGAGGCGCGCGTGCCGATCTATGAACAGGCCGATCTGGTGGCTGACTCAGATGGCGAAACCGCAATCGAAGATATGGTGGATCGGGTGATCTCTGCATTGGTGACGCGCCCTGATATTTTGGAACGAATTTAATGCATCAAACCGTACATGTTGATCTGGCCGAGCGTTCTTATGATGTAGAGATCGGCCCCGGCCTTTTGGCGCAATCTGGGGAACGGATTGCTCCACTGATAAAGCGTAAGCGTGTCGCGGTTCTGACGGATGAGACTGTCGCGGGCCTGCATCTGGATGCACTGCGTGAAGGCCTGGCCTCAGCCGGGATCGAGATGAATGCTCTGGCAATGCCAGCGGGTGAGGCCACCAAAAGCTGGCCGCATTTTGAGCGCGCGGTAGAATGGTTGCTGGCAGAGAAGGTCGAACGGAACGACATCGTCGTTGCGCTAGGAGGGGGTGTGATCGGTGATCTGGCGGGATTTGCTGCAGCAGTGATGCGGCGCGGGGTGCGCTTTGTTCAGATACCAACCTCGCTGCTGGCACAGGTCGACAGCTCGGTTGGCGGCAAGACCGGGATCAACGCGCCACAGGGCAAGAACCTGATTGGAGCGTTTCACCAGCCGTCACTGGTGTTGGCCGACACGGACGTGCTGGGTACGTTACAGACGCGGGACTTTCTCGCTGGATATGGCGAAGTCGTCAAATATGGACTGCTGGGCGATGCCCAGTTCTTTGAGTGGCTTGAAGATAACGGGCCTCTGTTAGCATCCGGCGACATGGCTGCGCGCGTGCAGGCCGTCACACGCTCGGTTCAGATGAAGGCCGATATCGTGGCACGCGACGAGACCGAGCAGGGCGACCGGGCGCTGCTCAATCTGGGTCATACTTTCTGCCACGCGCTTGAGGCTGCAACCGATTATTCTGATCGATTGCTGCATGGTGAAGGTGTCGCCATCGGCTGTGCGCTGGCGTTTGAAACTTCTTCTCGCTTGGGGCTTTGCCCGCAAGAAGATCCAAGCCGTGTCAGGGCGCATTTGCGCGCCATGGGCATGAAGACTGATCTGGCCGATATTCCGGGTGAAATGCCGGATGCAGAAACGCTGGTCGATCTGATGGCGCAGGACAAAAAGGTCATGGATGGCCAGTTGCGTTTCATTATGGCACGAGGCATCGGACAGGCCTTCGTCACTTCAGAAGTGCCGCGCGAGACAGTGGTCTCGGTGCTTGATGATGCGCTGGCCGCCTGCTGAGATTCAGCGCCCCTGGATTACCATCAGCTCGCCGATGTTTTCGCGGGTGATATAGCCAACCATGTGTCCCGATTTGGTGCATACAGCAATTGCGGGTGCACCTTTATGCAGGCCATTCAGAACTTGGTCCAAACCGCTGGTGAGCGCGACTTGTGGTATGTTCTTATCCATAATCGACGCTGCAGGCTCGGATCGGGGATGGTCGCTTGCTAACGCTGCGAACAGTCGGTCACGGGTGACAAAACCCAAAAGGCTGCCATCCTCGGCCAAGACGGGAAACTCGTGCTGGGTCGTATGAATGACCGCTTGAGCCGCCGTCGCCAACGTATCATCGGGCGACAACGCCTTGAACTCGGTGATCATCGCATCCCGGGCCTTAACACGCCGCGCAACCGAACGTAGCGCAACGTCCTGGTTTTCGGAATTCGCGGCAATGAAGACAAAGACGGCGATCAGAACCAGTATCGGGTTGCCAGAGGTCAGCCCCAGAAAACCAAGCCCGACCGCTACGATCTGACCGCCAAGGGCGGCGATCCGCGTGGCCTTGGCACGTTCCATCTTCATACATAGCAAGGCGCGGAATACACGCCCGCCGTCCATCGGAAATGCCGGGATCATGTTGAAGGCCGCCAGCAGCAGATTCACATAGGCCAGACGGCTCAATAGGTTCGTGCCTGCCGAGTCGATCTGGGCCAGCGATCCAAGTTGTATCCCCGCGCCTAAAACCACGAGGATGGCCCAGATGACGACGTTTACGGCCGGGCCTGCTAAGGCGACCCAAACCTCCTGCATCGGTTTTTCTGGCATCCGCTCAAGACGTGCCAGTCCACCGATTGGCAGCAAAGTGATATCAGGGGTGCGAATCCCGTATCGCTTTGCCATGAGCGCGTGACCGAATTCATGCGCGACGACACAGGCAAACAAAGCCAGAACGAACAGGATGTTGTTGAGCGCAGCGGGCCAACCGCCGCTGGAATACGCTGCAAAACCAACCCAGGCGAGCAGCAGGAAGAAGGTGACATGGACCCTCAGTTCCGAGCCGAGCAATCGGCCAAGTGAGAAGGACCATGCCATGTTGTTTCTCCGTTTGGTTTAGAACGGAATCTCGTCGTCATCGATGCCGCCGGATGCAGGGGCAGGGGCGCTGGACTGACCACCATAGGGATCACCATAGCCTCCTCCGGCCTGACCACCGCCATAGCCACCACCACCGCCGCCGCCTTCACCGCGGGCATCCAGCATAGTCAGCTCGCTGCGGTAAGGGCGCAGGACAACCTCAGTCGAATAGCGATCCTGCCCCGACTGATCCTGCCACTTGCGGGTCTCTAACTGGCCCTCGACATAGACTTTGCTGCCTTTACGCAAATACTGCTCGGCAACGCGAACCAGAGGTTCCGAGAAGATGGCGACTGTGTGCCATTGGGTTCGATCCCGACGCTCACCAGTGTTGCGGTCTTTCCATGTCTCTGATGTTGCGATGCGCAGGTTGCACACCTTACCACCGTTCTGGAACGATCGCACCTCGGGGTCGGCACCGAGATTGCCGATCAGAATGACCTTGTTGACTGAACCCGCCATATATTCCCTCGTTTTACTCTGACTGGATGGCGCCCGAATCTGGCGCTGTATTCTGCTGCTGACCCTATACGGGCTACGACTTGGTTGAAACATGATTGATCGTGCAACGGTGAGCAGGAAAACATTAGGACTGTCTTAACCAAGCTTTCATTTCCGGCTGATTTAACTATAATCTGATTGGTTGTTGAGGGTGCAGGATTGGCATTAATGCGTTTTCTGGTCGGTGGTATCTCGGTATTGGGTCTTTGTCTGACGTCGTTCGCGACGCAGGCAGAAACGCTGTCCACCAAGAATCGCAAGGCGATATTCCTCAAGCAATCCAAGGTTTTGGATAATCGGGCCGCTACGCAATATCGCGGCTCTGAACGGCTTAAACCCAAGACCGAGCGTGGGAAATTCGTCAAGCGTTACACTGGTAACTACCGGGGCCAGTATCTGGATCATGCCAGAAAAGCAGCGCGGCAACATAACGTGCCGGAAGAACTTTTCCTGCGACTTGTTCAACAAGAAAGCGGGTGGAACCCGAATGCCAAATCCCACAAAGGGGCCTTGGGTCTTGCGCAACTGATGCCTCAGACAGCGCGGCTGCTGGGCGTCAATCCGCACGATCCGATCCAGAATCTGGAGGGTGGTGCGCGTTATCTTTCCTGGCAATACCGCAAGTTCAAGTCCTGGCGCCTTGCACTGGCAGCTTACAATGCAGGGCCCAAAGCAGTTGAAAAGCACGGCGGAATTCCACCCTACAAGGAAACCCAGAACTACGTAAAAGTGATCTGGGGGGGCTAGCTGCGCCGCAGCGTGTCTGTTTCTTGATCTACCGCCAAACGCTGTCCTAGTCTGATTGGATAACTTTTCGGACTGGTGCGAATTGCGATGATCCAAGATCGACCCAACATACCGCCCGAAACAATGGCGAACTGGCAGCGTTTGGTCGACCTTGTTTCGCAGCTGGCCGATGTGCCCGCCACTTTGATCATGAAGACCGAAGCGCCGGATCATGCGGTTCTGATCACATCGGATCATCCAGAAAACCCATACCCGGTCGGCATGAATTTTCGACTGAACCCCAAGCTCTATTGTCAGGGCGTTCTGGAACGCGACGGCGAATTTGTTGTCGAGGACGCAACCTGTGACCCGGCCTGGAGCGACAATGAGGACATGGAGCATGGCATGTCCTTCTATATCGGTTTTCCGCTGAAGTGGCCGGATGGTTCGGTATTCGGAACAATCTGCGTCTTGGACCGTCACCGCAATCGCCGGGCCTTGTTGTTTCGTGAAGGTTTGGCACAGTTTGCGCGCATGGTTGAATCGGATTTGGCTTTGATCCAAGAGGTTTACCTGCGCCGAGTGCTGGAAGTGAAGTTGAATGAAACTCTGGCGCAACTGGAGCACCGCGTCGCGGCGAGGACGCGGGAGCTGCAGGAAACAAACACGGCGCTACGGGTGCTGTTGACCAGTTTGGACGACGATCGGAAAGACCGGGATCAGGATATCGTAGATCAGGTTCGCACGATGGTGTTGCCTTATCTGGACAAGTTGCGCGGGCTATTGACCGAAGGCGACGCCTCGCAAGTTTATCTGGAATTGGCCGAGCGTAATCTGCAAGAGATTACTTCAATGATTTCCGACAAACTTTCGGATGCGTTTTCGGTCATGACGCCGACCGAGATCGAAATTGCTCAGCTGGTCATGTCGGGCAAAACCACGAAAGATATCGCCCGGGCGATGTCGCGCGAAACTTCTACAATTGATTTTCATCGTAACAATATTCGTCGAAAACTTGGCCTCGAAGGCCGTGACCAGAACTTGCGAAGCCATCTTTTGTCGATTTCGTGATTTCTGAATATGGGGATTTCCCCCATATTCCCCCCCGATTTTTCTGATCTGAGCAACCTGTGCCACGCGCGCTAGGCTGGTCGCAAGGGTGCGGACCAAGCCGGGCCTTTTCAACTCGGGAGGATAAAAAATGGATCGCAAAGATCTGAAACCCACAATTCTAAACGGAGAACGCGACACATTGGCAAGTGGTCTGTCGCGTCGATCGTTCTTTATGGCTGCCGGGGCCGCCGGTGTCGGTGCAGGGGCCTCACTGTTGGGTAGCAAACCGGCCGAGGCGCAATCGCAGGCCTGGCTGCAGCCTGGCAATAATAACCACGTAATCGATCTACAGGGCTCGAATGGTCAGGCAAGCACGGGAGCGGTTGGAATCGATTATTACGGTCACTGCGCGATCAAAATTACCTCTCCAAACGGAGTGACCGTGTTGTTTGATCCTTGGCGCGATGATCCCTCCGGCGCATGGGGCCTGTGGTTCCGCAACGAGTTCCCGCAGATCCCAGTTGATATCACCATGTCCACTCATGCTCATTTTGACCATGACGCTATCGAGCGACCAAGTTCCACAATGGTTTTAGACAGGATGGCGGGCAATTTTGAATTTGCTGATCTTAAGATCACAGGTTTTGCTGACAAACATGCCTGCGTTGCGCCAGGTTGGTACGAATGGACCAACGCCTTGGCCGAGTTTGGCGCGGAAGCTTGTCCGCCCAACAACGTCGGACATATGGATATGGTGGTCTACCTTGTCGAAACCGGAGGCATTCGCACCTTGATCTGGGGCGACAACCGCCACAATCCGCCTCAGGAGTTCTGGGATGCTATAGGACAGGTAGACGTGCTGACTTTGCCCGTCGACGGATCGGAACACATCCTTAGCTTCGATCAGGGCAACGATATTGTCGCCAAGCTCAAGCCCAAGATCATCATCCCGACGCACTACCTCAATGAGGTTACGTCATACACGCTTACGACGCTGCAGGCCGCAGACGATTGGGTCAAAAGCCAGCAGAGTTACAAGATGCTCGACAGCGCCAGTCTAAAACTGGAAGCCGGAGATGTGGCGGGTATGAATCAGGAGTTCATGCACTTCGGCAACAACGTGATGACGGGCTGATTACGATCAGAAACTGCCACTCACCCACGACCTGCGTCGCCTGTCTCCCCAAAAAACGTGACGCAAATTGAAAGGGCCGGTCTTTGACCGGCCCTTTTCTTTCGTTCGCGCGGATTTATTCGGCCGCAATTTTGATAACCGGCTCCATTTTGGCCAGAATGTCTTCGGCAAGGTGACATTTCACCTGATGACCATCCGCAAGTGTTTGCACCGGAGGCACATGGGATTCGCATCGCCCATCCGGCACTTCTGATTTCCAGCGACAGCGTGTTTGGAACGGGCAACCCGGCGGCGGGTTCATGGCCGAGGGAATATCGCCCTCAAGCACGATGTGCTGCTTTTCGATCGATGTGTCCGCGATTGGAACCGCACTTAGCAATGCCTCAGTGTAGGGATGATAGGGTGGGCTAAAGACCTGATCGGTGGTGCCCAGTTCAACCACATGCCCCAAATACATCACCATCACACGGTCACTGAGATAGCGCACGATTGAAAGGTCGTGACTGATGAACAGCAGCGTGGTTTTGTGCTCGCGCTGAATTTCCATCAACAGGTCTGTAACGGCAGCTTGTACGGATACGTCCAGCGCCGAAACCGGTTCATCCGCAACCACGATCCGTGCATCACCGGCAAAGGCGCGGGCGATACCGACGCGCTGCTTCTGACCGCCTGATAGCTGGCGTGGCATCCTGTCCGCGAAGGCGCGGGGCAATTTCACGAGATCCAGCAGTTCCAGCATCCGCTTCTTGCGATCGGCCTCGGAGTCACCGACGCCAAAGATTTCCAGCGCCCGGATGATTTGACGGCCTACGGTCATCGACGGGTTCAGCGTGTCGAACGGGTTCTGAAACACCATCTGCACTTCGCCAACGGTCTTGGCGTCGCGTTCTTCGATGGGCACGTCCTCGATATTGCGATTGTCCAGCAGGATCTGCCCGTCGGTGGCCGTTTCCAGCCCCATTAAGACCTTCGCAAAAGTGGATTTGCCGCAACCGGATTCGCCGACGATGGCAAGCGTCTCGGATTCATGCGCTTCAAAGCTTAGCGTCTCATTGGCCTTGACCACTTTGGTCTCACCACCGCCGAACAATGCATTCGCAGCCACCTCATAGTATTTCTTGAGGTTGTCCATTTTCAGAACAGTCCGGCCAATCTCGCCTTTCTCTTTCTGTTCACCAACGGTGATTGGCGCGTTCCAGTCGATTTCCTGGAATTTCAAGCATCGCGTATGGTGTCGGTCGTTGCCCGGTACCGCCTCCATCAGGATATCCTTGGCGTCACAGCGGCCTTCTTCGAAATAGTCGCAGCGCGGACCAAAGTTACAGCCCGGAGGCCGCTCATGGGGCAGGGGAAAGTTACCCGGTATGGCGACCAGTGGGCGCGAGTTCTTGTCAGCGCCCGGCAGCGGGATCGAGCGGAACAGCGCCTGCGTATACGGGTGCTGCATCTCGTCGAATACATCCTTGATCGAGCCACGCTCGACGGCTTCACCTGAATACATCACGCACAGCCGGTCGCAGGTTTCCAGCACCAGACCCAGATTGTGCGAAATGAACAGCATCGAGGTGCCGTATTTCTTGCCCAGATCCTTGACCAACTCGACCACGGCGGCCTCGACCGTCACGTCCAGAGCGGTTGTTGGCTCATCCAAGATCAACAAGGCAGGTTTCGACATCAGCGCCATCGCAATCACGATCCGCTGCTGCTGACCGCCTGACAGCTGATGCGGGAACGAGTTCAGCATCCGCTCAGGGTCGGGCAGGCGTACATCGGTGACGACCTCCAGCGCACGCGCGTAGGCCTCTTCCGCGCCCACACCTTCGTGGATCATCGGCACTTCCATCAGCTGCTTGCCGATCTTCATCGCCGGATTCAGCGATGCCATCGGCTCCTGATAGATCATCGCGATTTCATTGCCACGTATGTCGCGCAGCTCTTCGGTGGTCATTTCACCCAGATCACGCCCCTTGAACTTGATCGAGCCACCGACGATGCGGCCGTTCTTGCCCAAATCCTGCATGACACCCAACGCCACGGTAGATTTCCCACAACCTGATTCACCCACCAAACCGACGGCTTCGCCGGGTTGCACACTGACCGAGAAATCCATCACGGCAGGGATCTCACGAAGGCGGGTAAAGAAGGAAATCGAAAGCTTGTCGATCTCCAGGATTGGCCCGTCATAATCCGCCAGTTTGTTCATCTTATTACTCCTCGCGAGAGTCCGGGGGTTTCCCTTCATCTGGCTAAAAATATCTCGGGGGTCCGGGGGCAGAGCCCCCGGCCTCGATCACAATCAGTCCTTCAGACTTTCTTCGCGCAGACCATCCGCCAGCAGGTTCAAGCCAAGAACCAGCGACAGCAATGCCAGCGCGGGCGGCAGTGCGGGATGTAGATAGATCGACAGAAGCTTGCGCCCCTCGTTGATCGTCGAGCCCCAGTCCGGGCTTTCCGGTGGCAGCCCCAGCCCGAAGAAACCCAAGGTTCCAAGCAGGATGGTCGTGTAGCCGATGCGCAGGCAGAAATCGACGATCAGCGGGCCACGCGCGTTGGGCAGGATTTCCCACAGCATGATGTACCAAGGACCCTCGCCGCGCGTTTGGGCCGCAGCCACATAGTCGCGAGTTTTGATGTCCAGCGCCAGTCCGCGTACGATGCGGAACACGGTCGGAGAGTTCACGAAGACCACCGAGACGAACACCACCAGAATACCGCCTGGAATATCGAACAGATCAAGGTAGGTCGGCAGACCCCAGATGCGGTAGCTGTCGGTGTTGATGATGTAGCCACCGGTCGAAATCAGCGACAGGTAGAGCCAGAGCGCAACACCCAGAACCCCGATCAACAAAGGCGTTCGAAAACTGGGACGCGTATAGAAACGCGAATTCAGTAGAACGCCGAGGAAGATGATCGGGAACACGAACAGGATCGCGGCCATATAGTTCGGCACGCCGGTCGCTACGATCTCGGGCGTGACCAAAAGGTAGAACAGCAAGATCACGGGAAAGGCCAGGATCAGGTTCGCGAGGAATGACAGGAGCGTATCCAGACGCCCGCCATAGTAGCCTGCGGGTAAACCCAGAGTGATACCGACCATGAAGGCAAACATCGTCGCCAGCGGCGCGATCTGCACGACGATCCAGGCACCTTTAACCATACGGCTAAAGACGTCGCGCGCGAGGTTATCTCCACCCAGCAAATACCAAGCGTATTGACCGTCCTCCAGATTGGGAAGCGGGGTGCCCGGCACTTTGTTCTTCATACCCGAGACCTGCGACAGGGGATCGTGGGTCACGATCAGATCGAGTGCGCCAAATATGCCGGTGAACACCCAGAACATCACAAGGCCAAAGCCGATCATACCAATGGGGCTGTCGAACAGCTTGCCATATAGGCCCAGCTTGCGCTTGAACGCAATCGACATCGCATAAAGGATGATCAGCGACAGCCAGACGGGCAGAAACTGCTGAGAGATAGCGCCGATGATGCCAGCACTGGTCCCCATCAGGATGCCAAGGACAATGTACGCCACCGCGATTCCCACACTTGCCAAAAAGCTATAGCGCAGCGCCGATTGTATCAGGATTCTCAGGCCAGAGCTCGAACTGAGCGTCCCATCGGCATTCACAATCATCTGATCTTCGGGCAGCACGATACTTGCCAGCATCCAGACAACGATGGACAAAAGCATCAGTCCCAACGCAAGCATCAACAGCGGGTTCAGGAAGGCGATAGAGCCGGTCCAGGTAAGTGGTTCCATGATCTATCCCTCCTTACGAAATGCGGATGCGCGGGTTGAGGTAGACATAGCCGATATCCGAGATCAGCTGCGTCACCAGCACCACAAAGACCGACACGACCGAGATCGCCAGCAGCAGCTGGATGTCATTGTTGCCCGCTGCCTGTACAAGCGCCCAGCCAAAGCCCTTGTAGTTGAACAGGGTCTCGACGATCACGACACCATTCAGCAGCCATGGGAACTGCAACATAATGACTGTAAAGGGCGCGATAAGCGCGTTGCGCAGCGCGTGTTTCATGACGATATTCGGGAATGACACGCCTTTCAGACGCGCCGTCCTGATGTATTGCGCCGTCATCACCTCGGTCATTGAGGCGCGAGTCATCCGGGCGATATAGCCCATCCCGTAAAGCGCGATGGTCAGAACTGGTAGGAAGAAGTTCTCGAACGTCGGGTTCTCCATCGCTTGAGTGGCGGTGCCTTTGAACCATTTCAACCCGACGGCGGAGGATGTGAAGATCGCTATGAAGATAACGCCCGAGACGTATTCTGGGGTCGCCGTCGTCGTGATGGCAAAGGTTGAAAGCGTCCGGTCAGTGGCCGAACCTTCCTTCATCCCGGCCAGGATGCCCAGAATGAGTGCCGAAGGGACCATCAGCAGCATCACCCAGAACATCAGCCGTCCGGTCAGTGCCAGCCGATTGCCAACAACGGTAGAGACCTCTTCCTTGAAGACAGTTGAATATCCCCAGTACCCCTGCAGGATACCGCAGAAATTCGGAGATTCCTCGGCAGTTTTGCCTGGCAGGATACATCTGCCCTGAACGGTACCGTCCTCATTCGTGTGTCGGAACGAGGGCAGGACACCGAGCCATTCACCGTATTTGATCGGCGTGGACTGGAGGTAGCCGTTTTTCTCCAGATAGCTTTCGACCTGTTCATCAGACATCCTGAAATTGCCCTGCGTCTTCGCAAGCTTTTCCAGGTTCGGGTAGAGATTGGTAAGGAAGAAGACCAGGAATGTCAGGCACAATGCTGTCAGCAGCATAATCCCCACACGCCTTAGAATAAAAAGTCCCATGTTAGCCCCTGTTGATCGGCTGGCGTGACAGGCATTTCGCCCCACGCATTGCTATTATTCTGGTCGCCGTATTGAGGACGAAGGGCCGCGCCAGATTGGCGCGGCCCTTGTAGGTTTCGGCTTAGGAAGTCAGGCCGAACTTATAAAGCTGCGGCAGGTCCGCAATGTGCTTTTCGACACCGACCATATTGTCGCGGTGGTGACGCATCGCGGTCCGCCAATAGGGCTGGATGACCACGCCCTCGTCGATCATGATAGCCTGCAGTTTCGCCATCACCTCACGGCGCATATCGACATCCGCGATCGAGTTCGCCTCGGCCAGCAGCTTGTCGAACTCTTCGTTGGCAAAACCAGATTCATTCCAAGCGACACCCGACTTATACGCCAGTGCCAGAACCTGCGTGCCCAGCGGGCGGTGGTTCCAGTTGGTCGAGGAATACGGGTACTTGGTCCAGTCGTTCCAGAATGTCGAACCAGGCAGAACCGTGTGCTTTGCCTTGATGCCCGCATCGTTCAACTGAGCCACTACCGCAGCCGTGGTATTGCGACGCCAGTCATCGTCGATCGACTGCACTTCGTGCTCGAAATCGCCCATACCCGCTTCGTCCATCAGCGCCTTTGCGCCTGCCGGATCGTAAGGGATACGCGTCACAGCCGAGTCGTACTCGGGGTGCATCGGGCCGACATGACAATTGTCGGCGGTGATGCCGTAGCCGGACATGCCAAGTTCAAGGCAGACGGCGTTGTCAACTGCCATGGCAAGGGCCTGACGGACCCTCTTGTCGCCATAGATTTTGTTGCCATCGGCGTCTTCAGCCAGCTGGTTGGGGCGAATGACAATGGTAAAGCCCGATGGGATTTCCGAGCGGACAAGGCCAATACTGTCAAAGATGTCGACAAACTCACCAACCGATTCCCAGTTCATATCGATCTCTTCGGCCTCATAGGCGGCCAAGAAAGCAGCAGGGTCAGTGCCATAATCGATGAATTCGATCCGGTCGATATAGCCGCCTTTACCAGCTTCGTAGCCCCACCAGTCAAAGCCTTCGTTGCGGACCAGAACGCCCTTCACGCCGACCTCATGGCTTTCGGGCATCATGAAACCCGTACCAACTGGGTTGGACAGCATATCATTTGCATCAAAGCTGCTGTGTACGATTGCACCCGGATAATCTGCCATGCCGGGGATGATCGTGATATCCGGCGCGTTGCACTTCAGCTTGACTGTATGCGAGTCGACAACGGTGATGGCGCCATCTGCGGCTTTCTGAGTGCTCTCATCCATCAGTGAGGCCATGCGCGAGGCCATCGAGTTCCCTTCCAGAGACCCGTCGCACCAACCTTCGATATTGCGAGCTACGTCTTCGGCAGTGAAATCGTCACCATTGTTCCACTTCACACCTTTGCGGACGTTCAGCGTGTATTCAGTGGCGTCATCATTGGCTTCCCAGCTTTCCAGCAGCATGGGTTTGAACGAGCCGTCATTATTGTATTCGACAAGATATTCCAGCCAGCCAGCCGTGAAGGTTGCGATCTGCGTCCAGTCATATGTGCGCGGGTCTTTCAGTGCGCGCACTTCCATTTGATAGCGGATGGTGCCGCCACGCTGAGGTTCGGCAGCGGCTGCCGGTGACTGCAGGCCAATCATGCCATATGCCGTCGGTACGGCAACGCCCAGCGCGGTTACACGGGCCAGAAATTCACGACGGCTCAGATTGCCCTCACGATATTCCTTGGCGTGCATCTCTGCCGCCCAATGCATCGGCTTTCCGTTGATTGTCTGGTTTTCCATAGATGTCTCCCTGTGACACATAATTTTTTTAGATTTCGTGTTTCTGATTGATAGAGCCGGGCACTACAGGGACCGTTTGGTCTCGGTTGGTAGGGCCACGGGCTTGGATTTACGATTTATCAACATCCCCATAGCCGCATTCGGCACCAGTTTTTTCCCTGCGTCAATGTTGGAAATCGTCATAGATGGTACAAAAACGACATCCGAGCAGAAAGTGAGGTTCGGAAAGTTTCAATGTGAAAGGAAACGAGACACGTTGTGACGGATAGATGGATATATATCTATCTCTCACCATGGTGCTGATTAAGGCGTTGTTATATTGGGCTTTATCGTATCCGGCGACTGCAGCCTTCAACACGCAGCGTCAAGGTGATGCCAGAACTTCATGCGCGCACGGAACCATGTGCGTTGGCGCTTGGCAAACTGACGTGTCGCGATCGTCGCTTTTTCGCGCGCCTCATCCAGTGTCATGCGGCCGTCCAGGTAGCCCATTAGCTCCGGAACGCCGATCGCTTTACAGGAGGAAAAAGAGGGGTCATAGCGATCGCGCATGGCCTCCACTTCCTCTATAGCTCCTTGGTCCAACATCAGGTCGAACCGTCGGTTGATGCGATCCAGCAGCCAGTCTTTTCTGGCGTCGAAAACAATCGGTACCGTGTTTTGAATATCCAGTATCGGGGCGGGTGTGTCGGCCTGCCAATCCGAAAGGGATCGCCCGGTTGCGTTCTGAACCTCCCAGGCGCGTTGAACACGCGCGCGGTTTTGGGTGTCGATCCTCTGCAGGGTCAGACCGTCCAAACCCGCGATTAGTTCTTGCAACGGCAACTTATCCGCGTGTTCCCGGATTTCCGGCGGGGTTGCGGGGATATCGGCCATCCCCTCGGTCAGAGCTGTGAAATACAGACCGGTCCCTCCGACGATTATCGGACGAGGGCGTTGCGACAGCATCGGCGTGACCTCTCGCAGCCAATGACCAGTCGAATAGGTCTGGTCATAGGCAACATGCCCATACAGACGGTGCGGTGCGCGGGCCTCATCCTCGGGCGAGGGGCGGGCCGAGATAATACGCCAGCAGTCATAGACCTGACTAGCATCGGCGTTGACAATCACGCCTCCGAAACGCTCGGCGATCAACAGCGCCAGCGCCGATTTACCCGAGGCAGTGGGCCCGGCGATCAATACAGGTTTGTCATTGGGAATCGACGGCAATTGCGCCAAAAGCCGGTTCTCAGAGTTGTCGGCCATGACTGGTTGCCCCGTTCCTGACTATCCGCATTGAACCTGCGGAGGTTTTGCTTCATTTTGCGCCGGAAAATAACCCCGTGCCAGCCCGGAGCGCAACATGAGCCTTTCCCCTTCCGTCGAGACCACCGAGACCCCAAAAACAACATATGACCGTGTCATGTTGAAGATTTCCGGCGAGGCGCTGATGGGAGATCAGGGATTCGGACTGCATCCGCCCACCGTTCAGCGCATCGCGCAAGAGGTCAAATCGGTTCATGATCTTGGTGTTGAGATTTGCATGGTCATCGGTGGTGGCAATATCTTCCGTGGTCTGTCTGGTTCGGCGCAGGGGATGGAGCGTACGACAGCCGACTACATGGGTATGCTGGCGACTGTCATGAACGCGCTGGCGATGCAATCCGCTCTGGAGGGGGTAGGGGTCTTTACACGTGTAATTTCGGCCATTCGGATGGATGAGGTGTGCGAGCCCTACATTCGCCGCCGTGCTGTTCGTCACCTTGAGAAAAAGCGGGTTTGCATCTTTGCCGCAGGAACCGGGAACCCCTATTTCACCACCGATACCGCTGCGACTCTGCGCGCTAACGAAATGGCGTGTCAGGCGATCTTCATGGGCAAGAACGGTGTGGATGGCGTTTATGACAAAGACCCCAAGGTACACTCGGATGCAGTGCGCTATGATCAGGTTTCCTATGACGATGTTTTGGCCAAGCGGCTGCGCGTGATGGACGCATCGGCCATTGCATTGGCGCGCGACAACAATCTGCCACTGATCGTTTTCGGTCTGGATGAACCCGGCGGGTTCCGCGGCATCCTGGCGGGCGAGGGGACTTATACCAAAGTTCAGGGCTAATGCTGATTTGAGCAACACTGAGCCGGGCATCTCTGCCCGGCATTTTCCTACCTAAAAGAAACTAAGCCCCGCGTGGGCCAATGACTTCGTCAGTGCACGCATTGCGTGGCGGCAAAAAATACCATTAACGCAATCACTTGACCCAACCTTCTACCTCTGGCTATCTGGCCGGGTCTGCTGGTGGTGATGGGGCCATCATGGGGGCTGCCGTCGATCCTTACCCGTTCCAAGGACCTGCGGCTGGGCTGGAAGACCTGCCTTGTTTTCGGGGATGTCCGGACTTTGCGCGGGCAACGACCCGGACTGTAGTGCATGATAAGGGAGAGAGATGCGATGGGCGCTCTTGATATTGAATTCGTTCGGGCACAGTTCCCGGCCTTTTCGGAACCCAGCCTTCAGGGACAGGCCTTTTTTGAGAATGCAGGTGGATCCTATACCTGCAAACCTGTGCTTGATCGGTTGAGCCGGTTCTACACCCAGCGAAAGGTTCAGCCCTACGCGCCCTATGAGGCGAGCCGTGCGGGTGGCGTGGAAATGGACGAAGCACGAGCGCGACTTGCCGCGATATTAGGGGTGGAAACAGATGAGCTGAGCTTTGGCCCTTCGACGACGCAGAACACCTATGTACTGGCTCAGGCATTCCGGCAGTGGATGCAGCCGGGCGAAGCGATTGTCGTGACCAATCAGGACCACGAAGCAAACTCGGGGCCCTGGCGGCGATTGGCCGATGAGGGGATCGAAATTCGGGAATGGAAGATTGATCCGGAGAGTGGGTCTTTGAACCCGCAAGATTTGGAGAATTTGCTGGACGAGAAAGTGCGGCTGGTGTGCTTTCCGCATTGCTCGAATGTCGTTGGGGAAATCAACCCGGTCACCGAAATCACCGCGATCGCCCATGCTGCGGGTGCTTTTGCCTGTGTCGACGGGGTTTCTTACGCACCGCACGGGTTCCCCAATGTCGGTGATCTGGGCCCAGATATCTATCTGTTTTCCGCCTACAAAACCTATGGCCCGCATCAGGGTTGCATGGTTATTCGACGAGCTCTGGGTGAATTGCTGCCCAACCAAGCGCATTATTTTAACGGCGACACTCTTTTCAAGCGGTTCACACCTGCCGGGCCTGACCATGCTCAGATCGCGGCCAGCGCAGGCATGGCGGACTATGTGGACCTGCTTTGTGCCCATCATGGAGGACCGGAAGCAGGAGCTTCGGCAAGGGGGTCCTTTGTGCATGATCTGATGCGGGAACACGAGGTCGCTTTATTGCAACCTCTACTGGACGCGGTCAAAGACCGGAACGCTCTGCGCCTGATCGGACCGTCTGATGCCAGTCGGCGCGCACCGACGGTAGCGTTAAGTCTGAATAAGAAGGCCGAGCCTGTTGCTGCCGAGCTTTCCAAACAGGGTATCATGGCGGGTGGCGGTGATTTCTACGCACATCGCCCGTTGCAAGCGATGGGCGTTGACGCAGAACAAGGGGTCTTGCGCCTTAGCTTTACACACTACACCAGTCGACAGGAAATTGATCAGCTTTTGGAGGCGCTTGACCGCGTTTTGTGATCCAGTTTCTGCGGCGCTTCGTAGTTCGAAGAAAACATGGGGCGGACATGGATTTTGATCATTCTCCGATCATTTTGTGGTTCAGGCGCGATCTTCGGTTAGGAGATCATCCGGCGCTGAGCGCGGCGGTGCAATCAGGTCGACCCATCGTGCCCGTATTTGTTCTCGATCATCAGGTTCAGACTTTGGGTGCCGCGCCGAAATGGCGCCTTGGTCTGGGCCTTGACGCTTTTGCCGGCAGGCTTGAGCAGCTTGGCAGCAAGTTGATACTGCGCCAGGGTCAAGCACTGGATGTTCTTTGTGAACTGGTCAGAGAAACTGGGGCAGGCTCCGTATTCTGGACGCGGGCTTATGATCCAGAGGCGATCAACAGGGATACCCAGATCAAGGCTGCTTTGACCGAACAGGGTATCCAGGCACAGTCATTTGCTGGCCAACTTCTGTTTGAGCCTTGGACGATCGCCACCAAAACCGGCCAGCCGTTTCGGGTCTTCACTCCGATGTGGCGATCAGTGCAGGGGCGCGAAGTCTCTTTGCCCGAGCCCGCGCCCACGCGGCTTATGACGCCGAAAACCTGGCCTGCGTCCGATCAATTGTCTGATTGGCGTCTGGATCGGGATATGCAGCGCGGGGCCGCAGTGGTCCGCCCGTTTGTCCACCCGGGTGAAAATGCGGCGCTGGACCATTTGGATGCGTTTCTGGAACGTATGGATCAGTATCGCGAACAGCGGGATCAACTGGATCAATCTGGAACCTCTGATCTTTCAGAATACCTTGCACTGGGCGAGATCGGGCCGCGTACAATCTGGCATCGGGTGCAAATCGCCGACCAAACCGGGGCGCATGGTGGTGAAGGCTATCTGCGTCAGCTTGTGTGGCGTGAGTTCGCCTATCACTTAATGTACCACTGGCCGCATCTTCTGAGTGCCAATTGGAAGCCTGAATGGGACGCATTCCCTTGGAATACTGATCCCGACACGCCCGAAGTGCGCGCGTGGCGCCAGGCAAGAACCGGAATTCCGCTTGTCGATGCAGGTCTAAGACAAATGTATGTCACCGGACGCATGCACAATCGGGCTCGGATGATTGTCGCGAGTTATCTGACAAAGCATCTGATGACGCATTGGAAAATCGGCGCAGACTGGTTCGGGGATTGCCTGATCGACTGGGACCCAGCTGCAAATGCGATGGGATGGCAATGGGTGGCCGGTTGCGGCCCTGATGCCGCACCGTATTTCCGTATCTTCAATCCCGACACACAGCGCGAGCGGTTTGATCCAAACTCAGGTTATGTGCGTCGCTGGATTGCCGAGGGCCAATCCGAGCCGCCATCGACCGCGCTAGCCTATTTTGATGCCGTGCCGCGATCATGGGGGCTTTCTCCTGACCAGATGTATCCCGCACCGGTGGTGGGGCTGAAGGAAGGCCGCGCCCGTGCGTTGGGCGCGTATAATGCCGGAAAAGACCAGTAAGGAACTGAAAACTTGCCAGAAACCGAATCCCGCCCTAGCTTTGACCCGCAACCGCAGAGGGGAGAGCGGATGTTCCTGACGAGCACCGAAGGGCAGGAAAACCTGCCGAGATATTTTACACAAGTCTTCAAGATGCTGAAGAGGATGGAGCGCGGCCGACTTGACATCGCGCTGCCCGACGGACGCATTTTCCGCGCGGATGCGCCTAAACCTGGTCCGGTGGCGCATGTGGATATTCACGACCCCGACGTCTTTGCCCGGTTGGTGCGTGAGGGAGAGCTGGGATTCTCTGACGGCTACCTTGAAGGCGATTGGAGCACACCGGATCTGCGCAGTTTCATGGACCTCGTGCATCTGGGAACTGAGACGGTCTACGATGATTTTACCGGACAGTTTCTTGTGCGAGCCTATGAAAGACTGCGGTTCTGGTTGCATCGTAACAACCGGTCGCAGGCGAAAAAGAACATCTCGTATCACTATGATCTCGGCAATGACTTCTATGGCCTGTGGCTGGATGACACGATGACCTATTCCAGTGCCATATTTGAAACGGGTCAGGAAAGCCTCGAAAAGGCGCAAACTGCGAAATACGCCAGCCTGGTGGATGAAATGGGGGCCAAACCGGGGGATCATATCCTTGAGATCGGGTGCGGCTGGGGCGGGTTCGCCGAATATGCCGCGAAAGAGCGTGGGCTGCGCGTCACCGGGCTGACCATTAGCCAAGAGCAGTTGAAGTTTGCTAGAGAGCGAATTGAAAAAGCAGGGCTTTCTGATCTGGTGGAGTTCAAACTACAGGACTACCGCGATGAGCAGGGTCAATATGATGGAATTGCCTCGATCGAGATGTTCGAGGCGGTCGGTCAGAAATATTGGCCCGCATATTTCAACACGGTCCGTGATCGGTTGAAGCCGGGTGCCCATGCCACTTTGCAGATCATCACGGTCGCGGATCATCGTTGGGATATTTACAAGAACGGCGTTGATTTCATTCAGAAATACATCTTTCCCGGCGGGATGTTGCCAGCACCGTCGATCCTTAGAGATCAGATCGATCAGGCGGGGTTGACCGTTGTACGCTCAAAAGAGTTTGGCAAAAGCTACGATCTGACCCTGCGGCGCTGGTACGAGACCTTCAATGCCAAGTGGGATCAGATATCGGAGATGGGGTTTGATGAGCGTTTTCGCCGCATGTGGAATTATTATTTGACCGCATGTGGCGCAGCCTTTGACACCGGTAATTGTGATGTGACACAGATCACGATAGCCAAACCCAGTTGAAGAACGGAAAAATCGGATGCCTACAGCCTCACGTCTCACCGCCGCGTTGTGTCTGCTGGTGATCGCGTTCCTTGTGTCGGGCATGATCATCGACAACGGGGAAGAGGGTAAAGACTATGGTTATTTCACCTACGTGAACATAATCCTGGGTTGGATCTGCGGCTGGGTCGTCATGGGTAAACGTGCTGGCCGTGGCTGGACCGCGGCCGTCAACAACGGTTTGACCGGTGTTGCGGCGCTGGTGTTCTGGGGGCTGTTCGTTCAGGGCACCTACGAGATGTTCAGTCAGGCGATGCGCCATCGGTTTGGTGGTCCGTTTGAGGCTCTGCTTGCCATCTTTCAGATCGGGATTGGCTATGGTGAACAGCTTCTGGCACCGGAAATCCTGCTTACGCTGGGTTTTGGTGCTGTTCTCAGCGGGATACTTACCGAAATTGCCTTTCGCCGCTGGCGTTAAATCTGATCTGCCAATTTGGGGCCTCTGCTTTGTCCAATCTGTTTTTCTATGGCACTTTGCGCCATGTCTCTTTGCTGGAACTCGTCATGGGTCGCAGCGCAGGCGATTTATCGGCGATGCAGGCTGTTTTGCCGGATCACGCCGTATACGCGGTTCAAGATCAACCCTTTCCAATGATTGTCACCGAAAAGGGCAGTAAGGCCAGTGGCGTTCTGGTGCAGGGCCTAGGTGACGTTGAGCGTAGTCGATTGGCCTTCTATGAAGGCGGTTTCGAATATGAACTGCGCCAGGAGACAATCGTGACTGAGTATGGAAAAGAACATCAGGCCTTGGTGTTCTTTCCGGATACTGACATTTGGAAAAAAGGCGCACCGTGGGATCTTGAAACCTGGATCAGGGATTGGGGTGCGCTTTCGGTATTCGCAGCAGACGAGGTGATGGCCCATTACGGAAGAGTCGATGCCTCGGACATCGTGCGCAGCTTTCCAGCCATAAGAACACGCGCCTGGGCCAGATTAGCAGCAAGACAACGTGGAACGGGGGATGAGCGGAGCGTTGCGGATGACGTGATCGTTCAGTACCGCAGGCGCGCCTATGTCAACTATTTTGGGATGGATGAAATTGAACTGCAGCATCGTAAGAATAACGGCGAGATGAGTCCGGTGCTGCATCGCAATGGATTGATGCAAGGGTCCGCAGTGGTCGTCCTGCCTTATGATCCGGTGCGCGATACGGTGTTGCTGGTAGAGCAATTCCGCGCGCCCGTGTTCCTGATCGACGACCCCGAGCCGTGGATGTGGGAGCCTGTGGCTGGCATGATCGACCCGGGCGAAACACCTCAGCAGGCGGCCACCCGCGAGGCCATGGAAGAAGCGCAGATTTCACTATACCAACTGGAATATGCAGGTGGTGCCTATTCATCCAGCGGATCGTCAACAGAATATGTTTATCTCTATGTCGGTCTTGGGGATCTGACTAGTACGGTTGAAAGCGGTGGCCTCGCTTCCGAAGGTGAGGATATCCGCAGCAGAATTCTGCCGTTTGATGAATTCATGAGCATGGTAGATGCTCATGTTTTCAAGGATCTGCCGCTTCTAACTCTTGCTTATTGGTTGGCGCGGAACCGCGATCGACTGCGCGCTAAGTGATCCCTGCTTGTGATCGCGTCAGGGCACCTGTAAATCTGCTGCAATACCATATGACAAGAGGATGCCATGCGCATTGCACGAGACCTTGCCGACGCCGTCGGTAAAACACCTTTGATCCGGCTGCGTCGCGTCAGCGAAGAAACGGGATGCGAGATCCTCGGCAAGGCCGAATTCATGAACCCGGGTCAGTCCGTCAAAGACCGTGCTGCGTTGTTTATCATCCGCGATGCGATTTCGCGCGGTGATCTGAAACCCGGCGGCACGATTGTTGAGGGCACGGCCGGGAATACCGGCATCGGTCTGGCGCTGGTTGGTGCCTCGATGGGGTTCAAGACGGTGATCGTCATTCCCGAAACCCAATCTGAAGAGAAAAAGGATATGCTCCGCCTGGCGGGCGCTCAGCTTGTGCAGGTGCCTGCGGCGCCGTACCGTAATCCCAACAACTTTGTGCATTATTCGCGCCGACTGGCCGAACAATTGGCTCAAACCGAACCAAATGGCGCGATTTGGGCCAATCAGTTCGACAATGTCGCCAACCGTCAGGCACATGTGGAAACCACTGGTCCCGAAATCTGGGAGCAGACCGGCGGTAAAGTCGATGGCTTCATCTGTGCCGTTGGATCGGGTGGTACTCTGGCCGGGGTGGCCGAAGCGTTGCAGCCCAAGGGTGTCAAGATCGGTTTGGCTGATCCGATGGGGGCGGGGCTCTATTCCTTCTACACCACTGGTGAGATCGCGATGGAGGGAGGTTCTATCGCAGAAGGTATCGGACAGGTGCGGATTACCAAGAACCTCGAAGGGTTCACACCTGACCATTCCTGGCAGATTACCGATAGCGAAGCGCTGCCCTATATCTTCGATCTGCTGCGCGAAGAGGGTCTGGTGATGGGCGGGTCAACCGCGATCAACATTGCCGGTGCCGTCCGTTTGGCGAAAGAACTGGGGCCAGGGCACACCATTGTTACGATTTTGTGTGACTACGGCACCCGCTATCAATCCAAACTGTTCAATCCTGAATTCCTGCGTGAAAAGGAACTTCCCGTGCCCGATTGGATGACCGAAGCGCCGCGCAGTATTCCTGGCGTGTTTGAGGACGTGTGATGCTGCGACAGGTCCGCCTGTGTCTGGTTCTGGTGCTATTCTGCTTGATTGGTTTGGGCGGGATCGCCTCTGCCCAACTTACTGACCGGCAGAGCGAATATTATCAGGGCTGGGTCAGCACGGCGGACCGGGCGGAATCTGTTATTCGCGCGAACCGTGCATCCAACGCAGCATTAGAGAATTTGCGTTCGGAAATAAATGAGTATCGCGAAGACTTTAACAAAGCCCGAGGTGCCAACACCGATCGTATTCAGACGCTGGAAAGCCAACTCAAGGCGCTTGGCCCAAAGCCGGCTGAAGGGGAAAGCGAGGCCGAAGACATTGCCAAGCTGCGTGCGCAACTCGAAACACAACTGAACAGTTTGCGTGTTCCCCGCATCATCTCGGAAGAGGCTTTCAGTCGCGCGAATGGGCTGATCAGCGAAATTGATCGGATAGTCCGAGACCGACAAAAGAAAGAGATGCTGAAACGCGGGCCGTCGCCGCTCAACCCCGTCTATTGGGGACCAGCTTGGGTCGACATCAAAGAGGCGATGCACAGCCTTATTAACGAAACCATCGAAAACTTGCGCTCTGATGTGGTGCGCGAACAAATCCGCGAGCGCGGTCTTGGCATTCTCGTGCTGTTGGTTGTTTCAGCAGTTCTATTGCTGTTTGGGCGCAAATGGTCCGAGAAAGGCGGCGAATATCTCCGCTCGCTAGGAGGTAGCGGCAGCGGGGTCTGGACCTTTATTGTCTCGCTGTTGCGCATTCTATTGCCTTGGTTGGGCGTGTTGGCGTTGGTCACCGCTGTCGTGCTAACTGGCGTGCTGGGCCTGCGCGGTACACTTTTGTTCCAGCAAATCCCCTATTGGGCCGCGATTATCTTCTATTTTGATTGGATCGGCCGGCAGGTCTATCTGATGGGAGCGGCGCAGAACTTCCAAAGACTGTCCGCAGGCAAAATCAGAGAATTGCGGGTTTATATCGACCTGTTGGCGGTCATGCTTATTCTGCACGAGCTGGCGCAATTGTTCGAGCAGATCGAGAATATCTCGGACGCGACCCGTGCCGTTGTTGGCTTCCCGATCGTTGTGGTATCGGCCCTTCTTTTGCTGCGTGTGCGTCAGGTCCGCCAATCAGAGCCTCAGCAAGAACAGACGGACCAGGAAGCTACCCGCCGTGGCGCAGGGTTCAGCCAATTGGTCGAGTTCTTGCGGCGCGCCTTGTTCATGCTTGGGATTGCGACTCCAATCTTGGGGGCCTTCGGATACATCAACGCTGCCGAAGCTATCGTATTTCCTGCCATCAAAACGCTGGTTCTGATTGCAGCACTGGTGATCGTGCAGCGATTTATCGGTACAGTGTATGGCTGGCTTTCGGGGCAGGGCGACGCCGCGCGCGATTCACTGTTTTCGGTTCTGGTCGGGTTCGCGCTTGCCATTCTGGCGTTGCCGATATTAGCGCTTTACTGGGGCGCACGCCAGACGGATCTGCTTGAAGCTTGGTCGCGATTGTTGCTGGGGTTCGATATTGGCGGGGTTACGATTTCACCCAGTAACTTCCTGACGTTCGTTGCCATTTTCGCCATTGGATATACGCTGACCCGTTTGCTGCAAAGCGGGCTGCGCAATTCACTGCTGCCGAAGACCAGCATTGATCCCGGCGGGCAGAATGCCATCGTGTCGGGTACCGGATATGTCGGAATTTTTCTAGCTGCACTGATCGCTATCATGGTTGCCGGTTTTGACCTGTCCTCGCTTGCGATCGTGGCGGGTGCTTTGTCGGTCGGCATCGGTTTCGGTCTTCAGACCATTGTATCGAACTTTGTCTCAGGGATCATCCTGCTGGTTGAGCGTCCTATCTCCAAAGGTGACTGGATCGATGTGAACGGGATGATGGGATATGTGCGCGATATCTCAGTCCGGTCGACGCGGATCGAGACGTTCGACCGGACGGATGTGATCGTTCCAAACTCGGACCTGATCAGTGGGGTGGTTACGAATTACACCCGGGGCAATACGATTGGCCGAGTGATCGTGCCTGTAGGCGTCGCCTATGGTACCGATACCCGCAAGGTCGAAACTATTCTGGGCGAGATCGCAAACGGGCACCCGATGGTTCTGGCCAATCCCGCGCCCAGCGTAGTGTTCCAGGGCTTCGGTGCAGACTCGTTGGATTTCGAAATCCGCGCGATCCTGCGGGATGTGAATTGGGTGCTGTCTGTCAAATCCGACATGAACCACGAGATCAATCGCCGGTTCGTTGAGGAAGGCATCGAGATCCCGTTCGCGCAGCGTGACCTGTGGCTCCGTAACCCTGAGGTACTGACGGGTCAGTCCGATCCGTCCAATGATGCTTCTGCCGTGGATGACGACCTATCACCCCAAGCGCCATCGACAAAACCAGTGGACATGACAGCAGACGATCTGGACGCGGCAGGGGATCAGGACGGCGAGGGCGACAACCACTGAGCGTGATGCGATCGGCATTTTCCCGCAAATGGTTATCGGACTGTTTCATTTTGATGTAGTCTGAAGTCATTTGCAGGAGGAATTTTGATGGTCACATTTTCACACAGCCTCGCGCGTATTGCCGTCTGGAATCTGGCCGGCTTCAATCCAGTAAACACAAGTCTGGGTATTCCAGCCAGCAGTGACCGGGTCACCCATCAAATCGAAGGGCTGGCCCTGCTGGACGCCGAACTGATCACTCTGGTCGAGGTCAGCCCCATCGAACATATCGATCGGCTGGCCTTGGGTCTGGCCGATAAGGGGCTGGACTATCAGGTCAAGATCCTGCCGCAGCCCAACGGCAATATCCATATCGGGTTTCTGCACAAACCGGGGGTCTCGGTGACAGGTTTGCAGCTGATCGACGGCTCGGAAGGTGACGATCCCGGCGGACGTCAGGCCCTGATCGCCGATGTCGAGGTCGGCAAATTCAAGGCCAAGCTGATCGCTGTGCATCTTAAATCCGGACGAGACCGGCCCGAGCAGCAGATACGTGACAGCCAATGCAGGATTATCGGAGACAAGATCGCCGAGATCCGCTCGACCCCCGGTCTGACACAGCGCACGATCCTTCTGATGGGTGATTTCAACATGATCCCCGGTCAGGACGTCAGCAATTTCCACCATCTTGGTGGGGATGACATGATGGACTTTGTTTCGTGCTGGGATCTGCAAGACCGATTTTCGCATATTCTGGATAGGGGTCGCGCCAATTTACTGGACGGTTTTGCCGTATCACGCACTTATTCCACCGATTATGTCCGCGGCAGCTTGCGACTGTTTCCAATGCACTGGACCATGAATATGGGGCGCGAGGCGTTCAAGGATGAGGTGTCGGATCATCTGCCATTTGTTGCCAGCTTTCGTATTTTTTGACCGGTCCATTTTTGCGAATGGGGCCTTGCGCTCGGTTCAGAAATTCGCATAAGTCACCTCTACCGGAGAGGTGGCCGAGTGGTCGAAGGCGCACGCCTGGAAAGTGTGTAGGCGGGAAACCGTCTCCAGGGTTCGAATCCCTGTCTCTCCGCCATATACCCCATGAAATCCGAGATGCCTTGCGGTCTATGCGAGACTGTTTTGTGCACGGCTTTCAATGTGAAGTGTCGTGCACAATGCACCGGATTGATGAGATTTGACTCAATCTGACAACAAGGCGATGACTTGATCGGTTTCGGGTCTTTGTCGCGATGCCACCGGCACTTGAACCGCTAGAGCACGCCCTGTCGGGCAGGATAGCGCGTGGGCCGTTACGAGTGCACCAGATTTCAATGGCTCTTCGAGTAAGCATAGGTGCCCCATTAGCACGCCAGCTGCGGCCTTGGCCTCTTCCACGGCAAGGCTGTAAAGCGAAAACTGCGGGCCAGTTTTGACATCTGGGACCTCACAACCTGTGCTTCGCGACCATGTGGACCAATCGCTGCTCCACGTCTGATCGTGCAACAAGGGAGTGCCTTGAAACCCGTTGTTGTCGGTCACCCGATCCAGCAGAGCAGGGGCGCAAACCGGTTGGGTTTCATCCTCGCACAGCACAATTTGGTCAGGTGCTTCGTCCAAGGTCGCGAAGAAGATCGCCAAATCGAACATCTCACGCGACAGGCTGGGTGGTGTTTCCAGCGCCGTGACCGAAAAATTGATATGCGGAAAACACTCTCTGATCCGGCGCAATCGTATGGGCAACCAGAGTTGGGCAACAGCAGGCAAGGCGGCGATGTGAAAATCGGCATTTGGCTTGAGGTTCCGCAAGGCCCGAGCGGCATCGCCCATCTGATCAAAGGCTGTGGTGAAGACAGCGACAAGTGATTGACCTTGGGGCGTCAGTTCAACCCCTTGCGCGTTGCGGCGGAACAGCGGCGCACCTGCCCAACCCTCCAATGCCTTTACATGTTGTGAGATCGCACCCGGAGAAACGTTCAGCTCTTCCGCCGCCGCGACAAAGCTGACATGCCGCGCCGCGGCCTCGAACGCCCTCATTGCATTCAGCGGAGGTCCCTTGGGGCGTTTGGGGGCGACACTCATCGATCTAGCCTTAGTTTTTCTACGCCAAGAAATAACAATTCTGCTTTGCGGTGTCACGCGAAAGCCGCCAAACTGCGAAAAACAGGAGGATGTCAGATGACACTTGTACAAAGAGACTGGGTGCCTGCCGCAAGCGAAACCCTGATTCAGGATATCGCGACCAAGGCCGCATCGTTGTCGTCTGGCGATTTACTGGCCCGGATCGAGAATCTGGCAGAGGAAAACCGGCGCATTCACGAAAAAGAGTGCTTCAATCTCAACCCGGCGACAAATGTCATGAACCCAAGGGCCGAGGTACTTTTGTCGTCAGGCATCGGGTCCAGACCATCGCTGGGATATCCCGGTGACAAATATGAAATGGGGTTGGAGGCGATCGAAGAGATCGAAGTCATCGCAGCAGAGTTGTGTGCCGATGTTTTCGACGCGCAATTCGCCGAGGTTCGCGTGCCTTCGGGCGCAATTGCCAACCTCTATGGTTTTATGGCGACCTGCAAACCCGGTGATGCGATAATCGCTCCGCCAGCATCGATTGGTGGCCATGTGACTCATCATTTGGCGGGGTGTGCGGGGCTGTTTGGTCTGCGCTCTATTGAGGCCCCCGTCAATGCGGATGGGTATACCGTTGATCTGGAACGCTTGAGGGCATTGGCGAAGACCGAATGCCCCAAGCTAATCACGATAGGCGGCAGTCTGAACCTGTTTGAGCATCCTGTGGCCGAGGTGCGTGCCATAGCAGATGAAATTGGCGCAAAGGTCATGTTCGACGCCGCCCATCAGTGCGGCATCATCGCAGGGCGTGCGTGGTGCAACCCGCTGAAGGAGGGTGCGCATTTCATGACCATGAGTACCTACAAAAGCCTGGGCGGACCGGCCGGGGGTCTGATTGTGTCGAACGATGCAGAAATCGCCAAGGCGCTGGATGCAATTGCTTTCCCCGGTATGACAGCCAACTTTGATGCCGCAAAAACGGCTGCACTTGCCGTCACCATGCTGGATTGGAAAGAGTTCGGCTCAGCCTATGCAGATGAGATGATTGCGATGTCCAAAGCACTTGCTGCCGCGTTGGATGCGCAAGGTGTTCCGGTCTTCGCGGGTGGAGAGGGTTTCACCAATTCGCATCAATTCGCGGTACTGGCAGCGCCGTATGGTGGCGGTCAGACTGCCTCCAAACTGCTTCGTAAATCCGGGTTTCTGGCATGTGGCATCGGATTGCCAGTTGAGCCGGTGGAAGGCGACATGAATGGCCTACGGATCGGCACGCCCGAGCTGGTCCGGTGGGGTATGACAGCAGGAGATGCAGAGCGTCTGGCAGAACTGATCCGACGTGGCTTGAGCGGTGAATCCGTTCTATCCGAGGTATCTGGATGGCGCGGTGAGTTCGACAGGTTGCATTTTGTGATTTGAACCAGTTGCGGCCAATCAGGTCACAGGCCCTGATTGGCCGCTCGATCAGAAACGCGGTTTAGCCATTATCCGCTTCTTTCAGACCTTCGATCTGAAGGTCGAAACCTTCCTGAATGTGGCTGGTGAAAGTCTCCAGCGCTTCGGTGACATCACCCGTCGCAATCGCGTCAACAAGGGTCAGGTGGTTTCCGAGCGATTTGGAGATATCGACGTTTTCAATCGCCGAAAACAGATGGAACGCCATTGCTTTGCCCCAAATCATATCGAACATGTCGATCAGAAATTTGTTGCCCGCCTCAACCATGAAGGCACGGTGAATGCGCCGGTTTGCGATAAAGTAGTCTCGGGTCGTCGGCTGGCTCAGATCTTCTTCGCGACGAATGAGTTCGCGCAATCGATCAAGAACCTCTGGTTCAGCGTGTACCGCAAGTATGCGCGCGGCTTGACCTTCGATGGCTGCGCGTGCCTGGTATAGTTGCCGAACCTCGGTCTGGTCCATGCGCGCCAGTCGAAATCCGCCGCTGGCGGCCACTTCCAACACGCCTTCAGTCTCCAACCGCATGAGCGCTTCGCGTACAGGCGTCCTGCTGATGTTCAACTCGGCGGCCAACTTTTCCTGCACTAGCCGATCTTCACCGGTGATCTCGCGACTCATGATGGCTTCGACCAGTTGGTCATAGACCTCGTCCGCCAGGCGTCTGCGTTGTGTTTTGATTTGTTTCAGAGCCACTCGGAGCCTCTCTTTCTGTCCTTCATGAATTCTGTATTCAATAAAACAACTGCTGCCAAGGCGAATGGGGTTGCTATTGTTCGTGTACTGTATACAGTATACAAGAAAGAATGAACAGGGAGCTCTTCATGTGTGGAATTGCTGGTAGAATACTGGCCGCGCCCGGGAAGGTTGGGGCGGATCTTGTTGACCTGATGGATGCGCAGGAACATCGAGGCGCCGACAGCACTGGCTTCGCCGTTTATGGTTTGCCACGAGAAACGGGATACGTTCTACGCGGAATGGGATTCGACAAGTCTCAACAGGATGCGGATCTCTCCGCGTTTGAAACGATATTGCGTGAACACGGAAGCAGCTTTCTGTCTGACCCCCAAATCGTAACGGACCAAAGTCGTCACTATTGCTTTCGGATGGAAATTTCAGACCCAAGGAATCTTCAAGCCTGGGTCACGGACGCGGATGAGCTGACAGACCGCATTGAAGTTCAATCCTGCGGCCGCAGTCTTGAGATCATCAAGGATATTGGTGGTGCCGAAGCCGTGGCAGAAAAGCACGGCGTTCGCGATATGATAGGAACACATGGGCTGGGGCATGCGCGGCTTGCGACGGAAAGTTCGGTATTGCCTAACGCATCGCATCCGTTCTGGGCGCGCCCATTTTCGGATGTCGCGATCGTACATAACGGGCAGATCACCGATTACTTCACTTGGCGCGATAAGCTGACCCGAATGGGTTATCGGTTCTTGACTGAGAATGACAGCGAGTTGATTGCCGTCTGGGTCAGCGACCAGATGAAGGCGGGCCTGACCATGGAGCAGGCGCTAAAGAAGTCCATTACCTCTATCGATGGTGTGTTTACCTACATGATCGCAACGCCAAACGGGATTGGGTTTGCCAAAGACCGATTTGCAATGAAGCCTCTGGTCGTCGTCAACCGCAATGGCGATCTGGCGGCTGCGACCGAAGAACAAGCGGTCCGCCGGGTGATGACCGAGGAATGCGATGTGATCAACTACGACGGCCCGTCGCTGACCGGTATCTGGGGCGTCGGAAACCGGAGTTTGGCGGCATGAATGAGGTGGCTGCAAAGATGGATGAGATCGTCATCGAAGTCGGCAAGCGACATATCCGCGAGGTCAATCGTGAGATAATGGAAGCCTGCACAATGGGTCGGCCGATCCGCGTGGTAGATACGCTGTCTCGTCATAATTTGGGCGTGGGTCTGCCAGACAATGTGGATATCACATTTGAGGGCTCTGTGGGGTACTACTGCGGCGGCCTCAACACCGGGGCGAACATCACAATTGAGCGCAATTGTGGGTGGGCCGTTGGCGAAGGTATGGCCAAAGGGCACATCACTGTCGGTGGCTATGCCGGTATGTCCTGTGGTGCTGCGATGATCGGCGGCACGATCCATGTCAAAGGCGATGCGGGCCCAAGGGTCGGCGTTGCGATGAAAGGTGGAAACATCGTCGTCGAAGGAAAGATTGGCTATCAGTCCGGCTTCATGGCGCATTCCGGTCGGATCATAGCGCTTGGCGGAGCGGGGGAATCCTGTGCTGATGCGCTTTGGGAAGGTGAGGTCTGGGTAGCTGGCGAGGTCGACAGCCTGGGTGTGGATGTCGACGTGATCGAACCGACTGCTGAAGAAGTGGCCGAGGTCGATGCGATCCTCGACCCGCTCGGGCTTGTCGACAGTTCGCGAAATTGGCGCAAAATGGTTTCGGGCCAGCGTCTTTGGTATTTTGAAAGCAGGGACGCAAGCGCATGGCTCATGATCTGAGTAAACCTTACGAATATCCGTTCGACGTTGCCTCGGAAGAGGAAATCAGGTTCCGCGATGCGGGAGCGATCGACGGCCGCCCGGCTGGCGTTCCTTCGTCGTATGATGAAGGAGGTTCGACCCGCTGGACACCTGAGGCGATCTCGGAAGTTCACGCGCTGGCGCAGCTTGGGCGCTATCAGGTACGTGGATACAACACGTTCAACAAGCAATTGCCGACCTTCGATGATCTGACATTCGTTCCTGCAACGATGACCCGTCTGCCGCTGGAAGGCTATCGCGAGAATTGCGATACGACGACCGTACTGGGTGGAGGGCGCGGCCTTGTGGAGCGCCCGCTTGAATTGAAGATCCCGATCTACATCGCTTCAATGTCCTTTGGTGCTTTGTCGGCATCGGCCAAGGCATCGCTGGGTTATGGGGCCTCGAAAGTAGGAACCATGACTTGCACGGGTGAGGGTGGCATGCTGGAAGAGGAGCGCGAAGCCTCCCAACGCCTGCTCTATCAGATGTCACCCGCGCGGTATGGTGTGGATCTGGATCATCTGCGCCGCGCGGATGCCTTGGAACTTGTCGTGGGGCAGGGTGCGAAACCCGGAACCGGGGGTCTGCTGCTGGGCATGAAGGTCAGCCCGCGCGTCAGCCAGATGCGAACTTTGCCCGAAGGTGTGGATCAGCGATCTACGATCCGCCATCCCGATTTTCTCGGCGCTGATGATTTGGCAGTGAAGATTGAAGAATTGCGCATCGCCACCAACTATCAGGTGCCAATCTTCATCAAGATGGGTGCGACACGTCCCCGGTTTGACGTGGCAGTTGCTGCCAAAGCGGGTGCAGATGTTGTAGTAGTTGATGGTGCCGAAGGTGGCACCGGCGCGTCTCCGGAGCTATTGCTAAACCATACCGGAATCCCAACGATGAGCGCCATTCGCGCTGCGCGTGAAGCATTGGACGAATGCGGCATGACCGGCAAAGTCTCTCTGGTCGCTGCCGGTGGCATTCGGTCCGGTGTGGACGCCGCGAAGTGTCTGGCCCTCGGTGCTGACGCTGTGATGATCGGCAACGCGGCCATGGTTGCGCTAGGATGCAACAGTCCGCGCTATCTCGAAGATTACGCGGCGTTGGGAACCTCGCCGGGCGCCTGCCACCATTGCCACACTGGTCGTTGCCCGGTTGGCATTGCGACGCAGGATGAAGGTCTCGAAGCTCGTATGAACCCGAATGCCGGGGCGGAGCGCATTGCGCGCTATTTGACGGCCATGACCATGGAGATTACAGCGCTTGCGAAAGCCTGCGGAAAGTCCTCGGTACACAATCTGGAAACCGAAGACTTGCGTGCGCTTAGTTTTCAAGCGTCAGCTTTCACTGGGGTGAAAATGGCTGGAATTGACAGGGCTTTTGACTGGTGAAAATCGCAGTTCTTGAGTTGACTAGCCACCCGCTGCCATTGTTGGAGGGAATGCCGCGGACTTCACAGCAGATACAGGAGTGGATCGCCCCACACCTACCGGAAGCCGAGTTCGTAGTAGTCGGGGTTGTTGATGGAGAACCGCTCCCGGACGAGAGCGATTTCGACGGTGCTATAGTCGGCGGATCTGAATTTGGCGTTTATGATGACACGGATTGGATGCAGCCGCTACGTGCCTTCCTGGACCGTTGTCGAGAAATCCGAATTCCAGTCTTTGGTATCTGTTTCGGACATCAGATCATGGCTGACGTCTATGGTGGTCGGGCCGAGAAAGTCGAGGTAGGCAATGTCGTTGGTGCACGGCCCTTCAACTATGGCGGAGATAGCGTGGATGCATATGTCTGGCATCAGGATCAGGTAACAAGCATTCCGGACTCGGCTCGGGTGACCGGATCAGCGGGCCACTGTCCAGTTGGTGCACTGGATTATGATTTTCCTGCCCGCTCTGTTCAGTTTCATCCCGAATACAAGGCGCATCACTTGCGCGATCTGTTCACCAGAGGTCGAGAGGTGCTTTTGTCAGCTACGGAGGCGGATGATGGGATGTCCTCGATCAACGCGGCAAAGGTGCCGGACGATATTGCAGCGCTTCAAGCAGTAGAGCTTTTTCGCGGTGCATACGTCCCTGAACAATAAGCGTTTGAGCGAACGGCTCTTGATCCTAATCAAGTCCAGCCAGCCGCATTTTGTATACTGTATACGCAATCGGTTGGGAGATTTGGCAATGACGGGATACAAGGATTTCTTTGAGAGGATTGCGCGGATTGTGAATGCTCCACGCGAGGGAAGTATCAGCGATCTGGAGCTATCGGATCTCGGCCTTTCCCGCGCTGATTTGGCCATGTTGCGCTCTGGCGCGCCCAATGCGCGAGAGCGTATCCTTTCTATGGCAAGTCAGTTTGGTCTTAGCGAAGATGATCTCAATGCACATCCTGAGCTTAGCCTTGAGCTTGCAGAAAAATGTGGGCATTGCCGTCAGGCGAAAACCTGCCGCGATGCAATTCGATCAGGTAATCGCTTGCCCCAGGAGGAGTGCCCGAACTCAGGTTTTTATAGTGCTCTGTCGGACCTTTAACGCCCGCTTGGACTTTCTTTTGGGCTCAGTTTTCTTCGACCAGTGATCTTGAAACGATCAGCCGTTCCGAAATCCTTCATTCCAACACCGGCCGCAAACTCTGCAAAAACCGGCGCGTGTTTGAACAGATGTCCCGAGCAGCCTCCGGCGAACAGCACGTTTTCATGCTCGGGGTGCCAGTCGACAATAAAGTGCGTGTCAGGTGTCAGGATGATTTGGTTGAATTTGGAATCCACCACCCGCTCACCCTCAAGGCCCGGAAGACGATGACGGATATAGCTGCGAGTGCGTCCTAGCGTTTCCTGTCGGATTAGCCTTTCGTCATTGTCCAGATCGATCTTGTCCGGGATGACGACTGCCGCTTTTACCCCTGAACCCTCGGAGGAGGGCAGCCCGAATGAGCCCTGACCATGATCGATCCAGCAGGGCATTCGGCTCATATCGAACTCCTCGGACCCATCTGGCGTCGAGGTATAGAGGACATTCACACCAACCACCGTCGATATCGGCTTGATCGTCCTGGGGAACATGTCCGCCATCCAGGGGCCGGTTGAGACAATGATAAGATCAGCCTCAAGCGGCTTTCCATCCAGCATTGGGCGCTCTGATCCATCGGTGGTCACGCGACCGCGCTGTACGATCCCGCCCGCTCGACGAAACAGCTCAAGCCCGGTCAGGACGCAGCGATGCGCCATCAACATTCCGGCTTCGGGTTCGAACAGGGCGTATTCGATGTCAGGAACGCGAAACTGCGGAAATCGCGATTCGATGTCCTGCCGTCCGAACTTGTAGTAGGGCACACCAACGCGGTCGAAGGTTTCGGCTGTGGTGTTCTCCCAGTCGCAATGACCGCCTGTTGCAAGAATCAGCGCACCGCATTCATACATCAGGTTCTGGCCGCTCTCGGCTTGCAGTTCCAGCCAGCGCAGGCGGCTTTCGCGGGCCCAACGTGTATAGAACTCATCCCGCCCGGAAATCGCACGGATGACACGGTTGTAATCCGTTGAAGATGCACGGGAATGTCCCGGTTCCCAGCGATCTATCAAAGTCACTGCCTCAGCACGTCGTTGCAGTGTAAGCGCCGTCATGACGCCGACGATGCCGCCTCCGACAACGATGACCGAGTTCTTGGACATGATGCAGATTTTCCTTGTTTATCGATTGTCTTTGTGAATACTGTATACAGAATACAACAATTATAAAGCCAAAAAACAGGGAGAGCGCATCAATGAGTTCGGGATTTGATCTGCCCGAAGGTACCCACACCGTCATACTCGGTGTGGGTGACCTCAACGGCATCATGCGCGGCAAGCGCATTCCGGCCAGCCACTGGGACCACGTCTGCAAAAGCGGCAATGCGCTGTCGATTGCATTGATGGCGATCGATATGACGTGCGACGTCTGGGATACGCCTTATGTCAATTTCGACAACGGCTACCCCGATATGCACGTCTTCCCAATGACCCAGCCCGTCGCTGTGCCGTGGGAGCCAGGCGTCGCTGTTTGCTTTGGTCGGGCGGAAGGTATGGATCACAAGCCGGTTCCGATCGACCCTCGACAGGCGTTGGTGCGTCAAGTTGAACGGGCCCGCGAAATGGGGTTCGAGGTCAATGTCGGTACTGAACTTGAATTCTATCTACTGGATCCGGAGACCGGACAGCCGCGCGATAGCGGGATCCAGGTCTACGGTCTGGGCCGTGCTGCGCGGATGGAGCACATCGTTGGACCGATCCGTCAGCAGATCAACGAATGCGGTATCCCCATCGAACAATCGAACCCCGAATACGCTGCGGGTCAGATTGAGGTGAATATCCGTTACGGCGAAGCGCTCGCAGCGGCAGATCGTGTCGTCTTGTTTAAGTCGCTGATCCGCCAGCTGGGCATCGCCCACGGCTATCTGGCAACCTTCATGCCAAAACCGTTCTTCGATCAGTCCGGCAACGGCTTCCACACACACTACTCGCTTTGGAAAGACGGCAAGAACGTCTTTGCCGATAACGGCAAGATAAACGATACCGGCAAATCCTTCATCGCCGGGCTCCAACAACGCATGTGCGAAACGGCAATCTGTGGCAGTGGCACCGTCAGTGGTTATCGACGCCGTCAGCCTTATACTTTCTGCCCGATCAACACGAGCTGGGGTTATGACAACCGGACCGTTGGTATTCGGGTCATTGAAGGATCCGACAGCGCGGTGCGCGTAGAAAAACGTGACGCTGGTGCAGATGCCAATCCCTACCTTCTGCTGGCAGCCGAGATAGCAGCGGGGCTGGACGGGATCGAGCAGGGCCTGGCTCCGTCAGAACCGACAACTGGCAACGGCTACGAAGAAGGGATCGGCGATCCGATCCCGACCGACTTGCCAACGGCGATCGAACTGGCGCGAGGATCCGAATGGCTTCGCGATCTCATGGGCGAAATGCTGTGGGAGCTGGTATTGCAACAGGCCGAGCGCGAGCTTGAATTCTTCAATCAACAGGTCACTCCGGTTGAGTTGGACCGTTACCTGAGGACCTTCTGATGCATTTGGGCAAGGTCGCCGGGACCGTCACAGCCACGGCCAAAGACGCAAAACTGGTTGGTACGAAACTGCTGGTGACGGATTTGGTCGATAGCAAAGGCAAGGTGATCGAACCGGCGCGGGTCGCCGTCGACACCTGCGGTGCCGGGGTGGGGGATACGGTTCTGCTGGTCAACGGCTCGGCGGCGCGTATGGCCGCCGGTCTGTCCACCGCGCCCGTCGATCTGGCGATCATCTCGATTGTGGATCGCGTGTCCACGACCTGAACCAAGAACACCAAACATCTAAATTTCTTTGGAGGAACTAAAAATGGCGAAACCAGTGGCGGGGCAAATGGCCCTGGGCATGATCGAAACGCGCGGACTGGTCGGCGCGATCGAAGCGGCAGATGCGATGGTCAAGGCGGCCAGCGTTTCGATTGTCGGCCAAACCAAGGCTGGCGGAGGCCTAGTCACCACCCTTGTGCGTGGTGAAGTCGGCGCAGTCAAAGCCGCCGCGGATGCAGGTGCGACAGCGGCAAATAAAGTTGGTGAAGTCGTATCCGTCCACGTGATCGCACGCCCACATGATGAACTTGAGGCCATAATCGACAGCCTTGGTGCTGGCTCTGCGGCTTAATCCGTCTGTCTTGAGGAGACGCTATGTCAGCCGGTTTTGAGGAATTCACACGTGCAGCGACACGTGGCTCAACCCGGGGTGCAACTGAACATCCCAAGCTCGACCGAATATCGGTGTTGGGCGGCGGGGCTGATGCACGCCTGTTGGCCGCTCTTTGCCTTGCCGAAGGGGCTGAGGTAACCTTGTTTTCGGCCTATGGGGCCGAACTGTCGCTGTTGGCCCAGTCCTCGGGCATTTCGCTTCGCGGTGAAGGTCCGGTCGGGACCTATCAAGTCGATCGGGATGGGCCGTCGGTGCGCACAACCGCTGAGCTGGATGCAGCGGTGCGCGATGCACAGGTGATATTCCTGACCGGACCGCTTCACAAACAGCGCACTTATGCGATGGTGCTGGCCGATCACCTCAGCGACGGGCAAATCTTGGTCCTTGCGCCGGGACGATCTCTCGGGGCTGTGGAAACAGCCTGGTTGTTGCGGATCGGAGGCTGCGCGGCGGACGTCACGCTGGTCGAGGTTCAGGGTCTGCCATACTGGTTCCGTTCCGAGGGCGCAGCTTTGACGCTTTCGCAGGCGGCACCGATGGCTGCGGCAACCTTGCCGCGCGGTCGGGAAGAGGTTCTGGACGCCGTGTCCGCCTATTTGTCCAACGTTCAGGCGGTCGACTCGGTTTTGTCGTGCGGCTTCAACGATCTGTCGGCCGCAGTCGAGATACCTGCGCTGATCCTCGGCGGTGCCGCAATGGGGACAGGTGGTCCTGACATTCCAATGGGTGGTGTTCAGCTTGAGGATAACCAGACCTTTGCGTCTCTGATTGGTCCGGACCAGACGGAGGTCATTCAGGGGCTTGCAGACGAACGGCGACGCATTGCTGCTGCGTTTGGAGTTCGCAACCTGCCGGAGACAGGGCAGTGGATAGCCACCTTTGCCGGCGCCGAACGTGGCTCGGGCGCGCGTCCGATCCCGGATCAGCAAACGTCGCGCGGTATGATGCGGGATGGCGTGTTGGGCTCGCTTGTACCTTTGGTCTCAGCGGGCGAGCTTGCGGGTATCCCGAGCCCGCTGACGAACAGCCTAATCGCGATGTCCGACCGAATTTTGGGGGCGGATGTGGCTGCCGCTGGACGGCGCCTCGAAGCCATAGGGGTTTCAGCGGGCGACGTTGATCAAGCGCGCCGTATCTTTGACACCATCGTCACCGGAGCTTCTTGATGGATGCAGATCTGAAATCAATCGCCGCCGCACGGCGTGCCGCAGATAGCGCTTTCGAGGCTTATCGCGCCTTTTTGGGCACTGACCCGGCGCAGGTAGACGCAATAGTCGACGCCATGGCGCGCGCCATCGAGCCCGAGGCCGAACGGCTGGGGCAAATGGCCGTCGAGGAAACCGGATATGGGAATGTGTCGGACAAGCGCGTCAAGAACCTGTTCAACGCGCTTTCAGTCGCGGATTATCTAAGAGATGTGACAACGCTGGGATTGCTTTGGTGCGATGATGCGACAAAGATCGCAGCCTTCGGTGAACCGATGGGCGTTGTGGCAGCTCTGATCCCGGTGACGAACCCCACTTCAACGATCATCTACAAAGTGCTTTCTGCGGTGAAGGCAGGCAATGCGATCGTGTGCGCGCCGCATCCACGTGGCGTGAGTTGTGGCATCGAAACGGTGCGAATTATGGCGCGCGTGGCTGAGCAAATGGGTGCGCCCACGGGTCTAGTCCAATGTCTGGATTCCGTGACAATTCAGGGCACAGCCGAGTTGATGAAACACCGCCGTACCTCGGTTGTGATGGCAACCGGTGGTCCTGCCATGGTCAAAGCGGCGTATTCCAGCGGCAAACCCACGCTCGCGGTCGGTGCGGGCAACGTGCCGTGTTACGTACACAAGTCGAAAGCACGCGATCTGGCGGAAGTCGCCGAGATGATCGTGACTTCGAAGAGCTTTGACTACGGGACCGCCTGCGTCAGTGAGCAGGCCGTCGTCGCTGATCCCGAGATCGCACGTGATTTGCGCCACGAGCTTAAATTGAAAGGTGCCTATTTCTGCACACCGGCCGAAGCGGATCGACTTGCCGGGGTGATCTTCAAAGGCGTGCAGGCCATGGACCCTGAGAAGGTGGGGCAAAGCCCGCAGGCGCTGGCGGATGCTGCCGGTTTTTCCATCCCACCACGCACCCGGTGCCTCGTCTCGGAAGAAACTGAAGTAGGTTGGCAGCGCCCGCTGTCTGCAGAAAAGCTGAACCCCGTTCTGGCGTTCTACGCGGCGAAATCCACAGACCATGGGATCGAGTTGGCGCAATCCATCGCCAAGTTCGAAGGGTGGGGTCATTCCTCGGTCATCCATTCGGACGACCCTGAGATCGTGGCCCGTTTTGCCACCGTGCCGACGGGTCGGGTACTGGTGAATACACCGGGCATCATGGGCGGTATGGGATATTCGACTGATCTGGAACCATCCTTCATGTTGGGCACCGGCACGTGGTCAGGTTCGATCACTTCGGACAATGTGACAGCCCTGCATCTCATCAACATCAAACGGGTTGCCTACGAAAGCAGGCCATGGCGCGACATTTACGAGGAGTATGGCGCATGAGCGAGATTACCATCCGGGCGCTGATGCAGATCGACAACCTGCAACCAAAATTCGCCGCCTATAACGGTGCGACGGTGCAAGGGTCGGTGCCCTTGTCCGGGGATACGGTTTTGATCGGAGAGTTTGCGCCGGGTAACGGAGTATTCTCGCTGATCGACCGGGCGCTCAAGGCATCTTCGGTTGAGGCGACAACACAGATGGTCGAGCGCGAGTTCGGGTTCTTTATCCTGCGGTCTCCGTCGAATGCGGAGGTGTCCGCCGCGCGCGATGCGATGCTGGCCGAGCTCGGCGCAACAATGTCTGACCGGTTGAAGCCGGCGATCAGTTCCACGCAGATTATCACCAGCGTCGAACCCTATCAGGCGCAACTGCTGAACAAATGGCGCAAGGGGGCTCTGATCGTTCCAGGGCAGACGTTGGGCATCGTCGAGTGTGCCCCGGCTGCTTATATCTCGATTGCCGCGAATGAAGCGGAGAAGGCGGCAGAGATCGATATTGTCGAAGTGCGCGCCGTGGGGCGGTTTGGCCGCCTGTTCATCTCGGGGTCTGAAAACTCGGTCAAGACCGCCGTCGAGGCCGCAACCCGCGCGATAGAGGCGGTGGACGGGCAAGCCAACTGATGGCAGCGCCGCGCGTCATAGGTTCAGAGGCGGTCGAAGATGCCCGCCGTCGCGGTCGGATCGTGTTTGAAGTCCTGCCCGACGATATCGTGACGGCCTTGGCACGCGAAACTGCCGAGCGTGTTGGCATAAAGCTTGTCGACGGACCGCTGGAAAAGCCACAACCAACGCGTACAGACGCTACTATTTCAATGCAGCGTGTGTTGTATCGCCGCTCGCCCAAATGGGTTGCTCCGGTGCGTTCGAAACGCAAGGCCCGAAGGCTTGGCAAACTTGCCATGATCGGGGCAGGGGGCGTCGGGGGCAATGTGGCGCATCTGGCGGCGATGCAGGATATCGCGGATGAGATCGCGCTGATCGATATTGCGCCCGGAATGGCCGCTGCTACGGCGTTGGATCTGAACCACACGTCAGGCATTACCGGCGCTCGGTCACGATGTGTTGGCGGCGAGTCGCTGGACCTTGTGGCAGGGGCTGAGGTGGTCGTGGTGACCGCAGGCCGTGCCCGGCGTCCGGGTATGAGCCGCGCGGATCTGATCGACGTGAATGCGCGCGTGATCCGCCAGGCCGCTGAGGCCATACGCTCCGCTGCGCCTGATGCCATCGTCATCGTGGTGACAAATCCGCTTGACGAAATGACCGTAGAAATGCTGAGCGCAACCGGGTTCCCTCGTGAAAGAGTGCTGGGCATGGCCGGTACTCTGGACAGCAGCCGGTTTCGCAACGCCCTTGCCATGGCTGCGGGAGTAGCGCCCGCTGATGTCGAAGCCTTCACGCTCGGAAGCCACGGGGACGAGATGGCGCCAATCCCAAGCCGGGCAAAAATTAAGGGCAGGGCATTGGATGTGTTTTTATCGCCTGATCAGATTGAGGCTTGCGTTCAGGACGCCGTGACCGGCGGTGGGCAGGTAGTTGCCCTGAAGAAATCCGGTTCCGCAACCATAGCACCGGCGCACGCGTCGATCGAGTTGATCGACCATATCCGGGGCGCACGCACCGGCCCGGTTCCGGTCTCGGTCATGTTGCAGGGGGAATATGGCATCGATGGGGTTGTGCTTGGTGTTCCTGCCCATCTGGGGTCTTCCGGGTTGGTCGAAGTCGAGGAGTTGCGGCTGACCGATCAAGAACAAGCAGCCTTGCAGAAAGCGGCGGATGCCATCCGATCGAGGTTAGGCCTGTGACCCTCCGCATCTGGAAGTCAGGCGGGCGGTTCGAAGAAGTTGCGTCTTATTCCCGCGCAAAGCGCATCGGTCCCTTCGTTTGGGTCGCAGGGACCACAGCGATCGAACCCAGCGGGCGTATTCATGCGCCAGGAGATGTGGGAGCCCAAACAAAATACATTCTGTCCCGTATAGAAGAGGCGCTTAAGGCCGTCGGTGCCGAGATGCGCCATGTAGGCCGGGTCCGCGCCTATCTGACCGATCTGTCGCGCGCGGGTGAATTCGCGAGCGTTCACGGAGAGGTATTCAAACATATCGATCCTGTTCTGACAGCCGTTCAAGCCGGGCTGACGCAACCCGGTTTGACGGTGGAAATCGATGTGGATGCGGTAATTCACGACGAAAACGGCGAAATCAGCGGAATCTGAACATGAGTCACCAAGAAAGGATTTGATCGAACTATCGTCTTGTGTACTGTATACAGAATACAAGAAGGGCACAATAAGACACAGGGAGCTAATGTGATGATCAAGACAGCGCTACTCAGCGGAACATGTATCGCGCTTGTGGCCTCGGCGGCCGCAGCTGAAATCAAGGTGGGCTTTATTGGATCTCTTTCCTCAGACACCGGTCTGTCGACGCTGCGTGGTGCAGAGATCGCGATTGAAGAGCTTAATGCGAATGGCGGCGTTATGGGGGAACAGATCACGCTGGTGTCCGCCGACACTGGGCAGGACCCGACCGAAGGGGTGCGGGCCTATGAATATCTGGCGGAAACCGAGGAAGTAGATTTCATCATCTCAGGCTCTATCGATGATGTTTCGCTGGGCTGGCTGCCGCGAATGCAGGAATACCGGATTCCGACGCTGGACACGTGGACGTCATATATCGGCATCATCGACATGGTGGTCGAAGATCCCGAAAGCATGGCACCATATTTCATGAACATCGCCTCAGACGAGGCGCTTGCCACGCTCTACATAAATTTTGGTGCAGACGTCCTGAAGGAAAAGATGGGTTGGGACTCCGTTGTCATTCTGGCTGAGGATACAGCGTTTGGCGAAGCGATCACCGGATTGGTGACCGAGGCGCTTGCGCCAGTTGCGGGGATCGAGGTCAAGGACATCATCATCTATGACGTAGCCACCGTTGATTTCGCGCCGATTTTCAGCCGGGCGCAGGATACCGGGGCTGACTTTATCTATCAGGTCTCATCCGTAAATTCGCAGGTCGTCTCGTCGCAATACGTGAAACTGCAAGTTCCCATGGCTATGACAGGCGTAAACGTAGCCGCATTGGGTATGGAATATTGGGAAGACACTGGCGGAGCCGGTGGCGGCATCTCGACCCTGTCTCCGATTCCTTCCGTGGGATTCAAGCTGGATCCGGCCAGTCAGGCCTTTGTTGATACCTATCAGGCCAAGTATGACAGCCGCCCACTGCTGCCGCATTTCAATGGGTTCAACGCCTATCACGGTCTGAAACAGGCTATGGCTGCCGCGGAAGAGGCGGGTGGCTTCGACAATGTCGAAGGCTGGGCCGATGCGATGAAGAAGCAGGATCTGGTTCTTGAGATGGATGGTCAGCTTTGGCTGCGCTATGCCTTCTGGGGCGATGATGAGGTCGAGCCTGTGACAGGCCGCACCTATCCCCACAACATTCGCTTTGATCTTTCCGAGCCGTTTGATGATGCGGCCCCGTCGATGGTCGTTGTTCAGTGGTATGAAGACGGCACTGCCGCAGTTGTGTACCCCGAGAAATACGCGACGGGCGAGTTCACGCTGCCCAGCTGGGTAAAGCCATAAACCTGCCCCAACCATAGCTCGAAACGGGTGTGCGGCAACGCGCACCCGCAGCCAAGGATCCATTTATGTTGCAGATACTGATTCAGGGGCTTTTGCTCAGCGGTCTCTACGCGCTTATAGCAATGGGGTTTACGCTGATCTTCAGCATAGGCCGCGTTCTGAATCTCGCCTATGGCGCCTATCTGATGGTCGGCGGCTACATTTACTTCTGGATATCGCAATCACTTGGAATGCCTAAGCTTATGGGGGTTGCCGTGGCCGCCGCGCTGGGTGTGCTGATGGGAGTTCTGAAGTACCGTTTGATTGTCAAAACGCTCAAAGGGGATCACGTGGCTGTCGAGATTTCGACGCTGATCCTTGCGGTCGTCATTCAGGCCGGGATCGTTTTGGTCTTTGGCGACAGCAGCAAAATCCTTTTGCCGATTGTTCCCGGGGTGATCAATGTGGCCGGGGCCTCGGTCACGTATAACATCCTGATCGCAACCCTTATTAGCTGGGCAATTCTGCTTGGGCTCTATGCCTTTGTGCGGCTCTCACATACCGGACGGGCGATGCAGGCGGTGTCGATGGATGCTAAAGGCGCTGCAATTTCCGGGATCGATCCGGATCGCATCAATCTGATCACCTGGGGTATCTCTGGCGCATTGGGCGCAATCGGAGGCGTCTTCTTTGCCAGCTACACTCAGCTATCGCCATCCATGTGGGTGGCTCCGCTAATCATTTCGGTGGCTGTGGTTATCGTTGGCGGGATCGGCTCGATTCTGGGCACTTTGGTGGTGGCGCATATTGTGGGCTTCCTCGAAGTCATCGTTGTGGCGACGCTTGCACCTGAGTTGCGCGGTGTTTTCACGATGCTGTTGATCATCGGGGTGCTGGTCACGCGACCGCAGGGCCTGTTCGGCCGAGAGGAGCTGTGACGATGGGGCTACGCTGGTTTCACTTTGCACTCTGGGGTGGCTTGATCGTCGGAATGTTCCTGCTTCCGCAATTCGTCTCGAACGGGACGATGCGCACGATGATATTTGCCAACTATTTGGCCATCTTTGCCATCAGTTGGGACGTGCTGTCTGGCCGAACAGGGTATGTGAGCTTTGGTCATCCGTTCCTGATCGGTATCGGGGCCTATACCACGGCAATCCTGACCAAGCGCTTTGACGTCGCTGTCGAAATCTCGATCCCGATCGCCGTGCTTGTCACCATGATCGCGGGCCTATTGGTGCTGCTACCAGCGCTGCGTATCCGTGGAAGTTATTTTGCGCTCGTCACGCTGGCGTTCATGGAGTTGCTCTACCAACTGGTCCAGGTCATTCGCCCGGATCTGACTGGCGGAACGCGCGGCATGTCGGGCATTCAAACGCTGACACGCGGCGCGGCCAACGGGTATTACCTGTCCACGACGCTGATGCTGGCGATCGCCGTCAGCATGTGGTTGCTGATGAAGACGCGGCTTGGAACGGCCTTGTCTGCCATCGGTATGAACGAAGAAAGTGTGCGCGGTTCGGGTCTCAGCACCACACGCCTCAAGGCTTTTGCCTTTCTGACAAGTGCGATGATCGCGGGCTTGGGTGGTGCCTTCTACGTTCACTATTTGGGATCGCTCGCGCCGCGTGCGTTGTTTGATATTAACTTCCTGTTCACAATTATCGTTGCGGCACTTCTGGGCGGAACCTCGACCATCATCGGCCCCATGATCGGCGCGTTCTTCATGACATTCCTGTTGGAGTATCTGCGACCGGTCCTTCCTGGCGCCGAACGGTATTTCGTCTACGGAGCCATAGCGCTGCTCCTCTACATGTATCAGCCGAAAGGCATTGTTGAGCTGGTTCGGCGTGGTTTCAAAGGCCTGGGCAAGGGGCGGACGACATGAGCGTGGCGTTACAGGTTTCAGGTCTGGTAAAACGTTTCGGCGGATTAGTTGCGACGAATGATCTGTCGTTTTCTCTCAAAGAGGGCGAGTCGCTTGGATTGATCGGTCCCAACGGGGCAGGCAAGACGACCGTGTTCAGCCAGATCATGGGTGAGTTGCGGCAAAACGGCGGAACGATCGAACTGTTCGGGCAAGAGATTTCGACGCTGTCGACCCCGCAACGCATTCGGGCCGGGGTCAGCCGAACCTATCAGATCCCACGCCCGTTTGGTGATATGAGCGTTGCCGAAAATATCCGGGTTGGCCTAATGCCCGACAATATCTGGCAGATGATCGTCTCACCCCCAGATAAAGAACGTGAGCGAGAGCTTGCGCTCAGCGTCGGGTTTACAGAAGCGGATATGAAACGCGCGCCGACAGAACTGGCCATGGGTGATCTGCGTAAACTTGAGATGGCGCGCACAATGGCAACCGCGCCCAAGGTGATGCTGCTGGATGAAGTGTTTGCGGGTCTCACCACAGGAGAGATCGCCCAAATCTCTGATCTCATTCAGTCGATGCGCAAAGATGGGATGACTTTTCTGATCGTCAGCCATGATTTGCCTGCGCTTGAGCCATTGGTCGACCGTGCGATCGCCATTGAACGGGGCACCATGATTGCCGAGGGCTCGTTCAGCGAAGTCATGAACGACAAGGCTGTTCAGGCCTCGTATCTGGGGGGCGCGTAATGTCGTATCTGGAAATCGAAAACCTGTCGGCATTCTATGGCAAGGCGCAAGCGCTGACCGACATCTCGATCACCGTCCAACCCGGTGAGATTGTCGCTGTGGTGGGTCCAAATGGGGCTGGAAAATCGACCTTGCTGGACAGCATCATGGGGCTAGTCAAAATCGAGGGCGATATCCGGCTCAGGGGGCACAGCCTTGCCGGTCGGACGCCTTCCGAAATTGTACGACATGGCGTGGGTTATGCGCCCGAACGCTTCAACCTGTTTCCCTATATGTCGGTGCGTGACAACCTAATGGTCGGTGCCTTCACGGCCCGCGAAGACATCCAGAGCAATCTGGCAATGGTACACAGCCTGTTCCCGCGTCTCGAAGAGAGGGAAGGGCAGGAGACCTCGACCCAGTCGGGCGGGGAACGTCAGATGGTCTCGTTCGGACGCGCGTTGATGACCAGCCCCGAGCTGTTGCTCGTCGACGAACCGACGATTGGTCTGGCCCCAAAAATCTGTCACGAAATCGCCGAGGTGGTGCGCAAGCTCAACAAGGAATACGGGCTGACGGTTGTGATCACCGAGCAAAACGCCAACTTCGCGCTTTCGCTGGCGAGCCGGATTTACGTGCTCGAGTCAGGACGCATGCAGACATCAGGCACCGCAGACGAGTTGCGGAATGATAAGCGATTGCTCGAGGCTTACTTTGGCGGTCACTAAAAGCCGCTCAAAAGCGGTAGGTCGCGCCAATCAGTGGACCGGATTGGTCGAACTTGAAATCGTTTCCGTCGATGTCGTGGTCGAATGAGATATAGCGGTATCCACCGCGGATCAGCCAACGATCATTAATCGCATAGTCGGCTGTCAGCAGAACCTGCCATGTCTCGCTGCCACTGCGGAAGCCGCCATAGTCTACAAACCCAGTTCCTGACCATTTGTCCGAGAACTTGACGCGTGCGCGGGCCCCGATCACGGGATCGGTCCAGCTTGAATCAACCGTTGTTCGACGGCCGGGGGCCGCGCCTGGTTGCAATTCAAAGTCGGTTTCCGTGCTGAACCACCTGAATCCACCGACAATATCCACATTCGCGGTTTGATCCTCGTAGACCCTATAGCCGACATAGCCGCTGAGAAATTGCGTGGTAAAGGATGTGTCCAAGCCTGAGCTGGCAGGGCCGGGAGTGTCACTGCTGAAAGACAGATTGGTATAGTTATAGTCGGCCAACAGGGACCACCGGCCATTTGTGGCGGCAAACGCGGCCATGAAGGCAAAATCGAGATTGTCCAACGCATCGGAAAAACTCAGGGTGCCATCCAGTGTACCCATCGGTGTGCTGAGTGAGGTCTCAGTTTCCGGCATGAAAAGATAGATTGAGGCCTCATATGACCAGTCCGACTGTTGGGCCAAGGCCATTGGTGCCATCGAACCTGCCATTGCGAGGCCAAGCGCCAATCCTGTCCACTTTACTGTCACATCCATTTTCCGTCTCCCGCCAAGAACCTTGAATTGATTTCTATTGTCGCCTCATGCCAACCTAGCAAGGCGCATTGTTCGTTCTTTCATGCTGCCACGTCTTCGGATTTGCCTGCGCCGTCACCGACACGATTGATATCGGTGCTGGGAAAAAACTCGGACCAGACATGCCAGAACACGCCTGCGCGCAGGGTTTCGACCCGTTGCAGTTGGCCCTGATCAGACATTCCCCAAAAGTCACATTGGGTCACGGGTTGACCGCTGTCATTGTACCAAACGCCCAAGCTTTCAAATTTCGGATCGAGGCTGACGACGATATCCCGCCCGCCGACACGCGCGTTGACGATCCAATCGTTGTCGACAACGAAATCGTCGGTCCAGCAGGTGGCATCCTGTCCGATTGTGATCCCCCAGACATAGGTCTTGTTGGGTAATCGGTCATCCGATCGATCCATGTTGTCCATAACAGGAGCGTCCTCCTGATGCTGGCGGCCAATGCCCCAGCCGAACGTGATCTCGGTCATCATGTCCAGCAGCCGCAGCAAGGGGTTTGGGGAGGGTTTGTTCAAAAACACCTCGCCTTCCGGGAAAGCCTTTTGAAATCCACGGAAAGTCATCCGATAGGTTGGCCAGGGTGTCATCTGCGCTTCGGGCCGCAAAGGGCACGCGAGGCCGTCTGCATTTGTGTCACGATCCGCTTCGCGAAAGCCGTATATGTGCTGGATGGGCTCACCGGTGTCATTATCACGCAGGATCAGGTTGTTGCCGTGCTGGGCGAGAACCTCAAGGTTCAGCCGTTTTCCTTCGATGCTTGGCGCATACCCCTGACCGAGATTGGCCATGGCGCAATAGGTCATCACGACGTCTTCTCCGCCCAGCCCTTTATCATCGCCCGCCAAATGTGGGCGCATGATTTGTGCATCAGGATGGGCGCGGGCATGGCCGTCATTTTCAATCACCATCACGGGGGCAGTCGGCCCGACATATTTGCGGGCCTCGTCGATGGGAAAATACTGCGCGTCATTTAGCTGATTTCTCAGACCTAGATGAACCCAGACATAGGGAAAGCCATAGAGAAGTAGAACAAGTAAAGCGGCAATGAGCCAAAGCCAGAATGGCCCGGCTCCCAGGGCGAAATGCGCGAGCGTTGCGAGAGCAAATGCGCCCAACCCGATGGCAATCAAGCGGTATTCGTTGCGGATGAAACGCACCATATTCTCGCGCTTTACCTTCAACAGCATCTGGGACACGTCGCCCAAATCACGGAAATAGACGAATCCGATCCCGAGTGATCCGATTAAACCCAGTGCGAATAGGAGTAATCCAAGCATGTGATGATCCTAGAAACTTGAGTGAATGACGACGGCGACACCGTGCTATTGCTGCGGGGATTGGCTTTTGATCAGGAAAGCCTCGACCGCTTGTTGGGTTTCGGGGCGCAGGTTCTCGATCCCTTCATAGGGCACGCCATACGCGGGTGGCGTGTCGGGGAATTTCTCTTTGCGGGCCATGTGTCGGCCAAGGATGCGTGCGAATTCCTGCCCGCCCCAGGCGCCAACCTCGGTCGAGACTGAATATTCCTCGCGCGTGTCCCGGTAGAGATCAAAGAACTTTGCCAGAATGGCGCTTTCCCCGGCTCCCGGCAGTTTGAGCTTAAGCTGGTCCTTCACGATCGCCTCGGGTTTGTTCACCGAATAGATGATGACGTGATCTCTGCGCGCTTTGGCTTCGTCCGCAAACAATAGCGCTGCGGATTGATCGACGCCATCCACCAGACGATCTCGCGGGATGTATTGCTCGGCCCCCGCAAAACGTGAAAGCGTTGTATAAAGGTCCGACACGTGAATGATGCTGTTCAGCAAACCATCTGCCTGAATCATCCCCGGCCAGCGAATAAAGGCGTCTACCCGAACGCCGCCCTCGGTCGTATCCCCTTTGCCACCAGCATATATCATCGGAGTATAGCCCGATTGCGGGGCGTATTTGGTAAAGTGGCCGTTGTCCCCCATAACGATGACGATGGTATTCTCGCTGACCCCCAACTCTGCCATGCTGGCGAACAAATCACCCAGCCATTGATCCAAAAGTTGCATCTTGTCGACATAGAGACCGCCATTCGCGCTTTCGGGACCAGAACGTCCGGCGCGGGTATTATCCAGAGGGATCATCGGCCAATACTGCAGGAAAAAGGGGGTATCGTCGCTGGCAAGACGTTCAAGCTCTGACAAGGTTTTGTCCTGAAAGGCCTGGTTCATCTCATCGTATTTGGCCGCATTCCAGCGCTCACCTGACTCCATCCGAATTTCGCGAATTGGACCGCCCGTTTCGCCTTCGATGACGGTCATCATCGCTGAGGCGTCCGGCCTGAACCAACCGTCCAGCGTGTATTTGTCATCATAATCTCTGATCGCGACCGAGACCTGCTCTTTGATTGCATCATCATTAAAGATCGTCAGCTGACCCTGCTGGTGAATTGCGTGTTGCGCATAGTCAAAGCCTTGGTTCATCGCCCAACTTTCCGCGATATCCCCCATGTGCCACTTGCCAACATGGCTGGTTGCGTAGCCAACCTGTTTCAGCACTTCGGCCAATGTCACTTCTGCCCCCGGCAGGCCAAAGCCGGCAATATCAACGGTGGTATCACCCATTCCCATGCGTACAGGCAGCCGCCCTGTCATTTGGGCGACGCGAGTAGGGGTGCAAGAGGGTTCGGTATACATCCGAACCATGCGCATTGCGTCGTCGGAGAAATCGTTGATATTCGGCGTCGAATAACCCCGAACGGCGTTCAACTCGGGTATCCCCATGTCGCCGAATCCCAGATCATCGATCAGAACGCTGATGATGTTCGGTGGCTTACCGTTGTTGCCTTCGCGAAATGCAGCCAGGGCTTCATCCACAGCCATATCATCCTGGGCCCATTGCTCTGCGCGCTGTGCTTGCAAGATATAGAATTCGGCATCGTGTTGGATTGGGTTTTCTTGCGCGAACGTGCTGCGCGCGGCAAGGCCGACGAATAAAACCAATACCCCTGAAATCTTCATTCGATATCCCCCGATCGTGTACTGGGCGGAACGCAAACACTCCTGCCGCTGATTTCACATTAAAACATTATCATATTTAAACAGGAATTTCTGTAGCCTTCACTGCTGCAAGCTGGTGAACACATCGCGAGCCAGTTCAGATTCCGGGCGCAGGTTGTCGATGCCCTCGTAGGGGATGCCGCGCCCGATTTCGGAATGCGGGTGTTTCGCGATCATCTTCTGATGGCGTTTGATCATGTCCTGAAACGACGCTCCGGCCCAAAGTGAGTAACCGACCAAAGGGTGCAGTTCGCGTGGATCACGATAGATGTTGAAGGTCGGGGCCGCCGCTCCGGGTTGGCCGGGCGCGGGCAGGTGCATTTTGAATTCCTGCTTGACCACCGAGCGCAAAACCGGGCCTTCATAGACATATACATAATCGCGGCGACCGTTGCCTTCACCGTTCAGCAGCAGGGCGGTCTGATCGACACCATCGATGATGCGGTCGCGCGGGATATGATCAGTCGCGCCTGCGATCCGAGCCATTGTGGTATAGATATCAGACACATGAAAGATATCTCCGGCGGCGCTGTCAGCCTCGATTACTCCGGGCCAGCGAATGAATGCATCCGTGCGTACGCCACCTTCCAGATGTTGGGTCTTACCGCCACGATAGATCAGTTGATTGAGCCCCGAAGTTCCTTCGTAGTGGTACATCAGTCCATTGTCGGCCATCAAAACCACAATCGTGTTGTCGGCTTTTCCGGTTTCTTCGAGCTTGACCAGCAGGTCACCGATCCAGCCATCCAGTAGTTGCAGTTTGTCAGCATGAAACCCGCCGTTGCGAGAGATCGCGTTCTCGGCATAAACGAAATTCAACGGGTAGAGCGGCCAATATTGCAGGAAAAACGGTTCTTCCTCAGCTGCGGCACGCTCCAATTGCTCAAGAGCCTGACGCTGATACCTCTCGTTCATCGCTTCATACTTGGCTTGGGTCCAGACCTCGCCCGGTGACATATCCACCTCTCGAGCGGTGCCGCCTGCTTCTGCCTCGACACCGGTCACCAGCCCGTAGGGCTTGAAACGTTCATCCAGCAGAAACTGATTGTTCTGCCCCTCGGGCACGTATCCAAGCATGTTATTCGCGCGCATCGCCTCGGGGGTCATGAGGCTCAGTTGAACTTGTTGATGTAGGGGGAAGGCAGCCCAGTCGAAACCTTGATTATGGGGGTAGGCCTGTTCGATATCACCTTGGTGCCACTTGCCGACATGTACGGTGTTGTAGCCAACTTCTTTCAGGATCTCGGGCAGGGTCACCTCGCTGGCTGGAAGGCCTTCGCCTACCAGAGCCACTTTGACTTCTGTCACACCGGCACGCACCGGATGTCGCCCCGTTAGCATTGCCGTGCGGGTCGGCGTGCACGAGGGTTCCGTGTACATTCGCATCAGCGACAAACCTTCGGTGGCGAACTGGTTGATGCTGGGCGTTTCGATGCCCATGACGTAGTTCATCTTGCGATCACCCATCTGACCAAAGCTGATGTCGTCGATCAGGATGTACAGGATATTGGGTGGTTTGCCCCCGTTTGCGTCGCGGATTTCGGCCAGTTTCGCGTCAATCTCAATGTCCTGGGCATCCCAGACCGCGCCGAACTGGGCACGCAGAAATTCGAACTCACCATCGTGAATAATCGGGTTCTGTTGGGCATATGCCGAACCTGCAGTGAGGATTAGCGCGGGCAAAATGTGTTTCAGGGTCATTTCAAGCCTTTCGTTTTATCCATATGCCCAGGCGTACGGGGAACGTCTGACAGCTTTGCTTCGATAGAGCTTCGCAAATCAGTAACGGTTTCCGCCAGATCCGCGAGGTACCGAGGGCGAACGCCCGTGTCGGAAAGAGGAGACTGAGCCAGCTCGGTCATCATCTCCTGATAATCGAGGCAAATCCGGTCGAACTCACTGTCTTGGGCGCGCATGTTTCGCAGCAGAACGGAGGTTCCCGGGAATTGTGCGTCAAAGAAGTCTTCTTCGTCCATCCGCGTTGCCTTCGTGGAAATTGCTCGTAAAGCATGCGTTCCCTAGAATATGACTTGAACGTATAAAGCCGCATGCTACCGTAGCATCATGGGGTCAAGCCATTGTCATGAAAGGATAGTTCTTGACTGCCCAGGCGGATAACAAACAACGTGACACAGCGCCTTCTTTCTCGGATGAGGAGGTGCGAAGTGCTCTTGAGCGGGTATTGAACTCAGGTGGCTTCAAAGGATCTGCCCGAATGCGGGCCTTTCTTAGCTATGTCGTGACCGAAGCGCTTGCCGGCCGCACGGATGAGATCCGCGCCAAGACCATTGCCATGGATGTTTATGGTTACAGCGCCGAAGACTTGACCAAGCGGGAAGGGGTTGTGCGCGTTGATGCGGGTCGTGTCAGGCGAAAGCTAAAAGCTTACTACGGAGGTGATGGCGAAGCTGATCCCGTGGTGATTTCGCTGCCTGTCGGTAGCTATGCACCCGAATTTACGCTGGGGAGTTCGCAAGCCCAGAACCCACAGGGCATTCGGCGAAGCGCGTTGGTTATCGCGTTCTTTCTGGCTTTGATTGGCGTAGGCATCTGGGTATCAGGCTATTACTCAAAGAATGAGCCTCGCAGCGCTGTGGGCCGAGGGCAAAGCGCGATTTATGACGTATCTCCCGCGCGGGTAGAAGCGATAAACCTTTGTAGTGCCGGCCGCGATGTGATGTTCCCCGTCGTTGACCTATCGCGCCTGCAACCGGCTTTGCTGATTTTTGAGACGGCGATTGAACGAGATCCACTCTTTTTCTGTGGCTATGCCGGAGCGGCACAGGTCGAGACCATGCTGGCCATTTTGTTGTTCTTTGAACCGGATGCAGAAAAGTATTTGAAGTCTGCCGATGAAAAAAGCGCCCATGCGATGGATATCGCACCTGATGAGGCTTGGGCGCTTTCGGCGCGGGCCTGGCTGGAATTTGCACTGGGCAATTACGATCGGGCATCAGCCCTGTCTCGCAGAGCCGTTGATCTGGCCCCCACCGATCCGCATGTCGCTGAGTTCGATGCACTTATTTCACTCTATACTCTGAATTTCGAGCGGATCCTGGCGCAATCTGAATGGTATGAAGAGCTTGCGGAACGCAGCGGCGGGCTTGTCTTTGGCAATGTACTAGGGTCTGCGCATTTTCATACCGGAGACTATGCAGCGGCGATCCGAACTTACGAGGACACGATCGAGCGCGGAGGACCATTTGGGCCGATATCAGCGGCCTATCTGATGGCCGCGCATTGGAACAATGGCGAACAAGTCGAGGCACGGCGTCTCGCCAATGTTTACCAGAAAACTTGGCCTGGTTTTCCGCTGGAGGCCCTGAAACGCCGCGTATTCAAAGAGTCGCAACCGGTTGATGCGCTTATTGCAGGCGTGAGGGCAGCGGGAGTCCCGTTGATCGACGGCGGGACCGCCCGCGAAAGTGATTGACTGGCAGGGTCTTATTCGTCCTGTGCGACCAGACCCAAACCGCGCAGATAGATTCCAATTCCGCTCTCCAGAAGGTCTTCAGGCGGGAAGGGGGAACTTGCGCCGGTATTGCGTGCGAAAAGTTCGACAACACCATGGCTCATGGCCCAGATATGGGCGCTGAACATCGAAGCGGGCGGACGCTTCTCCGGCGGAATATGCTGCGACAGATCGCTGGCGGCCTTTTCAAGCACGTTTTTAGCCCGGTTCGCGGCCAGCGCCAGTTCCGGTGTACGATTGATTGAAATCCCGCTTTCGAACATCGCGATATAATAGCCGGGGTGCTTGCGGGCGAAGGCAAGATAGGCGCGGCCCGTGGCCTCAAACGCCGCAAGCGCCGAGGGTTGCCCTTTGTCATAGGCAAATTGCATCAGGTCGGCGAACATCTCAAACCCCTGACGGGCAGCCTCGGCGATCAGGTCCTCACGCCCTTCGAAATGGCGATAGACGGCTGCGGGAGTGACCCCAGCAGTCTTTGCGGCCTCTGACAATGTAAAACCGGTCGGTCCCTTCTGTTCGATCAGGGACAAGGCGGCCTCCATCAAGGCTTGCTTTAGGTTTCCGTGGTGATATCCGCGTTTCGTCATCCCGGCCTCAGGCGCGTTTTATTGTATATATGCAGCGGCCAGGGCCTAATCCAGCGTAGGCTGAGCAGAGTGTTGCAATTAGCTTATGCATCCCAGATTTCCGGACCACCACTGATCTTTTCATCCGGCATGCCCACCACTTCCAGGTTTTTGCCTTCGTAGTCGAGTTGGCTTAGCACGGTGCGAATGGCTGCCAGCCGGGCGCGTTTCTTGTCATCTGATCGAATGATCGTCCAAGGGCAGTTTTCGGAATGGCTTCGTGTAAGGGTTTCGGTAATCGACTGACTGTATTGATCCCATTTGTGCAGGCCTGCGATGTCGATCGGGCTGAGTTTCCATTGCTTCAACGGGTCGGTTTCGCGGGCAAGAAAGCGGTTAAGCTGCTCGGCGCGCCCGACATTCAGCCAGAACTTGAAGATATGTATGCCATCATTGCTAAACCCGGTTTCCAAGGGCAGGACCTGCCTGAAAAAACGTTCACGCTCTTCCGTCGTGCAGAAGCCAAAGACATTTTCGACAACGCCCCGATTATACCAACTGCGATCAAAAAACACGATTTCACCAGCCGATGGGAGATGAGAGATATAGCGTTGGAAATACCATTGGCTGCGTTCTGCGTCCGAGGGTTTGCTAAGCGCCACGTTCCGCGCGCCCCTTGGGTTCAAATTCTCGCGGAACCTTTTGATGGTTCCGCCTTTGCCAGCGGCGTCACGGCCCTCGAACAGGATAGCGATGCGCTGGTCGTTCTCCTTGACCCATCGCTGCATCTTGACCAGCTCAATCTGCAGACCTTCCATCTGCTGATCGTATTCCTTGCCTTTGAGCTTTTTGGAGTAGGGGTAGGTCGGGTTCAGAATTTCACCCTTCTTGGCCTCTTCAATAGCCGAGCGTATGGGTTTTGGGGCGTGGTTGTGAAAATAGTTCTCGATAGTGTCCGGGTCTGATTGGGTCATGCACGCCTCGCCATAAAATCCATATCTTACTATGAATTACGGATGGACTTAACGCAAACCCGCGCGCTCGGCTGCGCGGTCGATTGCGGCGGCAACCTCTGGGGCGGCCACAACCTGCGGCATGTGTCCTATGCCGTCCAATTCGATCAGCTCAGCGCCGGGAATCTGTTCGATCAGGCGCTCGGAATGCCAGCCCAGCCCGACAGTCGTATCCGCCGTACCGTGGACAATTTCGGTTGGCACGGAGATCTCGCCATAGCGGGGTTGAAGCTCGGTGATTTCATCCAGCAGATTTGCACGCTGTTTGGCATTTGCGTGCATCGAAGACTGGCGCATGGTCAAGCCCGGCCCGAAATGCTCGGCATATCCTTCGGGGGCTTTTTGCGGTGCAAACACCTGGTCCAACGCCTTCGTAACAAACCAGTCAGGAACAAATGCGCTGACCAAAGGCAAAGCAAGGGCGTTGCCCGCTGTCGTCGCACCAATAGTGTTGAACGCGTCCAGAGGTGTTTCCCACGGGATCGCCGCCGGAGCGATCAGGACCAAAGCTGCGATGTTGTCGGGCCGAGTGACAGCCCAGGCAAGCGAAACCGAACCGCCATAGCTTTGCCCGGCGACGATCGGTTTTTCTGCGCCTAGTTTCGATGCGGCTCGTTGTAGGATTTCCGCTTGTTCGACAATGGTTTCGCCGTCGGAGTTAAAGCTATCTGAGTATCCAAGACCCGGGCGGTCAAAGACGATGACGCGATAGGTCTCGGCCAGAATTGGGGCCAGCGCAAAAGTCATGTCGCGCGTGTTTCCGCTGGACCCGTGGATAAGCACCACATCCGGCCCTACGCCCATCACTACGGCATGCACAGCAACGCCATCGACATCGACGATCTGGCCTTCTGGCGGAAACGAAGCCTCGGCGCTGCTTTCACGCTGCGCGCTGCGCCATGCGGTCACAAGGGCGAGACCCACAAGCGCAACGCTGAGCGATATCAAAAGCTTACTGGCCAATTTTACTCATATCAAACGGGGTTGTCTGGTAAATTTCATTGATCCAGTTACCATAAAGCAGATGCGCGTGACTGCGCCACCTGTTCTGAGGGTTCTGGCTTGGATCATCGTCGGGATAGTAGTTGATAGGCACATTAATCGGCGTGTTATTTGCGATGTCCCGGTCATATTCCTGTTTGAGCGTATCGCTGTCATACTCAAAGTGATTGAAGATATAGAGCGCCCGATGCACGGGATCTTCGATCAGGCAGGGGCCGACATCATCACTGCCAAGCAAAGTGATCAGATCAGGAACCGCATCGATCTCGTATTGCCGCATCTCGGTCCAGCGGCTGACGGGTATCACGCAATCATCAGAAAAACCACGCAAAAATGGAGATGCGGGTGCTAGGTTCCGGTGCCGGAAGCAGCCAAAGGCCTTCGCATCCAGCATGTGTTTTTCAACGTCGTGGAAATGGTTGATCATCGCCATACCACCCCAGCATACGCCAAATGTGGAATGCACATTGGTCTGGGTCCACTCAAACACTTCGCGGATTTCATCCCAATAGGTGACGTCAGCGAAATCCAGATGTTCGATTGGTGCACCGGTTATGATCAGGCCGTCGAACTTCTGGTCCTTCACCTCCTGAAAAGGATGGTAGAACTCGGCCATATGCTCGGCGGCGGTATTCTTGGTCTGATGTTCCGTCATGCGGATCAGCGATAGCTCGATCTGCAGTGGGGTCGCTCCGATCAGGCGTGCGAACTGGTTTTCGGTCTGTATCTTCTTTGGCATCAGGTTCAAAAGCCCGATCCGAAGTGGGCGAATATCCTGCCGTGCGGCCTGATCATCAGCCATGACCATGACGCCCTCATTTGTCAGGACTTCAAAGGCGGGCAGGTCAGAGGGGATTTTGATCGGCATTTGGTCACGCTGTTGAAACTGCGAAGGAAGTCTGGAACTTAGGCGGGGTTGGGGCGGGTCTCAAGGGTGCGTTCGATCAACTCATCGAAATCGCCACTATCCCGCACTTTGGCGATGTCATCGGCTGCTATTGTAACACCCCAATTTCGGGCCATCGCTTCATAGCGTGGCTGCCGGTGCGCCAGCGCTTGCGCATAGGTCCAGCGGATGAATGCATCCGGATCAACCTTGGTGCCGGAACACTTGTTGAGGGCGAGGTATTCGTCCCAAACCCGCTGCAGGAACTCGGCCTTATAGGACATAGGCTTTGGTGCCTTGTCGAAGCGTTTGATCAGTTCTTCAGTGTGGGCTTCATCGCCCTTGATCCAGATCATCAGGGTCTGGCGCGACAATTCGGTCAGAATGTGGTCATTTGGATTGTCAGGCTCTACCCATTCGCAGATTGACCCGCCGGTATCGCAGATAAAGTGAGGATAGCTATAAAGACGATTGGCCCGGTCGATGAAATACTTGGTATCCAACAGGGCATGGATTTCGGCCTGCCGAAACTGGTCTTGCCGCAGCTGATATTCCGAGATTTCAAGGCCGCCCAGATCGGGATTGCCCGGCTTGCCCAGATAAGTCGACACCGGGGTCAGGTTCTGAAACGTGATGTTCGACCCGATATATATTGAATCCGACAGCAAAAGCTCGCGGAGAAAGGGTACTTTCATCGCCTCAGCCTTGGCATTGTCCGCGATATGTTCGCCCATATAGCGGGTGCCGATGCGGTAATCGATTGAATAGTGGAACCAGTCCCCGGCATCTCGCAGCGTGTTTGAGACATAGGATTTTCCCAACCCGGACATACCGAAGAACAACACCTTCTTTCGCGCAGCCTGGCGCCAATCCGTTGCCGAGTTGTAGATCATAATCCGCCGTCCCTTGTTTTGCCCTAGCTAAAACGGGCCGCTGGCGGCGTCAATCGCGTCGGCGAGATCGGCTGAGGATGAGCAAGCCGATCGCCAGTACCGTAAAACCGATAAAAGCACGTGGTGGCAAAGCTTCATCGCGCACCAAAGCACCCATTAGTATTGCGATTGGCGGAATTATGAGCGTTACGAGCAGAACATTACCGCTGCCTGCTTGTTGCAGTACGCGATAATACAGCAAATAGGCTCCGGCTGTTGCCAGCAGGGCGTAATAGGCGATTGCCAGCCAGGTTTGCAGGGGCAGGGTGAAGGTCGGAACTCCATCGACCAACAACATAACAGGCGTCATCAGGATCGCAGATCCGGTCAACATACCTGCCGCGGCGATCTGAGGGGGAAGGGCGCTCATGTGGCTACGCGCCCAGATGGCTGCAAACGCATAAGAAAGCGTTCCAGCCAGGATCGCAACCTGACCCAGGTTGCTTGGGTTTAGGTTGCTAAACTGTCTGAGGCCAATTGTGATTGAAACGCCCAGAAACCCAAGCCCTACGCCAAGGAGGCGGGTTTTGGTCAGCCTCTCGTCGCGAAAAAACAAGGCCGCTAAAAGGACGCCGAAGATCGCGGTGGCAGCGTTCAGAATCGATGTCAGCCCAGTTTCGACATAGAGCTGCCCCCAGGCCATAAGCGAGAATGGCAGGACATTGTTCAACAGCCCCATGATCAGAAAAATACCCCAGACCTTCGGATCGCTCGGAACCGGTTGGCGCTGAAAGATGATGACGATCCACAACGCCAGCGCTGCCCAAAAAACCCTGTGGAAAACTGATGTTATGACGGGAATCGTATCAAGTGCGATTCGGATCGCAAGGAATGACATTCCCCAAATGACACCAAGCAGTATCAATTCGGACCAAGTGCGAGCTGTGAGTGTTTTCTGAGAGGTCATGGCTTGTTCTGGCATCTCTCAATCAGCATATCGACCCGGAACATGCTAAAAAGCCCCACCGAGATGGCGGGGCTTAATATGCACATTTGCATCTGCTTTAGTTCAGCGCGTAAGTCACCTGAATACCAACGCTCCATGCGCTGTTGCCAGTGAACGTGGCACGGTTATCGGGGCCAGTACCGTTGGCAGTGGCATCCCCAATATCCGTATAGCGTACACCACCGGAAATCTTGGCCTTTTCAAGAGAGTAAGTGCCGCCCAGACCGATACTCCAGAACCCATCCGTCGGGCCTAGGTTCGAGACCGAGTTCCCCTGAGAGCTCTCGTAACCCAGCGTTACCGCGCCAGAGAATTCTTCGCTAAACTGATAGCCGAGACCCAGTGAGTAGGTCCATGTCGCTTCTTCGTAGTCGACCAGGTTAATACCGGTCAGACCAGTATAGACCGGCGGTGCGTACACGGTTTGCGGCCAGTCAACCCAACGGATCGAACCAAACAACAGCGTTTTTGGCGCGACACCTGTCTGGAAATCGAGATTGACAGATTGAGGCGTCACAACCTCGGTCGATGAATCAGCGCTGACGCGACCCACGACGGGTATGCCGGGTGGAACAATTCCAGTGATGGCATCGTTCGCTTCGGTCTGCGACAGATCATGTGTGATTTTCGAGTTATAGGTCAGAGCGACCCGTGCGGCGATATCTGGCCGTTCCCAAGCAACACCGACAACGTAACCGAAATCGATCTCGGCATCGGTTTCAACGCGGTATCCCCCGGACGCGAATGGTGTTGTGCTTGCACCAGCGATCGGAACTGAAACACTTGCTTTCAGACGCTGGGCGCGGAGACCACCGATAACACTGAAGCCACCATCCAATTTGTAGCGAAGCAAAGCCGTGATCGCATCGGTATCTGCTTTTGCGCGAAGCACGTCAGTTGTTGCTCCGGGAAGACCTGCCAGAGCCAAGACATTCTGCGACAAGGGATAATCCGAAGAATAGTCGATATCCGCGCCAAACGGCTCGTCATAAACCAGCGCGAAGTCGAGCTTTTCGGTCAAAGAAGTCTTGTATGCCAGATGCGGTGTGAAAAAGCTGTTCGAGACATTGCCCGAGTCAATCGTTTCCCCAAACGTCGGGCTGGTCGGAATTTGATCCTCCATCGATCCGCTTACGTCCGGCTTTGTATACCCAAGCCGAAACTGCACGACAGATCCCTCTTCGAACAGGATGTTAACACCTTGCCCACTTCGGTCTAGGCCGCCGGCCTGCGCCGCGGTTGCCCCAATGCACAACGCGCATGTGTGCAACAACACTCGTTTCATATATTCCTCCCTACACTGTCCAAATTGCCTGTTATACGCATCCTCATTGGGCGTATTCGGCCTCGTTACCGCTTTTTACTGTCTTAAACTTTAAAATTGGGTCAACCGGTGACGGAGCGTTATTCAGCAAAATAGCTCTATGCGGGTGTTGCTGAATTGCTACGGTTCTCGGACCAAACGTTCAGGAAAATCCCGGCAAAGATCACCACGGCCCCCAGAAGCGTCCAGTGATCCAGCGGCTCGTGATAAAGGACCATCCCGAGGATCGCGATGGTCGGAAGGCGTGCAAAATCAAACGGCACGACCACGGTCGCAGGCGCGATGGCCAGGGCATTGGTAATACAGTAGTGGGCCAATAGGCCTGCCAAGCCGACAAGCAAAAGAAGCGGCGCAGTCGTTAAGGTTGGAAGTGTTATTTGCCCATCCAGACCTGATGCAACCAGACCCAAACCGGCCTGCATCAAAGTAAGCCAGAACATAATGCATCCGATGCTGGCTATGCGCGTTAAGGACTTGGTCGATATTGCTGTTAACGCGAAGAAAATCGCAGATGCGGCCGCAGCAATAACGCCGGGACTAAGTGTGGCGGCCCCTGGACGGGCCACAATGAGAATCCCGGCAAATCCGATCAGGGCTGCGGTCAGACGCAAAGCGGTCAACCTCTCGTGCAGCAGCAGTGGGGACAGCAGGATCACCCAGATGGGCTGAGTGAATTCGAGTGCAAAGACCTGGGCCAACGGGATCACCGTTACTGCATAGAACCACAGGTTCTGCCCGGTGAAATGCAACACGTTCCGAATACCATGCAAACCAAGACGTTTGGTGGTTACCTGATGCCATTTGCGTGAAGCCGAGAGGACGATTGCCACCACGCAGATACCAACTAGGCTGCGATAGAACATGATCTCAAAGGTGTCGTGCGTCACGCTCAGCTCGCGGCCGGCAATGGCCATCGATGTGAATGAGGCGATCGCCCCTGTCATCCACAGCGCCGCCTTACCGATCTGCATTTTATTGCTGTTCATGAGATCTCTTACATGTGCTGTGGTGCAACGGGCTGAATAGATTGCGTTTTACCCGATGAAGCAAGGCTAAATGTAAGTCTGGCCGTCTATGATCGCTTTGGGTGAGGGGCTTAGATGATGCCAGTATTCTGACGCGAACCCGCAAATAAAAGGGGTTCTTAGCCGTTCGGCGTGCTGGCTCTGATACTCAGGTGGTTGGCAGAGCTTTGCTGACCGAATCGCCGTTCAACACGTATCGAGCACCGGTATGAGGGCAGGTAACCTCACCACGCCCAGTGAGAGGTAAATCCAACTGCTCGCCATACTCGCTCATCCAGCCAATCTGTTTGGCAGCGACGCCCACCATCAGTGCGTATGGCTTCACGTCAGCATTAACAACGGCACCTGCGCCGATAAAAGCGTATTCCCCGATTGTAGCACCGCAAACGATCGTGCAATTGGCGCCCAGCGTGGCCCCTTTCTTTACCAGAGTATTGCGGTATTCGGCCTTTCGTTCGATCAATGAACGCGGGTTGTACACATTCGTGAACACCATGCTCGGCCCACAGAATACGCCATCTTCCAGCGTGATGTTGTCATAGATCGAAACGTTGTTCTGAATTTTGCAATCGTCGCCAATTATAACCTTGTTCCCAACGAAGACATTCTGCCCGAGTGAAACATTTCGGCCCAGCTTGGCGCCTCCGCAGATGTGCACCCAATGCCAGATTCGGCAGCCATCTCCGATCTGCGCGCCTTCATCGACGATTGCCGTTTCATGTACCGAGTAGTTGCTCATCGAATTGTCCTTCTCCCGTCAAATGCGGTGCATTTCAGCACTGCCGAGGGGGAATAATCATTCCCATTCAATCGTTCCGGGAGGTTTCGAGGTGATGTCGTAAGTGCATCGGTTGATGCCCTTGACTTCGTTGATGATACGCGTGGCGGTTTCACCGAGGAATTCGTGGCTGAACGGATAGTAGTCCGCTGTCATGCCATCGACGGATGTGACCGCGCGGAGGGCGCAGGCATAATCGTATGTTCGTCCATCCCCCATTACACCGACCGTGCGCACCGGAAGAATGGCGACAAAGGCCTGCCAAATCTCATCATACAGACCATGTTTGCGAATCTGGTCGATATATATGGCATCGGCTTCGCGTAGGATCTCAAGCTTTTCGCGAGTTATCTCACCCGGGCAGCGAATGGCAAGGCCGGGGCCGGGGAAGGGGTGGCGACCGATGAAGCTGTCGGGCAGGCCCAACTCTCGGCCCAACGCGCGGACCTCGTCCTTGAAGAGTTCACGCAGAGGCTCGACCAGCTTCAAACCCATCTTTTCAGGCAGGCCACCCACATTGTGATGCGATTTGATGGTCACAGATGGACCGCCCGAAAACGACACGGATTCAATCACATCTGGATACAGGGTGCCCTGTGCCAAGAACTCGGCGCCGTCGATTGTGTCGGCGTGTTTCTGGAACACGTCGATGAACAGCTTGCCGATAATCTTGCGCTTGGTCTCAGGATCGGATTGACCATCAAGTTCACCCAGGAACAGTTCGCTTTCGTCCGCGTGGATCAACTGGATGTTGTAATTGTCGCGGAACATGCCGACGACTTCGGCAGCTTCGTTCTTGCGTAGCAGCCCATGGTCGACAAACACGCAGGTCAGCTGATCGCCAATCGCCTCATGTATCAGGATCGCCGCAACCGAGCTGTCGACACCGCCAGACAAGCCACAAATGACTTTTTTGTCCCCGACCTGTTCGCGGATCTTGCGGATCATCTCGTCCCGATAAGCCCCCATGGTCCAATCGCCCTTGAACCCTGCCAGTTTGACAAAATTCTCATAGAGCTTTGCACCCTTGGGTGTGTGATGAACCTCGGGGTGAAATTGCACCGCATAGAAATGACGCGAGGCGTCGGCCGTGATGGCATACGGCGCGTTGGGTGAAGTGCCGAACACCTCAAAACCCGGAGCGATTTCGCTTACATGATCGCCGTGGCTCATCCAGACCTGCTCGTCACCTTCGGCGAACCAGCCATCGAGGATATCAAGCCGATTATTCGGAGTAACAAATGCGCGGCCAAATTCTGCGGTGCCGTGCCCGCTTTCAACCTTGCCGCCCAGTTGATGCATCATCACCTGCTGACCATAGCAGATGCCCAGGATCGGCACGCCGTAGTCAAAAATCTCTTGCGGGGCGCGGGGTGAACCCTCGCGCGTAACACTGTCAGGGCCGCCCGAAAAAATGACGGCCTTGGGCGCCATCTCTCGCACGAAATCCATCGTGACGTTCTGGTAGGGGTGGATTTCGCAATAGACGTTCAGTTCGCGCAAGCGGCGGGCAATAAGCTGCGTCACCTGGCTGCCGAAGTCGATGATCAAAAGGCGGTCATGGCTGTCTTGGGTCATGATTGGCTATTAGGTCGCAAGCCTTGCTTGTGCAAGCGTAATGACGTCAATTCAGCGAGGAGGCTGATACATGACCACCATAAAACTCAGAACTGCCGAACGAAGCGACGCCAAGTCGATACAAGTTTGTATCGCAAGCGCTTATGCCGATGCGATGAGAGACATTGCCGATCTGCCGGATGTTGCGTCTGGTATCGAGGAAGAGATCGCAGAGCATCAGGTCGTCATTGCTGAAGTGGACGGTACACTTCTCGGTGTCATCATATATGATCAACAGGCCGAGGCTATGATGATATTCAATCTCGCCGTTTCGCCAGAAGCTCAGGGCAAAGGTGTTGCGCGGCAATTACTTGCAGTTGCTGAAGCTGAGGCTGTTGAGCTTGGGCTTTCTATCCTGCGCTTGCGGACTCACCGATTGATGCACGCGACCCGTGAAATGTACACCCATCTGGGTTGGGTGGAGGTCGAGGAGGCAGAGAATTCTGTCGTCATGCAGAAATGGGCAAAGTAGGGACTGACAGACATATGTCGCTGTGGCCTACAGTTCATGTCGCTTTTACCTCTAGAGCGCCGTAAACTACCTGTGGCGGAGTTTGCCGTTCATGTAACACATCTACCAAACCAACCAATCACGGGATTTACTCAATGGCAGAGGCAAACACCCGGCGCAGGGCACGGGGTGGCGGTGGTGCCGCCCGTCGTGCCGAGCGTACGGCGGTCAAGATCGAAACCGCGAAATATATCGAACGCAATATCCCCAATTTCGAGGTCCTCAACGATGAGGCGCTGGAGATTATCGAAACCAATGCGGAAACCGTATTGGCTGAGATTGGCGTCAATTTCGTAGACAATCCGGCAGCGCTTGAGCGCTGGAAAGACGCGGGTGCAGATGTCGATGGTGAGCGGGTCCGCCTGCCGCGCGGCCTGGCACGTGAGCTGATCAAGACCGCCCCTAGCGAATTTACCCAGCACGCCCGCAATCCTGAGAAATCGGTAGTCATCGGCGGCCGCAATATGGTTCTGGCTCCGGTCTATGGTCCTCCGTTCGTACGCGATGCGCAAGGCGGACGTCGTTACGCGACAATGGACGATTTCAACAAGTTCGTGAAGCTGGCCTACATGTCCAAGTGGCTGCACCATTCGGGCGGTACGGTCTGCGAACCGACAGATATTCCGGTAAACAAGCGCCATTTGGACATGCTGATGGCGCATATGACTCTGTCCGACAAACCGTTCATGGGTTCGGTCACTGATCCCAGCCGGGCGCAGGATTCGATCGAGATGTGCGAGATCCTGTTCGGCAAAGAGTTCGTGCAGAACAACACCGTGATGACATCTTTGACCAACATCAACTCGCCAATGACCTTTGACGACGTGATGATGGGTTCTCTGGAAGTTTATGCCGCAAACAATCAGGCCTGCATTATTTCGCCGTTCATCGTGGGTGGTGCTATGGCACCGGTTTCGGTCGCGGGCACGCTGACGCAGGTTCTGGCCGAGGTCATGGCAGGTGTAGCATATAGCCAGATCATCCGTCCGGGTGCTCCTGCGATCTTTGGGGCGTTCGTATCGTCGATCGACATGAATTCAGGAGCGCCGACCTTTGGCACCCCAGAGGCTTCGCACGTCACTTATGGCGCGGGTCAGTTGGCGCGCCGACTGGGTCTACCATATCGCTCTGCGGGTTCGTTCTGTGGTTCAAAATTGCCGGATGCGCAAGCTGCGTATGAGACCGCGAATTCGTTGAACATGGGTCTTATGTCGGGCGTGAATTTCATGCTGCATTCCTGCGGTTGGCTCGAAGGCGGCTTGGTGGCGGATTTCGAGAAATTCGTCATGGATGCCGATCAGTTGGGCGTCTTGCACGGATTGGCCAAAGGTGTGGCCTATGATGAGAATGCACAGGCGATGGACGCCATCCGCGAAGTCGGTCCCGGAGGTCACTATTTGGGTTGTGCCCATACGCAAGCCAACTTCAAGGAAGCGTTCTGGAAAACCGATCTCTTGGATTATAAGCCGTTTGAGACCTGGGAAGAAGAAGGCGCCCGCGATACACGGACGCTGGCTTCGGCACGGGTTGAGCATCTGTTGGCGAACTACCAGCAGCCGCAGCTTGACCCTGATGTAAAGGCTGCGCTCGACGCATATGTTGCCGAAAAGAAAGCATCGATGCCGGACGCGTTCACCTGATTACTGATACTGCGTGGCGCGACTGGCCTGATACAGTTGCGCTTCGCCATTTAATGCAATCAGCAGATCAAGATGGCGCACCAGTGAATAGGCCGCGTCTTCTTCGATGCGTTGCGCGTTAATCTCACGCTCCAATTCCAGCAAACGGATCAACGCTGCACCAGTGCCCGGTGTTGATCCATATCCAAGAAGCCGTTGCAGGTGGCGGTCGCGATTATAGTCCTGCACCCCGATCTTGGCGGCACGGGCCAGTAATCGCGGGCGGCGGAGTGTGGTGATCATGGTCATCAGGTCCTGCACGGCAGCTTTCCTTCTTTTTCAATTTCGCTGTCTGAAATGTGACACAACCTAAGCGGGTGTTGCCTTGTGCGGGATCACCCCGAACTATGGTTTCACCACTGTTTATCTTTTTGAATCAATTCTGCTCTGTGCCGTCTGTGATTAACGAACGAGTAACGAAAGCAACTCTAGTTAGATTTGGTTAACTAAGAATCCGACGGCTAAAACTGTCAGTTTGTTTTGTCGACGAGGGCGAAGAAATATGGAAAACAGCGTGGCATTCACTGTTCCGGCATGGGTTCCCGAAGGGGCGCAACGATATCTGGACCATACGGAGTCAGGGCGATCTATTCGGGATATTGCGCGGTCCGCAGGGTGCCATGCCTCGACCATTCTGCGTCAGATCCGCAGGGTTGAGATGCGCAGGGACGATCCTTTGGTGGATGCAGCTCTGCATTCTCTGGCCCAGTCACACTTTGCGCCAATGGAGCGCACAGGTTCTTCATTTGCAATCGTGACGTCTGAGGCAGGACGGCCCGAAGCCCAAGACGACGAATTCGAGCGCGAGTCGCTGCGTGTACTGAGGCGCATGTGTGAATCCGGTGCCGTGCTTGCCGTGGCCGAGGATATGGACAAGGCTGTTGTGGTTCGGGACAACGGCAAAGGAGGAACTACCAAAACAGCAGTTGTAGATTGCCGGATCGCACAGGCTCTGGCGCTGAATGATTGGATTTCATGCGATAGTCCGGGTCGGATCTCGCGCTACCGGATTTCTACCTCGGGCAGGGCTGCACTAAGTCATTTGATTGCCGAGGCCGAAAACCGGGCGCGTACGCAGAATGAATTTGGCATGGCGGAAGCGCAGGCCGCATTCGAACCCGCAACTGTCGGTGCAAGGGCGCCATCGCAGCCCCGCGTTCGTTACAGCACTGTGGAAAGCCCGCTGATCGCTTTGGCGCGCCGCCGCGACCGGGATGGCAAGCCGTTTCTGGATGAAACTCTGGTGAGCGCGGGCGAGCGCTTGCGTGAGGATTTCGAACTGGCGCAGATCGGACCTCAGGTCACACAAAATTGGGATCGTTTTCTGACAGGCGGTGGACGCGGTGACTTTGCCTCGGACAGCCAGGTGGGGCGAGGACCTTCTGGTGCCAGGGATCGTGTGGCCCGCGCGCTGTCTGACCTTGGGCCGGGTTTGAGCGACGTCGCGCTGCGCTGTTGTTGTTATCTAGAAGGGCTTGAGCTGGCTGAAAAGCGGATGGGCTGGTCTGCGCGATCAGGCAAGATCGTGCTGCGGATCGCGTTGCAAAGGCTGAAGCGCCACTACGAGGACCAGACCGAGCGGGATCGGATGATCGGCTGAACGATTCATGCAGCCATATACCGGCCTTGCGGAAATGACCCCAAATGATAGTCAGGGGTTATGAATTTCACCTTCCGCCAGCTGCAATATTTCCAGGCCGTCGCCGAACAGCGTAACTTTGGCCGTGCCGCGCAGGTCTGCCATGTGTCGCAGCCTGCGCTTTCGGTTCAAATCAAGTCACTGGAAGACTCGATCGGTGGGCCGTTGTTCGAACGGCAGGCCCGCGACATCCTGTTGACACCACTTGGACGAGACGTATTGGACTATGCCCAACATGTCCTGAACGCGGCCGAACGGTTGGATCGATTTGCGCGCGACCATTCGGGTGGCCATAGGTCCCTGTCGATCGGGATTATTCCTACGGTTGCGCCATATTTGCTACCGGGGGTACTGGCCGGGTTGCGGGCTGCGGATGTCTCGTTGCGGGTTCAGATTCGTGAGGCTCGGACCGAGCGGCTGCTATCCATGTTGGGCTTGGGCGAAATAGATGCCGCCGTACTGGCGCTGCCCCTGGGAAATGGAACTTTCCACGAAGAGCCACTGTTCGAAGATCGGTTCTTGCTGGCAGGAAGTCAGACTCGCTTGAATCGATTGACCATCAGCCCGGAAGAGTTGCGGCCTGTGGACTTGAAGACAGCGCAATTGATGCTGTTGGAAGACGGGCACTGCCTGACAGATCAGGCGCTAGAAGTTTGCGGTCAGGATCGTACCAGCGGCCAAATTAATATGGGTGCGTCCTCACTTGCCACGTTGTCGCGTTTGGTCGCCGAAGGGTTTGGCCTGACGTTGATGCCTGAACTTGCGGCGCAGGCCGAGACGGATGCAGTCCCTGGTCTGCGATTGTTGCGATTTGGTGCGCCGCAACCGGCGAGGACCATTGGCCTGGTGCGTCGCAGCTCGACCGGAGCGGAGGAGTGGTTCGATCGATTGGCGCAAGTAATCCGGCAGGTCGGTGAAGACGTGGTAGCTAAAACTCGAACCTAACGAAAAAGGCCCGCCGAAATGGCGGGCCTTTCAAAGTAGGGCATGACAGGATTATGCCAGCGCCGGTTCGCGGGCTTCGTCCAGATGCTTCATCAGGTTTTCTGGGGACGACACGCCGTAAGGGTCTTCGGGGCAGTTATCCATCAGGCCGGGCTCTTCGAACCATGCCTCCACAACGCCATCGTTGACGATGGCTGCGTAACGCCACGAGCGCATGCCAAAGCCCAGATTGTCCTTGTCGACCAGCATGCCCATTTTACGCGTGAACTCACCGGACCCATCAGGAATGACCTTGACGTTTTCCAGACCCTGATCGGCGGCCCATTTGTTCATGACAAAGCTGTCGTTGACGGACATGCAGTAGATTGCATCGATGCCCTTGCCCGCAAAATCGCCGTGGCCTTTTTCGAAACCAGGCAATTGATAGGTCGAGCATGTCGGGGTGAATGCGCCGGGCAGCGAGAACAGGATAACGCGCTTGCCTGCAAAGTAATCTGCAGTTGTCTTGTCTTCCCAACGGAACGGGTTGGGGCCTTCGACGGCCTCATCGCGGACACGGGTGTGGAAGGTTACGTCAGGCAGTTTTGCACCGGTTTTCATCATCAAACTCCTGTGATTCACATATGTTTGCCGCGAGAGTTAAAATGATTCTAACTCGGCTTCAATGATATATATGCTGCAAAAGCATAATATCTTTGATGGCGATAAAGCATTATAAGTAATGCGTAAAATGATGTTCGTTGTCACTTTCGCTGCACGAGCGTAGACGTGCCGCATAGCGGCTATGCGCCGCTGGTGTAACCAAATGAGTCGGTCTATGTTATGAACTAAGAAAATTGACCCAAAGTCAGGAAAGCCAGCCGTGCGTGATCTGAAAATACCCGAGCAAAGACACCCCGAAAAGGCACATCGACCTGACAATGCGGCTCCGCGCAAACCGAACTGGATTCGGGTCAAAGCGCCGGGTGGCAAGGGCTATGCCGAGACGCATAGGATCATGCGTGACAACAATCTGGTCACCGTCTGCGAAGAAGCCGGATGCCCGAATGTAGGTGAGTGCTGGAGCCAGGGTCACGCGACCATGATGATCATGGGCGAGATTTGCACGCGCGGTTGTACCTTCTGCAACATTGCGACCGGTAAGCCGGATACTCTGGATGCATTTGAACCGGGTCGCGTGGCGCATGCGGTGCAGAAGCTGGGCTTGAACCATGTGGTCATCACATCCGTGGACCGGGATGACCTGCAGGATGGTGGGGCTGACCATTTCGCCCAAACCATACGCGCAGTACGACACCGCTCGCCCAAGACTACGATCGAGATTCTGACGCCGGATTTCCTGAAATGCGATCCCTCGGTGCTTGAGATTGTGGTCGAGGCCAAGCCAGATGTGTTCAATCACAATCTTGAAACGGTGCCGGGCCTTTATCCTCAGGTGCGTCCCGGTGCGCGATATTTCCACTCATTGCGCTTGCTGCAGCGGGTCAAAGAGATGGACCCGTCCATTTTCACCAAATCCGGCATAATGGTCGGACTGGGCGAGGACGAGCAGCAAGTTCGTCAGGTCATGGATGACATGCGCGCGGCGGATATCGATTTTCTGACTATCGGCCAGTATCTGCAGCCAACACCCAAGCATCATGGCATTGACCGCTTTGTTACACCCGAAGAGTTTGCGGCCTATGAAAAAGCTGCATTCGGCAAAGGTTTCCTTATGGTCTCGGCAACTCCTTTGACCCGGTCGTCTTACCATGCGGGCGATGATTTCGCCCGTTTGCGCGAAGCTCGACAAAAGAAGTTGAACCAGAGGTGAAACCCGAACTTCAATCCTGGCTTACCGAAAAGCGCCATGAACTGCATCAAGTGCCTGAGATATCGGGCGAGGAACGTGGAACCGCGACGAGTATCTCGAACTTGCTTCAGGCGTGTGATCCCGATGCGGTTCTGACAGGTATCGGTGGCCACGGTGTCGCGGCGGTTTATGATAGCGGACAGCCCGGACCAACCATCGGAATCCGATGTGAATTGGACGGTTTGCCGATTCAGGAAATCTCAAGTGCACGATACGCGTCGCAACATCCCGGAAAGGGGCATCTTTGCGGGCATGATGGCCATATGGCGATGGTGCTTGGTGTTGCCTTTGTATTGGGGGACAAGCGTCCGACCAAGGGGCGGGTGGTTCTGATTTTTCAACCCGCCGAAGAAACCGGTCAAGGTGCGATTGCCTATCGTGCTGATCCCAAGTTTGCGGATATCGCTCCGGACTATGTGTTTTCTTTGCACAATTTGCCGGGTTTGGAATTGGGCGGGGTTGAGCTTTGCTCGGGTCCGGCGAATTGCGCCTCGCGTGGGATGCGAATTGTTTTGACGGGCAAAACCTCTCACGCGGCGGCCCCTCAGGATGGAGTGTCGCCAGCCGGTGCGTTGGCAGAGCTTATGCCTGCTTTGGCCATTCTGGGGCAGGGTGGGGCGCTGGATGCAGAATATGCGCTGACAACGGTAACCCATGCTAGGCTGGGTGAGGCCACTTTTGGTATCGCACCCGGTCAGGCCGAACTGTGGGTGACCCTGCGCACGGTCTCGGACAGCCGGATGGCAAGCCTGATCCGCGACGCAGAACAACTGGTGGCTACACGTGCTCAGGCACAGGGATTAAGTGTTGAAATCACCTATGACGATGTGTTTGAGGCTTGCACAAATTCGGGTGAAGCCGTGCAGATCCTGTCAGAGGCCTGCCAAAGCCGCGACATTCCTTGCAAGCTGGTTGCAACCCCACAAAGGTTTTCGGAAGATTTTGGGCAGTTCGGAAAAGGCGCAAAAAACGCCATGTTCTGGCTAGGCGCGGGGCGGGATCATCCGCAGCTACACAACCCCGACTATGATTTCCCGGATGCTTTGATCCCGATCGGGACAGATATTTTTCTGGCTGCTATCGAACAAACGCTCAAGGCCTGAGTTTTCTGGGCTGGCTTTCTGCCCATTCGGGCCACCAACCCATATATTCAATTCCGGCAATAATCAGGCAGATAAGGATCGCGCCAAACACCAGTTTCACGCGCCGTTCCGAGGGCGGGTTTCGCCCCCATTTTGACATGCGAACAAAGTGGCGCAGACTCATCAGTCCTGATCTTCGACAAATCGAACCTTGCCGATAAACGGCAGGTTGCGATTGCGCTGCGCATAGTCGATGCCATAACCCACGACAAATTCATCAGGGATTTCAAACCCGATCCAGTCCGAGCGGAAATCAACCTCGCGCCGGCTGGGTTTGTCCAGAAGGGCGATGGATTTCAACCGGTGCGGCTTGCGGGTGCGGAGCAGCTTGGAGACGTGGTTCAGGGTATGGCCGGTATCCACGATATCCTCGACCACCAAAACATCGCGCCCTTCAATGGCGCCGCGTAAGTCCTTAAGAATACGAACTTCTCGACTGCTTTCCATCGAGTCTCCGTAGGACGATGCCTCCAGAAAATCGACCTCGATGGGCAGGTCCAGCTCACGCACCAGATCAGCGATAAAGACGAAGCTGCCGCGCAGCAGGCCGACAACGACCAGCTTGTCAGTGCCGCCGAATTCAGCCGTTATTTCGCGGCAAAGCTCTTCGATCCGGGCAGCAATTGCCTTGGCCGAGATCATCTCATCTATCACATATGCGCGCTGGCTCATCGCTGCCCCCTTGATCTTTGGCGCGCAACATACGAAATCACGCGCCATTGTCACCAGTTAATCCCGGATATCATGCCAACCCATTCCGAGACCCGCCCGCTGCCTTACACCGCTCAGCAGATGTATGATCTGGTCGCGGATGTGGCGAAATACCCTGAATTTTTGCCTTGGTGCGCTGCGGCCCGCATCCGTCGGACCTATGCCGCGGGCGATGGCAAGGTGATGGAAGCGGATTTGGTTATTTCATTCAAGGTGTTCCGCGAACGCTTCGGCAGCCGCGTCACGCTGTTTGATGAGCTGAAACGGATCGATACCGAGTATCTGGACGGACCGTTCAAATACATGCGCTCGGATTGGGAGTTCGAGGATACAGTTGATGGCTGCAACGTCTCGTTCCACGTTGATTTCGAATTCAAGAACGCGGTTCTGCAAGGAATCATTGGCGTGGTTTTCAACGAAGCCATGCACCGTATCGTCCGAGCATTCGAACAACGTGCTGCCGTCCTGTACGGCTGAGGCTTTACGCCCGAGCGGCGCGCGCTAGACTGCGCCACATGACCGATTTGACAACTGCCCTTGCCGAGTTTGCTGCTGGTTCTGTGTCGACCACGGCGCAGGCTCGTATCGTGACATCTCTATCCGCGTTGGACTGGCTTGCTGTGGGGCGGGCAGGCGCAGATGAGCCGGTTTCCCGCATCATACGTCAGATGGTTCTTTCCGAGAGCGGTGCCGCACAGGCGCGTTTGTTCGGAGGCGGTGATGCGCCGCTACGCGCAGCGGCGCTGGTGAATGGTACCATTTCTCATGCGCTTGATTATGACGACACGCATTTCGCTCATATCGGTCATCCATCGGTTGCTGTTTTTCCTGCAGCCCTTGCTCTTACTGCGTGGGAAGACCGACCTCTGGTCGATCTGCTTGAGGCAGCGCTAGTGGGAATGGAGTTATCGATCCGCATCGGTTTGTGGCTTGGTCGTGGTCATTATCAGGCTGGTTTTCACCAAACAGCCACGGCTGGCGCGTTTGGGGCTGCGGTGGCTGCGGGTCGGATTATGGCATTTGATGCAAAGCAGATGCGTGATCTGTTGGGGCTAACCGCGACCCGGGCCTCAGGGCAGAAATCACAGTTCGGGACCATGGGTAAACCTTATAACGCTGGACTTGCGGCCTCGAACGGTGTTGAGGCCGCCCAGTTGATCCGCAACGGTTTTCAACCCGGTGCTGACGCATTGGAAGGCCCGTTTGGGTTTGGGGCGACACATTTGGGGGCTGACGATTTAGCTGCTGCGCTTGATGGTTTGGGGGACGAGTGGCTGTTCGAAAGCATCAGCCACAAATTCCACGCTTGCTGCCATGGCCTGCACGCGGCGCTTGAGGCTGCGCGCGATCTCGACATCGCCGAGCCTGAGGTGGCCGAGATCAAGATCAAAACCCACCCCCGCTGGATGAGCGTGTGCAATCAACTGCAGCCGACCAGTGGGTTAGGAGCGAAGTTTTCCTATCGTACCGTGATCGCAATGCAGGCAATGGGCTACGATACAGCTCTGCCAGGGAGCTATTCCGACAAGATTTGTGCTGATCCAAGACTGCAATCCTTAAGGGACCGGATCAAGGTCGAGGCGGATGAGAGTCTATCCGAGACACAAGCCCATCTGTCCCTGTTACGCCGGGACGGCGCGCGCCGCGAGGCCAGCCATGATCTGCTGGCTCCGATGTCTCTATCGGATCGCGAAGATCGCGTCAGGGAGAAAGCGGCGAAGCTGATCAGTGGGGATGAGGCAGACGCCATCTGGTCAATGCTACGCACCGGTGGGCGCGCAGCGGATTTGGCTGAAAGGCTAACTGATTAAGCGACGCGCCAATGCAGTGGAAAGCCCGGATCGAATACGGTCACCGGGCCGTCGCCGCTTTCGATTTTGGCCGGATAGACGACCTCATCGCCTTTGGTCAGCGTGATGGTCTCTTCGTTCACTGGCAGGCGATAGAAGGCCGGGCCGTTGAGTGACGCGAACGCCTCTAGCTTGTCCAACGCATCTGCGCGCTCGAACATTTCGGCCAGCAGTGACATTGTATTAGTTGCAGTGAAACAGCCGGCGCAGCCACAGGCCATTTCCTTGTTTGCATCCGTGTGCGGCGCGCTGTCTGTGCCCAAGAAGAAACGCGTATCGCCTGATGTCGCGGCGGTCAGCAGCGCCAGCCGATGCTCTTCGCGCTTGGCGACCGGCAAGCAGTAGTAATGCGGCTTGATGCCGCCCACCAGAATGTGGTTGCGGTTGATGATCAGATGATGCGTTGTAATCGTCGCACCCAGATCTTTCTCGTTCGCCTTGACGTAATCCACGCCGTTTGACGTCGTGATGTGCTCCATCACCACGCGCAGTCCGGGTGTTGCTTTGCGAATCGGATCAAGAACGCGGTCGATGAACACCGCCTCACGATCGAAGATATCGATCTCGGCATCCGTGACTTCGCCGTGCACACACAGCGGCAGACCGATCTCGGCCATCTTCTCCAGCACCGGGCGTACCTTGTCGAAATCGCGAACGCCAGAAGACGAGTTGGTTGTTGCCCCAGCCGGGTACAGTTTGACTGCCTTGACCAGCCCGCTTGCATGCGCGGCGGCTACATCTGCCGGGTCCGTGTCTTCGGTCAGGTAGAGCGTCATCAGCGGCTCAAACGTCATATCCTCAGGCAGAGCAGCGAGGATGCGGTCCCGATAAGCTGCCGCGTCGTCACCCTTCACAACGGGCGGAACCAGATTGGGCATGATGATGGCACGGGCAAAATGGCGCGCGGTTTCAGGCAGGACGGCTTGCAGCATCGCGCCATCGCGCAGATGCAGATGCCAGTCATCGGGGCGGCGGATCGTCAGGGAATGGGTCATGGCCCCCGGCTAGCACAGCCGCTTGGGTGGTGAAAGACCCTGTTGCCCTTGCCGGTGAGGCAGATCGTCGTAAGTCTCTGACGGATGGTGGTCTTGACCTCTGGTTGTGGTCATGACCTGTTGGGGCGCAGGAAAAAGGGGAACACATGACACAGCCAAACTCCATCGATGCCGTGCAGGACCTTTTGGGCTCTGAGGGCTATGTCTGTGGCCGGGCTTTGGCGACGGTTGTGTTTCTTTCGCTGAAGCTTGGTCGGCCTCTGTTTCTGGAAGGTGAGGCGGGCGTTGGCAAAACCGAAATTGCCAAAGCGCTGGCCGCGGGATTGGGGCGTCGCTTGATCCGGTTGCAGTGTTACGAAGGTCTTGATGCCTCTTCCGCCGTTTATGAATGGAATTTTCCCGCCCAAATGGTGGCGATCCGAACCGCCGAAGCATCAGGCGGGGCGGACCGAGGCGTGTTACAGACCGAGCTGTTCTCGGATGACTATCTGATTGAGCGTCCCTTGCTGCAGGCCATGCGCCCTGATGCCTTTGGGGCACCTGTATTGTTGATCGACGAGTTGGATCGAACCGACGAACCTTTTGAGGCGTTCCTGCTGGAAGCCCTCAGCGACTTTCAGGTCACGATCCCCGAACTTGGTACCGTCAAAGCACCCGAACCACCAATCGTGATCGTCACCTCAAACCGCACGCGCGAAGTGCACGACGCGCTGAAACGCCGCTGCCTGTATCACTGGGTTGATTACCCTGATTTTGCTCGTGAAATCGAAATCCTGCACGCCCGTGCCCCCGAAGCGGCCGAAGCGCTGAGCCGTGAGGTTGTGGCATTTGTTCAGCGTCTGCGCACCGAAGACCTGTTCAAGAAACCCGGGGTGGCTGAGACCATCGATTGGGCCAAGTGCCTTCTTGCGCTGGACGTCATCAATCTCAGCCCCGAGGTGATTGGCGATACGTTGGGTGCCATCCTGAAATACCAGGACGACATCCAAAAGTTGCAGGGGTCCGAGGCAAAACGCATTCTGGATCAGGCCAAGGCCGACCTCGAACCGGCATGAGGCTCAATTCGCTCGCAAATATTTCGGAGTTTTGATGGCCGAACAACTCCCACTGGATATACCGGACAACCCCAAGTTGGCCCAGAACATCACCCATTTTGCGCGCGCCTTGCGCAAGGCCGGACTGCCGATAGGAACTGGGCGCGTGGTTGACGCGATCCGCGCGGTGCAGGCCGCGGGGTTTACCGAGAAACGAGATTTCTACTGGACGCTGAATGCCTGTTTCGTGAACCGGCCGGAACATCGAACGGTTTTTGCGCAAGTCTTCCGCCTCTATTGGCGCGATCCGCGGTATCTAGAACATATGATGTCCATGATGCTGCCCGCCATTCGCGGTGTTCAGGAGGAGCGCAAAGCGGATGCGGCTGAAAAGCGCGCGGCTGAGGCGTTGTTGGATGGCGTCGAACGCGACTTGCCAGAATCAACCGAGCAACAAGAGGAAAGCGAGATCGAGATCGACGCAACCCAAACCGCGTCATCCGAAGAACGCTTGCGCAACCTCGATTTCGAACAGATGAGTACATCCGAGATCGCCCAGGCCAAACGCATGCTGTCGCGCCTGAACTTACCGGTCAAACCCATTGAGTCTCGCCGAGGTCTGGCCAGTCACCTCGGTCACCGTATTGATCGCGCTCGGACACTTAGGTCAGCGATGCGGCAGGGTGGCGAACTACGCGATATCGCGCACTTGCAACCCAAACCTCGCTGGCCAAATTTGGTTGCGTTGTGCGATATCTCCGGGTCGATGAGCCAATACAGTCGGATCATTCTGCACTTTCTACACGCGGTTTCGAATGCCAAAGGCGCAGGTTGGGCCAAAGTGCACGCATTCACGTTTGGCACACGCCTGACCAACATCACCCGCCATCTGCATCAACGTGATGTCGATGCAGCGCTGGCCGCTGCTGGGGCCGAGGCACAGGACTGGGAAGGCGGAACCCGGATCGGAGAATGCCTGCATCAGTTCAATCGCGACTGGTCGCGGCGCGTCATGGGGCAGGGGGCGGTCGTGTTGTTGATCACCGACGGGTTAGAGCGGGGCGATCCCGAGATGCTGGAAAAGGAAATCGAGCGCCTGCAACTGTCGTCGCGGCGTCTGATTTGGCTGAACCCATTGCTGCGCTGGGACGGGTTTGCACCGAAAGCTCAGGGTGTGGCGACAATGCTTCCACATGTCGACAGCTTCCGCGCCGGGCATTCGATTGCGTCGCTGGAAGATCTGGCCGCCGTGATTTCACAACCAGATGATCAGGGGCAGAAAGCGCGGCTGATGTCCGCGCTTTCAGACTAGCTGTTACGAAAGCTGCTCTTCATTGCACTTCCGTGCCATCTCCATGGCTTTGTAAGTGCCAGTCAGGTCAACGGTGAAGGCGAACTCTTTCTCCGGGAAAACGACCATCACCTTCTTCTTGGCAAGATCATCTGCGAACTGAGGGTCGTCTGACAGAACATACCCGCCCGAATAGCCCTTGGTGATGTTCCCCTTCATACCGGTGGCTTCTCCGACATAAATATTGTCGCCGATAAGGATGGCAACAGCCTCTTTCTCGCCTTTCTTGATGTTGGTCTCGGCTTTGGTGAAGACGCCCACATAGCCAACGCCGCGATCTTCGGTCAGGCCCATCTGTACGACATTTTCAGCGTCATCAACCGCTTCGATCAGGCAGGATTTCTTGTCCTGATCAATGAAAACCTTCCAGCCTTCGACCTCACCGTATTTCAGAAATGTGTCAGCCCAGCCGGTGCTGGCAGTCAACAGGCCGATCGCTGCTCCGAGTGTAAGAATGCGTTTCAACTGTTTGTCTCCGCTATGAAATATGTTGGGACGATCCCGAATAGGCCCCGGAATCGCATGCAGGCTAGAATGACGCCTTCCAACATTCAACAATTTGTGAATGTGAGTTCAAAATCGGCTTGTTAGCGCCACAAGATCGACCCGCTGAGCGCTTTTCATTGCTCCAAAGCTGACTATGTTGAACCCAAGCACGGCCGGAGGTCTAAATGGAACGATTCGATAGCAGCCCGGAAACCGCACTAAAATGGTATCGCGCCGGGAAGGGCGCGGCTTTGGCCACTGTGGTTGAGACCTGGGGCAGCGCGCCGCGCCGTGTAGGCGCGCAGTTGGTCATTGCGGGCGATGGTCGGATCGAAGGCTCGGTTTCTGGTGGTTGCGTCGAAGGTGCCGTGATCGTCGAAGCGCTGGAAGCCATAGAGGAAGGCGAGGCAAGGCTGCTAGAGTTCGGTGTAAGCGACGAGGATGCGTTTGCCGTCGGTCTGGCCTGCGGCGGTACGATCAGGGTTTTGGTTGAACCGGTCGGCAAGGTCCTGCCCGAACCAATGCTGGCCGAACTGGTCGCGGCACGGGCGCGGCGCGAACCCTTGGCCTATGAAGTCAATGTCGAGACGGGCCAGCGCGCGTTGCGCCGTAATGCCTATTCCGAACGCTTGCGTATGGACAGGTCCGGGTTCGAAGAGGATGGGCAAACCTTTGTCGCTGTCCACAACCCACCGCTACGGTTGATAGTGGTGGGAGCGGTGCACATCGCCCAAGCTCTGGTGCCGATGGCCCGGATCGCGGGCTATGACCCGGCGATTATAGATCCGCGCGAGGCCTTCGCATCGGACGCACGTTTTCCCGGAGAAACCATCCTGACGGATTGGCCGGATGAGGCTGTGTCAAAGCTGGGTCTCGACTCGCGCACGGCGCTTGTGTTGCTGACCCACGACCCCAAACTTGATGACCCCGCGCTTCAGGCCGGTTTGGCGGCCGATGTGTTCTACATCGGCGCACTCGGATCTAAGCGCACACATGCCAAACGCGTGGAGCGGATGAAGCAGGCCGGGTTCAACGAGGACCAGATTTCACTGATCCACGGACCCGTTGGGCTTGATATCGGGGCGGCTGGACCGTCTGAGATAGCCGTTGCGATTCTGGCGCAAATGACTGCGGTTCTGCGAGGCAGAGCGTGAAGTTTGGTCCGGTACCCGTTTCCGACGCCGACGGCGCGATATTGGCCCATTCCGTCAAAGCGGGAAACCGCAAGCTTAGGAAAGGTATAACGCTTTCGTCCGAGCACATAGCCGAGTTGCACCAAGCCGGTCTGACCGAGGTCACAGTCGCCAGACTGGAGCAAGGTGATTGCCATGAGGACGAAGCCGCAGCGCTGCTGGCAGAAGCGCTTGCACCAAGTCCCACACAGGCAAATCTGCGTGTCACCGAAGCCTTTACAGGCCGGGTCAACCTTTTAGCAAATGGACCAGGCGTCGCGGTGCTGGCTACCGATGCCTTGCAAAAGTTCAATCAGGTCAATCCGATGATCACTGTTGCGACGGTGCCGCAATATCAGCAGATGGCGGCTGGCGGCATGGTCGCGACGATCAAGGTGATTTCTTATGCCGTACCTCGATCCGACGTTGAGAGTGCGGCCCGTCATGCGCAGGACGCTATTCGGTTATCGGTGCCCAAATACGAAAACGCGGGTCTCATCGTTACCGACATTGCTGGCGGGCCATCTAATGAAAAAGGTATCGCTGCTATTCGTAGCCGGGTTGAGGCTTTGGGTATGAATCTGTCAGATGTTCAGGTGGTGCCGCATCGGATGGGCGACTTAACAGCATCGATTTCGACCATTCGGGGTGAGATCGTCATGATCCTGACCGGATCGGCCACGTCGGATAAAGATGATGTGGCGCCTGCTTCTGTGCGGGCGGCGGGGGGTATCGTCGACCGGTTTGGAATGCCGGTCGATCCGGGGAACCTGTTGTTTTTGGGATCTTCCGGCGAGCGCCCCATCATCGGTTTGCCCGGATGCGCGCGCTCACCAGCATTGAACGGGGCGGATTGGGTCTTGTCCCGCGTTGCTTGCGGAATCGAAACGACGGGCGCGGACATCGCAGGGATGGGTGTCGGTGGGCTGCTAAAAGAAATCCCGACGCGGCCACAGCCCCGCGCTGCCAAGAGTAAATGACGCAACGGCAATTTTGCCCTGTTTGGTAGACGCATCATTGTTAGAAGGCTGATCAGCGAAACTGCGGAAAAATCAGGCAAATATTTTTGTTCTCAAACGAAATTTACCGTGTTTAACTCTGGCTTAGCAAATAAGCCAAAAAAAGGGGAGGATCTTATGACCAAGGTCTCAATGACCGTGAACGGCGTTGCCGTCAGCGGTGATGTTGAAGGGCGGACTCTATTATCCGGATTTCTACGCGACCACCTGAATTTGACAGGCACACATATTGGCTGCGACACGGCTCAATGTGGCGCGTGCGTGGTGCACGTGAATGGTGAGGCGGTCAAATCCTGCAACATGCTGGCGCTGGAAGCAGACGGCGCGGATGTGGGCACGATCGAGGGGCAGGCGGCCGAAGATGGCACGCTGAACGTGATCCAACAGGCCTTTCAGGATCATCACGGGCTGCAATGTGGGTTTTGCACTCCGGGCATGGTGATGAGCGCTGCAGCGCTGCTCAAGGATAACCCGCGCCCGACCGAAGGCGAAATTCGTAAATACCTTGAGGGTAACCTATGCCGGTGCACAGGTTACCACAACATCGTCAAGGCAATCATGGCCGCATCGGGTCAAGACGTTTCCAGCATCGCCGCCGAGTGAGGCGGTTAAGAATTTTCGACGAAAATTCTTTTCCACGGAGGAGAACAAGCAATGCCCAAAGACAGTGGCATCGGAGCCAGTTCCAAGCGGCGCGAGGACGTACGCTTTCTGACCGGAGCAGGCAATTACACCGACGACATCAACGTACATGGCCAGGCCTATGTGCATTTCCTACGGTCCGACATCGCGCATGGCCGGATCACCAACATTGACACATCTGCCGCCGAGGGTATGCCGGGGGTTGTGAAGGTGTTCACCGGCAAGGACTTTGAAGGCGTGGGCGGAATGCCCTGCGGCTGGGAAGTAACCGACCGTCATGGCGCCCCGATGCAGGAACCACCGCATCCCATTCTGGCGCAAGGCAAGGTCCGACATGTAGGCGATCCCATCGCTGCCGTTGTCGCAGACAGCCTTGAACTCGCCCGCGATGCGGCGGAAGCGATTGAAGTGGATATCGAAGAGCTCCCTGCCGTGCTGGATATGAAAGCCGCAGCGCAGGATGGCGCTACGCTTATCCATGAGGATCTGAAGAACAACATCTGCTATGACTGGCATCTAGGCGAAGAAGACAATGACAAGGTCAATGAGGTTTTTGCCAACGCGGCCCATGTCACCACTCTGGACCTGATCAATAACCGTCTGGTCGCAAACCCGATGGAGCCGCGCGTTGCGGTGGCCGAGTACAGCCGGGGTACGGATGAGTACACGCTCTACACCACTTCACAGAACCCGCATGTGATCCGCTTGCTGATGTGCGCATTTGTTCTGGGCTTGCCTGAACACAAAGTGCGTGTCGTAGCGCCTGATGTTGGTGGTGGATTTGGCACGAAGATTTTCCACTACGCGGAAGAGGCGTTCTGTACATTCGCTGCCAAGGCCTGCAACCGCCCGGTCAAATGGACCGCCAGCCGGTCCGAGGCGTTTATGTCGGATGCGCAGGGCCGCGACCACGTCAGCACGATTGAGCTCGCTTTGGACGCGGACAATAACTTCACAGGCCTTCGCACTAACACCTACGCCAATCTGGGCGCGTATCTGTCGACCTTCTCAAGCTCGGTTCCGACTTGGCTGCATGGCACTCTGATGGCGGGCAACTACAAAACGCCGGTCATTCAGGTGAATGTGAAGGCAATGTTCACCAACACAGTGCCGGTGGACGCTTATCGCGGTGCGGGTCGGCCAGAGGCAACCTATCAGTTGGAGCGCGTCATCGACAAGGCAGCGCGTGAACTGGGTGTCGATCCGATCGCCCTGCGTCGCCAGAATTTCATCACCCAGTTTCCGTATGACACACCGGTGGCGCTGACCTACGACACCGGGGATTACAACGGGACGATGGATAAGCTTGAGGCTGCTGCTGATTTGGCTGGCTTTGCCGCGCGGCGGGCGGAAAGCGAGGCCAATGGCAAGCTGCGTGGTCTAGGCGTCAATTGCTATATCGAGGCCTGCGGCATCGCGCCCTCGAACATCGTCGGCATGCTGGGGGCCCGGGCGGGTCTTTATGATGCTGCCACGGTGCGGGTAAACGCCACCGGTTCCATCAGTGTCATGGTTGGTGCACATAGCCACGGGCAGGGGCATGAGACTGCTTTCCCGCAGGTTGTGGCCGACATGATCGGCATCGACGAGTCGATGGTCGAGATTGTGCATGGCGACACCTCGAAGATCCCGTTCGGCATGGGCACTTATGGCTCACGCTCGCTGGCGGTCTGTGGTTCGGCCATGGTTAAGGCGACCGAAAAGGTGATCGACAAGGCCAAGAAGATCGCGGCACACCTGCTCGAGGCGTCCGAGGTCGATATCGAGCTGAAGGACGGTCAGTTCAGCGTCGCGGGCACTGACAAGTCGGTGGCCTGGGGTGATGTGACTCTGACAGCCTATGTACCGCACAACTTCCCATTGGAGGTTGAGCCGGGGCTGGAGGAGACCGCATTTTATGACCCGGCCAACTTCACCTTCCCAGCGGGGGCATATGCCTGCGAGGTTGAGGTGGATCCCGAGACTGGACAGGTGACCATCGAAGCCTTCACCGCTGCGGATGACTTTGGCAACATCGTTAACCCGATGATTGTGGATGGTCAGGTACATGGCGGCATCGGTCAGGGTATCGGTCAGGCTTTGTTGGAAAACTGCGCCTATGACGAGAATGGCCAGTTGCTGAGCGCATCCTTCATGGATTACGCGATGCCACGCGCCGATGATCTGCCGTTCTATGCGGTCGACCATTCCAGCCAGACGCCGTGTACGCACAACCCGTTGGGTGTGAAGGGCTGCGGTGAAGCTGGTGCGATTGGCTCGCCGCCTGCGGTAGTCAACGCGGTTCTGGATGCGCTGAACTCGGGTGGAAAGGCTGTTGATCACATTGACATGCCGATGAGCCCGTCGCGTGTTTGGACAGCAATGCATGGTTGAGAGGTTCGGGTGCGAGGGGCCAGCCCCTCGCGCTCCCCGAGATATTTATAGCCAGATGAAGGGCGGATCCGCGCTTTTCGGAAAGGAAGAACGAAATGTACAATTTCGAGTTTGAGAAACCCTCGACCATCGCTGACGCGGTTACTGCGTTGGGAGTTGAGGATGCACAGGCATTGGGGGGTGGGCAAACCCTGATCCCCACAATGAAGCAGCGGTTGGCCGCGCCATCCAAGCTGGTTTCGGTCAATGGAATCGCTGAAATGAAAGGGGTCTGCGTCGAGGATGATGGCTCGGTAGCGATAGGCGGTGCGACAACCCACGCAAATGTGGCCGCTGAAGCTGCTGGTAACTATCCGGCGCTGGCAGCGCTGGCCGGCCAGATCGGTGATCCTGCGGTGCGTAATCGTGGCACTATTGGCGGTTCGATTGCCAACAATGATCCAGCGGCCTGTTATCCGGCGGGAGTGCTGGGTTCAGGCGCGACCATTGTCACCAATAATCGCCAGATAGCGGCGGATGACTTCTTTCAGGGCATGTTCACGACAGCTCTGGAAGAGGGCGAGATTATCACTTCGGTGCGTTTCCCTGTGCCTCAGGCGGCGAGTTATCAGAAGTTTTTGCAGCCCGCGTCTCGGTTTGCGTTGGTCGGGGTTTATCTCGCTCGGTTCGCCAATGGCGTTCGGGTTGCAGTAACCGGCGCAAGCGAGGACGGAGTTTTCCGCTGGGCAGAGGCTGAGGAGGCCCTGAACAAAGAGTTCCGCGCGGACGCTTTGATGGGGCTGCACATTAATCCGATGAACATGATTGGTGATCTGCACGGCAGCAAAACGTACCGGGCGCATCTGGTCACTGTTATGACGAAACGGGCTGTCGAAGCTTGCAGCTGATCTGATTGTTGATCAGCGTTGAGAGCCTCTGTGAAAGCCGGGGCTCTTTATTCTTTCCGAACTCTTGGGGGCTTGGCGGGGCGCCAGTAGGCGCCGGTGTCTTCTCGGGCCGTCTGATAGCGTTCCACGCGGTCACGCGCGGCTGACCCCCCTGCGGCAAAGAGATGACCCAGCAGGCATTCAAGCACTACCATCGCTCCGGAGAAGCTGGAAAAGTGATGTTGCGCGCGGGTACTGACAGGCAGCACGATGTCAGGGTCAACACCAGGGGCGATGACGTCGCTATCCGACAATAACGCGATGCGCATTCCGCGTTTACGCGCAAAACGCATGGATTGTATGGTGTCAGAGGAATAGGGGTGAACGGTAATAGCGAAAAGGCAGTCCGCTTCATCGGCCTCGAGCAAATCATCGATGGCTGATCCCATATGTCGCGGGATAAGCTGAAATCCTGGGTGTGCCATCCGACCCGCATAGTGGAGATAATAGGCCAAAGCATAGCTAGCCCGGGTCGCGGTTATGAAACAGCGATTAGCTGCAATCATGTACTCCGTGACCTGTTGCATCAAATCAGGATCGGCCAGTCGCAAGGAGCGGGCTACGACGTTCAGTTCGTTTTGCGCAAACCCAGCTTGCGCGGCGCTGAATTGGCCCCCCGATTTCATGCGATCCAGCCAGCCCTGACCCAGCCGATCTTCTCGGTCTGTGACAAGGGTTTGGCGAAAGGGTCGTCTGAACGACTCAAAACTGTCGAATCCCATGCGTTGTGCCAACCGCACCAAAACGTTTGAACTGACACCGATCTTTTCGGCGGTAAGCCGAACCGGGTCGAGCCCGAAATCGCCAGGGTGGTCGATGATGTATTTCGCTGTGGCTTGCATTTGCTGAGGCAGGGTGTCGATTTCGTGCCGAAGCTGCTCGGTCAGTTGGGATGAGGTGTGTTGCATTTGGTAAGAAAAAACAAATGTTATGAAGAATGCAAATTGAAAACGTGAGCGAGGTGTTTAATTCGGGATCGTAAAAAACAGGTGACGGAATGTCTGGGACTGGTTTGAGGATGACGAGAAGGCCATATGTGTTGGTGGCTCCGAACGGGGCGCGGCGGGGGCATGGGGATCATCCTGCGCTGCCGATCACAACGGACGAAATCGTCAAAGCTGCGAAGACCTGCAATCGGGCAGGTGCGCAAGGCCTGCACCTGCATGTTCGTGATCAGGCGGGTCAGCATTCGCTTGATGCGGGTTTGTATTGTGAAACCATTGCTGAACTGCGTGCTGCGGCCCCTGACATGGACATCCAGATTACGACAGAAGCTGCTGGCGTTTTCAGCGTTCAAGCACAACTTGCTTGTTTGCAAGATGTGCGCCCGGACTGGGCTTCGATTTCGGTGCGCGAGATTGCACGGTCGCCCGAACTTGCGCCAAAGGTCTACGCACTATGCGCGGAACAAGGGACTCGTGTTCAGCATATCCTCTATGATGTCGCTGACGTCGAGTTACTGACGCATTGGCAGGCTAAAGGGGTGGTAAAATCGGATCAGGTCGACCGTCTGCTTGTCCTTGGTCGCTATGCCACGGCGCAGGAATCGAGTCCGAATGATCTGGATGTGTTTCCGCACAGCGCTGATCCATGGATGGTCTGTGCCTTTGGAGGGCAGGAGCATGCGTGCCTGCAAAAGGCCGCGCAGTTGGGTGGCGATGTGCGCGTGGGTTTCGAAAACAGCCTTGCAGGTCCGAATGGCCAGGCTTGGGCAGACAATGCTGCATCAGTCGCGGCGCTCATTAATCTTCTGAAAAGGACTTCGACATGAGTCACGTATTTCCACGTCACACCAAGTCGGAACTGCCTGAGGCCGCTGGTGGTGACGGCTGTTATCTGATCGATTCAACCGGCCGTCGTTATTTGGATTGCGGGGATGCTGCCGTTTCATGCCTCGGCCATTCCAACGCCGCTGTGGTCAAAGCGGTGCAGGATCAGGTGGCGCAGATTGCGTTTGCGCATACCGGCTTTATGACCTCGGAACCGGCAGAGGCACTGGCTGATCTGCTGATTGAACACGCCCCCGGCGATCTGGACCGGGTCTACTTTGTCTCGGGCGGGTCAGAGGCGACCGAGGCTGCTATCAAACTGGCGCGGCAGTATTATCTTGAAACCGGTCAGCCAGAACGCCGCCATGTGATCGCGCGTCGGCAAAGCTATCACGGCAACACTTTGGGGGCACTTTCGGCGGGTGGCAATGAATGGCGGCGGGCGCAGTTTGCACCGATGCTGATCGAGATGACTCATATCGCTCCTTGCTATGAGTACGCCGAAAAGCCTGAGGATGAGAGCAGTTTTGAATATGGTCAGCGCGTTGCGAATGAGCTGGAGGCAGAAATCCTGCGCCTTGGGCCTGAAACGGTCATGGCTTTCATGGCAGAGCCGGTGGTTGGTGCGACGCTTGGGGCTGTTCCGGCAGTCGAGGGGTACTACAAGCGAATCCGTGAAATTTGCGATCAACACGGCGTTCTTCTGATCCTCGACGAAGTAATGTGCGGCATGGGTCGTACCGGGCATTTGTTTGCCTGTGATCATGACGATGTCGCGCCAGATATTCTTTGTATCGCCAAAGGGTTGGGGGCAGGGTATCAGCCTATCGGAGCGATGCTGTGTTCGGGTCGAATCTATGATGCGATCCGGGATGGATCGGGCTTCTTCCAGCATGGCCACACCTATATCGGTCATCCGGTTGCGACTGCGGCTGCGCTTGCCGTTGTACAGGAACTTACTTCTCGTGACCTGCCAGCGCGGGCCGGCGTAATGGGGGGCAAATTGCAGAGCATGTTGGAAAACAAGTTTGGCCAACACCCGAATGTCGGGGACATACGGGGCCGCGGCTTATTCCGAGGAATTGAGTTGGTCGAGGATCGGGATACGAAAACCCCGTTTGATCCGTCGCGTGGCGTGGCGGGCAAAATCAAGAAGGCAGCGATGGCCGAGGGATTGATCTGTTACCCGATGTCGGGAACGCGTGATGGACGCAACGGAGATCATATCCTCCTAGCACCGCCCTTTATCATCGAAGATGACCAACTGGTCGAGCTTGTAGACAAGCTGGATCGGGCGATATCCTCGGTGATCTGATTTAGGCGAGAAGCCAGAAAACAAAGAAGCCCCTCCGATTTCGGAGGGGCTTTTGTCATTCTACAAAAGAAAACCTACTTCTGTGGCAGCGGGCCAATCATCATGATCATCTGACGGCCTTCCATCTTGGGCATGTTCTCGATCTTGCCCAGATCCTTGACGTCTTCGGCCACACGTTCCAGCAGCTCACGCCCCAGGTTCTGGTGCGCCATCTCGCGGCCCCGGAAACGCAGGGTGACTTTGACCTTGTCGCCGTTCTCAAGAAACTTGAACACGTTGCGCATCTTGACGTCATAGTCATGCGTGTCGGTGTTGGGCCGGAACTTGACCTCTTTCACCTCAATGATCTTTTGCTTCTTGCGGGCTTCGCTTTCGCGTTTCTGCTGTTCGTACTTGAACTTGCCGAAATCCATGATTTTGCAGACCGGCGGGTTCGCGTTGGGCGAAATCTCAACCAGATCGAGGCCGACATCGGCGGCCATCTGCATGGCCTTTGCGGGATGAACCACCCCGACATTTTCACCTTCGGCGCCAATCAGGCGAATTTCGGGAGCACGGATCTTGTCATTGACGCGCGGGCCGGTATCTCGCTGTGGCGGCGCGTTGTGAGGTCTGCGGGCTATGGTTTCATTCCTTTGATGATTGCAGAATTTCGAGCCCGGAATTTAGACCGGGCTGAGAGGTGTTTCAAGCGGCATAAATTGCAAGCCGCATGAATTTTCCATGAATTTCGTGAGTTTTTGCCGGTTTAGGGTGTCGATAACTCCACCGGCAAACCCCATTAGCCCACAAATGCCTTTTCAATCACGAATTCCTTGGGTTCGGAATTTGCACCTTCTCGCAAGCCGAACTCTTCCAGAATTGCTTTGATGTCATGGTTGAAGGCAAGGCTGCCACAAACCATCGCGCGATCAGTATCTGGCTTGATACCACCTTCGATGCCCAGATCGGCAAATACGGTGCCGTCTTTTAACAGCTCGGTTATACGGCCCATCTTTGGGCTCTCTTCCCGCGTGGTGGTGGGATAATAGCGAATCTTGTCGGCGAAACCTTCACCAATCAGTTCGGCCAGCAACTCGTCCTGTTTGACGCTCTCGATCAACTCGCGTCCGTAATCCAGTTCAGCTACGTCGCGGCAGGTATGGGTGATGATAACCTCGTCATAATCCTCATAGGTCTGCGGTTCACGCAGCAGCGACGCGAAGGGCGCAAAGCCTGTGCCGGTGGCGAAGAACCAGATGCGCTTGCCGGGCAGCAATGCGTCATGCACCAGTGTGCCAACGGGTTTAGGCCGAAGGATGATCTGATCACCAGGCTGGATGTGCTGCAGCTTTGAGGTCAGCGGGCCATCCTGCACTTTGATCGAGTAGAATTCCAGTTCCTCATCCCATGAAGGCGAGGCGATGGAATAGGCGCGCAGCAGCGGTTTGCCGTTGTCGCCCAGCAGGCCGATCATCACGAACTCACCCGAGCGGAAACGAAGCGATGCAGGGCGCGACACCTTGAAAGAGAACAGGCGGTCGGTCCAATGTTTGACCTCGGTCACAGTCTGGGCGTCGGGCAGGACGGGGGCCTTAACGGCGGTTGCTTCACTCACGGATTTCATCTCTGTCATCATTTCACTGCCGGTCTGCTAAACCGGTATCTCCGTTTAATCTTTGATCCAAGTCAGGAAAAGGGGCAGATTGCCCCTTTCGTATCACAGGTTGGCGATGGCGGGTTAGCCGCGCAGGCGGGCCTGGTAGTTGTTGTCCTGCCAATTGGCCCGGGCCAACCACTGATCTTCGGGCTGCCGGTTCGCCAAGGTGTCATCAATTTCGACTTCGTCAAAGCCGCTACGACGCGCCATGGCGTATTGGTCTGCAAGAACATGGCCTTTTGCCCGCAGGCGACCTGTATAACCTTTCAGACGCAGAACGCGCGCGATCGTAAAGCCGCGCCCATCCGCTGAGGATGGAAAGTCCACGCGCACCATCTGGGCGCTGCCCAGCCGGTCAAACAGTTCATCGGGGTCAGTGTCCGAGGCGATATCCAGTGCAACCACGTCATTCGCTGCATCGTCCAGCGTGACATAGCCATCGGTCCAATCATCGGGGGCAAAGCCCTCGTCGTTTACGATTACGTTCATGTTTTCTCTCCGATGCGCACCATTTTTCCATCAACAAAATGGATGCCGCATTCTTCCTTGTTCTGATCGCGCCAGCGCCCGGCGCGGGGGTCTTCGCCTTCTTTGACCGGCGAAGTGCAGGGCGCACAGCCGATCGAGGGGTATCCTTTGGCCACCAGCGGATGCCGGGGCAGGTTGTTTTCTTCCATATAGGCGCGCACATCGTTGGGCGCCCAGTGGGCCAAGGGGTTGACCTTGATCCGGCCGGTTCCGTCCTCGACCTCGAAAAAGTCCAGCGCGGCACGGGTGCCGGACTGAAACCGTTTGCGCCCGGTGATCCAGCCACAATACCCGGTCAGAGCTTTCTGCAGCGGGAAGGTCTTGCGCAGATTACAGCAGGCATCGGTGTCACGCAGACGCAACGCGCCATAAGGATCGTCGCGCTGAACATCTTCATCCTCGGCGCGGATGATCTGCACATTGCGCAGGCCCAGACGCTCGCTGACCTCCTGCTGGTATTCCAGCGTTTCGGCAAACAGCATCTGGGTGTCCACGAACAGCACTGGGGTCATCTTGTCGACCACTGCAGCCATATGCAGCAACACCACCGATTCCGCGCCAAAGCTGGAGACCAGAGCAAGCTCCTCGATCTCGTCCAATGCGCCATGCATCACATCATGGGCACTGTGGTGGCGGAAGCGGGCGTTCAGCGCCTCGACCTTTTCGGTCAGTTCGGCGCGGTCAGCCCCCAGTTCCGTTTGGATCAGGTCAAGCGGCATTGGCCTGTGCCTCGGGGTAAAGCGCCGCTTTGAACGGTGCCATGCCAACGCGGCGATAGGTCTGCAAGAAGGTCTCTTCGGCGCTGTCGCGCTGCTCCAGATACGTGTCGACGATGCGCTCGACCGCCGGAACAATCTCGTCATAGGCGAAGCCCGGGCCAGTACGATCACCTATGGCGGCGGATTCGGTACCGTCACCACCCAGAGTGATCTGGTAGTTTTCGACGCCAGCGCGGTCGAGGCCAAGAATGCCGATGTGACCCACATGGTGGTGACCACAGGCGTTGATGCAGCCCGAGATCTTGATCTTCAGGTGGCCGATATCATGCTCCAGTTTCAGGTCTTCGAACCGGGTCGCGATTTCCTGCGCCACGGGGATCGAACGTGCCGTCGCCAGTGCGCAGTAATCCATACCGGGGCAAGCGATAATGTCGCTGATCAAGCCGATGTTGGCGGTCGCCAACTCGTATTCTTTCAGCGTCGCGTGGATCGCGGGCAGGTCGGATTTGTGGACATGCGGCAGGATTACGTTCTGCTCGTGGCTGATACGCAGTTCGTCATAGGCAAACTCTTCGGCCAGATCAGCCATTACGCGCATCTGCTCGGCAGTCGCATCGCCCGGCGTCTGGCCGTGCTTCTTGATCGAGATCGTGACGATCGCGTGGTCCGCGTTCTTGTGCGGCGCGATGTTGGTGTCGACCCACGAACGGAAGACCGGATCGTTGGTGTAGGCACTCTCGAACGAGGCAACCGAACCATCACGGAAGGCTGGAGGCGCAAAGTGGCCTTTGATTTTGTCCAGCAGGCTCATATCCGCGCCTTTGAATTGCGGGCGAACCTTCAGGAATCGCTCGTTCACTTTGGCACGGATGGCGTCGATGCCATGCTCGTGCACGGTGATCTTGATGCGCGCCTTGTACTTGTTGTCGCGACGGCCGATCTGGTTCCACACGGAAACGGTGGCCTCAAGATAGGCCAGCAGGTCGTCAAAGGCGACGAATTCCGATAGCTCTTTGCCGATCATGGGCGTACGGCCCAGACCACCGCCAACGATGACGCGGGCACCCAGAACACCATCACGCTCGACCAGTTGCAGACCGATGTCATGCGCCTTGATCACGGCGCGGTCATTCTCGCTGCCGGTGATGGCGATCTTGAATTTGCGCGGCATGAACTGGAATTCAGGGTGGTCGGTTGACCACTGACGCAGCAGTTCGGCATAGGGGCGCGGATCAGCGACCTCATCCGCGGCGGCACCGGCGAAATGATCGGCGGTCACGTTGCGGATGGTGTTACCCGAGGTCTGGATGGCGTGCATGCCAACCTCGGCCAGTGCGTCCAGCATATCCGGCACGTCGTTCAGCTTCGGCCAGTTGTACTGAATGTTCTGACGGGTGGTAAAATGGCCGTAACCTTTGTCCCATTTCTCGGCCAGCAAAGCGAGCTGACGCATCTGAGCACTGGACAGCGTGCCATATGGAATAGCGACCCGCAGCATATAAGCGTGCAATTGCAGATACAGACCATTCATCAGGCGCAGTGGCTTGAATTCGTCTTCAGTCAGCGAACCGTCAATGCGACGCTCAACCTGCGCACGGAACTGCGCGTTGCGTTCTGTCAAAAATGCTGTGTCGAACTCGGAGTAGCGATACATGTTTAGCTGTCCTTAGTTGCAGCCCCGGACCCGGGGCCTTGAAGGGGAGAGAGAATGGCCTGAGATCAGGCCCGAGGCTGCGGGGAGGTTTCCTGTTTGCCGTGGGCATAGTTGGACGGACCAGTCCGGCGGAAATCCTCCCGAAAGTGGGTGGGTTCGGGGCCCTTTTCTCCGGCCACCGCGTCGGCAAGATAGGCGCCGACGATCTTGTTGGCCTGACGCGCGGCATCCAGCAGACGAACCTGCGCGTGAGCTTCGTCCGTGATCAGTTCGGCATCGGACAACTCGCGCGACCACCGGTCATCTTCGGTCTGGTAAATCACATCACCTTCCAGCAAGTCGTTGGCGGTGACGACTTTGGGGGTAAAAGCGCGGGCCATCAGGCAAGCTCCTTATTGAAAACCGAGACTTTGTGCGGGTATTGCGCAACTCGGGCGACGCCGGGTTTGTGAATGCGCCTATTTGTTTGTTTGACCTGCATCGGATCATCTCGTGACTGAATTGACTTGTGTGCCAATATAGGAAATATTCCCGACAAATCGCCATATGCGCGAAGAAATAAGAACAAATGTTCTATATGCGGCGAGTGAAAGAAGGTTTGTTCTGAATTGGAAGGGAAATTGGAATGTCGGTGCGAATAGACGACACGGATCGGAAAATTCTAGCCGAGCTGCAACGGGATGCCAGCCAGTCGCTTGACGAAATCGCAGCCCGTGTAGGGAGCTCCAAGACGCCGGTTTGGAATCGCATTCGCAAGCTGAAGGGGGTAGGGGTCATTGGCCAGCAGACCGTATTGCTGGATGCCGAAGCGTTGGGCTTTGAGGCCACATTCTTTGTGCTGATCCGTACGTCGGAACATGAAGCGGAGTGGCAGCAGAAGTTCCTGAAAGCGTTGCGCGATCGTCCAGAGGTTCAGGAAGCGCACCGTTTGGCGGGAGACATTGATTACATTCTGAAAGTGCGCGTCAAGAACGCGCGTGCGTATGATGCGTTTTATCAGGCGTTGATTTCAGAGGTGCGAGTGCACAACGTAACAGCCTTGCTTTCGATGGAAGAGATCAAATCGACCACCATGCTACCACTGAAGTCTGTCGGATAGGATGAAGCGTGAATGGGGGCGCCGCCCCCGCCGCCCGAAGGCGACTCCCCCGAGATATTTATGGCCAGATGAAGCACGGATCCGGGTTTCTTGACAGGATATTAAGTCAGACCGTTACCATGAGTTTGGTCAGCCCGTGGAAATGGTAGCTGTCCGAATATTGCGGCTCTGCCGTCAGCTTTAGCTTTGGGCATTGCTGGAACAGGATGGGCAGGGCGATCCGCATCTCAAGCCGGGCCAGCGGAGCGCCCACACAGAAGTGAAGGCCACCACCAAAGCTAGTATTGGCGCTTACATCTCGCATCGGGTCGAATGTATCGGATTGGGACCAAGCAGCAGGGTCGCGATTGGCTGCGCCCAGAAGCAAGGCAACTTCGTCACCACGCGCAAAGCGGTGACCGAAGAGTTCAATATCTTCATAGGCATAGCGTCTGAACATGTGCAGTGGTGGATCGAAACGCAGGATTTCCTCGACTGCGCCGTCGATGGTGCCGGGCGTCAGGACATACTGCTGTGTACCCGTCGTCAACATAGTCTTCACGCCATTGCCGATGGCGTGCACGGTGGCTTCGTGACCGGCGTTCAGCAACAAAATGCAGGTCGTGATCAGTTCGTCGCGCGAGAGTTTTTCACCATCTTCCTCTGCCGCGATCAACCGGGTGATCAGATCGTCACGCGGGTCAGTGCGGCGTTTTTCGATGTATTCTTCGAGATAGGTGGTAAAGGCTTGTGTGGCACGGACGGCTTCGTCTTCGGTCTGGCGCGTCCGGTTTGCCTGATACATGGCCACCATGGCGTGCGACCACTGCAACAGTTGCGGTGCCATGTCTTCCGGCACACCAAGCAGACGGCAGATCGTGATCACGGGGACCTGGGTGCAATAGGCCTCCAGCAGATCGAAGGGGCCAGCGGGGAACTGCTTGATCAAATCGTGGCACAACTGTTCAGTGGACCCCTCAAGCGCCGTGATCGCGCGAGAGGTAAACGCCCGCAGTACCAGAGAACGCAATCGAGTATGACGCGGGGGTTCAAGCTCTAACATCGAATGGGATTCGACTTCTAGCCAGGGTGCAAGATGGTCTGGGCCGGGTTTTGCAAGTTCCGCCGGGATTTCACGCCCGAAGCGCCGATCGCGCAGCAGAATTTGCACCGCTTTGTGCGAGACAGCCGCGACAAGGCCGTAGTCTTTCCAGTAGAACAGATCGCCCGACTGACGTGCGCTGTCATAAAAGGGGTATGGGTTTTGCACGAATGCCGGGTCGGTCGGGGATTGGGTCAGCGTCTTCATGCGGTGCAGACTTGCCATGGCGGCTGCTGAATGCAAGACCCTAGATATGCAACGTTTTTGGATCATAGCCGGTTTCTTATGCGCGGTCGGATTGCTGTCAGCGGCGGTCTGGACTTATGGCTATCGTCAGGCCCTGTCGCAACTGAGCGAGAAGGCCGAGGCCGATTTAGAACTGGCCGCCGACCGTCTGAGCACTCAAATGCAGGTCTATCAGGAAGTGGCCGCCTTGATGGCGGACCATCCTGCTTTGCAGGAGCTAGAAACATCAGAACAGCAACGGGCCGCCCGAAAGGTGCTGCTGGATGTGGCAGACAAAACCGCTGCCGTTAACGTTATGTACCTGAATCCGGAGGGTCAGGTTCTGGTCGCGGCCCAACCGGTGACGCAGCGCGATATGTCCGCACATCCGGCTTTCGAGCGCGCCATGCAGGGGGCCCTGGGCAGCGCACATGGGGTCGAAGACGCAAGCAGTGACCGCATTTATTCATACGCGGCCCCGTCATTTGGGGATTTGGGCCAAATAGAAGGCGCGTTGATGGTTCTGGCCGATGTGCAGGATGTGGAACAAACATGGCGCGGCAGTACCGATGCGGTGTTTTTCATTGATACGGATGGGGTTGTCTTTATCTCGAACCGATCGGATCTGCTACTATGGCGCCGCGGGCAAGGGCAGCAAGGGCTGATGTCACCCGAAGGTGAGAATGTCGATTTCGCCTCAACCTGGATTGCGGGATATGAAGTGTGGAAGCTCAATTGGGGTCGCTATCTGCCCCGTCGCGCCCTGCATCTGACGCTCGATCTTCCGGTGATTGCGATGACCGCAGAGATGCTGGTGGATGTCGCTCCGGCGCGCCGGTTGGCGGGGTTGCAGGCGGCGGCGGTTGCGGCGATCTGTTTCGCCTTTGGTGCTTTGTTGTTTCTGGCCTCGGAACGCCGTCGGACACTTGCAGAGGCAAACACCGTGCTGGAAAGCCGGGTCGCGCAACGTACGCGCGCTTTGACGGCGGCTAATAGCGCTTTGCGCCACGAAGTTGCCGAGCGGCAGGAGGCGGAGGCCGCGCTCAAACAAGCGCAGGCCGATTTGGTTCAGGCTGGTAAGTTGAGCGCTTTGGGCAAGATGTCGGCTGGCATCAGTCATGAATTGAACCAGCCCTTGATGGCGATTCAGCAGTTCGCCGACAACGGGTCCGCCTTTCTTGAGCGCGGCAAGGGCCAGAGAGCTGGCGAAAATCTGGGCCGCATTTCCGATATGGCCGCACGCATGGCGCGGATCATCAAGAACCTGCGGGCCTTTGCGAGAAATGAAAGCGAACCAATGGGGCGCGTTGATCTGGTTCAGGTTCTGAACACTGCCACAGAATTGACCGAGGCGCGCCTGCGCGATGAGAATGTCGCGTTGGAGTGGGTGCCGCCAAAGGATGCGGTCTATGCTTGGGGTGGAGAGGTGCGTCTGGTGCAGGTGTTTGTCAACCTAATCAATAATGCAGCGGATGCGATGGTCGATCGACCGACGCGCAGAATATTGGTCACTCTGTCAGGGGGGAAGCCTATTCGCGTGTCGGTGCGGGATACCGGACCCGGCATCGAGGACCCCGACCGCGTGTTTGAGCCGTTCTACACCACAAAAACAGTTGGGACGTCCGAGGGGATGGGTCTGGGGCTGTCGATATCCTACGGTCTGGTTCAGAGCTTCGGGGGGGATATTCGCGGTGCCAACACGGACGAGGGTGCTGAATTCACGGTTGAACTGGAACCCTTTGAAGAAGATGAGGCAGCATGATCCGCAAAGTGCTTTTGGTCGATGATGATGCCGCCGTACGTGAGGCCTTGGCGCAAACCCTCGAATTGGCCGAGTATGAACCGGTCACCGCGGGATCTTTCGTGGCCGCAAAGGATCATATTCATCGTGACTTCGGCGGTGTGATCATCTCGGATATTCGCATGCCGGGGCGGGATGGGTTTCATCTGCTCGCATACGCGCGCGAGGTTGATCCTGAGCTTCCGGTGGTATTGCTGACAGGTGAAGGCGATATCCCGATGGCGGTACAGGCCATGGGGCAGGGAGCATTTGATTTTCTGGAAAAGCCCTGTGCAGCAGCGGATTTATTGGCGGTACTCGAACGAGCCTTTGCCGCGCGCGCAGAAATTCTGCAGGAACGCGAGCAACGGCGCGAACTTGAGCGTGGCGATCCCGCAGCACGCATGCTGTTTGGGTTGTCAGATCAAGCCGAGGCCTTGCGTGAGCGAGTGCGGAGCGTAGCGCCAACACGGGCCGAGGTACTGGTTACCGGGCCAGCGGGTAGCGGAGTTTCAAAGGTCGCTGAAGTTGTCCATCTGATGTCTCCGGTTGGACAGGGGCCATTTGTCAAACGCCCTGCCTCAGGCCTGAACCCGGATGATTTGTTGCGTGTCTGTAAGGATGCGGCAGGCGGATCGCTGTATCTGGATGAGATCTCGGCGATGTCGGATGCCACGCAATACGCCGCGCTGGAACTGATCGAACAAGGGACGGAAGCCAGAATCATCGCAGGGGCAACGGCCGATTTGTCGGACCTTACTGCACAGGGAAGGTTCAATGCCGATCTGTTCTATAGGTTGGATGTCATGCGGGTGCGAATCCCGGCCCTGTCAGAACGGCCCGAGGATATCCCCGTCATCTTTCGCCGCTATGTGGCGCAGGCCGCTGAGCAGGCCGGGATTGCGGAACCTGAAGTGACACCCGAGCATCTGGCCTCGCTGATGGCGCAGGATTGGCCGGGCAATGCCCGATCGTTGATGTCGGCGGCAATGCGGTTTGTGTTGGGGATGCCGGATGAGGTTGCACAGGCCGCTGATCTGGGGTTGAGCGAGCAATTGGCGCGTGTTGAGAGGTCTTTGCTGATTGCAGCCCTTGGGCGCCACAATGGCAAGGCTGCGGATGCCGCCAAGGCACTGAAGCTGCCGCGCAAAACTTTTTATGACAAGCTGACCCGCTACCACATTAGGCCAGAAGACTATCGTCGTTAGCAAAACACTTCCGCTAGGGCGAACTGCGGTTGCGCTGTGGCTTAAGCGAGCGATTCGCTCGCATCGATTCGGATATTGTGCGGAAATTCGCACAAGGTGCTGACTGCCTGTGCGAAAAATCGCACAGCTTAGTTCTGCCAAAACACCAGATTTATTACGGACATCATTTAACCGTAAGAAATTATTTGGAAAAAACAGATTTCAGCAACATCTCAACAAAATGTTGAGAGTGAGGAGCCGATTCGGTTCACTCCGCAACATACGGCGCTGATTGGGCGCTCGATGGAAGTTTTAGGGAAGTCTGGGAGGATAAGACTGATGAAATTCCTGACAACGGCAGCAACCGCAATCGCACTGTCCATATCAGCGACCGCTGGTGTAGCAGCTTGCGATGATGGCGAGATCGTCGTGAAGTTTGCGCATGTGACCAATACGGACAAACACCCCAAGGGCATCGCCGCTTCGCTGCTTGAGCAGCGCGTCAATGACGAGATGAACGGCGTGATGTGCATGGAGGTTTATCCGAACTCCACTCTTTACAACGATGACAAGGTTCTTGAAGCGATGCTGCAGGGCGACGTGCAGTTGGCCGCGCCCTCGCTGTCGAAGTTTGAGAAGTTTACAAAGCAATTCCGCCTGTTCGATCTGCCGTTCATGTTCAAGAACATCGATGCTGTGGATGCGTTCCAAGCCTCGGCTGATGGTCAGGCGATGAAAGACAGCATGCAGCGCCGCGGCCTTCAAGGGCTGGCATTCTGGCACAATGGCATGAAGCAGATGTCTGCAAACAAGCCGTTGGAAGATCCTTCGGATGCGAACGGCCTGAAGTTCCGCGTTCAGTCATCGGACGTATTGGTTGCCCAGATGGAGGCAATTGGTGGCAGCCCTCAGAAGATGGCGTTCTCGGAAGTGTACGGTGCTCTGCAACAGGGCGTTGTTGACGGGCAGGAAAACACCTGGTCGAACATCTACGGCAAGAAGTTCTTCGAGGTGCAGGACGGCATCACAGAAACGAACCACGGTATCATCGATTATCTGGTTGTAACCTCAGTTGACTGGCTGGACAGCCTGGAGCCTGAAGTTCGCGATCAATTCCTGACGATTCTCGCCGAAGTGACCGAGACCCGTAATAAGGAGGCCTTTTCCGTAAACGAAGCTGCCAAGGCTTCGATCACTGACGCAGGGGGCATCATCCGGGAACTGAACCCCGAGCAGCGCCAGGCCTGGGTCGATGCAATGAAGCCAGTCTGGGACAAATTTGCCGGTGACGTTGGTCAGGACAAGATCGACGCCGCACAGGCGATCAACGCCGGGTTCTGATCCCGGTTCAAGCCACGCGTCCGGGGACTGGGGAGTTATGGACGCATAGGCTGGGCGGGCCTTAATGGCCCGCCACACTCCCACCACTCTCATCAAAAAAATGCGGGGACAGAGAGATGTCTGGTGCGAAACCCGGCCAAGGCGGGCTGGTCGACCATATCGAAGAAACCATGATTGCGTGCCTGTTGGGTCTGATGACAATTGTAACCTTCGCCAATGTGATCGCGCGGTTTGTATTCAATTCTAACATTCTTTGGGCGCTGGAACTGACAGTATTCACCTTCGGTTGGTTGGTGCTGCTGGGTGCGTCTTATGCAGTGAAGAAGCATGCACATCTGGGTGTTGATGCGATCCTGAACATGCTGGCCCCCGCGCCACGCCGGGTTTTAGCGCTGATAGCCGTTGCTTGCTGTCTGGTGTTTTCTCTGCTCCTGCTCAAGGGGTCGTATGACTACTGGGCAGTGTTTGCCGATCTGCCGCCAACCTCGGGTCGCTGGTTTCCGACCGGCTTTGACATGAGTGCGCGCAGCCAGAGCTTCTATGAAGTTGATGATATCCCGATGGTCGCGCCGCTGCGGTTTCTGGAAGATATGATCAACTATGGCGAGTATTACGAGAAACTGCCCAAGGTCGTTCCGTATTTCGTTCTGCCTCTTTCGATGTTGCTGCTGGTGATCCGTTTTGCACAGGTCGCAGTACAGATTTGGCGCGGTGAAACTGATCGCCTTGTAGCTAGCCACGAGGTTGAGGACGAGATCGAAGAAGTCCGCGCCCAGCAGGGGGAGCATGACTGATGGACGTCGTACTACTTTTTTCGATGGTCATTGGCCTATTGTTGATCGGAGTTCCGATCGCGGTGGCACTTGGTCTCAGCTCGACCCTCTTCCTGCTGATCTATTCCGACAGCTCATTGGCTTCGGTCGCTGGCACGCTGTTCGAGGCATTTGAGGGGCATTTCACCCTCTTGGCTATCCCGTTTTTCATTCTCGCGTCATCTTTCATGACCACAGGTGGAGTGGCGCGGCGGATCATCCGGTTCTCGATCGCTTGTGTAGGGCACTTGCCCGGAGGTCTGGCAATTGCTGGCGTCTTCGCGTGTATGTTGTTTGCGGCCTTGTCGGGGTCGTCTCCGGCGACAGTTGTCGCAATCGGGTCGATCGTCATCGCTGGCATGCGTCAGGTGGGCTATTCCAAGGAATTCGCCGCCGGTGTGATCTGTAACGCAGGGACACTGGGCATTCTGATTCCGCCATCAATCGTGATGGTGGTCTATGCGGCAGCCGTGGAGGTTTCGGTCGGGCGGATGTTCCTTGCGGGCGTTATTCCGGGTTTGATGGCTGGTCTGATGCTGATGATCACCATTTACGTCATGGCCAAGGTCAAGAACCTTCCCAAAGGCGATTGGAAAGGTTGGGGTGAGGTCTTCACGTCAGCACGCGAGGCCGGTTGGGGTCTGTTCCTGATCGTCATCATCCTCGGCGGTATCTACGGAGGTATCTTTACCCCGACCGAGGCCGCGGCTGTTGCTGCCGTCTATGCGTTCTTGATCGCAAGTTTTGTCTACAAGGATATGGGTCCGCTCAGCACCGAAGGCGATGCGCAGAACATCTCGCTGCTCAAGAAACCCTATGCGTTGATCACGGCCTTTGTGCACCCCGACACCAAGCATACGCTGTTCGAGGCCGGCAAGCTAACCGTTACGCTGCTTTTTGTGATCGCCAACGCGCTGATCCTGAAACATGTGCTGACGGATGAGCAGGTGCCCCAGCATATCGCAAGCGCCATGCTATCGGCGGGTCTGGGGCCGGTGACTTTCCTGATTGTGGTCAACGTGATCCTGCTGATCGGTGGCCAGTTCATGGAGCCCTCAGGTCTGCTGGTCATTGTGGCCCCGCTGGTCTTCCCGATTGCTATCGAGTTGGGTATCGACCCGATCCATCTGGGCATTATCATGGTGGTCAATATGGAGATCGGGATGATCACGCCTCCGGTCGGGTTGAACCTGTTCGTAACCTCGGGTGTGGCGGGTATGCCGATGATGAGTGTTGTGAAGGCAGCGTTGCCGTTCTTGGCCGTGCTGTTCGTCTTCCTCATCATGGTTACTTACATCCCGTGGATTTCGACATTCCTGCCCAACACATTCATGGGGCCTGAGATCATAACCAACTAGATCGGTTACACCGAACATATGAACCGGGCGGTGTAATCCGCCCGGTTTTTTGTCTTGAAACTGATGCCCAAACGCATATCTGAGGGTCAGAGGACGACCTCACCATCATGGACGATTATTCGGGACGACCCGATCTCGGAAAGTGAGGTGTTCTTATGCCCTGGATATTACTGTTGTTTGCTGGCCTGCTCGAAATCGTCTGGGCCGTCGCGATGAAGCAGACCGCTGGTTTCACGCGGCTGTGGCCGACGGCGATCATGGGTGTTGCGATGATCGGGTCATTTGGCCTGCTTGCAATGGCCATGCGGGATCTGCCGCTTGGTACCGCCTATACGATCTGGACCGGGATCGGCGCAGTAGGGGCGTTCACTATTGGCATCCTGTTCCTGGGTGAAGCGCTGACGCCCATGCGGATCGGCGCTGCGGTTCTAATCGTGACGGGTTTGGTCATCATGAAACTGGCCTAAGCGTTGACCGCCGTTGTGGTGTCGGGCAGCTTTGCGAAACAACTCCGAACAAAGGACACCTGCATATGCTGACCGACACCGATGCACGCTTGCTGCGCGTTGCCTATGATGAGGCGAAAGCTGGATTTGACGAAGGAGGCTGCCCAATCGGTTCAGTGCTTGCGCGGGGTGGTGAGGTCGTTGCGCAAGGGCGTAATCAGCGTGTCCAACTGGGCGACCCGATTGCCCATGGGGAAATGGATGCGCTGCGCAAGGCAGGGCGGCAGAAGACCTATCGCGATACTGTGCTCTATACCTCGCTGTCGCCTTGCATGATGTGTTCTGGCATGATCGTACAGTTCGGTATCCCGCGTGTTGTGATCGGAGACACCGTGAATTTTGGCGGCAATGAGGACTTCCTGCGCGATCGTGGTGTCGAGGTCATCATCGCAGATGACCCGGACTGCATTGCATTGATGAAGCGTTTTATCGAAGAGAAGCCCGCGCTTTGGGCCGAAGATATTGCCGAATGAGGTTGGCGATCAGGCGCTTTCAAGCGCCTGAATGATGCCCGAGAAATCAGTTGCTTTCAGACTGGCGCCACCCACCAACGCTCCGTCAACATTTGAAACGCCGAAAATCTCGGCAGCATTACCGGGTTTGACCGATCCGCCATACAGCAGGCGGACTGACCGGCCGACACCTTCGCCAAATCGGCGTTCCAGACGTGCGCGTATGAAATCATGCACTTCTCCGATCTCTTCCAAAGTTGGAACCTTACCGGTGCCGATGGCCCAGATCGGCTCATATGCGACAATCAGGTTCTCGCCTGTCGCTTGATCCGGGATCGAACCCGACATCTGTCCACCGATGATATCCAGAGTATTTGCTGCTTCGCGCTGTTCAAGGCTTTCACCAACGCAGATGATCGTCTTCAGGCCTGCATCCATGGCGGTGCGGGCTTTGGCACGGATGTCTTCGTTCTGCTCAGCATGATCTTCACGGCGCTCGGAATGGCCAAGAATCACTGAGCTTGCCCCTGCATCCAACAGCATCTCGGCACTCAGACCCCCGGTATGCGCACCCGAGAGCGCCGCGTGGCAGTCTTGGCCACCAACGGTAATGCCCGAACCTTCAACCGTATTTGCCGCGCGATGAAGCAAAGTGGCTGGTGGGCATATCAGGATTTCTACCGCAGAAGATGGGTGCGAGGCTTTCAACGCTTCCAACTCGCTCAGCGCAACGCCAGTTCCGTTCATTTTCCAGTTGCCTGCCGCCAACTTACGCCGCATCGCGATCCCTCCGGTTTTCTGCTTTGAACCCTCGGATATCACCCGCAGGCGGGGCTGACAATTCCGGTTGCATAGCGCTACTTGTCAGGACACATTGCGCGCGTTGTTGCGGAGGATGGCATGATAGACGATCTCGATCTCGCCAAATTGGATCTGCGTGATCCAGCTGAGATGGAAAAGCTGAGACATGCTGTTCGCCAGATCGGATTTCTAACGATCTTCAATTCCGGCCTTGATGCCGCCCGTGTGAAGCAGGTGATCGACACTTATCGCGATTTTTTTCGTCAACCCGATGAGATCAAGCAGAGCGTCGATATGGCAGCTACGGGTGCCAACCGCGGTTGGGGTGCGCCGCGTTCCGAACAGGTGGATCTCAGGGCGAACCCGGATTTCAAAGAAGTCTTTGATAGCGGTTTTGAACTGCCAGCCGATGATCCCTATGCGGGGCGTGGATTAAGTGTGTATGCCCCAAATCTCTGGCCAGACGGGGCCGACGCGTTTCGGAGAACGATCCAGAGTTACTATTCAGACGCCTGCTCAGTTGCCATTCGCGTTTTGCGCGCGATTGCGATTGCCATCGGTAGGGATGCAAACAGTTTTGATGCGGCCTTTGATACGCCAATGGCGCTGCTGCGCGGTAACTTCTATCCGCAACGTCCTGATTGGGCAGGGGAAAAGGACTTTGGTATCGGCGCGCATACGGATTATGGCTGCCTGACTTTGCTGGCCACGGACGGCACACCGGGTCTGGAAGTTCGTATGTCTGATGGCGATTGGCAAGCTGTAAACGCCACGCCGGGACAATTCATAATCAATTTCGGGGAGATGCTGGAGTTTTGGACGGCAGGAGAAGTCAAAGCGACCGAGCATAGAGTCAAAGGCAGCGTGAACGAGAGGATCTCGGTTCCGTTGTTCTTTAATCCTTCTTACGACACAAATGTTGCGCCGCCGGGTTCATACGCCACGATCCGCGCCGGAGAGCACCTGACGCGGCGATTTAATGAGACCTACGTCCACCTAAAAGCTGCGAGTTAGCGTTGTTCAGCCAAGGTTTCGTCGAACTTAATCGATTCTCCGCATCCGCATGCATCGACTACATTCGGGTTCCGGAACTTGAACCCGGCCTCAAGCAGTGAAACCTCGTAGTCGATCTCGGTTCCGAACAGGAACATCTGTGCCATGGGGGCGATCATAACACGCGCGCCATCCTGCTCGACCACTTCGTCGTTCGGGTCGGCATCATCGACGTAGTCCATGGTGTATTCCATCCCCGCGCAGCCGCCTTTCTTGACGCCGATGCGCAATCCGGTGTGACCGCCGGATTTCATAAGCCGAACAATCTGTTCAGCGGCTTTAGGTGTCATGGTCACGGCTTGTTTGCCGGGAATGCCAAACATGGTGGGCTCCGTTATCGCGCGTTATCTCTAATCTAAGGCCGACACGCGCCGGGCTCAAGAGAGAGCCTGTTCAAATACACACTCCGCGCAGGGTTGTCACGATGGTGCGCAAAGCTTTAGCGTATCTGAAGTAAAGGACAGGCATTCCAGAGAGGTTTGGATCGATGAGAGCGCAGAACTGGGCAGGAGCCGCCATTTTCACATCTATGTTGTTGGCGTCCGCGTCTGCGGCATTTGCGATAGATGACACAAAACGGCACCCGGTCAACTGTGCTACCGCACCCGGTGATCTGCGCGCAATCGCAGCTGAAAAGAAACATGCCGAGGACCAGCAGGCTGAAAGCGTGTTCTCGATCCTCCCTGCCGGTGCCTTGCTGGGTCTCGTCACAGGAACCGAGAGCAAGCACCTGAAGATGCTGTCAGGCGACTATATAAAAGAGCTGGACGCGCGCGCTGCTGAAATCAAATCGACCTGTAACTTAGAATAATCAAACAAAAAGGGCCGCTCTCGGGCAAGAGCGGCCCGGAATGGGCCCATTGAATGGGGGATGGCTATGGTCAGAGGCCCATGCAATTCACGAAGTATGTCAATTTAGCGGGGCAATCGGATAAGACGCCCGCTACTCGACATCCTGCGCCAGCACGTCCAGCAGATTGAAAAACGCATGCTTAATCACTGGGTCAGTACCTGAGGACCTTGTGACCCAGCATTGTGACAACATGAAAACGGTTAAGTAACACGCAGTACACCGTTTTGTAACATCGCCATGTTTTTTGTGAGTAAGTCGAGAGTTACATGAAACCCAGCTCAAGCCGGGCTTCATCTGACATCATTTCCATGCCCCAAGGTGGCTCCCAAGTCAGTTCGACGTCGACCTCTTTGACGCCAGCAACGGGTTCGATAGCTTCCACGATCCAACCGGGCATTTCGCCTGCGACAGGACAGCCTGGCGCAGTGAGGGTCATGATCACCTTGACCGCGTTTTCTCCGGTGATGTCGATCGTATAGATCAGACCGAGATCGTAGATATTGACTGGTATTTCTGGGTCAAACACCGTCCGGCAAGCTTCGACCACGGGTTCGTAGAGCGGGTGATCGATGGTCGAGGGAGCGATCAGGGGGCTGCCTTCGAACTGTTCACTGGGGTGGGTCATTGATGCCTCGGGTCTGTTACCTGAGAAATTATATAGGGAAAGTGCCGGGCAGCGTCCAGAGGTGCCGTGGCGCCTGATTTGAGCGCCACGACAGATCAGTCGTTGATGTCGTGCTTGAAGGTTTTGACCTGACCGTGCGGCAGGGCAAACATACGGCGCAGAACCAGCCATGCGACCAGTGACAGAACAGCAAATATCAACAGCAGAACGGGCAGGGATAGCGTGAGGCCAGGGATCAGCAAAACCATTCCGGTAATGGCTGCACCGATGGCAAAACCCAGGAAAATGAAGCCGGGCAGCGCGACCTCAAGGATGCCCAGAGCAAGCGCTCCGGCCAACCAAATCCACCACGTCAGCCAGAAAGGATCGGCCATCATTTTCCTCCTTTAAGCATGTTAAAGGCATTGCCGAAGGCTTCAAGTGCGTTTGCAGGCACAACGATGGTCTGCGAGCCGGTGCCGTTGCCTAGGGCGTTCAGCGATTCCACCTGTTTCAACGCAACCTGATACTGTGCCGCTTCCAGCCCGTTGTCTTGAATGGCCTTTGCTACGACCTGAGTCGCATAAGCTTCGGCCTCAGCCGAGATTCGGCGGGCCTTGGCGGTCTGCTCTGCCGCATAAAGTTCGGCATCTGCCTGCAGCTCAACGGCACGCTTTTGGCCCTCGGCCTCGGTCACCTGCGCGCGGCGGGCACGTTCGGCGTTCAATTGCTGCAACATCGCGTCACGAGTGGCCTGATCAAGATTTACGTCCAGAATCTCGGCGCGGGTTACTTCGATCCCCCAATCGTCAACAGCGGTTTCTACGCTTTCCTGAATACGTTCAATCAGTTGCGCCCGGTTCGATTGCACTTCATCCAGGTCCATCTTACCGATCTCGGCGCGGACGATACCGGCTACAGTCGTTGCAATCGCACCGTCGACATCGCGGATGCGATAGACCGTCTTTTCCGGCTCGAGAATGCGGTAGAACACCGAAGTATCGATCTGCACCAGAACATTGTCCTTGGTAATTGCGTCTTGCGTTGCGTTTGGCAACTGACGCTCAAGGATGGATATCTTGTGGCGGGCAACATCTAGAAAAGGAACGATAAAATTGATCCCGGGCCCAAGCACCGAATGCAGGCGGCCAAACCGTTCAACAACGTATTTCTCGGATTGAGGCACGATCTTGATGCCCTTGAAGATGACAATGGCAATAAGCGCCGCTGCCAGCAGGTAGATAATGTTCGAAGTAATCAGTCCGATAATCTGGTCTTCTATCATACTGTCCTCATTTATTGTGTACTATGGTATACATATGGGGATTGAATCGCTCAATTTCAACTCTGGTATGGATTGTACAGGCTGGAATGCAAATCTGTGAAAGCGTTCATACCGGCCAGAAATTCCCTTTTGTGGCAGCTTTGCATCCCACTGGTGTTTGCGTTATCGGACGAGGATGAAACTGATTATCGATACAGACCCCGGCATCGACGACGCAATGGCCATTGCCTATGCCGCCGCTGCGTCCGAAATTGACCTGATCGGCCTGACCACCGTGTTCGGCAACACCCATGTGCATCAATCCAGCCGCAATGCGCGATTTCTGGTGGACAAACTGGGGCTCGGCATTCCCGTGGCCCAAGGCGCGCCCTTCGCATTGGGAGAGATCGCGCATTCACCTTCGGAACATGTGCACGGCCCCGAAGGCTTTGGTGACCTGACCCAGATTGAAGAGATCGGTGAAAACCACGCCCTGTCCGCCGCAGAGTTTCTTGTCGACATGGCGCGCAGCCATCGCGGAGAGCTGGTCGTATGCGCGGTTGGGCCATTGACCAATATCGCTGATGCCATGCGATTGGACCCTGAGTTTGCAGAGAATCTTGGCAAGCTCGTCATCATGGGCGGGGCCGTATACTGCCCGGGCAACATCACCGAACATGCCGAGGCGAATATCTATCACGATGCCAAAGCTGCAGACCAAGTCTTTGCCGCGCCGCCGCCTACGATTCTGGTGGGATTGGATGTGACTCTGAAAACGCTCTACGAGACCGCTGATTTTGAGGCGCTCGCTGAACGTTCCCCTGACATGGGTGGTTTTCTGCGTGATATCTCGCGCTTCTATTTAAAGTTCTACAAAGAGATCGGTGGGCTTGAAGGGTGCGGACTGCATGACTCGACTGCCGTTATCGCCTGCACCCATGAACCGATGTTCGAAATGGTCGAAACGGGTTTGCAGGTGGCGTTGGACGGGGCTGAGATCGGTGCGACTCGTCCTGACCCTGCACGGCCACCAGTGCGAGTGTGCCGGGATGTCGATGGGCCAGGGGTGGTGCGCCTGTTTACGGACCGTGTAGCCTCGCTGCCCTGACGGGTTGCAATGCCCTTGCAGATCGGGCAAAGCCTGCCCGGTTCAGCGATCCAAGGCGTTACCATGACCCAGCGATTTTCTTTCGACCTGAAAGCCACCGATGGCAAGGCCCGCACAGGCGTGATCAACACGCCGCGCGGTGAGGTGCGAACGCCGGCGTTCATGCCTGTGGGCACAGCCGCGACCGTCAAGGCGATGATGCCGGAAAGTGTGCGCGCCACGGGTGCCGATATTCTGTTGGGCAACACCTATCATCTGATGCTGCGCCCAACGGCCGAGCGGATCGATCGTTTGGGAGGCCTGCACAAGTTCATGAACTGGGACCGGCCCATCCTGACGGATTCTGGCGGATTTCAGGTGATGTCGCTGGCCGGTCTGCGCAAACTGACCGAGAAGGGCGTGACCTTTAAATCTCACGTCGATGGCTCGAAGCACGAATTGACGCCGGAACGGTCGATGGAAATCCAGCGGCTTTTGGGCTCGGACATCGTCATGTGCTTTGATGAATGCCCTGCGCTGCCCGCCGATCGCGACCGTATCGCCGATTCCATGCGCCTTTCGATGCGGTGGGCTGCGCGGTCGCGTGAAGCGTTTGGAGACCGCCCCGGACATGCCCTGTTTGGGATCATGCAGGGCGGGCTGGAACAAGATCTTCGGAAAGAAAGTGCCGAGGCACTTAAGCAGGTCGGTTTTGAAGGCTACGCCGTCGGCGGCCTTGCCGTGGGTGAGGGGCAGGAGGCCATGTTCAGCTGCCTTGACTATGCGCCTGACTTCTTGCCCCAGGATAAACCGCGTTATCTGATGGGCGTAGGCAAGCCTGATGATATCGTAGGTGCCGTTGCACGCGGGATAGATATGATGGATTGCGTTCTACCTTCGCGGTCGGGTCGCACCGGGCAGGTGTTCACGCGTTACGGTGTGGTCAATATCAAGAACGCCCGCCATGCTGACGACCCACGCCCGCTGGATGAGAACTGCACATGCCCCGCGTGTTCAAGTTATTCTCGGGCCTACTTGCATCACGTGTTCCGCTCGAATGAGATGATCTCGGGCATGCTGCTGACTTGGCACAATCTGCATTACTTTCAGGAAATCATGCAGGGAATGCGGGACGCGATTTCACAGGGCACATTCGCAGAGTGGCAATCGCAATTCCACGCGCTTCGGGAGCAAGGCGATATTGAACCGCTGTAGATTGTGGCCATTGCGGTGACAAACGCGGTATTTTTTGCTATACTGTTCGCGCATTATTTACCATTTTCATTTGTTTTGTTCAGGAGGATTCAATGCCTCGCTTTATTGTTTCTATCGCAATCGTTCTTTGCGCATCGACATCTCTTGCGGATGTCTGGACCTTCGAAACCCCGTCCGAGAATATTCAGTGTGTCGTCGGGCAGGGGGCGAGTGTTTCGGACCTGTCTTGCACCATAATTGAGCGGAGTGGTGCACCTGCGTTCCCGCGCCCGGCGGATTGCCAGTCGGACTGGGGACATGATTTTTTCATGACCAATACGGGCGCCGTCCGCATGCTGTGCCAACCAGTCAGCCATAACCGGGACGGATTTGACCGTGCAGACTACGGCGTAACCGGAGAGTTTGGCGGGTTCGTTTGCCATTCCTCGAAAAAGGGCTTGGAATGTAGAAACGAAGTCGGTCATGGCTTCTTTTTGTCCCGAGCTAAGCAGAGGGTGTTCTGATCCACGCTGGATGATTTATTGCCCGTTTTAATGCTGGGTTCGCTAAAATCGGTGGATATGTCTGTCGGATGCCTTGAAGTCCCCAAATCATCCGGTCATGCTGCATCACAACAAACGACGATGAGGTTGAAATGGGGGAACAGGTGCCCCACCTTTATCGTCCAAGACAGGAGATGGCCAAAGGTTGCCTGAATCAGGGACCAGCGCCGTCTTGCCAATGATAAGGATAGAGCATGCAAGAGCCTCTGAATTCCTCATACCCCGTCCTGCCGCTGCGCGATATCGTGGTCTTCCCACATATGATCGTGCCGCTGTTCGTGGGCCGTGACAAATCGGTCCGCGCCCTGGAAGAGGTGATGCAGGATGACAAGCAAATTCTGTTGTCCAGCCAGATTGATCCTGGTGAGGACGATCCGGAAATCGACGGTATCTACCGCTCGGGCGTTCTGGCCAACGTGCTGCAACTGCTGAAACTGCCCGATGGCACCGTGAAGGTGCTTGTCGAGGGGCAGGCGCGGGTGCAGATCACAGAATTCCTTGAAAACGATCAGTTTTTCGAAGCGCGCGCCGAGTATCTGACCGAGATTCCGGGCGATGTCACCACGACCGAAGCGCTGTTGCGCACCGTCGCGGATGAGTTTGAGCGCTATGCAAAAGTGCGCAAGAATATCCCCGAAGAGGCGCTGGCCGCCGTCGGTGAAACCACCGAGCCTGCAAAGTTGGCCGACCTTGTGTCAGGTCATCTGGGCATCGAGGTTGAACAGAAACAGGAACTGCTTGAGACGCTCTCGGTGAGCGAGCGGCTTGAGAAGGTCTATGGCCTGATGCAGGGCGAAATGTCGGTTCTGCAGGTCGAGAAAAAGATCAAGACCCGCGTCAAATCCCAGATGGAGAAGACGCAGCGCGAGTACTATCTGAATGAGCAGATGAAAGCCATTCAGAAGGAGCTTGGCGATGGTGAGGACGGCAGCAACGAAGTTGCCGAACTGGAAGCCAAGATCAACGAGACCAAGCTGTCGAAAGAGGCGCGCGAAAAGGCCGAAGGTGAGCTGAAAAAGCTTAAGAACATGTCGCCCATGTCGGCTGAAGCGACCGTTGTGCGCAACTATCTGGACTGGATCCTGTCACTGCCGTGGGGCACCAAATCTCGCGTTAAAAAGGATCTGGGTCGCGCGCAGGACATTCTGGACGCCGATCATTATGGACTTGAGAAAGTCAAAGAGCGGATCGTCGAATATCTGGCGGTTCAGCAGCGCTCGAAAAAGCTGAAAGGCCCGATCCTGTGCCTTGTTGGCCCTCCGGGTGTGGGTAAAACCTCGCTGGGTAAATCGGTCGCAAAAGCCACGGGGCGCGAATTCATTCGCATCTCGCTGGGTGGTGTGCGCGACGAATCTGAGATTCGTGGCCACCGTCGGACTTATATCGGGTCGATGCCCGGCAAGATCATTCAGGCGCTGAAGAAGGCGAAAACCACAAACCCTCTCATCCTGCTCGATGAAATCGACAAGATGGGGCAGGATTTCCGTGGCGATCCAGCCTCGGCGATGCTGGAGGTGTTGGACCCGGAACAGAACAACACGTTCATGGATCATTATCTTGAGGTCGAATATGACCTGTCCAACGTGATGTTCCTGACCACGTCTAACAGCTACAACATGCCTGGGCCTCTGCTAGACCGGATGGAGATCATCCCGCTGGCCGGTTACACCGAAGAGGAAAAGAGCGAGATCGCCAAGCAACACCTGATCGACAAACAGGTCAAAAACCATGGTCTGAAAGCCAAGGAGTTTGAGCTGACCGATGAGGCGCTGCAATCGATCATCCGCACCTATACCCGCGAGGCGGGTGTGCGGAACCTCGAACGCGAAATCGCCAAAGTGGCGCGGAAATCGCTGACCAAGATCATCAAGAAAGAGGCGGAGACCGTAAAGGTGACGCCCGACAATCTGGATGATTTTCTTGGAGTGCCCAAGTTCCGTTATGGCTTGGCTGAACAGGACGATCAGGTTGGTGTAGTCACTGGCTTGGCCTGGACTTCGGTCGGTGGTGATCTGCTGCATATCGAGGCTCTGAAACTGCCCGGCAAAGGGCGGATGAAGACCACTGGTAAGCTGGGCGATGTGATGAAGGAATCGATCGACGCGGCGTCGTCTTACGTCCGATCGATTTCGCCTCAGATCGGGGTTAAACCGCCGCAGTTCGACAAAATCGATATCCACGTGCACGTGCCCGATGGTGCGACGCCAAAGGATGGTCCGTCTGCGGGCTTGGCTATGGTGACCTCGATTGTTTCGGTCCTGACCGGTATTCCTGTGCGCAAGGACATCGCCATGACAGGCGAGGTTTCGCTGCGCGGCAACGCGATGCCGATTGGCGGGCTGAAAGAAAAACTGCTGGCTGCCCTGCGTGGCGGGATCAAGACCGTCCTCATTCCCGAAGAGAATGAAAAGGATCTGGCGGATATCCCCGACAACGTGAAAGAAGGGCTGGAGATCATCGCGGTCAAACACGTCTCGGAGGTACTAGAGCAGGCATTGATACGTAAGCCCGAGTCAATTGAGTGGGATGAGGCCGCTGAAGAGGCCGCTGCCGCTGCCGCCAAGGCGGCCGAAGGGGCAGGACCGTCGGCAACAGCCCACTAAGCCTGAAACAGATTAACTAGAAAGGCGGGGTTATTCCCCGCCTTTTTTGTTCAAAGCCCAATGACAGGTTTGGCCGGGTCCAGCACCTCTTCGTTTTCGATGTAAGCCTGGAATTTTTTGTCTGACAGCGCCGAGCGCACGGCGAGCGCAAAAATCACCGCCGAAAATGCCGCACACAGCATAATATCCCAACCAAACGGGATCTGCTTTTGCGCGCCTTCTCCAAACTGACCCATGTAAGAGATCAGCCCCAAACCACAGAAATAGGGCATCAGCCAAAGCGCCTCGGTCGCGTCCATTTCATCGAGCCGATTGTGAAAGCGGATCAGCAGCAGCGCCATGCCGATGAGCAGTGCAATTCCCAGCCTCCAGACCGTGTCCCATCCGCTCCAGTAGACGATCAGGGTTGAGATCGCGAAGGCCGTGAGCCCGACAAGTTTGACGGCGGGAATACGGATTGAGCGCGGGCGGTCAGGCATCAGATCGCGTAAGCACACCACGGCGATTGGGCCGACCGCGAATGAAAGCACAATGGCGGCCCCGTTCAGGGCGATTACGGTTGCGAACGGGACCGTCAGTAAAAACAGAGTGCCAATCAGAAAGTTGAGAGCCAAGGCCCAAAGCGGTACTCCGAACGATGACAAGATCTGCAAACGTTTCGGCAGGAACCCGTTTTGCGACAGGGCCAGAGCGATACGGGCGTTCGATCCAGTTGCAACCAACCCATTGCCAAACGGGCCGATGACCGACCCGACGTTCAGCAAGCTGAGGAACCACAATATCCCGACGGACATGATGACGCCATCCAACGGACCTTGCCCACCGAAGCTGAGACTCGCCCAGCCATCGCGGATCATTGTGGGATCAAGCGCGCCGATAAAGGCCACCTGTAATCCAAGGTAGATCAGGGCACATAATACAATGGACAGAACCAGAGCAGCCGGGATGTCGAATTTTGGGTTTCGAACTTCTCCCGCCATATCAACAACATGTCGGAAACCTATAAAGGAAAAGATCACTCCACCGGTTGATACTGCGGCCATGATGCCTTTCAGGCCGTAGGGGGCGAATCCGTCAGGTGCGGAGAAATTCTGCACGTCAAAGCGGGTCGCGATCAACAACACGGACAAAACTATCGGAATGGCAATCTTGGCCCAGGTCAGCGTTGCATTTACCTGTGCAAAAAATTTCACGCCTAGTGCGTTCACAGCGACGAACAGCAACATGAACAGCAAGGCGACCGAAACACCAGCGCCGGTCAGTTCGCCGGTATCTGCGGCGTGGAGCCATGACGCGTAGGGTGCGAGGTATTTAAGCATGGCTTCAACTTCGATCGGAGCGGTGGTGTTGTAGCCAATCCAGGCCGTCCATCCCATCGCCATCGACACGATGTTGCCGTGTGAGAACTGAGGGACGCGTGCGATTCCGCCTGGGATAGGTAACATCGCTGAAATCTCGGCGAAGGTTATTGCCAGTATGAACATCGCAACGGCGCCAATAATCCAAGAAAGAACCGCGGCGGGGCCTGCGTGTTGCACGGCGAGCAGGGGGCCGAAAAGCCAGCCTGACCCAATGATTCCTCCAACCGAAATGAAGGTCAGGCCGACCAGGCCAATTTCCCGCTTCAGTTTCGCCATGTTATTTCTCGCCCAAAGAGGGGTGCCTTATTGGTGGCTATGACATCAGGATAAGCAGGCCACGGGAAACATGGCAAGCACCACATATCATGCAGAAAAATCGCGAAAACGAGGTCTGACCGATTCATCTTCTAAATCCTGCTGGGAGTGTTCTTCGAAACGCGATCGCCGGCAATAGGTATTTGAAGTGGAATCGACTCGGAACATGAGGCACGCTGATCGTCTGTGCCAAGGTAGGAGAACCCAGGATGCCTCTGTACAATGATATGTTCGAGCTTTCGGTCGAAGATATGGATATAATCGAAGAGGCCATGCGTCATGCCATAGCTTCCAGATCGAATGGCCCTGTTGACGAGAGGGTAGAAGAAAGGGAAACCCGTGAAGACTTTGTGCGCAAGGCACACGACCTTCTGGGGCGTCTGCATGACCAAAAGGTTTTTTATCGTCCTAAATCCGGCGTGTATGTCGGAGGATGACAGCATTGTGCTCGCAGCGTTGAACCAAATGGCTCCAAAACGCTTCAACTATGCCGCATAAGCATTTGAATAATATGGTGGGTGATAAGAGATTTGAACTCCTGACATCTTCGATGTGAACGAAGCGCTCTACCACTGAGCTAATCACCCATAGCGGCGTTTGATACAGCGGCTTGTGTTTCGCCGCAAGTTCAAAGCGTTCAAATTGCAGCGCGTCAGACGAAATCCGGTTTTCACACATTGCCCGCCAAGTCGTATAGATCGGAAAAAATCAGGTTCGAGCAAAAAACTTGAAAACGCCGCTTGACGATGCCGGGGTGTAGCCATAATACACCCCAACGTTCAGAGATGAACGGGCAGTGGGCGGTTGTAGCTCAGTTGGTTAGAGTACCGGCCTGTCACGCCGGGGGTCGCGGGTTCGAGCCCCGTCAACCGCGCCATCGCTGCCAGCCTTTGATCCGGGCAAACGGATCGCACATAGACCCTAAATGCGCGGTTGTAGCTCAGTTGGTTAGAGTACCGGCCTGTCACGCCGGGGGTCGCGGGTTCGAGCCCCGTCAACCGCGCCATTTTCCTTCGATTTAGAAAGTCATACGCCCTTGTGGGCGTTTTTTTGTGCCGACATCTTACTGATCTTATGGTTTATTGCCTGCAAAACATCAGGGGCAAGCAGTGACCAGTCTAAATCGAGTCATCATGGCACGGCGTAGCCGGCAGTGGGTCCGCGGCCTGAAGCCGGAAACACTTGATGTCATTGAGATTTCTGGTTCGTGGGGTAAGCAATTTGGATTTTGCAGCTATGAACAGATTTGGCACAAGCAACATGATATCTGCACCGGACCCGTTCTGGACAAACAGCAGCAGGTGCGAAAGGTCGATCTGGTTTTGGCCAATCAGGTGTGGGAGCACTTGGATCGCCCGGTTGAAGCCACACTGAACGTGCTAGAGATGTTAAGGCCCGGAGGGTTTTTCTGGCTTGCCGTCCCGTTTTTCATTCCGTTTCACGCCGCTCCGCATGACTGTTCGCGCTGGTCTGCGCGCGGATTGAAAAACCTGCTCACGGAGTGTGGGTTCGACCCGGATCTCATCCGGGCCGAACAGTGGGGCAATCGGCACGCCGCTTTGCGCAATCTCGAACTTGAATGGCCTCCTGTTTATGACCCTGAGACAGACAATTTGGAGAACGATCCCGATTTTCCAATCTGCGCATGGGCTCTGGCTAAGAAATCCAGTGCTTAAGCCGAGTGTCGAAAAATCGCCTGTTCTTACTTTGTTCTAATTTTTTGGTTGGAGACTCAGCCGCTCTCGCCTATCTCTGAGTGACGTTGGTTGTTGGGGGCCTGAATGGCTGAGCTGAAGAATATCGAGGTGCGCGGTGCGCGCGAGCATAACCTCAAGAGCATTGATGTCGACATCCCACGGGATCAGCTAGTGGTGATCACTGGCCTGTCGGGCTCGGGTAAGTCTTCTTTGGCATTTGATACGATCTATGCCGAAGGGCAGCGCCGCTATGTCGAAAGCCTGTCGGCCTATGCGCGCCAGTTCCTCGATATGATGGAGAAGCCCGATGTGGATCACATTAGCGGACTAAGCCCCGCGATTTCGATCGAGCAGAAGACGACCTCAAAAAACCCGCGTTCGACCGTGGGCACCGTAACCGAGATCTACGACTATCTGCGCTTGCTGTTTGCCCGTGCTGGTACGCCTTACAGCCCGGCCACAGGATTGCCGATTGAGGCACAGCAGGTGCAGGACATGGTCGACCGGATCATGACGATGGAGGAGGGCACGCGCGGCTATCTGCTGGCCCCCATCGTTCGTGATCGGAAGGGTGAATATCGGAAAGAATTCCTTGAGCTGCGCAAGCAGGGTTTTCAGCGCGTCAAGGTAGATGGTGAGTTCTATGAATTGGATGAGCCGCCGACACTGGACAAGAAGTTCCGCCACGATATCGACGTCGTTGTCGATCGTCTGGTGGTACGAGAAGGCATGGAAACACGCCTGGCCGACAGCCTAAGGACCGCACTGGATCTGGCGGACGGGATCGCAATCCTCGAAACCGCACCGAAGGAGGGCGACCCGGTACGGATCACATTCAGTGAGAATTTTGCTTGCCCGGTCAGTGGGTTCACCATCCCCGAGATCGAGCCGCGCCTGTTCTCATTCAACGCGCCCTTTGGGGCTTGCCCCGATTGCGACGGGCTTGGGGTCGAACTGTTCTTTGATGAACGTCTGGTCGTGCCGGACCAGACATTGAAACTCTATGACGGGGCACTTGCGCCCTGGCGAAAGGGTAAATCACCATATTTTCTGCAAACGATCGAAGCTATCGCGCGACATTACGAGTTTGACAAGAACACTCCCTGGAAGGACTTGCCCAAGAAAGTCCAGCAGGTGTTTCTGCGCGGGTCTGGTGATGAAGAGATCCAGTTCCGTTATGATGAAGGTGGCCGCGTCTATCAGGTTACCCGAAGCTTTGAAGGCGTCATCCCCAACATGGAGCGCCGCTATCGCGAGACTGACAGCGCCTGGATTCGCGAAGAATTCGAGCGCTATCAAAACAACCGACCCTGCGGCACATGCAAAGGCTACCGTCTGCGTGCTGAGGCGCTGGCCGTCAAAATTGCGGGTTTGCACGTTGGACAGGTCGTCGAAATGTCGATCCGCGAGGCGTTGGCCTGGGTCGAGGATGCCCCAAATCATCTGAGCGTACAAAAGAACGAGATCGCGCGCGCAATTCTCAAGGAAATTCGCGAGCGGTTGGGTTTTTTGAATAATGTTGGATTAGAGTATCTTACGATGTCTCGTTCAAGTGGTACCCTGTCCGGAGGTGAAAGTCAGCGTATCCGTCTGGCGAGCCAGATCGGCTCGGGCCTGACCGGGGTATTGTATGTACTCGACGAGCCATCGATTGGTCTGCACCAACGCGACAATGATCGTCTGCTGGGAACGCTTAAGAATTTGCGTGACCAGGGCAACACGGTCATCGTCGTTGAACATGACGAAGAGGCCATTCGCGAGGCGGATTATGTGTTTGATATCGGTCCCGGTGCAGGAGTGCATGGGGGACAGGTGGTCAGCCACGGTACGCCCGAGCATATCGCCGGCGATGCGGCCTCGATCACCGGTCAATATCTTTCGGGCACGCGCGAGATCCCGGTGCCGGTTGAGCGGCGAAAGGGTAAGAAGCAAAAAGTAGCCGTTGTTAAGGCGACGGGAAACAACCTCAAGAACGTTACGGCCGAATTTCCGCTGGGAAAATTTGTTTGTGTGACCGGTGTGTCTGGCGGTGGAAAATCGACGCTGACGATTGAGACTTTGTTCAAAACCGCCTCGATGCGGTTGAACGGCGCTCGCCAGACACCGGCGCCCTGTGAAACGATCAAAGGGCTAGAGCATCTGGACAAGGTGATCGACATAGATCAGCGACCCATTGGCCGGACTCCACGTTCAAATCCAGCGACTTACACCGGGGCTTTCACCCCGATCCGAGACTGGTTTGCCGGGTTGCCAGAAGCCAAAGCGCGTGGATACAAGCCCGGGCGGTTCAGCTTTAACGTCAAAGGCGGCCGGTGCGAAGCGTGTCAGGGTGATGGCGTCATCAAGATCGAGATGCACTTTCTGCCTGATGTTTATGTCACCTGCGAAACCTGCAAAGGCGCGCGATACAACCGTGAGACGCTTGAGATCAAATTCAAGGGTAAGTCCATCGCGGATGTACTTGATATGACAGTGGAAGATGCGCAGGAGTTTTTTAAAGCGGTGCCATCGATCCGTGACAAGATGGATGCCTTGGCTCGCGTTGGGCTCGGCTACATCAAAGTTGGTCAACAGGCGACCACGCTCTCCGGTGGTGAGGCGCAGCGTGTAAAGCTCTCTAAAGAACTGAGCAAGCGATCAACGGGTCGAACGCTGTATATTCTGGACGAACCCACAACGGGTCTGCATTTCGAGGACGTGCGTAAACTGTTGGAAGTCCTGCACGAACTGGTCGACCAAGGAAATACTGTTGTTGTCATCGAACATAATCTCGATGTCGTAAAAACCGCCGACTGGATAATCGACATTGGCCCGGAAGGTGGCGATGGCGGAGGTCAGATTGTGGCTGAGGGTACGCCCGAAGACGTCGCTGAATGTGAGCGTAGCCACACTGGGCGTTATCTGAAGCCAATGCTGGATGGGCAAGCCGTAGCTGCCGAATAGGAACAGAGCGAGAGAAGAAAATGCTGCGAATTTTCTTCTCTGTTGCTTCGTAGAGCGCTGCGTTCTGAGGTTGTTCAGTCTCTGGACCGCTTCTCAAAACGTGGCAGCATGGCGCTGAAATCGCGCCCCAAGCCATCTTCGTGTTCGACAAACGATTCATAGAGCTTTGTCGCAACCTGTCCCATGGGCGTATCGGCATTCGCACTTTCGGCGGCCTGTTGGCTGAGGCGTAGATCTTTCAACATCAGCTCGGCGGCGAAACCAGGGGTATAGTCATTGTCGGATGGGCTTTCGGGTCCAACGCCGGGGGCAGGGCAATAGGCGTTCATTGTCCAGCTGTACCCTGAGGACGTGCTGACGACATCGAACATCTTTTGCCGGTCCAATCCCAATTTATCAGCAAGCGCAAATGCCTCGCAGGTTGCGATCATTGTTACGCCGAGGATCATGTTGTTGCAGATTTTGGCGGCCTGACCCGCGCCAGCTTCACCGCAGTGAACCGCTTTTTGCCCCATGATTTCAAATAACGGAGCCGCCTTGGCAAAAGCTGCGTCAGATCCACCGGCCATAAAGGTCAAAGTGCCTGCAGCGGCCCCACCAATCCCGCCGGATACAGGTGCATCGACTGATAGCAGACCAGCCTGAGCAGCTTGCTGCGCCACCGCGCGGGCGCTGTCGACATCGACCGTAGAGCAGTCAATCAGAACCGCGCCGTCTTGCATTTCAGGGACAACTTCATCGGCCACAGCGCGCAGAATTTGCCCGTTGGGAAGCATAGTGATAACCACGTCGGCTTCCGCAGCTGCGGCAGCGCCGGAAGACGCCATGGCCACGCCTTCAACGGCGACATCAACTTGATCAAATCCGATCACGTCATGACCCGCGCGCGCCAGATTGGCAGCCATCGGGCCGCCCATATTGCCAAGCCCTATGAATGCGATTTTCATCCCTTACTCCTCTGAAAAGCTTAGTGCATCCGCACCGAGCGGTTGCAGCATTTTGGACACCGCGACTGCAGGCACATCCAAATCAGCAAACTGCCATTTCGGGTTGCGATCCTTGTCGATGATCTGGGCGCGAATGCCTTCCAGAAAATCGCCATGCTCCATCGCGCGATAGGTAAACCGGTACTCCAGATCCAGCGCTTTTTGCAATGTCAGGTTGGTTCCGCGCAGCCGATGCAACATCTCGACAGCACAAGCCATGGAGATAGGAGAGTTTCGCTGCAGTGTGCCGAGAATTTTCGTCGAAAATTCTGTGTCATCGCTGCGCAAGCTGTTCAGGATATCGCCAAGGCTTTCTCCGCTGAATAGCCTGTCGATCTCGCCCTGCATTTCAGCCAAGGGGCTATCCGGTGTGGGCACTGCATGCTCATCCACCAGTTCCGCCCGTCCAGAGGCTTCCAACTGGTCTATCAGCCCCGCCCAATGCTCTTGGGGAATGAAATGGTCGGCAAACCCGGCATAGATCGCATCTCCGGGCCCCATGCGGTGGCCGGTGGTACCCAGATACTCGCCCAATCGCCCCGGCGCCAGCGCCAACATCAGCGATCCGCCCACATCAGGAACCAGCCCGATTGAGCATTCCGGCATCGCGATCTTTGAGCTTTCTCCAACCACTCGATGGCTGCCATGGCACCCGATGCCAACCCCGCCACCCATGGTGAAACCTTGCAGGAAGCTGATCACTGGTTTTGAGTACTCAAAAATCAAGGCATTCAGGCGGTATTCGTCGCGCCAAAACGTTTGGCCATAAGCATAGTCCGCCTTGGTGCCGGTCGCATATAGCTCGGCAATATCTCCGCCAGCGCAAAAGGCTTTGTCGCCTTCGGCATCGAGAATGATCAGATCGACTTGATCATCCTCACGCCAGTTGCGCAGAGCGGTATCGATGGCCATGCACATCTCATAGCTAAGGGCGTTCAGGGCGTGTGGTCGTGTCAGCGTGATGCGCCCGGCACGGCCTGCGGTGCGAATGTCAATATCGGACATCAAAGACCTCAGCGATTGGAGAGCATCTGGCGCGCAACGATCACGCGCATGATCTCGTTCGTGCCTTCCAGAATTTGGTGCACGCGCAGATCCCGCACCAGTTTCTCGATGCCATAATCAGCCAGATAGCCATATCCACCGTGCAATTGCAGACACTGATCCACGACTTTCGATCCGGTTTCGGTTACGAACTTCTTGGCCATCGCGCAGAATTTTGTGGCGTCCGGTGCGCCTTGATCAAGTTTCCACGCTGCCTGACGCAAGAATGTGCGCGCCGCCTGTAGCTCAATCTCCATATCTGCCAGTCGGAACTGCAGCGCTTGAAACTGATCGATCGATTGTCCAAAGGCCTTGCGCTCGGACATATACTGCAACGTCATGTCCAGACCGTTCTGAGCTGCCCCCAGCGAGCAGGAGGCGATGTTCAGGCGGCCACCGTCCAGCCCCTTCATCGCGTATTTGAAACCGTCGCCTTCAGCCCCGACCAGATTGCCGGATGGAATTTTGCAATCGTCAAACTGAACTTGCGCGGTTGGCTGGCTTTTCCAACCCATTTTTTGTTCCAGACCACCGAAACTCAGGCCCGGCGTGCCGTCTTCGACATAGACGGTAGAGATTCCTTTAGGGCCGTCTTCACCCGTGCGCACCATGCAGACATAGGCATCCGAATAGCCGCCGCCGGAAATGAACGCTTTCGTGCCGTTGAGCGTGAAGCCTTCATTGGTCCGTTCAGCGCGCGTTTTCAGCGCCGCAGCGTCCGATCCCGATCCGGGTTCCGTCAGGCAGTAGCTGAGGACGGTTTCGAGGCTGAGGATACTTGGCATAATGCGGGACTTCAGATCGTCACTGCCAAAGCTGTCCAGCATTTTGGCGCACATGTTGTGAATCGACAGGAACGCCGCGACCGAGGGACAGGCCATCGATAGCGCTTCGAACACCAGTGTCGCATCCAATCGCGTCAGGCCAGAACCACCAGCCTCTTCCGAGACATAAAGTCCACCAAATCCTAGTTCGCCGATTTTGGGCCAAAGCTCTTTGGGGATGGTTCCGTCTGCTTCCCACTGACGCGCGAAGGGGGCGATGTGGTCTTGGCCAAAGGCGTAGGCCATGTCGAAAATGGCCGTTTGTTCTTCGGTCAGCGCGAAATCCATGACGTGTGCTTCCTGATGGCTATAGAATTGAACGAGCGTTTTATTCTTCAATCCTTACAGAAATTTTTCAATAACGGCAAACACGGCGATTTAGGGGATTTCTGGACGGTGAGGTATACTGCGGGAATTCTGCTTTCTTGATCATTACGGAGTATTCTTATGTCGTCACACAAGCTTGCTGTTATCGCGATTCACGGCATGGGCAGCCAGTACAATCCTCAGAACCAGCCCCCATCAACGACCCCAACGTTTTCCAAAGGGCTGAAACGACGCGTTTCGAACCGGGTCGGCGCGGATATGGATGATGTAATCTGGCACGAGGTGGTCTGGGCACAGATCCTGCAAGGGCGGCAAAAGGCATATCTGCGCAAGGTCAACCGCAGCCTTGGATACGACAAGCTGCGCGAGTTTGTAGTGTGCAATCTGTCGGATGCGGCTTCTTACCGACCAACCCCGGATGATGGCGATAAGATCTATGAGGCGATCCACAAGAAAATCGAGAATGTGATGGGGGTCGTCAAATACCAGGTCGGACCACAGGGGCCTGTACTGATCCTGGCGCATTCGCTGGGTGGGCACATAATGTCGAACTATATTTATGACATGCAAAGACATCTGCGCCAGGGTGGTTCACCGGTTCATCCGACAGATGTTGAAAACATGAAAACCGTTGCTGGCCTCGTGACGTTTGGGTGCAATATTCCGATTTTTCTGTTCGCATATCCCGAGAATGAGATTTTTCCGATCATGGCCCCGAACCGCGCGCTGCCGCCTGCGTTGCAGTTTTCGACCTGGTGGCGAAACTACTATGACAAGCATGATGTTTTGGGTTTTCCTTTGGGCAAAAGCGCGCCAAGCTATGAACAGCTCGCTCAAAGTGGGGCCTTGAAGGATAAGCCGATCAATGCGGGCAAAATCTTTACGTCGTGGAACCCGCTTTCGCATAACGGATACTGGACGGATCGCGATTTGTATGAACCCGTAGCGGACCGGATCAAAGAGATTTTGGCGGCGGTTTGACTTTAAAGGTCGGCGTGAAATTCCTCGATCAGGTGCTTGACCACCGCCATGCCCGGATCATCCCCGCGCGCCAAAGCTTCAGCGTAAACACGGCGTTGGCGGGTGGCGGAGGTGCCATTTTCTGCGATCTGCCGAAGGCGGGCGAGTTCGGTCATGGTGCCCAATGCCTCGGTGTCTTCGGCCAACATGCCCATCAGCTCTCCGATCAGTTCAGCCATCGGCTTGATTGAGCGATCACCGAAATCGATCAGACCTTCGCCCACACCGTAGCGCTGCGCGCGCCAACGGTTTTCGCCGATCAGAAACTTATCATATTGCCGCCAACGAAGATTGCGGTCTTTCAGGCGGCACAGCATCCGGGTCAGCGCCTGCACTAGCGCTGCAAGCGAAAGCGTATGTTCAAGCCTTGGCTGTACGTCCATGATGCGAGTTTCTAGGGTGGGGAACCGGTGAGATGGACGTAGGTCCCACCAGATCTTCGAGGTATCCTCGATAACGCCGAGTTCGACCAGCACGCCGGTGGTGCGTTCGTATTCGCCCCAACTGCCGAACACCGGGGGCAGACCGGTCCGGGGCAGATTGTCGAACACGGTGAGCCTATAGGAGGAAAGCCCGGTGTCTTCGCCGTTCCAATAAGGAGACGAGGTCGACAACGCCAGCAGATGGGGCAGAAAGTAAGAAAGCTGGGGTACCAGGTCGGCGCGCAAGGCTTGATCTTCGACGCCCACATGCACATGCATTCCGCAGATCAGCATCCGCCGCGCCACGCCGCCCAAAGCATGCTGCAGGGCGTCATAGCGTTCTTTCCGTGTATGGTGTTGATCTTTCCAGTTCGCAAACGGGTGGCAAGAGACAGCGATCGGAGCCAAGTTATACTCGGCTGCACGTTTTGAAACACAAGAACGCAGGCGCTTTAGATCTTCGCGCGCCGATCTGATCGTAGCATGTGGGCGGGTCCCGACTTCGATCTGGCACTGCAGAAATTCCGGGCTGACCTGGCCTTCGAAATCTGCCTGACAAGCTTCCATCAATGCTGCGGGCGCCTCGGCGAGCTGCAGACTGTCTTGATCGACCAGCAGGTATTCCTCTTCAATGCCGATCGTGAATTCCTGCTGCATGGCGGCCCTCGTTGGTCAATTCACATCAGTGAATACGGAAATTAGCGTTTTGCCAAGGGTTTGGCCTGTCGGTTCTTGCGGAAGTCCTGCGTGCACAGGTAAAGAACGGGCGCAACGCAATGTGGAGCCGTCCTCGTGAAACCCAGAAAATTTCCGCAGATCAATGCAGCCCTAGATGAGTTGGGCGTCAAGCTGATCGACAAGGTTACGGAACAGGATGAACGGGCGCGGCTGGAAGCGTTCGAACGGGCAGGGGGATTGACCAGGCCCGCTTATGCCCTGTCGCCGGGAATGGACGGATTCGATATCGCGCAACTTGTCGAAGAGTATACGCGCCATGCCGATGCGCTTGCAGCTTTGAAGGACCCGGCGCGAAACCAAACCGGTTATTACACCGGAAACGGATATTACGATAGCCCGGATGCGGATGCGCTTTACTTGATGATCCGCCGCTTTCAGCCCAAGCGCGTGATCGAGGTCGGCTGCGGGAACTCTACCCGCGTGACGCGGCAGGCGATCATAGATGGTGGTTTGGATACGACGATCACGGCAATTGATCCGTACCCGCGCGCAGATATCGCCCATGTCGTCGATCAGTTTGAGCAGAAGCGACTGGAAGAAGTAGATCCCGCGCTGTTCGATCAGCTTGAGGCTGGGGATGTTCTGTTCATCGATTCAAGCCATGTGGTTCGGATGAGCAACGATGTCGCCCATCTATTCTGTCGGATCATTCCGGCGCTGAAACCCGGCGTTGTCATTCATGTCCACGATGTTTTTCTGCCTTATGAATATCCCAAACGGTTCTTCTATGACTGCCCAGGATGGGGTGAGCAATACATGTTGCATGCCTTGCTGCAATCCGGTTTCTATTCAATGCTTTGGCCCGGATATTACCTGCAGCAGGATCGCCCCGACGCCGTCGCAGCGCTGCCGTTTCTAGAAGAGGGCCGTGCGCAGAGCATCTGGGTTCAGCTCAAAGAAAATTGATTTCTGTGTGATCCGGTTCGAACCCAGGCCCGTAACCCTTTCCATAACAAGCTGGAGAGGAGTTAACAGCCATGTTCCGCCGCACATTCATGGGCACTGCCGCCGCATTTGCACTTGCACTGCCCGTCAAGGCACAGGCCGCTGATATCGTAGATACCGCAGTTGCTGCCGGGTCATTCAACACCCTGGTTGCTGCCGTTCAGGCCGCGGGCCTGGTTGATACGCTGAAAGGCGATGGGCCCTTCACCGTCTTTGCACCCACGGATGAAGCTTTTGCAGCTCTGCCTGAAGGCACTGTTGAAACCCTACTTCTGCCGGAAAACAAGGACCAGTTGGTGTCGATCCTGACCTACCATGTCGTGCCAGCCAAAGTGATGTCCGGCGACATTGCAGGAAAGCGCGCGAAGGTTCTGACCGTGCAAGGCGACCGACTAAGCGTGAACGCAAAAAATGGCGTGAAAGTTAATGGTGCCAAAGTTGTGCAGGCCGACATCGAAGCCAGCAACGGCGTCATTCACGTTGTCGACGAAGTGATCATTCCCGAATAAATCTACCACCTTCACGAAAACAAAAGCCCCGTTCCTGATGGACGGGGCTTTTTTGTGTTTCGTGTAGAAACTCGCCGTTTAGACCAAACGTACCTGAGTACCGACCTTTACCAGCGGATACAGCTCTTCAACGTGCTGGTTATAGAGACCAATACAGCCGGACGAGCTCTGACGGCCAATCTTGCGGGTATCATAGGTGCCGTGAACCAGGTAGGTAGGCCAGCCAAGATACATAGCGCGAGTTCCCAATGGGTTTCCAGGTTCACCACCCTCCATGCGAATTGGCAACGAGGGATCGCGCTCGCGCATTGATGGGGTTGGTGTCCAGCTTGGGTTCTCCGCCTTGCGTGTGACTTTGGTATAGCCGCGCTTGGTCAGCTCTTCGCTCATCGGGACAGAACTGGGGTACAGCTTGTAGGTTCCATCCGGCCCCCAGTAATGAACAGCCCGGCTGGTGATATCGGCCAACAATGCGCCGACGCCCAACTCGTCAAAGTGATCCTGCCAATTCTGCTGCGAGAACGATGAAACGTTACGACGTACTGGAAGCTGCGTGCTGATTGCTTCCTCGGTCTGTGGGAAAGCATCAGTGCTTTGAGCACGCACGATAGCAGGGGCCGCAATCAGCGATGCAGCGCCCAAAAGGGCGTGACGACGGGTAAAACGATTTTGGGACAAGGTTGCCTCCAGGGAGTTATGAGCTGCTCGGATAGTTGAATTACCGATAAAATATTAGTGAATGCCTGCTTTTTCCAGAGGGCGACCTCTGAATTTCTTGTGAGGTACGCGATCAGGCAGCAACTGGCGCAGGCACGAAAAAACCCGACCCATGTAGGGCCGGGTTTCCTGATTTGTAAGCTGAATGATCAGTCCATCGCTTTGAAGTTGAACTCGCCACCTTCCTTGATGCCCGACGGCCAGCGCGATGTCACTGTTTTGGTGCGGGTGTAGAACTTGAAGCTGTCTGGACCGTGCTGGTTCAGGTCGCCGAACATCGATTTCTTCCAGCCGCCAAAAGTGTGGTAGGCCAGCGGAACCGGGATCGGAACGTTGATGCCGACCATGCCGATGTTCACACGGCTGGCAAAGTCACGCGCCGTATCACCGTCGCGGGTGAAGATCGCAGTGCCGTTGCCGTATTCATGATCCATCGCCAGTTTCAACGCCTCTTCATAAGAACCCGCGCGTACGGTCGACAGGACCGGGCCAAAGATCTCTTGCTTGTAGATGTCCATCTCGGGTGTGACGTTGTCGAACAGGTGCGGGCCGACAAAGAAGCCGTCCTCATAGCCCTGCAGGCTGAAGTCGCGGTTGTCGACAACCAGCTTCGCGCCCTGCTCAACGCCCGAGTTGATCAGGCCAAGGATACGCTCTTTCGCGGCAGCAGTAACAACCGGACCCATGTCTACGTCGTCGCCCGCTGTGTAGGGGCCGACTTTCAGCTTTTCTACGCGCGGGATCAGTTTTTCGATCAGTGCGTCTGCGGTTTCTTCACCCACAGGAACGGCAACCGAGATCGCCATGCAGCGCTCGCCAGCCGCGCCAAAACCCGCACCAACCAGCGCGTCAGCAGCCTGATCCAGATCGGCGTCAGGCATAACGATCATGTGGTTCTTGGCGCCACCGAAGCACTGCGCGCGTTTGCCGTTGGCGGTTGCACGAGCATAGATGTACTGCGCGATCGGGGTTGAACCCACGAACGACACGCCCTGAATGATTTCGCTGTCCAGCAGGGTGTCCACGGCCTCTTTGTCACCGTTTACGACTTGGAACACGCCCTTGGGCAGACCAGCTTCGACAAACAGCTCTGCCAGCATCAATGGAACAGAGGGGTCGCGCTCGGACGGCTTTAGAACAACTGCGTTGCCGCAGGCCAGTGCCGGGCCAACGTGCCAAAGCGGCATCATTGCGGGGAAGTTGAATGGCATGATCGAAGCGACCACGCCCAGCGGCTGACGCATTGAGTACATATCAATGCCCGGGCCCGCGCTGTCTGTGAATTCACCTTTCAGCATCTGAGGCGCGCCGATGCAGTATTCGATCACTTCCAGACCGCGCTGCAAGTCACCCTTCGCATCGGGAATGGTCTTGCCATGTTCACGACTGAGCGCCTCGGCCAGCTTGTCCATGTCGCGGTTCATCAAGCCAACCATCGCCATCATTACGCGCGCGCGCTTCTGTGGGTTGGTTGCGCCCCAAGCGACCTGAGCTGCTGCAGCGTCTTCGATCGCTGCGGTGGTTTCGGCAACGCTCGCCATCGGGCATTGGTACTGCACTTCACCCGTTGCTGGGTTGAATACATTGTCAAAGCGGCCAGATGTGCCAGCGACATTTTCGCCGTTGATGAAATGGGTCAGGTTCTGCATTGCAAACTCCTCCGGATTAAGTTGCGCGAAGAATAGACTTGCGAAAATCACCTGAACAGAGGCAATATTTCAAATCAGTTTTGCAAAAATGCAAAGGGTAGAGCATGACGCCGAATTGGGATGATTTGCGGGTATTTCTGGCGGTCGCGCGCGATGAAAGCCTTTCGGGTGCGGGGCGGGTTCTCAAGATAGACCCGGCGACAGTCGGGCGCAGAATCGCGCGGCTCGAAGCGGCATTGGACGCGGTGTTGTTCACGAAATCACAGCAGGGCTATGTGTTGACGACTGCAGGACAACGCCTGATGGAGCATGGGCTGCAGGCGGAAGAAGCTATGCGTGCAGCGACTGGTGTCATGTCAGGCTCTGCCAAATCGCTAAGCGGTCAGATCCGAATTGGTGCCCCGGATGGTAGTGCCAATTACCTGTTGCCACAGGTCTGCGCCAAGATCAGCGATGCCAATCCTGATCTCGACATTCAGATCCTGGCGTTGCCGCGCATCATCAACCTATCCCGGCGAGAGGCCGACATGGCGGTAACAGTCAGTGCGCCCACCGCAGGGAAACTGCTGGTGCAGAAGATATCCGACTATCGGCTGCATATGGTCGCAACGAAGGAATACCTGAGTCGTCACGCCGAAATTCGATCCATCGAGGATCTAAAAGGGCATCGGATGATAGGCTATATTCCGGACATGATTTTCGACCGCGAGCTGGACTATCTCAACGACATTGGTGTTGAACGTGTCGCGCTTGCATCAAACTCTGTTTCCGTTCAGCTGCGACAAGTTTCGCTGGGAACAGGGGTCTGCGTGGCACATGATTTCACATTGCCGTTCCATCGGGGATTGCAGAAAATCCTGACGGATCAGGTCAGTCTGACCCGGGGGTTCTATCTGGTCCGCCATCAGGGCGATCAGCGCAATGAGCGGTTGAACCGCTTTGCCGAGGCGTTGACGCGCGGAATACGGGACGAAGTAGCGCGGCTTGAGCGCGAAGCTTCACCTTGACACATTCACACATTCCGGCAACGCTTTGGAAAACAGTACGTAATTCCGGAGGTTTTCGCTTATGCTTGTACAGGCCATTCTCAAATCCAAGGCCAGCGGCGGTGTGGAGACGGTCGAGCCAACGGCATCCGTTTCTCAGGCTGCCGAGATTCTTGCGGAAAAGCGGATTGGTACTGTGGTCATTTCCGAGGATGGGGGGCAGACGGCAGCGGGCATTTTATCCGAACGAGACATTGTTCGCGAGTTGGCTGCCAGCGGCAGCGGATGCTTGGATAAACCCGTTAGCAACTATATGACCAAGCAACTTGTGACCGCCAGCCAGCAGGATACTGTTGAGTCTATCCTGTCCCAGATGACCGAAGGTCGATTTCGCCACATGCCTGTATTGGAAGATGGCAAACTGGTCGGCATCGTTACGCTGGGTGATGCGGTCAAGGCGCAACTGGCTGAACTTGCTATGGAAAAAGACGCGCTTGAGGGCATGATCATGGGGCACTGAACGCGGGGGCTGTTTCAGCCTCTTGCACCTGCGGCAAAGTTATGTTTGCTTGCGCAGAAATATTGTTGCGCTGGAGAGCCCAATGCGGGTTGGATTATATCCCGGTACTTTCGACCCTATCACCATGGGTCATATAGACATTATTCGCCGCGCGGCTGCGCTGGTGGATAAGCTCGTCATTGGTGTTGCTATCAACCGGGACAAGGGCCCGCTGTTTTCTTTGGAAGAGCGTGTCGCGATGATCGAGGCCGAATGCGCCCATCTAACCGAGCAGACTGGCACCGAGATTGTCGCGCATCCGTTTGAAAACCTGCTGATCGATTGCGCCCGCGATGTAGGCGCTCAGATCATCGTGCGCGGACTGCGTGCGGTTGCGGATTTCGAGTATGAATTCCAGATGGTTGGGATGAATCGCGCGTTGGACGACTCGATTGAGACCGTGTTCTTGATGGCAGAGGCACGGCATCAAGCCATTGCGTCGAAACTGGTCAAAGAAATCGCCAGATTGAACGGGGACGTGTCAAAATTCGTCACGCCCCGCGTCAATTCCGCCTTGAAAGAGCGGTTAGGATAGCGCGCCCATCGCGGCGGCAGTGTCCAGCATCCGGTTCGAGAAGCCCCATTCGTTGTCGTACCATGCAAGCACACGAACCAATGTGCCGTCAGTTACTTTGGTTTCAGCCAGTGAAACCGTCGAGCTGTGCGAGTCGTGGTTGAAATCGATCGAGATCAAGGGGCGATTCTCGGCCGCCAGCACACCGGGGATTTTGGCGGCGGCTTCTACAAAGAGGGCATTGACCTCTTCTTCGGTCGTCGGTCGCGAAACCTCAGCAACCAGATCAACGACTGAAACATTGGGCGTGGGGACACGAATGGCTTGCCCGGTCAACTTACCAGCAAGCTGCGGCAGAACCAGACCAACAGCCGATGCCGCGCCAGTTGTCGTCGGAATCATCGACAGCGCAGCTGCGCGCGACAGGTAGGGGTCTTTGCCCGCAGTGTCGTGAACCGGTTGGCTGGCCGTATATGCATGAACTGTGGTCATGTTGCCGTGTTTGATACCTAGTCCTGCGTCCAAAGCCGCCGCGACCGGCGACAGGCAGTTGGTGGTGCACGAGGCATTGGAAACAACGATATCGTCGGCGGTTAACTCATGATCGTTCACGCCGAACACGACTGTCTTCACGCCGCCGTCGCCACGGGCAGGGGCCGAGATCAACACTTTCTTTGATCCGTTTTTCAGGTGCCGCTCAGCTGCTTCACGGGTCCGGAAAACACCGGTGCATTCCAGAACCACATCCACATCAGACCAGTCTAGTGCTTCGGGATCACGCTCGCTGGTCAGCCGGATGGGCCCAGCACCCACATCCAGACCTGCATCAGTCAGACTTACGGGTTTGGAATAGCGTCCATGCACACTGTCGAACTCGAACAGATGTGCGTTCATTTCGGGCTTTGCCAGATCGTTGATTGCGATGATTTCAACATCAGTACGTCTGGATTCCATGACGGCCCGAAGAACGCCGCGCCCGATCCGTCCAAATCCATTGATTGCCAGCTTGAGTGTCATAATGCGCTCCGTCAGAACATGGTCCATAGATGGTTAGCGCTAACAAAGCCAGATTGGCGCGAAAGTCAAGAAAAACCTCTGTCAGCGCCAGAAGGCGAGCCAATCCAGGAAATCGTAGAGCTTCTTGCCCAGGAACAGCAGGTGTTCGGTGCCGAATAGTGCCGCGTCCAGCATCAGACCGCCCAGAATTAGGATTCCAAGCCAGATGGCGATTTGATTTGTCATTTCTGCGCCCTGAACGAAAATGCCCGCTCAGATAACCTGAGCGGGAATAAAGGTACAAGCTATGTCCAAAGGGTCAGTTAAGGCGGCCCATCGCGACGGCGACATCCGCCATACGCACCGAGAATCCCCATTCGTTGTCATACCACGCCAGCACGCGCACCATACGGTTGTCGACCACACGGGTCTGATCCGGCGCGAAGATCGAGCTTTCTTCGGTGTGGTTGAAATCGGTCGAAACCAGCGGCGCGTGCTCATACCCTAGAACGCGCTGCATCGGGCCTTTCGCTGCCTCTTCGACGATGGCGTTGACCTCTTCGACAGTGACGTCGCGCGAGGCGCGGAATGATAGATCAACGGCCGAGACGTTTGGAGTGGGCACGCGGATGGCCGAGCCGTCCAGGCGCCCTTTGAGGTTCGGCAGAACCTCTCCCAGTGCTGCAGCGGCGCCAGTGGACGTCGGGATCATCGACATGGCGGCAGCGCGGGCGCGATAAAGATCGCTGTGGCGACGGTCCAGCGTCGGTTGGTCGCCGGTATAGGCGTGAATCGTGGTCATGATGCCATGCTCGATGCCGATACCTTCGTCCAGAACCTTGGCAAGCGGAGCAAGGCAGTTGGTGGTGCAAGAACCGTTCGACACCATATTGTCGTTTGCGGTCAGGCTGTTGTGGTTCACACCAAATACGATGGTCTTGTCGACATTTTTGCCGGGAGCCGACAGCAGAACCTTACCAGCGCCGCGCTCAAGATGGGTTTTGGCTTTCAGGCCGTCGTTGAATTTACCGGTGCATTCCAGAACGACATCGCAGCCTTCCCAGTCCAGCTCGTTCATATCGTAGGTCGAGAACATCTCCATCGGGCCGCGACCCAGATCCATGGTGTTGCCTTCGACCGAGACGTCGCGTGGGAAACGTCCATGGATGCTGTCGTATTTCAACAGATGCGCCGAGGTTTCCAGCGGGCCGGTGGCGTTGACCTTGATCACTTCGATGTCGTTGCGCGCCGATGCGGCGATGTGCGACAGAGTACAGCGGCCGATGCGGCCAAAACCATTGATACCGACCTTGATGGTCATCCGACGTCTCCAAAAATGCGCTTGCGTTGCAGGCCATATAGCCGCGAATATTGAATCTCAAAAGGGCAAAAATGGCATATTTTTAAGGTGTTAGCGCAAACCTGCGCCGATTGCGCTAACGCTTGCGCTAGCCGTTGGATCAGGTAGGGTCCGATCGAACAGATGAATGGAAAGGAAGCGCGATGAGTGGTCTGTTGGCCCTGTTGGACGACGTGGCGGGCATTGCAAAGGTTGCGGCGGCCTCGGTGGACGATGTGGTGGCCGCTGCCGGCAAGGCTGGGGCCAAGACTGCGGGTGTGATCATTGACGATGCGGCCGTGACGCCCAAATACGTTCAGGGTTTTGCCCCGGCGCGGGAACTGCCGATCATCTGGCGCATCGCGCGCGGATCGATTTTCAACAAGATCATTCTGTTGTTGCCAGTGGCATTGCTACTAGCCAATTTTGCGCCTTGGTTGATCACACCACTGCTTATGCTCGGTGGTTCATATCTGTGTTTTGAAGGGGCCGAAAAGATTTTTCATGTCCTGTTCCCACACGGAAGCCACGCGATCGAAGAGGATATGAAAAATCCTGATCCTGGCCATCTGGAAGAAAAGAAGGTGAAGGGTGCGATCAAGACTGACTTTATCCTGTCTGCTGAAATCATGACCATCGCTTTGGCGGCCATTGAAGCGCCGAATGTGTGGATGCAAGCCGCTACGCTGGCCGTTGTGGGCGTTGGGGTCACCGTCGCCGTTTATGGCTCGGTCGCTCTGATCGTGAAAATGGATGATGTCGGCCTGTATTTGGCGCAAAACGCGCCGACGCCGATAGGGCGCGGAACGGGAAGGGGCCTCGTCAAAGCGATGCCCGTTGTTATGAAAGTTCTGTCTATCGTTGGTACTGCTGCGATGCTGTGGGTCGGCGGGTCGATCATGATCCACGGTATGGAGGTCCTGGGCTTTGGCTGGCTGGGCCATCACATTTACGACTGGGCAAATGCTGCGAGTCATGCTGTGTCTGAACAATGGGCAGGCGCGGTAAAGTGGATCGCGAAGGCGACGATGGATGGTGTATTCGGTCTGGCCTATGGGCTGGCGCTGATACCGGTGGCAACCAAGCTGCTGTCCCCCGCGATCAGCGCGATTTCGGGATCTGCGAATAAACACTGAAATCAGGATCATGTGACGTGAGGTTTCATCTGGCACAACGGTAAGAGCGGGGTAAGTTCCATTCGAAGCATACCCGGTGTGAGATCGATGACTAAACTCAGCCTTTCCCAAGTCCTTGCCAGTTCAGATCGGTTGAACGGGATGCTGCAGTTCCCGGTGCCGCCAAACTGGATGCAAGGCCGCACAACATATGGCGGCTTCTCGTCTGCCTTGCTGCTGGCTGCGGCGAGAAATGCGGTCGATGTTCTGCCGCCATTACGCTCGGCCCTGATCAATTTTACCGCGCCCATCGGTTCACCTCCGCTGATCGAAACCGAGGTGCTTCGCAATGGGCGGAATGTCACAACGATCAATACACGAGCAAGGATTGAGGGGAATACAGCCGCGCTTGGGACATTTACGTTTGGCAAGGCACAGGACAGCCATGTGGCGTTCGAACATCCGGCTAAGGCAGAGATACAGCCAGAGATCACAGAACACTATTTCCCGCCAGATTTGCCAAAACTTCCCATCGCATTTCTTGAGAACTTCGACGTTCGGTTGATCGACGGGGCGCGGCCATTTGCTGGTGCAGAGCGTGGCTATGTGAAGGTTTGGGCGCGCCATAATGATGCCGATATGCGCGATAGGATCGAAGGGTTGATCGCAATTGCGGACCTGTTGCCACCGGCCATATTCCCGACATTGAAGAAGCCGGGAAACAACTCATCAATGAACTGGATTTTCAACGTGCTATCCGAAGATATTCATACTCGCGATGGATGGTGGTTGATGGAACATCAATTGACAGCTGGACATGACGGCTACAGCTCTCAGGTCATGCGGATGTGGAACACCGATGGTGATCTAATTGTCGATGGTATGCAGTCAGTAATAATTTTCGTCTAACAAAAAAGGCCCCGGTTTTAACCGAGGCCTTCTGACTAATTTGGGTAGGTTCAACCCAGCAGTTCTTTGACCTTGGCGACTGTTGCCTCGGTCGTGATGCCAAAATGCTTGTAGAGCTCTCCGGCGGGTGCCGACGCACCAAAGCTGGACATGCCGATGAACCCGGCTTTGGCCTCGCGACCACGCTCGCCCAGAAGCCAACGGTCCCAGCCTCCGGCGCGAACCGCAGCCTCGATACCGACGCGGACGGCTCCCGCAGGCAATACGCGCTTGCGGTAGGCTTCGTCTTGTTCGGCAAACAGCTCCATACAGGGCATGGAAACGACCCGAGTGCCGATGCCTTCGGCCTCAAGTATTGCTTTAGCTTCCATCGCCAGCGAAACCTCGGAACCTGTGGCAATCAGAATCGCCTGACGCTTGTTTTCTGCGTCAGCCAATACATAAGCGCCTTGCGCGGTCAGGTTTTTGGCTTTGTGCTGGGTCCGAACAGTTGGCACGCCTTGACGGGTCAGCGACAAAACCGAGGGGCTGTCCTTGAAGGTCAGCGCCAATTCCCAGGCTTCGGCGGTCTCAATCGTATCCGCGGGGCGGAACACATAAGTGTTCGGCGTCGCGCGCGAGATCGCCAGATGTTCCACCGGTTGGTGCGTCGGACCGTCTTCGCCCAGACCAATCGAGTCGTGGGTCATCACGAACACCGTCGGGATCTTCATAAGTGCAGCCAAACGCATCGAGGGCCGCGCATAGTCGGTGAAGGCCATGAACGTACCGCCATACGGGCGAATGCCACCATGCAGCGCCATACCGTTCATAGCAGCGGCCATACCGTGTTCACGAATGCCGTAATGGATATACCGACCCTTGCGGTTTTCCGGAAGGAACACGCCCATATCAGCCGATTTGGTGTTGTTCGATCCAGTCAGGTCAGCCGAGCCGCCAATGGTTTCGGGCATGATCGGGTTAACGACATTCAACACCTTCTCTGAAGAGGCGCGTGTGGCCAGCTTTGGCTGGTCTTCCGACATCAGTTTCTTGAACGACCGGATGGCGCCGGCCAGCTTCTTTGGTGCCTCAAACGCATAGGCGCGGTTGAATTCGGCTTGTTTACGTTCGGAGACTTGCGCAAAACGCTCCTCCCACGCTGCGCGCTCGGCTTTGCCACGTGCACCAATGGCCTCCCAAGCGGCTTTGACCTCAGCAGGGATGACGAACGCATCATGCGGCCAGTCATATGCTTCTTTGGCGGCGTTCAACTGATCCTGATCGGTCAGAGCGCCATGGCCTTTTGAAGTGTCCTGCGCCGCGTGCCCCAGTGCTATGTGGCTTTCACAAGCAATCATCGTCGGTTTGTTCGACTTCTTCGCCTGCACGATGGCCGCATCGATGGCCTTGGGGTCGTGGCCGTCAATCTCAAGCACATGCCAGCCCGAGGCCGCAAAACGGCGCACCTGATCGGTGCGGTCGGCGATGTCGACTGTGCCGTCGATGGTGATGTTGTTGTTATCCCAGAAGACGATCAGTTTGCTTAGCTCGTGGCGACCGGCCAAAGTGATCGCCTCTTGGCTGACGCCTTCCATCAGGCAGCCGTCGCCCGCAATCACGTAGGTATAGTGATCAACGATCTTCTTGCCATAATGCGCACGCTGAATTTCCTCGGCCATCGCAAAGCCAACGGCATTCGAAATGCCCTGACCCAAAGGTCCGGTAGTGGTTTCGACACCATCGATCAGGAAGTTCTCGGGGTGCCCGGCAGTTTTGGCGCCCAATTGACGGAAGTTCTTGATCTCTTCCAGCGTAACATCGCCATGACCGGTGAGATACAGCAGCGAATAGACCAGCATCGAACCGTGACCCGCCGATAGGATGAACCGATCGCGGTCCGGCCAGTTCGGGGCAGTGGCGTCGAATTTGAGGTGCTTTTCGAACAATACGGTCGCAACATCGGCCATGCCCATCGGCATACCGGAATGGCCGGAATTGGCGGCGGCGACAGCGTCGAGGGTCAGGGTGCGGATGGCCGCAGCCTTGTCCCAGTGTTCGGGGTTGGCATTGCGCAGCGCAGTCAGGTCCACGGGCGTAGTTCCTTTGGTTTACGGGCAGATGGGCGCTGAATACCATCCGATTGTCAAAGTGCAAGCAGAACCGCGTGGCACGCCGAATTGGCGCTTCAAGAGCGGTGTGCAAGTGGTTGAAACCAAACAGTGGGTATTTTCTGTCGCATTCCGTTAGACTAGGGCTGAGCGCCGCCGCTTTTGATTCGGGTAGGCGAATATCAGAACGAACCTTGATAAAGAGGTGACACAGGCATGAGTCAGATCGAAGAACTACAACGCCGTATTATCACCGCGATGGAGCGGATCGGTAATGGTGTCGAGGCCTTGCACGATGCTGGATCCGCAGCCGGTGATGATACGTCGCTGCGAACGGCGCTTGAAGAAGAGCGGGTGGCCAATGCCCAGCTTGAGGAACGGCTGAAAACGATCAAAGAGAGGCACGCGCAAGAGATTGACGCGCTGCGTGCGCAACCGGCACCGAGTTCGGAAGTGGATGCGCTGCGTGCGCAATTGGCCGAGGCGACTTCTCAGCTAGCCACGGTTGAGGCTGCGCGGGCCGAGTTGGCGGATGCCAAGGCTGCGCTTGAAAACACGGACGAAGTCGAGGGCTTGAAGGCAGAGATTGAGACTCTGCGCTCACATCAGGGCGCCGCAGAAGAGGCCAATACGTTGCGCGCGCAGGTCGAGAAACTGACCCCAATCGCGGATCGCGCGGAAGAGATGGAGGCCGAATTGGCGCGTCTGCGGGCTGAACTGGTCGATAGCGAGCGGTTAACCGAACTCAATGCTGAGCTTGAGATGCTGCGCGCGGAACGGGCTAGCCATGGGGCCGCGATGTCCCGGTTGGATGATGATTTGCAACGGCTTCGCAATGCAAACGATCAGCTCCGAATCGCTGTCGATGAATTACGCGCCGCCGCAGAGGACGGTGTCACGGATGCTGACATGCTGAACCGGGCCACGACAGCCGAATTAGAAGCCATACGTGCCGCGCGCGCGTCGGACGCAGCCGAAGCGCATGCGGTCCTGGCTCGGCTTGAGCCATTGCTAAGTCATGCCAATCTGGCCGAGGGAGAGGTGGAATAATGCCCGAAGTAACCATTCATATCGGTGGCCGCGGCTTTGATGTCTCGTGCCAGGACGGTGAAGAACCGTTTCTGCAAGCGGCAGCCAGACTGCTGGATGATGAGGCTCAGGTTTTGTCGGACCAGATCGGACGTATGCCGGAATCGCGGATGCTGCTGATGGCGGGACTCATGTTGGCAGACAAGGCAGCCGCGCATGAAGATCGCATGAAACTGGCCGAGGCCAAGCTGGTTGAATTGGAGACCGAATTGAAGCGGCTCCGCAGCCAACCGCAGCCGGAACCTGAACGGATCGAGGTCGCGGTAGTGCCGCCATCTGTCACGGATACGCTGGCTGAAATGGCGGCGCGCGCCGAAGCCCTGGCGGCAGTCATTGAAGAAAGGACGGCCTAATGCCGATCGCCCGAATGGCCTTTTGCGCGGCCGTCGTCTCGCTGACTGGCACGATGGCAAAGGCCGATATCGACATTCTGTCCGTGACGTTTACCTGTGAAAACAACACGCAAGTGCCGGTGTCCTACTTTAACGCCTCAAATGGCGATGGGGCGGCTGCGATGATGATCGATGATCAGTTGATCCCCATGAAACAGGTTCCAAGCGGCTCGGGCATCCGGTATGAATCCGTCGGAGGGGCAGGGACATACACCCTGCGCTCCAAGGGGTGGGATGCCACGATCAGCCATCAGGCCGAAGGCGACACAGCCCCGGAACTCGTATTGTTCAAGGACTGTAGCAGCCGATAGCTTACGCGTTTGCTTCGCGGATTTTGTCCGCAGCGTCTTTGTTATAGCCCACACTGTTTTCATCGAACAGTGTGTCTAGCTCACCCGACAGCGTCATTTCAGTGATAATGTCGCAACCGCCGACAAACTCGCCTTTGACATAAAGCTGAGGCACGGTTGGCCAGTCGGAGTAGTCCTTGATGCCCTGGCGCACAGCTTCGTCAGCCAGAACGTTCACATCGGTGTATTCGACACCCATGTAATTCAGAACACCGGCCACCCGGGATGAGAACCCGCACTGCGGCATCTCTTTGGTGCCTTTCATGTAAAGCACCACATCGTTGGCTTTGACGGTTTCGTCGATCTGGGTCTTAACGTCGCTCATCTTGCTTTTCCTTTTCATCCGCTTGCGCGGCGGTCGTTCGGTTATCGGGCAGTTCAGGTGCCCATCCTTCTTCTTCAAGCCGCCGGTGTTCTGCTTGTGCAAGCGTCACCGGATCAAGCCCGTATCGTTCAATTCCCCCAACCTTGCTAAGCGTATCGGGGTCAGGGCGGATATCCGACAGTTTTCGTTTTCTGTTGCGTTTGACATAGGCTTCGATGAGGGCGGCGACAACTATCAATGCACCAAGAAGAGATATCCAGAAGGGCCAGCCACTCATCTTTTCAAAGCCACTTAGGCGCTTTTTTGAAAGTAGTTCTGTGTCATTCAGGTACCTTCGTCGTCAACGCCAGCGCGTGCAATTCCCCATCAGATCCATCCATCTTGCCTTTCAGCGCAGCGTAAACCGCACGCTGTTGCTGAACGCGGTTTTTGCCGCGAAAGCTTTCGTCCACGACCATGGCGGACATGTGCACGCCATCGCTGCCACCAACCTGAATTTCCGCATTGGGAAAGCTTTCGCGCAGCAGGGTTTCAATCTCGTGGGCGCTCATCGGCATGTAGGTTCACTCCTGTAGGTCTTTCCCAAGATGTAGAGTGATGGGAGCGGGCGTGCAAGATGTCGAGCATCTTTCAGATACGCGAATCCCGCGCCTATGGAAGACGCGGGAATTCTGGAATTCGGAAGAGACGATTTATCAGGCGACCGCGGCGGCAAAGCTCTGACGGAAGGTCTCGGTCAGTTCTGCCAAAGGAGCTTCGGAATTGCCGATCTTCACGCTGTCACCGGTAAATCGACCAACCGAGACCAGCGGGACACCGGCCTGACCGGCAGCGATCATCAGCGCCTCGGCTTGATCGAAGTTGCACGCCACAAGATAACGGGCCTGGTCTTCGCCGAATAGGAACTCGGATGATGCATCATCCAGGCAAACGCCGACGCCTGCAGCTTCAGCAAGTTCAAACGCAGCCAGTGCAAGGCCGCCATCGCTAAGATCAGTACATGCTTTGATCATCTCGCGATTGGCACGGATGAATTCGCCGTTGCGCGCCTCTGCAGCCAGATCAACATGCGGCGCGTCTCCGTCCTCGCGGTTGAATACCTCGGCCAGCAGGGCGGACTGACCCATATGGCCGTTGGTTTCGCCGATGACCAGCGCAACATGGCCATCCCGAACTTCGTTTCCGATTATCTCGTCGCTATGAGCAAGAAGACCAACCGCGCCGATGGTGGGGGTTGGCAGGATCGCCTGGCCGTCAGTCTCGTTATAAAGCGAGACGTTGCCCGACACGATGGGCATATCCAGCGCACCAACGGCGGCACCGATACCTTGGATCGCGCCGACGAACTGACCCATGATCTCGGGCTTTTCGGGGTTCCCAAAGTTCAGGTTGTCTGTGGTGGCAAGTGGTTTGGCCCCCACGGCGGTCAGGTTGCGATAGGCCTCGGCCACCGCTTGTTTGCCGCCTTCCACCGGGTTTGCACGGACATAGCGTGGGGTTACGTCGCTGGTAAAGGCTAGCACCTTGTCGGTGCCATGTACGCGGACCATGCCAGCGCCCAGACCCGCCGTGCGAGTTGAATCCGCCATGACCATGGTGTCGTATTGCTCATAGACCCATTGTTTGCCTGCGTAATTGGGTGAAGAGAGCAGGGCGCGCAGACCGTCGATCGGATCGATCTGTGGTACGTCTTCCAGTGGCGCGGACTCAGGGGTCGGTTCCCACGGGCGGTCGTATTCAGGCGCGGTCGAGGACAGTTTAGACAGGACCAGATCGGCTTTGATCTCACCATTGTGCATGATCAGGAAACGGTCTTCGGCAATGGTTTCGCCTACGATGGCAAAATCGAGGTCCCATTTTTCGAACACGGCGCGGGCCTCAGCCTCAAGCTCAGGTTTGAGGACCATCAGCATCCGTTCCTGAGATTCCGACAGCATCATTTCATAGGCTGTCATGTTCTCTTCGCGCTGCGGGACATTCTCGAGGTCCAAACGTACGCCCAGACCACCTTTGTCGCCCATCTCTACAGCCGAGCAGGTCAAGCCCGCTGCGCCCATGTCCTGGATCGAGATCACGGCACCGGTCTGCATCAGTTCCAGCGTTGCTTCCATCAGGCGCTTTTCGGTGAAGGGGTCGCCGACCTGAACGGTGGGGCGTTTTTCTTCGATGGTGTCATCGAATTCGGCCGATGCCATGGTTGCTCCGCCCACACCGTCACGTCCGGTTTTTGCGCCCAGATAGACGACGGGCATCCCAACGCCCGAAGCGGCCGAGTAGAAAATCTTGTCACTGTCAGCCAGACCAGCGGCAAACGCGTTCACAAGGCAGTTGCCGTTATAGGCCGGGTGGAACCGAACTTCGCCACCCACGCAAGGCACACCGAAGCAGTTGCCGTAGCCGCCAATCCCCTCGACCACTCCGTTCACCAATTGGCGCGTCTTATGGTGGCCCGGCTCGCCAAAGGACAGTGCGTTCATCGAGGCGATGGGCCGTGCGCCCATGGTGAAAACATCCCGCAGGATGCCGCCCACGCCGGTCGCCGCGCCCTGATAAGGTTCGATATACGAAGGGTGGTTGTGGCTTTCCATCTTGAACACCACGGCCTGACCGTCGCCGATATCGACGACACCCGCATTCTCGCCTGGGCCGCAGATAACCTGAGGGCCAGAGGTCGGAAGGGTGCGCAACCATTTCTTGGACGACTTATAAGAACAATGCTCGTTCCACATCGCTGAAAAGATGCCAAGCTCGGTAAAGGTCGGCTCACGCCCGATGATCTCAAGGATCATGTCGTATTCCTCGGGCTTGAGCCCATGTGCGGCAATCAGATCGGGTGTGATGGCGGGCTCTTGCATCTTCTGTCCTGTGTCCAAGTGGGCCGAGATTGCGGGCCTTTTAGGGCAATGGGCCGCTTGAGGAAAGAGCCAAACCCGCACAGGGGTCATCGGGCAATAAAAAACGGAACCGGCCATAAGGCCGGTTCCGATTTCAGAGGCGTGCTGATTTGGTTCAGCCAGCGGCTGAAACGTGTCGAAGCCTAAGTGTCAGGCGGGGTTTTGCCCTTTGTTGACCGCATCTGCGGCGGCTGCACCGGCGGCAGCTTTTTGTTCTTCAGTTATGTTCTCAGCCTCATCCAACCCCGGGATGGCGACACGCACCTCGCGGCGGGCGAAATCGATACCATTTGCGTTGAATTCGGCCTTCACACGGTTAAAGATTTCCTTACGCAGTGTGAATTGCTTGCCGGGCTTGGCCATGAACTTGCCTCGGATGATCATACCGACATCGTCGAAGTCGAACACACCCTGAGATTTGAAGGGCTGCAGGAAGCCATCTTTGTGAACCTCGTCCTGCATCATCTCGGCACCGATCTTCTTGAAGATCTTCTTGACCTTGTTGGGGTCGGTGTCGAACGGCACAGTAAATTTCAACTTCATGATCACCCAGTCACGGCTGAAGTTGGTGAGCTTTTGAATCTCGCCATAAGGTATAGTGTGGACTGGACCACGATGGTGGCGAAGCTGCATTGAGCGGATCGAAATTTTCTCGACCGTTCCCATGGTCCCGCCGACATCGACATATTCGCCGACGCGGAATGCGTCATCGATCAGGAAGAAGATGCCGCCTACGATATCGGCCACCAGTTTCTGCGCACCAAAGCCGATGGCCAGACCCAAAACACCAGCACCAGCCAGCAGCGGCGTGATGTTGATGCCCAAGGCGCTCAGGGCTAGCAGGCCGAAGATCACCGAGATGGTGACTTGTGCGGTAATCCGCAACAAGGGCAGGACGGTCGCCAGACGCGAACCACCTGCGCCGCCACCTTCTCCGCCGGCTTCTTCATCCAGCTCCTCGGCCGCTGTCTGTTCCTTGGCCAGACGACGGTTAATCCATAGCGAGACGATCTCGTTCAGGATGTAGCCGACAGCGATGATCAGCAGGAACTCGATGATTGCGCCGCCAACTTCGGCACCGATACCTGCGGACGCAACATGGCGCAGATCAAGCTGCCAAACACGGGAAATCATGAAGACGACGAAGAGGCCAGCAATCACCCGACCGATGCGAATATAGCTGCGCTTGGCCGATCGATAGGCGCGTTCTGCTAATGGCCCTTCGCCCGACATTGGCGGCTGCAGGTGACGCACCAAACCACGTATCAATGTATCAAGTGCAGGTGCAATCAACAGCCAGAACATGGTTGTGAAATGCGCTCCACCGGACAACACGCGGATCAGCGCCGGGTTGCGTTGTGCCACCAGGAATTCGACCAGCAGCCAAATCACGACAGAAACGCCGATTGCAAAATACGGGTAATACCGCGCGACTTCTTCGTCGAACTTGGTGTGGTCCGGGTCGGTACCCAGCATCATCTGTGACAAACCTTCGCGCGCTGTCCAGGCGATTATGCCAATATAGACGTGGATTGCTGCGTTCAGCCAGAAACCGATGCGCGTCTGATCGCCGGTAACCCCGTTCAGCGCATTGAACCTTAGTACGAACAAGGTAAAGCCGATCAGGATCAGCAGACCGATCAGGTTGCGATGCAGGTATTTTGCCCAGTGGTCGTCAATGTTTACCAATCGGAATTGTGGCTTTTGCGGCGCAAGAACAAAGCGCGAGACTGCTGCCCCCAGACGCGGCACCCAGATTAGGTAGAATACAAATGGGGCTGCATAGATGATCTGCTCGGGGCTCAGCAATCCTCGGCCAATCGCCCGAATGACGACGTAGAATACGATAAGCCCTGCAATTTCGCGGCAAAATCGGCGGAACAGGTAGTTCACAGCGCCTCTGAGATCAGCGTCACCCGAGGGCTCGGTTGCCTCATGCCAGCGGCGGGTCAGGAAAATGAATAGCTTCTCAGCAATGAAGCCGACTATCAGGACCGAGAGCACCAGCCCCATTAGGGTCAGAACACCAGCGCCCCCCAATTTGTCAGAGAAATTGCTAAATGCAGTGATTTGCGCACTGATGATATTGGGAACTGTGGTCAGAACATGTGTCCAGGATGCGACCATTTCTGCCCAGATCTCATTGAGCTCGGTCAGCGGGTCTTCCTGACCTTCCTTTTCCGCCGCTTGCTTTTCGGCAACAGCGTCAAGGCGTTCCAGAAGGATTGCCCGTACCTGGTCGTCAGACATGCGCGCAACCAGATCATCAACCTGTTCTGGCGTCAGATCTTCGGGAATTTCAACTGTAGCGGTTGTGCTTGTGTCTTGTGCATGAAGTGGCACGGCCAGGAACAAGACTGAAATCATCGCCAACAATAGGCGGAATGAGTGGAACATGAATTAGCCCTCGAACACGAAATTTAGGTGTTTTTTCGGGATCATAGGCCTACGCGTTGGATTTTCCCAGTGCTTTCCACTGAATTGCATCAGCCTCGCGCAAAAAAAAGGCCGAGCACTAAGCTCGGCCGTAGTCCAACAGGGAGGTATGAAGATGATGAGCGTTTCAGCATCACCGCCTTCATGTGCTCATTTAGGGATCAGTTTATTAACGATCAAGGTCTATTAGCAGACCCCGGCGTCATGCCCGCTATGCTCTGAGTGCATGGCTATAGCTTGCCCAATTGCCTTAGCTGTTTGCGATGGGCGATTATCTCATCCTGCACAAAGTCCCGAAATGCCGCTATCCGTTTGGAATGACGCAATTCTTCGGGGTAGGCGAGGTAAACCGGTACATCAGCACTTTCGATGTCTGACATGACGGGGACCAGATCCGGGAAGTCCTCAGTCACATAATCAGGAAGTACTCCGATACCCAGATCATGCAGCACGCCCTGAAGAACGCCGAAATAGTTGTTCACGGTCAGCAACGAGCCGGGATTGTATGTCATAAGGTGACGAACCATCGACGCGCTTGCCCCAACCTGAGGGGCTGCGGGCGTTTGGCAGATCAATCGGTGCTTGGAAATGTCTTCCAGCGTTTCAGGCGCCCCACCATGAGCATCCAAATAGCTGCGCGTTGCATAGAGCAGCATCTGCACTGTCATCAGACGTTTGCGCACGAGATCGGCCTGGCTGGGCTCTTTCATGCGGATGGCCACATCGGCTTCACGCATTGGCAGATCCAATACCCGCTCTTCAAGCATGAGGTCGATATTGAGGTCAGGATACTGTTCATAGAGCTTCGGTAGGCGCGGTGCGAGCCACAGCGTGCCGAACCCGAAGGTGGTGGTCACCCTCAGTACGCCAAAGACCTCATCTTCACTATCCCGGATACGCGCTGCAGCGGCATCCAGACGTTTCAGCATGGCCGTCGTGGCATCGAACAGCAATTCGCCTTGTTCTGTCAGAATCAGACCGCGTGCATGGCGGTGGAACAAGGTTGCATCGAGTGATTCTTCAAGCGCGCGGATCTGACGGCTCACTGCGGATTGAGATAAATTGAGCTTGTCTCCCGCGTGTGTGAGGCTGCCAGCGTCTGCAACCGCGTGAAATATTCTGAGCTTATCCCAATCCATCGCCGCAACTTTCGTTATCCTCGCGCAGCCCTATATGAAACAGGTAACAAATTCCACAATGAAACCCGGAAATCGTTACGGAATAGAGTAAAATCACTATACAGGTCAGTATTTATGACCTAATATGCACGAGAATAAAGCACACTAATCCGACGAGGGGAGACGTCAGATGAGTCAGCCGAAAATTTCACTCAACGACCGGTTCGACCTGTCCAAAAGCCCGGTTCTTTTGAACGGAACGCAGGCACTGGTGCGTTTGATGCTGATGCAAAAAGTACGAGACACTGCGGCGGAATTGAACACAGCGGGTCTGGTCACAGGCTATCGGGGGTCTCCGCTTGGGGCTGTAGACCTTCAGATGTCTCGTGCAGAAAAGCAACTTGCCGAAAAGGATGTCACCTTTCAATTCGGATTGAACGAAGATCTGGCCGCAACCGCATTATGGGGCAGCCAACAGGCGGGGCTGCGTGGCGACGGAAAATTCGATGGTGTTTTTGGGCTCTGGTATGGCAAGGGGCCGGGCGTAGATCGATCCGGTGATGTGATGCGCCATGCCAATATGGCGGGCACGGCGCAACATGGCGGTGTATTGATGGCCATGGGCGATGATCACACGGGTGAAAGCTCCACCGTTTTACATCAGTCGGAATGGTCACTGGTGGACATGTATATGCCCGTGGTCAGCCCGGCAGGTGTGCAAGAAATTCTGGACTATGGCATTTACGGATTCGCGCTCAGCCGGTTCGCCGGGGTCTGGGTCGGGCTGAAAACGATGAAAGACACGATCGAAGTGACTTCCGTCGTAGATGGCCGCCCTGACCGAATGCAGCTGGTCACCCCTCAATTCGATATGCCAGAGGGTGGGCTGAATATTCGGCTGGGTGATACGCCGCATCTGCAGGAAGCGCGCGTAATCGACCACAAGCGCTTTGCGGCAGAGGTCTTTTCGCACGCCAACAAGTTGGACAAGCGGGTCTGGGGAAAACCGGGCTCCAAGATTGGGTTTGTGGCGGCGGGTAAGAACTGGCTTGATCTGACTCATGCCATGTCGCTGCTGAACATCAACGCGGATGAGGCCGAACGGCTAGGCATTACCACCTATAAGATCGGTCAGACTTTCCCTTTGGATATGAAGGGCTTCCACGATTGGGCTGAGGGGCTGGATCTGATCGTGATCGTCGAGGAAAAGCGCAAGCTGATCGAAGTTCAGGTTAAAGAAGCGATCTTTGACGACCGTCGTGGGCGCCGTGTTTATGGCTGGTACAAAGGCGGCGCGGGGACGCTGCACCGCGAAGAACTGTTCCCGACCCGAGGGGCGCTTGACCCGATCATGATTGCCGAGAAGCTGGGTGAGATCCTAATCGAAGAGGGGCGCGATACAGATGGCGTTCGTGCCGGACTGGAGGCGCTGTCCGAAGCGCGCCGGGCTGACAATGCGCAGGAAATCGCGGCGCGTTTACCATACTTTTGTTCAGGATGTCCGCATAACAGTTCAACCAAGCTGCCTGATGGCAGCCGAGCCTATGCCGGGATTGGCTGTCACTACATGGTGCAGTGGATGGATCGCGAAACCACCGGTTTCACCCAGATGGGCGGCGAAGGGGCGAACTGGATTGGCGAGGCTCCGTTTTCGACCACACAACATGTTTTCCAAAACCTCGGCGATGGCACCTATAACCATTCCGGCGTGCAGGCGATCCGGGCGGCACTGGCTGCGGGCACAAATATCACCTTTAAGATCCTCTATAACGACGCCGTTGCGATGACTGGAGGTCAGGAGAACGAAGGTGGGCTAAGTGCCGAACGCATCGTCGCCGAGGTCCGCGCGATGGGTGTCAGCAACGTCGCTGTCGTTTACGACGAAAAAGAAGACGTGAATTTTGGTGCGTTGCCTTCGGGTGTTGATACGTTCGAGCGTTCAAAACTGATGCAGGTTCAGGAAAAATTCCGCGAAATCGAGGGTGTATCGGTCATTGTTTATGTCCAGACCTGCGCAGCTGAAAAGCGCAGGAGACGCAAGCGCGGCACGTTCCCCGACCCCGATAAGCGAGTGTTCATAAATACCGATATCTGTGAGGGTTGCGGAGATTGCGGCGTTCAGTCGAACTGCGTTTCCATCGTACCGAAAGAGACCGAACTTGGCCGCAAGCGTGCGATTGATCAGTCAAGCTGCAACAAGGATTTTTCCTGCTTGAATGGGTTCTGCCCGTCTTTTGTAACCGTTGAAGGGGCGAAAATCCGCAAAGAGGCGACGACCGACCTCGACTTGCCCGACCTACCGGACCCCGTTTTGCCACAGATCAACGGCACCCATAATGTCGTGATCACCGGCGTTGGTGGCACAGGCGTTGTCACCATCGGGGCGGTTCTGGCGCAAGCCGCACAAATCGACGGCAAGGGTGCCGGTATGATGGAAATGGCCGGCCTCGCACAGAAGGGTGGCGCCGTACATATCCATTGCCGTCTGGCCAACCGGCCCGAAGATATCAGCGCGATCCGTGTTGCCACTGGCGAGGCGCATGCTCTGATCGGCGGTGATCTGGTGGTATCGGCCGGGGCCAAGACGCTTGGCCTCACGCAAACCGGCCAGACCGGCGCCGTTGTGAACAGTCATGAGATTATCACCGGTGACTTCACGCGCGATACAGAATTCACAATCCCCAGCGATCAATTGCAGCTTGCGCTGCAGGCGCGGTTGAAAGATGGGGTGTCCCTTTTCGATGCCACCGATCTGGCGCGAGCCGTGATGGGCGACTCGATCTATTCCAATATGATGGTCTTTGGCGCAGCCTGGCAGCGTGGTCTGCTACCGATCAGTCACCAAGCGATAATGGGTGCTATTGAGTTGAATGGTGCGGCGGTCGAGCGCAACAAACGCGCCTTTGAAGTTGGTCGCTGGGCGGTGACCCACCCCGACGACGTGGCTAATATTTTGCGCCCCAACGTGGAAGAGTTGCCAAAGACCCTCGATCAAGTGATCGATTTCCGCGCTGCGCACCTGATCGACTATCAGAATAAGCGGTTGGCGAAACGTTATCGCAAGCTCGTCGACAGCGTTGAAGATCAACACGTTCGTGAGGCTATTGCCAAAGGCTACCATAAGCTTTTGTCATATAAGGATGAATATGAAGTCGCCCGATTGCTGCTCGACAGTCGCCAGAAGGCGGAGGCCGAGTTTGATGGTGACTTTAAGATGACCTTCCATCTTGCGCCGCCAACCCTGGGGACGAAGGGCGACAATGGACGCCCGGCCAAGAAAGCGTTCGGAGCGTGGTTTCTTGGTCCGTTGAAGGTTCTAGCCAAGCTGAAAGGTTTGCGCGGCACTCCGCTGGATATCTTTGGCTACACGACAGAGCGCAAAATGGAGCGTGCTCTGATCCGCCAGTATGAAAAGGACATGAAAGAGGTTTTGCCCAGTCTGACGCCCGAAACCAGTGATGCGATCGCGGCCCTTGCGGCTCTGCCATTGGACATTCGCGGTTTCGGTCCGGTTTTGGTCGCCAATGAGGCTAAGGCTGCGAAACGGCGCGAGGAATTGTTGGCTGTTATTCGCGCTGGCGGGCCTCAGATGAAAGCTGCGGCAGAGTGAGGCTTTACAAGCTTGTCATCAAACCTATGCAAAATGTCTACCCGGCCTTATCTAAGCGGCAGCAAACCGGAGTAGCCTATGCCCTCGCGCCATCACGTCGCTCGTGACATCTCTTACGCCCATTCCGCAGAAACGCGGAGCGGGCGTATAGTGATCAAGCTGATGGAAAACACGACCGGTCGTCTGCGTCTTATCCGCCGCGCTGACGGGTATGAGCAGGAGGTCGCACAGGGGCGTGATTTTTGGTCCGTAATGGTGGATCGATATGGGCTGACATTAGACGTGGTTGGCGGTGCGTTGTCGAACATCCCAAAAGATGGGCCATTGATCCTGATTGCGAACCATCCTTACGGCATTCTAGACGGGCTAATGATGGGACACATCCTGTCTCAGACTCGGACAGACTTTCGCATTCTCGCCAATCATGTTTTTCGCAAAGCTGAAGACCTGAACAGCATCGTGCTGCCAATTTCGTTTGATGCCACAAAAGATGCGATGAAGCTGAATCTTGCGACCCGCAAAACCGCTCTGAACTACCTAAGCGATGGTGGTGCAATCGGGATCTTCCCGGGTGGCACAGTTAGCACTGCGGCCAAGCCATTTTCTCATCCGATGGATCCGGGCTGGCGCGGATTCACAGCGCGGATGGTTGCCAAATCCAATGCGACCGTTGTGCCGGTTTTCTTCGATGGTCACACCTCGCGTTTGTTCCAGATTGCCAGCCATCTGCACAACACTCTGCGGATGGGGTTGCTGATCAAAGAGTTCAAGAAACGTGTCGATACCCCCGTCCGCGTGGTTGTAGGAGACCCCATTGGGCGAGACATTCTGGACCCGCTGGGCAAGGATACGCGCAAGATGATGGATTTCCTGCGCAAAGCCACGTATGAGCTGTCTCCAGAGCCATTGAAGTCTTATGACTATGGCTATGAATTCGAGGAACGGCATCGCGCCTGAAGGGGCAAATGGCAGTAGGTATCTTTGATTCCGGATTGGGTGGTTTGACCGTCCTGAACGCCGCGCAGAAACGTCTGCCCGACGTTGATTTCCTTTATTTCGCGGACAGCGCGCATGCGCCTTATGGTGTGCGCGATGCCGAGGATATCTTTAACCTGACACGAAACGCTGTGCAGGACCTTTGGGATCGCGGCTGCAATCTGGTGATTCTGGCCTGCAATACCGCAAGCGCCGCCGCCCTGCGTCGGATGCAAGAAGCGGGCGTGCCAGAAGGAAAGCGTGTACTGGGCGTATTTGTGCCTTTGATTGAGGCGCTGACTGAACGGCAATGGGGCGACAACTCTCCGCCGCGTGAGGTTCAGGTGCAGCATGTTGCGCTGTTTGCGACGCCCGCGACTGTGTCGAGCCGTGCGTTTCAGCGGGAGCTGGCGTTTCGGGCGATCGGGGTTGATGTCGAGGCGCAAGCCTGCGGCGGGGTGGTGGACGCCATCGAAGAGGGCGACATGATCTTGGCCGAGGCCTTGGTACGCAGCCATGTGGATGCTCTGAAGCGCAAGATGCCGGAACCGCAAGCAGCCATTCTGGGCTGTACGCATTACCCGCTGATGGCAGAGACGTTTCAGCAGGCGCTCGGACCGGATGTGAAAGTCTATAGCCAGGGTGATCTGGTTGCGGAAAGCCTTGCAGACTACTTGCAACGGCATCCGAATATGCTGGGTGAGGGCACCGATGGCTTCCTGACAACGGGTAAGCCGGGCGTTGTGACGGATCGCGCGACTCAGTTCCTCCGACGACAAATCACCTTTGAAGCCGCCTGACCTAGGTCAAGGACGGCGCTTTTCCGATTCCGTAATTCGTTGACCGTCACAGCGGCGGTCACCCCATGTGACACATGAATGAAAGAGGTCTGACATGACCCACAAAATCGCAATTCTTGGCGCTTCTGGTTACACCGGCGCGGAACTCGTGCGGCTGATCGCCGGGCATCCGAGTATGGAAATCAAAGCTCTGGCCGCCGAGCGGAAGGCTGGACAGACAATGGCGCAGGTATTTCCGCATCTGCGCCATATGGATTTGCCGGCGCTTTGCAAGATTTCCGAGATCGACTTTAGCCAAATCGACCTGTGTTTCTGCGCTCTGCCGCACAAGACCAGTCAGGAAGTCATTCGCGAACTGCCCAACACCTTGAAAATTGTTGACCTGTCAGCAGATTTTCGACTTCGCGATGGCGACGAATACAAGAAGTGGTATGGGAATTCACATGCCGCGCTTGGGCATCAGGAAGAGGCGGTTTATGGTCTGACCGAGTTCTACCGTGACGAAATCCGCGGCGCTCGGCTGGTTGCCGGGACCGGATGCAATGCCGCGACGGGTCAGTATGTGCTGCGTCCGCTGATATCGGCGGGTGTGATTGATCTGGATGACATTATTCTGGACCTGAAATGCGCGGTCTCGGGCGCAGGTCGGGCGCTGAAAGAGAATCTATTGCACGCAGAACTCAGTGAAGGGGCGAACGCATATGCCGTTGGCGGGACGCACCGGCATCTGGGCGAGTTTGATCAGGAATTCACGGAACTGGCTGGAAGAACCGTGCATGTGCAGTTCACACCGCACCTGATCCCAGCCAACCGGGGTATTCTGGCCACAACCTATGTAAAGGGTGACCCGCAGAGCGTGTATGAGACACTTCAATCGGCCTATGAAGCCGAGCCCTTTATTGAGATGCTGCCATTTGGCGAGACGCCCTCAACCCACCATGTGCGGGGGTCGAACTTCTGCCATATCGGTGTCGTTGGAGATCGGATCGAACGCCGTGCAATCGTGGTGGCAGCATTGGATAACCTGACAAAAGGTAGCAGCGGGCAAGCCTTGCAGAACGCCAACCTGATGTTAGGTGAGGATGAAACCCTGGGTCTGATGATGGCCCCCTTGTTCCCGTGAGGACGGTATGAAAACGCTTAAGAAACGTCGTCGTGTACAAGTCATTCTAGTGGCTGTTGCGGCCCTGATACTGGCGACGGGTCTGATCGGATATGCGATGCGTGATGGCATCAACTTTTTCCGCTCACCCAGTCAGGTGATTGCAGAACCGCCGAAACCGACCGAGGTGTTCCGTATCGGTGGATTGGTCGAAGAAGGTTCGATCATTCGCGGGCAGGGTGAGACTGTGCATTTCGTCGTGACCGACGGCGGTGAAAGCGTAAAGGTCGCTTTTACCGGTGTTCTGCCTGATCTGTTCTCGGAAAATCAGGGTATGGTGGGCACCGGAAGTTATGTGAATGGAGTCTTTGAAGCCACTGAAATCCTTGCGAAACACGATGAAACCTACATGCCCAAAGAGGTTGTGGACGCATTAAAAGAGCAAGGCGTTTATCAGGAATCAGGCGATAGCTGAATGCAGCATCGCTGAATGCCATTGGCGTTAAAATTTCTAAACAGAAGAAGCGGGGCGTTGCGTGCTAAGGTAGGCAGCGCCCTTTGTTTTGCAGTGGTGTTAACGAAATTGTCCGACCGTTTACCAAAGTTTGGCAGAGGGGGCGGCAATGCGGACAGTGCGGCAGATTGCAAAAGGGATCGTGGCGCGGGAAGGTGGTTTTGTGGATGATCCCGATGATCCCGGTGGTGCCACGAAATACGGTGTGACGATCCATACCATGCGCCGATTGGGTCTCGATCTGGACCGAGATGGTTCGGTGACGCAACAAGACGTGCGCATGCTTAGCAAAGCGCAGGCCGTCGATATTTTTCTGGAACACTATTTTGAGAAACCACGCCTTCAGGTGCTGCCGGAAGCCGTACAGGCATCCGTGTTCGACATGTACGTCAATGCAGGAGCTCAAGCGGTGAAAATCCTGCAGAACCTGCTGTGGCAGATGGAGTATGACATTACGGTTGACGGGGTCATCGGCCCTCAGACTGCGCAGGCGAGCCGCGAGGCGGCTAGTCCAAAGCCTCTGGTGTTTCGCGATGCCTATGGGGTCGCAAGACGAAACTATTACTTCCGTTTAGCAGACCGGCGGATCGCTCTTCGCAAATATGCCAGAAATCGCGCGGGCGGCAAAGGCGGATGGATCAAGCGTGCCGAAGAGTTTTTATCGCCCAAGTATCATCTGAGCGAGGACGCGTTTCAGAAAAGGGTTTCAGGATGGGTTTGATCTCGGGTTTGTTGGCGCTCTTGTTTGGCGGAGGTCGCAATGTGGTTCGCGAAACTGCGGAAGTGTTTCGCGAAAATGTAGAAAGCGGTGCCGAGCGTTCTGTCGAACTGCGCGGTGCGGCCATGGCGCAATTCGGCACTGAATTCCAAGCTCCAAGCAAAACCAGGTTTGATCGATTCATGGATGGGCTGAATCGCCTTCCGCGACCGGCGCTGGCTTTGGGAACATTGGGTTTGTTTCTGGCCGCCATGATCGATCCGCTGTGGTTCGCAGCACGTATGCAGGGAATTGCGCTGGTGCCAGAGCCACTGTGGTGGCTGTTAGGGGTGATCGTGTCGTTTTACTTTGGCGCGCGGCATCAGATCAAAGCGCAGGATTTTCAAAGAGAAATCAGCGCGACAATGCTGAGGACGCCTGAGGTGATCGCCAATCTTGAAACGATCCGCGGGTTGCGCGATGACAGTCCGGGTGTCGCCGATACTGGCTCGGACGCATCGTTGGCCGAAGCAGTCAACCAGCCGGATTCGAACCCTGCATTGGAGGACTGGAAGCGGCTACGAAAGACCTGAGGCGCGACATTATGTGCGGTGATCCGAGGCGAATGTGAATGGCACTTGCACCGGTGCCGCAGTATAAGCAGGCCATGATTACAGAACTCGGCCATTTCGCACTTATCTTAGCCTTCCTCGTTGCCATCGTCCAAACTGTGGTGCCGTTGATCGGGGCTGCCAACCGTTGGAACGGGTGGATGGTTTTCGCTGAACCGGCCGCCATCACGCAGTTCATCTTGGCCGCCTTTTCCTTTGGTGCGCTGGTCTGGGCGTTTACCACGTCTGACTTCTCGTTGCGGATCGTGGTCGAGAATAGCCATTCGGCAAAACCGATGCTCTACAAGATCACCGGGACCTGGGGAAACCATGAAGGTTCGATGCTGTTATGGGTCCTGATTGTAGCGATATTCGGCGCGATGGCCGCCATATTCGGCGCTGGCTTGCCTCCGACCTTAAAGGCGCGGGTGCTGGCCGTTCAGGCCGCGATCGGAGTGGCTTTCTATGCCTTTATCCTCTTCACATCGAACCCGTTTGACCGACTGCCTGTTCCTCCGTTCGATGGGCGGGACCTGAACCCGCTGCTGCAGGACCCCGGTTTGGCCTTCCATCCACCATTCCTGTATCTGGGCTATGTCGGCCTCAGCATGGCGTTCAGTTTTGCCGTTGCTGCATTGATCGAGGGCCGGGTGGACGCGGCTTGGGGGCGTTGGGTTCGACCTTGGACATTGGCGGCTTGGGTCTTCCTGACGATCGGTATCGCGCTTGGATCCTGGTGGGCCTACTACGAATTGGGCTGGGGCGGGTTCTGGTTCTGGGATCCTGTTGAGAACGCCAGCTTTATGCCTTGGCTACTGGCGGCCGCTCTATTGCATTCCTCCATCGTGGTGGAAAAACGCGAGGCGTTGAAAAGCTGGACGATCTTGCTTGCGATTATCGCGTTTGGGTTTTCTCTGATCGGGACCTTTATCGTGAGATCGGGGCTGCTGACTTCGGTCCATGCTTTTGCCAATGATCCTGAGCGTGGCGTATTTATCCTGTTCATCCTGATCATCTTTACCGGCGGTGCGTTGACCCTGTTTGCTGCACGCGCGCAGGCGATGGAGGCGAAGGGTGTCTTCGGAATGGTCAGCCGCGAAAGTGCTTTGGTTCTGAACAACATCTTGTTGGCAGTTAGCTGTTTTGTCGTATTCTTTGGCACAATGTGGCCAATGGTGGCCGAGATGGCGTTCGATAGAAAACTCTCGGTGGGCGCGCCGTTCTTCAATGCTGCATTTACACCATTCATGGTCGCCCTCGGAATCGTTCTTCCCGTCGGCGCAATGCTGCCTTGGAAGCGGGGCAAGCTAAGCCGGGCGGCATGGTCTTTGCGCTATGCATTTGTGCTGGCGGTCACGATCGCGATACTGGTCTGGGTGATGCAGACCGGACGCAGCGCATTGGGACCCGTGGGCTTGTTCCTGGGGGCGTGGATCACCTTCGGCGCCATCGTCGATCTTTGGAGCCGCACTGGCCGCAAAGGCAGTTTTGGACGCCTGTTTCGACTGCCCGGCGCAGACTGGGGTAAGGCGGTGGCGCATAGTGGTTTGGGTGTCACCATGTTTGCCATCGCAGGCCTAACCGCTTGGGAAGTGGAGGATATTCGTGTCGCTCAACCGGGTCAGCCTTTTGAAGTGGGACAGTTTACGTTGACGTTGCAAGATGTGCGTCAGGTACAGGGGCCGAACTATTTCTCAACCATGGCGGATGTGCTTGTTGAGAAGGACGGGCGCTATATCGCGACTCTTAACCCGGAAAAGCGCGACTACCCTGTGGCACGGATGCCGACAACTGAGGCTGCAATCGACTACCGCTTTCTGCGCGATCTATATGTTGTGATCGGGGATCAACAAGCTGATGGCGGCTGGGTGATGCGAACCTATATCAAACCTCTGGCCAACTGGATTTGGGGCGGATGTATCCTCATGGCTCTGGGCGGTGTGCTCAGCCTGTCGGATCGCCGTTTCCGTGTTGCAGCCGGTGCACGGAAAACGCCTGCAAGCGGGGTTCCTGCCGAATGAAGCGCCTGCTTGTTATCCTGCTGCTGATTGCATCCCCCATCATGGCTATTCAGCCGGATGAAGTGCTTGACGACCCGGCGCTCGAGACACGAGCGCGGGATATTAGTACCGGTCTGCGCTGCTTGGTGTGCAGGAACGAAAGCATTGACGAAAGCAATGCTGAACTTGCGCGTGATCTGCGTATCTTGGTGCGAGAACGTCTGGTTGCGGGGGATACTGATCAAGAGGTTGTGGACTTCATCGTTGATCGCTATGGCGAATATGTGCTGCTGAAACCTACCGCGACCGGCGCCAATCTGTTGTTATGGCTGTCGGCTCCTGTCATGCTGCTGATAGCGGCCGGCATGGGTTGGAACTTTTTGCGCAAGCGTGCGCAGCATCAGGAAGTAGCGCATTCAGAAGGCCTTAGTGAGGAAGAACAAGAGCGTCTGCGCCGAATTCTGGAAGACTGACGCGCGGTTCTTCTTTTCCTTTTTCCGCATTTGCGTCAGTGTTTTGCAGAACGCTGCGCAGCTGAGGTTTTGCATGGAATACGAAGCGGTCCTTCTGGACATTACTGATAATTTGGCGGTTTTGACATTGAACCGGCCGGATAAGATGAATGCGTTGACGACGCAGATGCGGGCCGAGATCACCTACGCAATGAAAGATGCCGCGCAACACGCCCGCGCGATTGTCCTGACGGGTGCTGGTTCTGCCTTTTGTTCAGGTCAGGATTTGGGTGACGCGTCGAGCACAGGAAAGATCGACCTCGAACGCGCGCTTCGCGACGAATATGAACCGATGCTTGAGGCTGTCTATGATTGCCCCGTGCCAACAATAGCGGCTGTTAACGGGCCTGCAGCGGGGGCGGGGGCCAACCTGGCGCTTTGTGCCGATGTGGTGATAGCAACCGAGAGTGCCTATTTTCTGCAAGCTTTCGCTCGGATCGGTCTGCTGCCTGATGCAGGCGGCACCTGGTTCATGCCGCGTCAGATGGGGTTTGCCAAAGCGATGGGTGCAGCGTTGTTTGCAGACAAGATCAGCGCGCGCCAGGCGGATGAATGGGGATTGATCTGGGAAGCGGTTGCGGATGATGAGTTCGACGCTCATTGGCGCAAGAGAGCTGCGTATTTGGCGAATGGTCCAACCTCCGGGTTTCGCGCGATCAAACAAGCGATCCGGGGAACTTACGATAGAACATTACCTCAGCAACTTGCAGCCGAAGCCCACTTGCAGGGCGAATGCGGACGTACCCGAGACTTTGCCGAAGGCGTCGTAGCCTTTCTGGAAAAGCGCCCTGCGAAATTCGAAGGGCGCTGATCATTCAATCAGGCCCGGCGGCGGCGACGAGTGCGCCGTTCGGGAACGGCCTCGTTCCCAGTGCCATCTGAGGCTGAGGTAAACGGACCAAGTGCCGATACGATCTGATCCAGGGTCAGGCGTTCGCCGCGCGGACCGTTATCTAACGCCTCGCGCATTTTGCGCAAATGCGCAGGCATAGTGCCACAGCAACCGCCAATGATCGTTGCACCTGCGTCGCGCGCCATGGCGGCGTACTGGCCCATCAGTTCGGGCGTTCCGTCATAATGGATATGACCGTCCACATATTTCGGGATCCCAGCGTTGCCCTTGGAAATCAGTGGACGTTCGTTTCCTTGGGCAGCGAACCCAAGCACCGTCCGCAGTATATCCGAGGCACCAGTGCCGCAATTCGCCCCGAACGCAACCGGAGGATTGGGCAGAGTTTCCACGATCATTGCCAGATCAGAAGATGTAACACCCATCATTGTGCGGCCAGCCGTGTCAAAACTCATGGTGCCGCACCACGGCATATCTGCCAGAGCGAACGCTTCTGCCGCAGCCCGGAATTCTTCCGGCGCGCTTATGGTCTCAAGCCACAGAACATCTGCGCCTCCAGCCTTTAGCGCTTCAGCCTGTTCATGAAACATCTCGACGGCTTCGGCGTGCGAAAGGCTGCCGACAGGTTCCATGATCTCGCCGGTCGGGCCAACAGAGCCGGCCACGATGATCGGGCGACCTGCCTTGTCAGCGACTTCGCGACCCAGTTCAGCGCCAGTACGGTTCAGCTCGGCCACGCGGTTCTGGGCGTCGTGTAACTTCAAACGCGCGGCTGTTCCACCAAATGTGTTTGTCAAAAACAGATCACTGCCGGCATCGACCGAGCCCTGATACAGAGCACGAATCTTGTCAGGCGCATCGACGTTCCACAATTCCGGCGCATCGCCTGATTGCAGGCCCATGTTGAACAGGTTCGTCCCGGTTGCGCCATCCGCCAGAATGACGTCAACGGTTTCCAGAAGGTTGCTGAGCGCGTTTGTCATTGGAGTATTCCAAAATTGGGGCCACAGCCCGTCAAAATATGAGACGCCCCGTGTCTCATGACCGGGGCGTCAAATCAAATTCATAAAACTCATGAAGATCATGAGTTTTGCAGCTCAGGCATCAGGACTCGGCTTCTGCCATCACCTGCTCTTTGGCTTCGACCAGAAGTTCGACCATCTTCTCGCGGATTTTAGCCTCATCCGCGAGATCACCGAGGTACCCTTTGACCGCCTCGACAACATCGTCTTCGCTGACATTTTGCAGGTCGGTGTGGACAAGTTCCTGCCCGTATTTACGCGCCTGTTCCACAGTCTCGCCTTTCAGCGCCGAGGCCCATACAGCCATAAATCGATTGCGGCGCATCCGGGCGATGAACTGCATCTTTTCGTCATGAGCGAATTTGTTTTCAAACGCGGCTTCACGTTCGTCGAATGTGGTCATTGGTTGGGGACCTCTTGGGTTAGATGTTCTTTTCTGATGATATGACTATACGACGCCCTGTGCGCAAGGTATTTGCGCTGCGTCAAAGCCTCTCGGGGTTGCGAACTTGCGGGAAAGCGGGGCTTGCACTATGAGGGCGCCAACGTGAAGGGACTCATTCCCTTTCCCCAGACTGGAAAGGTCGCTCATGGCGCGTCGCAAGAAGATTTACGAAGGTAAAGCCAAGATCCTGTATGAAGGTCCCGAGCCGGGCACCATCGTGCAGTACTTCAAGGATGACGCCACAGCTTTCAACGCCGAGAAGAAAGATGTGATCGATGGAAAGGGCGTTCTGAACAACCGGTTGAGCGAATTCTTCATGACCGGTCTGGCCCAGATCGGAGTTCCGACGCACTTCATTCGCCGTCTGAACATGCGGGAGCAACTTGTGCGGAATTGTGAGATTATTCCACTGGAAGTGATCGTCCGCAACTATGCCGCCGGATCGATGTCCAAACGCCTCGGTATCGCCGAGGGTACTCAACTGCCGCGCCCGATTGTTGAATACTGCTACAAGGACGATGCGCTGGGTGATCCGCTGGTGACCGAAGAGCACATTGCGGCATTCGGCTGGGCGAGCCAGCAGGATATGGACGATATCCTGAGCCTTGCACTGCGCGTTAATGATTTCATGAGCGGCGTGATGCTGGCGGTTGGTATTCGTCTGGTCGATTTCAAAATCGAGATCGGGCGCGTGTTCGAAGGCGATTTCCAACGACTGATCATTGCGGACGAAATCAGCCCCGACAGCTGCCGTCTATGGGATATCGAAACCGGTCAGAAGCTGGACAAGGATGTGTTCCGCCGTGATCTGGGTAGTCTGACTGATGCATATTCTGAGGTCGCCCGCCGTCTTGGCGTTCTGCCCAAAAGCAATGTCACAAAGCCAACGCTGATCAACTGATCCTGTCTCATATCGACAGGGTTGTCCGACAAGCCCAAGCGGGGTATCCCGCGCCCAACGAAACGGATCGATGCGCGGTCCATCAGTGGAGTTCTCGAAAATGAAAGCACGTGTGCATGTGATGCTCAAGAACGGGGTTCTGGACCCGCAGGGCGAGGCTGTGCGTCACGCATTGGGTGCGATGGGCTTTGATCAGGTCGAAGGTGTCCGTCAGGGCAAGGTGATCGATCTGGAATTGGCCGACGGCTCGACCGAAGAGGACGTAACCAAGATGTGCGAAAAGCTGTTGGCCAATACGGTCATCGAACGCTTTGAGATCGAACTGCTCTAAGTTTTTCTGACCTAGGAGGGTCCGCCATGCGCGCAGCCGTCATCGTTTTCCCCGGTTCCAACTGCGATCGTGATCTTGCCGTTGCTTTCGAGCAGGCCGGTTTTTCCGTCGATATGGTCTGGCACAAGGATGCCGCGCTGCCCGAGGGCATAGATATTGTCGGTGTTCCGGGTGGGTTTTCCTATGGTGACTATCTGCGCTGCGGCGCGATTGCGGCCCAATCGCCCATTTGCAAAGCGCTGGCCGCGCATACCGAGCGTGGTGGCTATGCCGTCGGTATCTGCAACGGTTTTCAGGTTCTGACCGAAACAGGAATTCTGCCTGGCGCGCTGTTGCGCAACGCCGGTCTGAAATACATCTGCAAAACGATCGGACTGAAGGTCGAAACCAGCGATAGCGCCTTTACTGAATGGTACAATGCCGGGGATGTGATCGATATCCCGATTGCGCATCACGATGGCAATTATTTCGCAGACGATGAGACCTTGGCCGAGTTGAAGGATCAGGATCGCATTGCCTTCACATATGCCGAAAATCCCAATGGTTCGCGTGACGATATTGCAGGGATTTTATCGCACAACCGGCGCGTGTTAGGCATGATGCCCCACCCAGAACGAGCGGCGGATTCAGGCCACGGAGGCACTGACGGGACGGCGCTCTTCCGCGCATTGGCCGGGGTGCTGACGCCCGCGTGACTTGAGGTCATCAGTCGGGACGCGTAGCGTCAGTACATGAGCGCGGAAGATCAAGCAAACAGCAAAGGGTTTCTGAACCGGTTTCGCGGCGCGCCTATGGGCTGGCGGCTGCGTCTTGCCGTGTTTTTGTTGCTGCTTGCTACCGTCGCCACAGTGTGGATCACCAACAGTCTGCTAACAAGTCGCTTCACCGAATCGACCAGAAACCGGGCCGAACTGCGGTTAGCCTTGTATTCCGGCAACCTGCTGAGTGAGTTGCGACGCAACGCCATCGTGCCGCAGTTGCTTGCCCGTGACCCCACCCTGATTTCGGCCCTGCAATCCAGCGATTACACGTTGTCGAGCCAGCGCCTGATCTCTTTCGTTGAAGAAATCGGGGCGGCCTCACTGGTTTTGCTGGATGGGGATGGCCTGACACGTGCTGCAACCGACCGGAACCGGTTGCAGGAAAGCCACCGGAACTCGCCTTACTTCATCGATGCAATTCGATCGAATGCCACTATATTCTCGGTCATTCCACGTGAGTCCGGCGGTTACAGCTTTGTGTACTCACGGCGAATCGAGGCGAATGCAGAGATCCTTGGCGTGATCGTAGTCGAAGTTGATTTGCAGAAATTTGAACGCGCCTGGGCTGGTATTTCTGACGCGGTGATGGTCACAGACAGCACTGGTACGATCATCCTCTCGACCGAGCCTCAGTGGCGAGGTCTGGATGAAAGCGGTGCCATGTTGCGCCAACCCCCTCAGAACGCGATCCAGCGCGCAATCCGGGCCACAACCGATTGGAGCGCTTTGCCCCCCGATGCCTATCTTCAGGGCGAGGCTGTGATGCGGATGGAGACCCGCATTCCGTTCCGGGGCTGGCAAATGACTTCGTTCACCACCTATTCATCGATCCGCGAGCGGGTGAACAGCGTTCTGGCGCTTGAGATCATGGCATTTGCGATTCTTCTGGCGCTGACCTTCTATGCGCTCAGCCGCAGAGCAACGTTGCGCATGACCTTGTTCCAGCGCGAGTCGGCGGAGCTTCGCGCATTGAACGTAAGGCTGCAGCGGGAAATCGCTGAGCGTGAACGTGTTGAAAAGACGCTGGAAGTTGCCGAACAAACCCTTGCCCAGAGCTCAAAACTGGCAGCACTTGGAGAGATGTCTGCGGCAGTCAGTCACGAGTTAAATCAACCTCTGGCTGCGATGAAAACTTATCTGGCCGGCGCGCGTCTGCTTTTGCGTCGAAACCGACCCGAAGAGGCGTTAGCCAGCTTTGGGCGGATCGACGGATTGATCGAGCGGATGGGAGCGATCACGCGCCAACTCAAATCCTATGCGCGCAAAGGTGCAGATGCGTTTTCGCCAGTAAATCTTGGCGAAGCGCTGGCCTCGTCCCTGTCGATGATGGAACCGCAGCTGCGTCAGCGGCATGTGAAGATAACCCAGATTTTGCCCGAAGAACCTGTTATAGTGATGGGTGATCGGATGCGGATCGAACAGGTTATGGTCAATCTCTTGCGCAATGCGCTGGATGCGACCAAGTCTGTGGATGAGCCGGATGTCGAGATCATTCTCGCTGCAGGTGAAACTGCGGTACTGACCGTGCGGGACAATGGCCACGGGATCGAGGATATCGAAAACCTGTTCGAGCCGTTTTATACAACCAAACGCCCGGGGGACGGCGTTGGTCTGGGGCTTGCCATCTCGTCCGGGATCGTGAACGACCATGGCGGACGGCTGACCGCGCGCAACGGCCAACAGGGTGGCGCGGTGTTTGAGATGCAATTGCCCATATTGGGAAGCGACGGCCTTGAGGCCGCGGAATAGAGGAAGTGACTATGGCACAGGCCATGAAAATCGCCATCGTGGATGATGAACAGGACATGCGCCAGTCGATCAGCCAGTGGCTGGCTTTGTCGGGGTACGACACCGAAACCTTTTCAAGCGCCGAGGATGCGCTCAAGGTCTTGGGGCCAGAATACCCCGGGATCGTGATTTCTGACATCAAGATGCCGGGAATGGATGGCATTCAACTGCTGAAAAAGCTGATGGGGGCCGATAGCACGCTACCGGTGATCATGATCACGGGACATGGCGACGTGCCAATGGCCGTAGAGGCGATGCGTGTCGGGGCGTTCGATTTCCTTGAAAAGCCGTTTAATCCCGATCGCATGTCCGAACTGGCCAAACGCGCCAGCAATGCGCGTCGTCTGACGCTTGACAACCGAGCCCTGCGGCGTGAGCTGTCTGGCGGTACGCAGATCATGAACAAGCTGATCGGTGCCAGCCCCGTCATGGAGCGGTTGCGTGAAGATATTCTGGATCTGGGACAGGCGGATGGTCATGTCCTGATCGATGGGGAAACCGGAACCGGAAAGACTTTGGTGGCGCATGCATTGCACGCGGTTGGTAGCCGGGCGGGTAAGAAATTCGTCCTGGTTTCTTGCGCAGCACTTGAGGAAGAAGCGCTGTCGAAACGCCTGTTTGGCCCGATGTTGCCCGAGGACACGCAGTTGCCCGCCATCGAAGAGGCCCGCGGCGGTACGCTGGTTCTTGAGGATGTCGAAGCCCTGAGTGATACGCTGCAGGCCCGTCTATTGAGCGTTATGAATGAGCAGGGCACCCCTGCAGAAACGCGGATCGTTGCGATTTCGAACCTGCAGGAAGCGGGCAAAACCTCAGAAGATGTATTGCGTCCCGATCTGTTCTATCGGTTGGCGGCGCTGCGCATCACCATGCCTCCGCTGCGACAGCGGGGTGAGGACATCCTGACGCTGTTCACCCGTCTGAGCGAACAGTTCGCAGAGGAATATGGCTGCGACGCGCCTCAGGTCAGTGCGCAGGAAGCGGCTCAGCTGCTTCAGGCCCCGTGGCCCGGGAATGTGAGGCAGTTGATCAACATTGCTGAGCGTGCGGTGCTGCAGTCGCGGCGCGGGTCGGGGACAATTGCTTCGCTGCTGATGTCGGATCACGAAGAGATGCAGCCAGTGATGACAACTGAAGGCAAGCCGCTGAAGGAATATGTTGAAGCCTTCGAGCGGATGCTGATCGACAATACGATGCGCCGTCACAAGGGATCGATCGCCTCGGTGATGGAAGAACTCTGCCTGCCACGCCGGACACTGAACGAAAAGATGGCGAAGTACGGGTTGCAGCGTTCGGACTACCTGTGAAGGTGGAGGAGGGGGCTGGCCCCCCTCTTGAGCCTGCGGTTCAATTCAACCCCTGGATATTTCTGAACAGATGAAGGGACTCTTCGGCGCGTTCTTGGGTCGCGATGCAGTTTGCCCATTGTCTTTTCCACAGGACTGCTTTTATTGTGATCGAACGGGCCGGGTATTTTGTGCCTGCAAGCCCCGTGTTTTGAGTTTCGCTGCTGAGCTGATGGTGAGGATAGATCCCGCGCGGCGCGGCAGACCGATTATGCCCCAATGGGGCAGATGAACGCCTGAACCCGTCTATGCGGGTGAAAGGAATAAATGGGCAGGCCGCATATAGACGCGCCTGTCGGAGAAGAACCGCGATGACGCGCGCGCAACGATTGAGTATACGGGCAGGGGGCCAAAGCGCCAGACCCTGCCGCGCGCCGTCCGATATCGCCCGTACAAGACACCTCCCCAAAAGCGCCTGTCCGCCTGGACGGGTCAGGACAACGCGTTTGGCGCGGTGCACCAAGGACACATGGCTAAGAAAATGCTTATCGATGCCACCCACGCGGAGGAAACCCGCGTTGTGGTGGTCGACGGAAACAAGGTTGAGGAATTTGACTTTGAATCCGAAAACAAACGCCAGCTTGCTGGCAACATCTATCTTGCAAAAGTAACACGGGTTGAGCCGTCGCTACAGGCGGCATTTGTGGATTACGGCGGGAACCGGCACGGGTTTCTGGCCTTTTCCGAAATCCATCCCGACTACTACCAGATCCCCGTCGCTGACCGCGAGGCGCTGATGGAGGAAGAGCGCGCCTATGCCGAGGCGATGAAGGCGCGGGATGAGGCCGAGGAAACAAAGCCCAAAAAGCGCCGGTCGCGTTCGCGCTCGAAGGCCGCTGATGTCAAGACGGACGATCCGGTTGAGACGCTGGAGGTTTCCTCAGAGCCGACCGGAATGGAAACCATCGATCTGGATGACGGTGAAGAGACGGAGGTGCCCGAAGGGACGTCTCCGATGGAAATCGTTGCCGAGACGCCGGTGGAAGAGCCAGAGGATGCCGACGAGCCTGTTGCTGAAGAAGCTCCGACCGAAGAAGCCAAGTCCGAAGATGTAGATCAGCAGGCGGAAGCGCCAGAAGAGACTGCTGAGGTAGCGGAAGACGCGCCTGTCGAAGCAACTGATACCGACCAAGAAGAACCTTCGGATGAGGTCGAAGCCAAGTCTGACGAAGAAGAGGCGGAAGCTTCTGGTGATGAGCCCGAGGCGGATGGCGAGACAGAAAGCAAAAGCGCTGACGCGGCTTCGAAAGACGATACCATCGAGTCGGTGGCGGACGAAGACGATAGCGAGGATATCCGTCCTCCGCGCAAGCCACGCCCGCGCCGCTACAAGATTCAGGAAGTTATCAAGGTGCGTCAGGTCCTGCTGGTGCAGGTGGTCAAGGAAGAGCGCGGCAACAAGGGTGCGGCACTTACCACGTATCTGTCTTTGGCGGGTCGGTACTGCGTACTGATGCCCAATACCGCAAGGGGCGGCGGAATTAGCCGCAAGATCACCAATGCCGCTGACCGGAAGAAACTGAAAGACATTGCCGCTGAAATCGACGTGCCCACGGGCGCGGGTCTGATCGTTCGTACGGCGGGTGCCAAGCGGACAAAATCAGAGATCAAGCGCGACTATGAATACCTGCAACGACTGTGGGAGCAGATCCGCGAGCTGACGTTGCAATCCATTGCGCCTGCGAAAATTTATGAAGAAGGCGACCTAATCAAACGCTCGATCCGCGACTTGTATAATCGCGACATCGATGAGGTTCTGGTTGAAGGCGAGGGCGGGTATCGCATCGCCAAAGACTTCATGAAGATGATCATGCCGTCGCACGCCAAGAACGTGAAGCGATACGAAGACGCGCTGCCGCTATTCGCGCGATATCAGGTGGAAAGCTATCTGGCCGGGATGTTCAACCCGACGGTTCAGCTGAAATCCGGTGGCTATATCGTGATCGGGGTGACCGAAGCGCTGGTGGCGATCGATGTGAACTCGGGTCGGGCGACCAAAGAAGGTTCGATCGAGGAAACCGCGTTGAAGACCAATCTGGAGGCCGCCGAAGAAGTGGCGCGCCAATTGCGTCTGCGCGATCTGGCCGGTCTGATCGTGATCGATTTCATCGATATGGACGAGCGCAAAAACAACTCGGCCGTTGAGAAGCGACTGAAGGACAAGCTGAAAACGGATCGTGCCCGTATTCAGGTGGGCCGGATTTCGGGCTTTGGACTGCTCGAAATGAGCCGTCAGCGTCTGCGTCCTGGAATGCTTGAGGCGACGACCCAGCCATGCCCGTCTTGCCATGGCACCGGCCTGATCCGGTCGGACGACAATATGGCACTGTCAATCCTTCGCCAGATTGAAGAGGAAGGCACTCGCCGCCGTTCGCGTGAGGTATTGGTGCGTTGCCCGGTTAGCATCGCCAACTTCCTGATGAACCAGAAACGCGAACACATCGCGCAGATCGAAGCGCGGTATGGTTTGTCGGTTCGGATCGAAGGGGACGTTCATTTGGTCAGCCCCGACTTCTCGATGGAGAAGTTCAAGACCGCTAGCCGCGTTGTTCCTGAAGCAACTGCGCCGGTGGTATCGGTTGATGCGTCGCTGATGGATATGGTCGACGCCACGGATGAGGACGAAAACGAAGAAGAAATTGCGGTTCAGACCGAGGAAGAGACTAAGCCCAAGCGTAAACGGCGTCGGCGCCGGCGCAAGAAGAGTTCGGGCAATGGTGACGCGCCGGATGGCAATGCAGACGAGTCTGACGCAGACAGTGTAACCGACTCGAGCAACGAAGCTGAGAGCGTCGATACCAAGCAGACCGAGGCTGAGCCTGTTGCTGAGGAAGATGCTGAGAAAGCGGCCAAACCGAAAAAGCGCCGGGCACCGCGTCGACGCAAAAAGGATACTGAGGCCACAGTCGAAGCAAGCGAGACGCAGACCGAAGCGGATAATGCGAACTCCGATCCGCAGAAAGAGCCGGTCAATGCTGAGGCCGCCGAGGCTGAACAGCAAGAGCCAGCCGATGAGTCTGAAAGCATCGAACCAGCCGCTGAGCCCGATAGTGCTGATGCACCATCAGAACTTGAGATCGCCGAAGCAACGTCGGCTTCTGAAGTCGATGAAGAAGTGCCAGAGGAACCTGCTGAAGCGCCTGAACCGGTTGCCGAAGAAGCCGAAGAATCGACCGTGGCAGCAGAACCCGAAGTCATTGAAGCAGCCACCCCAGAGCCGGTCTTGGAGGCAGTGGCGGACGAACCCGAACCCGCGCCGGCCAAGCCAAAGCGCCGAGGGTGGTGGTCATTGGGACAGTAAGAAAAAGGCGGGCCAACTGGCCCGCCTTTTTCATTAGGGTGCGTTCCAAAGAATCCTCAGGCCGATTTTTGGATCACATATATCTGATGACCATCCACTGTATCTTGCGAGACAAGTGTATGGCCAGATTCGGTACAGAAATGCGGTACGTCGATAATCGCGGCAGGATCATCGGCCAGCACGCGCAGCATACCCCCCGCAGGCAAGGATTTCAGGCGCTTCCGAGCCTTCAAAACAGGCAAGGGGCACAACAATCCCAACGCATCCAGTGTTTCAATCTCATTGGTCATGGGGCTGAGATATTTCTAACGAGCGATACTGTCCAGCGCGCAACCACGAGGATGTGACCGAATGGCCTCGTGACGAAACCCGCGCGATACCATATGTGCTGAGTCATGTTCGGAATTGAGATCATAGACGCGGGCCTTCTGCCTGCCATGTTTATCGCCATGCTGGGCGGGTTGATAAGTTTTCTGTCTCCCTGCGTGCTGCCGATTGTGCCACCGTACCTCGCGTATATGAGCGGTGTGACTATCAACGAGATGCAGGATGAGGCGCGCGCGCGGCGCAAGGCGACCCTGGCGGCACTGTTTTTTGTTCTGGGTCTGTCGACCGTGTTCCTGCTGCTAGGCTTTACAGCCTCGGTCTTTGGGGCGTTTGTTCTTCAGAATCAGGTGCTTTTCGCCAAACTCTCGGGCGCTGTCGTCATTGTCTTTGGCCTGCACTTTCTGAACGTGTTCCGTATTCCTTTGTTGGATCGTGAGGCACGCGTTGATACGGGTGACTCCAGCGGATCTGTGTTCGGGGCATATATTCTGGGACTGGCCTTCGCCTTCGGTTGGACGCCGTGTATCGGCCCACAATTAGGTGCAATCTTGTCGCTGGCCGCCTCCGAAGCATCAGTCACGCGTGGCACCGTATTGCTTGGCGTATATGCGGCAGGCCTGGGCATTCCATTCTTGCTGGCTGCGATGTTCCTGAACCGCTCGATGGCGGTTATGAACCGCATCAAACCGCATATGGGCACAATCGAGAAGGTGATGGGCGGGCTGCTGCTTTTTGTCGGCATCATGCTTGTCACCGGTTTGTTCACCGAATTCAGCTGGTGGCTGCTGGAAACATTTCCGGCTTTGGCAAACCTCGGTTAACCCTCTGGCTTTAAACACGGATGGATAGACGCCAGGTCTTACCTTGGCGTCAACGCTGCGCTAATCTTTGGCGCAGAGGGCCGGGTAATGAGCAGTCAGCAATCCAATCCGCAGGTGCGCAAACGCCGGGTGTTTTACATTCCCGGCTACGACCCGATTCATCCGCGCCGATATCGAGAGCTCTACCGCAAAGAGGGGGGCGCCCAGGCTGAGATATCGGGATACCAGATCGATATTAGCGCTAGGACGGGCGAAGGTCCCTACGGCTGGCAGGTGACTTCTCAGCAGGACGGCAGTCCTGTTGATGCAGATGTTCAGGTTCTGGTCTGGTCGGATATCGTGCGTGACAGCATGGCTCAATCGATACCGGCAACCTATCTGCAACTGGCGAGAACCGCCTGGATATATATCTCGACCGGTACGCTTTGGCGGCTGATGCAGCTGCGCAAGGGGCCCGTAATTGCGGCGCTATACCCGGTGGCAATGCTGCTGCTGCAGCTTTTTGCATCGTTGTTGATTGCTTGGGGTTTAGTCTCTGTATTGAAACCACTCGTTGGGTGGTGGTCTTTGGTACCTGCTGCCGGGGTAATCTATGCTCTGATGCAATGGTTCCGAAAGATCGATAATCGACTGTTCGCTTATTACCTTATGCATGACTATGCCCACTCGGCGAAGCTATACGGCGCGTATTCGCAAGATCTGCAATCGAGGCTGCGGGAGTTTTCTGACCTGATCACCGAGACGCTGGACACAGACACCGATGAGGTGCTGGTCGTGGGTCACAGCTCTGGCGCCCATCTTGGTGTGTCAGTGTTGGCAGATGTTTTACGACGACGGGGCGGTGTACAGGATAAGCCAGTCTTATCCTTTCTGACCTTGGGGCAGGTGGTGCCAATGGTTTCGTTTCTACCGCAGGCACACACGCTTCGCGCTGATCTTAAATATCTGTCCGAACGCGCGGATATGACTTGGATCGATGTCTCTGCACCAGGGGATGGCTGCGCGTTTGCGTTGTGCGATCCGGTCGCGGTCAGCGGCGTCGCTGGCCCCAAAAAATGCGGGCCGCTGGTTCTTTCTGCGGCCTTCACCCAAACACTGTCCCACGCGCGATGGCAGCAATTGCGTTGGCGCTTTTTTCGCCTGCACTTTCAATATCTTTGTGCGTTCGATCAACCTGGACTTTATGACTATTTCCGCATCACCGCAGGTCCTGAAACATTGAAACAGCGGTTTGAAAGGCGCGCCCCATCACGATCGCGCATTGAGCGGGCTGTTTCGAAATACATCGCGGTGGAAGCATGACGCCCCCAAAGCCCGAAGCACGACCAGATAAGGTCTCGCTGTGGCGGTATCTACGTCTGTTTCGGCAAGACTTGCTGTCTGCTCAGCCCCAGCGTCTATATCGAGCGTGGATGGCTGAATTCCGAACGCCGTTCTTTCGCTCGTATATGGTCAACCAACCCGATCTGATCCGCGCAGTTCTGAAAGAGCGCCTGGATGCGTTTCCAAAATCAAATCGCATCAGCGAAGGCTTACGCCCCTTATTGGGCCGGTCCGTGTTCCTGACCAATGGCGAAGTCTGGAAACGGCAGCGCAGGATCATTGATCCCGCCTTTGAAGGCGGACGTTTGAAAGACACGTTTCCCGCAATGTTAAATGCGGCGCAGGCTTGTGCGGATCGGCTTTCAGGCAGAGTTGGGCAGAGGGTGGAATGTGAAGAAATCACAAGCCATGTCGCGGCGGATGTGATTTTCCGTACCCTGTTTTCGGTTCCTATCGAACATGAGGTTGCCGCGCAGGTCTTCGATAAATTCCGAATCTATCAGCGCGAACAGCCCTTGCTGAACCTGGCCGCATTCGTGCCGGTTCCAAGCTGGATGCCCCGATTTCATTCTCGCAAAACTCGCCAAACCGCCGGCGAGATTCGGGATCTGATCAGCCGATTGACGGATGAACGCGCTATAGCAATCGAAAACGGGTCGGCCCCCGATGATCTGGCCACCAAGATCATGACGACTACAGACCCGGAAACCGGAGACCGGTTTGATGCGCAGGAAATGGTCGATCAGGTCGCCATCTTCTTTTTGGCGGGGCATGAAACCAGCGCATCGGCGCTGGCCTGGACGCTCTATTTGATGGCACTGTATCCGGACTGGCAGGATAAACTGGCTGAAGAAGCGCAGGCCCTGGACACGCCTGATTTTTCCACCATGTCCCAATTGAAACTCAGCCGCGATGTATTTCGCGAAGCTCTACGTCTGTATCCACCAGTTCCGATGATGGTGCGCGAGGCGACATGCCCAGAACGCTTCCGTGATCGGGATGTTCCGCAGGGCTCTCAGATCGTTGTGAGCCCCTGGCATTTGCATCGACATGAGCGGCTTTGGGACAGGCCGGACGATTTCGATCCCACACGATGGACGACGGAGAACGGAAAGAAATGCCAGCGCGAGGCCTATATTCCGTTTTCGGCTGGCCCCCGTGTCTGCACGGGTGCGGGGTTTGCGATGGTCGAAGGGCCTTTGATCTTGTCAATGCTGTTGCGCCGTTATCGATTCGAAACAATTCACGGCGAAACGCCGGTACCGGTCGCGCATTTGACGGTCAGATCGAAGGACGGAATTTGGTTGCGCTTGGTTGAGCGCTAACAAACTACCATCGCTCTTCGGCATGCTGTATGCGGTTTGAAAATGCGGAATCATATTGAACGGGATTGAGTTATGTCGAAAGCAGAACAGCGCGCGCAGATGTCCGAAGGCGCAGGATTTATCGCAGCACTGGACCAAAGCGGCGGTTCAACCCCGAAAGCGCTGGCTTTGTACGGCGTTGAAGCATCGGACTACGGATCAGACGAAGAGATGTTCGGCGAGATTCAGAAGATGCGCGCGCGGATCATTCTGGCTGACGATTTCACCAAGGATAAAGTGATTGGTGCGATCCTGTTCGAACGGACCTTGGGCGAAGAAATCGACGGCAAGAAGGTCGCGGATTACCTGTGGTCCGAAAAAGGTATCGTACCATTTCTGAAAATCGACAAAGGGCTTGAGGATCAGGCCAACGGTGTTCAGATGATGAAGCCAATTCCGGGGCTGGCTGAGACGTTGGCCAAGGCGGATGGTGTTTTTGGCACCAAGGAACGTTCAGTTATCCACGAAGCCAATGCTCAGGGCATTGCCGACGTTGTCGCGCAGCAGTTCCAGGTCGCACGCGTGGTCACTGATGCGGGAATGGTCCCAATTGTCGAGCCTGAGGTAAACATCCACTCGGAAACCAAGGCCGAGGCTGAGGACATTCTGAAATCAGAAATTCTGAAGAACCTGGATCAATTGGTCGAGGGTCAGGAAGTGATGCTGAAGCTGACCATACCCAGCCAGGCCAACCTTTATGATGAGGTGGCGGATCACCCGCGCGTCCTGCGTGTTGTGGCGCTGTCCGGCGGATACTCGACCGAGCAGGCCTGCGACCTGCTTGGCCAAAACAGCAAGATGATCGCGTCGTTTTCGCGCGCACTGACCGAAGGGCTGTCCAAACAGCAATCTGACGCAGAATTCAATGCAGCGCTCGGCGGTAATATCGACAATATCTACCGCGCCTCGATCTGATCGCGGGGTAATCTATTCGGGCTTGATGAAATCGCGGCGTAATTGCGCCGCTTTTTCGCGCATGACACATCCTTTGGCGTGATCATTGATCAACCCCATGGCCTGCATAAAGGCAAAGATCGTGGTGGGGCCTACGAATTTCCAACCACGTTTTTTCAGATCTTTCGACATCGCGATGGATTCTTTCGATGTGGAAGCGCTTTGCGGGGCGGGTGGCGCCGAAGGCTCGTACCTCCAGACATAAGCGGCCAATGATCCCTCGTCAGCGATTAGGTCCTGCACGCGGCGGGCGTTGTTGATCACGGCTTCAATCTTGCCGCGGTGTCGCACGATGCCTTTGTCGTGCAGAAGTCGATTGATATCTGCATCAGAAAATTCTGCTATCTTGTTAAAATCAAAGTATCTAAACGCTGCCCTGAAATTCTCGCGTTTTGACAGAATGGTGCGCCAACTCAAGCCTGACTGAAAGCTCTCGAGGCACAGTTTCTCAAACAGTCGTCTGTCATCGGAAACCGGATATCCCCATTCGTTATCATGATAGTCAAAGAATTCGGGGGCGGCGTTGCACCACGAACACCGAGGTTTTCCATCTGGGCCCGTTGCCAAATCGTTCATGAATGTACCCTTTTTGTTCTCCGCGAAGATAAGCGACGCGATTGTTTGAAATCAAGTACTCAATCGGTTTGACGATACCATTTCAGAATGAAGACACGAATGGCCGAAGCCAGTCCGGTTTCCGGGTCGCGCTCTGCATCAATATTTGCCGCCAGGACATTGATTGGGATATCTTTTTCCCGCGCGATATCACGGAAGGCTTGCCAGAACTCATCCTCAAGCGAAACGGATGTTCGATGACCTTGCAAGGTCAGGGAGCGTTTGACAGGACGTCCACTCATTCGTCGACCTTGTGACCGTCAAGGTCCCGGCGCTGCCGGTCTTGCTGCAGCTTTACAACGGTCCTGTCGGCTTTGGATTGTCCGTGTTTCGCAGCGTTTGCATCCGCGCGGGCCTTTTTTTCAGCCCGCGCTTTTTCTTTTCGAAACCGGTTCAGGTTAACCGGTTTACCCATCAGTCCTTGGGTCCAATCATATGCTCGGGCCGTACAACCGCATCAAACGTAGCCTCGTCCACAAAGCCCAACGCAATGGCTTCTTCCTTAAGTGTTGTGCCGTTCTTGTGCGCTGTTTTGGCGACGGTCGTGGCGTTGTCATACCCGATTGTCGGTGCCAGAGCAGTCACCAGCATCAGGGATTCCTTCATCAGCTTGTCGATGCGTGGCTCGTTGGCTTTGATGCCCAACAGCATTCGCTCGGTAAAGCTGTCGGTTGCATCGCCGAGCAGCTGGATCGACTGCAGCAGGTTATAGGACATCATCGGGTTGTAGACGTTCAACTGGAAATGGCCCTGCGAGCCTGCAAACTTCATTGCTGCGTCGTTGCCCATCACATGCGCGGCCACCTGAGTCAGCGCTTCGGCCTGTGTCGGGTTCACCTTTCCGGGCATGATGGAGGAACCGGGCTCGTTTTCGGGCAGGATAAGCTCACCCAATCCTGAGCGGGGCCCCGAACCCAACAGACGGATATCGTTGGCAATCTTGTAGCAGGAACCGGCAATCGTGGCCAAAGCGCCCGACAAAAAGACCATGGCATCATGTGCGGCCAGAGCTTCGAATTTGTTCGGCGCGGTCACAAAGGGCAGGCCGGTGATATCGGCCATATTCTTGGCGACAGCCTCATCCCAGCCGCCATGCGTGTTCAAACCGGTACCCACAGCAGTACCGCCTTGAGCCAGTTCATAGATACCGGGCATTGCAGCTTCTACACGCGCAATGCCCTGACGAATTTGATGCGCATACCCGCCGAATTCCTGTTCCAACGTCAACGGCGTGGCATCCTGCGTATGGGTGCGGCCGATCTTGATGATACCGGCAAACTCTTTTGCCTTGGCTTCCAGCGCCGAGGCGAACTTCTCAAGCCCGGGCATCAACACATCGCGCACACTCATCGCTGTGGCGATGTGCATCGCGGTGGGGAAAGTATCGTTCGAGGATTGACCCATATTGCAGTGATCATTCGGGTGAACGGGATCTTTCGAGCCAATCTCGCCACCCATAATCTCAATCGCGCGGTTCGCAATGACCTCGTTCGAGTTCATATTGGATTGCGTGCCCGAGCCGGTTTGCCATACGACCAGAGGAAAGTTGTCGTCAAACTTGCCTTCGAACACTTCACCTGCCGCTTGTATGATCGCGTCGGCGATCTTGGCGTCCAGCTTGCCGATGGCTTTGTTTTCAATTGCACAGGCCTTTTTGATCACACCCAACGCGCGCACGATGGCGACGGGCTGCTTTTCCCAGCCGATGGGGAAGTTCATGATCGAACGCTGCGTTTGCGCGCCCCAGTACTTATCGGCAGGCACCTCAAGCGGGCCAAAGCTGTCGGATTCAGTGCGGGTTTGAGACATCGGTCGCTCCGGTCTGGTATGCAGTCGTATGCCGTTTACCCGCAGCAAGGCTGTGGCGCAATCGGCCAGTTGAGCGCACCTTAAACTTGGGCCGCGCAAAGGTATAGACGCGGCACAGCTACAAATAATTTCTGTTAGCGAAAACAGTGCCATTGTACGTCGGCGGGCTAAAGTTAAGATGGGACAATAACCCTGACGGAGGCAACCATGCGCGTGTCACTTCTCAAAAGCCCTTTGTATACGCTTGCGTTATTGTTTGCCGCGAGTTTTTGGCTGGCAGTATTTGTGCAACACGCTCAGGCGACGGGAATCGAGCCGTTCGTGGGCGACTATACCGGTTCGGCCGACGTTGTTGATGCGGATGGTACGGCGACCCCTCGGGATATGAGCGTTTCGATTCAGGAAATTAAAGGGGGCTTCAACGTGAGTTGGACCACCACGACTTACAAAGCCGACGGTCGCATCAAGGATGAGAAATACTCGGTTGATTTTCAAAGCTCGGATCGGCCCGATGTTTATTCTGCGGCCATGAAGCGAAATGTGTTTGGCCATGAGGTGCCGCTTGACCCGATGAAAGGGGAACCCTTTGTTTGGGGGCGGATCGAAGGAGATACTCTGACGGTGTTTTCGTTGTTCATAGCCGAAAACGGTGGCTATGAGCTTCAGCAATTTGACCGGACACTAGCTGATGGCGGGCTCGACCTGTCATTTTCCCGGTTTCGCGATGGGGTTAAGTCGCGCTCGGTCGAGACATTCCTTCAAAAAGAATAAACCCCGCATCAAGCGGGGTTTTCTGGGTCATTTCCGGAAGCTGTCCAGCGAGACCACATCCGCATCATGCTGAGGTTCCGTCTCTTCGGCCTCAAGCTCAATCGGGGCTTCTTCCGTCACATGGATCTCTTCGTCCTCGTCTTCTGGGCTTTCAAAGCGCAAGCCAAACTCAACCGAAGGATCCACGAAGGTCTTGATCGCCAGATAGGGGATGTAAAGGGGTTCCGGCGCATCCCCGAAATTCAGCGTAATCGAAAAGCCATCGTCACCGACTTCGAGGTTTTCGAACCAGTGCTGCATGACAATCGTCATCTCGCCTGGATAGCGCTCACGCAGCCAATCGGCCAACTCAACGCCCTCATGCCGTGTATCAAAAGTGATAAAGAAATGATGCGAACCGGGCAGGCCGGTTTCGGACACGTCGGTCAGGACGGTCTTGATCAGGCCTCGCATGGCCGTGTGCATCAGATTCCCGTAGTCGATGTCTTGCGACATGGTTGATCCTCGAAAGTGGTTAATCCCAGCATAGTTCATTCGGACGGAAACGAAAGGCTGTGCTGGGCTGTATTGATTACAAAATCTGCATGCCTAGTCCGGCCAGAACCATGATACCAAGTGTGGTTGCTAAACCGGATTTCATACGGAAAATCAACAGGCCAGCCAGAACGGTCAGCACAAGTGCGCTGAATTCAAGCGACGAAAGGTCGGGTAGGGGGAGAGAAACTGGTCCCCAATGCCACCCCGGAATTGAGGTGAACAAGACGTTTAGCCCGAACCACACGGAGAGGTTGAGAATCACTCCGACGACCGCAGCTGTGATTCCGTGCATCGCGGCCCCAAGACGCGGACGCTCGGCGATTCTATCCAGATGCGGGGCTGCAAGAAAAATCCACAGAAAACACGGTACAAACGTCGCCCATAAAGCGACAATGCCCGCCGCAAACGCCAGCGAGGCGCCTCCGGCAATCTGACCGCTAAGCATGGCCACAAACTGAGTCACCAGAATCAGTGGCCCAGGCGTGGTTTCGGCCAGACCTAGCGCGTCGATCATCTGGTCCGTGCTGATCCATTGGTAGGTTTCGACCACGGTCTGGGTCATATAGGCCAGCACCGCATAGGCACCGCCAAAAGTTACAACCGCAAGGCGGGCAAAGAACCAGCCCAGATCGCTGAGCAGTTCCTGACCGCTCAAAGACAGAACAAACAACGGCCCCAGCCAAAGAATAAGCCAGAAAACCGCTGTGCGAACAGGATTGGCAAGTGTTGGGCTGGTTTGAACGGCAACGGGCTTGTCGTCTTTCGAAGTCACGAATCCCCAAACGGCAGCGCACAGTATGATTAGCGGGAAGGGCAGGTTGAAGACAAAGATCCCCAAAAAGGCTAGGCCCGCGATAACCCGGTGCTCGACGTCTGTAAGCGCTTTCCTCGATAGGTTCCGTAATGCTTGCAGGACGATGATGATCACCGTGGCCTTGATGCCCAAGAACCCGGCTTGAACCAAAGGCAATGTACCATAGGCCGCATAAAGCAATACCAGCAGCGCGATCACCAGAGCACCTGGCAGTACAAACAAACAGCCCGCGATTAACCCTCCGGCCACGCCGCGCAGCCGCCAACCTGCATAAGTGGCAAGCTGCATGGCCTCGGGACCTGGCAACAGCATGCATAAGGAAAGCGCGCGCAGATAGGTCTGTTCGTCCAACCAGGGGCGCTTTTCGACCAGCTCCTGATGCATCAGTGAAATTTGGGCGGCGGGGCCGCCGAAGGACAGCAGCCCGATGCGCCCAAACACCCTGATCAACTCTTGATATGAAGGGGTCATCTGCCGTGACCCGCGGGCCAGTCATGCGTCTCGCTAGAGCCATCGCGCGCCCAGCGATAGAGTGCATCATAGATGTGCAATCCAGCCTGCAATTGTTGTTGGTCATCCCGATACTGGCGCGACAAGCCGACCGAAAGGGCCAGCAACCCGGCGGCCTCAGGCGCCAGATCGTGCCTGTTTGTATCGGCGGCACGTATGATCGTGGCCATGCGGTCCAGAGGCTCAGATCGAAGCTTGAAGTCATCCAGCATCGTGTCAAAGGTGCAATTGTCGCCGCGATGGCTCCAATCAGTTCCTTCAACATCAAAGGGTGTGGCGCCGAAGTGCTCGGCAACCCCCTGAATTTCATCCGGTGCTACAAACAGGAACCGAGCGCGCCTGTCGACAAACCTGCGGATCAGCCAGGGGCACGCGATGCGATCAATCTTGGGGCGGTGCCGCGTCACCCAGACCGTGTTGCCTTTTGCGACTGCAGGAAGGGCAGGCACAGGCACGACCATTGCGCCCGGCATAGCGCGCCAGGCGAACATTCCACCTTTCAGAAATTCTGCCACCACCCCTTCAGCCTGCAGCCATGAAACAACGCCCTGACTCAGCTTTTTGCCTTTCTGGCAAATTACTACGCAAGAATGATCGCCGGTATGATTTCTTATGCAATCAACATTTTGATATGGCATTCGGAATGCGCCGGGTATGAGGGAGGGATCATCGTCGAAATCCCCATCTGTGCGCACATCAAACAGGATAGGAGCCTGAGGCGTACCGATCAGGCGCAAGAGTTGTCGGGGTGTAATTGCATTGGGGGCAGCCATTGCATGTTTCCTTATTGCTTTGGATACATGCGAACTTGGGCTGCCGCCTCACGGGGTGTTCGCAAGCTTACCCCTTGATCCTCTGCTAGCGCGCAAATGCGGGATGGGTCAAGCTTGCGGTCAAGTTTATCAGGCCCAGTCCAACCTTTGCCCGGTCATGCAAACCGGAAGGGTATCCTGTGGGAACTGCCCCAGTTGTTCAAAAAGTGTAATGAAATCAAACTGATTATAGGCCTCGACCATCTTGTCCCCTTTGAAGCGCGCCATGACTTGTCCGGTAACTTCAAGCGGGGCACCGTTATCGGCCCGGAAGGTGCGGACATGCAGAATACCAGAGACCCAATCACCATTTTCGATGATCTTCGGCAGTTCGACTGTGATCTCGCCCAGAACATGACGAAACGCCATGACCAGATCGCGAAAGTCGTCCGCGCCAACCTGCATTTCGGGTATCAACCCTTCGGCCATCGTATCCGGGGCAAAAAACTGATCGATTGCATCGGTATTGCCTTGTTCCCAGACCTCTGAATACCATGCCCTAAGCCTGTCAGAATTCGTCATCTCAGCCCTCCTGTCGCTTGTTCAGGAAGATGGATCAGAGAAATGAATAAACCCTGAATCCCTGGTGAGTTATGGGCATGGAGCAGACATAATCGGTAAAATGCAGGTTTCTGTTGCCAGGTACCTGCGAACCCCGCCTTACGCGGCTAGGCGCAAGGGCTTAAGTTTCGGTCTTGCTACTGCTTACGCAGCAACTGCAACCGGAGCACGATTGTCGTTTGCAATTGTACTAGTTTCGCCGGTAACGGTGGCAGACAGCCGAGACAAAGCTAACCCCTTTAGACGTTCGTCGATCCTATTTCGGCCCCATGATCCTCAAACGAAGGATGTTGGTGGAGCCGCCGGGTACCGCCCCCGGGTCCGATCCGCTTATTACGAGCGCGTTTATGTCCATAGTCCCGAAGGACCCCTCATATATAGGTTAGGACGTGGTCGGATGCAAACCCGGAATGCTAAAGCTGACTTATATCAAATTCAATAAGTTAAGCGGCTCTGTTCATGTTGGCAAGAATAAGCCAAAGGGCCAGAACAAGCTCGATTCCACCAAAAGTCAGCGCCTTGACGAACGGGGGATTATCCAGCGCCAAAGACACAAACCGGCCCAACGCCGCCCCTGCATAAACAACGCCCAGCATGGCATATGCCATCGGTGTGTTGAGCCAGAGAACCACGGCACCTGTCACCACGAACAACCCGCCAACCGAGGCTCGCATCTCACTAAATCCCATGGTGCTTTTGGTGGGCGTTAGGTCCAGCGCGTTGGCTGTGTAGGCCGGGGCCAGAAATCCGAACAAACCAAAGCCGACGGTCAGCAAGGCGGCAATCACGTTAAGGGTTGTGATCATGGTCTTTTTCCCTTTCTGCTCTGCCCGCAGAGTCTAGCGCAGCACTATGTAAAGAAAAGCATCTAAATCGCTGACCACAAGCCTATAACTCCGACCGCGATCAGGCTGAGAGCCCAGACAAGTTCCAGATTGAACCAGCTGCGTGACAGAAATTGAAGGCCCAGCCAGCGATAGACGGCGAAGGCCAGAATGCCTCCGCCAAGGATCATGGCGGCTGTGTGAAGTGCAGCGACCGTCAGTACGAGCAGGCCATTGCTCGCCATGATCTGAGAGACTGCGATCTGGCCCGTTTCCAGCTCGTCTGATCCACACAATCCAAGATAAATCGGAACCAACATCAACGCCGCGCCGTGTGCCAGCGCAACGAGGAACGACCAAAGTGCCAATTTGCTTGGCGGTACGCGCGACAACATCCGGGGATGCCGGCGTGTTATGGCGATGTAAACACCCATTGTGATCACAATCAGCGCAGCGCCGATACGAATTTCGCGCTGATATTCAACCAGAACTGCCATCATAGCAAATGGCAGTAGGACCCCCAGCATGGCGACGAAATGACCACCAGCCAGGGCGGTCAATGCGCGCCACAAAGCTGATGGCCGTTGTTCCATCAGCGCCGAAGATACCGCAAGCGGCCAGCCCATTCCGGGATTCAGGCCATGATAAGCGCCGCTAAGCACAACGGCCAGCCAGAGACCAGCCGTTGATGTCATCAGAGTCTCCAACTCAGACCGATGGGTAGCAGAAACTATCGGTTGAACAGTCTCCACCCTCAAGCCGGATTTGGTGGGCCCGATATCCGTCCGGGAAGTCGACCCAGAACTTCGGATCCAATGTCAGGCCCCCGTTCTCGCCAACATCCGCCTTGACCATCGCAGCCCCGCGTTCACCGGGATAGAACTGATCATCCCAAGTGGAATAAAGCGAATTGGTCCAATATACCCGCTTTCCGTCGCGGCTGATTTCAACCATCTGCGGCCCGTAACCAAAGTCTTGCCCGTTGGGATGTTTTGTTTTCTTGACGATCCCCCCGATCTCGACTTTGCCCGCAAGGGTCGGGTTCATCGGATCAGAGACATCGTATTGATGCATCTCACCCGTGCCCCAACAGGCCACATAAAGGTATTTATCGTCCAAGCTGAGGTCGATATCCGTGACCAGTGGCGGAACGGCAGAGAAGCCTTTCAGCAATTCAGGCAAGTCATCTGGATCAGCGGGCTGCGGATCGATCGTGATGGTCTTCTTGGCCTCGAAGGTGCCATCATCATTACGCCACCAAGTAAAGATCGCGCCCTGCAGGTTGGTCGTGTCAACCACCACACCACAGAACCCATATTGTTTGACCGGATCGTGAGCGGGCCGGATTTCCAGGGCCATCTGGTGATTTTCACCCAGATCGATGGTCTGAATATTGGTCCGGCTGCGTAGGTTCCAGAAATGGATGCTGTGCCCGTATTTGTTCGAAAGCAGATCCTCGGCCACGATGCCGTTTTCGAATTGCGGAGGCAGTCCCCATTCCGAACTGACCATATAGTCGCGTGGCAGGTTCCACCAGAAATCGTAGTGTTTGTCTTGGATACCTCGCTCGATCTCGTAGCGCCCGATGATCTCGAAGCTCTCGCAATCCATGATGAAAATGCCCGGAGGACCGTCCGTGCCGTCTTCGCCACCGCCTCCAAGCGTGCTCACGTAGATCCCCTCCGGTCCGCAATGGATCGTGTGCGGGCGGGAATATCCAGTTTTTGCAAAAACTTCTTCGGGTTCGATGATCTTGTGTATCTTGGCCTCAAGCGGGTTCTTGACGTCGATAATGTAGATCCGGCTTGATCGTATGCCAGGAACAATGAGGTAGCGGCGTTCCAGAAACGCATGGCCACTAAGCGGTGACAGCGCAGAGGAACAAGCGTTCCACCCGAAATGGTGAAACTCATCGCCTTTTTCTGGCATGATCACCTGATGAACAATTTTTCCGTAATCATCCGAAGTCGGATCCACGTTCACGACGGCCAAACCGTCTGGTTGGGAAAAATCAGGGCTTAGCATCAAGGTGAATGCAAGCGTCTCAGTGGGGCCCTCCATCGCCAGTTTGGCTGATGGGTAAAAGGTTGGGTCCGGTCTTTGGTTCATAACGTCCTCCCGTAAGTCATTGATCTTCAATTCATGTTGGAAGTTCCGGTCTTAACGCCGGATGTCATGCTGCCTGCTCGGGCACCTCGCCGTCCTTCGTTCCTTTTTGCCTGTGGTCAGGCGGGTTTGCGTCGTCTTTCGGCCACGTCCTGCGCCAGTTGCCGTGTATAGGCCTCAAGTTTGATCAATGCCGCATCGACCGGGCCGGCATCACGCGCTTCCAGTGCGTCTGTGATGTCACTGTGAAGGGCGATGATCTCTTCGCGGGATCGAGCCGTGAACGTAATCATGTTCATCAGAGGTTGCATAGCCTCGACCGCACCGGCCAATTGGTAGGACAGAACGGGGTTGCCCGCGCCATCCACAAGCGCGCGATGAAAGGCGACGTCGGACGCGCAGAAAGCCTCATCTGTGAGACCTGGTTGCGCCTGACGAAAAATCTCGGCCCGCATGGTGGCGAGTTGATCCGCGGTACGACGTTGTGCCGACAAAGCAGCGCATGCACGTTCGAGCGCATAACGCGCTTCGCATGCGGTGTCGAAACTGACTGCGTTCATCGACAGCAGCAGTGTCGAGGTTGTGACTTGTTGGGAATAGGCGTCCTCAAAACTCAGCCGGTTCACAAACGCACCACCCGATGCCCCGCGTTGCGTGCGGATAAGGGACTGCGCTGCCAGACGTTTCAATGCTTCGCGAACCGTAGGCCGTGATACTTTGAACTGATCGGCCAACTCAGATTCTGATGGCAGACGCTCATCGACGATCAGCCGACCCGAGATAATGGCGTCGCGGATCGCCTGAGCAATTTGAGCGGATAGATCTGCAGTACTCTGAGGGTCGATTTTCATGGTTGTTTTCGGCGATGCGTAATTTTTATTTGTCTGACATTTAAAAGTCTGACATTTGAAAAGCAAGAGAGTTGAGTCGGGAGGAGCAAGTGAGTCGCTCAATTTTCCGCAGCGCGCTTTGGTTGGGCTTCTACATCACGATCCTTTGGTCGTGGTGGATGATGGTCTCAATGAGCCGCGATATGGACGTGGACTGGATCGGTCGACCCGGACCGATGGGTCAGGCGATGGCGGCCATGGATCCGCGTATGGACATGTATATGCCCATGGCCGAGTTCGGCCCACTTTTCTGGATGTGGGCGATCATGATGGCGGCCATGATGCTGCCGACTTTGGTGCCCACGTTGCGCAGTTATGATGATCTGATCCGCAGCGCGAACGGTACGCGGGCAGGGTGGCTGGGCGTTCTATCCGGATACTTCATAGTTTGGGTGGGCTTCGCTGCGCTGATCACTGGCCTGCAATTGGCGCTGCTGTTTGGCGGCGCGGTTGATATGTTGGGAATCGCTAAATCGCCATATCTGGCCGCCGGCCTGTTGATCGCCGTGGGTGCCTTTCAGTTTTCTCGGGTGAAAGAAGTCTGCCACGGTGTTTGCCATGCACCGATGACGTATTTTCTGGGCCACTGGAAAACCGGATTCGGCGGCGGTGTACGCATGGGCGTCGGACTGGGTGCGTTCTGTGTCGGTTGCTGCTGGGGCTTCATGGCGTTGGGCTTTGTCGGCGGCGTCATGAGCCTGCTCTGGATGGGGCTGGCGACCCTGTTCATGGTATTGGAAAAACTTCCCCAGATCGGGCACGCCGTGACCCGTCCTATGGGATTCGTCTTGATTGCGGGTGGTTTTGCACTGCTCGCTCATCACATTGTTTACGGAGGATAAGTCGATGGCTAAAAATAGAAAACCGGATGCAGACAAGCTGCCGGTCAGTCAAAGAATTGACAGCCGGATGCCAAATCCCAAGCGGCGTGAGATTAGCCCGACCGATTGGGCGGTTAAGGGTGAACTGATCCTGAATTGTTCGTGCGACGTATTCTGCCCATGCGTGGTTTCGCTGGGTGCACACCCTCCGACCGAAGGGCATTGCCACGCGTGGATGGGTATCGCGATCGACGAAGGCCATTACGAAGGCGAAGATTTGTCCGGTCTGAATGTAGGTCTGCTGGTTGATATCCCCGGACGCATGGGCGAAGGCCAGTGGAAAGTCGCGGCTTATGTGGATGAACGTGCCAGCGGCAAGGCTTATAATGGACTGTTGCAGATATTCAGCGGTCAGGCAGGTGGCACAACCGGGCTGTTCACTATGTTGGTCAGCGAGATCATTGGGGCTGAACGTGCACCGGTTCAGATCGAAAGGGACGGCACCAAACGCCGGATCATGATAGGGCGCAAGATTCAGGGTGAGATCGAAATGCTTGCGGGCAAAGACCCAGAGCATCCGGTGATGGTTTCAAATTCGAAATACTGGATGGGGCCGGACATCATTGTAGCAAAAGGCACGAAATCCAAGGTGCGCGACTATGGTCGCGTATGGGACTTCGGCGGCAAGTCAGCCGAGATCTGCCCGATTGACTGGCACGGGCCTAAGTAATGATAACCGGTGCCTATGCCCGTGAAATGGCGCGATATAACCACTGGCAAAACAACCAGTTAAAGAGCTTTCTCAAAGCTCTTTCAGACGAAGAATTGGCACGGGATCGCGGCGCTTTTTTCGGGTCGATCATGGGAACTGCCAATCATCTGCTTTGGGGGGATTGGATCTGGATTTCCCGGTTTGACAAGGGACCGGGGCCAGGTGGCGGCATTCCTGAGAGTGTCTCGATCTGCACTGGCATGGCCGACTGGCTGCCGCTGCGCGATACGATTGACGCCCGTATTGCCAGATGGGCCAATACGTTGGGGGATGATGTCCTGAGCGGTTTGTTCACGTGGTACTCGGCTGCAAAAGAGAACGACGTAACAAAGCCTTACTGGCAATGCGTCATTCATATGTTCAATCATCAGACACATCATCGCGGACAATTGCACCAAATGCTGACCGAGGCTGGTTCGCAGGCACCTGTCAGCGATCTTGTCTTTCTGCCAGAGGATTTCTGACATGGCAGTCATCTCACCGAACCGGCGCGTGCGCAAAACCCCATTCACTCCGGGCGTCGAGGCCGAAGGCGTCAAAGGGTATACAGTTTATAATCACATGCTGCTTGCGACGGTTTTTGAAAGCGTCGAAGCTGATGCGGCGCATCTGAAACAACATGTTCAGGTCTGGGATGTCTCGTGTGAGCGGCAGGTACAGATCAAAGGCCCGGATGCGTCGCGGCTGATGAAGATGCTCAGCCCGCGCGATATGGACAAAATGCAGGCGAACCAGTGCTATTATGTGCCGATAGTAGATCACAATGGCGGCATGCTGAATGATCCTGTTGCGATCAAACTGGCGGATGATCACTATTGGTTGTCGGTTGCCGATGGTGACCTTTGGCAATTTGCTCTGGGAATCGTGATTGCGCTGGGGCTGGATGTCGATATTTCTGAGCCGGATGTGTCGCCCTTGGCGGTACAGGGCCCCAAGGCGGACGAGCTGATGACGCGCGTCTTTGGTGATGAAGTTAGGGATATAAAGTTCTTTCGATATAAACAGTTAGCGTTTGAAGATACATCTTTCGTCGTCGCCCGGTCAGGCTGGTCGAAACAAGGCGGGTTCGAGATATACGTCGAAGGGACGGATTATGGCATGCCACTATGGGACACGCTGTTTTCTAATGGCCGAGACCTGAACGTGCGGGCAGGTTGCCCAAACGGGATTGAGCGTGTTGAAAGCGGTCTATTGAGTTTCGGGTCGGACATGCGGCGCGAGAATACGCCCTATGAATGCGGGCTAGCACGGTTCTGCAATTCTCCGCTGGATTATATCGGCAAAGCCGCTTTGGCGGATCAGGCGAAAAACGGTCCGCCCCGGCAGATCCGTCCGCTTGTCATTGAAGGTGAGATCGGACCGTGCACCGAATCTTGGCCGCTGATGGCCGGGGGCCGGCAGGTCGGGCAGGTGGCTTCGGCTGCGTATTCACCCGAGTTTGGAGTGAATGTAGCCATTGGAATGGTCGACCGGTCCCATTGGGCGCCAGGTACGCGGATCGAATTGATGACCGAACATGGAATGCGATGGGCCGAAGTGCAGGAAAAATTCTGGCGCTAAGCCCTTATTTCAGGAACACAGCCGATTGAGGCAATAGAAGGAGTAAGTTCATGTTTAATGCACTTGTCGTTGAAAAAGATGAAGAAAGCGGCCTCGCAAGCGCTTCGGTGAAGCAGATTTCTCTGGATGCGCTGCCGGATGGAGAAGTGACGATCGCCGTTGAATATTCAACGGTGAACTACAAGGACGGTCTGTGCATGTCGCCCAAAGGCGGTGGTCTGGTGCGTAGCTATCCTCATATTCCGGGCATCGATTATGCGGGCACGGTCGAGCAGTCCTCGGATGCACGCTACAAACCTGGCGACAAGGTCGTGCTGACGGGCTGGCGCGTAGGTGAAGCGCATTGGGGCGGTTATTCACAAAAAGCAAACGCGCGAGCAGATTGGCTGGTGCCGTTGCCGGATGGGTTGGATACACGGCAGGCGATGGCAGTTGGCACTGCCGGGTTCACCGCTATGCTGGCCGTCATGGCGCTGGAGGATCAAGGTTTGCAGCCGGGTCATGGCCCCGTGCTGGTCACAGGTGCTGCAGGAGGTGTCGGCTCGGTCGCAACGGCCATTTTGGCTCATCTGGGCTATGAGGTTGCAGCTGTGACCGGGCGTCCTGAAACCGAAGATTATCTCAAATCACTGGGTGCAACCACAATTGTCCCGCGTGACGAGTTGAACGAGACCACCAAGCGTCCGCTGGAAAGTGAAACTTGGTCCGGATGTGTTGATGCGGTGGGCGGAGCGATGCTTGCCCGCGTGCTGGGGCAGATGAAGTATGGGGCCTCGGTAGCTGCGGTTGGCCTTGCCGGTGGTGCGGCGCTGCCCGCAACCGTGATCCCATTCCTGCTGCGCGGTGTAAATCTGTTGGGCATCGACAGCGTGATGCAGCCATATGACAACCGGGTCCGTGCCTGGACGCGTATCGCAACCGATCTGCCCATGGATAAGCTTGAGGCGATGGTCCATGCAGCAACCCTTTCTGATCTGCCCCAGTTGGGAGCGGACATCCTGCAAGGTCAGGTAAAAGGGCGCGTCGTGGTAAACGTGAACGCTTGATAGACAAAACAGACAACGGATCGGCCGGAGCATGCATCCGGCCGACCCAATTGTCGGGAATGAGGCCGAAATGCCGGAAACAGTTCTGGCCATTGCCACATTTCGTGACCATGATTGCTATACATCCCATTTGTGATGGCTTAAGACCCATCCGAACATCACCTGAAGACGGGGAGTGAGCAGCATGTCTGATGATTTCGAACTCGATACCGATGATCTGAAACGCCGCATGGACGGTGCCATGGCCAACCTCAGAACCGAATTCGCTTCGCTGCGGACCGGTCGTGCATCGGCTTCAATGCTTGAGCCCGTCATGGTCGATGCTTACGGCGCGATGACTCCGATCAATCAGGTTGGTACCGTGAACGTCCCTGAACCGCGCATGGTAACCGTGAATGTTTGGGACAAGGGCCTCGTAGGCAAAGTTGAAAAGGCCATTCGGGAAAGCGGTTTGGGTATAAACCCGCAACTGAATGGTACCATCATCATGCTGCCGATTCCCGAACTGAACGAAGAACGCCGTCGCGAGCTCGGCAAGGTCGCGGGTCAATATGCAGAAAGCGCACGGGTTTCGATCAGGAATGTGCGCCGTGATGGCATGGACCAGATCAAAAAGGCCAAGGCAGACGGCATGTCCGAGGACGATCAGAAATTCTGGGAAACCGAGGTTCAGGAGCTGACGGATACCATGATCAAATCCGTCGATGATGCGCTCGAGACCAAACAAGCCGAGATCATGCAGGTCTGAGCCTCGGATATGCCAAAGGATCCCGATACCTCTCCGATTGCAGGGCCGCGCCACGTTGCTATCATCATGGACGGCAACGGTCGCTGGGCACAGTCGCGCGGGCGGCCTCGATTGTTTGGCCATCATGCAGGTGCGCGCCGCGTCCGTGAGGTGGTCGAGGCCTGCCCGGGTTTAGGGATCAAGTATCTGACAGTATTTGCGTTTTCGACTGAAAACTGGAAACGCACTCAGGTCGAAGTTGCAGGCCTGATGAGCTTGTTTCGCCGTTACATCGTCAAAGAGACCAAGACCTTGAAAGATAACGGCATTCGGGTCCGTTTCATTGGGGATAGAGTTCGGCTGGATGCCAAGTTGACCGAGCTGATGGATACGCTTGAACGCGAAACACAGAACAATGACCTGGTTCATCTAACCGTTGCCTTGAACTATGGCGGTCGTGACGAGGTGGCGCGCGCGACCAGACGTTTGGCACGTGACGTTGCCGATGGCATTCTGCGCCCCGAGGACGTGGACGAGGAAACTCTGCCCAAATATCTGGACACGCGCGTTCTGCCAGACCCCGATTTGGTGATCCGTACCAGTGGTGAAGCGCGGATTTCTAATTTCCTGCTGTGGCAGTCTGCCTATTCCGAGTACGAATTCATCGATACTCTGTGGCCTGATTTCACCGCTGCAGAGCTGGAACGGCTGTGCCGCAACTATGGATCGCGTGAACGGCGGTTTGGAGCGGTCCCGGCATGAGTGATGGCCGATGGTCTGATCTGACTGCCCGGGTTTTGTCGGCTTCGGTTCTTGTGACTATTGCGGCAGTCGAAGTTTGGCTAGGCGGCCTGTGGTTTGAGATATTTATCGGCACCGTCTGCGGTCTGATGATATGGGAACTGATCCGGATGATCGACCTAGAACGTCAGGGTGTCGCGATTCAGCTGGCGATACTGACCGGGTTCGCCGTGGTCCTAAGCTATCATCTACCACCGCTATACAAGCTTCCATGTTTGGTGGCCCCGGCATTGGTAGGAGCAGGACAGATCAACCGTGCGCGCGGGATATACGTCCTGTTTGCCCTTTGGATCGCGATGTCGGGGCTGGGATTCATATCGATCCGAGAAAACCTGGGATTTGGATGGATGGTTTGGCTGATCCTTGTGGTCGTGGCCACGGATGTCGCCGGGTATTTTGTGGGCAAAACGCTTGGCGGACCTAAGTTTTGGCCCAGAGTTAGCCCCAAGAAGACATGGTCCGGTACGGTTGGAGGCTGGGTTGCCGCCGCGCTGGTCGGAACAGTTTTTGCGCACTATGCCGGTTTCGGCATTGCTTTTATCGTTGTCTCGGTTCTTGCCTCTATGGCCAGCCAGATCGGTGATATTGTTGAAAGCGCGACAAAACGTGGCTTTGGCGTTAAGGACAGCTCAAACCTTATACCCGGTCATGGCGGGTTTCTGGATCGGTTTGATGGGATGATGGGCGCGTCAGTCTTTGTGTTGCTCGCAGGGCTGTTTTACGCGCCCGGAGGTATGTGATGCGAAGGGTATCCATATTTGGTGCGACTGGTTCCATTGGCCAGAATACGATTGATCTGATCGCAAGAAATCCGAATGCCTATGACGTGGTCGCGTTGACCGGTGGACGCAACGTCGCGCAGCTTGCACGCGATGCGGTGCGCCTGGATGCAGACGTGGCGGTGACTGCGTTTGATGACAAACTCGATGATCTGCGTGACGCATTGGCCGGCACCAGAGTGCGAGCGGCTGCGGGGCAGGCCGCTCTGATCGAGGCCGGGGCGCGACCGGCGGATTGGGTGATGTCTGCAATTGTCGGTTCCGCAGGACTGGCTCCGGGGATCGAAGCGTTGAAACAAGGGGCGACACTCGCGCTTGCCAACAAGGAAACGCTGGTTTGTGCCGGGCCGCTGGTTCTGGAAACGGCTCGGGCGCATGGCGCCACGCTATTACCCGTGGATAGCGAACATTCGGCAGTTTTTCAGGCGCTTGTGGGCGAGGATATGACAAGCGTTGAACGGATCATTATCACCGCAAGCGGTGGAGCGTTCCGGGATTGGCCGCTCGGCGATCTGGCAAAGGCGACTGTTGAACAGGCATCGAGTCATCCGAACTGGAACATGGGACAGCGGATTACGATCGACAGCGCATCTATGTTCAACAAGGCATTGGAAGTTATAGAAACCAAAGAATATTTTGGCGTTAATCCATCGAATATCGAAGTCCTCGTGCACCCCGAATCCATCGTTCACGCACTGGTCGGATTTCAGGACGGCGCCTTGATGGCGCATCTGGGTGCTCCGGATATGCGCCATGCCATCGGGTACGCGCTGCATTGGCCCGAACGGCGCGATTTACCTGTTGCGCGTCTGGATCTCGCGCAACTGGGTCAGTTGCGATTTCATGCACCGGATGAAGCGCGTTACCCGGCTTTGCGTCTTGCCCGCGAAGTGATGCAGCGCGGCGGCTTGTCCGGTGCGATCTTCAACGCCGCCAAAGAGCGCGCATTGGACCACTTTATAGAAAACCGGATACGTTTTTTGGATATGGCAGACACGGTGTCGGCCGTGTTGGAGCGTTTTGAGGCTTCAGACAGCCTGATTGATGCACCATTGACCCTTGATAATGTACAGCAAACGGACCATCTCGCACGTCAGTGGGTCGATGAAACCGTATTGGAACGAGCAGGATAGAACTTTTGGACATACTCTCTTTGATCCCGCAATTTGGCAATCTGCTCTACACGATAATAGCCTTTGTTATTGCGCTTTCAGTGATTGTCGCGGTGCACGAATACGGCCACTACATCGTTGGTCGGTGGTCTGGCATTCATGCCGAAGTGTTCTCGATCGGTTTCGGCCCGGTTCTATGGAGCCGTGTAGACAAGCGCGGCACTCGCTGGCAGGTCGCGCTGCTGCCATTTGGCGGTTATGTCAAATTCCTGGGAGATGCCAATGCCGCGTCCGGCAAAGACGTAGACGCGATGAGTGAGATCTCTGCACAAAGCCCGGAAGAGCTGCGCCGCACCATGCACGGTGCCCCGCTTTGGGCGCGTGCGGCTACTGTTGCGGCAGGGCCGGTCTTTAATTTCGTGATGTCGATATTGGTGTTTGGCCTGATTTTCTGGTCGCAGGGTGTTTCCCGTGAACCTTTGACTGTTGGCGCACTGCAGCCGTTGCCTGGTACAATTCAGGGTCTGCAGGAGGGCGATGAGATTATCGCCATCGCAGGCATTCCAACACCGGATTTCGATGACGCAAGCAACTGGTCCGATTTCATCAATTCGCTGCCTGTAGAACCAGAGCTGGACTATACGGTTATCCGAGATGGAGAGACCACTGATGTCGTGGCACCTTGGCTCTTTCCACCGCTAATCCAACAGGTTACGCCGCGCAGTGCAGCGATGGACATACAGTTGCAGCAAGGCGACGTAATCACGGCGGTAGACGGTGATCCGATCTTTGCGTTCGAGCAGCTTAAGGAACATGTCGAAGGATCGAACGGGCGCGTATTGCTGCTGGATGTATGGCGCGACGGGGCGGATTTAGAATTTGCACTTGCGCCCCGACGCACCGACGAGCCGACGTCCGATGGTGGTTTCATCACCCATTGGCGCATCGGTATCGTAGGCGGCATGATGATCGATCCCGAAACCGTTCCAGCGGGCATTTGGGATTCGATCGAAGGTGGCGTGGTCCAAACCGGGCGCATCATCGAAGGCTCACTGTCGGGAATGTGGCACATGATCACCGGAGCGATCAGCACCTGCAACATTTCCGGGCCGATCGGTATTGCCGAAACCTCGGGTGCTATGGCCAGCCAGGGGGCACAGAACTTCATCTTCTTCATCGCCGTATTGTCAACGGCGGTCGGGTTGCTGAACCTGTTCCCGATCCCAGCCTTGGATGGGGGGCATTTGCTATTCTACGCTTATGAAGCTGTGTCTGGCAGACCACCCAGTGATAAAGCGCTGAGGGTACTGATGGGGGTCGGTGTCACACTGATCCTGTCATTGATGCTTTTCTCGGTCAGTAATGATCTGTTCTGCTGATTAAGGCGATCTTGGCACCGTTCCGACGCAAAATTGCCGCAATTCAAGCCTATCTTATTGGGGTGCATCGATAAGTGTAGGCTTGAGTTCAATGACCAAGGCGTTTCAAAAATCCTATCAGAGTGTCAGTGTCCTGTTCCAGTTGAACTGGGATATGCTGCTTAGCTTTGCCGTGACCGCACTGGCCCTAGCTGTTGGTGGTTATCTGCTCGGTTTGTGATTCTCCAGAACATGTCTGACTTACATGCAACGGCCTGATGGGCCGTTTTTGCTTTTTCGTCTTTTGACATGACCTCACAATCGGGCTACTCAGCAGCTAAAGGCTGAAAATTCTGGGTAGTGATAAAAATGACTGACAGCAGGCGCACGGGCACATACTGCGGCTCGCGGGGGCGGAAAAGCAACATTTTGTGGCAGGCACTAACGTTCTTTTTCCTTTTTGCTACACCGGGTTTACTGGTTCTGACGCAGCCCGCGCAGGCGCAATCCTACACCATCAACAGCTTCGAGGTTGAGGGCAATCGACGGATCGAGACTTCGACGATTATCGCCCGCACCGGAATCGAACCGGGGCAGACTGTTACGGCAGGACAATTGAATGATGCCTTCCAGCGTTTGCTTGACAGTGGTGTTTTTGAAACAGTCGAACTTACACCGCGTGGCAGTACGTTGGTCATCGCGGTCGAGGAATACCCGACCATCAACCAGATCAGCATCGAGGGCAATCGCCGCGTAAAAGACGATCTCCTGCTCGAAGCGATATCGTCCCAAACCCGCCGCGTCTTCACGCCTCAACAGGCCGAAGCGGACGCTGACCTGATTGCCGAAGTATATTCGGCGCAGGGCCGCGTATCCGCGACGGTTATCCCGCGTATCATACGTCGCAGCGATAACCGTGTCGATCTGGTGTTCGAAGTCGCCGAAGGAACGACAATCGAGGTCGAGCGCGTCAGTTTTGTAGGAAACCGCGCGTTTTCGGACCGTCGCCTGCGCCGCGTGCTTGAAACAAAGCAGGCGAACATTCTGCGGACCTTCCTTCGCGGCGACACCTTCATTGCCGACAGAATCGAATTCGACAAACAGGTGATCCGTGATTTCTACCTGTCACGCGGTTATATCGATTTTCGCGTCAATAGTGCCAATGTCGAATTCACCCGCGAACGGGATGCATTCTTTCTGGTTATGAACGTCACAGAAGGACAGCGGTTCTCGTTCGGTCAGATTACGACCGTCAGTGAGATCCCGGGTGTGGACCCAGCGCCTTATCAGGCGGCTCTGAAAGTCAAACCAGGTGTAATTTACTCTCCGACGGTGCTTGAGAACTCGATCGCGCGGATGGAGCGTCTGGGGCTGAAAAACGGCGTTGATTTCCTGCGGGTCGAGCCCCGGGTAACGCGTAATCCCCGCGATCTGACGTTGGATGTCCAGTTCGTGCTGACCCGTGGCCCGCGTATCTTTGTGGAACGCATCGATATCGAGGGGAACACAACCACCCTAGACCGTGTGATCCGCCGTCAATTCGATACCGTTGAAGGCGACCCCTTCAATCCCCGTGAAATCCGCCAGAGCGCCGAACGTATTCGCGCCTTGGGTTTCTTCTCAGTCGCTGATGTGGAAACCCGCGAGGGATCGTCGCCAAGCCAGGTCATCGTGGACGTGGATGTCGAAGAACAACCCACCGGTTCGTTGAGCCTGGGTGGTAGCTACTCGGTCTCGGACGGTTTCGGGATCGCAATCGGATTGAATGAATCGAACTTCCTCGGCCGCGGGCAAAACTTGGGTATCACGTTGTCGACAGCTCAGGATTCTGAGCAGTACGTTATCAACTTTACCGAGCCTTATCTGCTGGGCCGTAAGCTACGCTTTGATCTTGGGCTTGGTCTGGCCAGCACCAATTCGAGCTTTGCCAGCTACGACACAAAAACAGTGTTCTTCCGCCCACAGCTGAGCTACGCGATTGGTGAATTGTCGGCGTTGCGTCTTCGCTATGGTTGGGATCGCAGCGAAATGACCCAGCAGAGCAATGAGCGGAACGGCGCTGTCATCTCATCAGAGATCGATCAGGGGAAACGAACCAGCAGTTCTCTGGGTGTGTCCTACGTATACGATAGCCGTATTGGTGGCCTGAACCCCACAGCGGGCGTCCTGTTCGAAGTCGGCGTGGATGCTGCTGGTCTTGGCGGGGACAATGAATTCTTCAAAACCACGGCACGGGCGATAGCCCAAAAACGCGTCCTCAACGAAGAAGTCGTATTGCGCGCGACGCTTGAATTGGGTGCACTGAACTGGACCGGGGACGATTTCAGCCGCACGCTCGACCGGTTTGTTCTAGGTCCTAGCACATTCCGCGGGTTTGAGCCTGCTGGTATCGGGCCGCGTGACCTTTCGAACGGGCAGGACGATGCCATCGGCGGCAACTACTACTGGGTTGCTCGTTTCGAATCGGACTTCCCGCTGGGGCTGCCCGAAGAACTGGGGCTGCGTGGCGGCGTCTTCTACGATGTTGGCAACCTCTACAATCTCAACAACGTCAACACCGCTGGCGCTGATATTGTTGGTGAAAGCGGTTCGATCCGGCATGTTGTAGGGGTATCCGTACTGTGGGAAACACCGTTTGGTCCGCTTCGCTTCAACTTCTCGCAGGCCCTCAAGAAAGAGGACTTCGATAAAGAGCAAAGCTTTGACCTGACCGTTCAAGCCAGGTTCTGATCGCGAATGATCACCGAAGTTAAGAACATCCTGCAGGGCCCGCTAAGGGCCCTGTGCGTTTTGGTACTTGTAGCTGTAGCAATGCCGCTGGGTGCGCAGCAATTGGGCGTGCCACAAACAGACGTTCTGACAATCTCCAGTGAGCGTTTGTTTGCAGATTCCGCCTTTGGGCAGCGCGTCTTTCGCGAGATTGAAGCCGAAAGCACCCTTTTGGCTGAAGAAAACGAACGGATTGTGGCGCAGTTGAGCAAGGAAGAAAAAGATCTGACCGAAAAGAGGTCAGATCTTTCGGCGGACGAGTTTCGCCCGCTTGCCGAAGCTTTTGACGAGAAAGTTCAATCACACCGTGACGGCCAGCGCGCCAAACTGGACGCATTAGCGCGGCGCGGCGAAGAGGCGCGTGGTCAGTTTTTTGAAATGGCGCAACCGGTGCTGATCGAATTGCTGCGCGAATTTGGCGCCTCGATTGTGATCGAGCGGTCCAATGTGGTTCTAAGCACGGACGCCTCAGATATTACCAACGCTGCGATCGCCAGGATCGATGCCGCAATCGGCGACGGCGCTACACTTGAAAACAATAACAACGAATAGGCTGGCTTGCCCTTGGGTACGGGTATTGCTAACCACGCTTGAAAGAGACATCCAGAACAGGACATCCGCACCATGACCACGGAAACCAAGAGCGCCGACATTCAGCTGATTCAGCGTATATTGCCGCATCGCTATCCGTTTTTGTTGGTCGACAAGGTTGTGGATATCGATGGCTATCAATCAGCGGTGGGCATCAAGAATGTCACTATGAACGAGCCGCACTTTCAGGGCCATTTCCCCGGAACTCCGATCATGCCTGGCGTGACCATTGTCGAGGCGATGGCGCAGACTGCAGGGGTTATGCTGGGTGTCGGCATGGATGTAATCGACAGCGAGTTGCTGATCTATTTCATGAATATCGACAAATGCAAATTCCGCCGCAAGGTCGTACCTGGCGATGTTCTCGAAATGCATGTCGAAACTGTACGCGGTAAGAAAGGTGGCAAGATCTTCAAGTTCAGCGGCCGCGCGACAGTCGAGGGCGAGGTTGCTGCCGAAGCTGAATTTTCGGCCTATGTCGACTGGGACATGGAAAAAACAACATGAGCGGTATTCATCCCAGCGCCATTATCGAAGACGGTGCGCAGATCGGGCAGGGTTGTACGATTGGTCCATTCTGCCATATCGGTCCGCAGGTCCGTCTGGGCGATCGGGTCGAACTGAAATCCCATGTCGTAGTCACCGGCGATACGTCAATTGGTGATGACACAGTGATTTTCAGCTTTGCTGTTGTCGGGGAAATTCCGCAAGACAAGAAATTCGGTGGCGAGAACACGCGCCTTGAAATCGGTGAGCGCAACCGTATCCGCGAACACGTCACTATCAACACCGGCACGGATGGCGGCGGTGGTATCACCCGGATTGGCGATGACTGCTTACTGATGGCCGGTGTCCACGTGGCGCATGATGTACAAATCGGCAACCGGGTCATTCTGGTGAATCACGCTGGCGCGGCTGGTCACTGTATTATCGAGGATGACGTCATCGTTGGCGGAATTTCGGGCTTACATCAGTTCGTGCGCGTAGGTCGCGGTGCCATCATTGGCGCGCTTACGATGGTCCCGAATGATGTGATCCCATATGGGCTTGTTCAGGCGCCTCGGGGCGAGCTGGATGGCTTGAATCTGGTCGGTTTGAAACGGCGTGGTGTAACGCGTGAGGATATCTCGGCATTGCGCGCGGCCTTCAAGGAACTGTCAGAAGGAGACGGCACCTTCATGGATCGCGCCACCCGGCTGGGCGAGGATGCAGACAACGAATATGTGCGCCAGATCGTCGAATTTGTGACGGGGCAAACAGACCGTTCGTTCCTGACCCCGAGGAAGTAGGCCAATGCTGGCATTGATCGCAGGAACTGGCGCTTTACCAGACGAGGTGGTCACTTGTCTGCCAAACCGCCCGCTAATCTGCGCTCTGGAAGGGTTTGAGCCCGATACACTGACCACCGACTTGGTTTTTCCATTAGAGCAACTGGGTAGCTTCATCGCCGATCTCAAAGCCCGCGGCGTGACCGAGATTTGCATGGCAGGGGCAGTGCGTCGTCCGACTGTCAATCCAGCTCGCATTGATGCGGCGACGATGCCGCTGGTGCCGATCCTGCAAAAGGCCATCATGGCCGGTGACGACGGCGCATTGCGCGCGGTCATTGGAATATTTGAGGATGCCGGTTTGACGGTCCGTGCGGCGCATGAGATCGCGCCGGATTTGCTGCCGCCTCTTGGCTCATCGACCGAAGCCCAGCCTTCTGAAACTGATCACGCCGACGCAGATCGAGCGGCAGGAATCCTGCGCAACATGGGGACGGCGGATATCGGTCAGGCTTGCGTAGTACTGAAATCCCAAGCGTTGGCGATCGAGGGCATCTATGGCACCGCATGGATGCTGCAATCCTTGACTCAGCGCCCCGACGCGGGCGGTGGCATTCTGTACAAGGGTCCAAAACCAGATCAGGATCGCCGCGCAGATATGCCTGCCATCGGACCCGACACCGTTTCGGGGGCTGTCGCGGCGGGCCTGTCGGGCATTGTCATCGAAAAGGGCGGCGTCATTGTTTTGCAGCGCGACCGCGTGATTGATGAATGCAATCGCCTTGGTTTGTTTCTTTATGTCCGCGAGCGCACGGTCTGATGCGCGTCTTTCTGGTCGCCGGTGAACCTTCGGGCGACCGATTAGGGGCCGCGTTGATGGAAGGTCTGCGGACCCTTGTGCCAGAGGTGCAGTTTGATGGGATTGGCGGGCCGCTGATGCAGGCGCAGGGACTGACCAGCCGATTTCCCATGTCCGAACTCAGCATTATGGGGTTGGTTGAGGTTCTGCCCAAGTTCTTTCACCTAAAACGCCGTATCGCTGAGACTGCTCAGGCAGTTCTAGACACGAAGCCTGATGTACTGATCACTATCGACAGCCCGGATTTCTCGTTGCGTGTGGCTAAGCTGGTAAAGGCCTCCAGCGAGATTCGCACTGTCCACTACGTTGCCCCCAGCGTCTGGGCCTGGAGGCCGGGGCGCGCAGACAAGATGGCGAAAGTAATCGATCACGTACTTGCGCTGTTACCCTTTGAACCGCCCTATATGGAGCGGGCAGGGATGGAGTGTGACTTTGTCGGCCATCCGGTTGTGAACGAACGCATTGCGTCCGATCAGGATATCCAGCGATTCCGCGCGGCTCATGATCTCGGCGACGCCCCCGTTCTGTTGGCATTGCCCGGCTCTCGGCGGGGTGAGGTCGAACGGCTGGCTCCGATCTTTGGCGCTGCTTTGCAGGAATTTCTGAAAGACCGTCCCGATATGCGCGTGGTCGTGCCCGCAGTTGCACATATGGTTGATGCGGTCGCCGAACAGGTTCGGAACTGGCCGGGGAATCCGATAGTTGTCGATCCGCGGGAATTGCCCTCGGACGACGCGCAAGCGCAGAAACGGGCAGCGTTTGCCGCAGCTGATCTTGCATTGGCTGCATCCGGCACGGTCTCATTGGAACTGGCCGCGCAGGCAACACCGATGGTGATCGCCTATAACCTCAACTGGCTGACCACGCTGATCGCAAAACGAATGGTTAAGCTGGACACCGTCACACTGGTCAATCTGGTCTCGGAGACACACGCAGTACCCGAATGTCTGCTGGATGAATGCCAACCGGACAAGATCGCTTCGGCGTTGGAACAGGTGGCCGCCACCCCCGACGCCCAACATCAAGCCATGGCGACGACGATGGAGCGTCTTGGTCGCGGTGGCGAAGCACCGGGTCGGCGTGCGGCAAGGGCCGTTTTGGACAGAATGTAATCGTGATGCTGGATCACACGATCTTCGCTGCTTCGGCCTTCATGGCGCAGGTTTTGACCAATCTCGACAACCTTGCAGCTCTTGTAGCGTTGATGATGGTGTCTGGTCCGCGCCGGACCGTTGCGGGGTTCCTGCTGGCGCAAATGTTAATCATCGCTGCCGCCTTATTGTTGGCCTTGGGTGTCGATGATGTGGTGCCACATTGGGCTGGATATCTGGGCGTGATACCACTTGGCCTCGGGCTGATCGGAGTTATCCGTCAGTTCCGCGGATCGGAGACCGAGGAGGCCCCTCAAATATCCACGGGTGCTTCGACATTCGTCACCATGCTGCTGTTCATAAGTCTGTCGATGGACACGTTCGCTGTGCTTGCGCCGCTATTGGCCGACTCAGCCCCCAGCTATCGGATTGCGGGTGTCACCGGCGCGGTGGCAGCAGCGCTGACGCTGACCATGCTGGGGCTTTGGGGTGCACAATCCCCAATCATGACTGGCGGTTTCGCACGTCGGCTTGAGAAACTGGTGCCTTACGTAATGATTTGTGCCGGGATCTATATCCTCAGCAACTCGTGGACTGACGCGATTTAGTAACCGCGCCAGATCCAGCCGCCGCCAAAGATACGGCTGCCATCGGTTTCGTAGAACACACAAGCCTGACCCGGAGAGATACCTTCCTCGGGCGTCAGCAATTCAACCTCGGCTGTTGTGTCCGAAAGGGGGCGAATAATCGCCTCACGCGGGGGGCGGGTCGAGCGGACTTTGACCGAAACATGCCATTCGTTCTTTGACGTGAACGGTTCGTCTCCCAGCCAATTGATCTCGCGCACGGGAACGGTTCTTGTGGCCAACATCTCTTTGGGGCCGACAACAACCTGTTTCTTGTCCACATCCAGCTTGACCACATACAAAGGTTCGCTGAGACCACCGATACCGAGCCCACGACGCTGACCGATCGTATAGTGAATCACCCCGTTATGCTGCGCCAGAACGCGGCCATCGGCGTGTACGATCTCACCGGGTTCTGCGGCTCCGGGGCGCAGTTTTTCGATCACGCTGGCATAGTTTCCGTTGGGCACAAAACAGATGTCCTGACTATCCGGCTTGTCCGCAACGGCCAGCCCATATTGTGCCGCCATCTCGCGCGTGGCGTCTTTGGAGGGCAGGTGGCCTAGCGGGAAACGCAGGAAATCCAACTGTTCTGGTGTGGTCGAAAATAGGAAATAGGACTGATCGCGATTTGCATCCTCAGCGCTATGAAGCTCGGCGCCTTTGGGGCCCATCTTGCGCTGAATATAGTGGCCCGTGGCCATGCAGTCGGCCTCAAGGTCCTTGGCGGTCTCAAGCAAGTCCTTGAACTTCACCCGTTCATTGCAACGGATGCAGGGCACCGGAGTCGCGCCGGCAAGATAGCTGTCGGCGAATTCGTCGATTACAGCGTCCTTGAAGATATTTTCATAGTCCAAGACGTAGTGAGGGAACCCGCGTTCTTCCGCCACGCGACGCGCATCGTGGATGTCGATCCCCGCACAGCACGCGCCTTTCTTGGCCAACGCCGCACCGTGATCGTAAAGCTGCAGAGTAACACCTACGACATCATAGCCTTGATCAGCGAGATGGGCCGCCACAACAGAGCTGTCCACACCGCCGGACATGGCCACGACAACCCGCGTTTCCGAGGGTGGTTTGGCAAAGCCAAGCGAGTTCAGCGGGGTCTCGGTATCGAGGGCCATAGGCGGTTCCAGTCCGGGTTAAGAAAGACCGGCAGAATATAAGAAAATTCTAGACACTCTCAAGGGGCGGTTTCACGCCCTTTTAAGTAGGCTGGGTGCAGCTTTGTCGCAGCAGCAGAAGGTATGAGAGATGTATTTGCACAAAGTGGAAGGTCCAAGGTCGGTCACCCTGCCGGACGGGAGCGTGCTGACACGCGCCGATTTGCCTCCTGCGGATACGCGGCGCTGGGTGGCGTCGCGCAAGGTGATCGTCGTGCGTGGTGTACTTTATGGGTTGATTTCGTTGTCCGAAGCCAAAAAGCGCTATGGCATCAGCGATGAAGAGTTCAACTCGTGGGTCTCAGCAGTTGCTGAGCACGGGATCGATGCGTTGAAGGTAACGGCCTTAAAAAAATATCGACAACTTAAAGGTGAAAGTGAATAAATGATTCAACGGTAACGTCAGATTAACCATTTTTATTCAGGCTCAAATCAGTTGAAGAATTTGAACTAAATTGGAGCAGTGAACATGCGCATACTTCTTGTCGAGGATGATCCAACCACGTCCAAAAGCATCGAACTGATGCTGACACACGCCAATCTCAACGTGTATGCGACGGACCTTGGCGAAGAAGGCATCGATCTGGCCAAGCTATATGATTACGACCTCATCCTGTTGGACTTGAATCTGCCGGATATGAACGGCCATGAAGTGTTGCGCCAACTGCGCATAGCACGGGTAGAGACACCGATCCTGATTCTGTCGGGCGCTGATGACACCGAAAGCAAGATCAAGGGATTCGGATTTGGAGCAGACGACTATCTGACCAAGCCTTTCCATCGCGAAGAGCTGGTGGCGCGCATTCATGCGATTATCCGCCGCTCTAAGGGGCATTCTCAATCCGTGATTCACACCGGGCAGGTCGCCGTAAATCTGGATGCCAAAACCGTAGAGGTGAACGGAAAAACCGTACACCTGACAGGCAAGGAATATCAGATGCTGGAACTTCTGAGCCTGCGGAAAGGGACAACACTGACCAAAGAAATGTTCCTGAACCATCTCTACGGCGGCATGGATGAGCCCGAGCTCAAGATTATCGACGTCTTCATCTGCAAGTTACGCAAGAAACTCAGCAATGCGACCGGCGGTGAGAATTATATCGAGACGGTCTGGGGTCGTGGATACGTCCTGCGTGATCCGCAAGCAAACAACATGGGTGAAACCCGCATGGCCGTAGGTGCCTGATCTTATATGATTGCTACCGTCAATGGTCCGGGGCGGTAAATCCACTCGCGTGTCAGCACAACACTGGACCTGACCATGGCCTCGTCCTATCACTGGTTTTCAAGACGATGTGACAGGGCGGGGCCATGAGCGATACCACAGCAATCGCAGATCTGACAGAAGATGAAGCACGGGAAGAATTGGCCCGGCTCGCCAAGGAATTGCTGCGGGCAAACCAGCTTTATCACACTGAAGATGCTCCAGAAATTTCGGATGCCGACTATGATTCTCTCAAGCGTCGCAATGCCGAGATCGAGGCGCGATTCCCCGAACTGAAACGCTCCGACAGCCCTACTGAACAAGTGGGCGCACGCGTTTCAGATGGATTTGCAAAAGTGACCCACGCCGTGCGTATGATGTCACTGGGCAATGCGTTTGATGACACGGATGTTGCCGATTTTGACCGCTCGATCCGCAAATATCTGGGACTGGGAGATGAGGCACCGCTCGCCTATACAGCTGAGCCCAAAATCGACGGCCTGTCATTATCCCTACGGTATGAGCAGGGTGAACTGATGCAGGCTGCAACACGTGGTGATGGTGAGACCGGTGAAAACGTTACCGCAAATGCGCGTACGCTTTCCGATATTCCACACCGAATTGAGGGTGCACCAGACGTTCTTGAGGTTCGCGGCGAGGTATACATGTCTCACCATGATTTCGAGGCTTTGAACGCACGTCAGGTCGAAACAGGTGGAAAGACCTTTGCAAATCCGCGCAACGCTGCGGCAGGTTCGCTCCGTCAACTGGATTCCGAAATAACACGATCTCGCCCGCTGAAATTCTTTGCCTACGCCTGGGGTGAACTGTCTGCACCGCTAGCTGAGACTCAGATGGGTGCAATTGATCGCCTCAAAACCTTGGGGTTCCAGGTAAATGCGCTGACAAGGTGTTGCTCAACGACTAATGAGATGTTGGAACATTACCGTCAGATTGAAGCTCAGCGCGCGACCTTGGGCTATGACATTGATGGGGTCGTATACAAGGTCGATGATCTGAGTCTGCAGGCCCGGCTGGGTTTCCGATCTACCACGCCCCGCTGGGCGATTGCGCACAAATTTCCTGCCGAACTGGCTTGGACGCGGCTTGAAGCCATCGACATTCAAGTGGGCCGTACCGGCGCACTTAGCCCGGTAGCGCGGCTGCATCCGGTAACCGTTGGCGGGGTAGTTGTCTCGAACGCGACCCTACACAATGAAGATTATATTGCTGGGCGGGACGCCAAAGGCGGAGTCATTCGTGAAGGCAAGGATATTCGCGTTGGAGATTGGGTTCAGGTCTATCGGGCCGGGGATGTGATCCCGAAAATCTCGGATGTTGATCTGTCGAAACGACCCGATGATGCGCGGCCCTTCGCTTTCCCGACGAAATGCCCGGAATGTGACAGCGACGCGATCCGGGAAGAGGGGGATGCGGTCCGCCGCTGCACAGGGGGGCTGATATGTCCCGCTCAGGCGGTTGAAAAACTCAAACATTTCGTATCGCGCAAGGCGTTCGATATCGAAGGGCTTGGCGCAAAACAAATCGAGGTGTTTTATGGCGATCCTCTTCTGCCAATAAACACACCCGCTGATATATTTACATTGAAAGATCGCGACACCGAAAACCTGGCCCGGTTGAAAAACCGCGACGGCTGGGGCGAGACATCGGCAAGCAACCTGTTTGCAGCGATCGATGACAAGCGAACCATACCGTTTGCCCGTCTGTTGTTCGCTCTGGGGATTCGTCATGTGGGCGAAGTTGGTGCACGAGATTTGGCGTTGTTTTATCGGGAATGGGATGTAATGGCGGCCTCCATTGATACGGCCCGGCCTGCCGCGCTTGCGCAGCGTGCAGCCGATGAAGCGGAAGACGCCGAGAGAATCGCGGCTACTGCAGAAGCGAGGCGTGCGAAAGTTAAAGAAGTTCGGGATGCGGCTTTCGTGCGAATGGATGTTTCGACAGATGCCGCCAGCGCCTGGGCTGATCTGATTGGTATCGACGGAATCGGCGCCACGCTCGGGTTGTCACTATCTGATGCGTTTGCCAATTCGGAGGAACGCCAAGCATTTGATGATCTGCGTAAACATCTGACGGTTGTTCCACCAGAGGCTCCTGCGTCAGACAGTCCGGTCGCAGGAAAAACCGTCGTGTTTACGGGAACGCTTGAAAAGATGACACGCGCCGAGGCCAAGGCCCGCGCCGAAGCGTTGGGAGCCAAAGTGTCCGGCTCGGTCAGTCAGAAAACTGATTTGCTCGTGGCGGGCCCGGGTGCAGGGTCCAAGGCGAAAAAAGCGGCTGATCTGGGCATCGAAACCTTGGATGAAGATAGCTGGCTTCAACTGATTGGCGATCTATGAGCGGCAGGCCTGAACAGCTCTTTCCGCTGTTTGCGGGTCTTGAAACACTAGATGGTGTGGGGCCGAAGACCGCGCAGCTTCTGGGCCAATTAGGGATCGATTCACCGCGCGATGTATTGTTTTCGCTACCCTATGCGGTGATTGACCGGCGGCGACGCGATACGATAAAGGGCGCCGACCTTCCGACGACTCTGACTGTTGAGGTGACGATCGGCGCGCATCGACCACCGCGGAACAAAGGGGGCGCATATCGCATTCATGTTGAAGACAGTCAGGCGGATTTCCAACTGGTGTTTTTTCATGCCCGAGGGGACTATCTGAAGAAGCTGTTGCCGGAGGGCGCACGCCGGGTGGTATCGGGAAAGCTTGAGCTGTTCGATGGCATGGTTCAGATGGTACACCCCGATCATATGGTCGCGCCTGAAAACGCAGGCGAATTGCCCGAGTTTGAGCCGGTTTATCATCTGACGCAGGGTGTGACGCAAAAAACTGCCTATAAAGCTGCTCAAAGTGCGTTGGCGCGAGTACCTGCATTGGCCGAATGGGCCGACCCCGCTCAGGTGGCACAACAGAATTGGCCAGATTGGACAACTGCTATTCACGCGGCGCATCACCCACAAGGGGCGGACGACGTAGCACCTTTTGCGCCTGCGCGGGAACGTCTGGCTTACGATGAGCTGCTCGCACATCAACTGACGCTGGCCCTGGCACGACAGCGTGAGCGTAAAGCGCGTGGAATCGTCAGTCTCGGCACCGGTGCATTGCAATCCAAGGTGCTGGCAAGCCTTCCATATCGACCAACCGGAGCGCAGACACGCGCGATCGAGGAAATCTCGGCAGATATGGCCGCTGAGACGCGGATGAACCGGTTGCTTCAGGGTGATGTGGGGGCAGGAAAGACTCTGGTAGCATTTGTTTCGCTGCTTATAGCCGTCGAAGCTGGCGGGCAGGGGGTGATGATGGCCCCTACCGAAATCCTTGCCCGGCAGCATCTTGAAGGGCTGCGACCATTGGCAGAAGAAGCCGGAGTTGTGCTGGAAATCCTGACCGGGCGCGACAAGGGGGCTGAGCGTCGAGCGAAGCTGGCTGCGCTGAAGCAGGGAGATATTCAGATATTGGTCGGTACCCACGCGGTGTTTCAGGACGATGTTGAATTCAAAGCCCTAAGGCTGGCCATCGTTGATGAGCAGCACCGTTTTGGCGTCCGCCAACGCATGGAGCTGTCCGAAAAGGGCCAACGCGCGGATGTGCTGGTGATGACCGCTACGCCCATCCCGCGCAGTTTGGCGCTTGCGCAGTACGGCGATATGGACGTCTCGGTGCTGGATGAAAAGCCGCCGGGTCGTAAACCGATCAAGACCGCAGTCGTCAGCACGCAACGCATGGACGAAGTTGTGGCCCATCTGCGCGGTGCGATTGATGCAGGCAAACAATGCTATTGGGTGTGCCCATTAGTCGATGAATCCGAGGTCTCGGACCTGACTGCAGCTGAAGAGCGTTTCAAAAGGTTGCGCGCGATCTTGGGGGACGATGTGGTGGGTCTGGTACACGGCCAAATGCCGCCCGCCGATAAAGACGCGGCAATGGCGGCGTTTCAGAGTGGTAAGACCAAAGTCCTTGTCGCTACTACGGTGATCGAGGTTGGGGTGAACGTGCCGAACGCCACGATCATGGTGATTGAGCGGGCAGAGATTTTTGGTCTGGCGCAGTTGCATCAGCTTAGGGGCCGAGTTGGACGTGGTGAAGATGCCTCAACCTGTTTGTTGATGTATCAGCCACCGCTTAGCGAGGGTGGTCGCAAACGGCTGGAGGTACTCCGAGAAACTGAAGACGGCTTCCGCATTGCCGAGACCGATCTGCAGATGCGCGGTGCGGGTGACTTGATCGGAACCGCACAATCTGGCCTGCCAAAGTTCCGGATAGCTGATCTTGAAAGGCAAGCTGGGCTGATGGCGGTGGCGCAATCAGATGCGCGCGCTTTGCTGTCCGCAGACCCCAAATTGACCTCGGATCGGGGGCAGGCTGCGCGTGTTCTTCTGTGGCTTATGAAGCAGGATCAGGCGATCCGTTTGATATCAGTGGGTTAGACCGAAAATCCCACTAAGTCCACAAATGTTCTCAAAAAGTTCTTTACCGACTCGTTAAAATATGAGAACAAAAGGTCAACAAAGGATTAAACCTGACCGGAGGTGAGACCATGCTGAGCCAGATCAAAACTGCCTTTACCCGTTCACAATCCACGATTTTGCAGGATGCAGCGGGCGCGGTTTCACTGGTTGTGATGCTGGTGGTTGCCCTTCACCTGCCAACCGGGTTCTAAGCCTTTCTGCCTGCGATCTCGTGCCGATCACACCGCGCTTGTCTCCCCGTCATAGTCAAGGGTGACCTGCCTGTCCCATTTCCCTTGAAGGGGCCTGCCTCGGCCCCGTGCGGTGATCCGGACCCTACATGAGAAACGCATGACTTGCCGCCGCCCTTTCCGCCCGGAAGGTGCGGCGGTTCTTTTTACAGCTGTCCGGTTTTGATGATTTCGATCGTGGCGGATAGAACTGAATTTACGGCGACAGATGCAAGGATCATCCCCATCACGCGGCTGATGATCGCCGCGCCGGAATGCCCGATCAACCGGATGATCGGCTCGGCCAGCAGCATCAGCACAAACGCTATGGCAATAACGACCAACATAACCAGTGCAGTGATGCTCTGATCGGCGACGCTGTATCGGTTGTTGTCCGTTAGAACCACTATCGCCAGCATCGCGCCCGGTGACGCAAGCGAAGGGACGGCCAAAGGGAATATGGCCGGATTGGTCTTGTGCATTTTGTCGTCCAAGTCTTCTTCGGCCTGGCGCTGCTCGATCACCTGTTTGCTTTCGCCAAAGATCATGGTCAGAGCGAAGAGAAACAGAATAATTCCGCCTGCAACCTGAAACGAGTTAAGGCCGATATCCAAAGCCTCGATCACAAGTTGCCCAAAGATCAGAAAGAACAGCAGAATGCCTGCGCTGACCAACGCGGCCAGTAAAGCGGTTTTACGACGCGCACCCGTCGCGATCCCAGCAGTGACAGCGATAAAGACGGGGATGGTGCCGATCGGGTCGATCACGACCCAGAGCGTCACAAAATGTTCCAGCAAATTGTTCACGTTAGCCCCCCCAATCATTGGGGGCACCCTATACGGCTTTGTATGGAAAAGCCAATCAGGCGCAGTTGGCTTGTTCGGCCTGCTCCATCGCCTCGGCGGTCGCGTCAAGCGCCAGCAGGATTGACGCGTGGCGGTTCTTGTAGTCCCGCGCGGGCATCAGAACTTCGAGCCCGTCAAAGGGCGCCTCGGGGGCAGGGCCGTCTTTCTTCAGCATTGCGGAAAGCTGATCACGTGCGGTTTCGACCTGCGACCGCGTCGCCCCGATCACGGCGCTGCCTACGATCGAAGCCGAGGCCTGACCCAACGCACAGGCCTTGACGTCTTGCCCAAAGTCCACGATCCGCCCATCTTCAAGCTTGACGTCTACAGTCACGGTCGATCCACACAAAGGGGCTCGTTTCTTTACCGTCGCAGCGGGATTATCCAAGCGATCCAGATGCGGAATATCCGCAGCTAGCGCCAAGATGCGTCCGGAATAGAGCTTGATCAGATCGGTTTCGCCGCTCATGGCTTTCCCTCGTTGTCCATTCCCCATACATAATGGCGGGATTCTGGGATGCAAAAGGTTTTTGCGATGGCTGACGCAGTCTTGTTCGATCCGTCGACACTGAAATTCAACGAGGCGGGTTTGATCCCCGCGATCGCACAGGACGAAGCGACGGGTGAGGTTCTGATGATGGCCTGGATGAATGCCCAATCCATCGAGCGCACGTTGGAAACCGGACGGGTTACGTATTGGTCGCGGTCGCGACAGGCGTTCTGGATCAAGGGCGAAAGCTCAGGCCACTTTCAGGCCCTGGTGGATTTTCGTGTCGATTGCGACAGGGATTGCCTGCTGGTCGTGGTGAACCAAACGGGGCCAGCCTGTCACACCAATCGGCGAAGCTGTTTCTACACGGCTGTCCGCGATGGGACCGAAGTCGAACTCATGAAGCCGATGGAATAGTGGGGCCTCTGATGGTGGTCAGGTCAAATGCCCACCATCTCTCTGATTTCAGCGGGAGATGCTCCTTGTTCGCGATAAAGCGAGATGGCGCGAGCGTCGTCACGTTTCGCGAGGCGTTTGCCGTTGTTGTCCCGGATCAGACGGTGATGATGATAAACAGGTGTCGGCAACCCAAGCAGCCCTTGTAATAGGACATGTATCTGCGTGGCTTCGAACAAATCCTCGCCTCGGACCACATGGGAGATGTTCTGATCCGCATCATCAACCACGACGGACAGGTGATACGAACTGCCCATATTGCGCCGAACGAGAATGATGTCGCCAACCGCGTTCAGGAGGTTGTGCGCATCAAGCTCATGCGTTCCCAAATACTTCGCACCAGTTTCACAAAATCCACGAAGTTCGGATGCCTTGATTGCCTTGTGCATGTTCAGGCGCAGAACATCACCAGCTGAAGCATCCGACAAAGGGCGGTCGCGGCACGTGCCTGGATAGATGCGCCCGTCAGGTCCGAACTGGGGTACACCTTCCTGCGGAGCACCGGCCGCAGATTCGATATCGGCACGATTGCAGCTGCAAGGGTAGACCAGGCCCGTGTTTTTGAGAATCTCCAATGCCTCTCTGTATCGCGGCAGCCTGTCCGACTGGCGCATCACCGGGTGCGGCCAGCGCAGTCCAAGCCAGTGCAGGTCGTCGTAGATCTGGGTTTCCCAATGGGACCTGGATCGCGATTGATCAATATCTTCGATCCGTAAAAGAAATGATCCACCCGCAGCCCGTGCCTGATCAAACGCAAGAAGCGCGGAATAGGCATGCCCCAAATGCAGCGGACCTGTTGGCGATGGCGCAAAACGCGTTGTGAATGTCACGTTTTTTCAACAACATAAACGTCTGATTTCATGTCCATACCCGGTAGATGCGGACCGTATTCGCGGAATAACAGCCTTGCGTGACCCATGTCTAGCCAGTCGTTCAGCCGCCCGGTGTAAGTGCGGTCAGCCAAAGTGTGATCGTTGAAGGAAAACGCCAGATATCCGCCACGTGGCAGCGCGTTCATAAGTAGATCAAAGGTTTCAGGCGGCGCGGCACCAACGCCGATGACGCCAATGCACGTTATGGCTGAGTAAGCCTCGGCCTCAATGGGGTTGGGATCAGTAACTTCGAAGTTTATCAAGTTGCGATAAACCCCCTTGGCAGCGGCACCTTCCAGCATCTTTGGTGTTGGATCCATCCCATCGATGACACGAAAACCCGCCTTGCGAAGTGCTAAACCCGACAACCCGGTACCGCATCCGTAGTCCAGCACCGGCACATCAGCATCTGAGACAAAGGATTTCAATGCTGCCGCAACACGGTCCGGGGTGACATATCCGTGCTCACCGACTTCATCATCGTATGAGGCCGCCCATTTCTGGTAGTGATCGTGCGTTTCCTGGGCAGAATTCAGATTGTATGTGTCTTTCAGAAACTTATCGCTCATACCTTACATGTTAGGCGCAGGCTGGGGGCGACGTCCAGTCAACACTGCTTTACCCAATCGCTCCAGACTTCTTTTGCGCGATCGGTATAGGCCTTGTAGCGGTCCTTGCGGCCTCGGCGCCCCCCCTTCAGGCCGTCGACCGGACGAAACAGACCGAAATTCACGTTCATCGGCTGGAAGGTCTTGGCTTCGGCGCCGCCCGTGATGTGGTGGATCAATGCGCCCATCGCACTGTCTTGCGGTACGTCGGGAAGGGATCGGCCTAGTATTTCGGCAGCGGCCAAACGGCCTGCCAAAAGGCCCATCGCTGCGCTTTCCACATACCCTTCCACCCCCGTGATTTGCCCCGCAAAACGAATATTTGGCCTAGACTTGAGCCGCATCTGCGCGTCCAGCAAAGTCGGAGAGTTGATGAAAGTGTTGCGGTGAATGCCACCCAATCGCGCAAAGCTGGCATTTTCCAGACCCGGTATCATACGAAATACCTCGGTCTGCGCTCCGTATTTCATCTTGGTTTGAAAACCGACGATGTTGAACAACGTGCCCAAGGCATTGTCGCGCCGCAATTGGACGACGGCATAAGGTTTTACGTCCGGTTGATGCGGATTTGTCAGGCCAACAGGTTTCATCGGGCCATGGCGTAAAGTTTCACGACCGCGCTCGGCCATAACCTCGATCGGCAGACAGCCGTCGAAATAACCAGCGGTCTCTCCCTCGTGGAATTCGGTCTTATCTGCAGCCAGCAGCGCATCAATGAAGGCTTCGTGCTGATCACGATCCATCGGACAGTTGAGGTAGGCGGTACGCTCTTCCTCAGTCTCGCCCTTATCGTAGCGTGACTGCATCCAGGCTTTGCTCATATCAATGCTGTCTGCATAGACGATGGGGGCGATCGCGTCGAAAAAGGCCAGCGCCTCGGCACCAGTTTCTGCGCGAATGGCTTCCCCCAATGCGGGCGAGGTCAACGGCCCGGTTGCAAAGATCCACTTTCCGTCTTGGGGTAGACTGGTTACTTCTTCCGCTGAGACCGAGACCCGTGGATGGGCCTTCAGCTTGGCAGTTACGGCTTCGGCAAAAGGATCACGGTCAACCGCAAGCGCGCCACCCGCAGGCAGGCGATGGCTATCTGCGGTCGTCATGATCAACCCGTTTGCCGCGCGCATTTCCCAATGCAGCAAGCCGACTGCGTTCTGTTCATCATCATCCGATCGGAATGAGTTCGAACACACCATCTCGGCCAGATTGCCGGTCTGGTGTGCAAACGTGCCCACATTAGGACGCATTTCGTGGATCACAACATCCACGCCCATTTCCGCTGCCTGCCAGGCGGCCTCGGACCCGGCCATGCCGCCGCCCACGATATGCAATGTCTCTGTCATGTGCTGCCAAATAGGGCAGAGCAGCGCCATGCGCAATGCGCAGTAATCGCTTTAGTTCTGAGGGGGATTCTTGGGGTCGCCGCTGCGGGAATGTCAACGCCGGTGAGAGAAACCAGCTTGGAGGGACCTTCCGCCCACGGCGACCCAAAAGTATGGTCAGGCCTTGGCCTTGACCCAGCTTTGCCACAGTGTCGCCCTTTTGAAAAGTGAAAAAATGCGAACAGTCGGCAAAAATGTATTAAATAATTGCGTTACTGGTGCCAATCAGGCGGGCGCTTTTCGATAAAGGCACTAATTCCTTCCTCAGTATTCCGGTCCATCATATTCTGTGCCATTACCTCGGCGGTATAATCGTACGCCTGATCAGTCCGCATTGTAATCTGTTGATAAAAAGCGGTTTTACCGACTTTCACCGCACTGCTGAGCTTGCCTGCCAACTTCTCGGCCAACGCATTGGTTTCATCTTCCAACAAGTTCTCGGGAACCGCTCGATTGATCAGACCTAGCTCAGCCGCGCGTTCGGCGGTGATAAAATCACCGGTCGTGAGCATTTCAAACGCCTGTTTCCGCGGTATATTCCGGCTGAGAGCCACCATCGGAGTGGAGCAGAACAAGCCGATATTGACACCATTTACGCCGAACCGTGTACCCTCGGCCGCGATTGCCAGGTCACAGGTTGCTACAAGCTGACACCCTGCGGCAGTGGCGATCCCGTGCGCTTGGGCGATCACGGGTTGGGGCAGGGACTGAATGGACATCATCATCTTGGCACATCGGTCGAACAGATCCTGAAAATAGGAAAGCCCACCATCGGGTGCCTGCCGCCCCTGGGTCATCTGTTTCAGATCGTGCCCCGCGCAAAACGCTTTCCCCGCACCGGAAAGAACAACAACACGAATCGACTTGTCTTCGCGCAGCGCATCGAACTCTGCCTGCAGGGCCGCCAGCATTTCATCGCTGAGGGCGTTCAACCGCTCAGGCGCGTTCATTCGAAGCCGTGCAATCGCACCTGTATCGTTACGTTCCAGAATTGCCATCTTGCCCTCCCGCTGGCGTTCAGGCCAACTCTAGGCGGGCAGAGCGACGAGGGGAAGCATGTCATTAGCACTGAATAAACAAGAGTTGACGGAATACCTGGCGCAGGTGTTTCCACAGGTTCATAATGACTTTGTCGTCGAGGATCTGACAGAAGCCAACATCACCATGCGCCTGAGGGTCGAAGACCGTCACCTGCGCCCCGGAGGCACAGTATCTGGTCCATCCATGTTCGGGCTGGCCGATGTCAGTGTATATGCAATGGTTTTGGCGCGGAAAGGTCGGCAATCTCTGGCTGTCACGACCAACAGTTCTCTGGATTTCTTGCGCAAGCCCGAAGGCGGGGCGGACCTGATTGCTGAGTGTAGGTTGTTGAAATTAGGTCGAACACTAGCTGTCGGGGATGTGCTGATTTACTCGGAAGGCTCTGACAAGCCCGTCGCGCGGGCCAGCATGACCTATTCGCTTCCTCCAGAAGGCTCAGCCGCTGCTGCCTTTGGGTAAAAAGGGCCGGGGATAAACCCCGGCCAGGAAGAGGTCCCTTAGATGGGACTGGGGATAGTCTATTTCATCCAGAAATAGCGGCTGACTTCTGCATCTGCCCGATGGCGGGTCAGCCCGACATCGCGGAGCAGCCTGTCATCCAGCTTACCTAAGTTTACCCGGCTGCGGCGGCGTTGTTCCCATTGTGTGACCGACGCCGCAAACCGCACGGCCAGCGCGGCGATCAGCGGCAGCCGGGGGCTGTCGTTCAGCAGCAAGAGGGCGGGGTTGTGCATTGCGCGTGTCATCTTGGGTATCCTTTCATATTGTATTGACACAAAGTAAAAATATTCGGTACACTGCTTTGATACATTCAGCATTGTGTCGAAATCAAAGGAAGAATTGTAATGGATACAATTTGGCCAGAGGCGTTACCGAAATCCAAAGGTCCAAAATATACTCTGGTCGCTGACACGATCCGAAAAGCGATAGAAAACAAAACACTGGAGGTTGGAAAGAAACTGCCTCCGGTGCGTGAGTTAGCGTATCGATTAAAGATTACACCAGGCACTGTCGCGCGCGCCTATACGATCCTGACCGATGAAGGTTTGCTACAAGCCGAGGTCGGGCGTGGTACATTTGTAGCCCCGCCGAGATCGCCCATTCTGGATGATGTCTGGTCGCGGCAGCTACATCTGAGGGACGACAAATATGAATCCAATGTCAGCCTGTTCAGCCCACGCTTGCCGGATGTGGGGCAGGTGACATTAATCCGCGAATGCCTTGAAAAGGTTGCAAAAGGCGATCCGCGGATGTTTATGAACTATCCGACCCGAGATGCCTACCTACCCGTGCGCCAGGTTGTGGCCGACTGGTTGTCAGATCTTCCTCTGGGCTCAATTAATGCAGATGACATTGTACTGACACATGGTGGGCAAAGTGGCATTTGCGTTGTGTTCCAGACCGTTCTGAAAGATCCGAAACCCATCGTGTTGGTTGAGGACTTGTCTTATGCCGGGTTCAGACGGGCAGGTGAGTTGATGCGCGCCGAGGTTGTCGGGGTAAAAATGGACAAATGGGGCATAAGCCCCGATGCGCTGGACCACATTCTCAGGCAAACGAAGGCGCAGGCGATCTGCGTCTCACCCGAAGTGCAGAACCCAACGGGCGGGCATTCACCGTTGGAGCGGCGCAAAGAAGTTGTCGAGATTGCGCGAAAGCATGAATTACAGATCATCGAAGACGATTGCTATCGCATGGGCGAGGCCCGCGCGCCCAGCTATCGTGCTTTGGCACCCGAACGGGGCTGGCATGTTTCGTCAATTTCGAAAACTCTCACACCAGCATTACGGGTAGGTTTCGCCATCGCACCGAAAGAGCAGAGCGTCGATCTGCGGCGTTCTGCAGAATACGGGTATTTCGGGCTCGCCCAGCCTTTGGCTGAGTTGACGCGGTTGCTGTTGGGACATCCAGAGGCGAGGCAACTTGCAAAAAACGTTCGCTCCAAGATGGGCGAATATGTACGTGTGGCGGTAAACGCCCTGGGTGGCTTCGATCTAAACTGGGATTCTGAGATTCCCTTCGTCTGGCTTCATCTGCCTTCCGGTTGGCGGTCTGCTGCGTTCAGCCGGGCGGCCGAGCGGGAAGGTATTCAGCTGCGATCGGCCGATGAATTCGCGCTGCGGGATGGTCGCGCGCCAAATGCCGTTCGTATAGCGGTGAATGGGCATGTCTCGCTTGAGAAGTTCGAAGACGCCATGCTGCGTCTGCGCGCATTGCTGGACAACCCGCCCGAGCAAATAAGCGTCTAGTACCTATTGCAATGGGGCAGGGTCGCCAAAAAAGCCCGCCAAATGTGCAATCTTGCCATCGACATCGAGACGAATGAAATCATGCCCGGTAACCATAATGGACCCATCGGAAGCAATCATATGCCAGGTGAAGTGGACCACATCATGGTGTGAATTCGGCTCACTGGTCAGCTCAACTCGGCCCTTTGTATCACTCAGAACCGCTCCGATATGGGCATTGAGTTGATCTCTGCCGGAAACTTCTGCAGTTGGATCGACGTAACGACCAGTTTGTGCAAAACACTGCTCAAGAAAGCTCAGTCGCCTTTCGGGATCGGTCGACTGCCATGCCGCACCATAGGCAGCGATAACCTGTTCCAATTCTTGCATAGCCACCTCCGACATTGGATGATCTTGGTTGAGTCTAGCTTAACTAAGCTACGCAAAATTGGATATGCCGAAGAAATTTTGGGGTAAAATAATACCTATTTTATAAGTTATTGTTATTGATAGATATATTATACTTTGCCTGTATTGACCTGCATAACTAGTAGGTCTAAACCCCCTCCATCGAATTCGGGCCGCTCCGCCAAGGGGCGGTCTTTCACATCAAACAGGACTATCCTGCCATGAAAACCTTTTCTGCAACACCTGCAGACATCGACAAGAAATGGATCCTGATCGACGCCGAGGGCGTTGTTCTGGGCCGTCTTGCCTCGATCGTCGCCATGCGCCTGCGTGGCAAGCACAAAGCGTCGTTCACACCCAACATGGACATGGGCGACAATGTCATCGTGATCAACGCTGACAAAATCCAGATGACCGGCAAGAAGCGCGAAGAGAACTTCTACTGGCACACTGGCCACCCGGGCGGCATCAAGTCGCGCACCAAGCAGCAGATCCTCGAGGGTGCACACCCCGAGCGCGTCGTGACCCAAGCGGTCAAGCGCATGCTGCCGGGCAACCGTCTGGCGCGTCAGCAGATGACCAACCTGCGCGTTTACGCAGGTGCCGAGCATCCTCATGAGGCGCAAGCGCCCGAAGTTCTGGACGTTAAGTCCATGAACAAGAAAAACACCCGGAGCTAATGACCGATGGCTGATCAGATCAATACTCTCGAAGAGCTGAGCGCCGTCGCAGGCGTTGAAACCGTGGCCGAAGAAGTCATCGTACGTGAACCCGTACGTGACGAGCTGGGTCGTTCCTACGCCACCGGCAAGCGTAAAGACGCTGTTGCCCGCGTTTGGATCAAGCCGGGTTCCGGCAAGGTCACCGTGAACGGAAAGGATCAGGACAAGTATTTTGCGCGTCCCGTTCTGCAGCTGATCCTGCGCCAGCCGTTCCAGGTTGCTGGTGTGGAAGGTGAGTTCGACGTTGTTGCAACCGTCAAAGGTGGTGGCCTGACCGGTCAGGCCGGTGCGGTCAAGCACGGCATCTCGAAAGCGCTGCAACTGTACGATCCCAACCTGCGTGGCGCTCTGAAAGCCGCAGGCTTCCTGACCCGCGACAGCCGCGTTGTGGAACGTAAGAAATACGGTAAGCGCAAAGCGCGTCGTTCGTTCCAGTTCTCGAAGCGTTAATCGCTACGGATACCGAATTGGAAAGGGCTCGCAACTGCGAGCCCTTTTTCCTTGGTCGGTTTATTCTTCGTAAACCAGTTTCCACGCACCATTTTCGACGACGCTGACAAACACAGAGTCAGCACCCTGATGGTCATCGGGCCCATATGTGATCTGGTTGCCGACCAACTCATCCATGTAATCCAGAGATTCCATCGCGGCAATGAAGCTATCATGCGTCAGATCAGGACCTGCAGCTTCAAGTGCTTTGACCATCATCTCGGCCGCTGAATAGCCCAGCATTGAAAATCCGACCGGGTCTTCGCCCGTAGCCTCTTTGTATTCAGCAATAAATGCTGCCGGGGCGGGCTCTTCGGCGCGCGCCCAGAGATCCAGCCATGAGGCCGCCGCATAGAAACCGTCGGTCACACCACCGGGCACCTGCGCCACCACGGTTAGGAAGCTGGCAGAGGTGCCGAGGAACTTCATGTCGGTCAGGCCCATTTTCTTGGCCGTTCCAACAACAGTGATTGCCTGACGCACGCCGAGCGCCATCGTGACGATGTCACAACCTTCTTCTTTAAGCTTGCTCAAGGACCCCACGAAATCCGTCTCGTCCGGTTTATGGGTGGTCTCAGCGCCGAAAGTGATGCCAGCCTCTTCGGCTCCCGCTTTGCTGCCTTCCAGAATTTCCTCACCGAAATCAGTAGGCAGGTACATGGTGCAAACGGTTTGCGATCCAAATTCACCGTTCAGATACTTCACCCCAATCCGAGCTTGATCGTAATAGGTCGAGAACGAGGTGAACTTGTTCTTCATCGGCTCTTGCAGCATTTGCCGCGCGGCGGTCAGAGGTGCGACGTTGGGAATACCTTTCGGATCCAGCAGCTTGAACCCAGCAACATTCATCGGCGTACCCAGCGACTGCAACATCGCGAAAACCTTGTCACGGTTCAGCAGCTTGTTATAGCCCTGCATCGCGCGTGGCATCTGATAGCCGTTATCCTCGACGACAAAGCGGATCTTGCGGCCATGCACGCCACCCTCGGCGTTGACGCGATCAAAGACCACATTTGCGCCTTTGGTGGCCGGAACGCCCACAGCAGCGAAGATGCCGCTGAGGTCGTTGACTGAGCCAATGACGATCTCGTCATCTGTCACGCCTTGTGTTTGCGCCCAGCTGATCGTGGCAGATGCAGTCAATGCCGTCGCTGCGGCAAGGCCCTTAAATAAGTGTTTCATACTTCTCCTCCCTGTTGGGTCGCCCCTTAACTAATTGTACATATCTTCAATGAGATGTGCGTGTTTCTTTTCCACCAGACCACGTTTGAGTTTCATCGTCGCCGTCAGCTCCTCATCTTCGGCAGTGAGCAACACGTCGATCAGCCGGAAATCCTTGATCTGTTCGACCCGCGCAAAGTCCTTATTAACCGCTGCGATTTCCTCGCCGATCAGCTCCGTCACTTCGGAAGCAGCACAAAGGGAAGAAAAGTTCGAAAAGGGGATCTTGCGCTCTTGTGCGAATTTCTCGACATTTTCCTGATCGATCATGATTAGCGCCGTCAAATACTTGCGCCGATCCCCGATGATCACCGCGTCCGAGATATACTGGCTGAACTTCAACCCGCTCTCGATCTCTGCGGGCGTGACGTTCTTACCGCCCGCAGTAATGATGATGTCCTTGAGGCGCCCTGTGATGGTGACAAAGCCTTCCTCGTCGATATGCCCCATATCCCCAGTGCGCAGCCAACCGTCGCAGGTGAAGCTTTCGGCTGTTTTGGCATTGTTGCGCCAGTAGCCCTGAAAGACGTTCAGGCCTTTGACCTGAATTTCTCCGTCTTCCGCGATGCGCAGGTCGTTGCCAGGAACAGGTTTTCCAATGGTGCCGATCTTGTTGGCCTCAAGCGTGTTCAGCGCTGCTATGCCGGCGGTTTCAGTCATACCGAAGCCCTCGACAATGGGCACACCAATTGCCCAATACCACCTGAGCAAATCGGGAGAGATCGGCGCTGCACCAGAGCCGCCTCGGCGGAGACGATCTAAGCCCAGCATCCGGCGCAGGTTGCGCAGAACAAGCCGATCCCAAAGCCAGAACTGCATAGCGATCGGTGCTGGAACAGGTTTGCCTGCAAGGATAAATTCGGCCCGCGCCATTCCAGACTTGAGCGCCTGTGCAAAGGCGAAGCGCCCTGTGGGCGTTGCTTCTTTCGCCATGAACATGACCTGCGAGTAGATCTTCTCCCACACGCGCGGGACGGCAGTGAAGGTGGCGGGAGAGACCTCTTGCAGGTTGGAGAACACTGTCTCGGGGCTTTCAGCGAAATTCACAGTAGTCTTCATCGCAAGCGGGTAGTAGATCGACACGTCGCGTTCGAGGATATGACAGAGCGGCAGAAAACATAGCTGTTCGTCGGTTGATTGGGAGGGCAGGGAATGCGCCCCTGCCTCAATCGCGGCCATGATGTTCTCATGGCTTAGCATGGCGCCTTTGGGATTACCGGTGGTACCTGACGTATATATGAGCAGGGCGGTGTCTTGTGACGTGGTTTCAGCGATTTCTGCTTCGAATGCGCCGGGTTCATCGACCTCAGCCTGCTGCCCCAGAGCATACAAGTCCTCGATCATCATGCAACGCGGATGATCCAGGTCGTGCAGGCCTTCATCCTCAAGGATAATGACCTTGAGCAGATCGGACAGATCCGCCTCGACTTCGAGGAACTTGTCCAACTGCTCTTCATCTTCAACGATCAGAAACCGGCTGCCACTGTCATTGATCAGGTATTTTAACTGGCTGGCCGAATCTGTGGTGTAGACGCCCGAAGCAATCCCTCCAACACACTGGATGCCCATGTCGAACCACGCCCATTCCTTGCGGTCTTCGGACAGGATCGAGACAACCTCGCCACGTTGCAGACCCAGCTTGCGCAGGGCCAGCCCGATCCATTTGGCGTGTTGCCAGTAGTCGGCCCATGAGTAGGATTTCCAGATGCCGAAGTCCTTCTCGCGATGCGCCGTACGCGGTCCCAGTTCGGCACAGCGTTTCTGGAATAACTCGCATATCGTGACACAGCCATCGACTCGCAGGGGTCTCTGACCTGGCGTAGCGTTGAACTGCACACCGTTGATACTGGTCTGAGGGGGCAGGGGGCTTGCGTCCATCCAGCTCACCTCCACGTCTTTTTGCGTTTCCAGCGTCGGTTTTCTCGCGCGCCTTCTTCCTGAACGCCCAGATAAAAGTTCTGAATGTCCTCGGATTGCAGCAAGGTTTCAGCCGCACCATCCATAACGATCCGTCCGATCTCCATTACATAGCCATGATGGGCGAGTTCCAGTGCCGCATTGGCGTTCTGCTCGACCAGCATCATTGTCATGCTCTGTTCGTCATTCAGGCGTTTGAGAATGCCAAAAATCTCTTGCACCAGCAGCGGCGATAGGCCCAGCGAGGGCTCATCCAGCAGCATGATACGCGGGTTAGCCATCAGGCCGCGCCCAATCGCCAGCATCTGCTGTTGCCCGCCGGACAGAGTGCCAGCCTCTTGATTGCGGCGGTCTTTCAGCACAGGAAAGTAGGAAAATACCAGATCGCGGTCATGATCGATCTGTCCTTTATCCGACAGGGTATAAGCCCCAAGGTTCAGGTTCTCGTCGACGGTCAAAAGTGGAAAGACCTCGCGTCCCTCGGGCACATGGACGATGCCTTTTTGCACGACCTTGTGAGGTTCCGATCCCTGTATTTGCTGACCGTCAAATGTGATTGAACCTTTTTCGGGATCCATCACGCCTGAGATTGTTTTCATCAGCGTTGTCTTGCCCGCGCCATTTGCGCCCAGGATTGAAACGACCTGCCCTCGATGCACGTCCAATGACACGCCACGAATGGCCATGATCGGGCCATAAAAGCTTTCAACATTGCGAATGCTAAGGATCGGTTGGTTCATGAAGCTTTGCCCAAATAGGCCTCTACCACAGCAGGATGAGATTGAACTTCGGCTGGGGTTCCAAGGGCAAGCTTCGCTCCGTCGGCCATGGCAAGAACCCGGTCGGATACGCCCGAGACCAGACCCATATCATGCTCTACCATAAGCACGGTAATGCCCATCTGACGCCGGATGTCATCGATCCACCAACGCATATCTGTGGTCTCTTCCACCGATAAGCCCGAGGCGGGTTCGTCCAACAGCAGGAGTTTTGGATCGGTGGCCAACGCTCGAGCGACTTCGACCACCTTACGCACGCCATAGGGTAAGCCCGAGATCATCTTGTCACGAAAGGCCTGGAGGTCGAGGAAGTCGATGATCTCTTCAACCTTTTCTCGGTTCTCGATCTCCTGCTGTCGTGCAGAGGGCGAGAACAGAATTTCCGAGATCAGATTGGTTTTGCGGTGCCGGTGGCGCCCGACCAGGAGGTTCTGCAAAACGGTCGCATGTTCGAACAGTTCAATGTTCTGGAATGTCCGCGCGACGCCATAGGCCGCGACACCCGAGGGCTTGATACGCAGCAGATCATGCCCGTCAAAGTGGATCGCCCCTGCATAAGGATCATAGAAGCGCGAAATCAGGTTGAAGACCGTTGATTTGCCGGCGCCGTTGGGACCGACGATGGCGAACACCTCACCTTCTTGCACGTTGAAGGACAGATCATCCACAGCAGTCAGACCGCCGAATTTCAGGGTAACGTTTTCAAACTCCAGCAAGCTCATCTCAGACGCTCCGTCTTGAGATAGGACTTTTGTCTTTTGAACATGTCCTTGCGGTAGAAGGGGAACAGTTCGAACCACGTCCGGATTTTTAGCCATCGACCATACAGACCCATCGGTTCGAACAGGATGAAGGCGATCAGGATCATGCCAAAGATGCCGAATTCGAGCCCCGGAATGGCGACCGTATTACCACCAAACAGGGCTGCTGCGTATTCCTTTGAAATCGACAAAAACTGCGGCAGGAAACCGATCACGATTGCGCCCAAAAACGCGCCATGGATTGAGCCCAGACCTCCGATAACGATCATCATCAGCAATTGGATGGAAATTACGACACTGAAGGTCTCGTTATTGAACGCCCCAGAGAACATACCCATCAAAGCGCCTGCTAGTCCGGTGACGGCGCAGGAGAGGGCGAAAGAGATCGTCTTGGTGCGCGCGATATCCACACCCATCGCCTGCGCTGAGACCTCAGAGTCTCGTACGGCGATGAAGCTGCGGCCCAAGGGCGCGCGCAATAGGTTGATATAGCCCAGTGTCACGATAACGGCGACGGCCAGCACCAGCCAGAAAAACGGGGCCGGGGTGGCCCAACGATCGACCAGATGTCCGAAGATTTCGACACCACCCAGATATTTACCCGCGACACCTCCGGTGACGGGTTCGGCCAGAACGATGATGTCGTCCATGAGCACAGACAGAGCCAGGGTGAAGATCGCAAGATAGATGCCATGCAAGCGCAGCGCAGGGATGGCGACGGTTGCTCCGACGATGCCGGTCAACAGACCCGCCAGAGGGAAAGCGATGAGGAATGGTACTCCAGCCTCGATCAGGATAACATTGGCATAGCACCCAACGGCCAGAAAGGCGGCATGGCCAAGGCTGGCCTGCCCGGTATGGCCGGTTAGGATCATCAAGCCCAAACCTGCGATGGCCCAGATCAGGACATTGGTCAGTTCTCCAAGATAGAAATCATCCAGCCACCACGGCGCAGCGGCTACGACCGCCAACAGGATCAGATAGAGGCTAAGCTGATAGCCATCCTTCCACGGGCGAATGTCCTGCATATAGTTTGTTTTGAAAACAATCCGCATGCGATCAGACCTTCTTGACCCGCACCTGGCTGAACAGCCCATGCGGTCGAAAGATCAGAACTGCCAGCAACAGCGCATAAGGCGCGATCTGACTGTACCCGGCTGCGATATAGCGGCTAGCGAAGGGCTCGATTACGCCGACGATTAGCCCGCCGGCCAAAGCGCCGGGCAGGCTGCCGAACCCGCCGATCACAGCTGCTGCAAATGCCTTGATCCCCAGAAGCCCAGTTGTGGGATCGACCGAGCCTTTGGCCGCGAACAAAATTCCGGCAATCCCGGCGACAACTCCGGCCAATGCCCAGATTAAGCCCTGAACCCGCTTGACCGGGATCCCCATGTAATATGCCGCCAACTGGTTTTGAGACGCACCTTGCATGGCAAGCCCCAGCTTGGTCTTGCTGAAGAACACATAAAGACCCCAGGTCAGTAGGACGGTGACAACAATCACGGCCACGTCCTCCATCCCCAGCACAAGACCACCGAACCGGATTTCCTTACCAGCCAATGGGTTCTGCAGCGTTTGCGGCTCGTGCCCCCAGATCAGACCAGCTGCAAACCTGATCACAAAGCCCAAGGCGATGGTTAGGATCACCACGGCAGTCTGACTTTCGCCAAAGACGCGGCGGATGATCAGCCGATCGATCAGATACCCAAGTGCGCCCATAATCCCCAGTGAAATCGGTAGCGCCAGCCAGAAGGGCAGCCCCATATATTCCGTATTCGTAAGGCCAATGGTGACAAACGCACCCAGCATCATGAAATCGCCCTGCGCAAAATTCACTGCCTCGGTGGCTTTGTAAATCAGTACAAAGCCAAGGGCGATCAGGCCGTAGACACAACCATTCGCCAGCCCGCTAATCAGCAGCTGTGCGTTATCCAATCTCACCCTCCCTAAGCCGGTTAAGTCCGGCGCTTTGTTCTACTATGGAGTGATTATCACCTTCCCGTCACTCTTTTTCAGAGCATCCGCCAGATTTGGCAGCACTTCTCGTAGCGAAAGCCGTGCGGAAACATCTGTGCGCCAGCGCCCATCTGCAAATCGCGCCTGCACTTCGCTGACAACTCGCATTTGATCAGCCGGGGGGGTGTCCATCATCCAGCGGGTCAGCCAGAAACCCTCGATCCGTTTGCTCATGAAGATCAACTGGCCCATCTGAGTCAACTTCGGCATTTCCGAACTGAGTTTCCCATAGCAAACCCACCGCGCGCCATTGGGCATCGCGCAGAACACCTGCTCTGACAGTTGGTCGGAAACCGCGTCGAGAAAAACACGAGGTTTCAGATCTGCACTGATCGTGGCAAACCGCGTCGGCGCATCCGTATCGCTGGTCACGACCACCTCTGCCGCACCCAGGCCTTTTAACATCTCGACCGTTTCGGCGCGCCGCACCAGAGCGATCGGTTTCAACCCAAGATCCCGTCCAAGGCTGCACATCAACTTACCAAGCTGGCTGGTGGCGGCAGAGACCACAAAAGCCTCGCCCTCAGCCCGTGCGATATCCACCATCGCCATTGCGGTTAGCGGGTTTACGATCTGCGCCGCCCCGTCTTCATCCGAGATTTCGGGGCGCAAGGGGATACACATCTGGGCCTGCGTCACAACATACTCGGCCCAGGCACCAGAGCCTGCTGCCACAAAGGCCACGCGCTGATCCAGCAGGGCGTCAGCGCCGGTACCGGTGGCAACAACATCTCCGCACCCCTCGAACCCTGCTGCGGCGCCTTTGACCCGCGGCTGACCATATTCCCCTTTGATAAAATGGATATCTGAAGGATTCACCGAGGCAGTGCGCACTTTGATCAACACTTGTCCCGCCTTTGGGACAGGTACAGGCAGTTCAGCCTCCGCTAACCAGTCCGAGGCATTCTCCAGCGTCGGTCCCGTGGCTGTGCCGGAATATCCGTCCTGCGTCTGAACAACGGCAAACATGGTGTCGGGCAGGGTGGTCATCGTTCGATCCTTCTTTGATGCGAGTTCAGCACGAGGCCTTCATCGTCACAATGTAACACACTGACAAAAGGTTTTATTTTTTCAAAACAATCTCAAGAAAGCAATCAAACACGGTGAGCTATGTCAATTGGGTAATGCCGTAAAGTGACGCAAATTAAGTCGCATCCCGACCGGGTGAACCAGCCCTCTTGGGGCTGGTTCTAGAATTGATCACTGCTGCGTCATCAGATTGCGCAGATCCTGTATCTTCGCGACAACCAGCTCAGGCGACGCTTTGATCTCGTCGAGGATCTTCATAACCTGTGTTTTGATGTCCTGAGACAAGGCGCTTTCCTGAACTGACGTGACGATTGCGTCATAGTCGAAATTCTGCGCGGTCAGCATGCCGTCCTGAACCCACGAGTTGAACAGTTCCTGTCCCTGACCGGCAAGCGCTGCGACCTGATCGCCAGCTGCTGAGGCTGCATCATTGGCCTGCTCGGTCAAAGATGTAGCAGCGTCGCTGGCCTGTTCCGATACCGAAGATGCAGCTTCCGAGGCCTGATCCGCAATCGAGGACGCAGCCTCGGATGCTTGTTCAGTCGCCGCCTCAACGGCATTAGCAGCGCCCTCTTGTATTGCCGAGGCTGCTTCACCAACCGCCTCTGAGGCATCTTCAGCCGCCGATTGCAACTGCTCGGCAGGGGTTGGTTCAGGTTTTGTGGCGAAATAGTAAGCGCCTCCGCCGATAACGGCGATGGCTACGATAAGTAAAAGACGCGACATTGGATGTCTCCTTCAAATGATGTGTCGCTCAGATGGGGTTAAGGTACGTTAAAGCAAAGGGGAAAACACGTGAGTTTGCAGCATATTGCGGGTTTGAGCCACACTGCGCTGATTGACACTGCAGGCAGTGGCAACATCATGCCATCCATTGCAGGAATCGCAACACAAGCAAAGAAACAGCCTTGAAGGATGAATTGATTTATGGCGGAGAGACAGGGATTCGAACCCTGGGTGGGCTTGCACTCACAACGATTTCCGAGACCGTGTTCTACATCAAAACAGAAGTCCTTGCATTAAGAGACAAGGGCTTTGTGGCGGCAAGATGGGCAGGTTCGGCACAGAAAGCGGGCAGGGGTGTCACAAGAAAGCATTAAAGTGATTTATGGTGAGTGACCTATGTCAGCGGTTGCCGAACGCCCATTGAAGATCCTTAGGGCGGAACCGGAATTTTTTGTTACCACTCCGCGTGACTTTCTAACACCAAATCTTTTTCGCTCGAAACAGTAGGCTAGGAAAGTAAAGCATTCCAGACGGCACACGTTTCTTGTGTCATTTCAATCAAATGTTCCGCGAAGAACCTCGCGATCAACTTAATGGTGAGTACGGTAACAGTATTCCGCTCCGAGGCTAATCCAGTCAACGAGGTGGTGCCTGCCCGTGCATCCAGACAAAGCTATTATGGCGACCGTTACGCGAGAGTATAGTGTCCAGTGAATCTGGGCCGCGTGCCAACGACCATACAGGTTATTGGGAAATCGATGCCATGACACAGGTCAAAGCTCTCGCAGGTGTTGCGCTCTTTACCGTTATTGGACCGACAACGGGCAGCAATCTGAACAAAGGCGATAGAAGCTCGGGAAAACGCTCCATGCTTGCTATCTACCTGTATTGACGTTGTTTTGGTGTGAGCACCCAAAAATAGTTTCTTCTTCACAATAGCTTGACGATCTGAAGCCACCTTTGAAACCGCCCCATGTGCCCACGGCGGCGGCATTCCAGATGAAATATCCCTTACGCAAAACCTGTTGTTTGTTGACCTTCCAGCGCGGGAACCGGGCATACAGCCCAAATGAGTCGTAGAGCAAGAATACACGCTTGGGATGGCAGGCATGAAACCGAACAGGGATAGAAAGGCTGTTACGCGACGCGGAGTGATTGCCGCGTTTGCTGCGACAACTCTTTTTCCAGCACCGGCCGTTTGGGCCCAATCGATGACAACCGAAGGGGCGCGCCGCAATGTTTCTTCATTCCGCGTTGCTAAATGGCAGGATCACTTTGATACGCTTAAGAATGGTGTGATCCTGTCCGATACACAGTCCAAGGTCCTGCAATATTGGTCAGAAGACGAGAGCGTCTATCGGATGTATCCAACCAGCGTGCCGCTGACGGAAGACCTTACAAGGCTGGGCTACACCACAGTAACTCGCAAGGTTGAGGGGCCATCTTGGCGACCGACACCAGCAATGAAAAAGCGCAACCCCGCTTGGCCCGACTATGTGGGCCCGGGTCCGGAGAATCCTCTGGGGACACATGCACTTTATTTGAGCTGGCAATACTACCGGATCCACGGCACCAACGACACACGCAAGATCGGAAGAAGATCCTCCAATGGCTGCATCGGCTTGTACAATGAGCAGATCGCGGACTTGTTCGAACTGGCCACCGTGGGCACGCAGGTAAAACTGATCTGACCATGGTCAAGTCGGCTTTTCTGGACAGGTGCTTAAGCTCGGTAACTGACAACGACGTGAAATAGTAAAATGGATAAACTTACACTCATGATAGGCGGTGTGGCGATCGCAGGTGCCGTCGCAATCGTCTACAATCTAAATCAGCAACCAGCTGGCCATTCGATGACGACACCTGATACGTCGACGCTGGCGTCGGGAGACCCAATCCAAAACGTCAATCTACCGGACCAGCTAAGCGAATTTGCGGCCGTCGGCAAAGTGGCATTCGACGCAAAATGCTCGGCGTGCCATGGCGGGAATGCAACTGGTCTGGAGGGCCTTGCACCACCATTGGTGCATAAAATCTATGAACCAAGCCACCATTCGGACGAGGCATTTTACGTGGCCGTCCAGAATGGTGTTCGGGCACACCATTGGAAGTTCGGTAACATGCCGCCGGTCGATGGTTTGACCCGCGCGGATGTGAAGGGCATCGTGGCGTACATAAGAGAGTTGCAGCAAGAAAACGGGATTTTCTGAAGGTGACGAGTCGAGTGGGCACAGCAATTCGTTGCTCCATCCTGTCAATTGCGCTGGCTATTGGCGGGCTACTTGTAACGGCCGATTCTGCTCATGCACATGGCGGTGATTCACCGCATGTGATTGACCAGACCGACTCTGCGGACGTCGAACATGTCAAGCAGGGTCATCCCGGGCATTGTCATGGCGGAGCGATCTGCAACGCTGTTGGACTATTTTTGATGGGTCCAACACCGCCTGGTCCCCAAGGCACGGAACGAAGATACTCGATACCTCGAGCTCAATACCGGGTTCTTAGTATTATCGCGTTTGACCCACCACCGCCGCGTGTCCTGATCTGACGAGTCGAATTGCGCTCAAGATGGGCGCGTCGAAGCAGACGAAAAGGACAAATAAATGAACTTTCTAAAAATGACTACAGGCGTGGCCCTGGTTTCTCTATTTGCGGCGGCCGCCTTAGCGCATGGTGGCGCAACCGGCGTCGTCAAAGAACGCATGGACGGTATGTCCGCGATGAAGGACAGCATGAAGGTCCTTACACCGATGATGCAGGGGAAAACGCCCTACAATGCGCAAACGGTACGAAGCGAAGCCAAGAAAATCGGAAGCCACGCCGGTGAGAGCATGACTAAGCTGTTTCCAGAGGGATCTGATGGCAAACCCTCGGAGGCCAAATCGCAAATCTGGCAGGATTGGGGTTCCTTTACAGAAATAGCCAGACAGTTGGAAATCTACTCAAAAGGCCTTGCGCTTTCGGCAGACAACGGGCTGATGGCGTCCGGATCGGGTCATGGTTCCGGCATGATGGGCGGCAAATCCATGATGGGAGGTGGTTCCATGATGGGAGGTGGTTCCATGATGGGCAGCGGGATGATGGCTGGCAGTCCAAACTTAGCACAGCTGTCTGAAATGCCGGCAGATGGTGTGTTCATGATGCTGAGCCAGACATGCTCGGCGTGTCACACGCGATTTCGGTCGGAATAGGAATGCATCATGAAGCCGATAATACGGTTGGGTCTTGCTACCGCCGTTACGGCGTCAGCAGGGTTTGTTGCTGTGATGGCTTGGCCGATTGGCCAGCCCTTACAAGCTCTCGACATTCAAGGTGACGTTAACCGCGGGGCGTATCTGGCAAGGGCAAGCGGCTGTATCGCCTGCCACACAGACTTTGCCAAAGGAGGTGAGCCCTTGGCCGGTGGGGTGGAGTTGGATACCCCGTTCGGCACGCTCTTTTCGCCGAACTTGACCACAGATCCCGATCACGGGATCGGTGATTGGACCATCGAGGAATTTGCCCGCGCTGTGCGTCAGGGTGTGTCGCCAGACGGGCAGCCCTACTACCCGGCCTTTCCTTATCCGTTTTATGCGAATTTCACGGATCAGGACATCGCCGATCTCTGGGCCGCCTGGAAAACGGTTGCACCGGTAGCGGAACCGTCAAAAGAGCAGGAAATGGTGTTCCCCTTCAATCAGAGATGGGGACTGAAGCTGTGGCGGGCGGCATTTTTGGAACCGCCGCGGACCGATCCCGTGCCGGGCAATGATGATGTATGGAACCGGGGCCGGTTACTCGTTGAAGGTGCCACGCATTGTGCCGCCTGTCACACCGGGAGGAACCTGGCTGGCGCAAGAAATTCGGACACGGAACACTTCAAGGGAAGTGACTCGCTGCCAGGCGGTGACAAGGCACCGGCCATCGACTTTGAGACCCTGCAAAAGCGTGGTTGGACGGTAGATGATTTGGCCTATGCGTTGCGCACCGGTGTCATGCCTGATGGCGATGTCTTCGGGGGCGCCATGGGAGAGGTCGTAAACTATGGCACCAGCTTTCTGACAGACGATGACCGGAAGGCAATGGCGACCTATCTGCTGGATGTACACGAGGGGGGATAATTCAGTGAGAGATCAAGTATTCTTTGGAAGGAAGTCCTAATGAAGCTCAATCGCAGGCAATTTGTTGCAGGCACGTCGGCACTAATCGCAGTGCCGACTATCGGGAGGGCGGCTACCGCCCCCCGAATAATCGAGGCGCGTTCAGGATTGGCGCGTGTTGCCCCCGACAACTATCCGGAGACCGAGATATGGGGATATGATGGCGGTGTTCCGGGCCCTGAAATTCGAGCCCGGCAAGGCGAAACGGTTCGCCGGACACTCCTGAACTCGCTACCTCAGCCTACAGCAATCCATTGGCACGGATTGCGGGGTCCGAACAATATGGACGGGGTGCCGGGCCTTACGCAGGAGGCTGTACCAACCGGCGGCAAATATCAGTATGACTTGCATCTGAAGGACGCGGGGACCTTCTGGTATCACTCTCACAACCAGTCAACGGAACAAGTGGCCAGGGGCCTTTACGGCGCGTTCATCGTCGACGAAACGGACCCGCCGGACACGGACCATGACATCACGATCCTTCTGGATGATTGGCGGTTGGGTAAGGACGCTCAAATAGTAGATGATTTTGGTGCAATGCATGATTGGACCCATGCAGGTCGGATGGGAAACTACGTTCACGCGCGCATATCGCCAATGACCGAAGTTTTGACGAACCAGCGATTGCGAATTCGAATGGTCAACGTGGCAACTGATCGGATCATGTATGTGTCAGTAGGTGGCGCAAACGGGAAACTGGTCGCTTATGATGGCATGCCTGTAAGGCAGCCAGAAGATTTCGAAACACTTGTTTTCGGACCTGCACAGCGAGCAGACTTGATCGTCGACGTCACAGCGGAATCGAACGAAGCCGTTCAAATAACTCTTCACGAACGCGATGAATCATTTGTTATCGCTGAGATCCCGGTTTCGGGAAGCGGTACATCTGCCAGCCGCGGTGAGATCGAAGCTCTGCCACCCAACCCTGTTTCTTTTCTTGAAGATGTTTCTGACGCCTTAAAGGTTCCATTGGTGATGGAAGGCGGGGCGATGGGCGGACTGCGTCAAGGTACTTACAACGGCCAAGTCATGAGCGCTAATGAGTTGGTTCAGGAAGGACAGATCTGGACATTCAACGGAGTCGCAGGGTTACCCGAAGACCCGCTCGCTTCTGTTTCGCGTGGCGACATAGTCCGTATTCAGATGCAGAACGACACTGTCTTTGCGCATGCCATGCACTTGCACGGGACGCACTTTCAGGAAGTTCTGCCGAACGGGAGCCTGGGACCGCTGCGAGACACAATACTGGTTGACCGGATGGAAACGCGGGAGATTGCGTTCGTTGCGGATAACCCGGGGGACTGGCTGTTTCATTGCCACATGCTGTCGCATCAGGCCGCTGGAATGAAGACCTGGCTGAGCGTGGCGTGATGAACAAGAGTGCGGCGAAATGGGTGTCACTAGCTGCTGTGGTGATCATTGTCGCGGTCGCTGGCTGGGGCCTGAGCGGGCGCGCACAAAACGGTGCATCAGCGGATTCGGCACGTGGTGCAGTTTTGTACGCCGAAAACTGCGCGTCATGCCACGGGGCAAGTCTGGAGGGTCAACCAGATTGGCAGACACCTGATCCAGATGGCGTCTTGCGAGCTCCCCCGCATGACCGAACAGGGCACACTTGGCATCACGGCGACAAGCTGTTGTTCGATTATACAAAGCTTGGCGGGTACCAAACACTAAAACAGATGGGCGTCGCTGATGTCAAAAGCGGTATGCCAGGTTTCGAGGACACTCTGTCGGATCAGGAAATCTGGGACATCCTTGCCTTCATCAAGGAGAGTTGGCCGGATCGGGAACGCAAGCTGCAAGAGCAGCGCACCGAGGCAGAACAAACGGAAGGAAACTGACGTGAAACGATTTTTTGCAGGCTTAATTGCCATCACTATGTCGATTGGTGCTGCTATGGCGAGTGCTGACGAATTGTCTGACTCCGATGTAAAACGGCTGGCTCTGGAAGCCATTATGGAAAACCCCGAAATCATCATGCAGGCGATTCAATTGCTTCAACAGCGCGAAGATCAGGCAAAAGCCGAAGCCATTGGAAACGTCTTGGAAAATCAGCGTGAATTGCTGGAACAGGATCCGAATGCGCCTGTCATCGGAAACCCGGAAGGTGGTGTAACCGTAGTCGAGTTTTTTGACTATAACTGCCCATATTGCAAACGCGCGGCCCCGGTCGTGAAAAACGTAATCGCAGGCGATTCCGATGTCCGAGTTGTTTACCGAGAATGGCCCATACTCGGAGAAGGTTCCGACTTCGCGGCACGCGCCGCGCTTGCCTCACGTAATCAGGGAAAATATGAAGAATTTCATTGGGCGCTTATGGCTCTGAACGGTCGTGCCACTGAGGCCAGTGTCCTGAAAGTTGTTCGGGAACTTGGCCTGGACGAGGATCAATTGCGCGCAGACATGGAGGCGCCGGAAGTCGACGCGCATATCCAGGTGTCCATGGAATTGGCCCGGCAGCTTGGCTTCAGTGGCACCCCTTCGTTTGTGATTGGAGATGCGCTTGCCCCGGGTCTGATCGCCGAAGATGAAATGACCCGGCTAATCGAGGCAGTCAGAGACGCAAGATAGAACTAAGGGACGACAGCATGTGCGCCCCTAAGCTTCTGTTGCGAACGTGGCTTCGTATCCCTCGGACTCTGAGCTGCAAGGATATGATCAAGTTGATTGGTGCTTAAGACACGTACCCTGCGGTTTTTCATGTCAAAGTCCAACTGTGCGGAGGAACTTACTGTGTCAATGGCTTTGTCTATAGCTGACTTGCGGTGCCCGCAGTTCATATCCGGGATACTTAGCGTCGTCATGAATGATGAGAAAGAAAGTCAGCCTCATCCCTTGACCTTCCACTTGCTGGAACCCTTATGTTGCCCGTCAGCAGAACATACGTGGTGACAATATGACTGAAAATTCACATGCGCGGTTCCAGGTTCAGGGTATGAGCTGTGCTTCCTGCGTTGGGCGCGTCGAGCGCGCATTGAAAGATGTGCCAGGGGTAGATGCCGCTTCGGTTAATCTCGCCAGTGAAAGCGTTCAGGTCGATTTCCGCGATCCAGCCGATAAAGCGGCCATTGCTGATGCGTTAAACCGCGCCGGATATCCGGCGCGGACCGCAGAGGTAACGCTGGATATTCAGAACATGTCCTGCGCATCCTGTGTAGGGCGCGTTGAACGAGCCCTGGAAGCCGATGGCGGCGTCTTGTCCGCGTCGGTCAATCTGGCCACTGAAAGTGCAACTGTGCGTTTTGCTGAGGGAGTCACAACACCCGAAGCAATCGCGGCGCTTGCGGCATCTGCCGGCTATCCGGCGAGCCTGCGATCCGCAACGCAGACCGAACCACAAGACCGCAAAGCGGCAGAGATCAGCCATCTGGCGCGGCGAACAAGCTTCGCCGCTTTGCTCGCTTTGCCGGTATTCATTCTCGAAATGGGCTCGCATGTTATTCCGGGCATGCACCACCTGATAGCGAGCACCATCGGCATCCAGAACAGCTATTACCTGCAATTCCTTCTGACCACGATCGTTCTTTTGGGGCCAGGCTTGCAGTTCTACACCAAGGGATTCCCTTCCTTGGTCAAAGGCGCGCCGGACATGAATTCTCTGGTGGCCCTGGGCACTTCGGCGGCCTATGGGTTCTCGCTTATCTCGACCTTTGCGCCGCATATTCTTCCTGCCGGAACCGCAAATGTCTACTACGAGGCCGCAGCGGTAATCGTGGTTCTTATATTGCTTGGGCGGTTCCTCGAGGCGCGCGCCAAGGGCCGAACGGGTGAAGCGATCCGAAAACTGGTCGGTCTGCAGGCAAAAACAGCACGAGTTGAGCGCGACGGATCGGTTGTCGAGCTACCGATTGAGCAGATCGTTGTAGGGGATATTGTGCACGTTCGACCGGGCGAAAAAATCGCGGTGGATGGTGCCGTAATGACCGGCGCGTCATATGTCGATGAAAGCATGATCACCGGAGAGCCGGTTCCCGTCGAAAAAACCGAGGGCGCAACTGTGGTCGGGGGGACCGTAAATGGCGCAGGTGCATTGACGTACCGTGCTGAAAAGATCGGCGCAGACACTATGTTGGCCCAGATCATTCAGATGGTCGAACAAGCACAGGGTGCCAAACTTCCGATTCAAGGCCTGGTCGACCGCATCACGCTGTGGTTTGTGCCGGTAGTGATCGCAGTGGCCGTTGTGACAGTGCTGGTATGGATGTTGTTCGGACCCGATCCCGCGCTTAGCCTGGCGTTGGTGGCCGGGGTTGCGGTACTGATCATTGCTTGCCCCTGCGCCATGGGGTTGGCAACACCTACTTCCATCATGGTCGGCACTGGCCGCGCTGCCGAGATGGGCGTCCTGTTCCGAAAGGGCGATGCCTTGCAAATGCTGCAGGAAACCACCGTTGTTGCGGTGGACAAGACGGGCACCCTGACCGAAGGGCGTCCGGAGCTGACCGACCTGATTGTGGCCGAAGGAATGACCGAAGACGAGGTTCTGCACCTTGTTGCTGCCGTTGAGGTCACTTCAGAACATCCAATCGCCACAGCCATCGTGCGCGCGGCAGAAACCCGTGGTCTGGAGCTTTCCAAGCCAGAAGACTTCACGTCGATCACCGGTTACGGGGTAAGCGCCTCAGTTGAAGGCCATAAAATCCTGATCGGGGCCGACCGCTTGATGAGCCGCGAAGGGGTAGAAATGGGCGCGTTGTCTGATCGGGGCGCTGAACTCGCAATCAACGGAAAGACTCCACTTTATGCTGCCGTAGACGGGGCTCTCGCGGCCGTAATCGCTGTGGCGGACCCAATCAAAACCACCACGCCGGACGCAATCGAAGCTCTGCACGGGCTGGGCCTGAAAGTAGCGATGATCACCGGTGACAATGCCGCTACTGCCAAATCCATTGCGGCGCAGCTTGGCATCGATCATGTCGTGGCTGAAGTTCTGCCCGAGGGTAAAGTATCCGCGTTACAGGATTTGCGTTCAAATGGCGGAAAACTGGCCTTTGTGGGTGATGGCATCAATGATGCGCCTGCTTTGGCGGCAGCTGAGGTAGGAATTGCGATCGGGACAGGCACTGACATTGCCATCGAAGCGGCTGACGTCGTTCTGATGTCAGGCGACCTGACGGGCGTGGTCAATGCCTTCGATATTAGTCAGCGCACCATGCGTAACATCCGCCAAAACCTGTTCTGGGCGTTCGGCTACAACACACTGCTCATACCGGTTGCGGCAGGGGTGCTTTATCCGTTTGGCGGCCCGCTGCTATCGCCGGTTTTGGCCGCAGGTGCCATGGCTCTCTCCAGTGTATTTGTCCTGACCAATGCGCTGCGGTTGCGCTGGGTAAAGCCGATCAAAGTTGGGCGAGAACAGATCTCGCAGAACACCGAGCAGACGCTGCGTTCAGCGCCTGCTGGATAGAATAGGAGAACCGCTGTGAATATCGGAGATGTAGCAGAACGTTCCGGTCTGCCTGCCAAAACCATCCGCTATTACGAGGATATCGGGTTCATCAAACCCAAGCGGAGCCTCAATGGGTATCGCCATTTCGACGAAAAGGAACTGCACAAGCTGGCCTTCATCGGGCGGGCCCGCTCATTGGGCTTTACTATTGAGGATTGTCGTTCGCTACTGGCGCTTTACGAGGACAAAGAACGCGCAAGCGCGGACGTGAAAGAAATTGCAAAACAGAATCTGAAAGAGATCGAAGATAAGATTTCCGATCTGAAGGCGATGCATGAAACACTGTCTCATCTGATCGAAGAATGCGCCGGCGACCACCGCCCAGACTGTCCAATTCTAAAAAACTTGGGCCAAGCGTAGTTGACCTTGTTGTTTGATCTGCCTCCAAGTTTGGCAATCTTTTTCTTTAGACGTGGCAATCCGCTCTTCTCTAGTGCGTGCCGCGCTATCAATTGTAGTTTTGTTGGCTTCGGGTCAGCACTAGGGACGGCTTCGGCACAAAAAGCGGGTGGGGGGGGTGTCATAGGAAAGCGTCATAGTGATTAAAGTCGAGTAACCTTTGCCGGCAGTTATCGAAGGCGAATTTAGGTCCCTTAGGGCGGAAAGCACTCCTTACCTCAAGTCCGCACAGCGCAAACTAGACGATAGCAAATTCGGTTATCGTAGTGACCGGCAAACTGCATCAAGAGGTCATTGTCCTAACAGCTTGTTAGTAAGACTTTGGTTTGAAATGTCTGCGTCGTGTATCGGCTTGAAGCTCCATCCTAATGCTCGCATTTGATTTCAAAAAAACAGCGTCATCCAGTAAGAACAGTGGCTAAGCGTTCAACCAACACTCGTTGAACGATTGCAAATCTTGGTGTGTTCGCAATTTCGTCCAGTGCCGCAACCCAGAGCGGAACCTGAATTTCTGGAGTGATGTCGTGAGACTTTCGAAGTCTGGAATCCGCGTCGCCAAAAAAAGTAGGCAAAAACGTTTTGCCGACTCCTGCGGCTGCCATCTGCTGAAGCACCAAAAAACTGTCTGCCCCGTTGGTCATTTGGTCAGCACTGACATTCGCTTTTAACCATTTGGCAGGAAGTGAACGGCTTAACGCGCCATCTAGCCTCAACCATTTGCGATTGGGGGAGCCGTCGTCAAAGACTCCGAAAGACAGTGTTCCGGCACGCTGCCCGACCAGACCCTCCCCGAGCTTTATCGATGGGCGCACGGCGATGTCTGCGCTTAACCGGGACAAATCATGGTGACTATTCCCGCTTAGCAAAGTCAGCTTCAGGCCGGGGTAAAGCCGTGCGATCTCATTTAGTATTGAAGGTAGAACAATCTGGCAAAGACTGTCTGTAGATGTAATTCGCACATGGCCCGTAGGGGACTGATTTGCACCGACAATCGCGCGTTCGACCGATAGCACCGCATCTTCGACGCTTTCCATAGCCGACAGAACGGTTCTGGCCTCGGGCAGGGCAGAGTATCCCGAAGGGCTTTTCTGGAAAATCACACAGCTATTGCGCTCTTCGAATGCGGCCACCCTTCGCAACACGGTCGCATGCGTGACGCCCAGTGCCGCTGCCGCTGCATTGAGTGAGCCGTATTTGCTTACGGCGAGCGCGTACCGAATATCATCCCAGTTTGCGTTGTTCATAAATTAACAAGTGACGACCAATAACAAACAATTACAAGAAAAATCGTTCAAGTTAATATTCGGAGCATTAAACAGGGAGACACATCATGAAGAAGAAGTTCTCAGTATTCGCGGCAGGTCTTTTATCATTGGCCGCCATTGGCACAGCCATCGCCCATGAAAGTGAAAATCCGGCTGTGAAAGCTCGTACCTCAATCATGCAACTCTATGCCTTCAATCTTGGTACACTTGGCGGAATGGCTAAGGGAGAGGTCGATTATGATGCCGAGGCCGCAACTCGGGCCGCGAATAATCTTGTTGTGCTGACACAAATCGATCAATCCGCGATGTGGCCCCAGGGATCTGACAATGTGTCCGATCCGACCACCCGTGCATTGCCTGCGATCTGGGAGAGCTTCCCTGACGTGGGTGCAAAAGTGCAGGCCATGGCAGACGCCGCTGTTGCGATGCAGGCTGCGGCAGGTCAAGATGTTGATGCCCTAAAAGCAGCGATGGGCGATCTGGGCGGAAGCTGTTCGGCATGTCACAAAGCATACAGAGCTCCAAAGAACTGATTGGGCACTGACGGTGCGGCGCTTTCTTTTCTTTGTCGCAATCGTCATTGTGTTGGTCGGGTTGGCCGGTTTGGTGCTGACCCGACCTCAACGAATGGAGCAATCACGACTCGACGGTTTGAACCCAGATCTTGCCCGAGGTGAAATCGTGTTCCACGCGGGGGGATGCGCATCCTGTCATTCATCGCCGGATGCGGTCGGTGAAGACAAGCTCGTGCTCGCTGGTGGTCGCCGGTTTGAGACGGAATTCGGTACGTTCATTGCCCCCAACATTTCCAGTGACCCGGAAACTGGTATCGGATCCTGGTCTGCCCTGGATCTGGCCAGTGCCTTGATCCATGGAACCGGACCCGAAGGGCAGCACTATTTCCCAGCGTTTCCCTATACCTCTTACGCCAACATGTCGGCCGAAGACGTGGTTTCGCTACACGCATTCCTCGGCACGCTGCCAGCGGCCGCAACGGAAAGTGTTGCGCATGACGTAGGTTTTCCTTTCAGCGTTCGGCGCGGATTGGGGGGATGGAAGCTCTTGTTCATGTCATCAGGCTGGGTGGTTGAAGGTGATCTGACCGACCAACAAAAACATGGCAGGTATTTGGTCGAGGCGCTGGGTCATTGCGCTGAATGCCATACCCCGCGAATTGGTTTAGGGGGCCTGAAACGAGACCTTTGGCTGACGGGTGCACCAAATCCAAACGGGAAAGGTCGTATCCCCGGCTTAACCTCAGACCAGCTTGATTGGTCAGAGGCAGACATTGCCGAATACCTAAAATCTGGCTTTACACCAGACTATGACAGTGCGGGTGGTGAGATGGTGGAGGTCATCGAGAACACCTCACGGCTGACGGATGAGGACCGTTTGGCGATTGCCGCCTACCTCAAGGCTGTTCCTGTTTCGTCGACCGGGCATTCATCCGAATAACAGTCGTTTGGCGCCACGCAGCGGCGACCAGATGCTGTCACCAATAGGATGCCGTAAGACCTATTCCCTTTTCGCCAAACACCTGTTTTACGTTTTGAACATCGGAGCTCACCAATCACCCGAGTTTCTGTTCATGATTGACTGAGGGTCGCGGCCAAATGACACAAAAAATCGCTCTTTGGTCTATCCCGATATCCATTGCGGTACTGGCCCTGAAACTGTTGGCTTGGTGGCTGACAGGTTCGTTGGCTTTGTTGTCAGACGCAATGGAATCAACCGTGAATGTTGTCGCGGCTTTGTTGGCGTATTTCGCAGTTCGGGTTGCCAATAAGCCTCCTGACCAAAACCACCCCTTTGGTCATAAAAAAGCGGAGTATCTTTCAGCCGTGGTTGAGGGCGCGCTGATTGTGTTGGCGGCGTTCTTGATCATCAGAGAAGCTGTACTGGTGCTCCCGAACCCGCATCTTGAGGATGCGCCGCTGCTTGGAATTGCCGTCAATATCGTTGCAACGGGTGTGAACGGTGCATGGGCCTACCTCTTGCTTAGGACAGGTAGGCGCGAGGGATCGCCCGCCTTGCAAGCGAGCTCCCGCCACATTTTTACGGATGTTATGACTTCTGTTGGTGTCGTCGCAGGACTGATACTAGCGCTTGTCACCGGCTGGTTGATCCTTGACCCGATCCTGGCAATTCTTGTTGCGCTGAACATCTTGTGGGAGGGTTGGAAAGTTATTCGGGCATCCGTCGATGGCCTGATGGATGTAAGCCTGTCGGAACATGACTTGCAGACTGTTTCTAATGCAATCGAAGCAAACCTCGGTGCAGCCTTAGAGTATCATGACCTCAAAGGGCGCAGATCCGCGAATGTTATCTTTGTAGAGTTTCACCTTGTTGTGGACGGCACAATGCCAGTCAGCGCAGCGCACGATATATGTAACGACATAGAGGAAGAACTAGAGTGTCTGTACCCGGGTTCCGTCTTTGTCATTCACCTCGAACCTGATGACGAGTTGAAAGGCGACGGGGTTAATCCCCACTGAACTGCTCATTTGGTTCTGCAAAGAATCTATTGGTTTGACTGATCTGGTTAAGACGTTCGGCTTGAAATTTGTCAGACCTAAGCCCGATGTGGGAAAGTCGGGCCGGTAGTAGCCTGTCTCCAATGCCATGAAGCGTGACGATCAAAATTGGAGGCGAAAATGAAAATTCAAAGAAAGCTGGGTCAACTTCTAAGTACCGCGGCGTTGGCTTCGTTGATTGCCGCGACGCCTTATGTGCCAACCTTTGATGACGATGGCCGCCTACATTTTGAACCGTCATATGCCTTTGCCAAAAGCGGCAAAGGGAAAGACGGGGATGATCGTGACGATGACCGGGATGATGATCGTGACGATGACAGGGATGATGATCGCGACGACGATCGGGATGATAACTCGGGGTCGGGTAATAGCGGCCGTGGTGGCGACCGAGATGATGATCGTGATGACGATACAGACGATGATCGAGACGACGACAGAGATGATGACCGGGACGACAATTCGGGATCAGGAAAAAGTGGTCGCGACGACGATGACGATAATGACGACGATGACTCCAAACGCTCCAATAAGGGCAGCGGAAAGAAGGATCGGTCTCAATCAGGGGGTAAATCGTCGGGTTCGGCTGGGATAACAAAGGTCGAAACAAACGCCAACGGCATTGAAGTGCGTTACGCCGACGGAACCAAGGAAGAGATCGAAAACGGGCGGTATGAGAGAAAGAATGCTCAGAACCGAACTGTTGAGGAACGCCCCGCGACAGGCGCTGACGTTTCAAGGCTTCGGTCCTTGGCGAATGGTATCTCAATCGACAATGTACGCTCATCTGGGCAAGGCGGCACTGCTGGAAGTCGACCCACGAAAATCGAACGCCAAGGCAACAATATCGAAGTAAATTATGCCAATGGTTGGAAAGAGGAGATCGAGTTTGGGCGTTACGAGTTGAAAGACCCTTACAACCGGACTGTTGTTGAAAGAAACGCAACGGCCTCTGATCGCCGGAGGTTACAGTCGGTCGCCAACTGAGCTGCAATTCCAGTCGATAATCCGTTGGCGGCTTCTCTTAGTGAGAGGTCGCCATCGTCGTCAAAGAGACCGCAGCTATTCTTCCTTGTTCCAAACATCATGTGCAATGAGCGCGGCCTCTACCCGATTTCGCGCATGAAGCTTGGACAGAACTGCGGTCATGTAGTGCTTCACGGTCTTTTCCTGGAGGTCTAACTCGTCAGCGATTTCACGATTACTCAGTCCTTTGGCCACACGTCTCAGTATTTCTTCCTCACGATGTGTAAGGTCATCTAGAATGCTGCTGTTAACAGACATGCCGGTGTCAGCGTTGATTTGAAGAAGTACCCGCGAGGCCAAGCCAGGAGAAACGAACCCTTCACCTGCGGCGATGCTGCGTAAAGAAGCGGTTAGTTCGCTCGCGGTTACTCCCTTCACAATGTACCCAATCGCACCCGCCTCCAAGGCGTCCGCGACATCGCCGCTGTTCTCTGAGACCGTCAAGATTGCAATGACGGGTGGATTTGCCATTGCCGCGATTTTACGTGTCGCGCTTATCCCGCCACCGGGCATCGAGAGGTCAAGAATAGCTATGTCCGGCTGATGCGTGCCGACCAGCGATACTGCCTCTTCAGCACTGGACCCAGCGGCTAAAACTTCGAAGCCATCAGCTTCATCCAACGTGCGCTGCAAACCATCCCTGAATATCGGGTGATCATCGGCTATTACGACAGATGTAGTCATGATGTGCCTAACTTTCTGGGAAATAGTGTCATAGCTATGGTGGCGCCTTCGCCCGGTCTCGATGCGACGTCGAACCTGCCACCAATACTCTCGACCCGATCTCGCAAGCCCATAAGCCCTTGGCCACCATCATCTCGCAACGCGGTTTCTTCTGACCTGTCAAATCCTGGTCCGTCGTCTGTGACCTTTACAACTATGCGGTCGTTCTGCGCCTCAGCGATAACAGTGCACTTGGAAGCTGGAGCATATCTCGCCGCATTGGAAAGCGTTTCCTGGAGGAACCGAAAAACGCACAGTTTGTCGGACAATGACAACTCCGGAGCCTGGCTACCCAGGAATGAAATATCCGGTCGCAACGGGCTGTGTTCGGCGTGATCCTCTACGGCTCTCTTCACAACATCGACGAGTGACAGGCTATCGATATCTGGCGCGGACAGCCCTCGCGAAATTGCACGAATTTCAGCCAGCGATTTTTGCAAAGACTGCTGAATTTCCACTGCCTCTTTAGGCCTTTCCGACTCTTTGGAAAACGCCGCCTCCAGTCTAAGGGCGGCGAGCGACAGGTATTGCGCAGGGCCATCATGTAGCTCAGCTCCAAGATTCTTGAGGAACCGATCTGTTTGCGTGGTATATCTTTCTGACGCCTCGACCACACGCGACCGCAGCAGCGCATTCTGCTCAGCCATCTTCTCACTTTCTTTCAACCGCTGTTTAAGAAGAGACCCCTGTCGTCGAATTGTTTTGTCGCCAATTGCGACGATGGAATACAAAACAATTGTACTTGCCAGAAATGCGGAGCCGACGACCAACCAACTTGTTCGCCTAGCCTTGGCTAAGTCTAACTCAAGCTGGTCAGCTCTTTCGTAGAACTCCGCAACTGCGATGATTTCGCCGGACCAGAGTTCGCGGATGGGGCTGTAAACTTCAAGCAGTGGTATCCCCAATGCCGCCTCGGCGGCGCTCTCGGCATGATCAAGCTCTTCGAAAGAGCCGGAGATATCTCCGCTCCACGCTCGCCTTAAATCATCCGTTGGCTTGAAACGGTTTCCTATGATGTCTGTATCCGAGGCATGCGCAATCACACCGCCTTGCTTCCAGAATTTGTAGGAAACGATACGGTCAAGCATTGGCTGGGTCATGAAAATCTCATCCAGCGCCAGGCTCGCCTGCTCAGAAAGGCGGTCGCCATGTGCCAATTCCTGGCTGAGCGGGGAAACTACGCTTTCCATATACAGCGCTGCGGAGTTGGCGGAGTTTTGCACGACTGCGTTCTGAATTCGATTAGACACCCAGACCCCAACGATTGCGGTAGCAGCACCCATCACGAAGATACTTGCCGCAAGAAAGACTCGCGACAACGACCAATTGCCAATCGTTAGGTCAGTTACTTTCGCTCTCATCGTGAAATCGACTATGAACTACAATCTGTTACCGCACCACAGACCTTGGTCTGAGGTGATCTGGCTAAATCTCAGACCCTGAGTTTCCGCCCTGTGTCCAGAGTCAGATATCATCCATCGTTCGCAGACTTTGCAGCATCGGGCAGTGAACGTTACCACTATCACAATTGGCGGTAAGCTCACTCAAGGCACGCTCCAGACGTCTGAGCTCATCAATCTTGCTTCGAACGCTGGCAATATGCGCCTCGGCCAATTCTTTCACTGACCAGCAGTCTTCGGCACTTCCTTCTGACAGCTCTAAAAGCGCCTTTGCGTCTGGGAGAGGAAATCCCAGGTCGCGGCACCTCTTCAAAAATCGAAGTCTTCCCACATCGCTTGCTGAAAAGAGGCGACGATTGTTCAGAGCTCGCACAGGTCTTGGTACGATACCTTCGCGTTCGTAGTAGCGGATGGTTTCTATGCCAACCCCGGATTGCCGGGAAGCCTCACCTATCGCAATCATGTGAAGTGCCTCCACTTGATCCTGTAGTTACTACAGGAGTTATACGCTCTGAATACCGGTGCTTCAACACAATCAAATCGAGCATCTCGGGAGCAAAAGATGAAGAAATACGTGAACCTCAGCTACTTGGGATCGGTTTCAGCTCTGGGCGTCGCAACATGCTGTGTTCTTCCAATGGCCATGATGTTGTTAGGCTTGGGCGGCAGTTGGTTGGCAGTATTCGGAAAAATAGCGGCGGCAAGCTACTGTGTTCTCGCCGTCTCAACAGCGCTGGCCGCGGTTTCGTGGTTCTTAGCGCATCTAAACGGGGCGTTGGCAAATCTGAAATGGTGGCTTGTCGGAAGCACGGCGACTACCGCGTTGGCATGGGTCATCGTGTTCAATGAGGCTCAAATCAACGACTATCTAATCATGCAGATGTGAGACAATGACAAATCAAACTGTGGTGCTCGATAGCACTTTGACCTGCCCAAAGTGTGGGCACATTGAAACCGAAAGAATGCCAACTGACTCGTGCCAGTGGTTTTATGAATGCAAATCATGCAAGGCAGTCTTGAAACCGTTAGAAGGCGATTGCTGTGTCTTTTGTTCCTACGCAACTGTACCGTGTCCGCCAATTCAGTTGGGGGATAGCTGTTGTGGATAGGTCTTACTACGGGTCGGATTGATTGACTGCGGACAATACCGAAGGAGTAAAAGATCTAATACTTTTGGCCCGATCCAGCCGTTGGGCAATGGTTCTTGAACGACTGCTCGGCCGAAAATAACAAATTGGAAAGAGGGCGCCGGGCACAGTAGCTTTTTTGGGGCAAGGCAAATGAAAAACTACTTCAATCTATTTGAAAACGGACCCATCCGATGCTCAACGACAAGTGCACTCGGTCGTGAGTAGGGCATCGAGACTGTATTCAGGAATGTTGCTGGTAGCAAAATAGTGGCGGAGAGACAGGGATTCGAACCCTGGGTGGGCTTGCACCCACAACGGTTTTCGAGACCGCCCCGTTCGACCACTCCGGCACCTCTCCGCGGGGGTCTGTGAGGGGGGGATTTAGTGGTGAACGGGCAGGGGTGCAAGCAGAAAGTTCCGGATTTTGACGATAGTGGGATTTTCCATTGCCAGAGGTAAGAAAACACCTAGGCTGATATGTATGACTTACTTTATACGCCAGTTCGCAATCAGCCTCATCCTTCCAATTTTCTCACTTGGTGTCATGGCCTCGCCATCTCAGGCCGCCAGTCAGGATCAGATTGAGGCGTTTCTGACCACGACAGGGTTTGACGTTGCCTTGGAAAGCATAGCGCAGGCCTCTGCTTCGGCCCCGCAGATGCTGGGTATCGACCCTGACGGCTTCGGATCGGATTGGGCGCGTCTGACCGAAGAGGTGTTTGATACCGCTTTGATGCACGAAACGGCCGTCTCGATCCTTGAACAGACGCTTAGCGAAGAGGCGCTGGTCCACGCGGTCTCGTTTTACGCCTCGGAGTTGGGGCAAAGACTGGTCGTTGCTGAAAACGCCGCTCATATGGATGACGATGATGATGCCAAACAACTGGCCGGGCAAGAAATCGTCTCGAAGTTGATAAAAGAAGGCTCATCTCGTGTTGAAAGCCTGAAGCGCATGAACCGTGCGGTGGACGCCAGCGGAACCTCGCTGCGCGCGCTGCAAGAGATTCAGGTGCGGTTTTTACTGGCCGCAAGTGCGTCTGGCATTATCGACATGCAACTGAGCGGAGATGAACTGCGTACGATGATCCAACGCAATGAAGGTGAGTTGCGTCGATCTCTCCAACTGTCAGCTTTGGCAGGGGCGGCTTACACCTACCAGGATTTCTCGGATGAGGATGTCGACGCCTATGTTGACGCTCTGGAACAGCCTCTGATGCAGGAGGTCTATGAGCTGTTGAATGCGATCCAATATGAAATCATCGCGATGCGGTTCGAAGTATTGGCCGCCCGCATGGCCGAATTGCGCCCGGCGCAGGATATCTGATGCGAGTTTTAGCTACGGCACTCTGTTTGACGATCTGGGCGCTGCCTATGGCCGCAAGCGAGCGTGCTGAAAGACTGATGCATGCGATGCATATTTTGGATTTTATGAAAATTCTTAGTGAAGAAGGTGTGGCGCAAGGGCATGCAATCAACGAGTCCATGCTGGGCAGCTCAGGAGGAGCCTATTTTTTGGCGCAAGTTGAGGATTTGTACGATCCGAGCACGATGCACCAACAACTTTCGCTGTCGGTTGGCGAGATGATGTCCGATGTGCAGCTAGAACAAGCTTCGATCTTTTTTGAAAGCGAACTGGGGCAAAGCATCGTTTCTCTGGAAAACTCGGCGCGCCGGGCCATTGCAGATGACGCGATCGAAGAGATGGCACGCAGCGCTTACGAACAGGCTGATCGCGAGGGCATGTTTTTTCGTCTTGTAGATGAATATGTGCAGGTCAACGACCTGATCGAGAAAAATGTGCAAGGCACCATCAGCGCCGATTATAGTTTTTACCAAGGACTTGCCTCCGGGCAAAGTGCCCTGTTCGACGATGCATCCGTGTTGCAGGAACTGCTATCTCAGCATGAGAACACCAGGGCGGAGACAACTGAATGGATGTACTCGTTCCTTTTATTGGCCTATCAGCCGTTGAACGAGTCTCAGATGCGAGAGAACATCGCCTTTTCCCGAACCGATGCGGGTCGGGCCTTGAATTCCGCTTTGTTCATGGGTTTTGATGAAATGCTAAACGGCATCTCTTACCAGCTTGGTCAAACCGTCGCGCAAGCCATGAAAGCGTCGGATCTCTGAGCCGCAGATTTTCGGATCTCTGAGCCGCGGATTTTTGGTTGACTTTCTTCATGAATGCTTCGATAAGCGCGCATCCCGGCCGGCTTTCCGCGCCGGGTATCGTTATTCTTTGACCTGATGGCATGTGCCAAAGGTCATTCACACAGCCCGAAAAGGGCGCGCTGTTCGAGGTGGCGAAAGCCGGAAACACCCAATCGGGGACCACAGAACGCGGTTAGACAAAGGAAAGACGCATGTTTGCGGTCCTCAAGACTGGCGGCAAGCAGTACAAGGTTCAGGCGGGCGATGTGCTCCGTGTTGAAAAGCTGGCTGCCGACGCAGGTGAAAAAGTTCAATTCAACGATGTTCTGATGCTGGGCGGCGACGCACCGGTTGTTGGTGCACCTTTCGTTGAAGGCGCAGGCGTACAGGCCGAAGTGATCGAACAGATCAAAGGTGACAAGGTCATCAAGTTCGTCAAGCGCCGTCGTAAGCACAGCTCGAAGCGTACCGTTGGTCACCGTCAGAAACTGACTCTGGTCAAAATCACCGACATCCTGTCGTCGGGCGCTGACAAGTCGGGCATCAAAGCTGCAACCGGTTCGGCACCGGCTGGCGAAGCTGCTCCGGTGGCAAAAAAGCCTGCCAAGAAAGCTGAAGCCAAAGCAAAGGCACCCGCCGCAGCTGCTGCCGCTGACGATCTGACTGCTCTTAATGGTGTCGGCCCTGCCGCTGCCAAAAAGCTGGTTGAAGCCGGTATCGAAAGCTTTGCCGCTCTGGCCGCCTTGTCGGACGAGCAGATTGCTGCTATCGACACCATCAAAGTGAAACCCGAATGGGTTGAGCAAGCCAAAGAGCTGGCTCAGGGCTAAGGAGAGAGAGAATGGCACATAAGAAAGCTGGCGGTTCCTCCCGTAACGGTCGCGACTCAGCGGGTCGCCGCCTTGGCGTGAAACTGTATGGTGGCCAGGCCGCCATCGCAGGCAACATCATCGTACGTCAGCGCGGCACCAAGTTCTGGCCGGGCGAAGGCGTAGGCATGGGCAAAGACCATACCATCTTTGCAACTGTCGATGGCGCCGTGAAGTTCCATAAGGGACTTAAAAACCGCACCTTTATTTCGGTCCTGCCAGTGGCGGAGGCCGCAGAGTAAGCCGAAACCCAGAAGGTTTAAGAAAAATTCATGGGGGACCGGCACAAAGTGCCGGTCCCTTTTTCGTTTTAACGCAGTCGTGATCACCAGAACCGATGACAGTCGCAACCACCAGTTTCCTGATTTTTGCCGCTTCGCAGGTCGGCACGCCGGGACCGGCCAATATGGTCCTGCTGGGAACAGGTGCGCGTTATGGCTTTCGGTCGGCTCTACCCTTTGTGGGCGGGGTCATTCTGGGCAAACAGCTGATCATCTGGCCGGTTGGTTTTGGCCTGATGCAAGTTGCCGATCAGGCGCCGTTGGTGTTCGAGGCACTCAAATATGCTTCTGCTGCATATATTTGCTGGCTCGCGTGGAAAATTGCCAATCTGCGGCTTTCCCGAGGTCAATCGGATAAGCAAGTGCCCGGTTTTCTGGCGGGGTTAATAGTGCATCCGCTTAACCCTAAGGCTTGGGCAATGATTATCGCAGGTTTCACCGGGTTTGTGGCAACAGGAACACCCAGTTTTGAGGCGACCCTCACGATCGCTCTCTGTTTGTTAATCTGCCAGATCGTATTGCACCCGATCTGGACATTTGCAGGAGATCGGATCGCCCATGCGGTTGAAGGTCGGCCTGCAGAAAAATATCTGATGTGGACGTTAGCCAGTTTGACAGTTGCGTCCGTACTTTTTGTGTTGTTCGGAGGAGGAACGCACTCATGAAGATTGAGGCAATAATAAATCAGCCGGTCATTGAAACCGAGCGGTTCGACCTTCGCCCTCTGCGTCGGTCGGATTTGGGTCTCATTGAGCATTACGCAGGCGATGAGCGTGTGGCGCGCATGACGACATCGATCCCGCATCCATTGCCACCCGGCTCGATTGAGGCGTTTGTGATGCGCGCGATGGCCGAAGACCGGGACGAGGATGTCTGGGCAATGGATGCCACAAAGGATGGTGGCCCGGAGCTGATCGGACTGATTTCATTGACTCGGCTGGATCGCAACCAGTCCGAGGTCGGCTATTGGGTCGCCCCGGTGTATTGGAACACCGGCATTGCATCGCTGGCCGTTGAAACGCTGGTCAACGCCAATCCGCTGGAAAACGCGACCATGTTCGCCAGCGTGTTCCAGGACAACCCGGCCTCGGCCCGGGTTCTGACCCATTGCGGATTCCAGTATCTTGGCGATGCGGAAACCTATTCGGTGGCGCGCGATGCGAATGTGCCCACCTGGACCTATACAAAGAAACTCTGACTTGTGGCCGATGGGGCCTTTGCAGTAGGGGACAGCTATGAAATTTCTCGATCTTGCAAAGGTCTACATCCGGTCCGGGGCCGGAGGTGGCGGCTGCGTCAGCTTTAGACGTGAAAAGTACATCGAATACGGCGGACCCGATGGTGGGGACGGCGGTAAGGGTGGGTCTGTTTGGGCCGAGGTTGTGGACGGGCTGAACACCCTGATCGACTTTCGCTATCAACAGCATTTCTTCGCCAAGAACGGCCAACCCGGTCGCGGTCAGCAACGCACCGGTAAGGATGGTGACGACATCATCCTGCGCGTTCCCGTCGGAACCGAGATTCTGGACGAAGACGAAGAGACCGTGATTTGTGACCTGACCGAGGTTGGTCAGAGATTTTTGCTGGCAAAAGGCGGCAACGGCGGCTTTGGCAACCTGCATTTCAAATCCGCGACCAATCAGGCCCCGCGCCGCGCCAATCCGGGGCAGGCGGGGATCGACCGCACCATCTGGCTGCGGCTGAAGCTGATTGCGGATGTGGGTCTTTTGGGCATGCCCAACGCCGGGAAATCAACTTTCTTGGCTGCCACATCCAATGCACGGCCCAAAATCGCCGACTATCCCTTTACTACGCTGCACCCCAATCTGGGCGTTGTCGGTGTCGATAACGTGGAGTTCGTCGTTGCCGACATTCCAGGTCTGATCGAAGGCGCACATGAGGGGCGTGGAATCGGTGACCGGTTTCTTGGCCACGTAGAACGCTGCGCGGTACTGTTGCATCTGGTCGACGGCACCTCGGAAACTGTGGTCGAAGACTATCGCACAATCATCACCGAGCTTGAGGCCTATGGCGGAGAGCTGGCGGATAAGCCGCGTATCACCGTATTGAACAAGATCGACGCTCTGGACGATGAGGAACGCGAACTGATCAAGGCCGAACTGGAAGATGCCGTTCGCGGCCCGGTCATGACCATGTCAGGCGTTGCGCATTTGGGCGTGACCGAGGTGCTGCGGTCCTTGCGGGCTCAGATCGATGAAAACCGCCTGCGCCAGAAACCCGCCGAGGAGGCCACGCCTTGGCAACCCTGACCCATGCCCGCCGCCTGGTGGTCAAGATCGGATCGGCCTTGTTGGTCGACCGGGATACGGGATTGCTCAGGTCGGATTGGCTGAAATCGCTGGCGCAGGACGTGGCTTGGCTGAAAGGGCAGGGGACAGATGTTGTTCTGGTCTCGTCCGGGTCAATCGCGTTGGGTCGAGGTGTACTTGGCCTGCCGATGCAGAATCTGCCGCTGGAACAGTCACAGGCCGCTGCGGCGGTTGGACAAATCCGGCTGGCCCGTGCGTATGAAGAAGCGTTGACGCCACATGAGATCAAAACCGCTCAGGTGCTGGTCACGTTGGAAGACAGCGCGGATCGGCGGCGTTATCTGAATTCCCGTGCAACGCTGGAAACGCTGCTGAGCCTGGGTGTTGTTCCGATTGTCAACGAAAACGATACAGTCGCCACGGATGAGATACGGTATGGCGACAATGACCGGCTGGCAGCGCAAATCGCCGTGACCATCGGCGCGGATCAGTTGATCCTGCTTTCAGATGTCGACGGGTTCTATTCGGGCAATCCCAACGAGGACACGACAGCCACTCGATATGACGTGATCAAACAGATCACGCCCGAGATCGAGGCCATGGCAGGTGACGCGGGATCGGGGCTGTCAAAGGGCGGCATGAAGACCAAGCTGTTGGCTGCCAAGATGGCAACCGCTGCTGGCTGCGATATGGCGATAACTGAAGGATCACCCCTGAACCCGCTGAAAACGCTTGAAAATGGAGCGAGCTGCACTTGGTTCACGGCCACGCTCGATCCGCATGCAGCCCGGAAACGCTGGATTTCGGCGATGAAACCGCGCGGAGAGATCGTGATCGATGACGGCGCGGCAAGGGCGCTTTCCAATGGCAAAAGCCTGTTGCCCGCTGGCATTGTCGAGGTCACGGGTGATTTCGGTCGCGGCGATCCCGTCGCTGTTCTGGATGCGCAGGCGCGGAGGCTGGCACAGGGGCTAAGTCGCTATACCGCGCAAGAGGCGGATGCGATCAAAGGACGTAAATCGTCTGAAATCGAGGCGACGCTAGGCTATCCAGGCCGCGCGGCCCTGATCCACCGGGACGATCTGGCGCTGTAAGGGCGTGATTTGATAAACTGAGACCGAAAGGCGCATGAGATGAAGGATTTCGACAACATTCCCGCAATGATGGCCGACCTTGGTGCGCGCGCCAAAGCAGCCTCGCAAGAGCTTGCCTTTGCCACCGCCGAACGCAAGCACGCCGCGCTGATCGCAGCCGCAGACGCCGTTTGGCACAAACGTGCCGGCATTATCGAAGCGAACAAGAAGGATTTGGAGTTCGGGCGAGAAAAGGGTTTGAGCCCCGCGATGATGGACCGCCTGATGCTGGATGAAGCACGCGTTCAGGGCATGGTTGACGGGCTTCGCACCGTTGCCGATCAGACTGATCCTGTGGGTGAGGTGTTGGCCGAATGGGACATGGCCTCGGGCCTCAACATTCAGCGTGTGCGCACGCCTTTGGGTGTAATCGGCGTGATTTATGAAAGCCGTCCCAACGTGACGGCGGATGCGGGTGCATTGTGCCTGAAATCCGGGAACGCCGTGATCTTGCGAGGCGGGTCTGAGAGCTTTCATTCGTCAACCGCGATCCACGCCTGTCTGGTTGAGGGGCTAGCAGCTGCAGGCTTGCCCGAAGACGCCATTCAACTGGTGCCGACTCGCGACCGGGCTGCGGTGCAAGAGCTTTTGACCATGACTGATTATGTCGACGTCATCGTTCCCCGAGGTGGCAAAGGATTGGTGGGTCTTGTGCAACGCGAGGCGCGCGTGCCCGTCTTTGCGCATCTCGAAGGCATCGTTCATATTTATGTTGATAAAGCCGCCGATCCCCAGAAGACGCTGGATGTTTTGTTGAACGCCAAAACCCGGCGCACCGGTATCTGTGGCGCGGCAGAATGCTTGCTGATCCATCAAGACGTTGCAGAAACACTGGGCCGTGATCTGATCGCTGCTCTTCAAGCTGCGGGTGTTGAAGTGCATGCCGAAGGCGTTTTGGCCAATGAAAACACCATTCCTGCGTCGGATGATGACTGGGGCAAAGAGTACCTAGATAGTATCATCGCTGCACGGCCCGTAGCAGATATCGACGCCGCGATTGCGCATATCCGGCAGTTTGGCTCAAGCCACACCGATTGCATTATGACCGAGGATACTGCGGCCGCCGAGCACTTCTTCGAACGGCTTGACAGCGCAATCCTGATGCATAACGCCTCGACCCAATTCGCGGATGGCGGTGAGTTTGGCATGGGTGCTGAGATTGGTATCGCCACCGGCAAGATGCACGCGCGCGGTCCTGTCGGTGCCGCTCAGTTGACCAGTTTTAAGTATCTGGTACGCGGAAACGGGACCACGCGGCACTAAAACCGCAGTGTCACCTGGGTTGCGGTCGTTTCTACCGTGATTCTGCGACCCATCGTCGAGGCTGTATCCGGCAGCAGGGCAAATTGAACCTGCGCCGGGCTTAGTTTTTCGGTAAATCGCCCCGAGCCAATCCCTTTCCACAGTCCCGTATTGAGGTTCAGCTTGTCAGCAACGCCAGTCACCGTCCATGCGTCGCCCTGAGTTTCGATTTCCACTTCGCCGCCGAAGGGCATCGCATTTTCACAGCACATCACAGCCAGAAACGCGAGTTTAACCTGATTGCGCGGGACAGGTTCGGTCAGGTTCCAACTGATCCGCAGACGCCCGGCCTTTTCCACATCTTTAAGAAGCTCGACCACTTCGGTGCGACCCAATGGCTGATCGCTTGCTGATCCAAAGGCAACGCGGAAAAACCGGATGCGGGCGCCTGCACTGCCAACGCTGCCCGAAATCAGCTCCATTTCAGGGCCTTGGACTGCGCCAACCATCTCCAACAGCTCAAGCCCGTTGGTAATTGCCCCAATGGGGCTGATCAGATCATGACAGATCCGAGAACCGATCAATTCGGCCAGGTTGACGTCTGACGCGCCCATGCGTACCTCCTGCTGCATCTGCCTTGGACCCGGAGGCCCGATATGACAGATCTGAATGCCATTCTTGCACCGGGCATGTTTGTCCGCCACCCCGATTTCCCCGATTGGGGCGTTGGACAGGTGCAGTCCAATATAGGAGGCAAGATCACCGTTAACTTTCGCGAGCAGGGGAAAGTGGTGATCGACGGGACACGCATAGCCCTGACGCCGGTCTTTGATCCGTGAAACTGGTTTAGGAAAGGTTAACAACTCGGGCAAAACGCGGGCTTGTTGCCTTTGGCCGAGCAATCGCGTTATCAGCGCGCAACAGCGATCGATGGAATTTTCTTGATGCCCGACGAAGGCCCCTCATTCACTGTCAAATTGGCCAATACCGAGGTTGAACTGCGGGCGGCCCAACGACTGCGCTACGACGTGTTTGTTCAGGAATTGGGCGGTGGCGGCGAGATGGTGGATCATGAGGCGAGGCTCGAGAAGGATCGGTTCGATCCATACTTCGATCATATGCTCGCCATCGACGATTCATCTGGAGAGGTGATCGGCGTCTATCGACTGCTTCCTGGTGAGCGAGCGGCCGAACTGGGGCAATTCTACTCCGAGGATGAATACGATCTCACCGTCCTGAAACAAAGCGGGCGCAAGCTGTTGGAGCTTGGACGCTCGTGCGTGCATCCGGATTATCGTGGTGGCACGGCGATGTATCATCTGTGGAATGGTCTGGCTGCATACGTCACCGAGCGTGATATTGAGGTCTTGTTCGGAGTCGCGAGTTTCCACGGAACCGACGTGAGCAAATTGGCGCAGCCGCTGTCGATGCTGCATCACAACCACCTTGCCCCGCTGGATTTGCGGGTTCGGGCCCAGCCAGATGTATTTCAATCAATGGACCTTTTGGCACCCGACGCGCTGGATCGGCGCGCGGCGATGGTTCAGGTGCCGTCTCTCATCAAGGCCTACCTTCGCCTCGGTGGATTCGTCGGCGAGGGGGCATTTATCGATCATGCCTTCAACACAACCGATGTGTGTCTGATCCTTGACACAGCCCGCATGAATGAGCGTCAGCGGCGTATTTATGGTGGAGCATAACCCTGTGAGCGACCCATCGTGGCAGAGTGAAGACGCGCCTGATCCAATTGAGCTTGGTTTCTTAGGTTGGTTGCTGGTGATACTTCGCGGTCTGCCGCTGGCCCTTCTGGTTTTTGGGGGGCTGTTCGTCTTATTGGCCATACGTCTCATCGAACGACCGCTTTATGGCGTTCAACGGCCGGTGACACCGTTCATTTCTCAGTTCGTTTGTCGCAATGCATTTCGAATTCTCGGGATCAGATTTCGCACCTCTGGCGCGCTCATGCAGGAACGCGGCGCTGTGGTTGCAAACCATACGTCGTGGCTGGATATCTTTGCGCTGAATGCCCGTAAGCGCGTGTATTTCGTATCGAAAGCCGAAGTTGCAAAATGGCCCGGCATCGGCTGGCTGGCACGCGCGACGGGTACGGTCTTTATCGAACGTGATCGCAAGAAAGCCCGCGAGCAGACCCGGATTTTCGAGGAACGTCTGAAAGCCGGGCACAAGCTGTTGTTCTTTCCAGAAGGCACCTCGACCGACGGACAGCGAGTTTTACCATTTAAAACAACTCTCTTTGCGGCGTTCTTCACTGAAGAATTGCGAGATTTCATGTATGTTCAACCGGTCTCGGTCATCTTTCACGCACCCGAAGGGCAACCCGAAAGGTTTTATGGCTGGTGGGGTGACATGGAATTCGGACCGCATTTGCTGAAGACTTTGGGCGCCCGGCGGCAAGGTACCGTGGAATTGATCTACCACGCGCCAGCCAAGGTTAGCGACTTTGAAAACCGCAAAGCGCTGGCGGCTCATTGTGAAGAGGCTGTACGTCATGCGCATTCGCTGGCGCGGCTTGAAAAATAAGGGCATTTGGCCCTTGCGCTGCTGCTAAACCTGCCGTATACGCGCGCCATTCAAACCCGCAGGCGGGGTTTGGCCTTTTTGAGGGAGACATCCTTATCAAGGCCGCCGGTTGGAGCATCCGCTTCTTTCACCCCCGCTCAGGCGTAAACCGGAAAAGGAAACATAGCATGGCTCTTCCCGAGTTCACCATGCGTCAGCTGCTGGAAGCTGGCGTTCACTTTGGTCACCAGACACAGCGTTGGAATCCCCGCATGGGCCCGTTCATCTACGGCTCGCGCAATGGCATCCACATCATGGACCTGACCCAGACCGTTCCGATGCTGGATCAGGCTCTGCAGGCTGTTCGTGACACCGTCGCAAAAGGTGGCCGCGTTCTGTTCGTAGGCACCAAGCGTCAGGCAGCTCAGCCGATCGCAGATGCCGCTGAAAAGTCGGCTCAGTACTACATGAACCACCGCTGGCTGGGCGGCACGCTGACCAACTGGAAAACCGTTTCCCAGTCGATCAACCGTCTGAACCAGATCGACGAAGCCATGGAATCGGGTGCCGAAGGCCTGACCAAGAAAGAGCGTCTGGGCATGGAACGTGACCAGGCCAAGCTGCAGGCTTCACTGGGCGGTATCCGCGAGATGGGTGGCGTTCCGGATCTGCTGTTCGTCATCGACGTCAAGAAAGAAGCACTGGCCATCGCCGAAGCCAACAAGCTGGGTATCCCGGTTGTGGCTGTTGTCGACACCAACTGCTCGCCCGATGGTGTTGACTACATCATCCCCGGCAACGACGACGCAGCGCGCGCAATCGCTCTGTATTGCGATCTGGCCGCACGTGCCGCTCTGGACGGCATGACCGCTCAGATGGGTGCTGCTGGCGTTGACCTGGGTGCATTCGAAGAAGCTCCGGTTGAAGAAGTCGTAGCCGAAGAAGCACCCGCTGAAGAAGCCGCGCCGGAAGCCAAAGCCGAAGCGTAAGCTGCCCGTCACGTAAATGACATATGGGGCAGGGTAGACCTGCCCCAATTCCGTTTGAATTGAGGAGAGCCAAAAGATGGCAATCACAGCAGCAATGGTAAAAGAACTGCGCGACTCGACCGGCGCAGGCATGATGGACGCAAAAAAAGCGCTGACCGAAACCGGCGGCAACATGGACGAAGCCGTTGACTGGCTGCGCACCAAAGGCCTGGCCAAGGCGGCCAAGAAATCGGGCCGTACCGCAGCCGAAGGTCTGGTTGCTGTTCACGTCAACGGCGGCAACGGTGTTGCTGTCGAAGTGAACTCGGAAACCGACTTCGTTGCGAAAAACAGTGAATTCCAGGAGATGGTCGGCAAGATCACCTACGCAGCCGAGGGTGTTGATGACGTCGATGCGCTGCTGGCTGCTGATCTGGGCGGCAAGTCTGTTGCAGATACCCTGACCGACAAGATCGCCACCATTGGTGAAAACATGTCGGTCCGCCGCATGTCGAAACTGTCGGGCGATACCGTCGTGTCATACGTTCACAACGCGGCGACAACCGGCATGGGCAAAATCGGCGTTCTGGTTGCTCTGTCCGGCGGCGATGAAGCCTTCGGCAAGCAGGTTGCAATGCACATTGCGGCTGTGAACCCGGCGGCCCTGTCCGAGGCGGACATGGATCCGGAAGTTGTCGAGAAAGAGAAGCAGGTCCAGATGGACATCGCTCGCGAATCCGGCAAGCCGGAGCAGGTGATCGAAAAGATGATCGTCGGTCGCATGAAGAAATTCGTTGCCGAAGCGACCCTTCTGAACCAGGACTTCGTTGTGAATCCTGACCTGACCGTCGAAGCGGCCGCCAAAGAAGCGGGTGCGACCATCACCGGTTTTGTCCGCATGGAAGTAGGCGAAGGCATCGTGGTTGAAAAAGAAGACTTCGCTGCCGAAGTTGCAAAGGCAGCCCAAGGCTAAAATCTTTTGCAGCTTCGGTTAGAGGCTGCAACAAATACCGAGCCCGGTTGCATAGCGCAGCCGGGTTTTTTTCATGTCAAAAGCCTGTGAACCGATGCTTGCGAAGATTGGTGAATTGAGGGGCCCTGCATGATGGGGATGGAAGGGCCCCTCAATAATCCCGACAAAGAGACGTGGACGAATAGACGCCTCGGTGTCAGAGCGATCAGAGAGCTTTGGTATTACAAAGATCCGATCAAAACGTTCCCTGGCTAAAGCCACCACTCACGGAACAATATCAATTTGCAATTTTATCGGGAGATTCGGAAAGTCATGTATTCCTTACCCTAGGTCAATTTGATGCTAATTAGCATCAAAATAGGGTCATGCTTCCATCACAAACATCTGATTCTGCAACGCGGCCTTCAATACGGCCTGTGCCGTTGTTTCAACCGAAAGCGCCTCACGCGCGAGTCTCAGGTGTTTTTCCACCGTTGCCGAAGTCAAACCCATCAATAGCGCGATGTCCTGCGTGGTCTTTCCGTCGCCGACCCATTGCAAAGCTTCGCGCTGGCGTTTGGTCAGCGCGCGGTTCGGGGCATGATATGGCAAGGTCAGGATTTTGAGATGGGCAACATTGTTCATCAGAAGGATGTCGTCGCCGTGCTCGTTCCAAACCTCGTCCATCTCCTCCTGGCTGTGATTACGTGCCGCAAGCGAAATCGCCCCTTTGGAACGCATCGATACTGAGTTGAAGCTGACCGTATAACCTACTGTAATATCACGCGACTTATTGAACTCAAAAACCCGAAGCTCTTCGTTCGACATGACCCCGCTGGACATCATGTCCTGTATCATGCTCCAACTTGCAGCGCCTTCGTTGTTCAGCGCCCATTTCAGCATGGGGGCGTGAAAATACAGGCCGGATTGAAGGAACCCTTCCAAGTAATCTGAGCAGTGATTGGTCAGGATTACAAAGTCTTCTGGATCGCCGAGCGAAGTCGCCGTTCGGTATTGCGTATACCCATACAACAGCCGGTCGAAGCCATACTTTTCCATCTGGCGGCAATGTGCATCCCAAAGCTCTTCCAGAGTTTTCGTGTAGCTCAGAAAATTCAGATACTCTTTGAGGGTCATCCTGTGTCCCTCTCAGCCAGATGCGCGGCAATCGCATTCAGTGCAAGAACATAGCTTTGCGCGCCAAAACCACAGATCTGTCCAATCGCGACTGGTGCGATATGCGATTTGTGACGAAACGCCTCGCGCGCGTGGATGTTAGATAAATGAACTTCAACCACGGGTACTTCGGCCGAAGATATCGCATCCATCAGCGCAATCGATGTATGCGTGAATGCGCCTGCATTCAGTACTATGCCATCCTGAACGCCGCGTGCCGCGTGGATCGCATCAATCAGCGCGCCTTCGTGATTGGATTGGAGATGGGTTATGTTTTGACCCAGCGTTTCACCATGCGCAACGCACAGGTCCTCGATCATCTGTAACGTCGTTGCGCCGTAGACCTCGGGTTGCCGTGTACCAAGCAAATTCAGGTTCGGACCATTCAGAACCAGGATATTGTGCATATTCAAACTGTCCCCATCTTCCTTTTTTCATAAACATGAATTTAAAGGTCGTCCAGCGACCTTCGCTCTTATGGGTAGAGCTTCATTGACGCATGCAGGTTGCTGGATCGGCTCAATCCCATCCTCTATTCAATTATCTTCCATCGTGACCACAACTTTACCGAGAGCCTCGCGCCTTTCGAGCATGCCAATTGCCTCTGCCGCCTGGGTTAGCGGAAATCGTGCACTGATACGGGGTGAAATCTTTCCCGAACCATATAGGCGGAACAACTCGGCCAGGTTTTGTGCGTGCCCCTTCGGGTCGCGAAATACGGACGCGCCCCAGAACACCCCGACGATCTGACAGCCCTTGAGCAAAGTCAGGTTCAGCGGAATGCTGGGGATGCCGGCAGGAAAGCCAACAACCAGATAACGCCCACCCCATGCCATACTTCGCAAGGCGGGCTCAGCGTAGTCTCCGCCGACCGCGTCGTAGACCACATCCACACCTTCGCCCCGGGCCAGTGCCTTTATCTCGGCGGACAGGGCCTTTTGCGCTTCGCGGTCCAAATCGCGAGGATAGATCAGCGTCTGGTCTGCGCCAACATCTCTGCAAAACAATGCTTTGTCTTCAGACGAGACCGCCGCGATCACATGTGCCCCCATCGCTTTGGCTAGCTCGATCGCCGCAGACCCAACGCCACCGGCGGCCCCCAGAACAAGTACTTTTTCGCCGGGCTTAAGTAGCGCACGGTCCTTGAGGGCGTGGTATGAAGTGCCGTAGGTGAAGACAAAGCTAGCCGCATCTTCAAACGGCATCACGTCGGGTATCTTGACGGCAGTCGCTGGTTTAAGCTTCAGATGCGTGGCGAACCCTCCGTGCCCTGTCAGCGCCAGAACCCGATCACCAGGCGCGAAGTCTGTGACGCCTTCTCCAACCGAGACAACTTCTCCGGCGATTTCACCACCTGGCGCAAAGGGGCGGGGTGGTTTTATCTGATAGAGGTCCCGGATCATCAGCGTATCAGGGAAGTTCACCCCGGCGGCGCGGATACGCAATACAATTTCATCTGACTCAGGGGTTGGATCGGGCAGGGTGGTCAGTTCCAAACTCTCGGGGCCGCCTGGTGTGACGCTGAGTAATGCCTGCATGTTTTTCAATTGCCTCTTGCTTCACCTGTTTTGAAATCGTTGGATTGTCAGGACGTATTGTCAAGAAGACCTCACGACAGAATCCCAGATCGCCTGAATGGAGTACACATGACGCCCGAGACTTTGTTTTCGCTCAGTGGAAAGACGGCACTGGTAACGGGGGGTGCCACCGGTATCGGTCGAATGGCGGCCGAGGCGTTGGTACGTGCCGGGGCGCATGTACTGATCGCTTCTCGCAAAGGCGAGGCATGCGAGGAGGTTGCAACAGAGTTGAACGCTCTGGACGCGTCAGGCTCGGCCGAAGGGTTTGCTGGCGACATCAGCAGAGAGGCGGGTGTAGATGCGTTGGTGGATGAAGTCAAAAGTCGCACTCAAGCGATTGATATATTGATGAATAATGCAGGTGTGTCTTGGGGCGCGCCGATGGGGCAGTTCCCTCATTTCGCTTGGGACAAAGTCATGTCGGTTAATGTCGCAGGCGTATTTGATCTGACCCAAAAATTGCTGCCACTTCTGATGAAATCCGCAACCGACGAGGATCCTGCGCGGGTCATCAATGTAGGTTCAGTCATGGGTGAGGTCCCGATGGGTGACGGGGCCTACAGCTATTCCGCGTCCAAAGCGGCGGTTATTCACCTGTCCAAAATCATGGCTAAGGAATTGGCACCATACAGAGTCACGGTGAATGCGCTGGCCCCGGGACCATTCGTATCGCGCATGACGGCCTTTGCCACCGAAGACGAAACCAAGCGCGCGCGCGTCGGCAAAGGTGTTCCACTGGGCCGGGTTGGCCAGGCCGAGGATATCGCTGGTTGCATGTTGTTTCTATGCGGTCGCGGAGGCAGCTATGTCACTGGCGCGGTCATCCCTGTCTCCGGTGGGATAAATGTGCAGACCGGTGGCAATATCTTTGCCGATGCCCTTTAGCCGTGGGTTCATACGCAGGCTGAATATATGACACACACTGAAAACACTTTGGATATCAAGTCCGTCGACGCTTATCTAAACACGCATCTTGTTGGGTATCATGGCCCTCTTGAGGCTACAAAATTCACCGTGGGTCAGTCGAACCCAACCTATCTGCTGCGTACGCCGGCCAAATCCTATGTTCTGAGACGCAAGCCGCCGGGCATATTGCTGAAATCCGCACATGCAGTGGATCGGGAATTTCGCGTACAAGCGGCGCTGGCTGGTAGCAAAGTGCCCGTCCCGCAAGTACATCTGCTTTGTGAAGATGACAGCGTCATAGGCTCTGCCTTTTACGTGATGGAGCATCTGAAAGGGCGCACATTTGTCGACCCTGTCATGAAAGGCGAAAACAATGCGACGCGCACGGGTGTGCTGAAAGAGATGAACCGCGTACTGGCCGAACTGCACATGGTCGATATCGATGCGGTGGGTCTTTCGGATTTCGGACCTCCAGGCAACTATTTCGAGCGGCAAATTGCTCGCTGGACCAAACAATATCGCGCCTCTGAGACCGAAAAAATCGCCGAGATGGATCAGCTGATCGCCGAGCTTGAGCGCCAGATCCCCGAGGATGATAATCAAAGAACACTGGTTCATGGGGATTACCGCATCGACAATCTGATGTTCGAGGCGGATGGAAGCGCCTGCATTGGAGTGCTGGATTGGGAGCTATCGACCATCGGCCATCCATATGCCGACCTGGCGGCCGTCATCATGCAGTGGCAACTGCCGCCGGGCAAGGAGGGTCGGGGGTTGGCTGGCGTAGATCGGTTAAGACTTGGGCTACCGTCAGATCAGGACTTCATCGCCGAGTATTGCGCGCGCCGCGGCCTAACGGGGATTGAGAATTTTGGCTTCTACCTTGCTTTCAACTTCTTTCGGATGGCCGGCATTCTGCAAGGTGTCTACAAGCGGGCCTTGGATGGAAACGCATCAGACCCGGCACGCGCTAAGGCTTTCGGTGCCTATGTGCCGGTCTTCGCCCAACACGGATTATCTGCGCTGCAAAAAACGTAGGCAGTATTCTCGGCGCCCTTCAACAAATCCAGAAAAAATCGGCAGAATTCGCTGTTGCCTAGGGTCTTACGAAGGCAAGATCGGCCTGATCAAGATGGAGTTGCCTCATGGGATTTGATCCGACCGCGCAGACCCACATCCGCCAATGGATGCACCGATATGTTGAGCAGACGAAATACGCAGGCAGCGCCCTTTTGATCCACCAGAACGGGCAAGAGGCATTCTTTCACGCATGTGGCCGCCGCTGCATTGAAACCGACCTCGCGTTCCAGCGCGATAGCCTGGTTCGGATCTATTCGATGACCAAGCCTGTGACGTCCGTTGCTTTGATGATGTTGGTGGAACAAGGGTTGTTTCATCTAGATGCCCCGGTTTCCGATTTCCTGCCAGAGTTTGCAACGATGCAAGCCTTGGTCCCGGGCGCAACGCAGTTGAACCAGACCGAGGACGCGCCAACACCCAGCCTGCATCAGTTGCTGACGCACACCAGCGGGCTGAGCTACCCGTTCAATCCCGGCCTTTTGCCAATAGCCATGGATGAGCTCGATCTGATCTTTTCCCCGAAACAAGGCCCGCTGTCAGACCGGGTTAAAGTGCTGGCAGGGTTGCCGCTGGCTTTTCAGCCAGGCAGTCGCTGGGAGTACTCGGTCGGGATCGACGTGATTGGCCGCGTGATAGAAGTTGTATCAGGCAAACCGCTGGACGTGTTTCTGACAGAACACATCTTTCGACCACTTGGGATGAGTGAAACCGCGTTTTCAGTGCCTGAAGGGGCAGGGGACCGATTTGCCGCGCTCTACACCCCGCTCGAAGGCGATGCCATGGCGCTGAATGCCGCAAAATCGGGTGGCGAAACATTGCGGTTGGTGGATCGGGCCGGAGAGTCCCCGTTTGAGGCGGCAACGACCTTTTCTGGCGGTGGCGGATTGATCAGTACCATCGACGATTACAGCAAGTTCGCCGAGATGTTGCGAAACAAAGGAACCGCAAATGGCGCGCGATTGCTCGGACCGAAGACTGTAGAATTCATGTTTCGCAACCATTTACCGGACGATATTGCATCCATGGGTCCACAAAGCTTTGCCGAGCAACCCATGGAAGGCACAGGCTTTGGCATCGGAGGCGCGGTGGTACTGAACCCGGCGCGCACCCGAGCCCCAAGCTCGGTTGGCGACTTTGGCTGGGGCGGGATGGCCTCGACCTACTTCTGGATCGATCCGGTCAACGCGTTTTCAACAGTGTTTTTTACACAGCTCTCGCCATCCAGCTCTTATCCATCCCGAGCCGAGTTAAAGGCGCTTGTTCACGCGGCGCTCGTTGAATGATCGGTGTTTGAGTGATACCGGAAAAGGCCAAGACGCCGGAGAGCCCCGAATGACCGAAGCCGAACGCATATTACTTGATCTGCTGAATATCGAACCGCTTGAGGTCGATTTGTTTCGCGGGACCGGTTCTGGTGGCGAGACACCAACGCGTATCTTTGGCGGGCAGGTGATCGCGCAAGCGCTTGCGGCAGCATACAGGACGGTCGAGGATCGTCTATGCCATTCCTTGCACGCCTATTTCATAAGGCCCGGAGATCCGTCAATTCCGGTTATATATCAAGTGGATCGCGCGCGCGATGGAGGTTCTTTTACAACCCGCCGCGTGGTTGCGATCCAGCATGGCAAGCAAATTTTGAACATGTCGGCCTCGTTTCACAAGCAGGATGACGGATGGGAACATCAGCATCCGATTCCGGACGTTCAAGCGCCCGAGCACCATCCATCGCGTGACGAATTGCGCGAAAAATACCTGGATCGCGTTCCCGAAAAGCTGAAAGCTGAATTGCTGCGCGAGCGCCCGATCGAAGTGCGCGAAATCGGTCCGCTGGACCTGTTTGCACCCGCAAAGGCAGATGACAAGAACCACGTCTGGTTTCGCATGGGCGCAGCGAACCACGCGGACACCGTTACACAACATCTTCTATTGGCCTATGCCTCGGATATGAGCTTGCTCAGTTCCGGAATGCGGCCCCATGGGCTGAGCTGGTTCACTGGTGAAATTGATGGGGCCAGTCTGGACCATGCAATCTGGTTTCATGCACCCGTGCAGTTTCAAAACTGGCATCTGTATTCGATGGAGTCGCCGTGGACAGGGCAGGGGCGCAGCTTCAATCGGGGTTCGATCTTTTCGCAGGATGGCAAACTGGTTGCGTCCGTCGCGCAGGAAGGCCTACTCAGACGACGGAAGCAACGCTAAGTACTGCCAGCAAACCTTTGATTAAGCTTCATCATTCCACCTAACCATCGGTCGTAGTCTTCTGTTTTTAAACGCATATAGTCAAGCACTTGTGGATGCGGAAGAATCAAGAAACGTTCATCCGCCAGCGCCTCGACACAGGCTTGGGCGACCTCATCAGGTTCAATTATTCCGTCAATCGCGGCGACCGAATCCTCATGTCCAAGTATCATCTCGGACCGAACGGCCTGTGGACACAGAACTGAGACCCTGAGACCTTTGTCGCCATAGGTCATCGCGACCCATTCAGCAAAACCCACAGCCGCATGTTTGGTTACGCCATAAGGGGCTGCGCCGGGTTGATTGAGCAATCCAGCCGCTGATGCTGTGATCATCAAATAACCACCACCACGCGCAACCATCCTTGGGACCAGGTGCCGCGCGGTCCAGACATGAGACATCACGTTGATCTGCCAGATGCGGTCCCATTCAGCATCCGGCACTTCAAATCCACCTAAGGTGAGTATTCCCGCATTGGCACAGAATAAATCAATCGGAGCGATCGTATCCTCGACAGTCTCAATCAGATTTCGAATATCACTTTCCTTGGACACATCACAGCTGAGTGCATCACCGCCAATTTGCGCCGCCACGGCCTGCGCGCCGGCAAGGTCGATATCGGCGCAGACTACATGCGCACCTTCTTCTGAGAACCGCTTGGCAAGACCTTTACCTATGCCATTTGCAGCGCCAGTGATGACGACGGTCTTCCCAATCAGAACCATTGCATAGCTCGTGTCTTACTTCTCAAACACAGCGTAACATATTGGCAAGCCACGACCAATGTGTGTTCTATAGTCGTGGCTCGCTTGCTACGTATTTTACATAATACCGATTATGCGAGTAATAGGTGCAGCCTCAGTAAAATGCCTGTAGTCCGGTTTGCGCCCGCCCCAGGATCAATGCATGAACGTCGTGCGTGCCCTCATAGGTGTTGACTGTCTCAAGATTGATCATGTGACGCACCACCTGGAACTCAAGTGAGATACCGTTGCCGCCGTGCATGTCACGCGACATCCGCGCAATGTCCAATGCCTTGCCGCAATTGTTACGTTTGATGATCGAGATCATCTCGGGCGCAGCTTCAGCCTGATCCATCAGTCGGCCGACGCGCAAGCTTGCTTGCAGTCCCAAAGAGATTTCGGTCTGCATCTCTGCCAGTTTGCGTTGAAACAACTGGGTCTGCGCAAGTGGTCGATTGAACTGTTTACGATCCAAGCCGTATTGACGCGCTGCGTGCCAGCAGCATTCCGCGGCCCCCATCGCACCCCAGCTGATACCATAGCGTGCGCGGTTCAGGCAGCCGAACGGTCCCTTGAGACCCTGAACATGTGGAAGCAAAGCGCCCTCGTCCACCTCAACGCCATCCATGACAATTTCACCTGTGATCGAAGTACGCAGGCTCAGCTTGTTCTCGATCTTCGGTGCGCTCAGGCCCTTGGTGCCTTTATCCAGCACGAATCCACGAATCTTGCCGTCATGCGCATCTGACTTGGCCCAGACCACATAGACATCTGCGATCGGTGCGTTTGAAATCCACATCTTGCTGCCGGTCAGACGATACCCGCCATCAATCTTCTCGGCACGGGTCTTCATCGCCGCCGGGTCCGAACCCGCATCCGGCTCTGTCAGGCCAAAACACCCAATCCATTCGCCACTTGCCAGTTTCGGCAGATATTTGCGACGCTGTTCTTCGCTGCCATAGGCGAAAATCGGGTACATCACCAACGAGCTTTGCACCGACATCATCGAGCGATAGCCGGAATCCACCCGTTCAACTTCCCGCGCCACCAGTCCATAAGATACGTAGCTCGCACCGATCCCACCATATTCTTCCGGGATTGTCGTGCCCAACAGCCCCATTTCACCCATTTCACGAAAGATCTCAGGATCGGTTTCTTCGTTTGCAAAAGCCTTAGTGACACGCGGCTGCAATTTCTCCTGGGCGTAAGCGCGCGCGCTGTCGGCAATCAGGCGTTCATCCTCTTCCAACTGGTCCGACAAGCGAAACGGGTCGTCCCAGTTGAAACGTCCAAGGTCAGGCGCATCTTTTGCGCGCAGGACAGGCTTTGTATCTGGAGCGTTCATTTTGCTTCTCCGACTTGACTAGGTTTGCGCAACTATAATCTGAGTAATATTCAAAAAACAGCGAGACATTTGCATTGTTTCATGATCAAAACGCATAGATGGACACCAAGCGCCCTATCCTGCCGCCTATATCCGCGCTGCGCGCGCTTGAGGCTTTGGATCGCCTTGGATCAGCCTCGGCAGTCGCGGACGAAATGGCACTGACGCAGAGCGCGGTCAGTCGGCAACTGCAGACGCTTGAAGCGCATTTGGACGCAGAATTGGTCAGCCGTGATCGCAAGCGATTGTCACTGACAAAGGCTGGACAAGACTATGTACAAGAAATTCGGCCAGCCTTGTCTCAGATCGCGCAGGCGGCGCTGAAACTGCACATTTCCCCTGTCGGTGGGACATTGAATCTGGCGATTCTGCCGACATTCGGAATGCGCTGGCTGGTACCGCGTCTGCCGGATTTCGCCCGCCGCCATCCGGATATCACAATCAACATGACCACGCGGTTGCGACCGTTTAGTTTTGCTTCGGAACCCTTTGATGCGGCTTTACATTTTGGGGAACCTGATTGGCCGGGAACTGATCGCTTGTTATTAAGTGTCGAGCGGGTTTTGCCCGTCTGCGCGCCCGAGCTTTTACCCAAAGGCACTCCGACGTCACCCCGCGATCTGCTAAAACTGCCGCTGCTGCATATCCAGACAAGACCGCGCGCCTGGCAGGACTGGTTTCAACAGATGGGTGTCACGCACCCGCATCCCCTGCCCGGCACCGTCCACGACCAGTTCAACACCATCAACCAAGCCGCGCTGCACGGCCTGGGTGTTGCCCTGTTGCCAAACTATCTGGTGGAACTAGACCTTGCGACAGGTAGGCTGGTTGCAGCCTTCCCTGACGCGATAGAGACGATGGGGGCATATTATCTGGTTTGGCCGCGCGAAAAATCGGATGACGCATCATTGCGAGAGTTTCGACACTGGCTTGCTTCTCAGGCCCAGACCGAAGAAGCACTGCCACGTTAGCCGAGCGCGTATCCTGCCCCGCGCACCGTGCGCACCGGATCTTCACCGCCATGTTGGGTCAACGCTTTGCGCAGACGACCGATATGAACATCAACAGTACGCGTGTCGACGTAGATATCGCGGCCCCAGACGCGGTCAAGCAACTGCTCTCGGCTCCAGACCCGGCCGGGCTTTTCCATGAATGTGCTCAGCAACCGGAACTCGGTCGGGCCCAGTTTTAACAGCTTGTTGTCGCGGCTTACCTTGTGGGTCTCAGAGTCCAATATGATATCGTCAAACTCCAACCGGATGCCCACGGTCGCTGGACGCACTCTGCGCAATTGTGTCCGTACACGCGCCATCAATTCGACAACCGAGTAAGGCTTAACCACATAATCATCGGCACCGGTTTCAAGGCCGCGCACTTTATCAACCTCTTCTGAGCGCGCCGACAGCATGATGATCGGAATTGATCGGGTGTCCGGCCGCGTTTTCAGGCGGCGGCAGACCTCGATACCGCTGAGATTGGGCATCATCCAATCCAGAACGATGATATCCGGGCGGTCTTCTTCGACCAGCAACAAAGCTTCGTCGCCATTAGCGGCACGGATTACCCGGAACCCTTCGGCGTCCAGATTATAGGCCAGTACCTCTCTTTGGGCCAACTCATCCTCAACAACCAGTACCGTCGGTTGATCAGCGGACATGACTTAGATCTCCTAGATCGTTTGCGACGTGTTGTCGGCTTTGGGGCGCGCTTCGCTGGGTCTCTCGCCGGTGACGAGATAGACGACCTGCTCGGCAATGGCGGTGACGTGATCGCCCATGCGTTCGATATTTTTTGCGATGAAATGCAGGTGCATGCACGATGAGATATTGCGCGGATCCTCCGCCATGAAGGTCAGGAACTCGCGAAACAGGCCGTTATACATCTGGTCCACTTCCAGATCCCGTTCGATCACGTCCTGCGCCAGCTCAGCATCACGCTGGATATAGGCATCCAGCGCGTCGCGCAGCATCCGCTCGACCTCGCGCGCCATTCGGCGCAGAGCGGCGGCACTGCCGTTGATTTCGCCGGCATTCACCAGAACGGTCGTTCGCTTGGCGATGTTCTTGGAGTAATCTCCAATCCGTTCAAGGTTGGTCGCAACCTTCAGCACGGACAGCACCAGCCGCAAATCGCTGGCCGTCGGTGCACGCAAGGCAATCAGGCGCGCGGTCTCTTCGTCAATCAGTTCTTCCAGTGCGTCGATGGCCTTGTCGCCTTGACGCACTTCATTTGCCAGTTCTTCGTCGCGGGTCTCCAGCGACCGGGCCGCGCCCATAATGGCGGCTTCGACCAGTCCACCCATCTTCATGATGTGTGCTTGGATGGCCTCAAGGTCGCGGTCGAACGCGGATGCAATATGTTGTTCGCTCATTGCAGTTATCCTGTGCTCAGCCAATCCGGCCGGTGATGTAACTTTCGGTTCGGGGATCTTCGGGGTTGGTGAAGATCTGCCCGGTTTCGCCGAACTCAACCAAGTTCCCCAGATGGAAAAACGCTGTCTTCTGACTGACCCGCGCGGCCTGTTGCATCGAATGGGTTACGATCACCACTGAATAGCGTGAACGCAGTTCGTCAATCAGTTCCTCGACCTGCGCGGTTGCGATTGGGTCGAGCGCCGAACAGGGTTCGTCCATCAATAGCACCTCAGGCTCGGTGGCTACGGCGCGCGCGATGCAAAGACGCTGTTGCTGACCACCAGAAAGGCCGGTACCGGGGGCATCCAGACGGTCCTTGACCTCATCCCAGATCGCACCACGACGCAGAGATTTCTCTACGATTTCATCCAGTTCTGCCTTATTCTTGGCAAGGCCGTGGATACGCGGACCGTAAGCCACGTTGTCATAGATCGATTTGGGGAACGGGTTCGGTTTTTGAAAAACCATGCCGACCTTTGCACGCAACTGTACCGGATCGACGCGCTTGTCGTAAATGTCTTCACCGTCCAGCAGGATATCACCCTGCACCCGGCAAATGTCGATTGTGTCGTTCATCCGGTTCAGACAGCGTAGGAAGGTGGATTTACCGCAGCCAGAGGGACCGATGAAAGCCGTCACAGTCTTGTCTTCGATATCGACGCTCACGTCCTTAATGGCGTGGGTCTCACCGTAGTAGACCTGAACCTGCTTGGCGTTGATCTTGATGTCTTTGGAGTCCACGGTTCTCTCCACTCGTGTCATATCGTTCATTTTAAACCCCTCCTACCAGCGGCGTTCAAAGCGGCGGCGCAGGATGATAGCGATGATATTCATGGTCAGCAGGAACATCAAAAGGATGATGATGCCGCCCCAGGCTTTCTCGTAAAAACCCACATCGGCACGCGCGGCCCATGTGTAGATCTGTGCCGGCATGGCCGAGTTCGGCTCGGTGAAGCCCGCCAAAAAGCCATCGGGATAGCCTCGGGCGACAAAGCCCACCATGCCGATCAACAGCAACGGAGCAGTTTCACCCAGCGCCTGCGCCAGACCAATGATGGTACCAGTCAGGATACCGGGCGCGGCCAACGGCAGCACGTGGTGGAAGACGGCCTGCATCTTCGAGGCCCCTACCCCCAACGCCGCGTCGCGGATAGACGGGGGAACCGCCTTTAGCGAGGCGCGGGTTGAGATGATGATCGTTGGCAGGGTCATCAGCGTCAGCACCAGACCACCCACCAGCGGCGCCGATTGCGGCAGGTGCATAAATTGGATGAACACGGCCAGACCCAGGATACCGAACACGATAGACGGAACGGCGGCCAGGTTCGAAATATTTACCTCAATCAGATCGGTGAATTTATTCTGCGGCGCAAACTCTTCCAGATAGATCGAGGCGGCGACCCCAATGGGCAGCGACAGGCACAGCACCACCAACATCATGAAGAACGAACCGACGACCGAGGCACCAATACCCGCGCCACCGGGGTTATCCACGCCCGAGTCCGCACCAGTGATGAACGGCCAGTTGAAAGCCTGTTTAATGATCCCCGCTTCTTTCAGCGCGTCCACCAGATCCAGATCGCTGAGTTGCAGGAAGCGGCTGTCCTGCAGTGTGTCACGAGACACCCGACCCTTGAAGTAGCCATCCACACGGCTTGAAGCCGCCAGATCGAACATGATCGGCTCACCCAGCTTGCTAGGATTATCGGCATAGAAGGTTCGGATCGTACCCCCAATTTTGCCCAACAGACGCTCGATGGCATCCTGATCGAAATCCACGGTGATGCCACTTTCGGCTAGTTGTTCATTCAGTTCCGCAATGAACAGATTGGAGTAGGCCTTTGTCTTGAACATCGTGCCTTCGGCTTCATCGCGCTGCGCTTCGCTCAGCGTGAATTCTAAACTGATCACTGTGCGCTGGAAGGCCGGGATGCCCTGCGACAGGATTGAGGCAAACAGCACAATCAGAAAGAACAGTCCGGTCGCGATAGCGACGATCCCGTAGGCGCGAAAACGCTTTTCGGCAGCCGCGCGTTTTTTGGTCCGGGCATCGGATGCAGTCAGCGAGGTCGAGGTATTTTGCATGCTGGCGTCGGTCATTCGTACTGCTCCCGATACTTGCGCACGATATAAAGGGCGAAAACGTTCAGCCCCAGCGTGAGGATGAACAGCGTCATGCCAAGCGCGAAGGCGACGAGGGCCTCGGGCGAGGCGAAATCGGCGTCGCCTGTCAGCTGGCTGACGATCTTGGCGGTGACGGTGGTCATGGCCTCGAACGGGTTCAGGTCCAGACGCGCGGCGGCCCCTGCCCCCAGAACCACGATCATGGTCTCACCGATGGCGCGCGATGCCGCCAGCAGGATCGCTCCCACGATCCCGGGCAAGGCTGCGGGCAAAACGACCTGCCGGATGGTCTCGGATTGTGTGGCCCCCAGCCCGTAAGAGCCATCACGCATGGCCTGAGGCACCGCGTTGATGATGTCGTCGGAAAGCGACGAAACGAACGGGATCAGCATGATGCCCATGACAAGACCGGCGGTCATCACCGCCGTACCGGCTTTCATCCAGCCCAAACCATCATCCCCGAACACGCTCAGCAACAGCGGGCCAACGGTCAGCAGGGCGAAAAGGCCGTAAACGATGGTCGGGATACCGGCCAGCACCTCAAGCATCGGTTTGGCGATCGAGCGCACGCGTGAAGAAGCGTACTCACTGAGATAAATCGCAGCGAAAAGACCGATTGGCACGGCCACCAACAACGCCACCAACGAGATATAGAACGTGCCCCACAGCAAAGGGATGATACCCAGATCTGATGCCCCGCCACGGCCCGAGAAACTGGGCGCCCAGGTGGTACCGAAAAAGAACTCTGATGCCGGGTAAAGCTTGAAGAACTCCCACGTATTGAAAACCAGCGAAAGGACGATGCCGACCGTTGTCAGGATCGCAATCGACGCAGCCGCCAGCAGCATCACACGAATTCCCTGCTCAACCACATTGCGGGCACGATATTCAGAATGCGTCTGTAACCAACTGAACGCAGCACCGGCCAAGGCGACCAGTATCACAGCGACGGACATGATCGCGTAACCGGTTGAATTTATCGCCCGATAGGCTTGAGCTGCATGCAAAACCGTCTGCGTGATGTCCGAGGTTACGACTTGACCCGCGTCCTTCAACTTTTGGGTCATCTCGGAAATATCTGCCCGCGCATCCTGTGCGAGCGTTTCGGTGAGATGTCCCTGCGCAACGGCACTGTCCAGACCATTTGCGGTCCGACGCACCTCGGCCATAACAAGACTGCGCGACGATCCTTCCTTGATAGCCGTTTCGGGAACCATCTCCGAGATCTGAGAGTTAACGTAGAGCGGCTGAACCAGCAGCCAGACGATCAACAAACCTAAGGCGGGAACTATGACTTTCAGTGCGACGTTCGCGCCATAAAACGAGGGAAGAGAATGCAGATTGCGGCTGTCCCCTCCGGCACTTTGCAAGGCGCGCATTCGCCCCAAAACATATCCGACTGCCGCGATCGCAAGCACGATCAGAATGAGCCAAAGAATTGGCATGACGCCCCCATAGGTCTTGATCGGGATTAGGGAAAAATTGGGGGCGACAGAAAACGCCGCCCCCAGTCAATTCGATCGGGGTGAGGGATTAGCTGCCCGAACCCAAGGTTACTTCGTTGGCAATCGCGTCCTGCGTTTTTGCCAGTTCAGGATCGGCAACCAGACCGTAGTTGGCCAGCGGGCCCGAGGGACCAGCAATTTCTTCATGAGTGAAGAACTGGGCGTATTCTTTCAGACCGGGGATCACGCCGATATGCGCTTTCTTGACGTAGAAAAACAGCGGACGCGAGACGGGGTATTCACCCGACGCGATGCTCTCGGTCGACGGTGCGATACCACCCATCGTAGCCACTTTCAGCTTGTCGGTGTTGTTCTCGTAGAACGCCAGACCAAACACGCCGATACCATTGGTGTTGGTGTCGATGCGGGCCAGAGTTTCGGTGTAGTCACCGTCGATATCGACCGATTTGCCGTCGGTGCGCACGTCCAGGCATGCATCTTCGGCGTCATCTTCGCTTAGGCCGCCCGCGACCATGGCTTCCATCGCGCCCGTCGCTTCACAACCTGCCAGCAGAACTTTGTCTTCGAACACTTCGCGGGTGCCGTGCTTGGTGCCCGGGATGAACATTGCGATTTCCACATCCGGCAGGTCAGCGTTGAACTCGGCCCAGCTGTTGAAGCTGTTGTCGACCAGCGCGCCATCTTTCATCACTTTCGATCCGATGGCATTGTAAATATCCGCAGGCTCAAACGCCGTGAAGGCAGGACCCGACTGCTGGCTTGCAAATACGATGCCGTCATAACCGATGCGGACTTCCATGATGTCGGTCACACCGTTTTCGGCGCATGCTTTAATCTCTTTTTCACGGATGGCACGCGATGCGTTTGCAACGTCGATCGTGTTTTCACCGACGCCTTCGCAGAAGCGTTTCAGACCGGCGGACGAGCCGCCTGATTCAACAACCGGTGTGGGGAAGTCGGTATTTTCACCGAATAGTTCTGCAACGATTGACGCATAAGGCAGAACGGTGGAAGAGCCAGCAACTTGAACGTTGTCACGCGCAGCAGCAGTGGTTGCCGAGACGGCAGCGATAGCCAGCGCAGAAGCCGACAGTTTTACAAAGGACATTTCAGTCTCCTTGAAAAGGATGGGTACTGATCATCCCCATGATGATCTGAGCGCAGCACTATGACGCCTGCGTAAGTCTTTTGTGACAGGTATGTAACGGTTTCATGACAACTCATGAATTTCTCAGAAAATCTTAACTTGACGAAGCGTCACCCCAGTAAAGCCCGCGTTTGGCACGCCCTCAGCGTGGTAGAATGACCGTAAACGTCGCTCCCTGCCCCGGTTCACTTTCCACACGCAACCTGCCCCGATGGCGATTGACGATATGCTTCACGATTGCAAGCCCCAGTCCGGTTCCGCCCAACTCGCGCGAGCGGTGACTGTCTGCGCGATAGAACCGTTCGGTCAACCTGGGCAGGTGTTTGGCATCAATACCGGGCCCTTGATCAATGATCTTGATCCGTACCGCAGGACCGCGCATCGCCGTATCCCGCTCAGACAGGGTTACGACCACACCGACCTTGCCACCGCTGCCCCCGTATTTGATCGCGTTTTCAACGAGATTGGTTATCACCTGACGAAGCTGATCGCTGTCTCCGACCATCTCGATCGACTCGTTTGGGGCATCCAACGAAACAACAACACTGGCATCATCCGCCAGCGGTCGCAGAGTGTTTAAGGTCGATTGAATCAGACCTGTCAGTTCCAATGGCTCTTTGGGTCTGACCCGTTCTTCACTTTCCACTCGATTCAGCGACAGCAAATCCCCCACAAGCCGGTTCATCCGATTGGCCTCATCCGCCATGATCTGAAGAAAGCGGTCGCGGGCGGCGGTGTCGTCGCGGGCGGGGCCTCGCAATGTTTCGATAAACCCCATCAAGGCCGTTAGCGGCGTGCGCAATTCATGGCTGACATTGGCCACAAAATCGCGCCGCATCTGACCTGCCTGTTCCAAATGCGTGATATCCTGAAATACCGCCAATACCGCTTCGGTCCCGCCGACGAATCTGCACTGCACCTCAAACGTCGTATCCTGAGCACCATCATTGGACAGATGCCGCGCTTTGCCGGGCTGCTTCGAGCGCAGGCATTGTTCGACGGCATCGATGACCTGAGGCTGGCGCAGGATTGTGGCAAAATGCCTGCCTTCGATTGCGTGCCCCAAAAGCGTCCGCGCCTCGCTATTTGCGGCGACAATACGCTCGGTCCGACCAACCAGCACGGCGGGCATCGGAATGGCTGAAACCAATTCGGCAAGCAGGGTATCCGTCATGCGCGTTTAGACCGGACGCAATGTTTGGCGAAACTTGCGCATGTTGTCCTGATAGTGCAGCGCACTCAGCGTTAGTTTCTGGGCCGCCGCCTCATCAAGCTGCCGCACAACTTTGCCCGGCGAGCCCATAACCAACGAATTATCGGGAACCTCTTTGCCTTCGGTGATCAGCGCCCCCGCCCCGATCAGACAGTTCTTTCCGATCTTCGCCCCGTTTAGAACGATAGCCCCCATACCGATCAGCGTATTGTCTCCGATCGTGCAACCATGCAGCATGACCTTGTGACCAATGGTGCAGTTCTTCCCAATGGTTAGCGGATAGCCCGCATCGATATGCATCACGCAGTTTTCCTGTACGTTGCTTCCAGCACCTACGCGGATTTCTTCGTGATCAGCCCGGATGGTGCACCCGAACCAGACCGAAGCGCGCTGTTCCAACACCACTTTGCCGATCAGGTTGGCGTCGGGGGCCACCCAGGTGTCTTCGTGAATCTGTGGCGAATGCTCGCCCAAAGCATAGATGGTCATGACAGGCCCTCAAACTCGGTCTGCAATGAGCGGATGTGGTTTTGCAGGCTGGGCTGTTGGATGCGACGCATGCGTTCTGCGCTGACAATGGTTTTCAGCTTTTCCTCGGTCGAATCCAGATCATCGTTGATCAGGACATAGTCGTAGTAGCCCCAGTGGCTGATCTCATCCCAGCTTTTCAACATACGCTTGGCGATCACGTCTTCGCTGTCCTGCCCTCGCCCTTCCAGCCTGCGCCGAAGCTCACGGATCGATGGCGGGAGGATGAAAATCGACAGCGCATGCTTGCCCAGATCCGAATTGCGGATCTGCACTTCGCCCTGCCAGTCGACATCGAACAGCACATCACGCCCTTGCGTTATGGACTCGCGCACAGGTCCCGCAGGCGAGCCGTAGAAGTTGCCAAACACATGCGCATGTTCCAGCATCTGCCCATCTGCCACCTGTTGTTTGAACTCGTCCTCGGAGAGGAAATAATATTCCCGACCATGCTCTTCCCCCGGGCGTGGCGCGCGGGTGGTGGCCGAGATCGAGAACTCCAAACCGACATCCCACTGCATCAAACGGCGGGCCAGAGTGGATTTACCTGCGCCCGAAGGCGAGGACAGTATGATTAATAGACCGCGGCGATCCGCCATGTGATGTTCCCGTCCTTATTCCACGTTCTGTACTTGCTCGCGCATCTGGTCGATGACCGCTTTTAGTTCCAACCCAACCGCCGTCAGTTCGGCATTCTGCGATTTCGAGCAGAGCGTGTTGGCCTCACGGTTGAACTCCTGCATCAGGAAATCCAGCTTGCGCCCGACTGGGCCGTCTTGCGTCAACAGGGCACGCGCTGCTGTGACATGGGCCTTCAACCGGTCGATTTCTTCGGTGATATCAGCCTTGACCGCGATCAGGGCCAGCTCTTGCGCGACGCGATCAGGTTCGGCACCTTGCGCATTGTCGAGAACACGTGTCAGATTTTCGCGCATGTTCTGCGCCATCTCTTCGCGGCGACGCTCGGCCAGATCAGCGGCCTGATCCGTCAGCTTTGCGACCTGGTTGAGCTGCCCCGCAAGAATGCCTGACAGAGCTTCACCTTCGGAACCGCGCATCTCTAGGAATGCAGCAAGCAGGCCGCCGAACTCGGATTTCAGGTGCTCGACAAGCTGTGCCGGATCGTCCGCGTCATTTCCGGCTTCCAACATCCCCTTCAAAGCAAGAAGATCGCTGGCTTTGGACGGAGCCAACAATACGCCCCGCGCACCTGCCAGCGCTTCGGTTTGGGCCAACGCATCCAGCGCCGCCTCCATCGCTGGGGTGTTCAGCTGGATATCCGCGGCGGTTTCTTCGCGGCCCATCCGAAGGGACAGCGTAATATTGCCTCGGTTAACCTGCTTCGACAGATCGCCTCTTAGCGCGGCCTCAAGCCCTGTCAGCCAATCGGGCAACCGCAGGCGCAAATCCAGCCCCTTGCCGTTGACGCTACGCAACTCCCAAGTCCAGCTATGAGGGCCGAACTCCCCCTTGCCCGAGGCGAACCCGGTCATGGATTTGATCATGCCTGCCCTTTCCGTCAAATTCATTGGTCGCACCTAATGCCATTGACCAGCAAGGGGCAAGACCTTGCTCAATTCTGGCCCGAAGCCGAGAGGTTAACCATTCGTTAAAGAATTGCTCCAAAATTGTATTAACCCGTGTCAATCTGACAATCAGAAAAGCTGGCGGATCGCAGCTTTGCCCATTAGATGGCATTTTAGGAAAATCGCGAGTGATTGATGGTAGGGTGATGAAATGAAAACCTTTTTCGGGACTGGTTCCGGCTCAGAACTTGGAAAGATCATCGCAATGGACCGATTTGACAGCGGGCGAAGCCTTTCTCCCATCCGTCAGGCCGAAGCCTATTGGACCGCCTTGCTGACAGGTGAAGGCGTTCCGATGCGCTCGCAGATCGATCCGCGCGGCCTGGAGAATATTCTCGAATACACTTTCATACTGGAACGCATCGCGCCGGGTTTGGCCCGGTTTCGGCTGGCGGGAAGTCACCTGAACAATCTGGCGGGCATGGAAGTTCGCGGTATGCCTCTAACGGCTTTTTTCGAACCGAGCGCCCGCGATGATGTCAAATCCATTCTGGACCAAGTCCTCACCCGCCCCGCGGTTGCCGAACTGGGCTTGCTTTCGAAAGGCAAGCTGGGACGAACCAGCCTTCAGGCCCGCATGATCCTGCTGCCGCTTAAAAGCGATCTGGGCGACGTCAGCCGCATTCTTGGGGTCATGGTCAGCGACGGAACCATCGGGTCGACACCGCGTCGCTTCATCGTCTCGGATCGCCGCGTCAACACGATCTCTGATTTGCAACAGCCTCCGAGGCCTGTCCAACAGCAAGCAGAGGGGTTCGCTGAAGACCAGACCACGTTCAAAGGGGCACCGCACTTAAGGTTGGTATCATCACGTGACGACTAAATGAAAACGGCGGGCATGAGGCCCGCCGTCTTACTAATTCAGGATGTATTCGAAGTCAGCTTGCAGCGCGCTTGCTGCGGTCACGACGTAGGTTGGTCAGTTCTTCCGCGACAAGGAATGCAAGTTCCAGCGACTGCGAGGCGTTCAGGCGCGGGTCACAAGCTGTGTGATAGCGATCCGAAAGATCCTCTTCGGTCACCGCGCGCACACCTCCGGTGCATTCGGTGACATCCAGCCCTGTCATCTCGAAATGAACACCACCGGGGATCGTGCCTTCAGCCTGATGTACGCCAAAGAAATCGCGTACTTCGCGCAGCACGGAATCAAACGGCCGGGTCTTGTAGCCGGTCGCGGATTTGATCGTGTTGCCATGCATCGGATCGCAGACCCAAGTAACCTGTGCGCCCTCTTCCTTTACGGCTTTGACCAGACGCGGCAGATGCTCACCCGCTTTACCTGCACCAAAGCGCGCGATCAGAGTCAGACGCCCCTCTTCGTTTTCGGGATTCAACTTGGACATCAGAACCTTGAGGTCTTCGGCACTGGTTGTCGGGCCACATTTCAGACCAATCGGGTTCAGAACACCCCGGCAGAACTCGACATGCGCACCGTCGGGCTGACGGGTCCGATCGCCGATCCAGATCATGTGCCCAGAACCGGCCAACCAATTGCCCGAGGTCGAATCCAGACGGGTCAACGCCTCTTCGTACTCAAGCAACAGGCTCTCGTGGCTGGTGTAAAACTCCACCGATGAGAATTCGTGGGTGGTGTCGGCGGTGATGCCAGCAGCCCCCATGAAGTCAATCGAATCCTGAATGCGGTCGGCGATCTCAGAGTATTTCTGAACGTCTTGCCCGTCGGCAAAACCCAGCGTCCACGAATGCACGTGGCTCATATCCGCAAAACCACCGGTCGAGAACGCCCGCAGCAGATTCAGTGTTGCCGCCGCCTGTGTATAGGCCTGAAGCATCTTGTCGGGATTCGGAATACGTGCCTCGGGTGTAAAGGCCAGCTCATTGATGATGTCACCGCGGTAGCTGGGCAGCTCCACACCGTCCACAACCTCTGTCGGCGCACTGCGCGGTTTTGCGAACTGGCCCGCCATGCGGCCAACTTTAACCACGGGAACCTTGGCGCCGTAGGTTAGCACCATTGCCATCTGCAGCATCACCTTGAACGTGTCACGGATCGCATCCGCGCTGAACTGCTCAAAGCTTTCAGCGCAATCCCCGCCTTGCAACAGGAACGCTTCGCCACGACCCGCGGCTCCCAGATGCTGCTTCAGCCGTCTCGCTTCACCCGCAAAAACCAGCGGGGGATACTGCGAAAGCTGCGCCTCGACTTTGGCCAGCGCGGCCGCGTCGGTATAGTCTGGCATCTGAACCCGGGGCTTGTTGCGCCAGTTCGTTTTTTGCCATTCAGTCATAGCTTTTATCTCCGCTGAAGTATTTCAGGTGGCCTCTATACAAAATGCATGAATGAGAGGCCATATCCCTTTTGCGCCTCTTGACGCCATAATCAAGCTTTGAGCATGGTGACTGGCATATCCGCCACCGTGGAAATCCCGGTGCGCGCCGAATCAAGGACAGTTCGCCATGCAAGAGCAACGCCAAGTTGTCACTGTGGATCATAGCACAGGCAAGCCGCATAACTTTGTATTTGTGCTTTTGGACAAGTTTTCCCTTTTGTCATTCGCTTCGGCTTTGGACAGTCTGCGGATCGCCAATCGAATGGCCAACCGAGAGCTTTATACCTGGACCTTGACGGGCGAAGGCGGTGAAACAGTGACTTGTTCAGCCGGTACTTCTTTCAATCTTGATTCTGATCTGACCGAATTACAGCGTGACGACGTCGTCCTGATCTGCGGGGGGGTCGATGTACAAGCGGCAACCACCAAGCGCATTCTGAACTGGGTACGCCGCGAAGCGCGTAAAGGGTTGAAAATCGGCGGTCTTTGCACCGCGGCCTATACGCTGGCCAAAGCCGGTTTGCTGGAAGGCAAGCGCGCAACGATCCATTGGGAAAACTCAGACAGTTTTGCCGAAGAATTCGACACAGTAGAGCTGACCAAGTCGGTGTTTTTGGTTGATGGCAACCGAATGACAACTGCTGGCGGCACATCCTCGATTGACCTGATGCTCAAGCTGATTGCCGAAGATTACGGAGAAGATCTGGCCAACGCGGTCGCTGATCAGATGATCTATTCTTCGATACGTACGGATCAGGACACGCAACGTTTGTCGACCCCTACACGGATCGGCGTACGCCACCCCAAGCTCAGTCAGGTTATCCTGATGATGGAAAAGAACATAGAAGAGCCAATCTCGCCTTCTATTCTAGCCAAGGACGTAGGCATGTCGACGCGCCAGCTAGAACGTCTGTTCCGCCGCTATCTCAGCCGCTCGCCCAAGCGCTACTACATGGAACTGCGCCTGCATAAAGCGCGGAACTTGCTGATGCAGACCGATATGAGCGTCATCAATGTGGCGCTGGCTTGCGGCTTTGCCAGCCCGTCGCATTTCTCCAAATGCTACCGGGCGCATTACAACACCACGCCTTATCGCGAACGCGGTGCACAGAGCGGTCGGTTGTCTGTTTAATCCAAAGCCGCAGGGAAACCTTACAAATCTTTCGCAAAGTAGTGCAGGTGCGGCCGTAACATCGGTTGATCCAGATAGGTCGTGGTTTCGATTGGTGAGTCCAGTTCAACAAAACCAAGTTTGGGGTACAGGTCGCGCATTTCGACATTCGGTGTAAGCGTATCGGCGATGAGGCGTTTCAAACCCATATCACGCGCGGCCTGTTCCCGGGCTTCGATCAAGGCACGCCCGGCACCGGTCCCCCGTGCCTCCTCGGTCACAAAAACCCGCTTAAGTTCACCGGTTTGGTGATCAAATCGTTTCAGCATCCCACATCCAATGATATCTCCGGCATCGTTTCGCGCCACCACAAGACATCCATTCGGGGGTAGGTAATCCTCTGTATGCGCCCAAAACTCCGCCAATGCGCTTTCGGGGGCTGCTGGATCAATCTCAAAGCCCATATCCTGCATTCGTTGCACGATAAGCGCGTAATACTGTGCCAGAATCGTATTCAGTTCGCGCTTTGGCGGCATTGTTTCACAAAGCTCGATTACAAAATCACTCATTCAAATCTCCTCATCACCCTGAAGCCCGGAACAGATACACCGTGACCGAATGGCATAGAAGCAAACGCCCTAACCCCGTTTAATACCGTCAGAGGGGCGTCATTCGGTAAACCGCGCCTTGCCCAACGGAAATGAACCAGATCGACCCATCTGGTGATTCGACGATGTCGCGAACACGTTCGGTCTCGGGGCCTTCGATCTGCTCAGCCTCACGCAGTGGATCGCCCGCCAAACGTGCAATGTAGTCGAATTTCAAAGAGCCAACGAACAGATTTCCCTTCCATTCCGGCCATAGTTTCCCGGAATAGACCATCAAGCCAGAGGGCGCGATGGAAGGATCCCAATAATGCTCGGGCTGTTGCATTCCTTGCTTCGACGTGCCTTCACCGATCTTCTGACCCGAATAATGAACGCCATACGAAATCACTGGCCAGCCATAATTGGCACCGGGTCTGATCAGATTAACCTCATCCCCGCCTTTTGCCCCGTGTTCCGAAACCCAAAGCCGGCCCTGCTGATCCAAATTGGCACCCTGAGGGTTTCTGTGACCAAACGACCAGATCTCGGGGCGGACACCGGGATTGCCCACAAACGGGTTATCACTGGGAACTGAACCATCACGGTTGATCCGAATGACCGTACCCATGTGGTTCGTTCGATCCTGCGCAGCCGGGCGATCACCTCGGTCACCGATAGTGACGAACAACGTGCCATCATTCGCTTCAACGACACGAGAGCCAAAGTGGCGCCCGCCGGAGCCACCGGGAGAGGCCTCGAATATCACGCGCAGATTGGTTAGACGTTCTCCGTTTTCCGATAAACGAGCGACAGCGACAGCGGTGCCTGCACCGCCTCGTTGCGATTTGGAGAAAGTCAGAAAAAGCTCGCGGGTCTGATTAAAGTCACGCGCGATGGTGACATCTAGCAGACCGCCCTGCCCGTTCGCGACCACTTTTGGCAGACCCTTGATGCGCTTCGCCTCACCTCCGGCAACGTACAAAAGCTCGCCATCTCGCTCAGTGACAACAAAGCTGCCATCCGGAAGAATGCCAATCGCCCAAGGTGTATCAAGGCCTCTAACCACCTGAGTAACCTGAACCGGCCCGCCGGTTGTGTTGATGACATCGGACCAGCCTGCAATCGACCAGCACGACAGAATGAGAATCGCAAAAGTTCTGATCATACCGACCCAATCCCTAGTGGTGCTCCGCAACAAACTGACCTAGCCTAACAAAACAGATAGGATTGCTGCTTTCAAAAGCACTTTTTTGTTAGGACTTTTCTTTTTCGGACAGCTTGCCTAGGGTCATGCCCAGAACGACGACGTTCAAACGATAAATAGGGAGTAACCTAATGAAAAAGCTGCTTACCGCTACTGCAGCAACCGCTCTGCTGGCGGGTACCGCTATGGCCGAGGACGTGAAGCTGGGCGTGCTGTTCGGCTTTACAGGCCCGATTGAATCGCTGGCCCCGGCCATGGGTTCGGGCGCTGAAATGGCGATGGCCGAGGTCACCGAATCCGGCAAACTGCTGGACGGCGCAAGCGTGACCGGAACCCGCGCCGATACCGGCTGTATCGACAATGGTCTGGCCACCTCGAACGGCGAACGTATGATTGCCGATGGCGTTGCCGGTATCATCGGCGGCGACTGCTCGGGCGTCACTGGCGCGATCCTGCAAAACGTCGCAATCCCGAACGGCATGGTCATGATCTCGCCGTCGGCCACGTCTCCGGGTCTGTCGACCATGGAAGACAACGGCCTGTTCTTCCGCACCGCGCCGTCGGATGCGCGTGAAGGTCAGGTAATGGCAGACATCCTGAATGACCGTGGCATCAGCTCGATTGCTCTGACATACACCAACAACGACTATGGCAAGGGTCTGGCGGATGCGATCCAGTCCTCGTTCGAGGCATCGGGTGGCGAGGTGACCATCGTTGCCGCGCACGAAGACGGCAAAGCCGACTACTCGGCTGAAGTGGGCGCGCTGGCCTCGGCCGGTGGCGATATTCTGGTCGTTGCCGGCTATCTGGATCAGGGTGGTCTGGGCATCATCCAGTCGGCGCTGGACAGCGGCGCGTTTGATACATTCGGTCTGCCCGGCGGCATGATCGGTGACTCGCTGCCGGCAAACGTTGGTCCCGACCTGAACGGCTCGTTCGGTCAGATCGCTGGCTCGGGCGGTGAAGGTGCCGAGAAGTACTTTGCCATGGCTGAAGCTGCGGGCTTTGACGGTTCGTCGCCCTACTCGCCGGAAAGCTATGACGCCGCCGCGCTGTTCATGCTGGCGATGCAGGCCGCAGGTTCGACCAACCCCGCTGAATACGGCGCGAAAATCATGGATGTCGCCAACGCTCCGGGTGAGCAAATCTTCCCCGGAGAACTGGCTAAAGGTCTGGAGCTGTTGGCTGCCGGTCAGGACATCGATTATGTCGGCGCATCGGGCGTTGAGCTGATCGGCCCTGGTGAAAGCGCAGGTTCCTATCGCGAGATCGAGGTGACCGACGGCGAAAACAAGACCGTCAACTTCCGTTGATCCAAGGTTAAAAGTCATAAAAACAAGCAGCCCGGCCCTTGTGTCCGGGCTGTTTCAATGAAAAAAGGCCGCACTCCGGTTAACGGGGATGGTAAAAACGCCGAAAACGGCGGCTAGGGGAAAAGATGATCGTCGTCGATGACGTGCACAAGCATTTCGGCGGGTTTCATGCGGTGGACGGGGCATCGCTGGAAATCCAAAAGGGCTCGATCACCGGTCTGATCGGACCGAACGGGGCCGGAAAAACCACGCTATTCAACGTGATCGCGGGCGTACTTCCACCGACTAGCGGTAAGGTACACATGGACGGTGAGGATATCACTGGCCTGCCCCCGCATGAGCTGTTTCATAAAGGCCTGCTGCGCACCTTCCAGATCGCGCATGAGTTTTCGTCGATGAGCTGCCGTGAAAACCTGATGATGGTGCCCGGCGCACAATCCGGGGAATCGCTGTGGAACACATGGTTCGGGCGTAAGCGTATCGCGGATGAAGAACGCGCACTTAGGGCGAAAGCCGATGAGGTGCTGGAGTTCCTGACAATCGAACATCTGGCCGATCACAAGGCCGGTCAGGTCTCGGGCGGTCAGAAGAAGCTGCTGGAACTTGGCCGTACCATGATGGTCGACGCCAAGATCGTGTTTTTGGACGAGGTCGGCGCTGGTGTGAACCGCACCCTCCTGATGACCATCGCCGACACGATCCTGCGCCTGAACAAGGAGCGCGGCTATACCTTCGTCGTTATCGAGCACGACATGGATTTCATCGGCAAGATTTGCGACCCGGTCATCTGTATGGCCGAGGGAAAGGTGCTGGCCGAAGGCACTCTGGACGAGATCAAGGCCAATGAACACGTGATCGAAGCCTACCTAGGCACCGGCCTTAAGAACAAAGACAAGCTGGAGGCGGGCGCATGAGCGACAACCCCTACCAGGACGACAAGGGCAACAAGGACGCCTCGATCACCAATACGCATGGCGTCGGCACCATGACTCCAGCACATCGCAAAAGCGGTGAAACGCATCGGGTCGAGGGCGGTCCTTTCCTGATTGGCGACACCATGACTGGTGGCTATGGCAAAGGGCCGGACATCCTGCATGACTGCACCATCGCCGTTGACAAGGGCGAGATCGCGGTGATCGTCGGCCCCAACGGCGCGGGCAAATCCACCGCAATGAAGGCTGTGTTTGGTATGCTGGACGTACGCCAAGGGTCTGTGCGGCTGGATGGCGAAGATATCACCAATCTCAGCCCGCAAGACCGCGTGGTACGCGGCATGGGCTTTGTCCCGCAGACCTCGAACATTTTTACGTCGATGACAGTGGAAGAGAACCTAGAGATGGGTGCTTTCATCCGGCGCGACGACATCAGCCAGACGATGGAACAGGTCTATGACCTCTTCCCCATTCTCCGCGACAAACGCAATCAGGCCGCCGGAGAGCTGTCAGGTGGTCAACGTCAACAGGTCGCCGTGGGCCGTGCGCTAATGACCCAGCCCAAGGTGTTGATGCTGGACGAACCCACCGCCGGTGTCTCACCAATCGTGATGGATGAGCTGTTCGACCGGATCATCGAGGTCTCGCGCACCGGGTTACCGATCCTGATGGTCGAACAGAATGCCCGTCAGGCGCTGGAGATTGCGGACAAGGGATATGTACTGGTCCAGGGTCGCAATGCCTATACCGGGACAGGCAAGGAGCTGTTGGCCGATCCAGAAGTTCGCAAGAGTTTCTTGGGGGGATGACGCCAGTGACAGCTACTCTCGTGTTTGATCACTCTGAAATCAGGTCAAAAAGACGTACGAACTTGGAAAATGAGGTAACGAACTAATGGACTTCCTCAACGCCCTTGTGGCGCTCTCCAACTTCGTTCTTGTTCCCGCAATCGCCTATGGCAGTCAGTTGGCGCTGGGCGCTTTGGGGGTGACGCTGATTTACGGCATCCTGCGGTTTTCGAACTTTGCCCATGGCGATACGATGGCCTTTGGCGCGATGATCGCGGTGCTGGTCACTTGGGGCCTGCAAGCCGCAGGCGTCAGTTTCGGGCCGTTGCCAACGGCTCTGCTCGCCCTGCCCTTTGCCATTCTGGGCTGTATCGTTCTGGTGCTGATCACCGACCGGTTGGTCTATCGCTTCTATCGGGAACAGAAGGCCAAACCTGTCATTCTGGTGATCGTCTCGATGGGTGTGATGTTCATCATGAACGGGCTGGTTCGTTTCATCATCGGTCCGGATGACCAAAGGTTCTCGGACGGAGCGCGTTTCATCGTCTCGGCGCGAGATTTCAAGGCGATGACTGGGCTGCGTGAGGGGCTGGCTATCAAGACCTCCCAGGGCATCACGGTGATCGTGGCGGTTGTCGCCGTGGCGCTGTTGTTCTGGTTCCTGAACAAAACGCGCACCGGCAAATCAATGCGGGCCTATTCTGACAATGAGGATCTTGCGTTGCTGTCCGGTATCAACCCCGAGCGCGTGGTGATGATCACATGGATCATCGTTGCCGCGCTGGCGACCACTGCGGGCGTGCTTTACGGCCTCGACAAAAGCTTCAAGCCATTTGTCTATTTCCAGCTTTTGCTGCCGATCTTTGCCTCGGCTATCGTGGGTGGCCTCGGAAACCCTCTGGGAGCCATCGCAGGCGGTTTCATCATCGCGTTTTCTGAGGTGACGATCACCTACGCGTGGAAGAAAGTGCTCACCTATCTGGCACCTGAAAATCTGGAGCCGTCAGGTTTGGTGCAGTTCCTGTCCACCGATTACAAATTCGCTGTCAGCTTTGCCATTTTGCTGATCGTACTTCTGTTTAAGCCAACCGGCTTGTTCAAAGGAAAAGTGATATGAGCGAGCCCGTCAAAAACACGCTGCTTTTTGTGGTCGTCGGCGCACTCATCCTGTTGACCGGATTCACCCAAAGCTGGAACGCCGCAATCCTGATCCTGAACATGGGCTTGATCTCGGCCATCATGTCGATTGGCGTGAATCTGCAATGGGGCTTTGCTGGCCTCTTCAACGTTGGTGTCATGGGCTTTGTCGCGCTGGGCGGGCTGGCGGTTGTGCTGGTCTCGACACCCCCAACCCCCGGCGCCTGGTCAGGTGGAGGATATGGCGTCATCCTGTCGCTTTTGATGGGCGCGGCAACCGTGGTTGCAGCTGTGATGGTGGCCCAAAAAATGCCCAAGGGACGCACACAAACCTTTGCAATCATCGGTATTCTGGTCGTAGGTTTTTTTGTTTACCGCGCAATTTTTGATCCCAACGTAGCTGCGATCGAAGCGATTGATCCTGCTGTCGCAGGTAATATCGGCGGTTTGAACCTTCCTGTCCTATTCGCTTGGCCTGCCGGGGGACTTTTGGCGGCGGGCGCAGCATGGCTGATCGGAAAAACGGCGCTGGGCCTGCGCTCGGACTATTTGGCAATTGCCACACTTGGTATCGCCGAGATCATCATCGCCGTCATGAAAAACGAGGACTGGCTGGCACGTGGGGTCAAGAACGTCTACGGCATTCCACGCCCCTCACCGGTGGTTGGCTACGAAGTTGAATTGCAGCAAGACCCAACTTTCCTTGCAAGGGCCGAGTGGTTCGGGCTGGATCCGGTTACTGCCTCGACGCTTTCCGTCAAGCTGGGCTACTCTTTGCTGTTCCTGATCGTGCTACTGGTGCTGCTGTGGATGGCTCAGATGGCGTTGAAAAGCCCTTGGGGCCGCATGATGCGCGCCATCCGCGACAACGAGGTCGCCGCCGAGGCGATGGGCAAGGATGTCACCCGCCGCCATCTACAGATCTTTGTTCTGGGCTCAGCCATCTGCGGCATCGCCGGTGCGATGATGACCACTTTGGACGGGCAGCTGACGCCGGGCACCTACAACCCGCTTCGCTTTACCTTCCTTGTCTGGGTCATGGTGATCGTCGGCGGGTCGGGCAACAATTTCGGAGCCGTACTGGGAGCGTTCCTGATCTGGTTCCTGTGGGTTCAGGTTGAACCCATGGGCCTGTGGCTGATGAACCTGATAACCTCAGGCATGCCTGACGGCAGCGCACTTAAGACGCATCTGATAGATAGCGCCGCACATATGCGCCTGTTCACCATGGGGCTGATTCTTTTGATTGTTCTCAGATTCAGTCCAAGAGGGCTGATCCCCGAGAAATAAGCAAAATTTCCTGCGAAATTCCCCTAACGCACCGTTAATCGGTGCGTTTTATTGTGCGGCGAGTCAGAACGCTCTAAATCGGTGTATCGTGATCCACCACATCGCGCTGTGCCCCATACCATGTTTGTTTGGTGCGGAGTTGTAACGATCTGACAGTTAACCAAGATGAGAGCACCGTAGTCGCAATGATTAAACCACTCAGAGTTTTCGCAATCGGGATCCCGCTGATGGCAACGCTATCAGCGTGTATTCCCTCACCTGAACAATTGGAGACCACCCCGGTCAAGGTCCAGACGCCCAAAGGTGTTGTGACCTGTCAGCTTTACCGCCAGGACCGCGTCACCTGGGACCGCGCAATCGATTTTCCGGCCACCAAAATGTCGGTGCCCGAGGCGGATAATTATTGCAGACAGGAAGGCCTGCGCCGGCTTAATCGATAACAATATGGGCGCGCGACTGGTTCGGCGCGCGCCGCACTCCGGATTCTAGCGATTGCGGAACAAGCCGCCCAGTATGCCCCTGACGATGCGGCGGCCAGTTGTTCCTTTCAGCTCTTTGATCACGGCCTCGCTCATGGCCGTGGCGAAGGTATCCTTTTTGCGCGAAAGACGAGATGACGATCGCCCAACGCGGTTGCCCGAATACCTTCGGGCCGAGGCGTATTCGCGTTCTGCCGGGGTCTGCTGTTCCAGAACTTCGTCGGATTCCGCCTGTTCCGCCGCATTCGCAGCGGCATCCGCGCGCGCCTGCAGAATCTCAAACGCCGATTTGCGGTCGATACGCTTGCCGTATTTTGCATCCATCGGCGAAGCTTTGATCACCGACTGACGCTCAGCTTTGGTAATCGGACCAAGTTGTGAGCCCGGTGGCCGGATCAAAGTGCGCTCGACCACGCCCGGTACACCCTTCTTTTGCAGCATCGACGTCACGGCCTCGCCCACGCCCACCTCTCGGATTGCGGTCTCAGTATCGAAAGCTGGGTTTTCACGATAGGTCTCAGCAGCAAGTCGCAGATTCTTGCGGTCGCGCGCTGTGAAGGCCCGCAGCGCATGTTGGACCCGGTTGCCCAGCTGACCCAAAATATCTTCCGGGATGTCTGCCGGATTCTGCGAGATGAAATAAACGCCAACGCCCTTTGATCGGATCAGGCGCGCCACCTGCTCGACCTTGTCCACCAGCACCTTGGGGGCGTCCTCGAACAGCAAGTGCGCTTCGTCAAAGAAGAACACCAGCTTCGGTTTTTCAGGGTCCCCCACTTCGGGCAGTTCTTCAAACAATTCGCTAAGCAGCCACAACAGGAAAGTCGCGTATAGGCGCGGAGAGCCCATCAGCTTGTCAGAGGCCAGAATGTTCACCATCCCCTGCCCGTTCGCATCTGTCCGCATCAGGTCGGCCAGGTCCAACGCAGGCTCGCCAAACAGATTGGTACCGCCCTGATTATCCAGAACCAGCAAGCGGCGTTGAATAGCACCGATCGAAGATGTCGAGACATTGCCATAGCGCAGCGATAGTTGGGCGCGATTCTCGCCTATCCAGACCAGCAATGCCTGCAGGTCTTTCAGGTCGAGCAGCGGCATGCCTTCTTCGTCTGCGACCCGAAAGGCGATGTTCAGAATGCCTTCCTGCGCCTCACTCAGTTCCATCAATCGCGATAGCAGCAGTGGGCCCATCTCGGTCACTGTGGTTCGGACCGGGTGCCCCTGCTCGCCAAACAGATCCCAGAACGTGACTGGACACGCGGCGTAAGAGAATGTGCCGAACCCGATCTTCTCGGCCCGATCCAAAAAAGCCTGGTGTAATTTGTGGGTTTCGCTTCCAGGCAGCGCCAGCCCCGACAAGTCACCTTTCACATCGGCCAGAAACACTGGAACCCCCGCCTGTGAGAAGCCTTCAGCCAGAATTTGCAGCGTAACCGTTTTGCCCGTACCGGTCGCACCAGCAATCAGGCCATGGCGGTTCGCATATTTCAGCGACAGCCCCTGTGCCACTGAATAGCCGTCGCCACCACCGCCTACGAAGATCTTGTTGTCCATTGAAAATCTGTCCCGAATTCTACCGATCTGCTGCAAGCATACAAAGTTAACCTTTCGCTGCGAGAGTAAATGTTGCTTCTCGTGGCTTGGCTGCGGGGGCAAACTTCCTCCCTGTCGACTGGCCGTGCCTTTGGGCACGGCTTTTTTTAAATTCTACAAAAACCGAAAGACGCAAGAATAGTTTTTTAGGGTTAGGAGTTGACCAACGGGTTCCCCTTTCGTAACGTCTGCGCATAACTAAGTCGGCCAGTCCGACGGGGAGAAAATATTCAGGAAGGGAGCCGCTCCACCGGCTCCCTTTTTCGTTGCAGATCGCGGTGTTTCCCACGCATTTCGGCAAAAAACGATCAATTCCCGGTCTGGAATTCGGATTTACCCTGACACCACTGAATTGCGGTGATAGAGGAAACAAAAAACTGGATCAGTTAGATGAGGCATTCATGATCAGGAAACTTGTCCCTTTTAATGTGGCGGCCGCAGCACTTTTATGCGGAACAGCATTTGCGCAGGAAACCGCACAGCAACCTGAAGCCGGTGCTGAAGCCGAAGTTGGCAGCGATCTGGATCTGGGTGAATCCGGTCCCCGTGTTGGCGAGCAATACGTCAAAGAACAAACGGGTGAATGGAATATTTCCTGCATCAAAACCGAAGGCGAAGACGATCCCTGCGCGATGGTTCAGATCCTGAATAACCAACAGGGTGATCCGATTGCCGAAGTTTCGATCGGAAAACTGCCCGAAGGCGGTGCCGCTGTTGCTTGGGCGAATGTTGTTGTACCGCTCGAAACCCTGCTGCAGGCGCAATTGGCTATGTCGATCGATGGGGCACCGCGCAAGCTTTACAATTATCACCACTGCATTCCGGTTGGCTGCGTGGCGCAACTGGGTTTGACTCAGGGTGATATCGACGCGATGAAATCAGGCCAAAAGGCGGTGCTGTCGCTGGTTCCTGCGCGCCTGCCAGATCAGGTTCTGAATATGGACATGTCTTTGTCTGGCTTCACAGCAGGCTTTGACGGGCTGAATGTTTCCATAAACTAAGCCCCGCAAAAACATCGAATAAGAAAGCCGCCGTGATAACACGGCGGTTTCTTCATATACGCTTCAACGCAAGAACGGCGTTCAGCCCACCAAAGGCGAAAGCATTGCTAAGGGCGACATTAACTTTCGCCTCACGCGACTCGTTTGGCACCACATCCAGCGCGCATTCGGGGTCGGGCTCTTCATAGCCAATGGTCGGGGCGATCACCCCGTCGCGCAGGGCCATGATACAGGCTAACAGCTCAACTGCGCCGGTACCGCCGATCAGGTGTCCGTGCATGGACTTTGTTGACGAAATCATCAGATCGTCGGCGTGCGGACCAAACACACCAGCAACGGCTGCACATTCGGTTTTGTCATTTGCAGCCGTGCCGGTCCCATGGGCATTTATGTAACCCACATCGCTTGCATTCAGCCGTGCATCCGATAACGCCCCGGCCATGGCCCGTGCTGCCCCTTGTTTGCTGGGCATAACTATGTCGGCCGCGTCCGAGGACATGGCGAATCCCACGACCTCGCACAGGATATCTGCTCCGCGCGCGCGCGCGTGTTCGTATTCTTCGAACACAAAAACACCCGCACCTTCGCCTTGCACCATCCCGTTTCGGTTTGCGCTAAAGGGCCGACAGGCATCTTTTGACATGACGCGAAGCCCTTCCCATGCCTTGACGCCCCCAAAGCACAGCATCGACTCCGAACCACCGGTCACCATGGTGGGCGCTGCACCGCTGCGCACCATCTGAAATGCCTGCGCCATTGCATGGTTCGAGGACGCACACGCTGTTGATACTGTAAAGCTAGGGCCTTTGAGGTTGTGCTCCATTGAAACGTGGCTGGCCGCCGCGTTGTTCATCAGCTTGGGCACGACAAAAGGATGCACGCGATTTTTGCCATCCTCGTAAACCGAGCGGTAGTTGTCATCCCAGGTGGAGACGCCACCACCGGCCGTTCCCAGAACCACCCCCGACCGCGCGGCTGTGTCACCCGAGAATACAATGCCGGATTGATCGATCGCTTCTTTGGCGGCGGTTAACGTGAACTGCGTGAACCGATCATACAGCGTCATCTGTTGGCGGTTGAAACGGCCCTCGGCCTCAAAACCCCGGACTTGACCGCCGATCTTGATCGACAGGCGATCCACATCACGAAACTCAAGCTCGGAGATACCACAACGACCCTCGCGCATGGCTTCCAGAGTGTCGGGGACGGAATGGCCCAACGCATTAATGGTGCCAGCACCCGTAATGACGACGCGTTTCATACCGGCGGTCAGACCTTTTCCGATACGAGTTTTTCGATACCCGCAATGATCGCTGTCACATTCGAAATGTCGAAATCGCTAGATGTGGGCTCGTTTGCGTTGAAGGGCACGGTGATATCGAACTCTTCCTCGATGGCAAAGATACTCTCAACAAGACCCAGGCTATCGATGCCCAATTCTTCGAGCGTACTGTCGGGCGTCACATCCGAAGGCTCAAGCACGGCCTGTTCGGCAATGATTGCTATGACGCGGTCGCTGATGCTCATCTCGATCCCCTGATTTTCGCCTTGGGGATGATTTAATCACTTGAAGGCTGTTTGAAAACAGCCTTTTTCAACGCCTCGACGTCGCGCGACAATCGGGGCAGACGACGTTGGGCTTTATATATCTCGGTATGGCTTTCCATTTTAATGCCCGGGTAGCCCATGATCACGCGACCAGCAGGAACATTTGACAGAATCTTGGTGCCGCCACCGGCAATCACGCCATCACCGATGAAAATATTATCGACAACACCAGTCTGACCACCCAGTACTACGTTATTACCAATCTCGACCGAACCAGAAACGCCGGTTTGCCCACATAACAAACAATCCTGCCCGACTCGGGTGTTGTGTCCCACGTGGACAAGATTATCCAGTTTCGATCCACTACCGATTACAGTATTGCGTATGGTCCCGTTGTCGACAGTGCAGTTCGAGCCGACTTCGACATCGTCGCCAATCTCGACCGCACCCAGCGAATGGATGCGCAACCAGCTTTGCGCCTTTGCATCCCCCTGATCACCCAGAGTTTTCCGCGCATTTTCGGCACCCGAGACTTCTGGTGTGACATAGCTGAAACCGTCCCCGCCGATACGGGCTCCCGGCTGCGCGATAAAGCGATCACCGATTTGAGCCCGCGCACCGATGCTGACCATTTCGCGCAGCAGAGCGTTTTCACCAAGCGACGCATCCATACCGATCACGCAATGCGGGCCGATAACCGAACCCGCGCCGACGCGCGCGCGCGCACCGATAACAGCAAGCGGGCCGACCGTTACGTCAACCCCGATCTCGGCGGTTTCATCAATGACAGCCGATGGATGAATTCCCGGCGCAATCCCCTGCCCGCGATCCAGCATCGCGGTGATCCCTGCCATCGCCATGCGGGGGCGTTGCACAAAAATGGCGGCCTCAAGCCCCAGTGCTTTCCAGTCCGCGCCATCCCACAAAACCGCGGCCCGTGCTGTACCGGTCTCCAAGGCTTCAGCATATTTTGGCGACATCGCCATGGCCAGATCGGTTGGCCCGGCATCTCCCGGCTCGGCTGCCCGCAAGATGGTTAGACCAGTCTGGCCCTCTGCGACGACCCCCAGGGAATCGGCGATTTGTTGAACGGTAAACTGCATGTCGGGCGTCCTCGTGGCGGGATTTGCCTCGTGATTACCCTTGAACGTCCGGCAGGACCACCCCTGCCTTTTGCAGCGCTTCCCAGATCTTGCGATCCCGGTCATACACGTCGCGGCGATACTGCACCTCGCCTTTGGGGCCAATATAGGCCGTGCGGTAAATCAGATGCACCGGAATTTTTTTATCCAGTTCAACCTTCGTTTCTTTGCCCGTGTTCAGAACGCGGTGGAAAAACGCCTTAGGATCCTCTTCCTGCTTGGCCAGCAGCTTATAGGCAAACTCGAACGGTTGCGCCAAACGGATGCATCCATGAGAGAATGCCCGAACCTCGCGTGCGAACAGAGATTTCTGAGGCGTATCATGCAGATAGATGTTGTACTTATTAGGGAACATGAACTTCACCAGCCCAAGTGCGTTGCTTTTGCTCGGGGGCTGACGCATGGAAAACGGGAAATTACGCGCAGTGAACTGGGTAAAGTCAACCGCTCCACGATTCACCTGACGGCCACGGCGGTCGGTGATCTGGATATGGCCGACAGCATTTGGATTGGCCCGTAATTGCGGCAGATATTCCTTCGTGATGATCGAGCGTGGCACATACCAACTTGGGTTGATCACCATATGCTCCATCTCATCCGAGAACTCTGGGCTACGGCGATCATGTGTGTTTTTGCCGATCACGGCACGAGTCTCAAACGTGACCTGCCCGTCATCGACGATCTTGGCAGAAAAATCGGCCAGATTCACCAGAATATGCCGCTCACCACGGTCTTTGGGTAACCAGCGCTCCCGTTCAAGCGCAACGTAAACAGCTTTCAAGCGGTCTGAAACTGGGCGATTGATCTCGGAAATAGTGCCTTTGCCAGCTACGCCATCCGCCTCAAGACCATGAGCAGCCTGAAAGGATTGCACCGCCGCAAACAGCGCATCATCATAGTTTGGGCTGGCAGTAGGCTTCAGATAACCCATCGCGACAAGTCGATTGCGCAGCCTGATGACATTGCTCCCTGTGTCCCCAAGCTCAAGCTTGGAGACAGGAACGGTCTCGCCCCAGCCACCTTGTGTCATCAGCGCTTCCAGCGCCTTCTTCTGTTTCAACAGCGCAAGATACTGGCGCGATTGAGGCATCATATCCCTGAAATAGGTATCACCCTGGCTGGAAACGAGCAGTTCAAGATGCTCTGCGGCGCTGCGTCGTTCCACCGCCCGCACTAGGCCGGGATCAATCTGTGAAGGCGTTACAGAACCAGAGTGCAAGTCTCTGGCATATTTGACAAAAACCCGAGTCAGCTCGGCCTCGAGCATGCCCAGATCACGGGTGTTACGCGCGTCCTGCATCTTTGTCTTCAAAGTCTGGACGTCGTAACGTGCCCCAGGCAATCCATGCAGATCGGTCGTCGAAAGCGCTTCGATCAGGGCTTTGCGTCGTGCAGCATGTTCGGGCGTATCGCCAACCCAAACAGGATCAAACCCGTTTGTGCGATAAAACTCAGCAATTGCCGGGCTGTTGGACACACTTTCAGCAACGGCCATTTGAAACGCTGTGCCATCCGTCCCCGCCTGCGCGACTGAGGCCGAAGCCACAAGGAAAGCGGCGATAAAAACACTTGAACGAGCACGGGTAACAAATGACATAGGATGGCCCTGTTTCTTCAATGACTTGTCACGCCCTATAACCGGCGTCTGAAAATAATGTTTTGCCGAGCGCCTGATGTCTATTCACAAATTCATCACCAGACCGCTTCTTTGACCCCTGGTGCGCGTTTGCATCGCCGACGCGCGAACTGCGCCAAAAGCAAGCATACTTGCATCAGTTGCGCAAAAAACTGCCGAAATTTCCCCCTTGATTTGACTGCGACCAAAGATTTCTTGGCTGTTGAATCCTACTGTGCCATAAATCCCGCATCTGGGATGGGAAAAAATTAATACGGCGCGCGTAACATCGTGTGCAGGCAGGAACAGTACGGGACGAAACAAAAAATGACCAAGAGCAGTACCTCGGGCCTGACCCGGCGTGCCCTATTGGGCGCATTCGCCGCAACCGCAGTTGTTGCAGCCCCCACATATTCCAACGCAGCAGGTTTCCTTCGCGGCGGAGGTGATATTCGCCGTATCCGCATGTATTCCGGCCGTACCGGTGAACGTATCGATATGGTCTATTGGGTTGATGGCAAATACATCAAAGACGCGGTGAAAGAGGTCAATCACTTCATGCGCGACTGGCGCAGCGATCAAGTCAAGTCAGTGGACCTGAGGACCATCGACATCATGGCGGCCACTCATAACCTTCTGGATGTCAGCGAGCCATACATGCTGCTGTCGGGTTACCGCTCGCCGCAAACCAACGCAATGCTGCGCCGCCGCTCGCGGGGTGTTGCGAAGAATTCGCTTCATATGAAGGGTCAGGCTGCTGATCTGCGACTGTCATCACGCTCGGTCTCGCAAATGGGCAAAGCAGCGATGGCCTGTCGTGCCGGTGGCGTTGGACAGTACTATCGTTCGAATTTCGTTCACATGGATTGCGGTGTCATCCGCTCGTGGCGCGGCTAATCGAGCATTTCATCTTTCGCTGTTGCACAACCCCCATCAGATAGTTCTGGCGGGGGTTTTGTTTTGCCTGGAAAAACAGGTTCGTGCACCGTCAGTTCTGCGTAATATGACGACTAGCAAGGGTGAAATGGCGCACCTGAGAGGATTCGAACCTCTGGCCTCTGCCTTCGGAGGGCAGCGCTCTATCCAGCTGAGCTACAGGTGCCTTGGCCGTTAGCTACCCTCGTTCCAATCCGGGTGCAACTGCAAATCCGCAGTACGATCAGGCAAACAGATCGTGGGCAAGCTCCAACGCATCGATCAGAGTGTCGACCTCATCCGTCGTGTTATAGAGCCCAAAGCTGGCACGACAGGTAGCAGTGACCCCCAAATGATCCATCAGCGGCCCGGCGCAGTGGTGGCCTGCGCGCACGGCGACACCCTTTTTGTCCAGAATGGTTGAAACATCATGGGCATGCCCTGCCCCATCCAAAGTAAAGCTGAATATCGCGGCTTTGTTCGCTGTGGTGCCTTGAACCTGCAGCCAGTTCAATCCATTCAACCGTTGCATTGCATAGTCGCGCAAGCCGGCCTCATGCGATGCGATGCTCTCCATGCCAAGGTCCATCATATAGTCAAGCGCCACCCCCAACCCGATGGTCTGCACGATGCCGGGGGTTCCGGCCTCGAACTTCATTGGCGGATCGTTGTAGATCACCTGATCTTTTGAAACCTCTTTGATCATGTCACCGCCACCAATAAAGGGGCGCATTTCAGCCATGCGGTCCGATTTGATAAAAATTGCGCCAGAACCGGACGGGCCGTACAGTTTATGACCCGTGATGGCATAGAAGTCACATCCGATGTCATCGACATTGACGGGCATATGAACCGCGCCCTGGCTGCCATCCACCAGAACCGGAACGCCTTTGGCGTGGGCGCCTTGCGTGATTGCTTTGACATCAACCACAGTGCCCAGCACGTTCGAGCATTGGGTCACAGCAACCAGCTTTGTCTTGGGGCCAATGGCGTCGATTACCGCCTGAGGGTCAAGATGGCCGGTCGCATCGACATCGACCCATTTCAGCACCACGCCCTGCCGTTCGCGCAGGAAGTGCCACGGTACGATGTTGGCGTGATGTTCCATCACGCTGAGGACAATCTCGTCCCCCGCCTGCAGGCGTGGCATTGCCCAACCGTAGGCGACCAAATTGATTCCTTCGGTCGTACCCGAATTCAGGACAATCTCATTCTCGTTTGATACGCCCAGAAACCGCGCAACCGTGCCACGGACGGCCTCATATTTCTCGGTCGCGAGATTTGACAGATAGTGAAGCCCTCGATGCACGTTCGAATATTCGTGCGCATAGGCCTGCGTGATCGCGTCGATCACTACCTGGGGTTTCTGCGCGGAGGCCCCATTGTCTAGATAAGTCAGCGGCTTTCCGTTGACCTGACGTGACAGGATTGGAAAATCTGCGCGGATTTTTTGTACGTCATACATAGACAGGACTTCCCTATACAGACCCAGCGGGGATCAGCCAAAGAACAAACGGGAGGGCCACAAGACCAGAGATCAGGATCACAACAAACGACTTTCCCAACGACTTAAATCGATGCGCCTCGTTGAGAAAATGCAGAGTGATATAAAGGCTAAGACCCAGCATCGCCAGACTGGCCGGTAAGAATAGAAACGGCAGCGCCGCAACCAGCGCTAGAATGATTGCTTGCCCCGCAATTTGCAGGATTTGCAACCAGACAATCAGCGTCATGAAGTCATTGAACGTTCCCGTTCCACCTAGGACGCGGCCCACTAACAGGAACGTCACGACGCTGATCATGATTGCCGCAACAGAAACAAAAAGCGTCCTCGATAGTGGCTCAGCCAATTGCTGAACATCCGGACTGATAAGCGGCAGGACGAAGCTGGACGCAGACTGGACCAGAGCGTTCAGGATCACCGCGAGAGAGAAGGCGAGCCACAGTACATCCGTACCCAGCCGCAACGCGAGCAATCGTCTTGCGGCTTCGGCTGGATTGGACAGGGTCAGAACGACCAGGTTGAGCAGTGCGGTGGAATTCATTTAGCAGCCTTTTGCGATTGCTTGAGGCCCGACAACCAGAACCAGAGAAAAACCGCAACCCATAACAGCCCCACAAGTGTTTGCGCTGACCCGGGGCCGATGAAACCGGAAACCAGCCCATTCAGCAACACCAAAGGCGCTGACGCGAGAAGCGCCCAGAACAAGGCTAGCCGCGCACCATAGCTGGTGCCAACGCCCCCCATCATCCGCGCGATGAAATGGGTGAGCCAAGCAAGAAGATAAAAGCACAATGGCAGAATAAAGACCGATCCCAACAGGGCCCCGCCCATCAGCATGTTCAGCTCTATCCCTTCCAGATGAGCCCTCCGTGCAAGTCCGGGCAATTGTGCGATAAAGCCTATTACACAGAACGCCATCACAAACGCCAATGCGCGGTCTTCGCGCGGCCCCATATCAAGCAGCCGACGCACCACACGCCCCGGTCCGCGATACGTGGCCACGATATCAGTTGTGACAGGCATCAGCGGCGGCGTGCCAGCCAATCTTGCAATCGGGACACGATATCAGCCGCCAGATCCTCGTCCTCGATTTCATCAACGGCTTCAGCCAGGAAGGCCAGTGTCAACATGTCCGTTGCCTCTGCCGTCGGGACTCCACGCGAGCGTAGGTAGAATAAAGCCGTTTCATCAATGGCGCCAGAGGTTGAACCGTGCGAACACGCCACGTCATCGGCGTAAATCTCGAGCTCGGGCTTTGCGAGGAACTGACTGTCATCGTCCAGAAGCAGCGACTGGCTGATCTGGTAACCGTCGGTTTTCTGAGCGCCTTCCTTTACCAAGATCTTGCCCTGAAAAACACCCGTCGCCCCGTTGCGAAGCACCTTCTTGAACACTTGGCGGCTTTCGCAATTCACCGCATCATGGGTGACAAAGACCGTGTCATCATGGAGAAAATCACCATCTCCAACACACGCACCCGCCACGTGCGCGACCGCATCGTCACCCGTCAGTTCGACGACTTGCTCGTTTCGCGTCAAAACTCCGTTCACGGTCAGCGTGAAGGATTTATAGACGGATTCCTTACCAAGCCGCGAGAACATATGAGTCGCCGCACGACGTTGATGATCCCGGCCCTGCGCACGGATGTGATGCAGTGTGCCATTGTCGGCGATATCGATTTCCATGCATTTGTTGAAGCGCGACGCTGCGGGTCCGTTTTCAAGGATCGTGACTTCGGCACCGCTTTCAACCCGAACGACATGATGCAGGATCGCATCCGACGTTTCAGATTCATGGCGATAAATCAGGTTAATCGGTTTGCTCGGCTTGCCGGATACATGAATGGCAACTCCATCTGACGCATAGGCCGTATTCAACGCCGCCAATGGACGCGGCACCGGTTGTTGGCCTTTTGCTTCAAGAACGCCGTATAACTCTTTGGCCCAATGGATATCTTTGCAACAGATATCTTCCAGCCGATCGATCGTTACACCCTCCAGAGACAGATCATCAGACTCTTCCGGGCTGAATACGCCATCAATGAAAACGATCTTCAGCCGGTCGAGCGCGTGGAACAGAGCCGGTTCATCTGTTTTGAACAAAGCAGCACTGGGAGCTTCCGCAGAGACCAGAGTGTCTGGACGGGTATATTTCCAGTATTCATCTCGACGACTGGGCAAACCCATCGCGCGTACACGTGCAATTGCGGCTTCGCGCGCTTTGCGTGTGCATCCCGCATCCGGCATGGTCAGCGCTGCCAGCCGTTCCTCGGTCGCCGTTTGTTTCGCTTGGGGCAAAGCCATCAGTTCACCTCGGCCAGAATGTCGGCATAGCCGTTGTTTTCCACTTCCAGCGCGAGTTCGGGGCCGCCGGATTTCACGATGCGACCATCCGCCATGATGTGAACCACGTCAGGTTTGATGTGATCGAGAAGCCGCTGATAGTGCGTGATAACAAGGAACCCGCGCCCCTCATCACGCAACGCGTTCACGCCCTCGGCCACCAGTTTCATCGCGTCCACGTCAAGGCCCGAGTCTGTCTCATCCAGGATGCACATCTTCGGCTCAAGCATCGCCATTTGCAGGATTTCGTTGCGCTTTTTCTCACCACCCGAAAAGCCAACATTGACCGGACGTTTCAACATTTCAGCGTCGATTTTCAGCGCCTTGGCCTTGGCACGAACCTCTTTCAAAAAATCTGTCGCCGACAGCTCTTCCTCGCCACGTGCTTTGCGCTGCGCATTCACGGCGGTGCGCAGGAAGGTCATGTTGCCCACACCGGGAATCTCGACCGGGTACTGGAACGCCAGAAACACACCTGCGGCTGCACGTTCTTCCGGTTCCATCTCAAGCAGATCCTCGCCATCAAGCGTCGCGCCGCCCTCGGTCACCTCATAGCCATCACGACCAGACAACACGTAGCTGAGCGTTGATTTGCCCGAGCCATTGGGCCCCATGATCGCATGCACCTTGCCAGGCTCGACCGTCAGGTCGACCCCTTTCAGAATTTGCTTGTCTTCTTCCTCAAGTTTGACGTGCAGGTTATTGATTTCCAGCATTTTCTGTCCTTTAGCATCTCGCAAGGGGCGCATTGCGACCCCGATAAGTTCTTATCCCAGCACCTTGCGGATCACGCGGGCGATGATCCATCCAAGCAACGCGCCTGCGCCCACTGCCCAAACCGGGTTTATGAAGTCCATGTACTTGGTATTGACGTAAGCAACCCCCAACAGGCCGCCGAGCACCGGCAACGCATAGCCAAGCACGGTCAGGACATCGTCCTTTCGGATTCGCTGTTGGGGTTTTGGTGTCATCAGCCGACTGATCCCTCAAGGCTGATTGCCACAAGCTGTTGCGCTTCCATCGCAAATTCCATCGGCAGCGCCTGCAGAACGTCCTTGCAGAACCCGTTGACGACCAAGGCCACGGCTTCTTCCTCGTCCATGCCACGCTGACGGCAATAGAACAGCTGATCGTCATCCACTTTTGATGTCGTCGCCTCGTGCTCGACCCGAGATGAGTTGTTCTTCACCTCGATATACGGAACCGTATGCGCCCCGCATTTGTCGCCAATCAGCAAGCTGTCGCACTGCGTATAGTTGCGGCTGTCCTTGGCCTTTGGATGCATCGACACCAGACCACGATAGGTATTCTGCGCCTTACCGGCGCTGATCCCTTTCGATACGATCCGCGACTTGGTGTTCTTGCCCAGATGCACCATCTTGGTGCCGGTGTCGGCTTGCTGCATGTTGTTCGTGATTGCGATCGAGTAGAACTCACCCTGGCTATCGTCGCCACGCAGGATGCAAGACGGGTATTTCCAGGTTACGGCTGAGCCGGTTTCGACCTGCGTCCACATCACCTTGGAGCGATCACCCCGACAATCGGCGCGCTTGGTCACGAAGTTGTAGATACCGCCCTTGCCATTCTCATCTCCGGGGAACCAGTTCTGAACGGTCGAGTATTTCACCTCGGCATCTTCTTCGACGATGATCTCGACAACCGCCGCGTGAAGCTGTGCAGTGTCGCGCTGAGGCGCTGTGCAGCCTTCCAAATACGAGACGTAAGAGCCCTTGTCGGCGATGATCAGCGTGCGCTCAAACTGGCCGGTATTTTCCGCATTGATGCGGAAGTATGTGCTCAGTTCCATCGGGCAGCGCACGCCCGGAGGGACATAAACAAACGAGCCGTCCGAGAACACAGCTGAGTTGAGCGTGGCATAGAAATTGTCCGAGACCGGTACGACCGTCCCCAGGTATTTCTTGACCAGTTCCGGATGCTCTTTGATCGCCTCGGAAATCGAGCAGAAAATAACACCGGCTTTCTTCAACTCTTCCTGAAAAGTCGTCCCGACCGAAACCGAGTCAAACACCGCGTCAACCGCGACCTTGCGGCCTTCTGCCGGTGCATTCTCAGCGCCCTCGACACCTGCCAGGATCATCTGTTCTTTCAAAGGGATACCCAGCTTTTCGTAAGTCGCCAGAAGCTTGGGATCGACCTCATCCAGAGATTTGGGTTTATCTTCCATCGATTTCGGACGGGCATAATAATACTGGTCCTGAAAGTCGATCGGCGGGTAGTGCACCATCGCCCATTTAGGCTCTTCCATCTGGGTCCAGCGCTCGAACGCGGCCAGACGCCATTCGGTCATCCACTCAGGCTCATCATTTTTGTCCGAAATCAGACGTACAATATCGGGATTCACGCCTTTTGGCGCATACTCCATCTCGATATCAGTTTCCCAGCCGTATTTATAAGTGCTGACCTCGCGAACCGCGTCTACGGTTTCCTGATCGACACCCTCTTTCACCTGGGTCTGGTCCAAAGCGGCCATAATTCACCCTCCGTCAGATCACGCGGCCCGCGCGCGATGCTTTTTCTCTTTTTCAAGCCACGTTTCCGCGAAACGCAGCACATCTTCTTCTGCCGTCTCCGGCCCCAGCGATACGCGGATTGCGCTGGAGGCCTTCATCTCATCAAATCCCATGGCCGTCAGTACGGCGCTTGCACGAACCTTGCCACTGGAACAGGCCGAGCCCGCACTGATCGCGAAGCCTGACAAATCCATCTGCATGACCTGTGTCTCGCCCTTCCATCCCGGTGTGGCGAAGCACAGAGTGTTGGGGAGTCGCCTTTGGTCTTTCCCGACAAAAATAGTAGCTTTCGTACCAGCCTCAAGAGCGTTTTCTAGAATATTTCTAAGTTCTGCAACGTTTTCCCAAACGCCATTTGCTAAATCACGGGACGCGGCTTCAGCTGCTGCTCCGAACCCCGCAATTCCAGTGACATTTTCTGTACCCGAGCGACGCCCCATCTCCTGCCCGCCGCCCTTGATTTGCGCAGCAAGATCGGTGCCGCGTTTCATCACCAACGCCCCGATCCCTTTTGGCCCGCCAAGTTTGTGGGCTGAAATCAGCGCCATCTCAGCCCCCAGCCAGTTGAAGGCTATCGGCAACTTACCAAAAGCCTGAGTCGCGTCGGTGACCGCAAGACCGGCAGGCAAAGTTTGAACAATTCCAGTTTCCGAATTGGCCAGTTGCAGCGTGGATCGGGAAGCGTCCGGCACGTCAACGTAACCGCCTTGGGAGACAGGCAGAACCTCATTAATCCAAGCTCTTACCGCGTCATGTTCAATCGCTGCACCTTGAAGATCGCGCCCCGCCATGGCCAAAGCCGCTGCCTCAGTCGCGCCGGATGTAAACACGATGTCGGCACCATCGGCCCCAAACGCTGTTGCGATTTGAGCCCGCGCTTTCTCGACCACCGCTTTTGCGGCGCGCCCTTCGGCATGGACCGAGGACGGATTGCCCACCAAATCCATCGCCGCGATCATTGCATCGCGGGCCTTGGGCCTCAGAGCGGAGGTTGCGTTATGGTCGAGATAAACCCGTTTCATAGATGTATCTTTTCCAAGATGGGTTTTGACGGAACACAGAAAAACGTCATCAGATCAATCGTCCACGACTGCGAACAAGCTAGGAACAGCGGGACACGGTGCAAGATCATTCCGAATTACATCCGACAGCCGCGTTTGATGCAGGAATACGTAAACATTCGCGCTCAGGCTTTCCCACAACCGATTGGTCAGTGACTGCGCCCGGCTGCCCGAAGACGCGCCCGAGGCACCTGCCCCCTTGTGCATCGCATCCACCGTCTCATCAACCGCGGCCAGTATCTCGACCACACGGATTTCCGAGGCTGGTCGCGCCAGGCGATAGCCCCCACCCGGTCCGCGTACTGAACTGACCAGATCAGCTCGGCGCAGTTTCACGAAAAGCTGCTCCAAATACGGCAGTGAAATATCCTGACGTTCGGAAATCTCGCCCAACGTGACGAGTTTGTCCGAGGACTGAAGGGCGATATCCGCCAGCGCAACCATCGCATAGCGGCCTTTGGTCGACAGCTTCATTTTGTTTCCTTCAGGCAAGAACTGCGCGAAAACATTGACGTCGCCCGAGCCAGTGCGTATCTCCCACTGACAGCGTTTTCACGCGACACAATGTAATTAGAACCGTTCTAAGGTACCTGAGGATTACCGTCAAGATAATCTCGGGGCCGACGCGTCAAAAAACAGGACCAAAGCACACATGCCCGAGGTGATTTTTCCCGGACCCGAAGGCCGCCTGGAAGGCCGCTACCACCCGCAAAAGGAAAAAGACGCACCGATCGCTATCGTGCTTCATCCGCATCCACAATTTGGCGGGACCATGAACAACAAGGTGGTCTATAACCTGCATTACGCCTTTTACAACATGGGCTTCACGGTTCTGCGTTTTAACTTTCGCGGCGTTGGTCGCAGCCAGGGCGAGTATGACCAGGGTGTAGGTGAGCTGAGCGATGCAGCATCAGCGCTGGATTACCTTCAGTCGATGAACAACAACTCCAAGCATTGCTGGGTCGCTGGGTTCTCGTTCGGTGCATGGATCGGAATGCAGCTTCTGATGCGCCGCCCCGAGATCACTGGCTTCATCAGTGTATCGCCGCCCGCAAACATGTACGACTTTTCGTTCCTGGCACCCTGCCCGTCTTCTGGCTTGATCATCAACGGATTGGCGGACCGTGTGGCACCACCTGCAGACACTGCGTCTCTGGTCGGAAAGCTGCATGAACAAAAGGGTATCACCATCACCCATAATGAGGTGGAAGGTGCCGATCACTTCTTCCAAGACCGCCACATGGACACGCTGATGACAGATGTGACGGATTACGTGAAACGCCGCCTGACAGAGAATACGCGCTGATGTCCGATACCATCACTACCCTCGCCGCCAGATTGGCCGAGGACACGATGAAGGTTATGGACGAGACAGGCGAGGATCGATTCTTTGTGGAGGTTGGAGACGTTCTCGGTGCAGCCTCGCAATCTCTGGAAGAAGCGTTCTTGACCGAAATCCGGGTTAGGCTGGCGGAACGCAAGGCGCGGCAATTCGTGGTGAAAAGACTGTCTGAACATCGATCCAAGCTGAAAGCGATCGAAAAGCAGTAAAGATTGCTTAGCGTCTGAAGAAAAGAAAAGGAGCCCGAAAGCTCCTTTTCGAGGATATCGCTCGGTGGGCGCCTAAACCGGAAAACCTGTGAACCGCTCAACATTCTGGGCTGCATCAATGTCGACGGACCCCCCGTCTGCAAGCCACCCCAACGCCACAATCAAAACCGAAGCGATAATGACCGATTTTGCAAAAGTCGTCATCTTATCAAACTCATTAAAAACACACTAAAAACAATCGAGTGTTTAGCACGAATGCAAAAGCCCGAATAGTCGGGTTTACCTGACCTTTGGTAAAGTTAGGGTTTTGATCATCTGCATCTGAATCCCCTTGCCCAAATAATCGCAAGTATGCTCAACCTTTCGCGATAATTCAGAGAGGCATCGCTCGTGCCAAAGACCTACCTAATCCTAATGTTGGCTGTTATCGCGGAAACCATCGGCACGACTGCGTTGCAGGCTAGCCATCAGTTTACGCGATTTTGGCCGTCGGCTCTTGTCGTGGTTGGCTATGGGGCAGCCTTTTATCTTATGGCCCTCACGTTAAAGGTCATGCCCGTGGGCATTGTCTATGCAATCTGGTCGGGCCTCGGTATTGCCCTGATCGCACTGATTGGATTTCTGGTTTTTGGCCAAAAACTCGATTGGCCCGCAGTCTTGGGTTTGGGCATGATTTTGAGTGGCATTCTGATCATCCACCTGTTTTCAGCCACAGCGGGCCACTGACCGCCGGTTAGGGCTGGTATATTTTGTCGCGCCGCGTTATGCGCGCGGCAACTTCCCGTTCAAAGGCTGACCTCTCATGGACCTGCGCAATATCGCAATCATCGCTCACGTGGACCACGGCAAGACGACCCTGGTGGATGAGCTGCTTAAACAATCCGGCGCGTTCCGGGAAAACCAGGCCGTGGCAGAACGCGCCATGGACAGCAACGACCTGGAACGCGAACGCGGCATTACCATCCTGGCCAAAGCCACCAGCGTTGAGTGGAAGGATACCCGCATTAACATCGTCGACACCCCCGGCCACGCTGATTTCGGTGGGGAAGTCGAACGTATTCTCAGCATGGTCGACGGCGTTGTACTGCTGGTCGATGCCGCCGAAGGCCCGATGCCGCAAACCAAATTCGTGACCTCAAAGGCGCTGGCTTTGGGCCTGCGCCCGATTGTCGTGCTGAACAAGGTCGACAAACCCGATGCCGAGCCTGATCGCGCGCTGGACGAATGTTTCGACCTTTTCGCCAACTTGGGCGCCGATGACGATCAGCTGGACTTCCCGGCCATGTATGCTTCGGGCCGGTCCGGCTGGGCCGATATGGAGCTTGACGGTCCGCGCAAGGACTTGACCGCCCTGTTCGATCTGATCGTTGATCACGTCCCCGCCCCCAAGCAGATCGAGAAAAAGGACGAACCGTTCAGGATGCTCGCCACCACTTTGGGCAGCGATCCATTCATCGGTCGCATTTTGACCGGTCGCGTGGAAAGTGGAACTCTGAAAGCGGGTGACAGCCTCAAAGCACTCAGCCGAGACGGCACCCAGATTGAAAGCTTCCGCGCGTCGAAAATCCTGGCATTCCGTGGATTAGCTCAACAACCCATCGACGTCGCCGAAGCAGGCGATATTGTCACGATTGCGGGTATGAGCAAAGCCACCGTGGCAGATTCCCTTGTATCCCCGCAAGTCGAAGAGGCCCTGCCCGCCCAGCCGATCGATCCGCCAACCATCACAGTGACCTTCGGCATAAACGATTCCCCACTGGCCGGTCGAGACGGCAAAAAGGTTCAGTCTCGGGTCATTCGTGATCGCCTGATGAAAGAAGCCGAATCGAACGTAGCCATCCGCATCAGCGACACGCCCGGCGGTGAGGCTTTCGAGGTTGCTGGTCGCGGCGAATTGCAGATGGGTGTTCTGATCGAAAACATGCGTCGCGAAGGATTCGAGCTCAGCATCTCGCGCCCTCAGGTTTTGTTCCGCGAGGAGAGCGGCCAGCGCCTTGAACCTATCGAAGAAGTCACGATCGATGTGGATGATGAATATTCTGGCGCGGTGATCGAGAAAATCACGGGTACGCGCAAAGGTGAACTGGCTGAAATGCGCCCTGCAGGGGCAGGCAAAACCCGGATCATCGCCCACGTGCCGTCTCGTGGCCTGATCGGCTATCACGGAGAGTTCCTGACCGATACACGCGGAACTGGTGTCTTGAACCGGGTCTTCCACGGCTGGGCGGCTCATAAAGGGCAGATTCCTGGTCGACGTGCGGGTGTTCTGATCTCGATGGAAAACGGTCAGGCGGTCGCCTATGCGCTGTGGAATTTGGAAGAGCGTGGCCGCATGTTTGTTGGCCCGCAAACTGATGTCTATCGGGGCATGGTGATCGGAGAGCATTCGCGAGACAACGATCTGGAAGTGAATCCGCTGAAAGGGAAGAAGCTGACAAACGTGCGTGCCAGCGGCTCGGACGACGCAGTAAGGCTGACCCCTCATATTCAGTTCTCGCTTGAAGAGGCAATCGCTTATATCGACGACGATGAACTGGTCGAGGTTACGCCCAATGCGATCCGGCTTCGCAAACGTTATCTGGATCCGCATGAGCGTAAACGGATGTCAAAATCAGCCTGATCAATGCTGTGAACTTGTTCACGTTTTGGAAACATTGCCACATTCGTGACATTTTTGCGTCAGGCTAGAAACAACACAGAAAAAGAAGACCTGGTGCAACAGCAGGTCTTCTTTTTGTTTTTTATGGGTTAATCGCGTTTGAGTGAGCTGGATCACAGAAATCCAACAGAAAGTTTGCTTGAATATAGGCGATAGAAAGAGGACTTTGTGTTCAAAGTGTGACGCCGTTTGAGTAAACGGCAGATTAGTTAACGAGTGCTTAAGGAGCGTGCGATGCGCATTAGATCCAAACTGTTATCGATTGCTTTTGCTTCCGCAATCTTACCCTTCACCTTCGTAAATTCCGCTCAGGCAGCTGGCACATGTACCGTGAGAACGGCCAAACAATCTGTATCTTCGAACACGCTTTGTGCGTGTGACGTGGTTACTTCGGGCATGCTCCGGTATATCCAGCGACGCGCCGACTTCGAGTCTATCTTGGAACGTACCATTCTTGATTGCCCGCGATTTGCAGCTGTTTTGACCGACCTGCCAACTGCAAGCATCGGCTTCGCCGACCAAAGATCTGGCGACGGTCCATCAGATGAATCTGAGCGGGAAAGTTCAAGTTCCGGCCCTAGCGGTGATTCTTCTCCGGACAACGACCCCGGTTCGTCGACGCCGGGAGGTAACAACAACGGAAATGACAACGATCCTGATGACAATGATCCTGATGACAATGATCCTGATGACAACCAGCCCGATGACAATGAGCCTGATGACGACAATTCGGACGACGGAAAGTTGAAGGAACTAAAGTCTAATGACAAGAAATCCAAGGGCAAAAAGTCCAAAGACAAAAAAATGAAGAACAAAAAGTCCAAAGACAAAAAGTCAAAAAACAAAAAGTCGAAAAACAAAAAGTCGAAAAACAAAGTTAATACTAGTATATTTGATAACTAATGCTGAAAAAGGGCGCTGCTCATTACAGGCGCCCTTTTTTGTTTCACGATTTTCTAGCTCTTACCGAAAACCCCGACCCAATTTCGTGGCTGCTTTGGGTCTTGCATCCTCAGGAACAGATAGCGCGTCGCTTTCCAAGGCTTGATCTGATTGGTCAAATTATCCAGGACCAGATCGCCGCCGCTCGACCGATAAACCAAAACAGCATGAGAGTTTCTGCGCGTATCCAACACTGTCGCGAGCAGTAGTTTACGAGGGTCGAAACCAGCCTGGATCAAATCTCTTTTCTTTAGAAGCGCAAAATCTTCGCAGTCACCACCGCGCGACGTTGGAAGCGCCCAAAGTTCACTGGTTTTGTATTGCGACTGATCCGTGACCTCTCGCGTGGATCGATTAACGCGGCGGTTGATCTCTTTGACAAGCTTCAATTCTTGGCTGGTAGATAAGGAACCGATACCTTTTTGCGCACATGCCCAGGAATACTTACCGCAAAGCTGACGCGCACCCGAGGGTGGTGGCGAGGCAGCGATACTCGGGATAAACGCGGCATCTTTCGCCGATGCTTCAGTCCCAAACAACAGCGAACCGTTAATCAGGATAGCCAAACCAAACAGCCCGCCAAGCTTGGCAGCGCTCTTTAAGTGGGCATCTATGGTCGTACCAAAGAATTTCATGCTGTCCCTCGAGTCCTATTAATCCCTGCAAACTGCGTGGATCAGAACCCATCTGTATACCGGACCATATCCGCAAACCGTGGTTGTCACGCAATCAAATCCGAGATTGAGCGGAAAAAACGGCGGAAATTCGTCACATTTCGTGACCATTTCCGCGCAAGAAAGTGGCGCGAAGTGCCACAATCGGACAGAGAAATATGTTCAACATCAACAGGAAGTACGCACAACCCATTGTAATAATGTGTATAAATTCAGAGCGATCGTGAAGAGCCGCCCACGCTAAAATGCATGGCAGGTCGCACGGCTCGGGGCCGGGCAGAATTTGCAAATTTCATGCGAAGGTAGATTTAGCCTGATTCTCAGTCGGTAATTTCAACGACCACCAGCTCTCGCTCGCTGGCGCCACGGGCATGATCCAATGCCTGCTGATATGCAGGAGAATTGTAGCACTCTACCGCAGCCTCTACGGTTGGGAAGCGGGCGACCACATTGCGTGGTCGCTCTTTGCCCTCTAACTGCACGTAACGTGCCGCGCGGGCGATGAATTCACCCCCATGCGCCGCAATTGCCGGCCCTGCAAGCTCGGCGTATTTTCCATAAGCATCGGCGTCTGTCACAGTGACGTGTGCGATCCAAAGTGCTGGCATCTTATCCTCCCAAAACCTGTTCAGCGGCCTTGATTGCAGCCTCTGCATTCGAGGCATCCTTGCCCCCCCCCTGTGCCATGTCAGGCCGTCCGCCACCGCCTTTGCCGCCCAGTTCAGCGACCGCCGCGCGGACCAGATCCACCGCAGATACCGTGTCTGTCAGGTCAGACGTGACGCCCGCAGCAACAGCCGCTTTGCCGCCGGTATCAGCAATCAACAATACTGCACCGGTTCCTAAACGGCTTTTGTGCTCATCAATCAATGCAGGCAGGTCCTTTCCGGACACACCCGAGAGCGACTGCGCAAAGAACGCCACACCGTTCACATCGCGCGCTTCCGCTCCACCGCCCTGCCCCGCGCCTCCGGCCATGGCCAGATCACGGCGCAACTGCGCAACTTCGTTTTGCAGCGACTTACGCTCATCCAACAGAGTCTTCACACGCGCCACAACGTCATCAGGCTGCGCTTTCAACTCAAGCGCAATTGAGGAAAGGCGATGATCCTGTTTCGACAGATACTTAAATGCGTCATCACCGGTCAAAGCCTCGATCCGCCGCACGCCCGCGCTGCTGGCACTGTCGCCCAGCACGACGAAGGTTCCGATATCACCGGTCTGGCGCACATGGGTGCCGCCACACAGTTCAATCGACCATGTCTCACCATCCTGGCCTTTGCCGGTGGGTGCTTTGCCCATCGAAACCACGCGCACCTCATCCCCGTATTTCTCACCGAACAGAGCTTGAGCACCCAGTTCACGGGCGTCATCCGGTGTCATAATCCTGGTTTCCACGGTTGAGTTTTGGCGGATGAATGCGTTCACCTCTCGCTCAACTTTCTGCACTTCTTCCAGTGTCAGAGCCTTGGAATGGCTGAAATCGAACCGCAAACGATCTGATGCGTTGAGCGACCCGCGCTGCGCCACGTGATCACCCAATGTCTCACGCAGGGCTTCATGCAGAAGGTGCGTCGCGGAGTGGTTGGCACGAATGGCCGTGCGGCGCGCGTGATCGACTTCCAGCTCAACTGCGTCACCTTTTGAGATCTCCCCATGATCAATCGTGACCTTGTGAGCATAGACTTTGCCATCAGCAAACTTTCTGGTGTCTTCAACACGGGCGATATCGTCGCGCTCATCCAGCCTGCGAATTTCACCGGTGTCGCCGACCTGGCCACCGGCCTCGCCATAGAACGGTGTCTGGTTGACTACGACCCAGCCGGTACCACCCTTCTCGATCTTGTCGACCAATGCACCATCGACCACCAACGCAGCGACCTGCCCTTCGGCCTTTTCAGTATCGTAGCCAAGGAAATCGGTCGCACCGGCCGCATCCAGCACATCGAACCAAACCACCTGATCGGCAGATTCGCCAGACCCGGCCCACGCCGCGCGAGCCTTGGCTTTTTGTTCGGCCATGGCCACGTCAAATCCATCGGTGTCGACGGTTCGACCTTTCTCGCGCAGCGCATCCTGCGTCAGATCAAGCGGGAAACCATAGGTATCATACAGTTTGAACGCCGCGTCTCCGGGTAGTGGATCGCCTTCAGGTAGGCCCGAGACTTCCTCATCCAACAGCTTCAAACCGCGATCCAAAGTTTGCTTGAACCGAGTTTCCTCAAGCAGCAGTGTCTCTTCGATCAGTGGCTGCGCCTGACCAAGCTCTGAATATTGCGCACCCATCAATTGCACCAGCGTGGGTACCAGGCGGTGCATCACCGGATCTTTGGCCCCCAACAGATGCGCATGGCGCATCGCGCGGCGCATGATACGGCGCAGAACATACCCTCGCCCATCATTTGACGGCATCACACCATCCGCGATCAGGAACGAAGTTGAACGCAAGTGGTCCGCAATCACGCGATGATGCACGTTTTGATCCCCATAAGGATCAACACCGGTCGCATCCGCGGAGGCTTCGATCAGCGTTTTGAACAGATCGGTGTCATAATTGTCGTGGCTGCCTTGCAGCAACGCTCCAATGCGTTCCAATCCCATGCCGGTGTCGATCGACTGCATGTCGAGTTCGACCATCGAGCCGTCTTCGAACTGTTCGTTCTGCATGAAAACGATGTTCCAGATTTCGATGAACCGATCACCATCTTCCTCAGCCGAACCCGGAGGCCCGCCCCAGATGTGATCACCGTGGTCATAGAAAATCTCGGTGCACGGGCCGCAGGGGCCGGTAGGGCCCATTTGCCAGAAATTGTCATTAGTAGCGATGCGGATGATCCGGTCTTCAGGGACACCAACCTTTTTCCAGATTTCAAATGCCTCATCATCGGTGTGATAGACAGTGGCCAACAGACGGTTCTTATCGATACCAAATTCTTTGGTGATCAGTTCCCAAGCGAACGGTATCGCCTCATGCTTAAAGTAATCCCCGAATGAGAAATTCCCCAGCATTTCAAAGAACGTATGGTGGCGAGCGGTATAGCCCACATTGTCCAGATCGTTGTGTTTGCCGCCTGCACGCACGCATTTCTGTGCAGTGGTAGCACGGCTGTAGTCGCGGGTTTCGACGCCAGTAAACAGATTCTTGAACTGAACCATACCCGAGTTGACGAACATCAGTGTCGGATCATTGCGCGGAACCAGCGGGCTAGACGCAACCACTTCGTGCCCCTGCTTGGCAAAGTAGTTCAGGAAGGTAGATCGAATGTCGTTCAGCGTTGGCATAAGGCTCTCTCGGCGCGCAGTCGTTATGGTCAGCAAAGGTTTAGCCCCACCCCCCAAGAGTGTCCACAGCATTGGCCCATCCGAAACGAAACAAGGCGGCCCCGAGGGACCACCCTGTTCCAGATATTTTAGCATTACCGGGGTGCGGGGGATTTCTTTGGTTCCCCCTCAGGCACGCTTTAAGCTTCGAGGATGTCATCCTCTTCCGCCTCGGGTGGCATTTCAAAGTCTAACCCATGCGCGGCACGTATTTTGTCTTCGATCTCGAGCGCCGCACGGGAATTGTCACGCAGATATTGCTTGGCATTCTCACGCCCCTGCCCGATCCGCTCATCACCGTAGCTGAACCACGAACCCGACTTTTCGACCACACCGGCCTTGACGCCCAAATCCAGCAGCTCACCCATTTTGCTGATGCCTTCGCCATACATGATGTCGAATTCCACCTGCTTGAACGGCGGTGCCACCTTGTTCTTGACGACCTTGACGCGGGTCTGGTTGCCCACAACTTCGTCCCGATCCTTGATCGCACCGATACGGCGAATATCCAGACGGACCGAGCTGTAGAATTTCAACGCATTACCACCGGTAGTGGTTTCCGGGCTGCCAAACATCACACCGATCTTCATCCTGATCTGGTTTATGAAGATCACCATGCAGTTCGAGCGATTGATCGAGCCGGTCAGCTTGCGCATCGCCTGGCTCATCAGCCGGGCCTGAACACCGACGCTGCTGTCACCCATGTCGCCTTCCAACTCGGATTTCGGCGTCAGCGCCGCAACCGAGTCGACCACGACCATGTTCACGGCTCCCGACCGCACCAAGGTGTCGGTGATCTCAAGTGCCTGCTCGCCAGTGTCGGGCTGAGAGATCAGCAATTCATCCAGATCCACACCCAGCTTGCGCGCATATTGAGGGTCCAGCGCATGTTCTGCGTCGACGAACGCGCAGACTCCGCCGCGTTTTTGCTGTTCAGCGATGCAGTGCAGCGTCAGCGTGGTCTTACCCGAGCTTTCCGGGCCATAAATCTCGACGATCCGCCCCATCGGCAGGCCGCCGATCCCCAGCGCGATATCCAAGCCCAGCGACCCGGTCGAGCTCGCATCGATATCCTGCTTGGAATCTTCGCCCAACTTCATGATCGAGCCTTTGCCGAACTGCCGTTCGATCTGGGCCAATGCGCTGTCGAGCGCCTTTTGCTTGTCTGCGTTTTTCTTGTCGCTCATCGTCAGAAGATCCGCCATTGTCCTGTCGCCTTCTCTTTTGTCACACCCTTGATCGGGCGGCAATCGCTGCTTTGTTCGCCTCTTGTTCCTTATGGGACCAAAAAGAGAACATTTCAACTAAAACTTATGAAAACTACTCTTCAGCAATTGTGTTAAAGAGTCGTTTACGACAATCTGAGACATGAAAGGCATTGAAGAGAAAAGATAAATGCTTGTTTTCTATGAAAAGCGGCTTGCGCTTCTGTCTGTTCCAAAGACCGGCTCCACCGCGTATCAATCAGCTTTACGCGATAGGGCCGATATCGTCGTGTCCGGACCAACAGACCTGAAACATGCGAACATGCGTCGCTATGATCGTTTCTTCCAGACCATGTTTCGCAAGATGTTTGATGCAGAAATGGACGTCATGGCCATTGTGCGCGAACCTGTCGATTGGTTGGGAAGTTGGTATCGATATCGAACGCGCGCCGAATTGGCAGGTCATCCGCATTCCACAAAAGGTTTAAGCTTCGAGGCATTCCTTGACGCCTATATGCAAACCCCCCGCCCGGTCTACGCAGATGTGGGATGCCAAACCGATTTTTTGCAACCCCGCAGTAACGGTAAAGGTGTTGCGCATATCTTCAAATATGACAGCCAGCAAAAGATACTGGATTTCCTTCAGAATCGGCTGGAATGTAAAATCGATCTACCGCGTGAGAACGTCTCGCCCGCTTGCCCGATGGACTTCTCAAAACAAACTGAACTCCGGTTCCAATCATTGAACGCCGCAGAATACGCATTGTATCGTGCTGCCGAATAGCGTTTTCAATTCATTTGCTGAAACACCGCTTCGGTCAGCTGGGTCAACGAAAACGGCTTGGGCAGGAAGGTGGAATTTTCGATCTGAGGACCAGATTCGCCGAATGCCCCCTCAGTATAGCCTGACATGAAGACCACCCGCACGTCAGGCCGTGTTTTCATGGCCTCGCGCACCCAGGTCGGGCCGTCCATTCCGGGCATGACGACATCGGTAACAAAAACATCCACCAGCAAATTGGGGTCGTCCAACAATTGCAGCGCATCTTCGGCTGATTCAGCTTCAAGCACAGTGTAGCCTTTCAAGCGAAGCGCCCGCGTCGCGAAGGCGCGCACCGGGGCTTCGTCTTCGACCAACAAAACCACGCCTTCACCCAATCGGGAACTTTGCACCTCTGACGTATCGGGTACCTCAGGCTCCGATTCTTGGACCCGGGAACTCACCGGCAAGAGCACGGTGAATTCCGTTCCCCGGTCCTGCACACTGTCGACAAATATGAAACCACCAGTCTGTTTTACGATCCCGTAAACAGTCGATAGCCCCAGCCCCGTCCCCTCGCCTGTGCGTTTGGTCGTATAAAATGGCTCAAACACCTTTTGCAGTTTGTCTGCAGGAATCCCGATGCCGCTATCGATGACTTTGACCGTAACATATTCCCCCGGCTGTACCGTCGCCCGATCGCGCGTGATCGATTGATCCAATGTCACTACTTCGGTCTCGATCCGAATCTCCCCACCCTCAGGCATCGCATCACGCGCATTGACGACCAGGTTCATCAAGACCTGCTCTAACTGGCGCTTGTCCGCACAGACGGATTTGAGCACCGGATCATGACTGAGCGTCAGGCGGACCTTCTCGCCCACAAGACGGTTTAGCAAATGGATAAGGTCTGAAATCGTATCTCGCAGATCCAGCACCTCGGGCCGGAGCGTTTGTTTGCGCGAAAAGGCCAGAAGCTGGCTGACCAACGCTGCAGCACGGTTGGCGTTCTGATTGATCTGTATAAGATCGCCGTAATTCGGGTCATCTTGGTCATGGCGCAACAGCAACAGATCACAATGCCCCGAAATCGCCGTCAGCAAGTTATTGAAATCATGTGCGACCCCGCCAGCCAATTGCCCAACGGCTTGCATCTTCTGGCCTTGGACAAACTGCGCCTCCATCGTTTTCAGTTCGGTGGCATCGTTCAGAACCGCAATAAGACAAACCTGACCATCCCTGAGAATCCGTGACAGCGTAACTTGCACAAATACCTCTTTGTCCTTGCGCACCAAACGCAGGAATTCAGACCGCGGTGCTGCGCCTTGTTCGGCAGCACTCGCCAGCCAGTCCCTGATCGGATAGCCGAGCCCCTGCATCATGCTTTCGATATTCGTCCGCCCCGGTTGGATCTCACCGACCAATTCAACTGCGAGGTGGTTTGCTTCGCTAACATCTCCATCGGGAGACATGCACATGATCGCAACTGGCAAATCTGCAAATGATGTCGTGTGCTGTGGTCCTTCGGCGTGCTGCAGCGGCGTTAAAAGCAACTCACGCACAATACCGCTGTGCCTTAGCGTTGTGACAGTGAATGGTGCTTCGGTTTCCCCGGTTTTAATCTGTATGATGCTACCATCAACTGCACCGCCAGCTTGAACCATCGGCTTGAGGCATGTGGGAATCTGACCAAAAAGTTCGATTGCCGCATCATTGGCATCCAGCACCACGTCATTTCGTCCGACCGTCAGAACCGGCCGCTGCACGCTGCGCCAGATCTGGGGTGCATCTATTCTAAAACGCCAGCAAAACCGATTTTCACCCAGCTTTGAAACAGACACGGGTATTGTTTGTCCGCGCGTGACAACATCTTCTTCCCAAAAGCCCCGTTTCAGGGCATGAGACTGCAAACGCAACAGCACCGCCGACGGGTTTGCAAATACGGTACGCAGAGACCCATCTAGTCGCGTACCCGCGTTCCGAATAAGACGCGCATTGGCCTGAGCGTTTGCAACTAGCACCTCGCCCGTCGCATCCGAAATGACACAGGCATCGGTTTCTTGCTCTAGAAAACCCGTCATCGCAGCGTATGTTTGCGCTTCGATCTGATTCAATATCCAAGCGCGCGCCAAGGCAAAGACCACTACTACCAGGAAGGACAAGCCAACGGCTGCGACCCCAGCACTTAACCGTGGCGGCAAGACGTCAAAGAAGGAAAGTACGCTCAATAAAATGGCGATCAATGCCAGTGAGGCATAGCGCCCACGATCAATACCCCATCCACTTGATCGAGAGGGGGTAAATTCAGATTGAATAGACATAAACAGCCCGGATTATTACAATTTCTGATCAATATCTGCCTGCAATGGTTAATTGCTGCTTAATGATCAGTGACATAAACTTCTTAAGGTTGTGTTTTAAAGTTTATATTCGCGTCAAGTGTGCAGCAAAAAATCCATCGGTCCCGTGTGAAACCAGCCACGTTTTGCGGTATTCGCTCTGCCATTCGGGATTGCTGGCCAAGAATCCATCAATAATGCCGTCGTTTTCAATCGTCAGCATCGAGCAGGTCGCATAGGCAAGCACGCCTTTGGGCGCAACGAGAGGTGAAACGTCTCGTAGAATAGCGGCCTGAATCTGCGTCAGCTCGTCCAAGCGCTCCGGCGTAAGCGCCCATTTCCCTGCCGGTGCGCGGCGCCACGATCCGCTGCCGGAACAGGGCACATCTGTCAAAACGACATCGAACGGCGCCTGACTGGAGACTTGGCCTGTGGTCAAGATTGTGACATCTGCGCCCGCCCTTGCCGCGCGTGCTGACAAATCCCGCATGCGTTTGGGACTGGCATCATGGGCAAAGACGTGAACGCCGGGGGCCCTTGCCGCCAAAGCCAACGCCTTACCACCGCCGCCTGCACAGTAGTCCAGAACTCGCATGCCTGGCTGCAAATCAAGCGCGGCAATTACCGCTTGGCTCGCGGCATCCTGCAACTCAACAAGTCCATCTGTATACGGGCCGCTCATTGATATCTTGCGTGCGCCCTCGGTAACTTCCAATGCGGTGTCGCAAGCCGAATGTGGATGCGCCGTAATCCCATCGGCAGCCAATCGCTGAATGGCCGAGGGTCGGTCAGTTTTCAGCAGGTTGACCCTCAGATGAATCGGAGCGCGCGATTGTAGCGCGGCTGCGGCAAGTTCAGCTTCGTCCTTCAACGCGGCCTGAAATTGAGGCCACAACCATTCGGGGATATCCAGACGTTCTGCGTCGCTCTGAAATGACCTGGGTTGGTCAGCTTCGGTTACCTCTGCAGGTGCATACCGCGCACCCGAAAATAATGACGTTAGGTCTGAGTCCAAGGATCGGGCGGCACCGATCATCAGGCCGCGCCCCGTCTCGGACCCACCGAGCGCCGAGAAGGATCGTTTGCACCGCAATGCATCAAACACATGATCCCGGATCGCAGCGCGATCCTTAGATCCCGCGAACCGACTGCGTCGAGCCCAGCCGGTCAACGCCTTCTCGACCGGTGCACCGGCAAGAATGTCATCGAGGATCTCGATCGAGGCCTGAACCCGAGCAGCAGGTGTCATCGCGTTTTCCGTTCGTCTACACGATCAATTTCGAGAGACCCCCTGAAGGGTCTCACAAACTTACATCACGCGATAATTGGGGCTTTCCCGTGTGATCTGAACGTCATGCACATGGCTTTCCTTCAAACCTGCGCCAGTGATTTTGACAAAGTTGCAGTTCTGGCGCATCTCATCGACGGTGGCACAACCGGTATAGCCCATCGCCGCGCGCAAACCTCCAACCAGTTGGTGCACAACAGCGCTTGCGGACCCTTTGTACGGCACCTGTCCTTCGATCCCTTCAGGCACCAGCTTGTCATTCGCGGCGTCCTTCTGGAAATAGCGATCCGCCGAGCCGCGCGCCATCGCACCCAGGCTGCCCATGCCGCGATACGATTTGAACGAGCGGCCTTGATAGAGGATCACCTCGCCCGGGCTTTCATCCGTGCCCGCAATCATCGAACCGACCATAGCGCAAGACGCACCCGCCGCAATCGCCTTGGCGAAATCGCCCGAGAATTTAATGCCACCATCCGCAATGACCGGAACCTCCCCCGCCGAAGCGGCGCAATCCATGATTGCCGTCAACTGAGGCACACCAACACCCGCGACCATCCGTGTGGTACAGATCGAGCCGGGCCCGATGCCCACTTTGATCGCGTCTGCACCTGCATCGATCAGCGCTTTGGTGGCCTCGGCAGTGGCGACGTTACCGGCGATGATCTGAACCTCGTTCGACAGCGTCTTGGCACGTTTCACCGCATCCAGAACACCTTGCGAATGACCATGTGCGGTATCCACAACAATGATATCGACCCCGGAATCGACCAACTGCTCTGACCGCTCAAACCCCGCGTCTCCGACCGAGGTCGCAGCAGCCACCCGCAGTCGGCCCAACCGGTCCTTGCAGGCTGTAGGGTTCAGCACGGCCTGCTCGGTATCTTTCAGCGTCAGTAAGCCTGTCAGCTTGCCCTCGCCATCGACGACCAGCAACTTTTCGATCCGACGCGCACGCATAAGGCTTTTGGCCTCTTCCAGATCGGCGGGCTCTTGCAGCATCGCCAGATTGTCAGAGGTCATCATCGCTTTGATCGGCGTGTCATCCGAGGTCGCAAAGCGCATATCTCGGTTGGTGACAATACCGACGACACGACCGCTTTCTTCAACGACCGGGAAGCCGGTGAAGTTGTAGCGCTCTACCAAAGCCTGAGCATCTGCCAATGTTTGATCCGCGCGCAGCGTGACCGGGTTATAGACGATACCGGATTCGAACCGCTTAACCCGACGCACTTCGCGGGCCTGTTCCTCGACCGAGAGGTTTTTGTGCACCACGCCGATGCCCCCAGCCTGCGCCATGGCGATAGCCATACGCGCCTCGGTCACCGTGTCCATCGCCGAGCTTAGCAGCGGGATGTTCATCGTAATCTCACGCGTCACGCGCGTGGTGGTATCAGCGGTTGCCGGCAGCACAGAAGATGCGCCCGGAACCAGAAGAACGTCGTCGAAGGTGAGTGCCTCACGAATCTGCATTTGATAACCCCATGCAAAAGCCCGTTTGACGGTGACCCTATTGCATGGATTTCACCAGAGGGAAAGCCCCGAACCCAAGTTGTTTTCCCCCGCGGGCTTCTGCCACGCCCGAAAACGACGCAAGCAATGCAAAACGTGCCGCTGAATGCCCTTTCCCTTTGCGTTCAAACCCATATGTTCGCCGGCATACGCGCGAATACAAAGGCAGGCCATTCATGACCACCGATCCTCTTGTCGTTTTTACCCCGTCCGGCAAACGCGGACACTTTCCCGTTGGCACGCCAATCCTGACGGCAGCGCGCCAGTTGGGTGTCGATCTTGATTCAGTCTGCGGTGGACGCGGTATTTGTTCGAAATGTCAGATCACCCCCAGCTATGGCGAGTTTCCCAAGCATGGCGTGACCGTCTCGGAGGACGCGCTGAGCGAGTGGAACGCGGTTGAACAGCGTTATGACGACAAGCGAGGCTTGAAACCCGGGCGCCGTTTGGGCTGTCAGGCCTCGGTTCAGGGTGACGTGGTGATCGACGTGCCTCCTGAAAGCCAGGTTCACCGTCAGGTGGTCCGCAAGGCCGCCGCCGCCCGCGCCATCACCATGGACCCTGCAACACGCCTGTATTTCGTGGTGGTGGAACAACCCGACATGCACTCGCCCACAGGCGATCTGGAACGGTTAGAACGCGCCTTGCGCGAACAATGGAAGATCGATGCGATTACCGCTGATCTGTCGCTGATGTCCAAGCTGCAGCCAGTGCTGCGCAAAGGGAAATGGGAGGTCACGGTCGCCGTCCACAAAGGCCACAAGGACAACGTGGCCCGTATCGTCGAAATTTGGCCCGGCCTGCACGAACATGGGCTTTACGGTCTGGCTATCGACCTCGGCTCGACCACCATCGCTGCGCACCTGACCGATCTGGAAACAGGTGAAGTCAAGGCTTCTTCCGGCCTTATGAACCCGCAAATTCGTTTCGGCGAAGACCTGATGAGCCGCGTGTCCTACGCCATGATGAACCCCGGTGGCGACAAGGAAATGACCCGGGCCGTGCGCGAAGCGATCAACGATCTGACCACTTCAATCGCTGATGAGGCCGGGATCGATGCCGCTTTGATCGTCGAAACGGTGTTCGTCTGCAATCCGGTCATGCACCATCTTTTGCTGGGTCTTGACCCAGTCGAACTGGGTCAGGCGCCATTTGCGCTCGCGACGTCCGAAAGCATGTCCCTGCCTGCGCATGAGATGGACCTGACCACGATGAATCCACGCGCGCAGGTCTACATCCTGCCGTGTATTGCGGGCCATGTGGGTGCGGACTGCGCTGCCGTTGCCCTATCCGAGGAACCCGGCAAGTCCGACGATCTGGTACTGATCGTGGATGTGGGTACCAATGCGGAAATCTTGCTGGGCAACACCCACCGCGTTCTGGCCTGTTCGTCACCCACCGGCCCCGCATTTGAGGGTGCCCAGATCAGCTCGGGCCAGAGAGCCGCGCCCGGTGCGATTGAACGAATCGAAATCGATCCTGTCACCAAAGAACCGCGTTTCCGCGTGATCGGGTCCGAAAAATGGTCGAATGACGAAGGCTTTGATCAGGACATTGCCACCACGGGCATCACCGGTATCTGCGGCTCAGGCATAATCGAGGCCGTGGCCGAGATGCGCATTGCAGGTCTTCTGGACGAAAGCGGGCTGATCGGCTCGGCCGCGCAGACGGGCACACCGCGTTGCGTTCCCGAAGGCCGCACCAACTCCTATCTGATCCACGACGCCAGCGCCGAGGGCGGTCCGCGTATCACGGTAACTCAGGGTGATATCCGTGCCATCCAGTTGGCTAAATCCGCGCTCTACGCCGGAGCGCGTCTCCTAATGGATGAGATGGAGGTTGACCGTGTGGATCGCGTGGTACTGGCCGGTGCCTTCGGCGCGCATATTTCGACCAAACACGCGATGGTGCTGGGTATGATCCCTGATGCACCGCTCGAGAAGGTCTCCAGCGCGGGTAATGCCGCTGGAACCGGTGCCCGGATCGCGCTGTGTAACATCGGATCGCGGGCCGAGATCGAACGCGTGGTGCGCGAGATCACCAAGGTCGAAACGGCAATCGAGCCCAAGTTTCAGGACCATTTCGTCGCCGCCAATGCGATCCCACACAAAACCGATCCGTTCCCTGAATTGGCCCAGGTCGTCACCCTGCCCGCTCCGTCCTTCAATACCGGTGGCGGGGATGAGGAAAAATCTGGCCGCCGACGCCGCCGGAGGTCATAGTCGCCCCATCCACAGGAGGCGAACATGACATCAGTGAACGAGGAACAGGCGGAATTCTGGGGAAACTCGGAACAGGGCACCAAATGGCTGACCTATGAGGATCAGCTTGACCACGCCTTCGCGCCCGTTCTTGATCTCGTTCTGAACCGGGCCGCCCTGTCGGCGGGTATGCAAGTGCTGGATATCGGATGTGGCACGGGCGTCAGCGCAATCGCTGCCGCTCGCGCGGTAGAACCGAACGGGCACGTTCTGGCCGCTGACATTTCACAGCCCTTTCTGGACCGCGCAGCCAAACGCGCTGAAAGCAAAGGGATACAGACTATCACTTTTCAGCACGCGGATGCCCAAACCTACACGTTTGAACCCGGACAAATGGATGCCGCAATCTCCCGGTTTGGTGTCATGTTCTTTAGCGACTCGATCGCAGCATTCCGAAACATCGCCTCGGCACTGAAACCAGGTGGGCAAATGACGTTCGCTTCCTGGGGGCCATTGGACGTCAACCCGTGGTTCAAGATACCCCATGTCGCCGCCGTTCGGCGAATGGGTCAACCGCCCCGCGTAGACCGCTATGCGCCCGGGCCGCTGGCGTTCCACGACATCGACCATGTCAAAGGTCTGATGACCCAAGCGGGGCTGTCTGAAATAACCGGCGACGCGATCACAGTGAACCTGACGGGTTTTGGCGGCGTTGAAGGCACGGCGAGGCTGGTGACACGTGTTGGTCCTGCGGGCCGTGTTGTTGCTCATTTCGAAGGGAGTGAGGCTGATACTGACGCTATTCAAGAAGCGGTCGCAAAAGAGTTCCGACAGTATAAGTCTGGTTCGGAGATCCTCATCCCGGCGATGATCAACCTCTATCAGGCCCGACGCGAAGAATGATTGGAGCGGGTAGCGGGAATCGAACCCGCGCGTTCAGCTTGGGAAGCTGACAGGCTACCATTACATCATACCCGCCGCTGGGCATTGATTAGCACTGCTCTTTACTGGGGTTCAAGGGTCAACAAACGCTGACGAATCGAAAAGGCCGGATCAAAAAAATCCGGCCCAATTCATTGTTTTATTTACCTTAAGCGCGGCGACGACGACCACCGCCACGACGTCCGCGTGCACCCTCGCCTTCAGCTCCGGCCTCGGCGGGTGGTTTGTTGAACCTGATCCACTCACCACCATGCGCATCATTGTTGGTCAGCAGGTTGGCGGCGCGGATGGCCTCCATCTCTTTGCCCGCGCGCGGAAGGGTCGAACCCAGACCGAACATCTGTACAAAGGTTTCGTCGTCCATATCCTCGGGCAGAATGATACCGGCGGCAGCAACGGCCTCTTTCTTTTCAGCAATCTTCTTCTGAGTCACCGGCAGAGCCACCGGGTTCATGATCGCCGAAGTCATTCCAGCACCCATTGCCATCGGCAGGAAGGCGTTGTTGATACCGTGACGGTTCGGCAGGCCGAACGAGATGTTGGACGCACCGCATGTGGTGTTCACGCCCAGCTCCTCCCGCAGACGACGGACCAGAGCAAACACCTGCTGGCCAGCAGTTGCCATCGCACCAATCGGCATGACCAGCGGATCGACCACGATGTCATGAGCCGGGATGCCGTGATCGGCTGCACGCTCAACGATGGTTTTGGCGACGGCAAAACGCACATCAGGGTCTTCCGAGATTCCGGTGTCATCGTTCGAGATCGCCACAACGGGTACGTTGTATTTCTTGACCAGTGGCAGAACCAGTTCCAGACGCTCTTCTTCACCGGTGACCGAGTTCAACAGCGGACGACCTTCCGCCGCCTCAAGACCGGCTTCCAAAGCGCCCGGAACCGAGGAATCGATGCAAAGCGGTACATCAACAAGCCCCTGCACCAGCTCGACGATCTTGGTCATCAGCGGCGGCTCGGTCTCGTTCGGGTTGGGGTTCGAGTTGTAGACGACACCTGCGTTGATATCCAGAACGGTCGCGCCTGCAGCGACCTGCGCCAGAGCATCCTTTTCGACTGTCGAGAAATCGCCTGCTTCCAATTCGGCAGCCAGTTTCTTGCGGCCCGTTGGGTTGATCCGCTCACCGATAACGCAGAACGGTTCGTCAAAGCCCAGAACGGCAGTTTTTGTTTTTGATTCTACGACTGTACGGGTCATGTCCGTTCCTTAGGAGTTAACCGGCTTTGCCGAAGCGCCGCCGTTGTTGATCGCCCAGTTGGCGTTGGTCTTGATCCCGCCCAGCGGGAAGAAGTGTACCTTGGTGATATTGAAATCCGGGTTGGCTGCCTTGTGATTGGCCAGTTCGGTGACCACATCGGTTGGCTCGTAAGGCAACAGCAGCTTGGACACGTCCATGGCGCGCTTCTGCAGGACTTTCAGCGATGGACCAACGCCGCAGGCGATAGCGAATTTGATCAGCGTCTGCAGCTTCGCCGGGCCCGCGATACCGATATGGATCGGCAGATCAATACCCGCTTCTTTCAGGCTATCTGCCCAAGCGATGATCGGCTTGGCGTCGAACGCAAACTGAGTGGCCAGCGCCATTTCGGCGTCGGTGGTTTCCGAAAACTTCTGCTTCCAGCGCAGCGCGTCATCGACATTCTTGGTCGAGCCGTCGGGATCGATATCCTTGTTGCCTTCGGGGTGACCGGCTACGTGCAGTCGCTTGAACCCCGCCTTGTCGAACAGTCCGGTTTCCAGCAGCTGCATCGAGCTGTCGAAATCACCATGCGGTTTGGCGACCCCACCGGCCAGCAGAAGCGCCTGCTCGACACCCGCTTCACCCTGATACATGGAAATCCAGTTTTCCAGCGTTGCGGCATCCTTGATGATCCGTGCCGGGAAATGCGGCATGACAGGGTAACCTTCGGCCGCGATACGCTTGGCGGTTTTGACCATGTCTTCGATTGGCGTGCCCTCGATATGGGCGATGTAGACACGGGTGCCTTCTGGCAGCAGCGCGCGGAAATCTTCGACCTTTTCTGCAGTGCGCGGCATCACCTCGATCGAGTAGCCCTGCAAAAAGGCTTCGACGGTCGGGTTCACAGGGCCGTTTTCGACCGCATCACGTTTCTTGAAGTTCAGCAAAGCCATAGCGGCCTCCCATAAAGATCTGGGGCTCATGCCCAACCGTCATTGGCGATCAGGGTCTTGATACGGTCCTGATCGTACTCTGTTTCCAAACGCGCGGCCTCGGCTTCGGCAATTTCGGACGGGTCGCCCTCAACTGCGAAAGGCTCGGCTTTGCGCCACTCGGCCAGATAGGCATCACTATCCTTGGCGTTCACCTTCATTGCGGCCCGGTCGATGGCTTGTTCAAACCGCTCTTCCAACTGCCGCTTAGCGCCACGACGGCCCTTGCCGACGATGACTTGGGCGGGAATATCGCGCCAATATACGATGGTGACGTCAGGCATTACCGTGATTCCTCCTAACCAGATGGACCGGTTCTAAACTTCAATGTGGGTCCAAGTCGGTCGATTTTCGACATACGGCGTATTTGCAGCGACCTTTTTGCCCACGGCTGCGTACCGCAGCTTTTAAAGCCTTGGTGGCCAAAACCGAACATCAAAATCCTAATGACTTTAATGAGCGTCTTGCGTGATCCAATTGCGCGACCTATGGTCGGGGTAACTCGAAAATCGGAGGGCGTTTAAGATGGCGCCCAAGCGTCCCAGAGGTGCGGGCGCGTTCCCGAAAGCGGTCGAAAGCCCCGCGCCGGCAAGACCCGATCCAGATGCGTTATATGCGGCACTGGATTTGGGGACAAATAGCTGCCGCATGTTGATCGCCCAGCCCAAGGGCAGTGGATTTCATGTGGTGGACAGCTTCTCCAAATCGGTGCAGTTGGGTGCCGGTCTGGAACGCACCGGGCGGTTGTCGCGGGCGTCCATGGCACGTACCGTACAGGCGCTGCGGATTTGTCAGCAAAAACTCAAACGTAACAAGGTCAAGCGCATGCGCTTGATCGCAACCGAGGCTTGCCGTCGCGCCAAGAATTCACGCGATTTCATCCGGCAAGTTAAACGCGAAACCGGCCTGACGCTCGACATCATCCAGCCCGAGGAAGAAGCACGTCTGGCTGTGATTTCCTGTGCACCGCTAGTGTCGACCAAGACCGAGCAATTGTTGGTCGTCGATATCGGCGGCGGCTCAACCGAATTGGTCTGGATCGACATCTCCTCTGTTCCTCGTCGGGATCGGCCTGCCGCGATTATGAGATTGCATAACGGGTTCCACACACCTGAAAGCCCTTTCCCTGCGGCCAAAGTGGTTGATTGGATCAGCGTCCCGCTGGGCGTGGCAACATTGCGTGATCAGTTCAACGACGTCGAAGACGATGCCGCGCGTTTTGCGCTAATGAGCTGGTTTTTCGAAGAAAATCTGGCCGATTTCGCACCTTACAAGGATGAACAGGCCCGCGAAGGGTTTCAGATTGTGGGCACCAGCGGAACGGTGACCACTGTCGCCGCCTCACACCTTGGCCTCAAGCGCTATGACCGGACGAAGGTGGACGGATTGCGGATGACCAGCGATCAGATTGACAAGGTGATACGAGGCTATCTAGAACTCGGCCCTCGTGGGCGCCGCCGTGATCCCCGGATCGGAGAAGATCGGCAGGCCCTGATCATGTCCGGCTCGGCCATCTTGCAGGCGCTGTTGCGCTGCTGGCCCACCGATCGCCTTTCTGTGGCGGACCGTGGGCTGCGCGAGGGTTTGCTTTATGCGCAAATGAGTGCGGACGGTGTATTGGAAGACGGACCGTTCTGATGGCGAAGACACCAACTGGCAAAAGCAACTCGGGTCGCGGGCAACGCGACCTGAAGGTGAAGGTCAAGACAGCGCGCGGGCGCAAGCTCAGCTCGACCCGCTGGCTGGAACGGCAGTTGAACGACCCCTATGTCAAACGCGCGCAGGTCGAAGGCTATCGCGGACGCGCGGCATTCAAGATACTTGAGTTGGACGACAAGTTCCGGTTTCTCGTACCCGGCGCGCGCGTGGTCGATCTGGGTTGTGCGCCCGGTGGCTGGCTGCAAGTCGCCGTGAAACGCGTCAATGCACTCGGCGAGAAAAGCGGCAAGCGCGTCGGCACCGTTCTGGGGGTTGACCTTCAAGAGGTTGAGCCCGTCGCCGGTGCCACCGCGCATGTCCTTGATTTCATGGAAGATGACGCCGATCAGAAGGTCAAGGACTGGCTGGGTGGCAAAGCGGACGTGGTCATGTCTGATATGGCGGCTGCGTCTTCGGGCCACAAACAGACTGACCACCTGCGGATCATGGCCCTGTGCGAAACGGCGGCTTATTTCGCGTTCGACGTGCTGGAAGAGGGCGGCACTTTCGTTGCCAAGGTGCTTGCTGGCGGGGCTGAGGGGGACCTTCAGAAACTGCTCAAGCAGAAATTCAACAAGGTTGCCAATGTGAAGCCTCCGGCCTCACGTTCTGATAGTTCCGAGAAGTTTGTTGTCGCCACCGGCTTCCGGGGTTAAGCGGCGTTAATCCAGATCGATCTTTCCCGGCGCTATGCTCTGTTTCCGCAGAGACGCTGCAGCTATGCCTTGCAGCAATAGTGCTTCGCCATGATTGATATCGACAGGCTTGCGCGCGCGCAGCTCTTCAATACGCTGGTCAAGCGTCGTTTTACGGGCCGCCGTCAGCGGCTTTGCGAGGGTAGCGGTGCGATCCGGCATACATCACCTGTAGCAATCCGAGTGCTTATACCGGTTGGCTAACCGCAGAATGCGCCGTGAAGATGGCGCAAATCTGCCAGTTCCATGCCAGTTATCTCCCGAGTTCCTGCGCCAGTTGCATTAAGTTTGGATCATCGGGAAGAACTAACAAGGCCTCGTCCAATGTCGCCAACGCAGCCTGAACACCGCGATTGATGTGGGCAAGTTGAACCAGCATCGGCCAAGCCTCAACGCGCTGCGGGTCGAGCGTTACAACCTCGCGGAATGCACGTTCTGCAGCCGGCGCGTTTCTGAGCGTAAGCGCCCAGCCACCCAGCACCAAATGGGTCTCAGGAAAGTCCAAACGATTGGAAATGCTACGTTGCCAATCCGCCATGCCCTGCTGCGCGCTTGCGCGTTGGTCTTGCTTCATGGCATGCGCGGGGATCGATAAGAACTCTTTCGCAGCCGAGATGCGTACATTGCGCATGGGGTCGGATAACAACGGCTCTAACCGCGAAGCGCGCAACTGGGCAGGAACCTGCCGCTGCAGTACCGGTCCATTGGCCCGTATCAGTGGGTCCGGATCGGCCAGCAACGGTGCCAGACGCTCGGCAAGATCAGGCGTTGCAAAAGGTTGCAACAAATACAGAGCGGTTGCGCGAACGATACCTGCCTGTCCTTCATCCAGAGCGATCGCGACTAGCGTTTCAGGGTCGTCCAATTGACCACTGCCTGCTGCTGCAAATGTCGTGCCATAGTGCGCCACTCTATAGGATGATTCCGGGAACCAGAGTTCAATCTGCTGCGCCGCCCAAGACTGATCTTCATCCGCATGGCAATCGGTGCAGGCATCAGTTCCGAGCCCCAGATCAGGGCGGGGAATGCGGAAGCTGTGATCGCGCCTGCCATCTACCCCCATATAGACACGCTCGATCATGTGGCAGTTCTTGCATTGGTCACCCGCAGAATTTTCAGCATGTTGGTGATGCGCGGGCGTGTCATAGTCGGCTTTCCGAAGGGTCGGGAAATCCGGGTTGCCAGCGGGGGAGTGGCATTGGGTACACAACCCATTACCCTCGGCTTTTACCTCAGCCCGGTGCGGATCATGACAATTCATACAACCCACCCCTTCTGCATACATGCGCGACTGCAGGAATGAGCCATAAACATAGACCTCGTCCAAAATCTGGCCATCTGGGTGATACAAACCCGGTCGCAGCAACGCCAGGTTATAGGCGTCGTGATACGGCTTGCCGGGAAGCGGATTACCATCTTCTAACGCCTCGCGCCGGGAATGACAGCCGGCGCATTGCTGAATTTCCGCTTCTGTCTGCCCCCTGCCCCATGTCGTAGGGAATCCGAACTCGCTCAAACCGTCTTGCAACACTTTTCCGGTCGTCCACTCCAAATGCGCAGAACCCGGCCCGTGGCAAGCCTCGCACCCGACACCAATTTCGACCTGTGTCGAGGCATAGCGCCTTTCCTCAGAGTCGTAGTTCTTCACATAACCGGTCGCGTGACACTCGGCACAGCGGGCGTTCCAGCTTTTGTACGGACCGGTCCAGTGCAGCCCATCATTCGGAGGCAGATCCTGATCTGGATAAAGGTGAAACCAACGGCCCTTTTCGACCTCCCAAACAACGTCGAAACTCTGCAACCGGCCGGGTTCGGTTTCGAAAAGATATTGCTGTAGCGGCGCGATACCAACCACTGAATGTACCGGATAGGTCGTTGTAACGCCGTCTTTTTCGGTGACCTGCGCCGTAAGAGCTCCATCTTGATCCGCAAAGGCCACGCTCATTCCATCATGCGAGAATCGTGTTCCATCGAAATCAGCCTGAACATGGCCGTCCTCCACCTCGGTCCAGGCAAGCGCATGGTATGAGCTTTCCCAGGCTTCGGTTTCTTCCTTATGACAATCCGAGCACGCGTCTGATCCAACATAGTCCTGCGCCTGCGACTGCTGCGCGGTTGCCCAAAGGATCGCGGTCGCCAGGATTGCGCGGCGATACATCATTTGCCTTCCGCATTCTGCAGATCGATCAACGCGCCGTTGTATTCAGCCCCGAGGATCAGCATGGCCGAGCACAGGTACAGGAAAATCAGCGCCGCCATCGCCCCCGCAAGCCCGGCATACGTCGCGCTATAGGTCGCAAACTGGGCGATGTAGATCGAAAAGCCCCATCCGCCCGCAGCCCACAAAGCCAACGTCAGGATCACGCCCGGCAAAATCTGCAAAAGGCTGTGCCGACGGGTGGGCAGGATCAGATGGGCCAGAAGAACGGTGCCAGCGGGCACGGCCACGGTAAAGGTCCATCGCAGGCGATCCACCGACAGCCAGTTGTCGACATCCACTGCCGTCTTTTCCGAAACCAGACGGGTATAGACCGGCAAAACGACTTCGACCGCCGCGATGGCCAGAATGGCAGCGCCGCCGATTATGACCAGCGCGAAGCACAACAGTCGGGTTTTCCAGAACGGCCAAGTGTCTTTGTCGTGATAGGCTTGCGCCATCGCCTTTCGCACAGCGGCTACCCCGTTCGACGCAAAGTAGATCGCCAACAAGCCGCCCAAAGTGATCACGCCCGAGCCCGCCCCGGCCAGAACCGCCCGCAGTTCTGAAACGATGGGATCAGCCACGTCTTTCGGCCATGCTCCAAAGATCAGTTCGATCAACTCATCGGTCACATAGCCCTGTGACAAGGCCCCTGCCAACGCCACCGTGAATAGGACAAACGGAAACAAGGCCATCATCAACGACATGGCGACATGGCTGCTCATGACAAAGCCGTTTTTGTCATTGAACCGGCGCACAGCAAGCCAGAGCGCACGCAGGAATTGGCCGAACGAGGGAATCAAAACAGTTGGCATTGCGCTAGCCTAGCCTGCCTTTTCCTTTGGCAGAACCGTCAATCGGATCAGGCCACCGATTTCATGCGTATAACCTTCTGTATGGATTGCATAAACCCGCCAGCCTGTGCAGGATCAATCAAAACACATCCAGGCAGCACTCAGACCAAGGCCATCTTATGACCTCTGACCCAGAAAACAGCCCTTCCCGTGCGCGTCCGCAACTGAGCGTATTGCGGGATGTTGCGATCGTGGCCACGCTAATGGTGCTTGGCCTCTATGCAGGGGCAAACTTTCTGGTGCCGTTGACCATGGCGTTACTGGTCAACGTGCTGATCCTGGCCCTTAGCGACCGGGTCATTGCAGTGACGCGGGTGCCAATCTGGTTGGCGAATGTCGCGGGAGTAACAGTTGTATTGGCCGGTTTGTTCATGATCATGTACATTCTGGGCAGTCAGGCCACGCAGTTTGCACGCTCGATCAACACCTACGAAAGCCAGTTTGACGGGGCTGTTCATAGAATTACCGGGTTGGTCGGCAATGATGTCACAAGTTTTATCCGAGACAATCTGGTCAGCATCGATATGTCCTATGTCGCTCGGATATTGCTGGGCAGCGCCACATCACTGCTTAACCAGTTCTTCCTAATCAGCCTCTATGTCGCCTTTCTGATGGCCGAGCGGTTAGCCTTTCGCAAGAAAATCCAGCTTGCCGCCGGCAACCCACGGCTGGGGGCTGACCTGGCCTTGGTTCTGGATGCGATTTCGTACAGCCTGCAGCGATACGTCGGCGTGAAAACATTTATCAGTCTGATCACCGCCACCATCAGCTACGCTGTATTCAAAGCGCTGGGTCTGGAATATGCTGAAACCTGGGCCGTGCTGACTTTCGCCCTGAATTTCATCCCGTCAATCGGTTCGATCATTGCCGTTATCTTTCCCGCAATGATCGCTCTGGTTCAGTTTGAGACGATCGGGCCATTTCTCGTGATCGTTCTGGGGTGCGGCACACTACAGTTTCTAATCGGCAACTTTCTGGATCCGGCTATGCTGGGCCGATCGCTGAACATGTCGACCTTCCTAGTGATTTTGGCGTTGACCTTCTGGACTACGGTCTGGGGTCTGATCGGAGCGTTCCTGAGTGTGCCTTTGACCGTCTGCATCCTGATCATCTTCAGCCACATCCCCGCGCTGCGCCCTGTCGCGATCTTGATGTCTTTGGATGGAAGGCTCGGTGAGGATGATCGGTCGTCAACCGAACATTCGGCTTGAACGTCCGTCAACTTTGACAGCTAGCGACGAGGGCGCGTCGATCTTTCAACCTCAGCCGACCATACCCGCCTTCGATCAAGTCCAATTCGATAAGCCTGTGTAATGCTCGGTGAAGCGTTGGCGCAGAGACTGCAATCATAGCCGCCAGCTCTTCCTGCGAAACCGGTATCCAACCCTCTGCGTCGGATGTCACCTCATCCAGATGCAGCAACCTCAGAACCAGCCGTTTCTCGGTGCCGGTCACCGCAAGATTGGCTACGATACGCAGGGCTTTTTGCATGTTTTCATGACTTAAGGCGTAGAAATCCCGAACAAAGTCAGGAGAATCCTGCACTAAGCGTTCTAGCCGCGAGGCCGGAAAGAAAAGCGTCTCGGTTGGCCGAGTCGCTACCACGCTGATCAGCCGATGTGCAGTCGCAAACAACGCGAGATCGCCGATCCAAAAGCCACGTCCCTCTTGGTGTATGACAAATTCCTGACCGTCATCTGCGGGGACGGTGATCTTAACACTACCATCCAATACAGCGTGAATCCCGTTGGCGGGATCACCCTGGACAAACAAAGCTTCGTCAGCACCGTAAGTTCGGCGCACGGCGCTGCGCATCAGAGCATCCTGAAAGGCGGGAGATCTGGCTTTGAACCAGGAACTTTCCTGCAGCGCGTCTAGATCAGTTTCAATTAATGCCATCTATATATTTAAACTTCATCATATGATAAATTTCAATCAGGCTCACTGGCCTACATTACTTACACACGAATCCCGCAATCTGGCTATTTTCGCGGGATATCCACTGCTTAACGACTGCAACTAATCCTATTCTGGACACAAGTCTCAGATAGTTCACAGGGACAAATTGTCCACAAGTTCAGGAGTAAAACATGTTAACTACAACCCGGTTCTTGGAAAGCTGGCGTATCGGACTGCGCCGTACCGCAGCAGCGTCGATTGCCGTTCTGGTCGCACTGCCCGCATGGGCGCAGGATCAAAAACCCAACATTTTGGTCATTTGGGGCGATGACATCGGCCAATCCAACATTTCGGCCTACACAATGGGCCTTATGGGATACCAGACCCCCAATATCGACAGGGTCGCCGATGAAGGCATGATCTTCACCGATTATTATGGCGAGCAATCCTGCACAGCTGGCCGCTCATCTTACATCATGGGCCAATCGGTGTTCCGGACTGGACTGTCCAAGGTTGGCTTGCCTGGCGCTAAAGAAGGGATGCAGATCGAAGACCCCACGATTGCAGGGTTGCTTAAGGATCATGGGTACGTGACCGGCCAGTTTGGCAAGAACCACCTGGGCGACCGGGATGAGCATCTGCCGACAAATCACGGATTTGATGAGTTTTTTGGGAATCTCTATCACCTCAATGCCGAAGAAGAACCCGAGCATGAAGATTATCCCGGGGACGCGGTTCTGCCCGACGGGCGCACGTTCCGCGAGGCCTATGGTCCGCGCGGTGTGATCAAGTCCAGCGCAGGCGGCCCCATCGAAGACACCGGTCCACTGACACGCAAACGCATGGAAACGGTGGATCAGGAAACCCTGGAAGCTGCCGTTGAGTTCATTCGTGAGGCCAACCAGAACGGCACACCATTCTATGTCTGGTGGAATGGCACACGCATGCATTTCCGCACCCATGTCGGGGAAGAAATGCGCGAAACAGCCAACGAAATCCTAGGTAGTCCGGCCGATGAATACACGGCGGGCATGATCGAACATGACATTCAGGTCGGCCAACTGCTTGATCTGCTGGACGAACTCGGCATCGCCGACAACACTATCGTTCATTATTCCACCGATAACGGCCCGCATTACAACACTTGGCCGGATGCCGCTTCGACACCGTTCTGGGGCGAAAAGAATACCAACTGGGAAGGCGGCTGGCGCGTACCATCCATGGTGCGTTGGCCCGGTAAGATCGAAGCGGGTTCGATCTCGAACGAAATCGTGCATCACATGGATTGGCTGCCCACCTATCTGGCGGTCGCTGGCGACCCCGAAATCAAGGAAAAGCTGAAAGCCGGCTATTCCTCACCTGCCATGGGTCGCGACTACAAAGTGCATCTGGATGGCTACAACATATTGCCACTGCTGACTGGTGAGACCACTGAAAGCCCCCGCCGTGAAATCTTTTATTTCACGGATGACGGCGACCTGTCTGCTTTGCGTTTTGACGACTGGAAGCTGATCTTTTTGGAGCAAAAAGCATGGGCCACCCTGCGCGCATGGATGGAACCATTCACAGAACTGCGCGTGCCGATCATCGTGAATTTGCGCCGCGACCCTTATGAGCGTGGATACCGTACATCCAACACATACTACGACTGGATGATCGACCGGGTGTATTTCCTAGTACCGGCGCAGCAATATGTGGCGAGTTTCCTGAGTACTTTCCAAGAATTCCCACCACGTCAGAAGGCGGCGAGCTTCAGCCTGGATCAGGTAATGCAGAAATTGGCCACACCGACTTCGAACTAGAAAACAAGACAGGGGCCGCCGTAAAGCGCGGCCCCTTTTTCCAGTATCAGAGGCTATTAAATGAGATTTCTCAAACTCACGGCGTTTATAGCCACCGTCCCCTTAGTGGCGTTCGCAGACCCCCTGCCCAGCTGGACCGACTCAGCATCAAAACAGCAGATCATCGACTTTGTTGACGCGGTCAGCGACCCGGCGAATGAACTCTATGTCACTCCCGTCGACCGGATAGCGGTGTTTGACAATGACGGCACGCTCTGGGCCGAACAACCGGTCTATTTTCAGTTCATATTTGCCATGGACCAACTGGCAGAGCTTGCTAAACAAGACCCATCGATCTTATCGACCCCAGCGCTGAAAGCGGCTGCTGAAGGTGATCTGAAAACCATTCTGGAAGGCGGGCACGACGCTCTGATCGAAGTGGTCAACGCATCGCATTCCGGCAGCAGCGTTGAAGTATTTCAGGCGTCGGTGGCCGATTGGCTGGACACTGCACGACATCCCGAGACCGATCTGCCCTACGACCAGATGACCTATCAGCCGATGGTCGAGCTGTTGCGCTATCTGCGGGATGAGGATTTCAAAACTTATATCGTTTCAGGCGGAGGCCTGCATTTCATGCGTGTCTTCGCCGAACAGGCCTATGGCATCCCGCCCGAACAGATTCTGGGCACCTATGGTGAGACCACGTATGACAATGTGGACGGCACGCCTGTAATCAACAAGGCCCCCGGCATCGCCTTCATCGATGATAAAGAAGGCAAACCTATCAATATCGAGCGCACCATCGGCAAGCGCCCCATATTTGCCGGGGGAAACTCGGACGGGGATTTTGCCATGCTTGAATGGACCACCGCAGGCGACGGGCCACGGCTGGGCGTTTTGATCCATCACACTGATGCGGATCGTGAATGGGCCTACGACCGCGAAAGCCCGATTGGACGGCTGGTCGATGGGTTGGACAAAGGCCCGGATATGGGATGGGTCATTGTTGATATGGCCAACGACTGGTCCCGCATCTACACTGGGGCAAACTAAGCAACCCGGATCGCTGCGCCCCGATGTGGACATTACTCGTCTCGTTTTTTCTGTTTTCACTCTATTGCGTAGCGGTCGTCTTTGCAGTTCGCGCTGCGCAGACTGCACGCACACCACAAGGAGCGGTTGGCTGGGTTGTGTTCCTGCTGTCGGCCCCGATGTTTGGCGTGCCGCTGTATCTATTCCTCGGTCACCATCGGTTCAGAGGATACCGGATCGCTCGGCAAGAAAGTGAGCGCGTCGTCGAAGGGATCAAGACCTTTGCCGATTTCTCGAAACCCGACCCTCAGACGATGCGAGTCAATCCTCGCGCGTTTGAAGCGCTGGCCCATTTGCCCGTCTCACGTGGGAATGGAGCCGAGCTGCTGATCGACGGCGAGGCTACGTTTGATGCCATTCTCGACGCCATAGATAAGGCCGAGAATTACGTTCTGATCCAGTTCTACATCGTCCGGGATGATGATCTTGGGCGAAGGGTGCGGGACCGGCTAATCGCCGCGGTCAAGCGTGGCGTACATGTTCGGTTCATGACCGACGCGGTGGGTAGCTATGGCCTGCCGTCCAGCTATTTTGAGACGCTGCGCCAGGCCGGTGTGGATGTTGCAGATCCCCGCGAACAACGCGGGCCCAATTTCCGGTTTCAACTGAACTATCGCAACCACCGAAAAACTGTGATCGTGGATGGCGATGTCGGCTTTATCGGTGGTCACAACATCGGGGTCGAGTATCTGGGACAAAGCCCTCGGTTCGGTCGTTGGCGGGACACACACATCAAGATGACCGGTCACGTGGTCCGTCAATTGCAACTGATCTTCACGGAAGACTGGCACTGGGCGCGCAACGAAGATCTGATCGACCAACTCGATTGGGCTGGAAATGAATCTGATCAGGACATGAATGCGCTGCTGGTGGCAACGGGCCCGGGCGACGAAACAGAAACCGGCGCAATGATGTTCTTTGCGGCCATCACTGAGGCGAAAGAACGGCTTTGGATCGCCTCGCCCTATTTTGTGCCCGACATCGACATCATGACCGCGCTACAGCACGCGGCGTTGCGTGGTGTGGATGTACGAATACTCGTGCCGGATGTCATCGACCATCGTCTGCCCTGGCTGGCCGCTTTTGCCTATTTCGACGAAATCCGAGACTGTGGCGCCCGTGTGTTTCGCTATACCGACGGCTTCATGCATCAAAAAGCGTTTGTTGTAGACGATACCTTGGCCGCCGTTGGCACCACCAATCTGGACAACCGATCTTTCCGTCTGAACTTTGAGGCGATGGCCCTGTTCTTTGATCGTCGCGCAGCAAACGCAGTGGCTGCGATGCTGGAAACCGATTTTGAAGCAAGTTACGAATTGACCCGCAATTTGCCCCAGCAACCGTTCCACATCCGTTTTGGTGCGCCGCTTGCACGGTTGTTTGCACCGATCCTCTAGTTCAGGAACCGTTCTTCAAACACCCGCGTCATGAGAGCCACCAGGAACGCGGTCGACAGCCCAAAGGCCAGTAGGCCCGTGACCGATGCAAACGCTCCGAAGATGCGCAGCCCTTCGCCCAAGACGATGTCGCCGTAACCCAGCGTTGTGAACGTCACCAATGAGAAATAGAGGGCCGAATTCCAATCCGGCAGCACATCACCCCAAACCCAGACAATCGCCCAGATCCAGACCTGAACCGTATGGGTCAGCACGATAAACACCAGCGCCACGCTGATCGGGCCTGCGGTTGCAAGGATAGTGCTGCGTGTCTCCCATTTCGCAACCAGTTTTCGGATGACCAGAACGCACCATGTCAGCAGCATGATTTCGATCAGAAAACAAATACCCAGATAGAAGCTGCCCCAAATGATTTGTTGCGACAATGTCATGTAAACGGCCTTTGTTCTGATCGCTGAAAACTGTGCAAGCATGGGGGTTTCGCGCGTTGCCGACAACCCCATGCGATGCGTAAGGCTGCGGCGAATAGAACCGATCTCGGCTCTGGACACTGGCGCGCCGCGTTGCACATTGTGACGGGACCAGATGAGAGTTTGCATGTTGCTATCAATTGATCACGTTCGAAAAGCCTATCCCGGTGGGCGACCTGTCCTGACCGATGTTTCATTGACGTTGGAACAGGGGCAGACCTTGGCGCTGACCGGAGAAAGTGGCAGTGGCAAAAGCACATTATTGCATCTGGTGGCGGCGCTGGATGGGTTTGATGGCGGAGAGATTACTCTGGAAGGGCGCGCCATGTCGGCCCTGAATGATGCGGAACGCGCCGAATTGCGTCGCGGCACCTTGTCTCTGGTCTTTCAGCAGTTCAACCTGATCCCGTCGCTGACCGTTGCCCAGAACCTCTCGATCCATGCGCGACTTGCGGGTCGGAACGACCCGGATTGGGTTGTCCACCTGACCGAGCGCCTTGGCCTGAGAGAACTGCAAGACCGCTACCCCGAGAACCTTTCGGGCGGACAGCAGCAGCGGGTTGCCATCGGACGCGCCATGGCGATCCGACCACGATTGCTGCTAGCGGATGAGCCGACGGGCAATCTGGACGAAACAGCAAGTGCGGTGGTGCTAGACCTGATGCTTTCATTGGTAGCCGATACCGGCGCTGCGCTCCTGCTGGTCACCCACTCGAATGACATCGCCAGCCGTCTCGACCGGCGTGCCCACCTGACGGGCGGGCATATCGCATGACACGCGCTGCGGTCCTGGCGTTGGTGTCCCATTGGCGGATGCACCCATTGCAATTGATGACGCTTCTGACGGGTATCGCGCTGGCAACTTGTCTGTGGTCGGCCGTGCAAGCCATCAATGCCGAAGCGCGCGCCAGCTATGAACGCGCCAGCGCCCAGCTTGCCATCGGACAATTCGACGAACTGCGCGCCTCCGGTTCCACGATCCCTCTTTCCCGCTACGCCGAGCTCAGGCGCGCAGGCTGGCAAGTGGCGGCCGTCTTAGAAGGCACGCTGCGCATCAAGGGCCGTTCCGTACGTCTGATGGGGGTGGATTTGGTGGCCTACCCTGTCCTGCCCGCGATCACCCAGATCGAGCAAGGCGCGGATGCCCCCGACCCAGCTGATATGCTGACAGCTCCGGGGCGGCTGCTGATGTCACCCGCCCTGGCCCCGCTGTTTCAATCTAGTGACGACTTCCCACCGGTACTTTCCAGCACCGCGCTGCCAGCTGATCTGGTGCTCACCGATATTGGAGTGGCCGAGCGTCTTCTGAACCGTCCCGGTCAGATTTCCCGTCTGGTGATCTTGCCCAATCAGCCCCGTGGGGTCCCATCTCTGTCAGAACTTGCGCCTGAACTTCAACGCATTAGCCCCTCGGCCCAGTTGGATACCGCGCAGCTTACCGACAGCTTTCACCTGAACCTCTCAGCCTTCGGCTTGCTGTCTTTCGCCGTCGGCCTGTTCATCGTTCACGGAACGGTCGGCCTCGCCTTCGCGCAGAGGCGTGGCACTATCCGTACATTAAGGGCGTTGGGCCTTCCCATGCGGGACCTGATCTGGATCGTTCTGGGTGAATTGCTTCTCTTGGCCCTGATCGGTGGCCTGTTCGGGTTAATTCTGGGGTATTTTCTGGCTGGAGCCTTGTTGCCTGATGTCGCCGCCACGTTGCGCGGCCTCTACGGGGCAACAATCGACGGGCAGATGTCATTACGCCCCCAATGGGTCGCCGCAGGTCTTGCGATGGCAACAGGCGGCACGTTGGCGGCCAGTGGCCACGCTCTTTGGCGACTTTCGCGCATGCCCATCCTCGCAGGGCCGGGCTTACAAGCTTGGCGTGGCAATAAAGCCTCGGCCCAGATTACAGGCGCATGTGGCCTAGCCCTGCTAGCAGTGGGCTTTATCGCATATTTCACAATCGGCGGACTTATCGCAGGATTTGCCTTGCTTGCCGGGATGCTGACCGGAGCGGCCTTGTTGCTGCCGCTCGCACTGTCAGGGATATTGACCTTGTGCCTGCGCCGGGCCCGCACGCCTGTTGGTCAATGGGTGCTCGCGGACATGCGGGCGCAATTGCCCGGTCTGTCACTTGCGCTGATGGCCTTGCTGCTGGCGCTCGCCGCGAATATCGGCGTCGGCACAATGGTTTCAAGCTTCCGCCTCACCTTTACTGGCTGGCTCGATCAACGGTTGACCTCCGAACTTTACGTGACCGCAGCCGACAATGCACAAGGCGCAGCCCTTATCGATTGGCTCGACCCAAGGGCGTCAGCTGTCCTACCCATTCGCAGCACCGAATTGCCGCACGAGACCGGGCCGTTGTTTCTGTACGGGATTGTTGATCACGATAGCTATCGCAACAACTGGCCACTGATCGCCAAGGGTCCTGACGTATGGGACAACGTCCTGTATCGCGGCGCCGTTCTGATCAACGAGCAACTCGCACGACGCGCGGATCTGTGGCCCGGAGATACCGTCGCGATCACACCCGAGCACAGCTTGCCGATTGCAGGTGTCTATTCCGATTACGGGAACCCGACAGGTCAGGCCATCGTCGCTATGCCGATGCTAGATCAGATTGCCCCGGATACGGATACACGCCGCTTCGGCATCCGCATCATACCGGATCAGGCCTCGGAGCTGGCACAGGCGTTGCGTGACCAATTTTACCTACCCCCATCGGCAGTTGTGCAGCAGGCCGCTATGAAAGCGCAATCGATGGCTGTTTTTGAGAAAACTTTCGTCGTCACCTCAGCGCTGAATGTGCTGACACTGGGCGTTGCGGGGTTCGCGATACTCACCAGTTTGCTGACATTGTGGACCCAGCGCCTGCCTCAGGTCGCACCGGTCTGGGCGCTGGGCCTTACGCGCGCGCAACTGGCCAAGCTAGAGCTTCTGCGCAGTGTCCTGCTAGCGGTGATGACCGCTTGTCTTGCCCTTCCATTGGGCCTTGTATTGGCATGGGTGCTGCTGGCCGTGATCAACGTGCAGGCCTTCGGATGGCGCTTGCCCATGTATTTGTTCCCAACTGATTGGCTGAGCTTATTCCTGCTGACTCTGGTTGCCGCCGTGCTCGCAGCGGCCCTACCCGCATTACGATTGCTCCGCCTACCACCTGCTGCGCTGTTGAGGGTTTTTGCCAATGAACGTTAAAGCCTTCATTCTGTTCATCCTCCTTCCAATTCCTGGTTGGGCGCAGGGTTATGCCGGGTTGGGCGGCAATGCGGATGGCTTTACGCGTCCTGAACCGGGCTACAGCTTTCAGTTTCCGAAAGATCACGGCGCCCATCCGGATTATCGGATTGAATGGTGGTATCTGACGGCAAACCTCAAAGACGCAGAGGGTCGCGACTATGGCATACAATGGACCTTATTCCGTTCGGCACTGAAACCATCCGAAGCTGACGGCTGGCAAAACCCACAGATCTGGATGGGCCATGCCGCGCTCACAACGCCAGAAACACACTATTTCGCCGAACGACTCTCTCGCGGCGGTGTCGGACAGGCTGGCGTAACGGCCCATCCGTTTGAGGCATGGATCGATGAATGGCACATGCGCGGCGATGATTTGGAAACCCTCAGCCTGACAGCAAACGGATCAGACTTTGGGTATGATCTGACTCTGAAGGCCCAAGGCCCATTGGTGTTTCACGGGGCCGAGGGGTATTCGGTGAAATCCGCCGATGGTCAGGCCAGCTATTACTATTCACAACCCTTCTACTCGGTCGAGGGCACGCTCCACCTGCCCAACGAAGATGTCGAAGTCGCCGGCCAGGGTTGGCTGGATCGCGAATGGTCTTCGCAACCCTTGGCCGAAGATCAAAGCGGCTGGGACTGGTTCTCGCTCAGCTTTGACGACGGTGACAAGCTGATGGCCTTCCGTCTACGCGGGGATCGAGGGGATTTCACGGCCGCTACGTGGATTGAGGCCGATGGGCAAACGACCCCCCTGCCCGATGGCTCAGTTCTGCTAATGCCCCTTGAAACCGCCCGCGTGGCGCATCGTGACGTTCCGATCAAATGGCAGGTATCCTTGCCGGATCGCGGGATCGATGTTGAAGTCGATGCCATAACCCCGAAAGCCTGGATGGGAACCCGGTTCGAATACTGGGAAGGCCCAATCACCATTACAGGTAGCCACACAGGGCGCGGATATCTTGAGATGACGGGGTATTGAAGCCGAACTTCAGCAATATATTCAGAATTGCTGTGGTGCCCAAGGAGAGACTCGAACTCTCACGCCCGTGAGGGCGGGGGATTTTGAATCCCCTGCGTCTACCATTCCGCCACTTGGGCCACGAACACTGGATTAGCGCCCTACCGAGAGAAGGTCCAGAGGCAAAAAACAACCACTGCCCTGAATGTTTCATCGAAGGAGGTTGACGGTCAGTCGGGTGCATGGTTTGGCTTGCCGCAGCGGTTACCAGGATACATATTCTTCATGTTGCGATCCCTTTATGACTGGACCATTCGTCTGGCCGAACATCCTCATGCGCTCTGGGCGCTGGCTGTTGTGGCTTTTGTCGAAAGTTCGTTTTTTCCGATCCCACCCGATGTTTTGATGATTCCCATGATCCTTGCGCGTCCGTCGCGGGCCTGGCTGATCGCGACGGTCGCCTTGGTTGCCTCGGTGCTGGGTGGGATATTGGGTTATGCAATTGGGGCATTCTTTTACGAAAGCCTTGGGCAGCCTGTTCTGGAAGCCATGGGCAAAGCCCACGCAATGGAAGAATTCAATACCCGCTTCAATGATTTCGGCTTCTGGGCCGTGCTGGCGGCTGGTGTGACGCCTTTCCCATATAAGGTCATCACCATCATGTCGGGCTGGACCGGGATGCCGATTGGGACGTTCATAGCCACCTCGATCCTGGCGCGCGCCTTGCGCTTCTTTCTTGTGGCCGGGCTGCTGTGGAAATTTGGGGAACCAATCCGTGACTTCATCGAAAAACGGTTGGGTTTGATGTTTACCCTATTCATAATCCTGCTGTTTGGCGGCTTTCTTGTGGTGAAATACTTATGACGCGCAAAAGACTTCTGGTTCTGGTTGCCGCATCCGGCTCGGCCGCGTTGCTACTTGGGGCTTGGGGCTTTCAATACATCGGTGGGCTCGCGCCGTGCAAAATGTGCATCTGGCAGCGGTATCCCCATGGTGTCGCAGTGATTCTTGGTGCTCTAGCCTTTGCCTTCCCGGGCGTCCGCCCCCTGCCCCTACTAGGCGCTCTGGCCGCGGCCACAACGGCGGGAATAGGGTTTTACCATGCTGGGGTCGAGCAAGGCTGGTGGGAGGGCCCATTGACCTGCACATCTGGTGATATCGGTGGTCTGAGTGCCGAAGAGTTAATGGATCAGATCATGTCTGCCCCGCTCGTGCGTTGCGATGACATCCCGTGGGAGATGTTCGGGATTTCCATGGCGGGCTGGAATGGATTGATTTCGACGGGTCTGGTCCTGATCTGGATCGCAGCCTGGCGCGCGCGCTAGGGTTCATAGCTGATCCAGTTCGGCATCCCAGTAGAGGAAGTCGATCCAACTTTCGTGCAGATGGTTCGGGGGGAACTTCCGACCGATATTGCGCAAAGCCTCAGCATCCGGCTGACGCGGCGGTTTATTCAGTGACATTCTGGCCTGTCGCAGGGATTTTGAGCCCTTGCGCAGATTGCACGGGCTGCACGCTGCAACGACATTCTGCCAACTTGTGACCCCGCCCGCAGCGCGCGGTACAACATGATCAAAGGTCAGGTTTTCACGGCTGCCGCAGTACTGGCATTTGAATTCGTCCCGCAAAAATAAATTAAAGCGCGTGAAGGCCACGCGCTTTCTGGGTTTTACATAGTCTTTCAGGACAACGACCGAGGGTATTCGGATCTCGGTACTGGGACTGCGGACAACCTCGTCATATTCCGCAACAATATCCACCCTGTCCAGCCAGGCAGCTTTGATCGCCTCCTGCCACGGCCATAAAGACAACGGGTAGTAGGAAAGAGGTCTGTAATCGGCGTTCAAAACCAATGCCGGATGATGCTTGAGCGCACCGGTTTCCCTGACAAATTCGGTCCTGAAGTCTCCGTCCATAACAGAATCGCTCCTCGCTCTGTACTGCCCGTTTGTGACATCAGAGCGGGGAACACCCGCCCCGGCCTTAAGTTAACTATATATCGTGTTAAATCTCTGACAAGTGCCGAGTTCACACAACATCTCGGGTATTGGTTAGGCCGAATACGTAACAGATAAGTGACACTTATCCACAGGTTGCGCAGATGTGGTCTGCAAGCTATGGCGGGGCATGTCCTGGTTCATCCGTTTCAACAAACCTTACGATGTATTGCCGCAGTTCACCGACCGCGCCAATTCTGACTCGCCCCGCAGCACGCTGTCGGAATTCATCGACCTGCCCGGTGTCTATCCTGCGGGACGCTTGGACCGGGATAGCGAGGGTTTGATGCTGCTGACTGACAATGGGCGTTTGCAGGCGCAGATATCAGACCCCAAGCACAAGATGCCTAAGACATACTGGGTTCAGGTCGAAGGCATTCCCGACACAGCGGCACTAAAGGCGTTGCGGGAAGGTGTTGAACTTAAGGATGGTTTGACGCGCCTCGCCAAGGCGCGGCTGATTGACGAACCCGAATGGCTGTGGCCACGCACCCCGCCGATCCGGGTTCGCCAAACGGTGCCCGACAGTTGGGTTGAACTGACGATTAAAGAGGGCCGCAACCGTCAGGTTCGCCGGATGACAGCCGCAGTCGGGCACCCAACTCTGCGGCTGATCCGAGCCCGTGTTGGAGATTGGTCTTTGGACGGCCTTGACCCCGGTCAGTGGGAAAGCCTGCCGATGCCAGCTGTTGACGCAGCACCGTCGCGCAAGCGGGACCGCCGCCCGCGCCGGTGACAAAAACTGCGTGATGTGATAGGCTTAGGGCATGAAGGTCACACCGGATATCCCTGCCCCGTCTGCCATCCTGGAAGCCGCGCTGTATGTCGACGATCTAGATGCGGCCGAGGATTTCTATGGTCAGATATTGGGGCTAGAGAAAATCCAGCGCGTCACCGACCGCCATGTGTTCTATCGAATCGGCGGGTCTGTCCTGTTGCTGTTCAATGCCCGCGAAACCGAGAAACCGCCAGGCAACCCCGATCTGCCGGTCCCACCGCATGGGGCGCGCGGTCCCAGCCATGTTTGCCTTGTCCTAACCCGAGATGAAATCACCGTGATGCGCAAGCATCTGTTGGACTGGAACATCCCTGTCGATGCCGAGTTCGACTGGCCCAACGGAGCCCGGTCGCTCTATGTACGAGACCCTGCAGGCAACTCCGTCGAATTCTCGGAAAGAAGGCTGTGGGAGTGATCGATCAGCGAAGCGGCTGCTTTTCACCCCCGATCACACGGTAGATTTCACTAGAGACAACGCCGATTTCACCAAGTGCTGCCTGAAACGCAGCCATATGAGGGGTCGCGAAATGGGCCTCAAGCGCGGCCTGATCCTGCCATTCCTCATAGACCCGAAAGCGGGTCGCCTGACCCAGGATTTGACTGAATTCATAGATCAGGCATCCGGGTTCTTTCAGGGTTTCCGCAACCATCACCTGCGCAGCGGCAATGGCTTTCTCGACCCCTGCATCTGAAACTTCGACCACTCCTGTCACGATCAGCATCATGCTCTCCTTAGATCGCCCCGCAAGTCAGAGGCTCAACTTATCCCGCATGAAAGCCAGCGCAACACTCAAGCCATCCGGAGCAATCCCGTGGCCGGTGCCCTTCATTATATGGGCATAAACCTCTTTGAACCCGGCCGCCTGAAGTGCCTCAGCTGCTTCTGGCAACGATTGCGGCGGTACAACATCATCAGCATCGCCATGCACCAGCAGGATCGGCATGCGACTTACGGTTTCGTCTGGCAGCAAATCAGGTTCCAGCAAACGGCCCGAGAACGCTACGATCCCGGCCACTGGGTCCTCGCGGCGCGGGGCTACATGTAAGCTCATCATCGTGCCCTGGCTGAAACCGAACAGCACTACCTGCTCTGGCAGGACATCCTCATCCACCATCAGCGCATCAAGGAACGCGTTGAAATCCTCAACTGCCATTTCCATACCCCGTCGGGCTTCCTCCTCGGATGAGCCATCAATCCACGGGATCGGGAACCACTGGAAACCGTTGGGCATACCGATGATCTGTTCAGGCGCGTCCGGAGCTACAAACAACGTATCCGGGAGATGCTCGCCCAACGGATCAGCCAGCCCCAAAAGATCGGCCCCGTTTGCACCATAACCATGCACAAACACCACAACCGAGCGTGTGTCGCCTGAAACCGGCTCTTTCCTGAGCGCGTTCAAAACCCGTGTCATCTGATCCCTTCTCTGTCTTTTGCGACCCGGTAATAGGCCCACAGCACCCGCGCCGCAACCGATCGCCACGGCGACCATGCTTCAGCCATCTGGCGTAACTCTTTGTCTTTTGGTCGTTCTGGCAATTCATAGAGGATGCGTGCAGCTTCCTGTAAGGCCAGATCGCCCGGTGCAATCACATCGGCGCGACCCAGCGAAAACATCGCATAAATCTCGGCAGTCCAGACACCGATTCCCGGTACCTCGGTCAGAATTGCGACCACTTCGTCATCTGGCGCATCACGCAACGCTTTGTAATCGATCCGCGCCTCAGCCAAGGCGCGGGCATAGCGAATTTTCTGACGGCTGAGACCCACAGCGCGCAGATCATCATCAGTGGCCCACATAATCTTGCGCGGACCGGTCAGTTTTGCGTCCTGCAGCCTCTTCCAGATTGCGTTTGCCGAGGCCACGCTGACCTGCTGACTGACAATCGCGCTGAGCAACTGGGCGAACCCGTCAGGCTTGCGCCTGAGTGGCAGGGGTCCGGTTTGCTCTATCGCATAAGCCATCCGGGGGCAGGCCTCAGCCAGCCACTCGGCCCCTTCGGTAACGCAGTCCGATGTTTCGATGATGCGTCCGACGGACATGCGCTCTCCAATAAGTGATCCTTGTCCGCACGTTAGGCGGATGTGCCGCATATGCAACCCGCTTGTGCCAAGTCTCAATCGTAGATAACCATTCGCCCATGACAATGATCGCTGCCACCCCTGACGACAGTCAGGCCAAACGCAACGTCGCCGTTTTGGTGGCAGCACAGGCAATCCTGGGTGCACAGATGCCGATGATGTTCATCGTCGGCGGGCTGGCAGGCCAATCGCTGGCCAGCAACGCTTGCCTTGCGACGCTGCCGATTTCACTGATCGTTCTGGGTTCAATGCTGGCGGCCACGCCGATTTCAGCCATCATGCAACGCTGGGGACGCCGTGCCGGGTTTCTTGTGGGATCAACCGCAGGTGCCGCAGGGGGCGTTATCGGGGCTTACGGCCTTTATCTCGGCTCGTTCCCGATCTTCCTGATCGGCAGCTTCCTGACCGGCATATACATGAGCGCACATGGCTTTTATCGCTTTGCAGCAGCAGACACCGCCTCTGATGCATTTCGGCCCAAGGCGATCTCATACGTCATGGCCGGAGGGCTTGCGGCGGCGATCATCGGCCCTCAGATCGTCAAGCTGACCTCGCAGGCGTATGTGGTCCCGTTTTTGGGCACTTATCTGGCGGTGATCGCGATCAACGTAATCGGCTCAGCCCTGTTCTTCTTTCTCGACATCCCTACTCCGCCGAAACCGACCGAAGATGAACCCAAAGGTCGCACACGGCTGGAGTTGCTGAAAACCCCACGCATCGCAGTAGCGATCATCTGCGCAATGGTTTCCTATGCGCTGATGAACCTTGTAATGACGTCTACACCTTTGGCCGTCGTCGGGTGCGGATATACCGAAGGTGATGCCGCGGATATCGTCACCAGCCACGTACTGGCGATGTACATTCCCAGCTTCTTCACCGGCCACCTGATCGCGCGGTTTGGGGTCGAAAAGATCGTAGCTCTCGGTTTGGCAATCCTTGGCGGCGCAGGCATTGTCGCCTTGCAAGGTGTTGATCTAGGTAACTTTTTCGTCGCCCTGATCCTGCTTGGCATCGGATGGAACTTTGGCTTCATTGGCGCCACCAGCATGTTGGCAGACTCGCATGAAGTGCACGAACGCGGGCGAATGCAGGGCCTGAATGACTTGCTGGTGTTTGGCGGCGTGACCTTTGCTTCGCTTGCCTCTGGCGGATTGATGAACTGCTCGGGCGGTTCAGCGGTCGAGGGTTGGACGGCCGTAAACCTCGCCATGATCCCGCTGCTGACCCTTGCAGGTGGCGCGCTGCTGTGGCTGGTTCTGAGGCCTTCGGACCCACAAACCGTCTGACGTTACCAGCGCCCGGTCGCTGCGGTTTTCATCAGGGTAAACCGACGTCGGATTTCACCCTGAGCCAACGCACCTGCGGCCACCCGGTCCGGTCTGGCCAATGCAGTCCGCAACACCCATTCCGTCTGCCACCCCGCATAGAGCGCAGGCCGTGCTTGTGCCGAGACCTCGTTGCGGGCGGACCGCGCCTGCGCCAATCGGTCCAAAGCCTTCTGCGCCAGCGCCCGAACCCCGTCATGGGTTCCGTCCAGCAAAGGAATGCGCCCACGTGCCTCAAGCTCGGGAATTGCGCGCAGCCAATTCGCGATCCCCGCTGCATATCCGAAATCACGCAGAACAGTTTCATCCGCCGAACCCAAAGCCTGCGCCGACACCACCATTAATGTTCCAGCGCTATGGGCAATATAGGCGTCAAAATGCGCCTCATCCTCGAACGGATCACGATAGATATCCCAACGCCTTACGGCCACATATTCATCCAACAGCGCTGCCAGATGCGGATAAATCACGCGCGACAATGGCGTAACAACCTCGTGCCGACGAACAGATGGACCTTCGGCAATCTCTTGCAAGGCATCGCGCCACCATTGCAGCCGCATCTCGGCGATCATGCTCTCTTGCGTCACCCACGGGGCACGGGCCACCTCGACGTTCAGCGCATAAATCGGGAACAAAACTGCCCGTGCCTCAACTGGCGCGGCCATGGCAGCCATAAAGCGATCGGGATCGGCCCGATGAACCAGCGCAGCACAAGCCTTGATGTCGTCGTCGAACTCCACCTTATTCGGCGGCCGCTGACTGCGGGGCGCAATCGCTCACCAGTTTCCACTGAATCGCATCCAGCAGCGCTTCGAACGAGGCATCAATTATGTTCGCACTCACCCCAACCGTAGACCAGCGCCGCCCTTGCCCGTCTTCGCTGTCGATGATCACGCGCGTGACCGCCTCGGTCCCGCCCTGAGTGATGCGCACCTTGAAGTCGACCAGCCGCATATCCGACAGTATCTGCGAATACTGCCCCAAATCCTTGGCCAGAGCTTTGGCGAGCGCGTTCACCGGACCGCGATCGCTACCGCTTTCATCCAGCGACTCACTTACCGACAGCTTCTTCTCGCCATCCACTTTCACAACAACAACCGCTTCGGACAGGCTGACCATCTTGTTGTATTTGTTTTTCCGGCGTTCAACGGTCACCTTATAGCGCTTGACCTCAAAGAACTCGGGTAACTGCCCCAATTCATCCCGCGCCAGCAGCTCAAAACTAGCCTGCGCGGTGTCGTAGGAATACCCCTCGGCCTCGCGCAGTTTTATCCGCTCAAGGATACGTCCCAACGCCGGATCGCCCGCTTCTACGGCCAATCCCGCATCGGTCAGACGTTTGCGCAGGTTCGATTGCCCAGCCTGGTTCGACATCGGAATGATGCGCGCATTTCCAACACTTGCCGGATCGATATGCTCATAGGTTGTCGGGTCCTTGAGGATCGCGCTGGCATGCAGCCCGGCCTTATGCGCAAAAGCCGACGCGCCCACATAGGCGCTCTGCTTGCTGGGCACTCGGTTCAGGATATCATCCAGCATCCGGCTGATGCGCGTCAGCCCGGCCAGCGCCTCGGGCATCACTCCGATCTCATAGCACGAGGCATAGGGTTCTTTCAGCATCAGCGTTGGGATCAAAGCGGTCAGGTTGGCATTGCCACAGCGCTCTCCCAACCCATTCAACGTACCTTGAATCTGCCGCGCCCCCGCATCGACTGCAGCCAGCGAGCACGCCACTGCGTTCTCGGTGTCGTTATGCGTATGAATGCCCAGCCGATCCCCCGGCAGACCGGCCGCAATCACCTCGGATACGATCCGACCGACCTCTGCCGGCAATGCTCCGCCATTGGTGTCACACAGAACCACCCACCGTGCCCCTGCATCGAGCGCAGCGCGGCAGACTTCAACCGCATATTCCGGGTTGTCCTTGTAGCCATCAAAAAAATGCTCGGCATCAAACAGAGCCTCCCGCCCCTGCGCCACGATATGCGCGACCGAGGCGCGAACGTTCTCGGTGTTTTCCTCCAGCGTGATACCAAGTGCGTGGGTCACGTGGTAATCGTGCGATTTCCCGACCAGACAAACGGCTGGTGTTCCCGCGTTCATTACAGCCGCCAGAACGTCATCATTCTCAGCCGACCTGCCCGAGCGTTTGGTCATTCCAAACGCCGTCATACAGGCCGACGTCTCAGGCGCGCTTTCAAAAAACGCACTGTCGGTCGGGTTCGCTCCGGGCCAACCCCCTTCGATGTAATCAATCCCCAGCGAATCCAACGCCTGCGCGATCTGCACCTTCTCGGCTGTCGAGAACTGCACACCCTGAGTTTGCTGCCCGTCGCGCAACGTGGTGTCGTAGAGGTAAAGGCGTTCCTTGGTCATTCGACCTCCTCCAGCTTGGCGGCGTCGAATCCGGCGCCGGGCACCAATTCCACACCATCCTTGCTCATCCGAACCTCAAGCCCGGCGGCGATATATGCCGCCTTTAGACGATCAACCTCAGAGAAATCCTTGCTCTGCATCGCAAACGCGCGCGCAGCGGCCAGCTTTTCTGCATGAAACGACAGATTAGCCGAAGCGGTCTCGGCCCAAGCGCCCATATCGTCCCCCAACAGTCCAACCAGCTGCGCACTTGCCAGCAAAGCCGAAGCATCACCATCTGCAGCCAAACGATGCAGTTCCGCGATGGCACCTGCCGTGTTCAGATCATCCGCAAGCGCATCGATGACCGCAGGTGCCGCGGTGGCGGCGGGCTCGATGCCCGCTGTCAACGCCCGCCACTTGCGCAATGTTGCCTCGGCTTCGCGCGCCTTCTTCTCGGTCCAGTCCATCGGCTTGCGATAATGGGTCTGCAAGAACACAAACCGGATCACTTCACCCGGCACACCCTGCTCAAGCAGATCATGAACGGTGAAGAAATTGCCCAGCGATTTGGACATTTTCTTGCCCTCGACCTGCAGCATCTCATTATGCATCCAGACACGCGCGAATTCACCATGCGGGTGGGCACATTTGCTCTGAGCAATCTCGTTCTCGTGGTGCGGGAACATCAGATCGTTGCCGCCACCGTGAATATCAAAGCTCTCGCCCAGCAATTCATAGCTCATGGCCGAGCATTCGATATGCCACCCCGGACGCCCCCGGCCCCATGGGCTGTCCCAGCCGGGCAACTCATCGGTCGACGGCTTCCACAGCACAAAATCCATCGGGTTCTTCTTGTAAGGCGCGACCTCGACCCGCGCCCCGGCGATCATGTCATCAACCGACCGCCCCGACAGCGCACCGTAGTGTTCCTTCCAGCTGTCCACCGCGAACAACACATGACCCTCGGCGGCATAGGCATGCCCCTTGGCCATCAGGTCTTCGATCATCGCAATCATCTGCGCGATATACTCTGTGGCGCGCGGCATCGCGTTGGGTTCCAACGCCCCCAGCGCGCCCATGTCGTGCAGATACCAGCCGATGGTTTCGTCCGAACGTTCCTGCACCAACTGTTCCAAAGACCCGTCAGCCCCAGCCTTCTTGCGCGACAATGCGGTGGCGTTGATCTTGTCATCCACGTCGGTGAAATTGCGCACATAGGTCACGTGATCAGCACCGTATACATGCCGCAACAAACGATAGAGCACGTCGAACACAACCACAGGCCGTGCGTTCCCAAGATGCGCCCGATCATAGACCGTCGGACCACAGACATACATCCGCACATTACCGGGATCGATCGGCGCGAAATCCTCTTTCGTCCGAGTCCTTGTGTTGTGCAGTTTGATCGTCGTCATCGGGTCGTGCTCCTGAAACAGCATATACGTCACGCGTTGGCGCGGGCTTAGCAACTTGTCTCAGAGATGAAAACGAAAGAAACCGGCCCGCTTGAGAAATCAGCAGGTAATGCAGCAGATAATGATGCAAGTTTTCCGGTTCATGCGCTTTGCCTAGCACGGGATTGATGCTGAGCCAAGCCTTGAGTTTCAACCTCCACAGAGGCAGTCTGCCCACCATGACCCGTGATTACGTCAATTCCGTATGCGCAGACCTGCCCGGTGCCGAACTTTCGGACCCTTGGGGTGGCGGCCACGACGCATGGAAAGTTGGCGGCAAGATGTTCGCCTGCGTCGGTTCGGTCGGGGATGGTGTATCGGTCAAGACACCCGACATTGAGACCGCGCAGATGTTGATCGACGCAGGGATTGGCACCAAGGCCCCGTATTTTCACCGCAGCTGGGTTCGCCTGCCGTGGGAAACCGCCGCCGACGAGATGCAACATCGCCTGATCACCTCATACGATATCGTCCGTGCATCGCTGACCAAGAAGATACAGGCGAGTTTGCCGCCGCGAAGCTGATTGACAAAATTGCTGTGCTTTGCCCCATTCGGCGTCATAGCCGGTCGGGAGAATCCCTTGAAACTATCGCATCGCATTACGCATCTGACCGAGGGTGGATCAGACGGCTGGGAGGTGTTCATCCGCGCGCGTCGGATGATTGCCGAAGGCCATGCCGTTACCGAGTTGACGATCGGCGAGCATGACATTCGGACCGATCAGTCAATATTGTCGGCCATGGAAAGTTCGGCCCGCAGCGGGCACACAGGATACGCGATGGTTCCGGGCACTGATCTGCTGCGTGATACTGTGGCCGCCCGTGTCCAAATGCGAACAGGTGTAGCGACCACTCGCAACAATGTCATCATAACCCCCGGCGGTCAGGCCGCGTTGTTTGCGGCGCACACCGCGCTTTGCGATCCGGGCGATATCGCGCTCTACCTGGATCCGTATTATGCCACCTACCCCGGCACGATCCGTGGCGTTGGAGCGGAAGCCAAACGCATAGAAACACGCGCCGAAGATTTGTTCCAACCTCGTGCTTCCGATATCGATGGCGCGGCAGGCGGGGCGGTGTCGCTGCTGATAAACTCCCCAAACAATCCAACTGGTGTGGTCTATTCCGCCGAAACACTTTCTGCCATCGCCGAGGTTTGTCAGCGCCGCGATCTATGGCTGATTTCCGATGAAGTCTACGATACGCAGGTTTGGGAGGGTGAACACCTGTCACCTCGCGCTCTACCCGGCATGGCTGAGCGCACTCTGGTCGTGGGTTCAATGTCGAAATCTCATGCCATGACTGGCTCGCGGTGTGGGTGGATCGTTGCTCCGGAAGGCGTGATCGACCGCCTGATCAACTTGGCAACACACACAACCTATGGTGTACCCGGCTTTATACAGGATGCGGCCAACTATGCGCTGAGCGTGGGACAACCTCTCGAAGACAAAATCGCCGCGCCGTTTCGCCGCCGCCGCGCTCTGGCGATTGAAGTGCTGGCTGCGCAGCAGGTCGTCACCTTAATACCGGCGCAAGGCGCGATGTATCTGATGCTGGATATCCGGGCTACGGGTCTTAGCGGCGATGTGTTCGCAAATGCGCTGCTGGACACGCATGCCATCGCTGTGATGCCCGGTGAGAGCTTTGGTTCTGCCGCCGCAGGTCACATCCGCGTGGCCATGACAATCGATGACGAGAAATTCGTCACATCGCTACAGACCCTATGCGAATTTGCCGCTCAATTGGCAGAGGGATGACAATCGACCACCGAGTTTCAGAAGCGGAATGTGGTGCGCAAGTTGAACACATTTGCGTCGAGGCTTCGACCAGACTCCGGTATATCATCGAAGTTCTGCCGCAGCGCTTCGCCACTGATTACAAACCGTTCGCCAAGCGGATAGGCAACACCGATCCCGTAAACGGCTGCCGTATCACTGTCACCCGACGTACTGGCCCGCGCGGTTCCCAAGACAACATAGCCAAGGGCTGATCCAAAATCGTAGCCGCCGCGCAACTTCAATCGCGACATACTATCAAGGCTTCCTTCGGATTGTCCCAGATCAAGATTCAGGCGGTTATATTCCAACTCACCGCCAAGCACGAAATTTCCAAAATCATAGTCGTATCCGATCAGCGGGCCAAAACTGCCCCCGCTTCCGCCTGCCCCTCCGGACCCATCAACATCTGCATAACCAAAGCTGAAACCAGCGTACGCGCCTGTCCAGTCTTCTGCCACAACCTGCCCTGCACCTGTTATCAGTGCTGCGGCGAGTGCGGCCAGTAATGACTTCATGCAGACCTCCAAACATCCGTTGCCGGTTTGGGCGCATCCCCGAGGCAGCGATCTGCTGATCAGCCAACCCCAGTATTTACTTAAACCTAAGGTACAAATCCAAATAACTACGTGCAGATTAACAGATTCTTACCGCAATTGGAAAAAAACATTTAGTCACGAGGATTTGCGCCCAGTTCATTTTGACTGATGGCCCAATAAAACTAGTCCAAAGTCGCAAACAGAACAGATTGTCCAAAAGTGCATTGAAACAATGGGCGCATCAGACTGAGGAAGTTGATGCATAACGAAGTTTGGAAAATTCGGCTGGTCAGCCGCACCATTGGTGCGGATCGCGGTCGTGCGGCACGAGGACGGCCAGCACTGGTCTAGGTACACTCACCCACATCGTACTTTTTTGACCGGACACACACATGAACGAACAAACCCGAAACTCATCCCGCAGCGGTGGCCGCGCCGCGCGTCGTGCCGCCCGTGCGTCAGCTCTTCCGGAACATCTTCGCCCGATTCGGCCTGGTATGGAGGGCGGAACCCTGAAGGTTCTGACCCAAGCACAGATCGAACGCATCCACGAGGCCGCTCTGACCGCTCTGGAAACCATCGGCCTTGCTGATGCGCCACAAAGTGGGATCGACTATCTCGTGGCTGCGGGATGCACCTTGGGCGACGATGGCCGCATCCGCTTTCCGCGCGCATTGGTCGAGGACACAATCGCCAAGGCCAACCGCTCGATCACGCTACACAGCCGGGATGGCAAGTCGGATTTGGAGCTATCAGGGACACGCGTCCATTATGGCACCGCAGGCGCAGCGGTCAGCATGGTCGACGTGCATGGGCAGGAATATCGCGACTCGACCCTGCAGGACCTGCATGACGCGACTCGCATCTGTGAACAGCTTGAAAACATTCACTTTGTTCAACGCCCCATGGTGTGCCGAGATATCGCCGACAACCTTGAGATGGATCTGAACACGGTCTACGCCACCACCTCAGGCACGTTCAAACACATCGGTACGTCGTTCACAGAGCCCAGCCATGTGGCCCCCGCCATCGAGATGCTGCACATGATCGCGGGCGGAGAGGACAAGTGGCGCGAGCGGCCCTTCATGTCCAACTCCAACTGCTTCGTTGTGCCCCCGATGAAATTCGCCACCGAAAGCTGCGAGGTGATGGAAGAATGCATCAAGGCCGGAATGCCGGTTTTGTTGCTTTCTGCGGGCATGGCAGGAGCTACCGCACCCTCGACCATTGCCGGAGCGATCACACAAGCCACCGCCGAATGTCTGGCGGGTTTGGTTTATGTAAACGCCGTAAAGCCCGGTGCACCCGCGATTTTTGGCACTTGGCCTTTTGGTCTGGACCTGCGCACCGGTGCTATGTCCATCGGATCGGGTGAACAAGCTCTGCTAACCGCGGGCTGCGCGCAAATGCACCAGTTTTACGATCTGCCCGGTGGTGCCGCAGCTGGTGCATCGGACGCGAAATTGCCCGACATGCAGGCCGGTTGGGAACAAATGTGTTCGAACGTCATGGCTGGGCTATCGGGCCTGAACATGGTGTATGAGGCCGCAGGCATGCATGCCTCATTGCTGGGGTTCTGCCACGAGAGCCTGATCCTGAGCGATGACCTGATCGGACAGGCACAGCGCTGTGTGCGCGGAATTGAGGTGACGGACGAGACACTGGCACTGGACCAGATGGCCGAAGTCTGCATGGGTGGTCCTGGGCATTATCTTGGCACCGATGCGACGCTAGGCCGTATGCAGGCAGATTACGTCTATCCTACCTTTGGTGACCGATCATCTCCGAAGGAATGGGTTGAGCTTGGCAAACCAGATCTGATCGAAAAGGCAGTGAAGCGGAAGGAAGAGATCCTCGCCGTGCCATCCCCGGCCAGATTCGACCCGCTTCTGGACGCGAAAATTCGCAGCAAGTTCAACATTTACTTACCCGCGTAAGACACTGAAAAATAAGCGGCCCGGAGCCTCCGGGCCGCCAGTATTCCTGCTTGATCAACCGTTGGACGGCGGCAGCAGGCCCGCTTGTTCAGCGATGGTGATCTCATCCTGATCCAGCGCACCGTCGCCGTTTGCGTCCATCTGCGCAAAGCCTTCGGCATCAACGTCAGGCACGACGGCCTGAACTTCATCGATCGTCAGTACGCCGTCGCCGTTGGTATCGGCAGCACTTTGGCCAACAGCCAATGTCGGCAGGCCAAGTGCGAAGGTTGAGATAAGGGCCAGAATTTGCGGTTTCATGTTATGCCTCCTGATTGCGTTTTCTTGAGTGTTTGCGTCCGGACAAGCGCCAAAAAAAGGCCATCCTGTAGGCGTGTCACCCGCTCAGATTGATATGGCTGCTTTCAAGCCAATCTTTGCGTGTTTGACTGAGTCGCATTTGCGGACGATTGCCGGACGAAATGGCCAGTCGTGGCTTCGGCAACTCTTGCCCGATCCAAACAGGATGATCCGGCAATGCCCTGCTCAAATCCACGACTCGGGGTTGAAAAAAGAAAGGGGGCCGAAGCCCCCTGTCAGTTTCGCCTTCCAGGCTCATTTCGTTGACCGCCCGGTGTTTTTTTGCCTGCGGCCTGGACTGCGCATGGGACGAGCGCACCCGTCCCGTGAGAGAGTGGGAGGGAGCAAATATTCCGCCCCACCCTGTTCCCGGCCGACACGGGCATGTCGGCCGAGTGAAACAAGGCATCGATGGTAAGTCTCAGCGCCTTGCTTCGTATTCGTCGGGGCCGGTTACTGTGGCAGCATCCGACCCCTGCACCCCGGGTTGCCGGGGCGCTAAACTCAGCTACACCCGCTAGTTGCGCCGCAAGTGTTGCATTTCATGCAGGTGCCGTTGCGCACCAGCGTGTAGTTTCCGCATTCGCCGCATGGATCGCCCTCGTACCCTTGCATCTTGGCTTTGGTACGGGCGTCCATTCCGGTCGCAACCGCCGTCTCAGCGGGTGCTTCGAATGTCGCTGCGGTTTCGGCCATACCGGACACGTCGGCTTGACCACCATTGAAGACCATCAGATCCTGCGGTAGCCGCTTGCGCAGATACCCAGTCGAGCTGATTTGTTTCAGCACTTCCAGAGATTTGGTTGCCGCGCTTTCACTGATTTCCGATACGTTGGACAGACCATCCTCTTCGCCGCGACCCAGATCGTCGAAGGTTGCGCCTTCGGGTTTGACATGCGCCAGATCGGTGCGGTCCAGATAGGACACAGCCAGTTCGCGGAAGATGTAATCAAGGATCGACGTCGCGTTTTTGATCGAGTCGTTGCCCTGCACCATCCCGGCCGGTTCGAACTTGGTGAAGGTGAAAGCGTCGACGAACTCCTCCAGCGGCACGCCGTATTGCAAGCCAACCGACACAGCGATGGCAAAGTTGTTCATCATCGCCCGGAAGCCAGCGCCTTCCTTATGCATGTCGATGAAAATCTCGCCCAGTTTGCCGTCTTCGAACTCGCCAGTCCGCAGATAGACCTTGTGGCCGCCAACGATCGCCTTTTGGGTATAGCCCTTGCGGCGATGCGGCAGTTTCTCGCGGTGGCTGCGGATCATTTCCTTGACCACAACCTTCTCGATCACCTTCTCGGCCAGAACGACGGCTTTTTCTTGCGTCGAACCGCTTTCTAGTACTTCGGCTGCCTCATCGTCATCTTCGACCAGCGCCGCCGCCAGAGGCTGCGACAGTTTCGAGCCGTCGCGGTACAGCGCGTTCGCCTTCACACCCAGCGACCAGCTGAGTTCGTATGCCTTCTGGCAGTCCTCGATGGTCGCGTCATTGGGCATGTTGATCGTCTTCGAGATCGCGCCCGAGATAAAGCTTTGCGCTGCAGCCATCATGGTAATGTGGCTATCAACCCCAAGGAAACGCTTGCCTTTCTTGCCGCACGGGTTGGCGCAGTCGAAGATCGAATAGTGCTCTTCCTTCAGATGCGGCGCACCTTCCAGCGTCATGGTTCCGCAAACATGGTCGTTTGCCGCGTCGATATCCGCCTTGGTAAAGCCCAGATGGCGCAGCAGATCGAAGGTCGGGTCATTCAGCTTGGTCGCCGGGATGCCCAGAACACCGGTGCAGAAGTCCTCGCCCAGCGTCCACTGGTTGAAGACGAACCGGATGTCGAACGCGCTTTCCAGTGCGGCATCTACTTTTGCCAACTCGTTCGGGCCAAAACCATGACCAGTCAGTGAGGTGTGATTGATCCCCGGCGCATTGCCGATGGTGCCGTGACCAACCGCATAACCCACAATCTCTTCGATCTGAGCCGAGGAATAGCCCAGTTTCTCAAGCGCCGAAGGCACCGAGCGGTTGATGATCTTGAAGTAACCGCCTCCCGCAAGCTTCTTGAACTTAACCAGCGCAAAATCCGGTTCGATCCCGGTCGTGTCGCAATCCATCACCAGACCGATGGTGCCGGTTGGTGCGATAACTGTGGCCTGCGCGTTGCGATAACCGTTCTTTTCGCCGAGGCTCAGCGCTTCATCCCAAGCTGACATGGCCAGATCGATCAGACGTTTGTCCGGGCAATTGTCGTGATCCAGAGGCACCGGCTTAACAGCCAGTTTTTCATAACCATCGGTCACTCCTTGCGACGCACGACGGTGGTTGCGGATGACGCGCAACATGTGGTCTGCGTTGCGCTCATATCCTTTGAACGGGCCAAGCTCGCCTGCAATCTCTGCCGAGGTCGCATAAGCCACACCGGTCATGATCGCGGTCAGCGCGCCACAGATCGAACGACCCTCATCCGAGTCATAGCTATAGCCCATGTTCATCAGCAGACCGCCAATGTTGGCATAACCCAGACCCAGCGTACGGAAATCGTAAGAGAGTTTCGCAATTTCCTTAGACGGGAACTGCGCCATGGTCACCGAGATTTCCAGCGTCAGCGTCCAAAGCCGCGAGGCGTGCATATAGTCCGCCGCCTGGAACTCACCGTCCTTGAAAAAGGTCAGCAAGTTCATCGACGCCAGGTTACAGGCAGTGTCATCGAGGAACATGTATTCCGAACACGGGTTCGAACCGCGGATTTCACCGTCTTCGGGGCAAGTGTGCCATTCGTTGACAGTATCATGGAACTGGATGCCAGGATCGGCACAGGCCCATGCGGCGTGGCCGACCTTTTCCCACAAATCACGAGCTTTGACTGTACGAGCAACCTTGCCGTCGGTGCGGTTGATCAGTTCCCAATCCGCGTCTTTTTCAACTGCGGTCAGGAACGCATTGGTCACCCGGATCGAGTTGTTCGAGTTTTGGCCCGAGACCGAGCTATAAGCCTCTGAATCCCAGTCCGTATCGTAGGTCGGGAATTCAATGCTATCGTGGCCCTGCTTGGCGTAGTCCAGAACGCGCTTGATGTAAGTTTCTGGGATCGCGACCTTTTTCGCTTCGCGAACCGCATTTTTCAGGGCGTCGTTTGCGTTTGGATCATAGGCATCATCGGCAGAGCCGTCCCAAGACCGGATGGCCTCGAAAATACCGTTCAGCATCTTCTCGTGCATCTTCGATCCGGCAACGATCGAGGCCACCTTCTGCTCTTCGATCACTTTCCATTCGATGAATTGCTCGATGTCCGGGTGATCTGCATCGACGATTACCATCTTTGCTGCTCGACGGGTTGTACCGCCTGATTTGATCGCGCCAGCGGCGCGGTCGCCGATCTTGAGAAATCCCATGAGGCCCGAAGACTTGCCGCCACCCGAAAGCGCTTCACCCTCTGCACGCAGATGGCTGAAGTTGGTTCCGGTGCCCGAGCCATACTTAAACAGGCGCGCCTCACGCACCCACAAGTCCATGATGCCGCCTTCGTTGACCAGATCATCGTCGACCGACTGGATGAAGCACGCATGCGGTTGCGGATGCTCATAAGCGGATTTCGATTTGGTTAGCTTGCCGGTTTTGTAGTCAACATAGTGGTGCCCCTGCGCCGGGCCATCGATCCCATATGCCCAGTGCAGACCGGTGTTGAACCACTGCGGCGAGTTCGGAGCTGCGCGCTGGGTCGCCAGCATATGGCGCATCTCGTCAAAATAGGCGCTCGCGTCCTCTTCAGTCGAGAAATAGCCGCCCTTCCAGCCCCAATAAGCCCACGCGCCGGCCAGACGATCAAAAACCTGTTTCGATGAGGTTTCGCCATCAAATTCAGCATCTTCCGCAGGAACCGATCGCCACAGGAATTCGGGAACGTCCTTTTCCTTAACCTTCTTCAGCTTGGAAGGAACACCGGCCTTGCGGAAGTACTTCTGTGCGATGACATCGCTGGCCACCTGGCTCCATTTTGCAGGCACTTCGATCTCGTCCAGACGGAACACGATTGTGCCATCCGGATTGCGAATCTCGGATGTTGCGGACACAAAATCCAGATCGGCATATGCATCCTGTCCCGGTTTGGTGAATTTTCTTTCAATCTTCATGTCCGCTGCCCCAGCTTCGATCTGTCCAAATTTCAAGTCCCGGCACTAAATCTTGATGCTGCGGGGTGCCGCCCGCACTACCGACGAATTTGAGACGCAAGGGACCGGACGCTGCCTAGAACAGCGCAGAACCGCGAATACGGTCTACGTCATAGTGGTTTGCTTTCCGTCCCTCGCCCGATGCCTTTTCCGGTCATTGCCTACCAGATTTAGTGGCTCGTCTTTCGGCCCATACAATCTGACGTATATTCCCATAGTTGGTCAACGGGCTTTTTCGGTCATTTTTGGAATCTTTTAGCTTGACCTGTTTTGCTGAACCGGCGGAATTTCGCCGCATCGCGATTCCTCCACAGACATGTCCCGCACGACCAGCCCATTCCGCCTTGATGTGTCAGAGTGATTTCTCGTGTTTTCCGCCACAGTTAGAGGTCATTGATCAACCGATCCCGCGTTAAGGACATGTTCAGAGAATCATCGTCACGACATCGCAGCGCGTGCCATACTTGAAATCACACGACATTTCTGGATGGGAAATCTACTCTACATGCGTTTGATTTCATTGTTAACTATTGTGGCGCTAATCGTGTCCTGCACATCACAGGAAGCACCACCTGCATCTCGCAGCGCGCAATTCGACGGTTATCCGCAGAACCTTTTCAATTCCTTCAGGACCGACTGCGCGGGGCCGGGCGACAAGTATATCAAGACCACCGCAAGCATCTTTGAATGCCGCGAGACCTTGCCGCCCGAGGCAACGGCCTATTTGATTCTCAGCTTCAACGGCTATCCGCAGAACTTGCCGCAGATCGTAACGCGGCTGAGCTCGACCAAGAATCAGGCCGGGTATCGCGTGGACGCAGAGTTGTACTTTCTGGTTCCGCAGAAAGATGGTTCAACTCTTAGAATACCTATTGAAAGCAAAGATTTGGACAGGGATTTTTCCAAGCTCTACACCGATTATGGCGGAACGCCAGTGTAGAAGAAAAATGGTCGGGGCGGCAGGATTCGAACCTACGACCCCCTGTACCCAAAACAGGTGCGCTACCAGACTGCGCCACGCCCCGGACCGTGCGCCTTCCTAAACGTGCCGATCTGATTTGAAAAGCCCTAACAGGGCCAAATTGCAGGACCTTGCGAAAAAACTTCGTGGCGCATCTGCGATCCAGGCCGAATGGCGTAACGCTCGGCTAGGCCAGCGTTGATTTCCAGGACCGCATAAACCGAATCGCCGCCTTCGATTGGGCTCAGATCCCCCGGAATTGCACCTTCGTGCACACGCGTCACCGTGCCCGCGCGATCAACAAAGATCATATCAAGCGGAATCAGGGTATTCTTCATCCAGAACGCAACAGGTTGCGGCGGATCAAAAACAAACAACATTCCAGATCTGTTCGGCATGCTTTCGCGAAACATCAATCCGCGCGATCGCTCTTTCGGTGTGATGGCCAGCTCAACGTCGAAACGAACCTCTGCCAGATCATTTCGAAGCTCGACACGATCCGGACGGCATTCAGCCCGCGCGATCCCGCCAATCAAAAAACTCAGGAGCGCCAGTACGAAAGCCGTTCTCATCATTCAGAACCTAGTCGTTCAGGGCCGCTTCCCAGGCCAGAACCTGCGCGGCCATTCTTCCGCGCTTGCCATCAATGACCCGCATGGCCAGCGCTTCGCCCGGTTGCAGATCAGCCAACCCAGAACGACGTAGCACCTCGATATGCAGGAATACATCTTCACTGCTGCCGAAAACATTGGCAAAGCCAAACCCTTTGCCCTTGTCGAACCATTTGACGCGCGCAGCCTCAAGCGGAGCGCTGCCGATCACGGTTGGATCAAGCTCGGCAAAATCGGCCAACATCATGGTTTCCGCGCGAACAGGCGGGTCAACACTGATCACTTCGACCGCTTGAACACCGCGATCAGTTTTGTGGGTCATGATCTCGATGCCGGCGCCATCCGCGACCGAGCTTTGCCCGAAGTTTCGCAGCACGTTGACGTGCAACAGAATGTCCGGGCCGCCTTCGTCAGACACAACAAATCCGTATCCCTTGGCGGGATCGAACCATTTTACGTGTCCACGGACGCGGTACATGCTGTTCAGATCTTCTGGCACTGTTTTCCCATTACGATAGGCAAGTCGTTAAGGGTTTCTTGTTTATGTTTTGGCTCGCAAATTCAAGCTGAAAAAAGCTATTGTCTGCAAACAGTTGCATTTCACGCAACGCGAACGTCATGGATTTAACCTCAGCACTTGCCAGTCGGAATCGACATTTTGTCGCTTCCACTGAAACCTGTCATGCAACCGGAAGGCACCATCGGCCCAGAACTCGACTTCGACAGGTGTTACACGGTATCCCCCCCAAAATTCAGGGCGAGGCGGGTTGGTACCCAACTTTGCGGTCACTCTAGCCACTTCGGCCATCAGGGATGCACGACTTTCCAGCGGTTGCGACTGGTGTGACGCCCAAGCACCCAAGCGGCTTTTGAGCGAGCGCGAGGCGTAGTATGCGTCCGCCTGCGGCCCATCTTCCTTGGTGATTGTACCACGAACACGGATTTGTCGCCGCAAAGATTTCCAATGCATCACAAAAGCCGCTTTGTGGGCGCTGTCCAACTCCTGAGCCTTTGCGCTGTGATAGTTCGTATAGAAAACAAACGCGTCCTTCTCGATTTCCTTCAGCAGAACCATACGGGCATTCGGCAAACCTTCCGGGTCCACGGTTGCCAAAGCAATCGCATTAGGATCATTCGGTTCGGTCTTTTCTGCCTCGGCCAGCCACCGATCCGCGATTTCAAACGGATCAGCCCCGGCGAAGATGCCATTATGCTCGTTCATTTCCATCCCCAGGAAACAATTAACATGACCCTAAGGCGAGAACCCGCTGCGGGCAAGAGCGCATGGCCTTGAAGCAGGACAATCAATGGCATAAACCAACCGAACACAATGCGACGACAGGCGGAGAACCGAAGATGTCAAATCAGTTGATGGCCGGAAAACGCGGCCTCATCATGGGACTGGCCAATGACAAATCAATCGCATGGGGTATCGCCCGCGCCTTGTCCGACGCCGGGGCCGAGTTGGCCTTTTCCTATCAGGGGGACGCCCTAAAAAAACGCGTCGATCCATTGGCGGCGCAGTTGGGCAGCGAGATCGTTTTGCCCTGTGACGTCAGCGATGAAGAATCAATTAATGAACTCTTCAGCGCGCTCGAAAAGAAATGGGGTAAACTGGATTTCGTCGTCCACGCCATTGGCTTTTCTGACAAGAACGAATTGCGCGGGCGCTACGTCGACACATCGCGCGCGAACTTTAACCTGACGATGGATGTTTCGGTCTACTCTTTCACCGCCGTTATGCAGCGCGCGGAAAAAATGATGAACGAAGGCGGCAGTGCGATCACCCTCACCTACTACGGCGCCGAACAGGTCATGCCACACTACAATGTAATGGGTGTTGCCAAAGCCGCCCTTGAGGCGTCCGTAAAGTATCTGGCCGAGGATTTGGGCAAAGACGGCATTCGCGTGAATTCAATCTCGGCAGGCCCGATCAAAACGCTCGCGGCCAGCGGCATCGGCGATTTCCGTTACATCATGAAGTGGAACGAGTATAACTCGCCCCTGCGCCGGAATGTGACCATCGATGATGTTGGTAAATCGGCCCTGTATCTGCTGTCTGATCTCAGCAGCGGAGTGACAGGTGAGAATCTGCACGTGGATTCAGGCTATCACATCGTCGGCATGAAGGCCGTCGACGCGCCGGACGTTGAAAAAGGATAACAGACCATGAGCGCCAAGGACCGCCTGCCACACGAAAAAGGCTTCCACATCAGCTGGGATCAAATTCATCGCGACTCGCGCGCTCTTGCGTGGCGTCTGGATGGGCAAGGACCAGATGACGGCGCTTGGCGTGCAGTCGTGGCAATTACACGTGGCGGCATGGCCCCCGCGATGATCGTCAGCCGCGAACTGGATATCCGTACGGTCGATACTGTCAGCGTGAAATCCTATCATCATCAGGCGCAGGGCGAAGCAGAAATTCTCAAAGCGCCCAATGCTGATCTGATGGGTGATGGCACCGGTATTCTGATCATCGACGATCTGGTCGATAGCGGCAAAACGCTGGAACTGGTGCGCGAGATGTTCCCCAAAGCGCATTTCGCGACCGTATACGCCAAGCCCAAGGGCCGTCCGATGGTCGACACCTTCATTACCGAGGTCAGTCAGGACACATGGATTTTCTTCCCATGGGACATGGCGCTGCAATATGTCGAACCCTATCGGGGCACCGATTAATCAAGCGTTTTTCATAAGCGCTGAAATCACGGACTCACCATGACAATGACCCGCACTGCCGCCACCTTTGCCCCTCCGGTGATGGAGGCACGCCGTTGGCTGGACGGGGTCGAGTTCGCGGTTGACCGTCCGTTGATCAATGTCAGTCAGGCGGCCCCGGTCGATCCGCCCCCGTTAGCGCTGCGGCAAGCAATGGCCGAATTCGCAGTCGAGCAGGACAGCGCACATCTTTACGGCCCGGTTCTGGGCAACGATGACCTGCGGTCCGAGCTCGCGGCTCAGATCAGCGCACATTATGTGGCTGAGGTAACGGCGAATCAGATCGCAATCACCTCGGGCTGCAATCAGGCCTTTTCAGCCGTGATTTCGGCAATTACCGATCAGGGGGATGAGGTGATCCTTCCGACTCCTTGGTATTTCAATCACAAGATGTGGCTGGATATGGCTGGGGTAAAAACCGTTGATTTGCCCACAGACGATGATTTGCTTCCCGATCCGGAACGCGCCCGCGCCCTTATCACCGAAAAGACACGGGCGATTTCGTTGGTGACGCCGAACAATCCCGGTGGTGTCGAATACCCTGCGGACTTGGTGCGCCGCTTCTATGATCTTGCGCGGGAAACGGGGCTTCGTCTTTTGGTTGACGAAACCTATCGCGATTTCGACAGTCGATCAGGCGCGCCTCATGACCTGTTCCAGCAATCGGGTTGGGACGATACGTTTGTCCATCTCTACTCGTTCTCAAAAGCCTACCGCCTGACCGGTCACCGTGTCGGCGCGATTTCAACCAGCCCCGCCCTGTTGGCGGAGATCGAGAAATTTCTGGACACGGTCGCAATCTGCCCCGGCCAGATCGGCCAGTTTGCCGCGCTTTGGGGCATGCGGAACTTGACCCAATGGGTTGCAGGTGAACGAGATGAAATTCTCGACCGAAGAGCGGCCATCGCGGAAGGAATGCCACGCCTTGAAGACAAAGGCTGGCGTCTTTTGGGACTTGGCGCTTACTTTGCCTACCTCGAACATCCCTTTGGCATCGCTTCCGACGAATTGGCCCGACGGCTGGTACCCGAGGCAGGTATACTGCTGTTGCCGGGTACCATGTTCATGCCAGAGGGCAATTCCGCGGGAAAGCGGCAGGTTCGCGTAGCATTTGCCAACCTCGACCGCGCCGGTATCGCGCAATTGTTCGACCGATTGCAGGGCTTGTCCTTCTAAGCTTGCCCCCCGGCTGCACGCATCGTATTCAGGGCCGCAACCGACTGGGCAGACATTTGCCGACAAAACCAAGAGGGCACCATGGCCGCAGGCATGAAAAACCTATCCAAAACCTTTGTCTGGATTCTCATGGGTCTTTTGATGCTGGGCCTTGCGGGCTTTGGCGCCACCAGCCTGACCGGAACCGTGCGTACGGTTGCGCAGGTCGGTGATGAAAGCATTTCGGTCGACGCGTATTTTCGTGAGCTTCAGCGCGAGATCCGGGCCGTCGAAGCGCAAACCGGTCAGGCAATGCAGATTTCGCAGGCACATGATCTTGGCCTTGATCAACTTGCCCTTTCGCGCCTGATCGCGCTGGCCGCAATCGATAACGAGGTCGGACAGCTTGGCATTTCGATCGGTGACGAGAACCTGCAGGACGAGATTGTACAGATACCGGCGTTCCAAGGTGTAAACGGTACATTCGACCGCGAAGCCTATCGCTTTCAGCTGGAACAGGTCGGAATGACCGATTCCGAATTCGAATCGGATCTGCGCAAAGAATCTTCACGCACCATCGTTCAGGGTGCGGTCATGAGCGGTGTTGAAATGCCCCGTACGCTGACCGAGGCTTTGTCGAACTATGTGCTGGCCCGCCGCAGCTTTACCGTGGCGACCCTGTCAGCCGACCTTCTCGAAACGCCCGTGGCCCAACCCACAGACGCGCAGATTCAGACATATTACGATGAGAATACCGATCAGTTCACCCTGCCCCGCACCAAGCAACTGACCTACGCCATTCTGTCGCCCGACATGCTGCTCGACACGATCGAAGTGGACGAAGATTCTCTGCGCCGTCTATACGACCAACGCGCTGACGAATTTTTCCAACCCGAGCGCCGCTTGGTCGAGCGTCTGCCCTATCCCAGCGAAGAATCCGCAACCGAGGCGCTGGCACAGCTTGAAGTTGGCGGGGCCGATTTCGAACAGTTGGTCCGCGAACGTCAGCTTGAGCTGAGCGATGTTGATCTGGGCGATGTCACACGTGAAGATCTGGGCGATGCAGCCGACGCCGTGTTTGCCGCCGAGATCGACGATGTGGTCGGCCCGCTTCCTACGGTTTTCGGCCCTGCCCTGTTCCGGATCAATGGATCGCTGGCCGAGAACAATGTCAGTTTCGAAGACGCCGAACCCGAACTTCGTGCAGAACTCGCCGCCGACCGAGCGCGCCGTCAGATCGAAGCACAGGCCGAAGACATCAACGACCTGCTTGCAGGCGGCGCAACACTGGAAGAACTGGCCGGTGAGACCGAGATGGAACTGGGTCAGATCGACTGGACCCAGCAAAGCGACGATGGCGTCGCCGCGTATGACGGCTTCCGCGCAGTGGCTGAGGCTGTGCAAGAAGGTGATTTCCCAGAGGTCGCGTTCCTTGAAGATGGTTCGATCTTTGCGCTGCGCTTGAATGAAGTGCTAGAGCCGCGCCCGGAACCTCTGGAAAGCGCCCGTGACCGTGTCGCCGAGGCATGGCTGCAGGTAGAAACTGCGAAAGCGCTGCAAAACCAGGGCAACACGGTTCTGACCCAGCTGGCAACAGATGGCGACTTTACCGCCACTGGCCTGCCCTTCCGCGTCGAAAATGCGCTGACACGTACCGCATTCCTCGAAGATGTTCCCGTGGACTTCATGACTCAGGTGTTTGAAATGGACCCTGGTGAGCTGCGTGTCATTCCCGGAAACGGTAACGCCCTGATCGTGCGTCTGGATGAAGAGCTACCTCCGGCGGAAACCGATGAGCAACGCCAGATGCAGGATGCACTGGCTGCGCAATTGAGCCAGGCGCTGGCGCAGAACATCTTTGACATCTATGTGCGCAATGCCCAGACACGCGCACGCCCTGTGCTGGATCAGCAAGCGCTGAACGCGGTACGGGCCAGTTACTAAAAGAGACAGAACATGGCCCTGACCCCGGATTTCGAAAGTTTCGCGCGCGCTTATGATGCGGGCGAAAATCAGGTCGTCTATACCCGCCTCGCCGCTGATCTGGATACGCCGGTTTCACTGATGCTGAAACTGACAGGCGCTCAGAAAGACGCCTTCATGCTCGAGTCGGTAACCGGGGGTGAAGTGCGAGGGCGCTATTCGATCATCGGAATGAAGCCCGATCTGATTTGGCGCTGTCAGGGCGAGACATCGGCCTTGAACCGATCAGCCCGCTTCGATGCCGAGGCGTTCGAGCCACAGGATGGCAAACCGATGGACAACTTGCGCGCCTTGTTGGCTGAAAGCCGCATCGCGCTTCCCGATGACCTGCCGCAGGCCGCCGCTGGCCTGTTTGGCTATCTGGGCTATGACATGGTCCGGTTGGTGGAATACCTGCCGGATGTGAACCCTGACCCGTTGGGCCTGCCCGATGCGATCATGCTGCGCCCCTCGGTCATTGCTGTGTTGGACGGCGTCAAAGGCGAGGTTACCGTCGTGTCGCCCGCATGGGCCAGCGAGGGCCAAAGCGCCAAAGCCGCCTATGCGCAGGCCGCCGAGCGTGTGATGGATGCCGTGCGTGATCTTGAGCGTGCCATGCCGGCTGAGACGCGCGATCTAGGTGACGCAATCGAAGTTGGGGCTCCTGTCTCTAACTTCACCAAATCGGGCTATATGGAAGCCGTTGAAAAGGCCAAGGAATATATCCGTGCAGGTGATATCTTTCAGGTCGTCCCGGCCCAACGCTGGACACAGGATTTTCCACAACCGCCATTTGCCCTCTACCGCTCGCTGCGGCGTACCAACCCATCGCCATTCATGTTCTATTTCAACTTCGGCGGCTTTCAGGTCGTAGGCGCAAGCCCAGAAATCCTGGTGCGTGTCTTCGGCAATGAGGTCACGATCCGCCCAATCGCGGGTACCCGCCCGCGTGGCGCGACGCCCGAAGAAGACAAGGTCAACGAAATCGACCTGCTGGCCGACAAGAAAGAACTGGCCGAGCACCTCATGTTGCTGGATCTGGGACGAAATGACACCGGACGTGTTTCCAAGATTGGAACCGTGCGTCCTACCGAAGAGTTCATCATCGAGCGCTACAGCCACGTGATGCACATCGTATCAAACGTGGTCGGCGAACTGGCCGAAGACAAGGATGCACTGGACGCGTTCTTTGCCGGGATGCCTGCAGGCACGGTATCAGGCGCGCCCAAAGTGCGCGCGATGGAAATCATCGACGAGTTGGAGCCTGAAAAGCGCGGCATCTACGGTGGCGGTGTCGGGTATTTCAGCGCAGGCGGCGACATGGATATGTGCATCGCGCTGCGGACGGCCATTGTGAAAGACCACAAACTGTATATCCAAGCTGGAGGCGGCGTTGTCTATGACAGCGACCCAGAAGCGGAATACATGGAGACCGTCCATAAATCGAACGCCATTCGCGGCGCGGCTGCGGATGCGGCGCGGTTTACAGGCAGCGGAAACAGCTAGTGGGGTGGCGGATGGTCGCTGCCGTCACCCGTCCGTCAGCGATCCGGCAACGCCCTGCTGGATTTCTTTCATCATCACGGCAGAAATTGGGGCCATCGCCACGCGGCTGCCGCGATCCTCAAGCCCCCACAGCAACAGAGCCGAGATCGTCTCGGGACGCAGACGACCCAGCATCACCACGGCACCTTCCTGTCCGGCGCGGAAGGCTGCCTGATCCAGAAAACGCCGCATGATCTTGGGGTCCTGTTTGGCACCATCGAAATCGCGGAACACTACGCTGGATGGAATGCCGTTGCGCGCTGCAAGCTTTTGCGCAGTGTTTAGACCATTGTCCTGCGTCACCAGCCCGCGCCCGGTATCTCCAGCAATCGCCGCAACCTGATCAGCCAGCTTTCGGTTGCCCTGAATGCCGCTTCCGACACCTTCCAGAATGCCAACGGTTTGAGGCAATTGATCCAACCACACCGACAACGACACCTCAGCGTCCTGAGCACTGGCGGCTTCGTGCATGTCAACCAAGGCCAATACTTCAAATCCAGCCTCGCGATGACGGGCCATTTTTTCCGCTGCATTCGGGTCAGACGGGCTGACGGCAAAACTTAGCGGGTATGGGAAATCCTGCAACGCCTCGGCCCCAAAAGCCCCTTCATCATCGATCAGAATGATCGACATCAATGGCTTGGATTCTGGGTTTTCGAAGGTGGCAGCATGTGCTTCGATGGGCTTGGCCACCACTTCTGGAGTAATCACGGCTTGTTCGACGGGCGGGTCATCCCTCTCGGTTAGGGGCACGACACGCTTGCCGATCAACGAACCGGAACCTGTAACCCCCTCTCCGCCAATTTGCGGCAGGGTCAATACGCGCGGCTGACGTACAGGGCGGGTATCTTCTTCACCCTCAACCGCGATTGGATTTTCATCAGGTACGGGTTCCGCTTCCTCAGCCTCTGGCGCGGCATCCGGCACTTCGACGGTCTCAGGCTGCAGGGCTGCGACCTGAGGGACCTCCTTGGGCGTTTCTTCCGCAACCTGCGGTTCCGGGGCTTCCTCGGGCGCAGGCGCTGCTGGAGCGTCCGCGAGCGCTGCCGGTTCGGCTTCCTGTTGTGGCGAGGTCGGTTCGGCAAGTGGATTTGGCGGTGCCGCGGGCGCTTCGGTTTGAACGGTCACGTCAGAAGATGAGATCGCTGCAGGTGCCTCGGCTACGGTCGGTGCTCCACCCGCCTCAGGACGGGCACCGGGCTCAAGCTCGATACCTGCCAAGCCATCCAGCGAATCTGATGATAGATCGGGGGTTTCAGGGCCGGATGGTGGCAACTCAACCAGATCAGCATCGGCATTGCTTTCCTCAACTTTCGCAGCCTCCAGGGGCTGCGGAGTATCAGCCACTTCGGGCGCTGTTGCCGTCACATCTGGTTTACGTGACAAAGGAGTTGTCAGCGAAAGAACCGCGCCCAGTGCCAATACCGAGACCGCCCCGGCGATCGCTCCACCGTAAAATCCGCTCATCGAAATCTCGCCTCTCGCGTTGTTTCGTGCCTCATCTGCCCAGACGCCATCTTCCGCGACGCTCACCTGTACGGTGTCAAGTTGGGTATGTCCTCTTGACGCTGCCGCACAAGCCTGAGCATGTATGTCCCGACATTATACCGCGCTCAGGGACTGCATCGCCAGCCCGAAATGCCCATAGGAAGATAAGTGCCCAAATGCTGCTGCTGATCGACAACTATGACTCGTTTACCTACAACCTCGTTCATTATCTGGGTGAGCTCGGGGCCGAGATGGTCGTGCGCCGGAATGACGCGCTGGATGTGCAAGAAGCAATGGCGATGAACCCGGCTGGTATTCTGCTCAGCCCCGGCCCTTGTGATCCCGATCAGGCGGGCATCTGTCTGGCCTTGACCGAAGCCGTGGCCGAAACGCAAACACCGCTGATGGGGGTCTGTCTGGGGCATCAAACCATCGGTCAGGCATTTGGCGGCAAGGTTGTGCGCTGTCATGAGATCGTGCACGGGAAAATGGGCACGATGAAACACACCGGCAAAGGTGTATTCGCTGGCCTGCCCTCGCCCTTCGAGGCCACCCGGTATCATTCGCTTGTCGTAGAACGCGAAAGCCTGCCCGATTGCCTTGAGATCACGGCCGAGCTTGAGGATGGCACGATTATGGGTCTGCAGCACAAAGAACTGCCGATCCACGGCGTCCAGTTTCACCCGGAATCCATCGCGTCCGAGCATGGTCACGCCCTGCTTAAGAACTTCCTGAACGAAATGAAAGTCCCCGCATGAGCGACGCTCTGAAACCTCTGATCGGTGCTGCGGCCGATCGACCTTTGACCCGTGCCGAGGCTGAACAGGCCTTTGGCATCCTCTTTGATGGGGCCGCCACGCCCAGCCAGATCGGCGGGTTGCTGATGGCAATGCGCACGCGCGGCGAGACGGTCGAGGAATACGCCGCCGCCGCTGCCGTAATGCGCGCGAAATGCAATGCAGTGAAAGCTCCCGCTGGCGCGATGGACATCGTTGGCACGGGGGGCGACGGCAAAGGAACACTCAATATCTCGACAGCCACGGCTTTTGTGACGGCTGGCGCCGGAGTCACCGTTGCAAAACACGGTAATCGGAACCTGAGCTCGAAATCTGGCGCAGCAGATGCTCTTGGGCAGCTAGGTATCAACGTAATGGTCGGCCCGGAAGTCGTTGAGAAAGCGCTGAAAGAGGTCGGTATCGGCTTTATGATGGCCCCAATGCACCACCCGGCGATCGCCCATGTCATGCCTTCGCGGCAAGAACTGGGGACGCGCACGATTTTCAACATTCTGGGCCCCCTGACCAACCCCGCCGGAGTGAAGCGCCAACTGACCGGTGCGTTCAGCCGCGACCTGATCCGCCCGATGGCCGAAACTCTGGGTCTGCTTGGGGCTGAACATGCCTGGCTAGTCCACGGCTCAGACGGTACGGATGAGCTTACGATCACCGGGGTCAGCTGGGTCGCATCGGTTGAGGACGGCGTTGTCAAAGAGGTCGAGCTTCACCCCGAAGATGCAGGCCTTCCGGTGCATCCGTTCGAAAATATCATCGGCGGCACGCCCGAAGAGAACGCGGTCGCCTTCCGCGCCCTGCTGGATGGGGCACATTCAGCCTACCGCGACGCGGTGTTGCTGAACTCGGCAGCGGCGCTGGTCGTTGCAGATGCGGCAAGCGATCTGCGCGAGGGCGTTGCGATGGCCACAGAAAGCATTGATAGCGGCAAGGCCCGTGAAAAGATCACCGCGCTGGCGCGCATTACACAGGAAGCCGCATGACCGAGACCGTTCTGGACAAAATCAAAGCGTACAAGCTGGAAGAGATCGCTGCGGATAAGGCGCATAAGCCTCTGGAAACACTAGAATCTGAGGCACGGAACGCACCCGAGGTACGCGGTTTTGCCGAAGCCCTGCATTCGGCTATGCGCAAGGGGTACGGATTGATCGCCGAGGTCAAAAAGGCCAGCCCGTCCAAAGGTCTGATCCGCGCTGATTTCGATCCGCCCGCGCTTGCCAAAGCTTATGAAGAGGGCGGCGCGGCTTGCCTGTCGGTTCTGACGGACACGCCTAGCTTTCAGGGTGACAAGTCCTTTCTGACCGAAGCGCGCGCGGCCTGTTCGTTGCCAGCATTGCGGAAGGACTTCATGTACGACCCCTATCAGGTGGTCGAAGCGCGTGCATTGGGTGCGGATTGCATCCTGATCATCATGGCATCGGTCAGCGATGCACAGGCCGCCGAGCTTGAGCAAACCGCGTTTGACTGGGGCATGGATGTTCTGATCGAAGTCCATGACGCAGACGAGCTTGAGCGGGCATCGCAGCTGAAAAGCCCGCTGATCGGGATAAACAACCGCAATCTCAAGACCTTCGAGACGACTCTTGATACAACTCGTCATCTGTCAAAGCTGGTTCCAGCGGATCGCACGATCGTCTGCGAGAGCGGCCTTAGCACTCCGGCGGACCTCGCAGATATCGCCCGCTACGGTGCGCGCTGTTTCCTTATTGGTGAGAGCCTGATGCGTCAGGATGATGTAGCTTCGGCAACTCGAGCACTGCTCGCCAACCCGCTCATTCCCGGAGTGATGTGATGCCGCTGACCCATTTTGATGCCAAAGGTGAGGCCCATATGGTGGACGTGTCCGACAAGGCTGTCACCGACCGGGTTGCGGTTGCATCTGGATACATCAAGATGGCGAAGGAAACCTTTGATATCATTTCAGAAGGACGCGCTAAGAAAGGCGATGTTCTTGGTGTTGCCCGACTTGCGGGCATAATGGGCGCCAAGAAAACGCCTGACCTGATACCTCTGTGTCATCCGCTACCCGTGACCAAAGTCGCCATTGAACTGAGCTTAGACACGGACCTTCCCGGCGTTCAGATTGAAGCGACTGTAAAGACTTCCGGCCAGACCGGCGTAGAGATGGAAGCGCTGACAGCAGTCTCGACAGCCGCACTGACGGTTTACGATATGGCGAAGGCCGTGGACAAATCGATGGAGATCGGCGGCATTCGTGTTCTACTGAAAGACGGCGGAAAATCAGGGCGTTACGAGGCATCATGATCTCGGTTGAAGAAGCGCGGGCTCTGCTGTTCGATCTGGTCTCACCGCTGCCCGCAGAAACGGTTGCCCTTGCCGAGGCTGCCGGTCGTATCCTGGCAGAAAACGTTGCAGCAACGCGTGATCAGCCGCCCTTTGCTGCGTCATCGATGGATGGGTACGCCGTCAAGGCGGCCGAAGTCGAACTGCATGCAATGTTCAAAGTGGTTGGCGAAGCAGCGGCCGGACGTCGCTTTGCTGGAAGCGTCGGACCCGGCCAAGCTGTGCGGATATTCACTGGTGCGCCTGTGCCGGATGGTGCAGATTTCGTCGTCATACAGGAAGATGTCGACCGAGGCGGTGATCTGATCACCATAATCGACGCCCCCGGTGAAAAGACCAATATCCGCCCTGCGGGGATCGATTTCAGCATCGGTACGCAGATCACGGCCCCGCGCCAGCTCAGACCCGAAGATGTCGCATTAATGGCAGCGATGAACATCGCTTCGGTCCCTGTGACCCGCAAACCCGTGGTTGCACTAATCTCAACCGGTGACGAACTGGTGATGCCCGGAGAAACACCCGGCCCCGATCAGATCATCGCCTCAAATACCTTTGGTCTTAAGGCGTTACTGGAAGATGCTGGCGCACAAGTTCGTGTACTTCCTATCGCACAAGATACCTTAGCGTCATTAGAAACAGCTTTTGGCTTGGCACAGGGCGCTGACCTCGTGGTGACCATCGGAGGGGCGTCGGTTGGCGAGTACGACCTGGTTGCGGATGTCTCGGAAGGTCTTGGGCTGAAGCAATCGTTCTACAAGATTCGCATGCGACCGGGTAAACCACTGATGGCCGGGCGGCTTGGGGATGCTGCGATGGTCGGTCTACCCGGAAACCCGGTCAGTGCCATGGTGTGCGGTTACCTGTTCCTCATCCCAATGGTGCGCCGCATGTTGGGGATTGAACAGGCCCTACAGCCATTCCAACGCGCCCGCCTTTCTGCCCCGCTCGGAAAAAATGGCCCGCGTGAGCATTATATGCGGGCGGTGTTGGACAATGGCGGCATCCGCGCCTGTGATGATCAGGACAGCTCGCTGCTAAGTGTTTTGGCGCAAGCCAATGCACTATTGGTACGCCAACCCCACGATCCCGCGCGCGAGGCCGGGGATGAGGTCCTTTACCTGCCGATCTAGCAAATCCGTTGACACAAAACGTGAACATGCGTAGAACAAAAGAAAACGCATGAGCGACGAGGTATGAGCAATGCTGACCAAGAAGCAATTGGATTTGCTGGAATTCATCCACAAACGCGTGCAAGCGGACGGTGTTCCGCCCAGTTTTGATGAGATGAAGGCCGCGTTGGATCTACGGTCAAAATCCGGGATTCATCGACTGATCACCGCGCTGGAAGAACGTGGCTTTATCCGCCGCCTTGCCCATCGAGCCCGTGCCATCGAAGTTGTCAAGCTGCCCGAAAGCCTTGGGGGAGAGCCAACTACAGGTTTCAAACCCCGTGTGATTGAAGGCGATCGCCCTGAAGGTCCACGCCCCGCGAACTTTGAACCCATCACAGTTGATGCAATGGAATTGCCTGTTATGGGCCGGATTGCTGCCGGTGTACCGATCGAAGCGATCAGCCATGTGTCGCACCGCGTTGCGGTACCGGGCTCGATGGTTTCGGGCCGTGGTGAACATTATGCGCTTGAGGTTCGTGGCGACTCGATGATCGACGCCGGTATCAACGATGGCGATGTCGTGGTGATCCGCGAAACAACGGCCGCTGACAACGGTGACATCGTGGTGGCATTGGTGGAAGATCAGGAAGCCACGCTGAAACGGTTTTTCCGCCGAGGTCAGGCCATTGCGCTGGAAGCGGCGAATCCGGCCTATGAGACCCGCGTGCTGCCAGAGGACAAGGTGAAAGTTCAGGGCCGCCTGGTAGGCTTGATCCGAAGCTACTGAGGCAGCTTGGGGGACCATAGGCGGCGGCCTGAGATATCAGAACTCGCGAACAAACGCCCCTTGGATAACGCAAGACTGCCTGTCTTCCGCAGAAATTCCGTATCGTAAACGCTGCATTCACCGGTCAAAGTCAACGACACCGGGGCGACAATGATCTGATCTTTCCTGCATTCCTGAAAGGCGCTCGCAGCCCGCTTGCTAGTCAAGTGGACAAGCTCTTTGTCTCCCAGAAGAAAACGTTGAATTCCCGCTGGTGCCTCTGGCCATCGCAAAGCGGCCTTTGGTTGATCTGCCCCGTCCCCGTCATTTTCCAGCCAAACCGACGCGACAAATCCGCTGCCTTTCGGTTTGCTCAGCGCGCGCCCGTGTTCAGTCATCACTCCGACCAGCCCGCCGGTATCGGCGATCAGCACGTCTGGGCGGCTTCCCTGACCCCACAGCGCTATCGCCAATGCCGCCGGGGCGATGCCGAGCCACCGTGCGTGCCCTTGCCACAGCATTAGCCACAGAAGAGACAGAGCCAGAACAGGCAATACGAAATAGTCTGGGCTTACCACGTACCCGCGCGCGCCCTCCAGTCCCGCGACCCAATTGGCAACGGTAAGGATCCATCTCAGCCCAAGACCCATTACGTGCAATGCAATCGCTTCAAGCCCAAAAGGTGCAAGAAGGGCGGCGACCACCGCACTTGGAACGACCAGCGTTCCCATGACGGGCACGGAGACGAGATTTGCCAACAACCCGTAGTGTGAAATAGCGTTGAAATGCGCCGCCCCGATCGGAGCTGTCGCGATCCCCGCGATCGCCGAGGATGTCAACAAGGCCAGCATAAGCCGCAGCCATTTTGGGCCTGGCATTGGGCCATAGCCCCGCAACGCGCCAAACCCTGCGACCAAGGCGGTTGTGGCTGCAAAAGACATCTGAAATCCGGGGCTCAAAAGAGTTTCTGGACGAAAGGTAAGAACAATCAGCGCAGCCACGGCCACCGCCCGCAACGAAATCGCGCGCCGGTCCAGCAATACGGCCCCCAGCATAACGCAGACCATCACAAAGGCGCGCTCAGTCGCGACGTTCCCACCAGACAGAAGCAGGTAGATTGTCGACGCGAATAACGCGCAGAGCGCTGCCACCTTGCGTACGGGCATGCGAAGCGCGATGACAGGTACCATTGAGAACCCCATGCGGCACGCCACAAAAACGAAACCGGTCAGCAAACCCATGTGCAGGCCCGAAATCGCCAGAAGATGAGCCAGGTTGGACGCGCGCAACGCCTCTAACGAGGCCTGCCCCATCCCGCTGCGATCACCGGTAGTTACGGCGGCGGCAAAGCCCCCGACTTCGCCCGGCAGGATCGTGCGCACCCGATCCGAGATCTCCATGCGCAAGGCCGTGATACGCACTCCGTCCAAACCATCTTGCGCCGCAGCCGACGTCAGGACCGGAACCCGAGTGTATCCAACAGCGCCAAGTTGCTGGAACCAGGCGTGGCGGCGAAAATCAAAACCTCCGGGTTCAACTGGCCCTTGCGGCGGCGAAAGATGTGCTGTGGTCATAATCCGCTGACCCGGGGACAGCGCAACTGACTCCCCGTGAATAGACAGCCGGATGCGCCGGGGTCTTTGATCAGCAGGAACGTCCCCGATCCGCACCTGATCCAATGTCACCCTCAGCGCATCCGACGCAGAGCGGTCCAGCGCTACGACCCTCCCCTCGACCGGGCCATAGTAACGCCATTGCAGGACCGGCTCCGCAACCATATGTGCCCGCGCCCCGGCCAGAGCGAACCCCATCGCGATCAGGGCTAAGCCAGTGGCCAGCGGTGACCACGCGGCGGCCCCCATCCAACGGGTGGAGGCAAGCGCCAGCAAGGCAAGCGCCAGAACGCCGACATAGAGCTCAACCTCGGGTTCGAACCTGAGGCTGAAATACCAACCAATCCCGACCGCCAGGCAGATCGGGGACCACGGAAACAAGTGTACCCGCTGGGTCAGCAATGCGGTCTCGACCCGTGTCAGAACACGCATGGTTGCCCCCGTCCTTCGGGCTGGGTAGATAGTCGCCAAACTATGCCCGCTAAGGTTACCAAAAGGTTAATCCACACCATGTCCGATCAGGTCGTCACCCGTTTTGCCCCCTCTCCCACCGGATTTCTGCATATCGGTGGCGCCCGCACTGCTCTGTTCAACTGGCTTTATGCGCGGGGTCGCGGCGGCCAGTTCCTGTTGCGGATCGAGGATACCGATCGGGAACGTTCCACGCCGGAAGCAACAGCGGCCATACTGCAAGGCATGGACTGGCTAGGGCTTGATCATGACGGTGAGGTCGTCAGCCAATTCGAGGGTGCCCCTCGACATGCAGAGGTCGCGCATCAATTGCTGTCCGACGGCAAGGCATACAAGTGCTTTTCGACGCAGGAAGAAATCGCTGCATTCCGTGAACAGGCGCGGGCCGAGGGGCAGTCGACCCTGTTTCGCAGCCCGTGGCGCGAGGCTGACCCTGCCACACATCCCGACGCACCTTACGTGATCCGCATCAAGGCTCCGCAAGACGGTGCCACTGTGATCCGCGATCAGGTGCAGGGCGATGTCACCATTCGCAACGATCAGTTGGATGACATGATCCTGCTGCGTTCGGATGGGACTCCGGTCTATATGCTGGCCGTTGTGGTTGACGATCATGATATGGGCGTGACTCATGTGATCCGGGGCGACGATCACCTCAACAACGCCGCCCGTCAGATGATGATCTACGAGGCGATGGGTTGGGATGTACCAGTCTGGGCGCATATCCCTTTGATCCATGGACCCGATGGGAAAAAGCTCAGCAAACGTCACGGTGCGTTGGGGGCGCAAGAATATCAGGCCATGGGATATCCGGCATCCGGAATGCGCAACTATCTGGCTCGGCTGGGCTGGAGCCATGGGGATGATGAGTTCTTTACCGATGCCCAAGCTAAAGAGTGGTTCGATCTGGATGGCATTGGCAAAAGCCCGGCGCGGTTTGATGTGAAGAAGCTTGAAAACCTTTGTGGACAACATATTGCCGTCGGGGAAGATGCCGCGCTGCAGCATGAAATTCAGGGATATCTGAAGTCAGCTGGTTTGCCGCCGCTTTCCGAAACACAATCCAGTGATTTGGTCCGTGCGATGTATTGCCTCAAGGACCGCGCACGCACGTTCCCGGAACTCATTGAAAAAGCTCATTTTGTGCTTACGTCGCGACCTATCCAGCCAGATGAAAAGGCCGCAAAGGCGCTGGCATCTGTATCCGACGGTATACTGAAAGAATTGACGCCGCAGCTGCAAAATGCTAGCTGGTCCCGGAACGAACTGGAGGAGACCCTGAATTCGTTCGCAGAGGCGAATGGGGTTAAGTTCGGCAAATTGGCTGGTCCGCTGCGGGCGGCACTAGCGGGCCGGGCAGTTACACCTTCGGTATTTGACATGATGCTTGTGCTTGGGCGCGATGAAACCCTGGCGCGGCTTTCTGATGCAGCGAACCCGGCCTGATTTCACATAAGGGTAACGCTGCTCCGTTAAGAACGGACTGCGCGACGGAACGCAGTCGTTGCCTGCTTTGTCGGACAGCGATCCGGCATGCGCACGAATGAAGAAGGGACAAACATGACCGAGAGCAAAAAATCAGCCAAACTGACTGTCCACGGCGAAAGCTATGATCTGCCGGTGTTTTCTCCGACCGCTGGGCCCGATGTGATCGATATCCGCAAGCTCTATGGTCAGGCTGGCGTCTTTACTTATGATCCGGGTTTCACGTCCACCGCAAGCTGTGACAGCACCATTACATTCATCGACGGTGACAAGGGCGAGTTGCTGCATCGCGGTTATCCGATCGAACAGATCGCCTCGAAGTCGCATTTCCTCGAACTCAGCTATCTGCTGCTGTATGGCGAGCTGCCTTCGGCAAAGGATCTGGAGAACTTCGAGACCACAATCACCCGCCACACGATGCTGCACGAGCAGATGCAGTATTTCTATCGCGGATTCCGCCGGGATGCGCATCCGATGGCCATCATGGTGGGTGTTGTCGGTGCCATGTCTGCGTTCTATCACGATTCGACCGACATCGCGGACCCGCGTCAGCGTGAAGTAGCTTCGCACCGTTTGATCGCAAAAATGCCGACCATCGCGGCCTGGGCCTACAAATACCATATCGGTCAGCCCTTCGTGTATCCGCGCAACGACCTGGACTATGCGTCAAACTTCCTGCGCATGTGTTTTGCCGTTCCTGCCGAAGATTACGAGGTGAACCCGATTCTGGCACGCGCCATGGATCGTATCTTCATGCTGCAGGCGGATCACGAACAGAACGCCTCGACTTCGACGGTGCGTCTGGCATCTTCTTCGGGTGCAAACCCGTTCGCCTGTATCGCGGCCGGTATCGCCTGTCTCTGGGGTCCGGCCCATGGTGGTGCGAACCAGGCTTGCCTTGAAATGCTGGAAGAGATCGGCAGCGTGGACCGCATCCCCGAGTTTATCGAGCGCGCCAAAGACAAAGATGACCCGTTCCGTCTGATGGGCTTTGGCCACCGCGTCTACAAGAACTTCGATCCACGCGCGAAAGTGATGAAGCAATCGGCAGACGAAGTACTTGACCTGCTGGGCGTAGAAAACAATCCCAAACTACAGGTCGCGAAGGCGCTGGAAAAACAGGCTCTGGAAGATCCGTATTTCATCGAAAAGAAACTGTTCCCGAATGTCGACTTTTATTCGGGCATCGTGATGGAAGCGATGGGCTTCCCGACCTCGATGTTCACGCCAATCTTCGCGTTGTCACGTACCGTTGGCTGGGTTAGCCAGTGGAAAGAAATGATTGCCGATCCACAGAATAAGATCGGACGCCCACGTCAGCTTTATCTGGGCGCGACCAACCGCGATTACGTGGACATCGAAAACCGCTGATCCACACACAATATCGATGTTAAGACCCCGGTTATCCGGGGTCTTTTTTTCCGTAGCGTTACCAAAATGAGACCGTTCGAAACCAAACGTAAATGACTGTTTCGATGCATCTTTCCGCACTGCGTTAGTCCGCCTAATGTTGCCGCGTCCGGCGAATAGTGTTTGGTTCTCATGCGTTTAATCCTCTTGCTCATTATGTTGCTACTTGCGCAATCGGCATCCGCTCAAAGCGTGCTGGAACGTGCTTTTGAGAAGCAGCAGCAGGAAAACGCCGCCGGGTCGTTGGCAATCTTAGGGCTAGCAGGCATCCCGGACGATTCTGCCAGCGCAATCTCGCTGCAGTCAAATACAGACAATCGCGATTACGATTTCAAATCCGCCCAGCTGGGCGGCGGGTTTCGCCTTGCTGAGGGCGTGCCGATCTATCTTGAGGGGTATATAGGCTACGCGCGCTATGACCCCGTTCTGACCTTCAGCGGCACCGGAGATACCACGCGTATTCCGCTGAAATGGACCAGCCTCGCCCTGACCGGCGGTGTCGGCTATCAGTTCGACATCGGCGAGTATTGGAAAATGACCCCGATGGCCCATATCTCGGTCGGACGTACGCAATCCGACGCATCTGTCGGTGCGCAAGCCATCGCCAACCGCCTGGGGCTTGATCGAGACTTTCTCGAAAGCGGCGGCATCTGGGCTGGTGGCGCAGGCGGATCGATGACGGTCTCGTACGAGAAAGCTCTGTCCAACGACCGGGAATTCGAGGCAAGCCTGCGCTATACCCATATCGAATACTGGCCTATCGGAGACAACGAGGACTTGTTGGTTGAATCAACTGCCGCAAATGCAGTTCTGTGGTCACGCTACCGCTTTCCAACTGGAAAACGCATGTTCGGTCGCCCGGTCCGCTGGGTGGGCGATCTGTCCCTGTCCTATCTGATCGGGGATCAGTCACTTGTATTGGGCACCGACTGGCTGGCCCGCGTAGGTGGTGGGATCGAGGTCGATCTGTCTGACACATGGGTGCCTTGGGTATCAACGACACGGTTTATGGTCCGCTACTACGGCAGCGATACCGTCAACGGATTCTCGGCCGGTATTGGCATTAGTTTCTGAACCAAGGCTTCAAAACAAAGCCAGTTGATCACCGGGCTGGGGTGGAGGTGCAAACGCCGCACAGTTCAGAGGCGGCATGTCTGTCGACAGTCCGAGACGTTTGACTGCGGCCTTGAACCGTTGCGCAATCATCTCGGCATAGGTCCCTTCGCCCCGCATGCGGTGGCCCCATCGGGGATCATATTCCCTGCCCCCATGCATTTCGCGCAGCCGTGCCATCACCTTCTCAGCCCTGCCCGGCTGATGTTCGATCAGCCACTCGCGCCAGAGCGCGGATACTTCACGGGGAAGCCGCAGCATGATCCAGCTTGCAGCATCGGCGCCAGCCTGCTTTCCGGCCTCCAGCAGATTTTCCAGCTCATGATCGGTTAATCCGGGCAGGATTGGAGACGTCATAACGCGCACAGGCACGCCAGCCTCGGTCAGGTTGCGGATCATTCCGAGCCTGCGCTGCGGCGAAGGTGCTCGTGGTTCCATCCGCCGGGAAATATCCCGGTCCAATGTGGTCAGCGAAATGCCAACCCGGACAAGACCATCGCTGGCCATCGGTGCCAGAATATCAAGATCACGCTCGATCAGAGTCCCTTTGGTCACAATACCGACCGGATGTTGAAAATCTCTCAGAACCTTTAGACAGCTTCTTGTTATCTTGCGGTTTTTTTCGATGGGTTGATAGGGATCGGTGTTGGTGCCCAGTGCAATCGTGGCCACCTTGTAAGAACGTGCCGAGAGTTCGCGACGCAATAGCTCAGCCGCATTGGGTCGCGCAACAAGGCGGGTTTCGAAGTCCAAACCCGGAGACAGCCCCAGATACGCATGCGTTGGCCGAGCAAAGCAATACACGCATCCATGCTCGCAGCCCCGATATGGGTTTATGGATCGGTCAAAAGGTAGGTCCGGCGACTTGTTATAGGTAATCAGATTGCGCGCTATTTCTTCCCGAACTTCGGTCCGCAAAGGGGGCAGTTCGTCTGGCAAATCCCAGCCATCTTCGGTCAACTCGGTTGTAAACCTCTCGAATCGACCTGCTTCGTTTGAGGTTGCTCCGCGCCCAGGGCTTTTGATGGCAGAAGTCATTTGTTCTCCTTTTGTTCCCATCACTAGATGTAATAAAAACCAGTTTCACTGGCAAGATTCATGTTTCGATTCCCAAAAATCATCAGATGCTCGAAACAGGCGACCCATTAGACTGCAGGTGAATTTACCGTGGCTAATGAAACCAATGCAGGATGATCTTGCAAAATTCGATGTCGCTGAGTGCGAATATTCGGCCTATAGGTCGGTCTCAGAACGACCTAGGTCGCAATCGTCACAGTACACCTGCGACGAAATGGCCAAAACGGAGAAAATGCCACCACGGGCCGCAGGCCCGCACAGCTCAGGGAAATACCCATGTCTGATGAAGAAGACATCGTCCTGTCCGAACTGAATGATGACGAACTCGTCGAACAGATGTTCGATGACCTTTATGACGGCCTGAAGGAAGAGATCGAAGAAGGTGTGAACATCCTGCTCGAGCGCGGATGGCAACCCTATGACATCCTGACCAAAGCGCTGGTTGGCGGCATGACAATTGTCGGCCATGACTTCCGCGACGGCATCCTGTTCGTGCCTGAGGTTCTGCTGGCGGCCAACGCCATGAAAGGCGGTATGGCGATCCTGAAGCCTCTGCTGGCTGAAACTGGTGCTCCGCGCGTTGGCAAGATGGTGATCGGCACCGTAAAGGGTGACATCCATGACATCGGCAAGAACCTTGTTGCGATGATGATGGAAGGCGCCGGGTTCGAAGTTGTCGATATCGGCATCAACAACCCGGTCGAGAACTACCTCGAAGCGCTGGAAAACGAACAGCCCGACATTCTGGGCATGTCCGCTCTGCTGACGACGACGATGCCTTATATGAAGGTCGTAATCGACACGTTGGTCGAACAAGGCCTGCGTGATGAGTACACCGTTCTGGTTGGCGGCGCTCCGCTGAACGAAGAGTTCGGCAAGGCGATCGGCGCTGACGGCTATTGCCGCGACGCAGCCGTGGCGGTGGAAATGGCCAAGGACTTCATGTCGCGCAAGCACAACCAACTGGCCGGCTAAGGTGCGAGATCATATCGTGAGACAGGCCGTCCTTTTTGGGGCGGCCTTTTTTGTCCGAACCTCGGGCACATATATAGCTAAAGACCAGCCAGAGAGATCAGATGACCGGCTCACAGATCCCAGACGATGACAGCCTGACCCGTCAAGGCTATGTCGCACCGCACAGCGCCGAGTCGATTCTTCTGATCGCATGCGGTGCACTGGCCCGCGAGATTCTGGACCTGAAAGAACGGAACGGCTGGGATCACATGGCCCTGACTTGCCTGCCCGCCATTTTGCATGTGCACCCGGAAAAGATCACACAGGCGGTCGAGGATGCGGTTGCCAAGCATCGGGGCTCATACGACCGCATCTACGTTGTCTATGCCGATTGTGGAACCGGTGGCTTGTTACAGACAGCATGCGAGCGGCTGGGGGTCGAGATGATCCAAGGGCCCCATTGCTATTCTTTCTTCGAGGGCAATTTGGCCTTTGCCGCGCATGGCGACGATGAAACCACCGCTTTTTATCTGACAGATTTCCTTGCGCGGCAGTTTGATGCGTTTGTCTGGAAACCGCTGGGTCTGGACCGGCATCCTGAATTGCGTGAGATGTATTTCGGCAATTACACCAAGCTCGTTTATCAGGCGCAAACCGATGATCCCGACTTGACCCGTCGCGCGCAGGAGTGCGCTGATCGGATGGGGCTGGAGTTCGAGCGTCGGCAAACCGGCTATGGCGATTTGGAAACCACGCTTGCTGACTGGGCAGCGCGCAAATCCACCTAAAAGTCAGGCGCTGGCCAATGCCACTTCGCGAATACGTTCTATCATAGCGCGTAACCCGTTTGAACGTTGGGCAGACAAATGATCCTGCAACCCCAGACGCGCGAGTTCTCCACCGGCATCAACACCGGGCACCTCGGCCACCGGCAAGCCGTTATACAGGCTACGCAGAACCGCAATCAGGCCCCGAACAATCAGGGCATCGCTGTCACCGTCAAAGCGGAATTGACCGCCCTCAATGGTTGGATGCAGCCAGACCTGACTGGCGCAACCATTCACCTTGGTCGCAGGGACTTTGAATGCATCATCCAGAGGCTCCATCGCTTTGCCCTGCTCGATCACATGGCGATAGCGGTCTTCCCAGTCCTCCAGGAACTCGAAATCCTCGACTATCTCTTCGAAGGCTGGCGTTGCCATATCGGGTCCGTCCTTGCGTTACGCATTCACAATTGTGAACTATGCTCAGCGCTACCGACTGTCCAGTCCCCAGCGTGGCTTTTCAAACGATCGAATTTGCGTTAACCCGATGCAGGTAAAGTTGCACAAAGTACTGGGTCCATGCACAAAACTCTGCCTGTTCTGATGATCTTCACAATGGCTCTGTCCGCTTGTAGCAACTGGAGCAACTCAAGCGCGAATCCATCGAACTGGTTTGGCAGCAGCACACCCAGCCCATCCGAAGTATCAGCCGATGACGCCAATGCATTGGTTCCCGAAAATGCCGACAAAAAAGGCCTGTTCGAGCGTCCGGACGCCGAGGATAACAGCGTTCCAATCGCCGTGATCAACGAATTGCGGATCGACCCAACCTCGACGGGCGCAATCATCTATGCGGCTGGCACAGCCATTCGACAGGGTGCGTTCAACGCACAGCTCGCGCGCGTAAGATCTGAAGAACTCAGCAAAAATGGCGTTATGGAATTCACCTTCCGCGTGGATTACCCGGACTACGCCACTGCGCAGGGCACCGAACGGTCGCGGATGGTTTCAGAGGCCGTCAATGTAAGCCGGAAAGAACTGGAAGGTATTCGTTTAGTTCGGGTCAAAGGCCAGCAGAACGCGTTGGAATCCCGTCGCCGTTAAAGCGAGACAACCTGCACGGCCTGTCCCTTGGCGGCCAAAGCAATCTTGCCTTCGCAAAGCTTCAGCGCGTCCTCGCCAAAAACCTCGAACCGCCAACCAGACATGGCGGGAACTTCTCGTTCGCCTGCAGCGATCTGATCCAATTCCGCGCTGGAGGCGATCAATTTTGCGGCAACGCCTGCGCTTTCGGTCTTTGATTTCAAAAGAACGCGCAGCAAATCTGCAAGTGCAGGGTTGACCTTCAGCTTGTCGCGGCTGTTGTCAATTTTCGGCAATCGGTCTTGCGGGCAACCTACGCCCCGTTTTACCGCCTCCAGAATGCCTTCTGCGATCGCCCCTTTGCGCGCTTCGCGCAGCAACAAGCGCGATCCGCCCAGATCAGAGGGCGTCTTGGGCTTGGTCGAGGCCATCTCGATCAACGCATCGTCTTTGAACACACGGCTTCGTGGCACATTGTTCTCTTGCGCATAGGCCTCACGGAACTGCGCCAGCTCTCGAACCACGGCCAGAAATTTGGCAGAGTTGGTCCGCGTTTTGACCCGCCGCCACGCCTCTTCCGGGCGAATGTCATATGTCTCGGGTCGGGTCAGTATGCGAAGCTCTTCTGCGACCCAGTGATCCCGGCGCGACTTCTTAAGTTCTGCAGCCAGTTGCTCATAGATTTTCCGAAGATGGGTTACATCTGCCAGTGCGTATGTTTTCTGCGCATCCGTCAGAGGGCGCCGTGACCAATCGGTGAAGCGAGAAGTTTTATCGACCCCTTCCTTGCAAATCTTCCGGACCAGAGTCTCATAGCCAACCTGTTCACCAAAACCGCAGACCATCGCAGCGACCTGAGTATCAAACAACGGAGTCGGAAAGACGCCCGCGTCGACCCAAAAAATTTCAAGATCCTGCCGCGCGGCGTGGAAAACCTTGACCACGCTTTCGTCGCTGAACAGCTGGTACAAAGGCTCCAGCGACATGCCGTCAGCCAATGGATCAACCAGAACGGCGCTGTCTTCATCTTCCGATGGCACCGCAAGCTGCACCAGACAGAGTTTCGAATAATAGGTCCGTTCGCGCAGAAATTCGGTATCTACAGTGACATAAGGATATTGTGCAGCAGCCGAGCAGAATGCGGCCAGCTCTTGCGTCGTCGTCAGGGTTTTCATGCGCGGTGCTGTTCTTGCTTTTGGTTATTGTGACTGCCCGTGCCGTCCTCGTCCCGAGCGATATGCGACCATAAGACGAATAACCTTTGCGTGTAAATCACCCCGCCGCGTTAGGGCAGAAGAACTGGGTCTTTGTTACCCATACAATAACGGCGAAGCACGGCAGGGTAGAGTTTGTGCTCCCAGGTCAACACGCGGGCGGCGAGCTCCTCAGGCGTGTCCCCTACCCGTACACCCACGCGCGCCTGACCCAGAATCGGCCCGTCATCTAACGCGGCAGTAACTTCGTGAACGGTGCAGCCATGTTCGGCGTCGCCTGCTTCAATTGCGCGTGCATGGGTGTTCAAACCCTTGTACTTAGGCAAAAGCGATGGGTGGATGTTCAGCATCCGGCCCTGGAAACGCGATACAAATTCACCCGTCAATACACGCATGAAACCGGCCAGACAGACAACATCCGGCCGGGCTGCCATAAGCGGTTTAAGCAGTTCTGCCTCAAACGCAGCGCGATCTTTGCCAAAGGGCTTGTGGTCGACGGCTGCGGTCGGAATTCCGCGCTGTGCAGCTTTCTTCAGCCCTCCGGCATTTGTGTCGTTCGACAATACCAGACATGGTCGGCCTGGATGATCGCCATTCATGCTGTCGACCAGCGACAGCATGTTCGATCCGCCCCCGGAGATCAGGATCGCGACGCGCTTGTGGCTCACAGCAGTTTGCCTGAATAGGCCATACCCGACGCTGCGGTGACCGTTCCGATGCGCGCAACGGATTCGCCTGCCTCTGCAAGCAGTGTTGTAAGCTCATCCGCCTGATCTGCAGCGCAGACAACAATCATGCCGATGCCGCAGTTGAATGTCTTCAACATCTCGGATTCGGCGATCCCCCCGGTCTCGGCCATCCATTTGAACACAGGCGGCAAGTCCCAAGCACTCAAATCAATCTCGGCCCCGAGCCCTTCGGGCAATACGCGCGGCAGATTTTCGGTGAGGCCGCCGCCGGTTATATGGGCAAGCGCGCGAACGCCGCCAGCCCGGATCGCCTGCAGCGCTGGTTTCACATACAGCCGCGTGGGGGTCAGCAGAGCCTCACCCAATGTTCCGCCACCGAAAGGCGACTCTTCCTCCCAGCCCAGCCCGGACATTTCAACCAGTTTGCGCACCAGCGAATAGCCGTTGGAATGCACCCCGTTCGAAGCCAGCCCCAGCAGGACATCACCCTGTTCAACGCCCTCGGGCAATGCGGCCCCGCGTTCCATGGCACCAACCGAGAAACCGGCCAGATCGAAATCGCCGTCAGGGTACATACCCGGCATTTCGGCGGTTTCACCACCAATCAGGGCGCAGCCAGATTGGACACACCCCTCGGCAATTCCTTCGATAATCCGCGCGGCAGTATCGGTGTCCAGCTTACCGGTGGCAAAATAATCCAGGAAAAACAGCGGCTCAGCACCTTGGCAGATCAGATCGTTGACGCACATCGCCACCAGATCGATTCCCACGCCATCGACAACGCCGGTATCAATTGCGATCCGCAGCTTGGTGCCCACACCATCGGTTGCGCCCACCAGAACCGGGTCTTGATAGCCAGCCGCTTTCAGGTCGAACAGAGCGCCAAATCCGCCTAGCCCGCTCATCACGCCCGAACGGTTGGTGCGCTTGGCCGCAGGCTTGATCCGATCGACCAGAGCGTTGCCTGCATCGATATCTACACCTGCGTCGGCATAGGTGATTCCGTTCTTGCCCGCTGTCATGGCCAATCCCTCATGAGTGCTTTGCGCGCGGGTTATTCGATTGTGGGCCATGTTGCAACGGTCAGGCTTGACGCGGGCTGCCATCGTGATAGGCAAAGCCCTCAGGCGGGCCTGTAGCTCAATTGGTTAGAGCAGAGCGCTCATAACGCTTTGGTTGGGGGTTCGAGTCCCTCCGGGCCTACCAAATCACCGTCCAATCACGATATCCGCGCTTAATCCGCCCAGCCTTTCGCTGCTGCCCAGTCGCAGAATACCACCATGTACGCGGGCGATATCGGCAACAATCGCAAGGCCCAAACCCACGCCGGTGCCCTGATTCTGGTTTCGCGCCGGATCAAGTCGCGTGAAGGGTTTGACGGCCTCGGTGCGTTGTTCGATCGGGATACCGGGGCCGTCATCTTCAACCCGAATGCGTAGTGACTTTGGCGTCATCGAAAGGCTGACCTCGGCGCGTGAACCATAGCGATTCGCGTTTCCAATCAGATTCTCTACTGCCCTGCGCATGGCCGATGGGCGCAGCATTGCCGTTCCACGCCCCTCGACCGAGATTAGTTCAACGTGCTGGCCCGCGCGCTGTGCATCGTCAACGATTTGGCTCAGCCAGTTTTCGGGTTCAATCTCTTCGGGTGCGCTCTCTGCAGCGCCACGCGAGAAGTCCAAGAATGCATCCAGCAGCGATTGCATCTCGTCCACGTCTTGCAACAACGGTGCGGCCTCGTCCTCGGGCAACATAGCTAATCCAAGTTTCAGACGCGTCAGAGGTGTGCGCAGATCGTGGCTGACCCCCGACAACATGAACGTGCGCTGCTCAATCTGCCGCTCGATTCGGGCGCGCATGTCAACGAAGGCATTGCCCGCAGCGCGTACCTCGATTGCGCCACCGGGTGAATAAGGCACGACCCGCCCGCGACCAAAGGCCTGCGCCGCGTCCGCAAGGCGCGTGATCGGGCGCAACTGATTGCGCATGTAGAGAAACGAGATCGTTGTCATCAGAGCCGCAAAGAACACCATCGTCACAATCAGCTGATGCGGTGCAGTCGGCGACAGGCGTCGGCGATCAAACTCTAGCTCAAGCATGCCCAGATTGGTTGCCAGAAAAAGACTCACTTCCTGTCCATTTGGCAGAGCCACATACTGGGTTTCAGGCAACAAGCTGCGCATTTCCGCATCCACCTGCGGGGCAATGAAATCGTACCATCGACGCGGACTGTTTTTCGGCTCTTCATTCGGCGGCAGAAAACGGGCGGTCATGTTCAAGACCGACAAGTCCTGCCGCGCAGCTGCCAATGCCTGCTGCTGGGTTTCCGCACCCTCCATCACGTCCAGCACCAGTGTCACCTCGCGCGCCGCCGTGCGGGTCATCTGGGCGGTCACTTCTTCAAGATGTTTTTGCAAAAAGGCAATCGCCACCACCAAAAGCACGACAATGACCGGCAGTACCAGAATGAGTGCGGCACGCGCATATAGGCTGCGCGGCATATAGGGTTTGAGCCATTGGGTCGACATGCGCTAAACCTAGCGGGCTGCCCGGGCAAGAGGAAGAGGTCAGAATGCAAGCCCCCGACGATTTCAACCCTCTCCCTGGACAGGTTGCCGTGCTTGCCCCGGGGCTAAGGCGCATTCTTGCGCCCAATCCCTCGCCAATGACTTATCGTGGTACGAATACCTACCTTCTGGGCGATGAGGACATTGCTGTCATCGACCCTGGGCCATTGAGTGAAGCGCATTTGCAAGCCATCGTTGATGCGCTGGAACCCGGGCAGCGGATCAGCCACATATTTGTTACGCACACCCATCTGGATCACTCGCCTTTGGCCGCCCCGCTCGCATCCCGCACCGGCGCTCCGGTTCTGGCTTTTGGTGGTCCGCAAGCTGGACGCAGCGAAGTCATGACCGAGCTGGCCCAGAACGGGCTTGCCGGAGGTGGTGAGGGAATCGATGCCGATTTCCGCCCTGATATCGAGCTTGAAGACGGTGAACGCGTCGCGGCAGAAGGCTGGCAACTCGAAGTGATCCACACACCCGGCCATCTGGGCAACCATATCGCGTTGGCCTGGGGGGATGTCTGCTTTACGGCTGATCACGTCATGGGCTGGGCCAGCTCTCTGGTCTCGCCCCCGGACGGGGACCTGACGGATTTCATGGCAGCCTGTCGCCGCCTGCGCGCGCGCAAATGGTCGGTTTTTCACCCCGGGCATGGTGCCCCCATTACGGGTCCTGACAAACGCCTGGATTGGCTGATAGACCACCGATTGCAGCGAGAATCACAGATACTCGACGCCCTGGAAAATGGCCCTGAAACGGCCCAACAGCTTGCCCAACGAATCTATATCGAAACCCCCGCCGCGCTGCTTCCCGCGGCCGAGCGTAATGTCTTCGCCCATCTGGTTGATCTGACCGGCAGATCCCGTGTAGCGCCCTTGGGGGATCTGTCAGTTGCGTCTCGTTTCAAGCGCATCGCGTGAATCGGAAAAAATTGGCGGCCCGTGCGCTTCCCCTCTGGACGCCGAAAATACGGGTTGTTATACGCCCCTCAGTTCCGGCGTAGCTCAGCGGTAGAGCAGTTGACTGTTAATCAATTGGTCGTAGGTTCGATCCCTACCGCCGGAGCCAAATCACACCAAATTCTTCATAATTAGCTGCGTGAGCCACGGCGAAGTTTTTTCGCAGAAAAAACTCCACTACCCCACTGGACGCCGCAATTTGAGGTTGCTATACGGCGCGGACCGTTCCGGCGTAGCTCAGCGGTAGAGCAGTTGACTGTTAATCAATTGGTCGTAGGTTCGATCCCTACCGCCGGAGCCATTCTTCCCAGACTGGCACTTATCCCATCAGCGCATCACTGAAATCCGAGCGCAACGTGCGTTTCAGGACCTTTCCGGTCGCGTTAAGGGGCAAGGCATCAACGAACACGACCTTGTCGGGTACCTGCCAATTTGCGATTTTGCCGTCGAAGAATGCCAACAAATCCTGCTCGGTCGGTTCTTCGCCCTCGGCCTTCACTGCTACTAAAAGCGGGCGTTCGTCCCATTTCGGATGCGGCACGCCCACAACGGCAGCCGTCGCTAGCTGAGGGTGTGCGACCGCGATGTTCTCCAACTCGACAGAGCTGATCCATTCGCCCCCCGATTTGATGATATCTTTCGACCGGTCGCGGATGGTCATGAACCCATCCGGGTCCAGTGTTGCAACGTCGCCAGTCGCGAACCAGCCTTCTTGCAACAAGGCCTCATCCTGCATGTGGAAGTAGCTGTCCAGCACCCAATGGCCGCGCACCATCAGATCGCCCTGCGTTTCACCGTCATGGGGAAGATCTCTGCCATCATCATCGACGATTTTTAGTTCAACCCCAAAGGGCGGGCGGCCTTGGTTTTCGCGCAGCTTGTGCTGTGCCTCCATGGGCATGTCCAGATGTTTGGCCATCGGATAGTTCGTCGTGCCCAGCGGGCTCATTTCGCTCATGCCCCAGGCGTGGACGGTATCGACTCCATAAGTTTCGCGGAACGTTTCAATCATTGAGGGCGGGCATGCCGCACCACCGATTACAGTACGATTGAGGCTTTTCAACTTGGTCCCGCATGTCGCGGCATGGGCCAGCAGACCTTGCCAAATGGTCGGTACGCCCATCGCCAGCGTGACGCCATATGTGTCGATCAGATTGACCAATGCCTCGCCATGCAATCCCGGCCCCGGCATCACCATTCGCGAACCAGACATAGCGCTGGCATAGGGCGAGCCCCAAGCGTTGACGTGGAACATTGGCACCACCGGCATCACCACATCCATGGCGGAATAGCCGATTACGTCGCGCGTGTTCGACGCGAAGCTGTGCAGAACTGTAGAGCGGTGGGAATAGAGAACGCCTTTGGGGTTCCCAGTGGTACCCGAAGTATAACAGAGGCTGGAGGCAGTGTTTTCATCAAAGCTGGGCCACGCGTAGTCTGTATCACCGGTTTCAATGAGCTCGTCATAAAAAACCAACCCCGGCACCTGAGACAGCGCAGCCTCGTCCCGCGCACCCATCAGCACATAGTACTGCACCTCGGTCAGATGCTCTTGCAGCGCGGCGACCAAAGGCAGGAAGGTCGCATCGAAGAACAGGACCCGGTCCTGCGCGTGGTTGATTATATAGGTTAGTTGTTCGGGAAACAGACGCGGGTTTATCGTGTGGCAGACAAAGCCCGCGCCGGACACTGCATAGTAGATCTCAAGGTGGCGGCGGTTATTCCAGGCCAGCGTGCCCACGCGATCCTGCGGTTGCAGCCCCAGTTTCTCTAACGCCGAAGCCATCCGTCGGGCGTTTTGCGCGATCCCGGACCAGTTGGTCTCGGTGACGGTTCCGTCGGTCTCGACCGAGATGATCTCGGTCTGCCCGTGATAACGTTCAGCATGTTCAATCAGCGACGAAATCAGCAAAGGCTGCGTCATCATCTGTCCCAGCATGGACATTCCTCCCATCGTCAGCGCTTGGCCGCGCCGTTATGTCTTGGCAACAACCCTGCCAAGAATTCAATTGTCTGACAATAAGAGAGTGCGGCAGGGTGCCGCGTCAACCGCGATGTCGCAATGCGTATCCAACCAGCGCCGAGGTCGAGCCATCTTTGCCTTCGGCGCTAACCTCACCGTCCACGATCGGTCCCAGAGACGTTGCCAGTTCCTTGCCCAGCTCAACACCCCACTGATCGAACGAGTTGATTCCAAGCAGCACGCCTTCGACAAACACACGGTGTTCATAAAGCGCAATGATTTGACCCAGCACAAACGGGGTAAGCTGCGGATAGATCAGCGTGGTTGACGGGCGGTCGCCCGAAAACACACGATGGCGTGCCTGACGCTCCAACTCGTCGCCTGTCAGGCCTTTTTCGGCCATGCGTGCGCGTGCAACATCCAGCGACCGACCCCGCATTAGCGCTTCGGACTGGGCCAAGCAATTGGCCAATAGAAGGCGATGATGATGGGCCAGTTCCGGCTCATGCCCGTTTGCCGCCACCATGAATTCGCAGGGGATCACATCGGTGCCCTGATGGATCAACTGATAAAAGGCGTGCTGTCCATTGGTGCCCGGTTCGCCCCAGACGACCGGTCCTGAAGGCATGGTCAGCGCGCTGCCATCCATCGCGACGGATTTACCGTTCGATTCCATCTCAAGTTGTTGGAAATAGGCAGGCAGGCGCAGCAGACGCTGATCATATGGCAGAACTGCGCGGCTGGCATGCCCAAGCACCTGACGATGCCAGACCCCCACAAGCGCCAGCATAACTGGCAGATTTTCTGCCCATTCGGCGGATTGAAAGTGCAGATCCATCGCCTGACCGCCCCGCAGAAACGCGTCAAACGCGTTCGAGCCAACGGCGATCATTACCGGCAGTCCGACCGGCCCCCAGACCGAGTACCGCCCGCCGACCCAATCCGCGAAGCCAAACACCCGCGACTCGGGAATCCCGAAGGCCTGAGTCTTGTCAACAGCGCTGGAGACCGCTGCGAATTGCCGCGCCGGATCACCACCACCATCGACCATCCAAGCCCGCGCCGTGCGCGCATTGGTCATCGTCTCGATGGTCGTAAAGGTCTTCGACGCGACAATCACCAGAGTCCGTGTCGGATCAAGCGGGCGCAGCGTATCCGCAATATGCGCACCATCCACGTTTGAGACATAATGCAGCCTTGGCCCGTCGTGATAAGGTGCCAAGGCATGCGTCGCCATCACCGGCCCAAGGTCCGAGCCGCCGATGCCAATATTGACAACATCCGTAAAGCCGCCCCCTGCCCCTTTGATCGCTCCGCCACGCACTTCTTCGGCAAAGACGCGCATTCGCTGCAAAGTGCCCAGTACGTCCGGCATTACATCCTGACCATCGACCTCGACCGGGCCTCCGTCGAGATTGCGTAGCGCGGTATGCAATACAGCCCGGCCTTCGGTTTCGTTGATCTTTTCACCGGAGAACATCGCGGCCCGACGCTCTGCCAATTCGACTTGATCGCAAAGCTGGATCAGTGCCGCGCGGATATCTTCGTCGATTTGTGTCTTCGAATAGTCAAACAGCAGATCTCCGGTCGAAGCAGAGAAACCCTGCGCCCGGTTTGGATCGGCGTCAAACAGATCGAGTATCCGACGGCCCGTCTGTGTGGCTGCGAGTGAGTTCAATTGATCCAGCTGCATCGTGATTACTCCGCCCAATGTACGGTCATGCCGCTGAGCACGGCCGCGATCGGAGCTTCCTCGGGTGGCAGTGACATGGCACGATCCAGGGCATTCCGTTTAGTTTCTCCGAATATGACGAGATGCTTGGACAGAGCGCCGTCCAGAACCTGACCCGTCAGCGTGATACGCGCTTCGGGCTGCACATCGGTCCGCGCTACCGCCAGTGTCGGGGCGTTGTTGTTCAGAGCAGCAGACAAGCCCTGCATCCCCGGAAAGAGCGAGGCGGTATGCATGTCCTCACCCATACCCAGCACCAGAACCGATAGCGGCAGATGCGGGTTAATCAGGCTTTCGATCTCGGGCAAAACCGCCTCAGGCTCATGTTCCGCAACATAGAGCGGCATGTATTGTGCAATGGATGCGCGACTGGTCAGCAACCGTTCCCGGATCAACCTCTCGTTCGAACGCTCGTGATCACCCGGCACGCATCTTTCATCGGTCGGCAGTATGTGCACACGATCCCATTCCAGATCCGCAGCGCACAATCCATCAAAGATCGGCCCCGGTGTGGTTCCGCCCGGAACGGCCAACGAGACAGTATCATGATGTAGCAATGCGGCCTCAAGGTCTCCGGCCAATGCATTCGCGACATCAATCGCCAGCATGTCGCGATCGGCATATTCTTTGATATTCATGGATTTATTCCTTGCCAGCGGCGGTGGTCTCGTTTCATCAGCAACTCAGCGTCGCCCGGGCCGGTGCTGCCGTTTTCATAGGGTTTGGGAACATCACCGCGCGCCTCCCAGCCCGCGATAATCGGATCGGTCCAGGCCCATGCGGCTTCTACCTCATCGCCGCGCATGAACAGGGTTTGGTTGCCGCGAATGACATCCATCACCAGCCGCTCATAAGCGTCGGGTGGATCCTGGTTTTCAGGCCCAAGCGCTTCGGCAAAGCTCATGTCCAGCGGAACGTCAACCAGACGCATGCCTCCCTGCCCCGGCTCTTTGATTGTCACTTTCAAAGTGATGCCTTCATTGGGCTGCAACCGGATCGACAGGGCATTCGCATGACGCCCGGCCTCTTCGCCAAAAATCGAATGCGGAGCATCCTTGAACATCACATTGATGACCGAGGACCGCGCCACCAGCTCTTTGCCCGTGCGCAGATAGAACGGTGTGCCCGCCCAACGCCAATTGCTGATATGCGCGCGCAATGCGATGTAGCTTTCCGTCGTCGACCTTTGATTGCCGACAACTTCACGATACCCCCGGCCATCGGCACCGCCTGCAAACTGACCTCGTACGATATGGTGCGGCTCAACCGAATCCAACGCGCGTATGACCTTGAGTTTCTCATCGCGCACCGCGTCCGGATCAAATTTTGCGGGTGGTTCCATCGCGATCAGACACAAAAGCTGCATCAGATGGTTCTGCATCATGTCGCGCATGGCGCCAGCGCGCTCGTAATACTCTTCACGACCGTCAATGCCGACGGTCTCGGCCACAGTGATCTGAATGTGATCGACATACTGGCTGTTCCAAAGCGGTTCGAACAGCATGTTGCCGAACCGAACGGCCATAAGATTCTGAACGGTTTCCTTACCCAGATAATGATCGATCCGATAGATTTGCCCTTCGTCAAAATGCGCCGCCAGTGTCGCATTCAACGCGCGAGCACTTTCCAGATCGTGCCCAAAAGGCTTTTCGACGACGATACGGGTTTGCGGGGTGGCCAGATTGTGCGCCCTGATCTGTTCGGCCAGCGGGCCAAACAAACGGGGGCCTACCGAGAAATAGAAGGCCCTGATACGATCCGCATTCAGCATTTCAGCCAACTGGGCCCAACCATCTTCGGACAATGCGTCAAGCGGAACATACTCCACGCGCTGCAGAAAACCGTTCACAGCCTCCTGATCTTTTGCCCGTTTCGGTGCGTGCTGGCGCAACGATTCGGCCACCATCTCGCGAAAGCCATCAACGGTCAGAGCGCCCCGCGCTGCGCCGATGATCCGGGTGGCCTCGGGCCACTGCCCGGCGCAGTAACGCCGAAACAGGGCCGGAACGATCTTGCGCTGTGCCAGATCGCCGGTTCCGCCGAATATGACCAGATCAAATGGGTCAACAGGTATGACACGAGAAACCATGGCTTTTCCTTACCTTGCCGCTTGGGGCATGTCCAATGTTAGCGCAACCAATCAGCAACTTTCTTCCCACATCAAAACTCTGTCAGCGAGGGGTAGATACTCTTAACTAAACCGGCGCAAACGGTTAAATCGGTTTGGCACAAGCACAGAACCGGATGCCGGAATGAAAGACAACGCCCTACAGGCTGCGAATATCGGGAAGTTTCAGAACAGTTTAGTGACAGCAGACGGGCAAACGCGCGCGTCCGTCGCGCTGACTCATCCCGAAACCCTTTGGTTCAACACCGGAACGCTGTGCAACATCGAGTGCGTAAACTGCTATATCGCCAGCAGCCCAACCAACGATGCTCTGGTTTACATCACCGCCGACGAAGTCCGCGACTATCTGGATCAGATCGAACAGCGCCAATGGCCGATCCGCGAGATAGGCTTTACAGGTGGCGAGCCCTTCATGAACCCCGAGATGATCGAGATGACGCGCGTCGCGCTAGAGCGCGGGTACGAAGTTTTGATCCTGACCAATGCAATGCGGCCGATGATGCGCCGCAAAATGCGCGAGGGTTTGCTGGAATTACAGCGCGACTACGCAGAAAAACTGACGCTGCGTGTCTCCGTCGACCACTACCGCCACGATCTGCATGACGAAGAACGCGGCAAAGGCAGTTTTGCCAAAACTCTGACGGGGATGGAGTGGTTGCGGGATAACGGCTTTAGGATGGCAATTGCCGGGCGCTCAGTCTGGGGGGATAGCGACGCTGAAAGCCGCGCGGGGTATGCAGCATTCTTTGCCAAGCACGGCTTTGACATTGATGCGCATAATCCAGCGCAGACCGTGCTGTTCCCCGAGATGGACGACACCGTAGAAGTTCCAGAGATTACAACCGCATGCTGGGGTATTCTGAATAAGTCCCCCGATGCAGTTATGTGCGCCAGCTCACGTATGGTGGTCAAACGCAAAGGGGCAAAACGGCCAGCTGTGTTGGCCTGCACCCTACTGCCCTATTCGCCGGAATTTGAACTCGGCGAAACGCTCGCCGAAGCCGAGGCCGACGTGCATCTGAACCATCCACATTGCGCCAAATTCTGTGTGCTCGGTGGGGCGAGTTGTTCCGGTTAGTCAGTTCAGCTCCAGTGATTTCCAGAATTTGGTTCCGGACGCACCTGCTGAGACACGCCAACCTTTCTTGCCCAACACAAAGAATGACCGGCCATCGGTGAAGTGAAGCGTATCGCCAGATCGCTCTTCACCATACATCGCGTCCGTTTCTGCGGTCGCGTCGTAACCTTCGTTGATAAACTTGTCCAAATCGGCGGGTGTTTCGAACATGATCACGAACTTGGTTTCAAATCCGCCGATACCAATGGCGGCGCCGACGCCCCCGGTCCCCATATTCATGTATGTGTGTTGTCCGGTGTCCTTTGAAACCGCCACACCGCGCCCATACCCAGCTGAAACTGGGAACACAGTTACTTTTCGCGAGTCGAACACCGCATATCCCGCACTAAACTCATAAAGCGCCTGCGCCTGTGGATCTTCGGCAAATAACTGATCAAGAATTTCGCCAGCCATTGCGTCCAGCTTAGCGCGAGTCTCTTCCGGCGTGGTTTCGTTCTTCAGCAAATCCGCTGTCGAATCAATGGTTTCGTCAACGGCAGCTGCACCCTTTTCAATCTTCGTTCCCACGGCCTCAGCCCCTTGGCCGATCGCAGTTGCTGTGTTTTCCGCACCTTTCTTGATCTTTCCTAACAGCCCTTCGGCGAAAACAGGGCCACTTAGACAAAGCGCAGCGGTAAGGAGCAGAATTCTGGGCATCGCATGCATCCGAATTAAACCGTCAGATCGGCCATGACCTTAGCCCATTTCACCTCATTTGGAAGCAAGCCTTGAAGTGCTGTGGATAAATTGAACCTTGTTTCAGTTCACCCGAAACTCACCCACCATGTTGCGCCATTCCCCAGGCGCGATCATTTTACGGTGCGTGAACCTGACCGAGTGCAGCGGACCTTCGATCTCTTTCTGCCAGAATTCTACGAATTCGAACAGCTTCGGATGGTCCGGAGCAAGGTCGTAATCCTGCCAAATAAACGTGTTCAGTACGTGAATATAGTCGGGCATGTGGTAGAAAAATTCCGCCGTGGTCAGCCCGTACCCCTTAAGCATGAGTTCAGTTTCACTTTGCGCCATGCAGACCTCCAAATTTGTTACAAGGTCTAGTCAGAGTAACACGGAACTGTCCTAATACTTAGATAACAATATGTTACTCAGGTGTTACCGACCTAATTTGGCCGGGGAACGGTTGCTTGCTTGCACCTTATATGCCGGGTCTGATAAAGTGTATCCACAAGATATAGATCAAGAACAAGACACGGGCAGCCTACGTGAGCGATACGCCAGAAATCCCTGAAAACATGGACGAAACCCCGCCCGAGCGCCCCGTTTATGACGGCCCGACGGTATCCATCGAATCCGAAATGCGCACGTCCTATCTGGACTATGCGATGTCGGTCATTGTCAGCCGTGCGATCCCCGATCTGCGCGATGGGCTGAAACCGGTGCATCGGCGTATTCTCTACGCGATGCATGAGACCGGGAACACTCATGACAAGTCCTATCGTAAGTCGGCCCGTCCGGTTGGCGACGTGATGGGTAAGTATCACCCGCATGGTGATAGTGCGATCTATGACGCGCTGGTGCGGATGGCGCAGGATTTCTCGATGTCGCTGCCGCTGCTTGATGGTCAGGGCAACTTTGGCTCAATGGACGGCGATAACCCGGCGGCGATGCGTTACACCGAAGTACGGATGGACAAACCCGCCGCGTCCCTGCTGGCCGATATCGAAAAAGAGACTGTCGATTTTCAGGACAACTATGACGGCAAAGACAAAGAGCCGACCGTCCTACCCGCCCGTTTCCCGAACATGCTGGTCAATGGTGCCGGTGGTATCGCCGTGGGTATGGCAACCAACATCCCACCGCATAACTTAGGCGAAGTGGTCGATGCCACGCTGGCGCTGATCGACGACCCGGATCTGACATCAGAACAACTGATCGAGTATGTGCCCGGCCCCGACTTCCCGACTGGCGGTGTGATGCTGGGCCGCTCAGGTGCGCGCAAAGCCTACCTTGAAGGCCGTGGCAGCGTTATCATCCGCGCCAAGACCCGCGTAGAAGAGCTGCGCAAGGATCGGTATGCCATCGTTGTCGACGAGATCCCCTATCAGGTGAACAAAGCCTCGATGATCGAAAAGATCGCCGAAGCCGTGCGCGAAAAACGCATCGAAGGCGTCAGCCACGTACAGGACGAATCCGACCGCAATGGTGTGCGTGTCGTGGTCGAACTGAAACGCGATGCAACGCCCGAAGTGGTGCTGAACCAGCTCTACCGCTTCTCGCCGATGCAGACCTCATTTGGTTGCAACATGCTGGCGTTGAACGGTGGTCGGCCTGAACAGCTGACCCTGCGCCGCTTCCTGACCTCGTTCATCGACTTCCGCGAAGATGTTGTTGCCCGCCGCACAGCCTATGACTTGCGTAAGGCGCGTGAGCGCAGTCACATCCTGTGTGGTCTGGCCGTGGCCGTTTCGAATGTTGACGAAGTAGTTGCCACGATCCGCTCGTCGGCAGACGCTGCTGAAGCGCGCGAGAAACTGATGACCCGCCGCTGGCCTGCATCCGAGATCGAAGGCTATCTACGCCTGATCGACGATCCGCTGTCCAAGATGAATGACGACGGCACCTATAACCTGACCGAGGTACAGGCCCGCGCCATTCTCGAACTGCGGCTGCAGCGTCTGACCCAACTGGGTGTAAAGGAAGTCACGGACGAACTGGAAGAACTGGCCGACAAGATCAAGGAATACTTGGATATTCTGTCTTCGCGTGAGCGCATCATGGGCATCATCGCCGATGAGCTACGCAGCGTGCGCGAGCAGTTCGCCGTCGACCGCCGCACCGAGATCGTTGACTGGTCCGGTGATATGGAAGACGAAGACCTGATCGAACGCGAAGATATGGTCGTGACTGTCACCTCAGGCGGCTACATCAAACGCACCCCTCTGGCCGATTTCCGGGCTCAAAAGCGTGGCGGCAAAGGCCTGTCGGGTATGCAGACCAAGGAAGAGGATGTTGTCACCAATCTCTTCGTGGCGAACACGCATACGCAACTGCTGTTCTTCACCACCGAAGGCATGGTCTACAAGCTCAAGACCTGGCGTCTGCCGCAATCCAGCCGGACCGGTAAGGGTAAGGCGATCGTCAACATTCTTCCGATCCCGACCGGTGTCTCGATCGCGGCGATCATGCCCGTGGATGTGCCGGATGAAGAGTGGGAGAACCTGCAAATCGTCTTCGCCACCAGTGCAGGTGACGTCCGCCGCAATCGTCTGTCAGATTTCACGAACGTCCGCCGCAATGGCAAGATCGCGATGAAACTGCCCGAGGATGTGGAACTGGTAAACGCTCGCATCTGTTCAGAAGATGAAGACGTGATGCTGGTCACCAATTCGGGCCGTGCGATCCGCTTCCGGACCACTGATGTACGTGTCTTCAACTCACGCGAATCTACCGGTGTGCGCGGCATCAGGCTGAGCAATGGCGACCGTGTCGTCTCGATGTCCGTAATTCGCCATTTCGAGGCCGACCCGGACGAGCGCGCCGCCTACCTCAAGATGCGCCGCGCAGTCGCGGGCATTGCGGATGACGGCGAAACGGACGAGGACGAAGCCGCGCCTGGCAGTATCACGCAGGAACGCTATGCCGAGATGTCGGCAGCCGAGAACCTGATCTTGACCATCACGTCGGGCGGCGCGGGCAAGCTGAGCTCCAGTCACGACTACCCTGTCCGCGGTCGCGGTGGCATGGGTGTGGCGGCGATGGACAAAGCCATGCGCGGTGGCGAGCTGGTTGCCTCCTTCCCCGTAGAAATCGACGATCAGATCATGCTGGCTACCTCGAAAGGCCAATCGATCCGGGTGCCGGTCGAGGGAATCTCGTTCCGCTCCCGCAGCGCGGGTGGTGTGCGGGTATTCAACACCGGCAAAGGCGAAGAAGTCGTTAGTGTGGCTTGGATCGCCGACCAGGGTGACGAAGAAGCCGAGGAATAACAAAGCACTACAGAAGTGTAACAAAACGCCCGTATTGCGGGCGTTTTTGTTACTCAGGGTCACGTTCCTGCCAACGGCACGGGGCTGGGCTTGCCCCAGCAGACCCGGCGCGCCTAGCATTTCGATATGTGGTCATTCGCCCATATCCGACCTGCCTACAGCCGTGCTGAACGAATAAGTGACGGTGTTGTTCATGTGCTGGGTGTTTCTTCGGCGGTGATCGCAGCGCCTATGCTAATCATCATGACAGTCTTCTATCGGTCAGACCCGGCGGCGGTTTTGGGCGCCTCGATCTATGGAATAACTCTGGTTTTGATGCTGACGTTCTCGGCGCTCTACAACATGATCGAGCATGATGAATGGGCAGAGTTTCTGCGCCGCCTTGATCACTCGGGTATCTACGTGAAGATCGCAGGAACTTATACGCCGTTCCTGCTGCTCTCGGCTTCGCAACCTCCGGGGCTTTTGCTGGGGCTGTGGTCTTCTGCGACGCTGGGCTCTGTTCTGAAGATGATCGACCCGAACCGCTTCCGCTGGTTCGGGCTGGCGCTGTATCTTCTGATGGGATGGGCCGCGGTTTGGGCCGGACAATCCATGTTGGCCGAACTTTCACCCCTTACCCTTACTTTGATGATCGCCGGAGGCCTCATCTATACCGCAGGCGTGGTATTCTACCTTCTGGACTGGCTGCCCTACCACAACACCATCTGGCACGTATTTGTATTGGCAGGAAGCGGCCTTTTCTTCGCCGCTGTTGCCTTGCGTATCGAAATGGTACCGTCAGGACCAGTGTAACGCCGGAGCGCCACGAACACGCCTCAAAGCCCGTACAACGCCCCGAACTTCTGCTCCAGATAAGCCAACAGCGGCTCCGGCCCTGGTTCCACCCCACTGGCGCGCTGAATGATTTCGCGGGGCGCGTACAGTCCTCCATGCTGCTGCACATGCTCTCGAAGCCAACCGGTCGCCCCGGAAGTATCGCCAGCTGCCAACTGCCCCTCAAGTCCGGGAATTGCCGCGCGCAGTGTTTGATACAGGCATCCCGCATAGACATTACCCAGCGAATAGGTCGGGAAATAGCCAAACAGGCCAACCGACCAGTGTACGTCCTGCAAGCATCCATTCGAGGGCTTGTCGACCGCATAACCAAAATCTGCTTTGAAGCGGTTGTTCCAGGCGGCTTCAAGGTCGCCGACCTGCAAGTCACCGGCCATCAGTGCGCGTTCCAAATCAAACCGCAGCATGATGTGCAGATTGTACTGCACCTCATCCGCCTCGGTCCGGATATAGCCGTTGTGGACGCGGTTGACGGTGGCATAGAACGCATCTGCATCGGCGATGCCAAAATCACCGAACGCCTCTTTCATCTGGTCAAACAGCCATCCGGTAAAGGCGCGCGAGCGGCCCAGCTGGTTTTCGTAAATCCGGCTTTGGCTTTCATGCACACCCATCGACACACCACGTCCCAGCGGGGTCAGCAGGTAATCGCGGTCGATGCCCTGCTCATAGGCGGCGTGTCCAACCTCGTGAATGGTCGAGTAAAAGCAGTTGAACGGATCGGTCTCGCTGGTGCGGGTGGTGATCCGAACGTCCAGCCCACTGCCCGAGCTGAACGGATGCACCGCTTTGTCGACGCGGCCATTGTTGAGGTCATAGCCGAATGTCGTGGCCAGTTTCTGCGTCAGGCGCATCTGGGTCAGTTCGTCAAAGCTGCCGGTCAGTGCGACAGGTTCCGGGCGATCCAGAACGGCGGCGCGAAGAGCCACCAGACGTGGGCGCATTTCGTCAAAGATCGCAGCGATCTGAGCGCCGGTTGTGTAGGGCTCGTAATCCTCAACCATCGCATCATAAACGTCGCCACCCTGTGCCAGCGCTTCACCTTCTTGCCGTTTCAGCGAGACAACTTCTTCCAGCACCGGCAGGAAGGCTGAGACATCTTCGTCCGCTCGCGCCTGGGCCCATGTGCCCTGCGCGGCGGATGTCACGCGTGCAATCGCCGTCGCCAGATCGGCGGGCACCTTCACCGCGCGGTCATAGGCGCGGCGTATCTCACGCAGTTGTGCCTTGCCGACCTCATCTTGCGGTGCGGCCTGCTCCAACCATTCGGCAACGCGAGGGTCAGAGCGGCGAGCATGCAATACAGCCTCGATCGCTGCCATTTCCTCGGCCCGTTGCGGCGCGGCACCGCGCGGCATCACCGTTTCCTGGTCCCAGCCGAGCCTACCGGCAATCTGGCCCAGGGCCGAGGTTTCGCGCTGAAAGGCCATCAGGTCATTGTATGCTGTCATGGGATCATGCTCCGCGCACAGATGTTGCGATAGGGTAAGCTGTCAGGAAGCGGGCGCGCAGGATCAGTGTCCAGACGACCACGGCCATGAACTGGTGGAAAATGGCGATCTGCCAAGGTGCCGCATAGACGACTGTGATGATGCCCACGACCACTTGCAGTGACAAAGCCGCGAACATGGCGTTGAAGGCAAAGCGGGTCTGTGGGTGCGCGCTGCTGCCACCGCGCCGCCAGACTATGATGGCGAAAATAAAGAGCAGATAGCCGACGCAACGGTGGATAAACTGCACCAGACCGGGACTTTCAAAGAAGTTACGCCACATCGGTTCCAGCATGGCCGCATCGGGCGGCAGCAACTGACCGCCAATCAGAGGCCAGTCAGTGTAGGACCTCCCCGCGTCGATCCCGGCCACCAGCGCACCGATGAGGATTTGCAGGAAGGTGAAGTGCAGCAGTCCGGTCGATATCGAGAAAAGCTTAGCCTCTTTCGCGCGGCGGGCCTGCATCAGGTCACGTTCGTCACGGCCAAGTTCAAAGATGTACCAGGCAAGAAAGCCGAGGATCACGAAGGCCAAGCCAAGATGCGTTGCCAGACGATAGCTGGCAACGGCGGTCATGCCTTCACCCTGTGTGACGCCCGAGGCGACCATCCACCAGCCTACAGCACCCTGAACACCGCCAAGCAAGCCGGGGATCAGCAGCTTACCAGCCCATCCTGTAGGAATCTTGCGGGTCACAAGGAAACCGATAAATCCAACGGCCCAAACCAATCCTATCACGCGGCCCAACTGGCGATGGCCCCATTCCCACCAATAGATGGTTTTGAAATCATCCAGCTCCATCCATTGGTTCTGAATGCGCCACTGGTCAATCTGCTTGTATTTATCGAATTCGGCTTGCCAGTCGGCAGCGTTCATCGGCGGGATCGCACCCGTAATAGGTCGCCATTCGGTGATCGATAGACCACTGTCGGTCAGCCGCGTGAGCCCGCCCACGGCAATCATGATCACGACCAGCGCGAACAGGATCATCAGCCAAACCCGGATCGCGGCCCGCGCACCGCCACGCCCCCGGTCGATCATACCGGGTTGGACGGCCTGTTGTTTTTCGCTGTCCGAGACCTCTTCGAAGATGCTGCGCTTACCGCTCATGCTGTCCTCATGTCCTGTTTTCGTCGCAAGCTATGGTTTGGCGGAAGATAGGTCCAGCCTCAGCTTTTGTCTTTCCAGCGGACCATCTGCCGCATGATCCCGTGAAGCATCTGTACATCGGCCCGTGTCATCCGCATCCGCGACCACAGATTGCGCAGGTTCACCTTCATTCCTTCAGCTTTTTCCGGCGGATAGAAGAACCCGGCCTGTTCCAGACGGTCCTCATAATGCTCGACCAACTTTTCAACCTCGATCCCGGTCGCCCAATCGCCCTTGCCCAGATCAGTTGCCTCATGCACGACATCCCCGGTCTGGCGCATCCATTCGTAGGCGGTCAGCAGAACGCACTGCCCGAGGTTCAACGACCCATATTCCGGATTCACTGGCACCGAGATAATCGCATTGGCCTTGGCGATATCCTCATTCTCAAGCCCTGCCCGTTCCGGGCCAAACAGAACAGCGACCTTTTCGCCCGCCGCCACTTTCTGCGATGCAAGCTGCATTGCGCGCTCCGGGCTATAGACAGGCTTGGTCAACCCACGTTGCCGCGCTGTGGTGGCGAAGACAAAGGTGGTGTCCTCCAGCGCGCCCGCCAGATCGTCAAATAACTGCGCCTCATCCAAAAGCCGCCCGGCCCCGCTGGACATCGCCACCGCCTTGGGGTTGGGCCAGCCGTCGCGCGGTGCCACGATCCGCATCCGATCCAGCCCAAAGTTCCACATCGCCCGCGCGGCAGCACCGATGTTCTCACCCATCTGAGGGCGCACCAGAACAAAAGACGGCTGTGATGTATCGCTGGGCATGGCTAACTCCGAAAAACTCCGCTTGCTCTAATGGCCGCATGGGTCGAGGGCAAGTCGGCCCGGCGTCTTCTGTTCGCAAAAGGGTACGTAGCCGGCATAAAAGTTTGCTTCCCCCGCGCAATCCGCTAAACCGCGCGAAAGATGACAAACCCGAAGGACGCGCCATGGACACCCCCGAGCAGCCGCAGATTTACCTGATCACGCCTCCTACCATCGCGCTGAGTACATTCCCTGATCAATTGGGCCACGTATTGGACGGGTCTGAAATTGCATGTATCCGCCTCGCCTTGGCTGGAAGCGACGAAGATACCATCGCGCGCGCCGCCGATGCTTGCCGCGAAGTTGCGCATGCGCGCGATGTAGCCATCGTGATTTCCAACCATGTATTGCTGGCGCAGCGGTTGGGTCTGGACGGGGTGCATCTGGATGACGGCGCGCGGTCTGTCAGGGCAGCCCGCAAGGAGCTGGGCACGGATGCGATTGTCGGCAGTTTTTGCGGGTCTTCCAGTCATGACGGGATGACTGCTGGTGAAAGTGGCGCGGATTACGTGGCCTTTGGCCCGGTTGGTTCAGCCACGCTGGGCGATGGTACTCAGGCCGAAAAGGACCTGTTCCAATGGTGGTCCGAAATGATCGAGGTTCCCGTCGTGGCCGAGGGCGGCCTGACGTCCGATCTGATCCGAGACCTCACCCCCTGCACCGATTTCTTCGGCATCGGAGAGGAAATCTGGTCGCAAGATAACCCGTTGGAGGCGCTGAACTCTCTGATTGCCGCAATGCGCTGAGGGATGCGAGCGTTAACCCTTGCACCCGCGTCGGGGCTGCGGCATGACACAAGGCATGAACAAGAACAGCGAAATTTTGTGCATCGGCTCGGTCCTTTGGGACGTGATCGGACGCTCGGCCAGCGCCATGCGACAGGGCTCGGATGTACCCGGCCGCATTACTCGCCTGCCGGGTGGCGTCGCCATGAACATCGCCATGACGCTGGTGCGGTTCGGAATGAGCCCAACTCTACTGACCGCAATTGGCCGCGATCCCGAAGGCGACGAATTGGTCCGGTCCTGCGCGCGTTTGGGGATGGTCACCGATCACATCTATCGCTCGCAAGACCTGCCGACCGACCGTTACATGGCGGTCGAAGGGGCCAACGGGCTGATCGCCGCCATTGCCGACGCCCATTCGCTTGAAGCTGCCGGAGCCAAAATCCTGCGTCCCTTGATGCATGGTCCGCTGGGCTATGAAAATACGCCATTCGAAGGGCCCATCGCGCTGGACGGTAACCTGACGCTTACCTTGCTTGAAGAGATCGCCCAAAGCCCCGCCTTCGCCAAAGCCGACCTGCGCGTCGCCCCGGCGTCGCCCGGCAAGGCAGAACGGCTGCTGCCCTTCCTCAAACACGCCCGTGCAACGCTCTATGTGAATCTCGAAGAGGCCGGACTGCTTTGCCAACGCGAGTTCACCGATTCCGAGAGCGCCGCCAAAGGCCTGCTGGACCGTGGCGCGTTGCGGGTTCTTGTGACCGATGGCGGCAACTCGGCCACCGTCGGGGATGCTGATGCTGTCTTGACCCAAACACCCCCGTCCGTTCTGGTCACCCGCGTGACCGGCGCGGGTGACACTTTCATGGCCGCCCATATCGCCGCCGAGGCGAATGGTGCCGACAGCGACGCGGCACTCAGCCGCGCGCTGCGCGCCGCTGCAACCTATGTTTCCGGAGAAACCCCACTGTGATCACCATTCACTATTCCGCAGAGGTCCGCGCCGCCAAGGATGCGGGCCAACCAATCGTGGCATTGGAAAGCACCATCATCACCCATGGCATGCCCTACCCCCAGAACATCGAGGTCGCGGCACAGGTTGAACAAGACATCCGCGATGCGGGCGCCGTTCCAGCAACGATTGCCGTTATTGACGGAGTTTTGCACGTCGGCCTCGAAGCCGACCAGCTGAGCGCACTGGGTCAGGCGCAAGGCGTCGCCAAACTGTCACGCGCTGACATGGCCGCCTGCCTCGCTACAGGCGGCACCGGGGCCACCACCGTCGCCGCAACAATGATCGCCGCACATTATGCAGGCATTGAGGTCTTCGCCACCGGAGGCATCGGTGGGGTGCATCAGGGGGCCGAAACCTCCTTCGACATCTCCGCTGACCTGCACGAGCTCGCGCAGACCCCGGTGACTGTGGTCGCGGCCGGGGCCAAAGCCATCCTCGACCTCGCCAAAACGCTTGAAGTTCTGGAAACGCTCGGCGTCCCCGTCATCGCCCACGGACAGGACGAGTTCCCAGCCTTCTGGTCCGCAAAATCACCCTTGGCAGCCCCGCTGCGCATGGATGATGCCGCTGACATAGCAAAAGCCCACGCAGCACGGCGTGCGTTGGGGCTGCCGGGTGGTCAGTTGGTCGCTAACCCGATCCCGCAAGCCGACCAGATCCCGTCCGAGGAGCTGGCCCCGATCATCGCGTCCGCACAGGCCGATGCAGAAACTCACCGGATCACTGGCAAAGGCGTCACACCTTATCTGCTACAGCGTATCTATGAACAGACCGAAGGCCGTTCGCTTACCGCCAACATCGCTTTGGTACGCAACAACGCCCGACTGGCAGCGGTCATCGCGCGTGCGCTAACGGAATCAGCCCACTGACCCCAGCTATTGCACCAAGCGCCCGGACTGCTTACCTAATTCCGCAAACCACTCAGGACCGCAATGAACACTCCGTTTGACGAAGAACCCCACCGACGCCCCGGCCTGTTCTCCCGGCTACGCGCGTCCTTTCTGACTGGTATCGTCGTCATTGCTCCGGTGTGGCTGACCATCTGGTTGATCTGGTCTGTGGTTGGCTGGATCGACAGTGCCGTCCTGCCACTGATCCCGCAACGGTTCCAACCCTCGGAATATGTCGGCATCAACCTGCGCGGCGTTGGCGTGGTCATATTCCTGCTGTTCACGATTATCGTCGGCTGGATCGCAAAGGGCATCCTGGGCCGTTCGCTGATCCATTTCGCCGAAAGTGTCGTCGACCGCATGCCCGTGGTCCGTTCGGTTTATTCCGGGATCAAGCAAATCTCGGAAACTGTGTTCGCCCAGACCGAGCGGTCTTTCGAAAAAGCCTGCCTGATCCAGTATCCGCGCCGGGGCATCTGGGCAATCGGCTTCGTCTCGACAACAGCGCGCGGTGAAGTGAGCGATCGCGCCGAAACCGGGGGCGAGTTGCTAAGCGTGTTTGTCCCGACAACCCCAAACCCCACATCCGGGTTCCTGTTGTTTTTCCCCGCAGAGGATGTGATCCTGCTGGATATGTCCATCGAGGATGCAGCCAAGCTGGTGATCTCAGCGGGTCTGGTTTACCCGAATGACAAAGACCCAACCCAGCCGCCTGAATAATCAACCAAACATTGCGGGCAAATCGACCGTGCTCCGCTGACCCAGATCGTCCTTATGCACGCTCAGAAACTGATCCACCGCATCGCGCCCGGACTGTTTCAGCCGGTTCAGCACAACCGGGTTTGGCACGATCTTGGTGGCCGCTGAAAGGTCGTTCATCAAGGCGTCATCAGCGATCATATGCACCAGCACCCGGCTCATCTCACCAGCCTTCAGCTTGCCTTCGGCCAGAAGCCGTTGAACGAAATTGATCGCACGCAGCTCGCGAAACAACGATGAGTTAAAGCTGATCTCATTGATCCGGTTCTGAATCTGCTGCGGCGTTTTAGGCACCTCATCGCGTTCCAGCGGGTTGATGTTCACAATCACCACATCATCTGGCAAATCCCCACCGAACAACGGATAAAGCGCCGGGTTTCCGGTATAGCCGCCATCCCAATACGCTTCGGTCCGCTCGGATTTCGGGTCATAGATTTCAACCGCCTGAAACAGGTTCGGCAAGCAGGCCGAGGCCAGAATCGCATCGGTCGAAATCTCCTCGCCTGTGAACACGCGAATCTTGCCGCTGCGCACACAGGTGGCGCAGACAAACAGCGCGGGCCCTTCGTCTGCACAAATCTCATCAAAGTTGAACCGATCCACAACCGGGGTGAGCGGATTGCGATAAAACGGCCCATAGGCGTAAGGCGATACCAGCCGCGACCATGCTTCGGCCATCGAGAACGGAACGGAGTACTCCAACGCTTGTGCAACATGAGCAGGCTCAATGCCCCGCATCCAATGGGCAATTCGCATATCGCCGACGGCACCCATGCGTTTCCAAAGCCCATCCAGACACGCCCGCGCCCCTTCGCGCCCTGCATGCACCATCCCTGATTTGAACGCTGCCCCGTTCAAAGCGCCGGCCGAAGTCCCAGTGATCGCGGCAACCTCGATATCCTCTTCATCCAGCAATCGATCCAGTACACCCCAGGTAAACGCGCCATGCGCCCCACCGCCCTGCAATGCCAGATTGATCCGTTTCATGGTTCCGCCTCTTCATCTGGCCAGAAATACCTCGGGGGTATGGGGGCAGAGCCCCCATGGTCCCTCACAATGCCGTCCATCCCCCATCCACGGATATCGTCGTTCCTGTGATCTGTGCCGCTGCATCCGAGCACAAGAAGATCGTAGTTCCGCCCAGCTGCTCGACCGTGGCAAACTCCTTCGACGGCTGCCGCTCCAGCAGGATGTTCTTCACCACATCCTCGCGGCTCATATTGTACTCTTTCATCGTGTTGGGAATTTGCGCCTCAACCAATGGAGTCAGTACGTATCCCGGACAAATAGCATTGCAGGTAATCGGCTCCTGCGCAGTCTCCAGCGCCACGGTCTTGCTCATGCCGACGACACCATGCTTTGCCGCGATGTAAGCCGCCTTGTAGGGCGAGGCCGTCAGACCGTGAGCCGAGGCAATATTCACGATCCGCCCCCAGCCCGCCGCGCGCATCATCGGAAGCGCTGCCGCCATCGTATGAAAGACCGAATTCATGTTGATCGCGATGATCGCATCCCATTTGTCCGACGGAAACTGATCGATCGGAGCCACATGCTGAATGCCGGCGTTGTTCACCAGAATGTCACAAGCACCTGCCTGTTCGATCAGTGCACGGCATTCATCGCCCTTGGACATATCTGCCTTGATATAGCGCGCGTTGGTTCCCGTCTCTTTGCCAATCTCGGTGGCCAGCGCATGATCTTCATCACGGTCGGTGAACGAATTCAGCACCACATCCGCCCCGGCCTTCGCCAGCTCACGCGCGATGCCCAGCCCAATCCCCGAATTCGACCCCGTGACGACGGCTGTTTTGCCCGACAGACTCATGGCACTCTCCTTATGAGTTTTTGTTTCTCAAACACAGTGCCATGCTGCACCTGCAAAGAAAACGGGGAATGATCTGATCCGCGCACCCGCACGAGTTTTGCCAAAAAAAACGCCCGCACGAAGCGGGCGTTAAGTTATTGAGGCAGGTTTCATACAGGCAAGAAACCTATCGAGCAGTAGAACCTTTATAAGCAATTCCACGCCCTCGTCCAAGCTAAAAGTTTGATAATAAGAAAAATCATGGCTACGGTGAATCCCAAACAAAATAAGGCCAGAGCAGGATTGTTTCCAAAATGAGCCCCGATTATCTCCGCCCCCTTCGTCCCGCGATTGTGGGAATCACCTGTATTTTCGCCGCCTCAATGGCGTCAGCAGAATCGGCCCATGGCATAGCTATGTATGGTGACCCGGCCCTACCACCGGATTTTGTGTCGCTACCCTACGCAAATCCTGACGCGCCCAAGGGCGGCAAGGTCGTATTTGGCAATACCGGCGGCTATAACAGTCTGAACCCGTTTGTGCAAAAAGGCACCGCGCCGTGGCAGTTGCGATTTTGGACTCATGAAAGCCTGATGGGCCGCTCCTGGGACGAACCTTTCACTCTTTACGGGTTGTTAGCCGAATCAGTTGAGACGGATTCGGACCGAACCTGGGTCGAATTCACGCTGCGCGAAAATGCTGAATTCTCGGATGGATCGCCGGTCACTGTCGATGACGTGATCTGGTCGTATGAGACACTGGGCACCGAAGGCCACCTGCGATATCGCGGGCTGTGGGGCAAGATTGATAGCATTGAAAAGACTGGACCGCGCAGCGTTCGGATCACTTTTAACGAACCGGATCGCGAACTGGCCCTGATCGCCGGAATGCGCCCGATCCTGCAAAAAGCGCAGTGGGAGGGAAAGTCGTTCGCTGACGCTCAACTACACGATATACCCATCGGTTCCGGACCATACGTAATCGATGACTATGAGGCTGGCCGCTATGTGAACCTGCGTCGCAATCCTGACTATTGGGGTGCCGATATCCCCTTCCGCAAGGGCACGATGAATCTGGATGACATGCGGGTTGAGTTCTACGGAGACGGCACAGTCGCGTTTGAAGCGTTCAAAGCTGGCGAGCTTTCGGCCGTTCGTGAATTCAACGCGGATAAATGGAACACGCAGTACAACTTCCCAGCGGTTCAGCGCGGTGATGTTGTGAAGACGGAAATTCCCCATCAAAAGCCGTCAGGCATGACCGGCTTTGTCATGAACACGCGCAAGGCCCCATTCGATGACTGGCGCGTACGCGAGGCACTAACGCTGGCCTTCAACTTCGAGTTCATCAACGACACCATTACAGGCGGCGCGCAGCCCAGGATCACCTCCTATTTCTCGGGATCGGAATTGGGGATGCAACCCGGACCGGCCACTGGTCGTGTCGAGGAATTGCTTCAACCTTACACCGCCGAGTTGGCACCGGGCACGCTGGATGGATATGAATTGCCTCAAAGCGATGGAACCGAACGCAACCGTCGCAATATCCGCAAAGCGCTTAAACTGCTGGAAGAGGCCGGATGGACAATTCAGGACGGCCAGCTTCGCAACGCCAGCGGTGAGCCGTTTGTGATTGATCTGGTCATCAGCCAGGGCAGCCTGAATGTGGTGCAGGATGTCGGCGTGATCGCGGAAATCTACGCCCGCGCCCTCGAACGCCTGGGTATCCAGTTGACAGTCGAGAAAGTAGATGACGCGCAATATACTTCACGCATCGATGCGCAAGATTTTGACATGACCCCGTTCCGTCGTGCGCTGTCGCTCTCGCCAGGCAACGAACAACGCCTGTATTGGGGCAGCGAAAACGCAAATGCTCCCGGGACGCGGAATGTTATGGGCCTGACCTCGCCCGCCGTGGACGGGCTGATCGACGCGATGCTGGCCTCGGAAAGCCACGAGGATTTTGTTGCGGCAACGCGCGCGCTGGATCGTGTTCTGACAGCGGGTCGCTATGTCATTCCTATCTGGAGCTTTGATGTCGGCCGTATCGCCCATGTCAAAGAGCTGAAACAACCCGACACTCTGCCAATTTATGGCGATGGGCCAGAATATATGCCACAGGTCTGGTGGTTTCAGGATTGACGAATCCTCTCTATTTCCATATTTCATGAATTATGGAAATAGAGATTCATGACAGGCTGAACGCACTCGCACATCCCAAGCGGCTGGATCTGTTCCGGCTGTTGATGCGTCGCTATCCAGATTCCGTAGCTGCGGGTCAGATTGCCGAGGCTTTAGCGCTGAAACCCAATACTGCGTCAACCTACCTGAATGCATTGAAATCCGCCGGGCTGATCCAGCAGTCGCGCAGCGGGACATCATTGCAATATGCCGCCAACTTACCAGCGGTGCGCGGGCTGTTTGATGAGTTGCTGGGCGGTTGCTGTCAAAATCGTCCTGATTTGTGCATGCAACCCTCGGATGACCCCGTTATGGCGTCCCCTGACCGCGTAATGAATGCGCTTTTCCTCTGCACCGGAAACTCGGCCCGTTCGATCATGGCGGAGGCCATCCTGAACAATGAAGGTAACGGCTTGTTTCGCGCTTATTCGGCAGGAACGGCACCATCGGACGGACCAAATTCAATCGTTTTGGAACTCTTGAAGCAAAAAGACTACGACACGACCTCGCTCCGCTCAAAATCACTGGAAGAATTTGCCGCTGCTGATGCCCCAAAGATGGATTTTGTCTTTACCGTCTGCGACCACGCGGCGAACGAGGCCTGCGCCGCTTGGCCAGGACAACCGATAAGCGCGCATTGGGGTCTGCCCGATCCGGTCAAAGTTGAAGGAACCGACGCGCAAAAGCAGCTGGCATTCCAGCAGGCCTACGGATTGCTGCGCAACCGTATCACCGCCTTTGCAAGCCTCCCGTTCGAAACGCTCGACCGCATCTCACTACAGCACAAGGTGGATGATATCGGTCGAATGGCCGAATAGTCCTCGATCAATCCAAGGATACCCCCATGAACATACTGGTTCTATGCACCGGCAACTCGGCTCGGTCGATTCTGCTGGAGTCGCTCTTCAATCACACCGGCGAAGGGCGTGTACGCGCCTATTCAGCAGGCTCCAACCCGACCGGGAAGGTGCATCCGCAATCCTTGACGCTGCTTGGTGCCGAAGGCCATGACATCCGCGATTCCCGCTCTAAAAGCTGGGATGAGTTTGCAGCAGAAGATGCTCCGGAAATGGACATAGTGATCACGGTTTGCGGCTCAGCCGCCGAAGAGACATGCCCCGTCTGGCCCGGCGCCCCTGTACGCGCGCATTGGGGTGTCGAGGACCCAGCTGCCGCGTCTCAGTCAGACTGGGAAACCGCCTTTAGGACCGCATATGACATTCTTGGGCGCCGCGCCGAAGCACTTCTGGAGCTGCCCATTGAAACCATGGACAGCGTTGAACTCTCGGCCCATCTCAAACGTATAGGAGCCCTGCTGTGAGCGCCCGCCAATACTTTGCCGAATTCCTCGGAACCGCCTTCCTGCTGATCGGCGTTGTCGGATCAGGCATCATGGCGCAAACCTTGTCCGACGGGAACATCGCGCTGGCGTTGCTGGCCAATGCAATTGCGACCGGCTGCATCCTTTACGCTATCATCACTACGCTCGGCCCTGTCTCGGGCGCTCACTTCAACCCTGCAGTGACATTGGCCTTTGCGCTGCGCGGTGAACATCCCTGGCGTGCGGTCACCCCTTACATGCTTGTTCAGATTGCCGGAGGTATCGCGGGGGTCTGGGCCAGCCATTACATGTTTGACCTGCCGATTCTGCAAACTTCGGAAACGATGCATCGTACCGGGGCACATCAGTGGTTTTCGGAAATTGTCGCCACTTTGGGTTTGCTGTTTGTGATTTTCGGCGGAATTCGGCACAAGCCGGACACGGTACCAGCCCTTGTGGGCCTCTATATTACCGGCGCCTACTGGTATACGTCTTCCACAAGTTTTGCTAATCCGGCCGTTACGATCGCAAGGGGCTTTACGGATACCTTTGCGGGGATATACCCTGCGCACATTCCGATGTTCATAATTATGCAGTTAATTGCTGTATTTATCGGACACAAAATACTGAACTGGTTATTCGAACCAGCAGAATAACGGACCGGCCGCCACTCACTTTACAGCAGGTCCGTGGGCCCGTTGCGGTATCTCCGCAGCGGGTTTTTTGCATCTTATCTCCCGACTCCGGCTGCGACATTTTGTCATGTCTGCAGCAACGCACGGCGCTCCGTAGGCTGACTTGGGGGAGAGCAATCCTGAAACACCAACTAAGGAAGGCTCGCAGATGCTAAACTGGGCTGATCTGACGCAAGACTGGGACGCGTCATATGCGCGTGCAAAACGTAGGTTTCCGAACCTGCGCGATAGGGATATGGCGCGCGTTGGCGAAGATCGCAAACAGTTCGAAGCTTACCTGGCCGAGCGTCACCACCTGACCGTAAACGAGGCGCGCGAAGAGCTTGAGGATTTCCTGTTCACCGAAGCATTGAACCGCGAAGCGGCCCAAGCCCTAAGCAAGTGACGTCACCCACAGGATCGTCGCATCCTCATCACTGACCGAAATGACGTTATGCCCCATGCTGCCGTCGTAATAAGCGCTGTCGCCGCGGCGCATTTCGACCGGCTCATAGAACTCGGTAAACAACCGCACCACTCCGGTCAGGACATACAGAAATTCCTCACCATCGTGACGCACCCAGCCGTCAAATTCTTCCATCGAGCGTGCACGTACACGGGCGCGATAGGGCAGCATCTGCTTTTTGGTCAGCGTTTCTGCCAGCAACTCATGTTCGTAGGTGGTGGTCGCATGGGCCGCCCCCCCGCCCATCTTGGTCACTGCCATTCGACCGATCACCTGATCGCGTTGTGGCGGCGTAAAAAGCTGAGGCACCGAAATCTCCAATCCGGTCGCCAGCTTTTTCAAAGCATCATAGGTCGGAGACATCTGACCATTTTCGATCTTGCTGAGTGTCGACCGGGCCAGACCCGCCTGACTCGCCGCCTGTTCCAGCGTCCAGTTGCGGGCTTTACGCAGTTCGCGCACGCGCGCGCCCAGATCGACCGGCTCCAACTCGGTGTTGACACCATTGTCGCGGGCAATTCTGACGATAGATTTATGATCATTGGTGGCCATGGGTCTTTCTATAGGGCGAGCATGCCCTGCTTGCAACGCGCCTCGCACGGCGATAGCCAGTTCTCATGTTGTCGATCTTTGATCAGGGGCCGCCCGCGCCCTGCCCGTGCCCGTTCAATCTTGCCGCGCATGTGCTGCGCCATGCGCAAAGTTCAGCTGAGAAGACCGCGCTTTCAGTGCTGAGATCGGATGGTGCTACAGACTGGACCTATGGCGATCTGCATTCGGCGATAATGGGCACCGGTTCAGGATTGCTGCAGAGCGGCCTTCGCGCCGAAGACATTGTTCTCATGCGATTGGGCAATACCGTCGATTTTCCGATCGCCTATCTGGGCGCAATCGCCGTGGGGCTGGTCCCCGTGCCCACCTCATCACAACTGACCGAGCAAGAGACCGCAAAGATCATCGACGATCTGAAACCAGCCGCCATTTTGCGAGATCCTCAGGTCGGCTGCGCGCCGCACCCGGATCAGATCATGCTGCCTGAACTGGCCCGGATGCGATCATTGCCGCCTGCAAGTTTTGCCATGGGTGATCCCGAGCGGCTTGCCTACGTGGTCTACACTTCGGGCACTTCGGGCAAACCCCGTGCGGTTGCGCATGCACACCGCGCCATCTGGGCTCGGCAGATGATGGTCGACGGCTGGTATGGCCTGAAATCCTCGGACCGGCTGTGCCATGCGGGGGCATTCAATTGGACCTACACGCTGGGCACCGGCTTGATGGACCCCTGGGCCATTGGTGCAACGGCTCTGATCCCTGAACCCGGGACAGACATACGCGATCTGCCTGCCCTGTTGAAACAACATCGCGCCACCATCTTTGCAGCCGCACCGGGGGTCTTTCGGAAGATGATGCAAAGTGACGCGCATCCCGGCCATCCCGATCTGCGCCACGGCCTTTGCGCCGGGGAAAAGCTGTCGCGACACCTGCATGAACAATGGGTCCAGTCCACCGGCACCGAGCTTTATGAGGCTTACGGCATGTCCGAATGCTCGACCTTCATCTCATCCAGCCCAAGCCACCCGGCACGCGGCACAGCGTTGGGGCAGCCGCAGCCCGGGCGTCGGGTTGCCATCCTTGGGCCGGATGGCCCTGTGCCACAAGGTCAGGAAGGAACAATAGCCGTACATCGCGAAGATCCGGGCCTGATGCTAACCTATCTGAATGCCCCCGACGAGGCCGCTGCTCGGATGCAGGGAGATTGGTTCCTGACCGGTGATCAAGGCGCGATGGCCGTTGATGGGCAAATCACCTATCTGGGTCGAGATGACGACATGATGAATGCGGGCGGATATCGCGTTTCACCGGTCGAAGTCGAGGCGGCCTTATCCACCCATCCCGAGATCACCCAGGTCGGGGCGGCTACGGTTGAGGTAAAACAGGACAGTTCGATCATCGTTGCCTTCTACACTGGCCCCGAAGAACTGGACGCGGCGGACCTGCACGCCTATGTGTCTGACAAGTTGGCGCGCTACAAACAGCCGCGTGCCTTTGTCCATCTGCCCGCCTTGCCCACCGGAGGCAACGGCAAACTTCTGCGCCGCGCCCTGCCGGCCTATTTCAAGGCGACGTCCGAATGACACACACTGTAAAGCTCGACATCATGTCCGATCCGATTTGCCCCTGGTGCTATATCGGCAAGACCCATCTGGACAAAGCGCTCGCCGAAGTGCCAGACCACCCCTTTATGATCGAGTGGCACCCCTTTCAGCTGAACCCCGATATGCCCGACGAGGGCATGGATCGGCGCGAATACCTTGAACGGAAGTTCGGCGGTAAGGACGGAGCAATTCGCGCATACGCTCCCGTTGTCGAACATGCCGAAAACGCAGGTTTGAATATCGATTTCGAAGGCATGAAACGCACGCCCAACACGCTGGATGCCCACCGCCTGATCCACTGGGCGGGGATTGAGGGCAAGCAGGATGCCGTGGTCGATGCACTCTTTAATGCTTACTTCGTCGAGGCGCGTGATATTGGTGATCATGAGGTGTTGGCTGATGTCGCGGACAGCGTCGGCATGGACGCAGCGGTCGTACTGAAACTGCTGCAGTCAGACGCCGACCGCGAAGATATCCGTAACCGCGACAGCCATTCACGCGAAATGGGCGTAAATTCGGTTCCCACATACATCGTTGCAAACCAGCACGCCGTTCCGGGCGCGCAACCTCCTGAATTGTGGGCAAAAGTGATCTCCGAGATCATGTCTCAGATTGAGGCTTCCCCTGCAGAATAGCACATACCTCTGTGCATTTCTGATCTAGTCCAACCCGAAACGCCGTGATAGCGCATTCGGGAAGGAGTTCCCCATGGCCGACCGCATGTCCCGGGGCGAATTCATTGCGTTGATCGCGATGATGTTCGCCACGATAGCCTTTTCGATCGATTCAATGCTGCCAGCCCTGCCCGAGATCGGCGCAGAGCTCAGCCCCTACGATCTGAACAAAGCACAGTTGATCCTGACCTCTTTTGTGCTGGGCATGGGGATCGGCACATTCTTTACCGGGCCAATTTCCGATGCGGTCGGGCGCAAGCCGGTGATTTATGGTGGTGCCGCTCTCTATATACTTGCCTGCGCTGTTGCGTGGTCCAGCTCATCGCTTGAACTGGTGCTGGCTGCGCGCATCGCGCAGGGCCTCGGGGCGGCCGGGCCGCGCGTTGTGGCTATGGCGATCATTCGTGACTTGTTTTCAGGGCGCGAGATGGCGCGCATCATCTCGATTGCGATGATGATCTTTACTCTGGTCCCCGCCGTGGCACCGCTGCTAGGCGCAGGCGTTATTGCACTGGTCGGCTGGCGCGGCATCTTTGTGTCCTTCATCATATTCGCCACGATCATCGTGATCTGGATGGCCACGCGCCTGCCTGAATCTTTGGCGCCCGAAAACCGGCGCCCCTTCCGCCTGCCCCTGATGATTGCGGCAGTGCATGAGATGTTCGCACACCCCACCGTGCGCCTCTCGATCCTGGTGCAGACGCTGTGCATGGGGTTGCTGTTCACCATGCTAACGATGGTTCAGCCGGTTTTTGACGTCATCCATGATCGGGCAGACAGCTTTCCCTTCTGGTTCGCCTTCGTGGCGCTGATCTCGGGTTCGGCCAGCCTTTTGAACGCTGCCGTGGTCGTGCGCGTTGGCATGCGCCGCATGGTGACCTGGGCCTTGGGCGGGCAAATTCTGATAACAAGCATTGTGATAATCCTGAACTTGACACCGCTATCACCGGGCGCATCCTTTGCTATGTTCGTGGCATGGCAGACCTCGATCTTCTTTATGGCCGGTGTAACCATGGGCAACCTGAACGCCATTGCCATGGAACCTATGGGTCATATCGCGGGAATGGCTGCCTCGGTCATTGGCTCGATCGCCACAATTCTGGCGGCTGCCATCGCGGCCCCTATTGGGCTGTTATTTGACGGGTCGATCACACCGCTGACGACCGGTGTGCTAACGATGTGCATCCTTGGCTTTGGCCTGATGCTACATATGGGCCGGATTGAAAACAGACTGCCCGCCTGATCTGTGCAGAGCCGCTGAAACACGTTAACCTTCCCGCAAATCGTGGGGGGGCGCCATGAGCGACTATTATGATCTGGGCACGTATTCCTGTGCCGTCACCACAGCATCACCCGAAGCACAGCTTTGGTTCGATCGCGGATTGGTCTGGACGTATGGCTATAACCACGACGAAGCGGTCACGTGCTTTCAGAAAGCTGCCGAGATTGACCCGGATTGCGCCATGGCCCATTGGGGCGTCGCCTATGCAGCAGGCCCAAACTATAACCTGCCTTGGGAATTGCGGGACGATCAGGGCCGGGCCAAATCACTGGCCATCGCCTATGATGCAACACAGAAGGCGCTGTCGCTGCTCGACGGGTGCACAGCGGTTGAGCAAGCGTTGATCCGCGCCCTACCCGCCCGATACCCTCAGCGCGCGCCCACCGAAAACATGCACCAGTGGGACTATGACTATGCGGACGCCATGCGCGCCGCATTTGCCGAACAGCCTGATGATCTGGACCTGCGCACGATCCATGTTGAGGCGCTGATGAACCTCACCCCGTGGCAGATGTGGGACCTGAAAACGGGCCAACCGGCCGAGGGTGCCGCGACCCTTGAAGCGCAAGACGCTTTGGAGAGCGCTATGGTCAATAACCCGGCGTCGATGTCTCATCCCGGTCTACTTCACCTATATGTGCACCTGATGGAGATGTCGCCGACGCCAGAAAAGGCGCTGCAGGCCGGAGACATCCTGCGTACACTCGTACCCGATGCCGGTCACCTGGTGCATATGCCGACCCATATCGACGTGCTGTGCGGCCACTATCACAACGTTGCCTACTGGAACGAAAAGGCCACCGAGGCCGATCTGAAATATTATGAGCGTGAAGGCGCGTTCAACATTTATACCGGCTATCGTCAGCACAACTATCACTTCACCATCTATGGCGCTCTGTTTCTCGGTCAGATGGAACCAGCCCTGCGTGCCAATCAGGGCCTGTGGGATACCACCCCCGAAGATATGCTTCGGATCGAAAGCCCGCCGATGGCGGATTATTTTGAAAGCTACATGTCCATGGGCCCGCATATCCTGATCCGCTTTGGCCGCTGGGAAGAGGCCAAGGCACTGAATTTGCCAGACGACCCTGACCTTTATCGCACTTTGACAGCAACAACACATTATGCTCGCGCCATCGCCCATGCGGCCACTGATGAGGTGGCGCAAGCCGAGGCCGAAGAGCAGTTGTTCCTTGCCGCAAAAACCTGCGTGCCCGAGACCCGCCGCCTGCACAACAATCGGGTCATCGACCTTCTGGAGATCGCAGCGGAAATGCTGCGCGGAGAAATCGAGTATCGCAAAGGCAACTACGAGATTGCCTATGCACATCTACGCCGCTCGGTCGAGTTGGATGACACGCTGCCCTATGACGAGCCATGGGGTTGGATGCAACCAACACGCCATGCGCTTGGTGCGTTGTTGTTCGAACAAGGGCATGTGAACGAGGCCGAGGCAGTCTATCGTGAAGATCTAGGCTTGGGTGGCACGCTCAGCCGCGCCTCGATCCACCCTGACAATGTCTGGAGTTTGAAGGGTTTGCATGATTGCCTGAAAGCACGCGGCGAGACAGTAGAAATCCGCCAAATCAAGCAACGCCTTGATCTTGCCTTGGCGCGCGCGGACCGCACCGTCGGCGCGTCATGCTTCTGTGCCCAAGCCGCTATGAGGGCTGCGGAATGAAGCTATTCCTTTTGGTGGCAGGCCTGCTGCTTGCCACTCCAGCGCTGGCACAGCGCCAGACCTTTCCACCTATCGACGAGGCAGGTCAAAATCCATCACTGGTCGCATTCCGAGCTGACTTGCTGGCGAAAATCGAGGCACGCGATACCGATGCAGTTGTCGCCGCCGCTTGTCCCGACATCTATCTCAGCCACGGTACAGCAGGTGGACCGGAAGAGTTTCGCACCAACTTGACTGTGCCTCCGGAAACGCTTGGTGAAGAATTTAAGGACGAGGCTGCGGAGCTACGTGATTTTTACTGGTCGCAATTGCAGCAAACGGTTTCCCAACCGGGATATTTTGACGATCAGGGTGAATTCTGGATGCCGCACTATTGGCGGATCATTCTTCCCGCTACAGTGGACCCTTTCACCGCCTTCTACGTTTCGGGCGAAAGCATCACACTGCGTCAAGCACCGTCTCGTGGCGCGCCCATCCTCGCGCTGATCAGTCATGAAATCGTGATCGTCCCTGACTATCAACCTGATGAGGAATACCAGAAAATCAGACTGACCGATGGGACATCGGGCTACTTACTCAGCGATTTTCTGGCATCAATGGTCGGTTACCGCGCTGCGTTTGTAAAATCCGAAGCGGGTGACTGGCAGCTCTGCACTTTTGTGACAGGGGACTAGGCTTTCGCCTTTTTCTTCACAGCCACGACCTTTTCGGCCAGATCACGGGCGATGGCAAACGCACCTTTGATCTTGTCGCTGTCCTTCTTCCAGTCGCGCCGCACAACGATCTTGTTGTCCTTGACCTTGGCCAGCCCGCGTTGGTTCTGAATGAACTCGACCAACCCCTCGGGTGAGGCGAACTTATCATTGTGGAACTGTATCGTTGCGCCCTTTGGCCCGCCGTCCAGCTTGGCGATCCCGGCACGTTTGCACATCGCCTTAATGCGCACGACAAGCATCAGGGTATTCACCTCTTTCGGCAGGCTGCCGAAGCGGTCGATCAACTCGGCAGCGAATCCTTCCAGTTCCACTTTCGTCGACAGTGACGACAGGCGGCGGTAGAGGCCCAGACGCACGTCCAGATCGGGCACATAATCCTCGGGGATCAGAACCGGGACACCCAGATTGATCTGCGGCGCCCATTGGTCATCGGCATCCGATAGCCCCTCCATCTCGCCGGCTTTGATCTTGGCAATCGCCTCTTCCAGCATCGATTGGTAGAGTTCGTAGCCCACATCACGCATCTGGCCGGACTGTTCCTCACCCAGCAGGTTGCCCGCACCACGAATGTCGAGATCTTGCGATGCCAGTGTGAACCCGGCCCCGAGCGTATCCAGCGAGCCCAGAACCCGCAGCCGTTTCTCAGCCGTCGCCGTCAGGCGCTGGCGCGGTTTGGTGGTCAGATAGGCATAGGCGCGGGTTTTTGAGCGCCCCACCCGCCCCCGGATCTGATAGAGCTGCGCTAGGCCAAACATATCCGCCCGATGCACAACCATCGTGTTGGCAGTTGGAATATCCAGCCCGCTTTCCACAATCGTCGTGGCCAGCAGAACGTCGTATTTACCGTCGTAGAACGCGTTCATCCGGTCATCAAGCTCACCCGCAGCCATCTGCCCGTGTGCGACCACGTAGGATAATTCAGGCAACTGCTCTTTCAGGAATTCCTCGATCTCAGGCAGGTCAGAGATGCGTGGCACCACATAGAAGCTCTGCCCGCCACGATAATGCTCGCGCAGCAGCGCCTCACGGATCGTTACCGCGTCGAATTCGCTGACATAGGTGCGGATCGCAAGCCGGTCGATGGGGGGCGTGCCTATGATCGACAGATCACGCACGCCTGTCAGGGACAGTTGCAGAGTTCGTGGGATCGGTGTCGCTGTCAGGGTCAGGACGTGTACATCTGAACGCAGCTGTTTCAGCCGTTCTTTGTGGCCCACGCCGAAATGCTGTTCCTCGTCGATGATCAGCAGGCCTAGATTATTGAACCGTATCCCTTTCGCCAGCAACGCATGGGTGCCGATCACGATATCTACAGTGCCTCGCGCCAACCCATCGCGGGTTTGCTGCGCCTCTTTGGCCGAGACAAAGCGCGACAGTTGCCGGACTTCAAGTGGGAAACCCCGGAAGCGTTCCTTGAAGGACGCCGCGTGTTGCCGCGCGAGCAACGTGGTCGGTGCCACAATGGCAACCTGTACGCCCGACATCGCGGCGACAAAGGCTGCGCGCATGGCGACCTCGGTCTTGCCAAAGCCTACATCCCCACAGATCAGGCGATCCATCGGCGCGCCGGAATGCATATCCTCCATCACTTCGGAGATGGCGCGCAACTGATCGTCGGTCTCCTGATATGGGAAACGCGCGCTGAACTCTTCCCATGCATGCGGCGGTGGGTCCATGACAGGAGCTTTCCGCAGGGCTCGTTCGGCGGCGATGCGGATCAGCTTGTCCGCCATTTCGCGGATGCGCTCTTTCAGCTTGGCCTTCTTGGCCTGCCAAGCGCCACCACCCAAGCGATCAAGCAGACCTTCGTCATGGCCATATTTCGAAAGCAGTTCGATGTTTTCGACCGGCAGGTAGAGTTTGGACTGTTCAGCATATTCCAGCAGCAGGCATTCATGCGCGGCCCCCGCAGCCGTAACGACCTCCATCCCCTGATACCGCCCGATCCCGTGGTCAACATGCACCACCAGATCACCGGGCGACAGCGACTGCGTTTCAGTCAGGAAGTTCTCGGCCTTGCGGCGTTTCTTGGGTTGGCGGATCAGACGGTCGCCCAGAACGTCCTGTTCCGAGATCACGGTCAGATTGGGCGCTTCAAACCCGTGTTCCAATGCCCAAACCGCAAGATGCAGGCCGCGCTTTCCAACCCGGGTTCCGTCGGTCACCGGGATCGCCTCGGCCAGGCCTTCATCTTCGATCAAGCCGGTCAGTCGTTCACGAGCGCCTTCGGAGTAAGAGGCAATGAGGACCGGCCCCTTGTCCATCTTTTCGGTGATATGCGCCGCCAGAGCGCCAAACAGGCTGATGCTTTCCTGCTGACGTTCGGGTGCAAAGTTGCGCCCGATCCGTCCGCCTGCATCGATCACGCCCGGACCACTCGCCTGCGGCAGCGGGCTGAACTGCAAAACGCGACGATCGCCCACTGCATCTTCCCATGCAGCATCGTCCATATAGAGCAGACCGGGAGGCGTCGGTTTATAAACCGTATCCATGCGCGAGCGGTTTTCCAAAGCGAGCTTTCGCGTCTCATACTGATCCGCAATCGTATCCCAGCGCGCCAGCCGAGCAGGCGTGACTTGATCGTCAAGCGAGATTGAGGCCCCCGGAAGATAGTCGAACAGGGTTTCCAGTTTTTCATGGAAAAACGGCAGCCAATGCTCAATCCCCTGGTGCTTGCGACCTGCGCTGACAGCTTCGTATAAGGGATCATCCGTACCCGCCGCGCCGAATTCGATGCGATAGTTCTGACGGAATCGGGTGATGGCGGCTTCGTCCAGTATGACCTCGGACACCGGGGCAAGCTCGACCACATCAAGTTTTTCAGTCGTTCGCTGCGAGACAGGATCAAACCGGCGTGCACCATCCAGAACATCCCCGAACAAGTCCAGCCGCACGGGACCGCTCTCACCGGGTGGGAAGATGTCGATGATACCGCCTCGGATAGCGTAGTCTCCGGGCTCCATCACCGTGGGGCTTTGGGTAAAGCCCATGCGCACCAGAAAGTTGCGTAGGGCATCTTCGTCGATGCGCTGATCTACGCGAGCGGTGAATGCGGCCTCTCGCAATACTGCACGCGCGGGTACCCGTTGGGTCGCGGCATTGAGCGTGGTCAGCAGCACGAACCGCTGCGGCATCTGATGCACCAAAGCAGCCAGTGTTGCCACGCGGGCAGCAGAAATGTCGGCGTTGGGCGACACCCGATCATAGGGCAAGCAGTCCCATCCGGGGAATACAAATACGGGCATGTCCGGCGCAAAGAATGCCAACGCTGCCCGCATCGCCTCCATCCGTTTGTCATCGCGGGCGATATGACAGACTGGACCGCCCGAGCGCGCGATCTCATTCAGCACAAGCTGTGCATCAAACCCCTCGGGGCCGCCGCCGACTGTTACGTGGTTCGGAGCCGTCATTACCTTGCCTTTCAGGGACTACTAACCCAGGACACCAATCGAAATGTTCTGATACATTCCCCAGAACGCAGTGATCAAGATCGAGAACATACCGATGATCTGAGTAAAGGTCCGACTGCGCGTCAGCGTATTGGAAACATTTTCTACGGTCGCTTCTTGAGTCTGCAATCGACGCGCTGCCGCAATACTGATCATCATGACAAAACACATCGGGAGCAGAAGAAGGAATACGGCCTGTGCAAATTCCACGTCGTAGAAGAATCCCAACGTTGCAAGGCCTGTCAAAACAAAACAGCAAATTGCCATCAATACCAGACCCGAGGTTTCGACGATGTACAACACTCTGTTCGAGTTGATCCGCGCGACATCGAGAAGGTCTTGTTCTGATTGACCACCTACACGACGGGCGCGCATCACCAGATCATAGGGCACCCCCATCGTCCAGTGGCTGGCAGATGACCAAAGAACGGCCAGACCGATCCAGTACCACAGATTCGAAAAACTCCGCATGTCGATGAGTTCGAAAATCGAAGAGTATATGTCCAAGCGTCTGCCCTTTGTTCAACGTCCGCAGGGACCGTCATCGTAGCGATGCGTCCATTGTTACCCTTGAGACCACCGGGAATTCATGCCACCCAATGCGCAATTGTTCAAGGAGAGTGCGCCATGAAACCGACCATCGCCCCATATCCCCGGACCCGTTTCCGCCGGGCCCGCCAATCTGAGGCGATCCGGGGTCTGGTGCGCGAGAACACATTGACCGTGAATGACTTTATTTGGCCTGTTTTTGTGCGCGACGGTGAAAACATCGAAGAACCCGTCCCGTCGATGCCCGGGGTCGTGCGACGCTCGGTCGACCTGATCGCCAAAGCCGCGGTTGAAGCGCAAGCCCTTGGTATTCCTGCAATATGTATTTTCCCGTACACCGATCCGAGCCTGAAAACCGAAGATTGTGCCGAGGCCTGGAACCCCGACAACCTGTCCAACCGCGCCATTCGTGCAATTAAGACTGCTGCGCCCGAAATCGCGGTGATGACGGATGTGGCCCTGGACCCCTACAACATCAACGGCCATGACGGCTATGTGGTCGATGGCGAGATTGTGAATGACCAGACTGTTGAGGCGCTGGTGAACATGACGCTGGCGCAGGCCGAAGCCGGAGCTGACATCATCGGCCCGTCCGACATGATGGATGGCCGTATCGGCGCCATGCGCAGCGCACTTGAGTCGGCGGGTCACCACAATGTCATGATCCTGAGTTATGCCGCCAAATATGCCAGCGCTTTCTACGGCCCTTTCCGCGACGCCGTTGGGGCATCGGGCGCTCTGACCGGTGACAAGAAGACCTATCAGATGGACCCTGCCAACTCGGACGAGGCCCTCCGTCTGATCGAGCGTGATCTGACCGAGGGTGCAGATATGGTCATGATCAAACCGGGGATGCCATACTTGGATATCTGCCGACGGGTCAAAGACAGCTTCGGTGCGCCGACCTATGCCTATCAGGTGTCTGGCGAATATGCGATGATCCAAGCCGCTGCACAAAACGGTTGGATCGACGGCGAAAGGGTGATGCTGGAAAGCCTACTGGCCTTCAAGCGCGCAGGGTGTGACGGCATCCTGACCTATTTTGCACCCGAAGCCGCGCGCATCCTGCAGGGCTAACACCTCAGATTGTCGCAATTTTTCGCCGATTTGCTGCGTGCGCAGCACAGCTTTCCCGTGACAGGCCGGTGCAATCGGCGTATTCTTGCAGACAAGATCGGGAACACCCGACATTTCAGGCACATACACAGAGACAGAGAAACATGAGCAGTTCAAACTCCCCCCGACTTAGCCGTCGCGGTTTTGCTTTTGGCATGGCCGGACTGACGCTGACCGCCGCCTGCGGCAACGGCGTTGGCAACTCCAACGCAGTCACACTCGACGCGCGCGTCGACGCGACGCTGAACGAGATGTACAGCAAGTATCCCAACACCGTTGAGATTGCCAACAAGGCCAACGGAATGTTGGTCATGCCACTGATTACAGATGCCGGATTTATCTTTGGTGGCGCCTATGGTCAGGGTGCACTGCGTATTCAGGGCGCGACGGTCGACTATTATTCCGCCATCTCCGGTACTGCGGGCCTGCAGATCGGCGCACAGCAATATGCGCATGTTCTGTTCTTTATGACCGAAGAGGCCTTGAACGATTTCCGCCGCTCCAGCGGTTGGACGGCCGGTGCAGATATCGGATACGTCGTCGACGCGACCGGAGAATCCTTGTCGACCGACACCACTCAGTTGCGCAAACCCGTGCTGGCCGCAGTCTTTGGACAAGCGGGTCTGAAGTTCGGCGCGACGGTCGAAGGCACCAAATATACGCGCATCATCCCCTAAGACCCAAGATACCACCCTCCCCCCTCTGACGAGCCCCGCTACATCTTGTGGCGGGGCTCCGAGTTTTCGCGGATTTCCACAAATTCCAGTGGCATTCCTCTTTCGGTCGGGCGGAGGTTCCAGTAACCTTGGCGCAAATGACCGCATAGAATTCTCGGGGGACAGATGGGTCTGGTTTTTCGCTGGCTGGTGAGACTTACGACAGGCCTGATCCTGCTGGCAATCGCTGCTGTGGGGTTGGTCTACTTTCTGGCCAGCCAATCCCTGCCTGAATACAATCAAACCCTTGAAGTTGAAGGAATAACTGCCCCTGTCGAGATCGTTCGCGACACTGCAAATGTGCCGCATATACTGGGCCAGTCCGACCCGGACGTGTTCTTTGGTCTGGGCTATGCCCATGCACAAGACAGGCTGTGGCAGATGACCATTCTGCGTCGGACCGCACAGGGCCGCTTGTCCGAAGTGTTCGGCCAGCGCACGGTAGCCATCGACAAATTACTGCGTCGTTTCGATCTTTACGGACTCGCCCATCGCTCAGTCGAGTTTCAGGACGACTATACCAAGGCCGCGCTTCGCGCTTATTCCGCAGGGATCAACGCCCGGCTTACCGAGATCAACGAACAGGCGCTTGGACGTGGCGCCCCCGAGATGTTCCTGTTCAACGCCCCCGTTCCCCCATGGCAGCCGGGCGACAGCGTAGCGATTATCAAGCTGATGAGCCTGCAGCTTTCCGGCCATCTTGCTGATGAAGTGTTGCGCGCACGCACATCGCTGATGCTGGATAATCCCGCACGGCTGGCCGACATTCTGCCCGACGTCCCCGGTCCCGGTATTGCCGCGCTGCCCGAGTATGCTGATCTGTTTCCAGACCTTCCGCGCTATGCCCAAGGCACCCCGATGCCCGACACGCCGCTGTCGCCTTTCCCGCAGCGCGGGCTGGCAGGTGCGTCAAACGCGTGGACCGCCGCGCCGTCCCGCTCGGCCAGCGGTGGCACGTTGCTGGCAAACGATCCGCATCTGGGCCTCACCGCCCCGGGTATCTGGTATCTGGCGCGGCTGGAACTGGCCAAAGGCGGCGTTATCGGTGCAACGATTCCAGGCGTACCGGCAATCTCAGCCGGACGGAGTGAGCGCCTGGGCTGGGGCCTTACCTCCTCCTATCTGGACGATCAGGACGTTCACATCGAACAACTGAACCCCGACAATCCCGAAGAATACCTTACCCCAGACGGCTACAAACGCTTTCAGACCCGCCCTTCGATTATCGAGATCAAAGACGCCGCCCCAATTACCCTGACCCTGCGCTGGACCGAGAATGGCCCGGTTCTGCCGGGCACGCATTATGATCTGGAAACCATCACACCACCGGGCCATGTCGCGTCTCTGTCGTGGAGCGCGCTAAGCCCCCGCGATACATCCATGAGCGCCTCTTTGGCGCTGATGAATGCCGATTCAGTTCGACACGCCATCGACGCGGCCGAGGACTATATTGCCCCTTCGCAAAACTTGTCGCTTGTCGATAAAGACACGATCGGCATGAAACTGGTCGGCGCAATGCCCCGGCGCGATCTGAACAATCAAAGCCGAGGCCGCATTCCCACCCCCGGCTGGCTGGAACGGAACCGTTGGCAGGGCCGCCTGCCCTATTCAGACAATCCTGAATTCGTGGCCCCGGTCGGCGGAGTTCTGGGTAACACCAACAACAAGATTATCGACCGGCCCTTCCCGCGCCATGTGTCGTACGAGTGGGGCGACACCCAGCGGGTCAATCGCTGGGAACGCCTGATGCAATCGCGCGAGGTACATACGCGTGACAGTTTTATCGAAGCGCAGTTGGACACGGTTAGCTTTACAGCGCGATCACTGCTTCCTCTGATCGGCGCCGACCTCTGGTTTACCGGTGAGTCGGCACCCGATGGCACGCCCGAACGGCAGCGTCAGATCGCGCTGGATCTGCTGGCCAACTGGAACGGTGAGATGAACGAGCATCTGCCGGAACCCCTGATCTACGCCGCATGGTTGCGCGCGCTGCAAATCCGCCTGATCTCGGACGAACTTGGCCCGCTGGCTGCCGAATACAAGCATGTCGAGCCGCTGTTTATCGAACGGGTGTATCGCGATATCGACGGTGCCTCGGTCTGGTGCGACGTGGTTCAGAGCGCGCCCGTTGAAAACTGCACCGACATGGCACGACTGGCCCTGGATGACGCGATCATTTGGATTTCCGAGCGCTATGGCCCCGCACTCGAATCTTTACGCTGGGGCGATGCGCATCAGGCCACCCAGGACCACCCTGCGCTGGGCCAGGTTCCGGTGCTGCGGTTTTTCGTCAACATCCGCCAATCCACCAGCGGCGGCGATAACACCCTGCTGCGCGGGCGCACGTCAGGCGAAGGACCGGACCCGTTCCAGAATGTGCATGGCGCAGGTTATCGTGGCGTCTACGATTTTGCGGACCCCGATAGTTCGGTTTTCATCACCGCAACTGGCCAGTCAGGCCATTTCCTATCCCGCTATTATGACGATCAGGCCCAACTATGGCGGCGCGGAGAATACATCCCTATGTCGCTGGATATCGGGCTTGCCCGTGCAGCGGCGGTTGGTGCGACTGTCCTGAACCCGCGCTGATCTGATCGGCAAATCCCCGCCCCTTTTTGAACCTCGCGTGGCGCACCCCTTCGTTATCGCCTAAACTCGTCTGGCCGTCGCATTGCACGAAGGGGGAAAATGCATGGGCAGCTTTCGAGACACCTTAAACAATCTCGCACGCGATTATGCGATCGCCTGGAGCTCGGGCGATCCCGACTTGGTCGCCAGTTTTTTCGCCCCCGAAGGTCAGATCAGCATCAATCGCGGTGAGCCCTTGCGTGGCCATGCCGCAATCGCCGAAATGGCTCGCGGGTTCTATGCAGAATTCCCCGATCTTGAGGTGCGTTGCGATATGATGCGTTGGGCCGGAGGGCATGCCATTTTTGTCTGGACCCTCGAAGGCCATCACGCCGAGACCGGCAACCGTGTCGTTACACGCGGCTGGGAAGAGTGGGAGCTTTCAAAGGACAACAAGGTGCTATCGTCGCTTGGGTGGTTCGATGCAGAGGATTACCAGCGCCAGATAGACGGTACCTAGAACGCCGCGAAGCGGGACGCCTGCTTGTCAGTCCAGAGCACCGTGATCTCGAACCCCTCTTCGGTCTGATCTTCAGACCTGACCACATCCTGACGATAGAGCCACGCGCGTTTGTCACCATCGGCAAAGCCCAGTTTCAGGATAGTCTCATGCCGCGCGCCCTGCAGGATCGTGGCGATTTCAGACAGCAGCGGATCAACACCTTCGCCCGTTACGGCCGATATGGCAAAGATCGCCGGATCACGCTCGGCCCGGGCAAGCGCGGCTTCGCGGTCTTCCGGGCTCAGCAGATCGATCTTGTTCCAAACCTCCAACCGGGGGCGACTGTCCTCAACACCCAAAGAGTTCAGGATCGCCTCAACATCCCGTGCCTGTGCCTCGGTTTCTTCGTGGCTGATATCGCGGACATGCACGACCAGATCAGCCCCCAGAACCTCTTCCAGCGTGGCGCGGAAGGCCGCAACCAGTTCCGTGGGCAGGTTCGAGATGAAACCCACGGTATCGGACAGGATCACCTCGGGGCCATCCGGCAGCTCAACCCGTCGCATGGTTGGGTCCAACGTGGCGAACAGCATGTCTTTTGCCATCACCTCGGCCCCGGTTAGGCTGTTGAACAGCGTGGATTTCCCGGCGTTTGTATAGCCAACAAGTGCAACAATCGGGTATGGAACCTTCGCGCGCGCTGCGCGGTGTAAGGTGCGGGTCTTCACCACTTTTTGCAATTGGCGGCGCAGGCGGACCAGTTGTTCATCAATGGCACGCCGGTCGGCCTCGATCTGAGTTTCACCGGGACCACCCACAAACCCAAGGCCACCGCGCTGACGTTCCAGGTGGGTCCAGGCCCGAACCAGTCGCGTACGCTGATAGCTAAGCGCGGCCATCTCAACTTGCAGCACACCTTCACGGGTACGCGCACGGTCGCTGAATATTTCCAGAATCAAACCGGTCCGGTCGAGGATTTTGACCTTCCACGCCTTTTCCAGATTGCGCTGCTGAACCGGAGTCACTGGCCCGTCGATCAGAACCAGCTCGATCTCATTGTCGTGGACGCGTTCGGCCAGTTCCTCGATCTTGCCGCTGCCGAACAGAAAACCAGCCTGCGCGCGCGGTAGGCGCACTATTTCGGAACCGACCACATCCAGATCGGGCAAAGCGGCAGCTAGTGCCACCGCCTCTTCCAGCGCTGGTTCGGGGACACGGCGCTGTTCATCTGATTTGATTTCGGGATGCAGCACCCAAGCCCGGGTGCGCGCCCTCTCATGTTCCATCAAGAGGCGTCTTCGCCCTCATACAGGTTGATCGGCTGTGACGGCATGATGGTCGAAATCGCATGCTTGTACACCAACTGCGACTGTCCGTCGCGGCGCAGCAGCACGCAGAAGTTATCGAACCAGGTGATTACACCCTGCAATTTCACACCGTTGATCAGGAATATTGTGACCGGGACCTTTGCTTTCCGTACATTGTTCAGGAACGCGTCCTGCAGATTCTGTCTGTCCGAAGCCATATTTTGTTATCTCGCCATTGTTCTTGCTACGCGCTGCGGACCAACGCGCTCCCTCCGGCAGAGTATGGAGTGCCGCGCACAGATATTCCAGATGAAAAATCAGGCAGTAACACCAGGTGCCTGACGCAGGGTCAATCGCGCCACAGCGTTGGCGTAATCAGTGCCACGATCGCCAGAGTTTCCAACCGCCCGATCACCATCGCCGCGCAGACCGTCAACTTGGCCCCGCTGGAAAGATCAATCAGACGTATGGGCACATCCGTTGCCAATTCAATCAACGGCCCCGTGGTGCTGAGTGCGGCAACGCTGAGCAGCATGGCCTGTTCAAAACCTACGCCCATGACGGCCAGCAACAAATCGAACAAGGCCAACGTCAGGGCGAACATCATCAGGAAGATCCAGGCGATGAAGGCACCGTCGCTTTGAATGCGGCGGTTGCCGCCACCCTCTCCGCTGACCGAAGAAGGATAGATCAGTCGGTCAATCTCGCGCTTGCCATTCAGATAGAGCGCAAAAACCCGCAACAGCTTTACCCCACCCGCAGTCGTCGCCACGCCTCCTCCGACCAGGGCTAGCCCCATCAGAATCAGGCCCGGTGTGCTCAAGCCCGACAATTGCTGCGCGTCGTTCCAGTTGGCGCTTTCAAATCCGGCCGTGGTCAGAAACGACATCGCCGTAAACATGAACCCCCAAAAAACGCCAAGTGCTTGCCGCACTTCGACGGCAATGTTCAGTTCGGCCGTTCCAGCCAAAAACCGGATGAACAGCAGCACAGCGACCGCCAGCACAATGAAGATGCCAATCCTAAATTCTGGGTCTTTGTCCAGCCGCGAATACCCTGAGGTCGCTGTATCGGTCGAAAAGGTCAGCCGCGACAGGGCAAAGAACAGGAACAGGAACAGGATCGCCTCGCCAGTGATTCCTGCGGTCGATCCTTCCAATCCACCGACGGGTGATATGCCGGAAGTCGCAATCACTGACATCGCGTGGCTCACGGCAGTAAGCCCTTGCTCACCTGCGATCAACAGCAGGATCCAGATCACAGCTGTCAAACCCGCATAGACGGGTGCCAATGTGCGCGACACGCGGATCAGATGGCCGCGTGGATCGGACTTCTCGCTCTGTGCCACGCCCGAGACGGGACGCCCTGGTTGCCCCCGGGCTGTGACTTCGAAACCGCCCAACGACAAGGGTGCCAGAATCGCGGCCGCCGAGATCCACATCAGCAATCCGCCCATCCAACCGACCAACGCGCGCCATAAGTGCAACGGCGCCGAAAGGCGTGCGGGATCGGGGAACAGATCAGCGCCGGTTGTGGTCAGCGCGCTGACCATATCGAAATAGGCGTTCAGGAAGCTGGTTGTCCCCAGCGCATCATGAAACGGAATAGCAAGAAATATCGGCAGTACGGTAAAGGCGGCCAGCAGAACCGCCAATTGGCCAAGCGTTCCCCGCCGTGGTCGTCGGTTCGACATGGCCAGAGCTATGATCGACACCGCAAAAACACCCAGCAATCCGGAATAGAAGAATGACCGTGAGGTGGCGTGATCATCCAGCGCCAGCGCATAAACTGCGGGTATCCACATTGCCAGCGACACGATACCCCAGATCATCAGCAGCAGCGGCAATCGCCGCAATACTCCGATCCGTTGCTGTCCGCGTGCTTGCAACATCAGAAGAAATCGATTGAAACCTGCATCAGACGCTCAACCTCGGGCACGTCTTTGGCCATTGCAAAGATCGCCACCACGTCTTTCTCGTCGATGCGCAGGCTGCCGGTCGGGCGCAGAACCTCGTCACCTTTGCGTACTGCGCCGACCAGAACGCCTTCTGGGAAATCGATGTCGCGCAGTTTTTGTCCAGCCATGGGCGAGGTTGATAGCACTTCGGCCTCGATTACCTCGGCCTCGGCATCACCAATGGAATACACCTGACGCACGCGCCCGTGCCGAATGTGACGCAGGATCGAACTGACAGTGGTGGCGCGCGGGTTAATATATGCGTCAATCCCCAGCGGTCCCATCAAGGCGACCATGCTGGGGTCGTTGATCAGGGCGATGGCCAGTGGACAACCCTCTCCCTTGGCGCGTACCGCGGCCAGCATGTTGGTGCGATCGTCATCCGTGACCGCCAACATCGCGTCGGCGCGCTCAATCCCTGCTTCGCTCAGCAAAGATGAATCAAGGCCGTCGCCGTTCAGAACAATGGTCCGCTCCAATGCTTCGGCAGCGATTTCGGCGCATTTGCGGTCACGCTCGATAATCTTGGCCCGCACCCGGCTTTCGCGCTCTTCCAGTGTGCGGGCCACTTCCAACCCGACATTACCGCCACCGACGATCACCACACGATCTTGCTTACGCTGAGCCTTGCCGAACACCTCCATCGTACGTTCAACGTCCTTGACGCTCGTGAAGACGTAGCATTCGTCGCCTACAAACAGCTGATCCTCGGATTCCGGTGCAAACAGCGTCCCTTCGCGGCGCACACCAACCACAATCGAGCTGAGCGTTGAAAACAGGTCGGTCAATTGTCGCAGCGGTGTGTTGACGATGGGGCAGTCTTCTTCGACTCGAATGCCCAACAGTTGCGCCTTACCGTCCATGAAAATCTCGGTGTCAAAAGCAGAAGGTGCCGAAAGACGGCGCATCGCTGCGGCGGCAACCTCGCGCTCGGGGCTAATTACGACATCGATGGGCAGATGATCACGACGGTACAGATCGGAGTGGATCGCCTCAAGATAGGATTTTGATCGCAAACGCGCGATCTTGCGCTGGATCGAAAAAACCGAATGCGCCATCTGGCAGGTGACCATATTCACCTCATCCGAATGTGTCGCGGCGATGATCATATCGGCATCCCGCGCCCCTGCACGATCCAGCACATCCGGATAACTGGCGAAACCGGCGATCCCCTGCACGTCCAGCGTCTCGGTCGCGCGACGTACCAGATCGGGATTGTTGTCGACCACCGTCACATCGTTCAGTTCGCCCGAAAGGTGACGCGCAATCTGCCAGCCGACCTGACCGGCGCCGCATATGATGACCTTCATGCTCTTGGCCTTTCTGCCTGAAATCTTTGAATGACAGATGCCCCCAAAGCGGTCAATTGAATTGTCATGCCTCCTAAGCTGCGCCAAAGTAAGCATATGAAAACCATTCTGCCTGCTCTGATTTGCCTGCTGACGCTGTCCGCCTGTGGTCCGCTTTCTTTGTATTATCGCGAAGGTGAGAGCGTCTCGCGGATGCAGACCGAGACCACGAACTGTCAGGTGCAAGCCCTCAAGGACGCCCCTGTCGCCAATCAGGTCCGGCAGAGCCCGCCAGTCTATTGGCCTGGGCGCACCTATTGCGATGGCCGAGGACGCTGCTATCGCAACCCCGGATGGTGGGAGCCTGGGCGGGTCTATACCGTCGACGTGAATCAGGGGCTGAGAAACAAGGTCGAGGCGCAGTGCATGGCCCAAAAGGGCTATCGCCCGGTCAGCCTTCCGCCTTGCAAACAGGGTGTCAAATCGCGGGTCACGCCCACGCGCACCACGACGCTCCCGCCGCTGAACAGCGCGTCCTGTTTCGTGAAATTTGACGACGGGTCATTTCAGATCGTCACTCCGGGACAAGCCGGCTGATTTGCGACGCCGCGCCAGCAGCAGATGCGCTATGATCGCGATGCTATAGAACGCGGCGACGGCTACAAACATGCCAGCCTCATCGACGCCCAGCAATATCGCCAGCAATACCGGGGTTCCAAGCAGGTTTCCGGCATTGCCCATCTGCGCCATCGCACCATAACTCAGGGCTTGGGCTTCGGTGGTATCGTTTAACTCTGGCACTGCGGCGAAGCTGCCGCCCTGTACAAGCCCGAGCACGGCAAACAAGGCGATACATCCGAACGTAAGGGGCGCCCCCAGAAACAATGCGATGATCGTCGCGATCCCCAGCACAAAGCCCAGATTGACGACGCTGACGCAGGACAGGACGGTCAACAGCAAGGGCACCAGCAGCCATGACAGTACAATCCCTGCCAGGGGCATAAGTGCTGCAATCGATGCACCCTGCCCTTCGGGTAAACGACCCGGCAGGATCGCTAACAGAGAAACAAATGTCAGCGTGTAAAAGAACCAGCCAATTGCCGGGGCCGAAATAAAGGGTGAGCGGTAGGTCCTGATATGCACATCAAGGAAGGCGGAGAGCCCCCACCCGGTACCCTCCGTCTGGCCCATGTCGGTTTTCAGATTGCTAAGCGCGATCAGCGCGGCGATCAGCAGCATCAGACCCCCGTGCATGGCAAAGTATGTGGGCAGTCCGAAACGATCGACGATGGGCAGCCCAACCCAAGCGTTTAATGCGAATGCAACGCCAAAGAATGTACTCCACAGCACCATGGAATTATACCGCGCCCGACCGGATGTGATCTGAGCAATCAGCGTCGGTGCCGCCACCACAATCGCAAGATGGGACAGCCCCTCGATCACCCGGCTGAGCAGCATCAGTTGAAAAACCGGCAAGCTTGCTTGCAGCAAAGATAACGCGCCACCGAGCACAAGCCCTAATAGCAATAGACGATTTGGCCCAATACGCGCTGTGATCGCTCCGGATATCGCGCCCAAAGCAGCCCCCATTAGACTGATAATGGACAGCAACCAGCCGATCACGGCAGCGTTGTCCGGGTACAACAGCCCCACATCAGAAAATGGTACGGCAATCTTTGCAAATTGGGTTGCCGCACCGAGGCCAGCAAACCAGATCAGCATGACCTGCAAGAATGTACGAAAAGAGTCACTCATGCAGCCGGTCTATCGCGCCTAACCTGCCAGCGGAACGCATAAATTATGCGGTGACTTCGCGCCGCCCGCTGACCAGACGGACCGGAGTGCCATCACCCAGATACAACCGCTCCCACACGATTTGCCCGGCGCTGATCCTGATTTGATCATGCACAGCCTCGGAAGTCAGAAACGCTTTGGGTGAAGGCGAATGCAAATCCCACCAGCCATCGTTCTGCAGTTCTGCTTCGGCTTGTCGGATCTCATCCGTTGCAAATTGCCAAAGCGACACGCCCAGCAAGGCGCGCTGTGAGGTCTTCCAATCCAGCGCCCGGCTGCCCGAATAAGCAAGGCAGATATGGCTGGCCTCTTCGACAAGGTGCAAGCACTCTGCCGAATGAACGACCAGACGTTTCAGCGCAGAATCCTGCACCCGAACCGGCCCCAACGCTGCAAAAACGGACTGTTGAATATGTGGCGATGGCGTTTGACCCCCGTTTTCCCACCGGGAAATCGTGGTTTGGTCGACTTCAATCAGATCTGCGAGGGCGGATTGCTTAAGTCCAACCGATCGCCGCAACCGCTTCAACCGTTTACCAAAGGCGGGAAAACCGATGGAAACGGCTACGGTCTTCTTATTCGGCGCGGTACTCACTCGGCTGGTTCGGGCTCGTCAATTTGAGCCACCCGCGCACCGGATTTGTTCGAGGTCACTACGCCCAGCGACTTGAGCTTGCGATGCAAGGCGCTGCGTTCCATGCCGACAAAACTGGCCGTGCGGCTTATGTTGCCACCAAACCGATTGATCTGGGTCAGCAAATATTCACGCTCGAACGCTTCGCGCGCCTCACGCAGCGGCAGCGTCGCCAGTGCGCCAGACAGTACCACGCGCCCGGACTCGTCGGATTTCTCTTCTTCGTTGGGCAACTCGCGGGCCTCGATCGGGCCAGTGCTGTCGCCTAGGATCAGCACCCGCTCGATCAGGTTCTTCAGCTGACGCACATTGCCCGGCCATGTCATCGTTTGTAGCAAAGCAATAGCCTCATCCGACAGCTCGCGCATCGGCAGACCCTGTGTATCGTTGCACACCTCGATGAAATGTTGCGCCAGAACCGGGATGTCCTCTCGCCGTTCCTCCAGCGAGGGAACCGCAATCGGCACCACATTCAGCCGGTGATACAGTTCTTCGCGGAACCGTTCGGCGGCGATCTCTTCTTCCAGATCGCGGTTGGTCGAGGAAATGACCCGCAGATCAACCCGCACCTTGTCAGAGCCACCAACACGCTGGAATTGCTGATCAACCAACACGCGAAGAATCTTGGACTGCGTCCCCAGCGGCATGTCAGCGACTTCGTCGAAGTAGACAACGCCGCCATGCGCCTCTTCCAGCAGGCCTGACTCGATTCCGCGCTCAGACGATTCTCGTCCGAACAGAACCTCTTCAACCCTCTCAGGTTCAATCCCCGCACAATTGACCGTCACAAATGGGGCATTCGCCCGGTTGGAATGGGCATGGATATAGCGCGCGGCAATTTCCTTGCCCGACCCAGCCGGCCCGCTGAGCATAACCCGGCCATTCGACTTTGTTACCTTGTCCAACTGCCCCTGCATCGCGCGGAACGACGCAGAATTGCCAATCATGTCTGAACAGCTGACTTCCTGCCGCTTCAGCGAGGCATTCTCGCGACGCAGGCGCGAGGTTTCCATCGCACGGCGGATCACCACCATCAACTGGTCAATGTTAAAGGGCTTTTCGATAAAGTCGTACGCCCCCTGCTTGATAGCCGCCACTGCAATCTCGATATTGCCATGTCCGGAAATGATCACCACCGGAACATCCGGGTTGTCCCGTTTTACAGCTTTCAGGATGTCGATCCCGTCCATTCGACTGTCTTTCAGCCAGATATCCAGGATCAACAGCCCCGGAGGTTCGGCATTGATCGACGACATGCACTCATCCGAGTTTGCCGCCAGCCGAGTTGAATAGCCTTCGTCCTCCAGAATGTCGGACACCAATTCGCGAATATCGCGTTCGTCATCTACGATCAGAATGTCGCTCATCTTTGGCCTGCTTTCAGTTTGTTTGTTTTAATCGCCTGTTTTTCCGGCGCATTTGTCGGGCCGCCTGAGGCCCCGGGTAGACGAATGACAGCCATTGCGCCGAAATGGTCCTGTCCGTCGAATGTGGGCGCGTCTTCCAATGTCAGCGCTCCGCCATGTTCTTCGATGATCTTCTTTACGATGGGCAGGCCAAGGCCGGTGCCTTCGTCACGCGTGGTCACATAAGGTTCGAACAGCCGTGCCCTGTCCTCGGGCAGACCGATGCCATTGTCCGCAATGGTGATCTGCGTTCCTGCATCGTCAGTGGAGACAACGACTTTGATCTGAGGTTTCAGATTGTCCGGTGCGCCTTTTTCTTTCAGCGTTTCAATAGCCTCGCCCGCGTTCTTGATCAGGTTCGTCAACGCCTGGCTCAACATGGTCGAATCCACATCCGCCAAAATGGGCTGTTTAGGTAAGTCCGCATCGATCTGAACATCAGGCTGACCCGCCTGCTGCAACAGAACCGCCTCACGCACTAGCGTCACGATATTCTCTTCACGCCGTTCCGGTTCGGGCATGCGTGCGAATTTCGAGAACTCGTCAACAATCCGCCGCAGATCATTGGTCTGCCGCACGATCACGTCGGTCATCGATTCCAGGCTATCGCAATCGTCCTCGTCCAGCTTGCGCGAGAATTTGCGTTTGATTCGCTCGGCGCTCAGTTGGATCGGTGTCAGCGGATTCTTGATCTCATGCGCAATGCGACGGGCCACATCACCCCACGCCGCCATGCGCTGCGCGCTTACCAGATCGGTCACGTCATCAAAGGCCACAACGTAGCCTTCCAGCCTTCCATCCTCGCCACGCCGCGTCGCCATGCGTACCAGTAAGTTCTCCAACCGGCCTTTACGGGTTACCTTGATCTCCCCCTGAACCGCCTCTTGCCCGCTGTCCTTAAGGGCTTCGAACAAAGGCAAAAATTCGGGAACAGCGATGCCGATAGCCAGGTTCTGCTCTCCACCAGACCAGCCCAGAAGACGTTCGGCGGATCGGTTCACGAAGGTCACACAGCCCTCTGAATCAACGCCAACGACACCGGATGTCACCGAGCTTAGAACTGAATCAAACAGCCGCCTTCGACGTTCGATATGGCGGGTGTTTTCCAACAGCGTGTCGCGCTGCCCCTTCAACTGACGAGTCATCTGGTTGAAGTAGCGGCCCAGCATCGCGATTTCGTCATCGCTGGCCTCTTCGATGACCTGAACACTCAGATCACCAGCACCAACGCGCTGCGCCGCCGTTGTCAGCCGTCCAACAGGGCGAGAAAGACGTTCGGCGAACCACATGCCCAGCGACATCGCGGCCAGAATCAGGATCACAGCAAAGCCGAGATAAAGAAGGCCGAATTCGAACAGGACCCTGCCCCGCTCACTTTCCAATTGGCTGTAGAACTGTGCTGTCTCTTTGGTTTCATCAAGCAGGGTCAGAAGCTGCCCATCAACCTCGCGACTGACATAGAGATACCGGTCAAGATAGGCGTGCAAAGGAACAAGCGCGCGGAATTCGCTGTTCTCCCAATCGGCAATGATGGCCACGCCCTGATCATTGGCCTCGATCATCTCTTCGGGGGTTGGTGCCTCGTAGTCGAACAGGTAGGACCGATCACCGCGCGATCGGATTTCGGCGCTGCCATCGATCACATAGGCCTCTCGCAAACCGCGTTGTATCTGGGCCTGCCCCTGGGCCAGAACCTCTCGCAATTCGGCGTCTGAGACAAAATAATCCAACGATCGCGCGTTATCGAGGAAACGCGCCAGAACAACCGCATCCTGCGTCAGGCCCTCGCGGTGTTCCTGTTCGTAAGCTTCGGCTGCAGTTAGTGACGACCCAACCACCTGCCGCACACGGTCCGAGAACCAACCTTCAAGGCCGATATTCACCGTCAGCCCGGCGAAAATCGCCACGGTGACCGTCGGCACCAAAGCCAACAGCGTGAAAGCGCCGATCAGGCGCAGGTGAAGACGGGAGCCCGCAGATTTCGCGCGACGTGCGGCGATCAGACTGAACAATTGGCCCAACACCAGCGCAGCTACGACCAGCACGTAGACCAGATCAGCCAACAAAATCAGCCGCAGCGTCGGTGCCGCCGCGCCAAGATCAAAAGGGCCAATGACGAGATAGGTTGCAAGCGCCAGAACCGGGCCCAGTATAACCAATCCCAATGTACTGAAATTGCGCATCCTCCGGGACTTGCGCCACCGGTTAATCGATAAGATCGGCCCGTTCTGTGCCCGGGTTGCCACCGTCTGCCCTCATTCTGATGTGCCGCTTGCGCGGCTTACCGCCATATATCGTGGTCGTTCCCGGGGTCGAACCCGAATGCCACTGTTTGTGTGGCGATATTACATCAGTTTGCGACGGCGTGTCACCTGAATATCGAGGTCAGTAATCTTTTTCCGCAGCGTATTCCGGTTAATCCCCAGAAGATCAGCACATTTTGCCTGATTTCCACCAGTCGCATCCAGCGCGATTTCGATTAACGGTGCCTCGACCTCGCGTAGAATACGTTGATAGAGGCCGGGAGGCGGCAGGATGTTTCCGTGCAGATCAAAATACCGGCGCAGGTGACGACCAACCGAAGATGACAGCTTCTCACGCTCGCCATCACCCAGAACTGGTTCGGCCTCGGGCTGGCTACCCAGCACCATCTCAACTTCGGTGCGCGAGATTTCATCAGAACGGCTGGTTAGACCAAGACGCCGGATCGCATTTTCAAGCTGTCGGACATTGCCGGGCCAGGAATACCGGCGCACCAACTCGACCGCTTCGGGGCTGAGACGACGCTGCGCGCCGCTTTCCCGCTCCTCCCGCGCCAGAAAGTGATCGGTCAGCAAGGTGATATCATCAACCCGCTCGCGCAACGCAGGCACGTAGATCGTCGCACCGCAGAGACGGTAATAGAGATCTTGTCGTACGCGACCACTTTCCATCGCGTCGGTCAGATCTGATTGACTTGTGGCCATGAAACGCGGCACGTGATCGCCCGGCGTGTCCATCATGCGCACGATACGGGCCTGAATCTCATCATCAATATCGGCAATTTCATCGATCAGCAGCGTACCACCACGTACGCGCGCCATAACCCGTGCCGGGCCTTCCAAATCGCTCAGATCGGCAGCAGTCACGGTGACAAAGGGCAGTGTCCTTCGGTCAGAGAAATCGTGAATAGCGCGTGCTATCAGAGATTTACCCGTCCCACTTTCACCACAAATCATCACAGACAGATCCGTGTTCATCACCCGAGCGACCAGACGATAAAGCGACTGCATCACCGAGGTGCGCCCGACAAGCGGCAGTTCATCAGGTCGGTCTTCGCTGGCCATCACCGGCTCAGCCTGTACCCGCTGCTTTTGATCCAGCGCCCTCGCGGTGCGCTTCATCAGATCGGGCAAATCGAAAGGCTTTGGCAGATAATCGTAAGCTTCCGCCTCAGCCGCCTGAATGGCTGTCATGATGGTGTTCTGGGCCGAGATCACGATGACCGGCAAACCGGGACGGTCCTGCGCGATCTTTGGCAGCATCTCCAACCCGTTTCCATCCGGCATTACCACATCCGAGATCACAACGTCGCCCTTGCCTTCGGCCACCCAGCGCATCAGCGTGGTCAGCGAAGATGTCGCGTGAACCTTGCACCCCGCCCGCGTCAGGGCCTGTGTCAGAACCGTGCGGATCGTGCGGTCGTCATCGGCAACCAGAACTGTGCCATCCATCAGATGCTCTCCTTTTCATACGCGTCGTTCGGTGCACGCCGCAGGGACAGTCGAAAACTAGTGCGTCCGGGCACAGATTCAGCCGAAATCCAGCCGTCGTGGTCGGAAACGATCTTGCTGACCAGCGCCAGCCCAAGCCCGGTGCCGTTCTCCTTACCTGACACGAAGGGGTCGAAAATATCACTGCGAATATTTTCCGGCAGGCCCGGCCCATCATCAATAATCTCGATCTGCAGAGGCAGCGAATGACCCGAACCGTCACTGCGCCGCAGTCGGAATGAATGCTCAAAATAGGTACGCAGCCGGATTGTACCGTTGCCATCAGCAGCTTCCGAAGCGTTTTTGAGCAAGTTCAGAACCACCTGCAGGAACTGATCCGGGTCCCCATAGGCCAAGGGCAGCGAGGGGTCGTAATCCTCGATAATCGTCATATGCGCGCCAAAACCCAACAGCGCTGACCTGCGCGCGCGATCCAGTACATCGTGGATATTGACCGGTTTGAAATCGGGTTGAGACAGGTTGCCGAATTGTTCTACCTGCTCCAACAACTTCACGATGCGGCGGCTTTCCTCAACGATAAGGTCAGTGAGCTCAAGATCTTGCTGCGAAATATTCATGCTGAGCAATTGCGCCGCACCGGTGATCCCTGCCAAAGGGTTCTTGATCTCATGCGCCAGCATCTCGGCCATACCAATCGCAGACTGCGCTGCCGATTTCACAGTGTTGCCACGGGTCATCCGACCGGCCAGTTCGCGCGGCGAGATGATCATGATCATTGAACCGGGATGCCCCATCAGCGGTGCGATTTGCAGCGCACATTGCAGCGGCGCGCGATTGCCCGACCCAACGTCCACATCGTTCACGAACAACGGTGTACCTTGTTGACGCGCGCGCAGAAACGCCTCTTCCAACGGCGCGTCAACCGCGAGTTGATCCCAGACCGGGTGTCCAATCACTGCCTTGCGGGAGGCGTTCAGAAACCCCTCACCCGAGGAGTTGACGTCCGATATCCGATCTCCGGCATCGATAATGAACGCCGGAACCGGAAGCGAGGTCCAGATGCTCTGGTCAGAGGTCATGCTGCTGCCTCCGCCGTGCCACTAAGCGCATCTGCCAAAAGCCGTAACACCTCATTGGTGTCGCGGGATGTCAGGACAGCCCGCCGCAAGGTGGCGGGTGTTCCGGCCTCATCCATGTACCAACCGAGATGTTTGCGTGCGACGCGCAGGCCCAGATCGGTACCGTAGAACTCCAGCATCGCCAGATAGTGGCCACGCACCATCTCGATCAGTTCAGTGCCCGTGGGAATGGTTGGAGAAGCAGCGCTATAGAGATCATGGCAAATCTGCGCCAGCAGCCAGGGCTTGCCCTGCGCCCCACGACCTATCATGACGCCATCGGCCCCGGACTGATTCAGCGCGATTTGCGCGGCCTCGGTATCGACGATGTCACCGTTTGCGATGACAGGGATCGAGACGGCTTCTTTCACCGCACGGATCGCCCGCCAATCTGCCCGGCCTTTATAGAATTGACAGCGCGTACGCCCATGGATGGTCACCATCCGGATGCCTGCGTCCTGCGCACGCCGCGCCACATCCGGCGCGTTCAGCAGATTGTCATCCCAGCCTAGCCGCGTTTTCAGCGTAACAGGCAAATCAACTGCACCCACAACGGCCTCGATCAGCGTCAGTGCATGGTCCGGAGTTTTCAACAAAGCCGAACCGGAATAGCCATTGGTTACCTTCTTTGCTGGGCAACCCATATTGATATCGATCACGCGCGCGCCCCGGTCAGCGACTTGCCGGGCGGCCTCGGCCATCCAATGCGCCTCGCGTCCGGCCAATTGCACTGCGGTGTTTTCCACATCCGCCGACAGCTCGGCCCGTTCACGTACGCCTGGTTTGGCCTGTACCATCTCTTGGCTGGCGACCATTTCGCTGACCACCAAGCCCACGCCGAAGCGCATCACAAGGTCCCTAAAAGGCCGGTCGGTGATTCCGGCCATTGGCGCCAACAGCACCGGAGGGGTCAGATCCTTTTCACCAAGACGCAGGGTCAATGTGCTTAATCCTTGAGCAGTTGCGCATTTGATATCGAAATTGCGGCATATGAACAATAAAACGGGAGCATTCAAGCCCGCAAAATCATCATATGCTTATTTTTTAAGCAAATTGACGCGGGTGATTGCCTCTGCATTCACCGCCCCCTAAACAATGCCCCAATCAGGAGACCTTTCAGATGACCACAGCCGCCATCATCGTCGCCGCCGGGCGCGGCCAGCGCGCCGGAGGCGGAGTGCCCAAACAGTGGCGTGCGTTGAGCGGGAGGCGCGTGGCCGATTGGGCGATTGACCGCTTCGAAGGGTTGGTTGATCACGTCGTTTTGGTGCTGGCCGAAGAGGACACAGCCGTTTGGGAAGAATTCAGCGCGACAAACCTGATCCTTGCACCCGGCGGTGCAGACCGCGCCGGATCAGTGCGCAACGGGTTGCAGGCTTTGGAAGCGTACAGCGTTGAAAAGGTTTTGATACATGATGTTGCCCGACCCTGCGTCAGCGCTCGGATAATCGGCGATGTTCTGAAAGCACTCGACACGCATGCGGCAGCTGCTCCAGGCTTGGCCGTCACGGATGCGCTCTGGACAGGCGACGGTTCAGTGGTCACAGGAACGCAGGATCGATCCGGCCTTTACGCTGCGCAGACACCGCAGGGATTTCATTATGTCACAATCACCGCCGCCCATTCAGCCCATCCCGGAGGTGCAGCGGATGATGTAGAAGTCGCGCGCGCTGCGGGAATCGAAGTCGCGATTATTCCGGGCGATGCGGATAACCTGAAAATCACACGGCCCGAGGATTTCGCCCGGGCCGAACGTACAATGGGTATGAATATGGATGTAAGGCTGGGCAACGGCTACGACGTGCACCGCTTTGGTGACGGAGATCACGTGATCCTCTGCGGTGTGAAGGTGCCGCACAATCGTGGGCTCCAAGGTCACTCCGATGCAGATGTGGGGATGCACGCGGTCACCGACGCGATCTATGGCGCCCTGGCGCGGGGTGATATCGGACAGCATTTTCCGCCCTCCGATCCGCAGTGGAAAGGTGCAGCGAGTGAAATTTTTCTGCGCCACGCAGTCGAATTGGCTGGGCAGTTGGGCTATGAGATCTCGAATGTCGACTGCACACTGGTCTGCGAATTTCCCAAGATCGGCCCTCATGCCGATACCATGCGTGCCGAAATGGCACGGATCATGGGCTTGCGCACCGATCAGGTCTCGGTCAAGGCCACCACATCCGAACGGCTGGGCTTTACCGGTCGCAGCGAAGGCATTGCCTCGCTCGCAACTGCCTGTCTGGTGAAGTCATGACAGCGGCTCGTCTAATCGGAACCGTCTGCGGCGTCGGTTACCTCCGCCCTGCCCCCGGCACCTGGGGATCGCTGGCTGCTTTGCCGCTGGCATGGGTTCTGCATACGCTGGGTGGCTTCCCCTTGCTGGTCATCTCAACACTCGCGGTTTTCTTCGGGGGCCTGTGGGCTACGCAAGTGATGACAGCTGGACAAGATGACCACGACCCGTCCGAAATTGTCATTGATGAAGTCGCGGGCCAGTTCATCGCGATATGGGCGATTTCCTACTCGTCTTGGGCGCATGGGATCGACATCACAGCGCTCTGGCCCGGCTGGATCGCGGGTTTTCTCTTGTTCCGCCTCTTCGACATTACCAAACCCGGTCCCATTGGCTGGGCCGACCGGCGTGGAGATCCGATGGGTGTCATGCTGGATGATGTGATCGCTGGCGTCTTTGCGGCCATCGGTGTGGTCGTCCTCGCCGGTATCTCACATGGAGTCATGGGTCTATGACCGTTGTCGACCTGCTGGATCGCGCCAAGGCGCAGGGCATGATGATCGCCACTGCTGAAAGCTGTACCGGCGGTATGGTCGCCGCTGCACTGACTGACATCCCTGGCAGCTCTGCCGTGGTTGAGCGCGGCTTTGTCACCTACACCAACACCGCAAAGCAAGAGATGCTGGGCGTGCGCGCCGATACGCTTGAGACATGTGGCGCAGTTTCAGAAGAAGTCGCCCAAGAAATGGCCAATGGCGCCCTGCGGAATTCGCGGGCGCAGTTGGCGGTCTCGATCACCGGCATCGCGGGCCCCGGCGGGTCCGAACACAAACCCGAAGGCCGCGTATGCTTTGGCCTCGCTGCACAGGGTCAACCGACCCGAACCGAGACCGTGGAATTCGGAGCGCAGGGACGGGATAACGTACGTCGCGCTGCGCGGGACCACGCTTTGACCCTTTTGAGAGACGCTCTTGCTGATCTGGCTCAGACCTAAGAATACCTGCAGTCTACAGCGCATCATTTCGAATACTGGGCGCTGTATACAGTTACTGCGCGGCAGCCTACGCATTTGTGACGGCAATGGTGGTTGCGCTTCTTACCTCGCCTCGCATACACGTCGATACCGAGATTGAAGGCACGGTCTTGCCGATTGCGGAAAGCGAGCCTGAGAAATGAGCAGTCAAGCCCACCTTGGCTGCTCTGCCCGCAAGGGCATCAAGCGGACCTCTTGGGGGTCCGCTTTTCTTTTAGCGTGCCCTCTCGACTCTGGGCCGGGGGTCAGGCTATCAGCCTGCGACACCCTTTCAGCCCAGAGGTTTGCGCCATGATCCCCAGTTCCTTCCCCGACAGCACCGAAATCGCCCGCCTGACCGCACGGATGCTGCTGGAGATCAAAGCCGTACACTTTAATTCCCGCGAACCTTTCACGCTGGCCAGCGGTCTACCAAGCCCGACCTATATCGATTGCCGCAAGCTGATCTCGTACCCGCGCATCCGCTCGACCCTGATGGACTTCCTGACGGTTACCGTGATGCGCGACGCGGGGTTCGAAGCGTTTGACAATATCGCCGGTGGCGAGACAGCAGGTATTCCCTTCGCTGCAATGGTGGCCGAGCGCATGTCACTGCCAATGACCTACGTGCGGAAGAAACCCAAAGGCTACGGCCGGAACGCCCGCATCGAAGGCGCGATGAGCGAGGGTGAGCGGGTACTGCTGGTTGAAGACCTGACCACCGATGGAGGCTCAAAACTGTCCTTTGTCGACGCGATCCGCGAAACCGGTGCGACCTGTGGGCATACGGCTGTGATCTTCTATTATGGTATTTTCCCCGAAACCGAGAAAACGCTGGGCGATCACGGCGTAAAATTGCACTCGCTTTGTACTTGGTGGGATGTTTTGGCGGAAGCCAAAGCGCAAAAGGCGTTTGACGAAGAGACGCTTGATGGCGTCGAGGCCTTCCTGAACGACCCGCGCGGTTGGCAGGACGCACATAAAAGCTGACGTTGCGCAAACTGTTTTCAGAATGGAAACACTGACCGCTGCATCGATCGCTTCATCCACAAGATGTTGACGCAACCCTGCCTCATCCTTCAATATGATGGGGCAGAGAGATATGCACAGCATATCCCCAGAAAACATACAATTTGCGCCGACTCACAGGGCCGCGCTATGGCCTCTGTCCACGGGACAAAGAGAACAGCAATGAACGAGATCAGCAGTATCGAGCAGGCCGCCGCACAGATTCAGAACCCAGAAACAATGCCGCACTCCATCGAGGCCGAGCAGCAGCTTCTGGGTGCGATTCTGACGAATAACGATCTGTATGATCGGGTCGCATCGATTATTGGGGCCGAGCATTTCTATGATCCGGTTCATGCGCGCATCTACGAAGTCGCGTCGACCCGTATCGCTAAAAATGCGCTGGCTTCACCCGTCACGCTGAAGTCTTTCATGGCCGAGGATGAGGGCCTGAAGGAACTGGGCGGTCCGGCCTATCTGGTCAAGCTTGCCGGTGCCTCGATCAGTGCCTTTGCGGTGCATGACTACGCCCAAATGATCTATGACCTCGCCATTCGGCGCGAGCTGATCCGGCTGGGCCGGGACATTTCAGACAAGGCTGCGAGGGTCGATGTCAGCAGCGAGCCCAAAGAGCAAATCGTCGAGGCCGAGCAACAACTTTATCAGTTATCCGAGCAGGGCCAGACCGAACAGGGTTTTCAATCCTTCCTCAAGGCGGTCACAGAAGCCGTCAACGTCACCAACGAGGCGTACCAACGCGGTGGCGGCATGGCGGGGATTTCCACCGGTCTGGCCGATCTCGACAAGCAATTGGGTGGCCTGCACCCGTCCGACCTGATCATTTTGGCCGGGCGTCCGTCGATGGGTAAGACATCGCTGGCAACAAACGTCGCATTTAACGTGGCCAAGGCCTACAAGCGCGGCACCAAGCCGGACGGCTCTGAAGGTGCGATCGACGGCGGTGTGGTTGGGTTCTTTTCACTCGAAATGAGCGCCGAGCAACTTGCGGGCCGGGTTCTGGCCGAGGCTTCCGAGATTTCCAGTCACAAAATCCGCCAGGGCGACATGACCGAGTCCGAGTTCCGCCGCTTCGTGGACGCCGCGAAAGAACTGGAAGCCTGCCCGCTGTTCATTGATGACACCCCCGCCCTGCCAATCTCGCAACTCGCTGCCCGTGCACGGCGGCTGAAGCGGACGCACGGGCTGGATTTGCTGGTGATCGACTACCTTCAGCTCTGCCGCGGAATGGCCGACAACCGGGTCAACGAAATCGCCGAGATTTCGATGGGCATGAAAGCCATCGCCAAGGAACTCAACATCCCGGTCATCGCATTGTCACAGCTCAGCCGACAGGTAGAAAGCCGTGACGACAAACGCCCGCAGCTGTCTGACCTGCGGGAATCGGGCTCGATCGAACAGGATGCCGACGTTGTGATGTTCGTGTTCCGCGAGGAATACTATAAGGAACGCGAAAAACCCGGCGATCACGAGTTGGAAAAGATGGAAGAGTGGAAACAGGCCATGGAGCGCCTGCATGGCAAGGCCGAGGTCATCGTCGGCAAGCAGCGCCACGGCCCCATCGGCACGGTCGAGCTGTCGTTCGAAGCTCAGTTCACCCGATTTGGCAATCTGGTCAAACCTTGGCAACAGGACAGCCAGATCGAGGGCTATTGATCCCTTGACCAGCCCGGTCCGATGTGTACGGATCGGGCCATGCAAGCTTGTCTCAATCCCCTACCCCGGCGCGTGATTCTGGCGCGTCATTTCGGGCATCGCCGCAAACGCTTTGCGGGATAGACCGGGGGCATTTTTGCCCCTGCAATCTTCCCAATATAAGCGAGAGAGACATGACTGAGTTCACAGAGATCCCCGTTATTCGTCTGGGTGCACGCCCTGATGAGGAAATCGCGGCCGAGTTTCGTTCGGCCTACGGCACGACTGGTTTCGGCTATATCGAAGATCACGGAATAGACCCGCAGCTGATGCGCGATGTGTTCGAAGCCTCAAAACAGTTTCACGCGCTGCCGCTGGATCAAAAGCTGGCAATCGCAGTCGACCACACGCATCGCGGATACATCGTCATCAACACATCGACAGATGTGAACTCAACACTGGCCGATGTAAAAAAACCCAACCAATCCGCCAGCTTCATGATGATGCGCGAGGATGCTGGCGTTGATCCCGATATCTACCTCTCGGGTCCAAACCGATGGCCTGATCTACCGGATTTTCGCGACACCCTGGAAACCTACGTTAAGGCTATGTCGGCCCTTGGACGCAGATTGATGCATATCGCGCTGATCGCTTGCGAGGCGCAGGATTTCTCGGTCCTTTCCGCGTTTGATGAGCCTACATTCTGGCTGCGTCTGCTTCACTATCCTCCGCAAGCAAAGACCAGCCCCGATGATCTGTTCGGCTCGGCCCCGCACACTGATTTCGGATGCCTAACGCTGCTCGCTCAAGATCAGGTGGGCGGCTTGCAGGTCAAAACACCGTCAGGGCATTGGGTTGACGTTCCGTCCCGTCGCGACGCCTTTGTCGTCAATGTCGGGGATATGCTGCACCGGATGTCGAACGGCCGCCTGCTTTCGACGCCGCATCGGGTCATCAACCGTTCGGGCCGTGAACGATATAGCGTTCCGTTCTTCTTTGATCCTCATGTCAGCACAATCATCGAACCCCTACCCGGGACCGGCCAACCTCAGTTTAGCCCCTTATTATTTGCGGATTTCCTGCGTTCCGAGCTGGAAGCGGCCTATGAGGCGCATAAACCCGCCAAGAATTAAGGTGCTCCCCCCTTGACCTGGGCCAATCCTATGTGATGAACGGCGTTTATGAGTACCGCACATCTGACGATAAATCTGCACGCGCTCGCCCAGAACTGGCAGGCGCTTGACGCAAAGACCCAGGTTGAGACCGGCGCAGTGGTCAAAGCTGACGCTTACGGGTTAGGTGCCGGTCCGGTCGCCTCTGCGCTGGCTGAGGAAGGCGTTGCAAAATTCTTCGTCGCCGTTGCCGAGGAAGGCGTGGCCGTGCGTGAGGCTGTGGGCCCCGGCCCGTTGGTTGCGGTGTTTTCCGGACATATGGAGGGTGACACGGATCTGCTGCGCCAGCATGATCTCACGCCGTTGATCAACTCGCCCGAACAATTCAAGCGTCATCGTCAGGCCCTGCCCGATCATGGCTTTGGTATCCAGCTCGACAGCGGTATGAATCGCCTTGGGCTTGAGCCTGCGGACTGGGCCGAACTGCGGCACGAAGCTCTTGCCCTGGACCCGCTGGTCGTGATGTCGCATTTGGCCTGCGGGGATGAGCCTGAACACCCTATGAACCGCCAACAGTTGAACACGTTCAAACAGATGACCGATGGCGTCGACGCGCCGCGCTCGCTTGCGGCGACGGGTGGTACTCTGATGGGGCCGGAATTCCACTTTGACTTTTGCCGCCCAGGGATTGGCCTGTACGGCGGGATGCCCTTTGCCGGGGCCAAGCCGGTCGTCACCGTCGATCTGCCGGTGATTCAAGTGCGCGACGTCGCCGTGGGCGAGACCGTCGGCTACGGCAACAGCTGGAGCGCGCGCCGCCCGTCGAAGATTGCGACCGTTGCGGCCGGTTATGCCGACGGGCTGCATCGCGCCATTGGGGGCGGCATCGATACATTCGCTGGTGATCAGCCCTGCCCGGTGGTAGGACGTATCTCGATGGACCTGATCACCGTGGATGTGACTGACTTGCCGTATAAACCTGATCGCCTGCGTATCCTGAACGGGCACCAAACCGTCGATGATCTGGCCGAAGCCGCTGGCACCATCGGCTATGAAATTCTGACCTCGCTCGGCAGTCGCTTTTCGCGGGGCTACGTGGAATGAATCCCGTTTCATTGCTGGGTGAGCTGGGGCGTTCTATCCTGACCATGCTCGCCGCGTTTGGCCGCGTCGCGCTGTTCGCGCTCGACGCGGTTTCGCACATTTTTCGACCACCGTTTTATCCGCGCGAGTTCGGCATCGCCCTGCTGAATATCGGCTGGTTGTCCCTGCCCGTGGTCGGCCTGACCGCCATCTTCACCGGCGGCGCGTTGGCGTTGCAGATCTACGCAGGCGGCGCGCGTTTCAACGCCGAAGCCGTTGTGCCCCAGATCGTCGCCATAGGCATGGTGCGAGAGCTTGGCCCGGTGCTGGTCGGCCTGATGATCGCCGCCCGCGTGACGTCTTCGATCGCCGCCGAGATTGCGACGATGAAAGTGACCGAGCAGATCGACGCTCTGGTCACATTGTCCACCCATCCGATGAAATACCTCACCGCCCCACGCGTGCTGGCCGCCCTGATCACGGTTCCAGCGCTGGTCGGGGTCGGAGATATCATCGGGATCGCAGGCGGTTACACCGTTGCAACGCAAAATCTGGGCTTCAACCCGGCGGCCTATCTGAAAAACACCGTCGATTTCCTTGAAGCGCGGGATATCGTTTCGTCACTCGTCAAAGGTGCTGCATTCGGCGTGATCGCCGCCATTATGGGTTGCTATTACGGCATGTCCTCAGGCCGCGGCGCGCAGGGCGTGGGCCGCGCCACCAAGGGCTCGGTCGAGGCTGCTGCCGTGCTGATCCTCGCCGCCAATTTCGTTCTTACAGGGGTGTTCTTCTCGCTATGATCCGAATGGAGAACGTACATAAGGCCTTTGACGACAACCACGTCCTGCAAGGCATGAACCTTGAGATCCCCAAGGGCACCTCGATGGTCATCATCGGCGGTTCTGGAACTGGCAAATCCGTGGCGTTGAAATGTATCCTCGGCCTGATCAAACCCGACAGCGGCATGATCTACGTCGACGGCAAAGACGCCGCGAAAGGCGACCGCGATGCGTTTCTGGCCCGCTTTGGAATGCTGTTTCAGGGCGCGGCGCTGTTCGACTCGCTGCCCGTCTGGCAAAACGTCGCCTTCCGCCTGCTGCGCGGCTCGCTGAAACGCCCAGTCGATGAGGCGCGCGAGATCGCCATCGAGAAACTGCGCCGTGTGGGCCTGAAATCCAACGTCGCTGACCGGTTCCCGGCCGAGCTGTCGGGCGGCATGCAAAAACGCGTCGGCCTCGCCCGCGCCATCGCCGCCGAGCCCGAGATCATCTTTTTCGATGAGCCTACCACTGGCCTCGACCCCATCATGTCCGGCGTCATCAACGACCTGATCCGAGAAATCGTGACCGAGATGGGCGCCACCGCGATGACCATCACCCACGACATGAGCTCCGTCCGTGCCATCGCCGACAACGTAGCCATGCTGCACGGAGGCGTGATCCAGTGGACTGGCCCGGTCAGCCAGATGGACGCCTCAGGTGATCCCTATGTGGAGCAGTTCATCAGCGGGAGTGCCGAGGGGCCGATTGAGGCGGTGCGTTAAGCTCTCTCCGCCTCACGTTCCTGCTTTAACTGATAATACGCGCGCTTAGCGTAGTCATAGCGCAATAGATATTGCCCTGCGCTTATCACAAAGTCGGGGGTTTGAATGCGTATTGCATCAAACACTTGGCGAAGATGTGTTCCGGAAACCGGGATGTAGCCGGGATCTTCACCAGAAAACCTGTTGAATAGACGGCCACCAAACCATACCGCTCTTCTTCGTGCGCGATCCGTTTCGTAAAGTCGGAAATGCAAAACACCAAAGAGCTGCTCTCGGTCAAACGGCAACCTGTCTGCTGCCGCACTCGCAGCTGAAAAGACAGCATTTAAGCCGTCAGTTCCCGCAGCAACGGTTCCTTTACTAAATGCGGATGGGCCATTTACGATCTTTATTATTGGGTCAGGCACTGCAATCTAAAGCTGATTAATTTAGGACTTACTTAAACTTACACTCAACTCAAGCGACCGCAACTCAGAACTTGCCGCAGATACCTCCACTCATTAAGTATTCAACTGCCTTATCAAAATTCTTGTTCATGATCCTCCGCCTCGCCACCCTATCCCTCCTGATCCTCTACCCCATCGCGTGGTTCGCCCCGCTGATGCGCGCCGGTCTCCTCCCGATCTTCGGCCTCAGTGAAATCAGCGTCATCACCGGGCTCCAGTCCTTGTGGAAGTCCGACATCTTCCTCGCGTTGATCGTTACCGTCTTCGCCCTCTTCGCGCCCTACGTCAAAACCATCGGCACCGCTCTGATCCAATGGAACCTGCTGGACCCGCGCGTCCAGCCCGCGCTCAACATCCTCGGCAAGCTGGCGATGGCCGATATCTTCCTCATCGCGCTCTACATCACGCTGGCCAAAGGCATCTCATACGCCACCATCGAAACCGCATGGGGTCTCTACCTGTTCACCGGCTGCATTCTGGCCTCGCTGGCCTTGGGCCATATTACAGAGATGACATTTGGATCACGAAAACCTCAGACCTAATTGATTGAAAACAGATTTCTGAGTATCATCTTTATATTTCGAGCAGTAAATTTTGTAGTTTTCGGGTCCGTAGCGGATCACTTCGCGTCTGTTTAACCTTCCGCTTCGGCCCGGTTTTCGTACCGGTTGAAGAAGGAGAACGACGATCATGGCCGCCCTCCACACAATTACATTGCAATTTCAGAATACCTTATTAAGGCTCACTTTTTTCCTGATCTGCGCCGCAGCATTGTTCGCGGTGACGACCACCATTTTATCTGCGATTGGTATCCTGCCCTGGCTCTCGTTGCAGGCCGGTCTCAGCAACGGTGCAACGATTGACGCAGGCGTGTATGTTCAGGCCGGATTGACCGCCCTGATCCTGATGCTGGTCTTCTATCTGCCATCGAACGCCCGCATGATGGCGCTTGAAAACACCCATCGTAAGTTCACAATGAATATGCAGGACGTGGCCGGGGCCTATCAGGTCGCCCATGCCGCTGACCGCAGCGGGGTCTTTGCGCTGGCCTCCGAATTCGACGCGGTGAAAGAGCGCATGGCCTTCCTGCGCGATCACCCCGATTTGCAGGGGCTCGAACCGCAGGTGCTGGAACTGGCTGCTCAGATGAGCCAGATCAGCCAAGAACTGGCCGAGACCTATGGGGACACAAAGGTCGAACGCGCCCGTGCCTTCCTGCGGCAACGTCAGGAAGAGGTCGAACAATTCCAGCATCGGATCGAAGACGCCCAGACCATCCAGCATGAGCTGCGCCAATGGACCCGAGACATCGAGATCGAGGAATCCATCGCCAAATCGCAACTCGCGCGCCTCAGGGATGAGCTGTTCGATCTGCTTCCGGAACTGTCGGCGCAATTGCAATCCCCCACGGACGATCAAACACCAGGCAGCGTGGTTGCGATGACCCCGCCGCGTGCCGCGGAATAGGCGCATCTAGCGCCCGCAGCGGACGATTGCCCGAAGGGCCTGAGGACGTGGCGCGCCACCGGCGGTGAGGAAAGCCCGCAAGGGCTTGAAGAACCGCCTTTCCTCGGGCACCAAGGGCGACATGGCAAAGACACACTCCTTCTCCTGCTCGGCCTGCGGAGCCTCTCACACCAGATGGTCGGGCCGCTGCGATGCGTGCGGCGAATGGAACACTATCGTTCAGGAAGCGCCGCTTTCGGCAGGACCAGCCAAGAAGTCACTCGGCGGCAAGCGCGGCCAATCCATCGCACTCACCGACCTATCGACCGAAGAAACACCGCCGCCCCGCACCCTCTGCGGGGTTGAAGAGCTGGATCGCGTCCTCGGCGGCGGCCTTGTCCCTGCATCGGCCCTGCTGGTGGGCGGAGACCCCGGTATTGGCAAGTCCACCCTGTTGCTACAGGCCGCCGCACGTTTTGCCCGCAAAGGTGTCAAAACCATCTACGTCTCGGGCGAAGAGGCCAGCGCGCAGGTTAGGATGCGCGCGCGCCGGTTAGGTCTGGAAGAGTCGCCGGTGCAATTGGCCGCTGAAACCAACCTTCGGGACATCCTCACGACGCTAGAGGCAGAAAAACCCGGCCTCGCCATCATCGACTCGATCCAGACGATGTGGGCCGACAATGTCGACAGCGCGCCGGGCTCGGTGTCGCAGGTGCGCGCCGCAGCGCATGAGCTGACGACATTTGCAAAACGCCACGGCGTATCGATCATCATGGTTGGCCACGTCACCAAAGAAGGCCAGATCGCTGGACCCCGTGTAGTCGAACATATGGTCGACACCGTGCTTTACTTCGAAGGCGAACGCGGGCACCAGTTCCGCATCCTGCGCGCCGTTAAGAACCGCTTTGGCCCAGCGGATGAGATTGGCGTCTTCGAAATGACCGGCAAAGGGCTGGCGCAAGTCACCAACCCCTCGGCCCTGTTCCTATCGGAACGCGGTAAGCCCAGCCCAGGTTCCGCCGTATTCGCAGGTATCGAAGGCACCCGCCCCGTGCTGGTCGAATTGCAAGCACTGGTGGCGCCGTCCCCCCATTCCCAGCCCCGCCGCACGGTTGTGGGATGGGATAGCGGGCGGCTCGCCATGATCCTTGCAGTACTCGAAGCCCGCTGCGGCATCCCCTTTGCCGGGCTCGATGTCTATCTGAACGTCGCCGGAGGGCTGAAAGTCAGCGAACCCGCCGCTGACCTCGCCGTTGCTGCTGCACTGCTCAGCGCTCGTGAAGACACCGCCCTGCCTGCCGATACGGTCGTTTTCGGAGAAATCTCGCTATCCGGGGCACTTAGACCAGCCCCGCAGACCGAAAACAGGTTGAAAGAAGCGCAAAAACTTGGTTTCACAGCGGCAATTGCTCCGGCAGGTGGCAAAACTGGCACTGTGGCAGGTCTGACACTCACCCGACCCTCTGATTTGGTGGGGTTTGTTGGCGAAACCTTCGGAGCAGGGTAAAGTCGCGCCTTGAGGGGCAGAAAACGAACAGGCGAGGGCCATGGAAGGTTTTACAATAATTGACGGGGTTGTGGCCCTGATCATCGTGCTGTCGGGCTTGCTGGCCTATTCGCGCGGTTTCATGCGCGAGGTTTTGGCCATCGCAGGTTGGGTCGCCGCGGCAGTTCTAGCATTCATCTTTGCGCCGCAGGCTGTGCCGCTGGTCAAAGAAGTGCCAGTGGTCGGTGAATTCCTGCGCGACAGTTGTGAGCTTTCGGTGATTACCGGCTTTGCCGCCGTCTTCGCCATTGCACTGATCGTGGTCAGCATCTTCACGCCGCTATTCTCTTCACTGGTGCAGCGTTCTGCGCTTGGCGGCCTGGATCAGGCGCTTGGCTTCTTCTTTGGAATCGCACGCGGCATATTGCTGGTTGCGATTGCGTTCTTCGTCTACGACACCGTGATGACCGGTCAATCCTACACGATGGTCGATGAAAGCCGCTCGGCCAAGGTGTTCGAACAGTTCAGCAGCAAGATCGAGGAACAAAACCCCGAGGCGGCGTTGGGTTGGGTTACCGCCCAGTACGAAGAGCTGGTCGCAAGCTGCACCGCCGACAACGCCTCTGAGGGTTAATCAAACCAAATTCCAAAGAAAAGCCCGGTTTCAGCCGGGCTTTTTTGCGTTTGGTTCGGAAAAATCAGATAAACCCTTCGCCACCACAAATATTGCACCGGATGGTCTTCAGGCCAAAGCATCCGTCACATCGGCTTGAGATCGGCTTGCCATACTGGTCTCGGCTCTTGATCACTTCACCGGTTCCCTTGCAGATCTCGCAGGGTGCGCGCCCTGCCCCACGACATCGGTGGCAACGCCGCTTGACAGGTTTGTCCTTCGGTGTGTTTTGCTTGTGTTGCCACATGGCGTCTGCTCCACCAGGTATTGCCGGACTGCATGCAAAAAACCTTCGTAATGATATGACAGCATAGGTCTGTACATTTGTCATCCTAAACCCGCAGCGTGTACAATTTGCACCTGCGTCAAATCGCGAATGTGATCCTTTGATGACACACGCATCGTTTGGCATTATGTGGAGGCCATACCGACATGGAATCGGAGCTGCCTACCTTGCTGTATCTGTTTTCTTATGCGCTAGCCGCTTTCGCGCTTGTGCCTGAGTCCCGTGCAAACGGACCAAAACACACCATTCAGATACCCGTCCGCACCCGATCCGACCTGAACACCATCCTAAGCAAGTCATAGAAATTGGAGCCCGTGTATGTGTGGGATTTTGGGGATCGCAAGCCGGACGCATGATGTCTTTGCGGAAATCTATGACGGCTTGCTGATGCTTCAGCACCGAGGTCAGGACGCCTCGGGGATCGTCACCTATAACGGCGAGTTCTTCCGTGAGAAGAAAGCAAATGGTCTCGTCAAAGACGTGTTCAATGCCAGTGACGCCGAAACCCTGTTGGGAAAGGTCGGCATGGGCCATGTCCGCTATCCAACCGCTGGCTCGCTCAGCGCGGCCGAGGCGCAACCATTTTTCGTGAACGCGCCTTATGGCATCTATCTGGTCCATAACGGCAACATCACCAATACCGAAGAACAGCGCGAAAAGGTTACCGCGAAATACAGCCGTCACCTGCGCACCACCTCGGATTCCGAGGTTCTACTGAACGTGCTGGCCGACAAGGTCGCTGATGCGATCAAGGTCAATGGTAATGCTGATCCGATCCGCAACCTGTTTGCCGGTGTCAAAATGACGATGGAGCGGGTTCAGGGGGCGTATTCGGTGATCTGCCTCGTCGCGGGCGTCGGGATGCTGGCCTTCCGCGATCCTTACGGCATCCGACCTTTGTCTGTTGCCAAGCGTGCCGCAACTGGTGACGGCGATGATTATGCCTTTGCGTCCGAAGATGTGGCATTCGGCATCAACGGTTTTGACAAGCTGCGTGACCTACGCCCCGGCGAGGCGATCCTTATCGATCTCGACGGCAATATGCACGAGTTCCAGGCCGTTGAAGGTAAACTGACACCCTGCATCTTCGAGTATGTCTATCTGGCCCGACCGGATTCCTTGCTGGATGGGGTGTCGGTTTACAAAACCCAAATGCGCATGGGGCAGACGCTGGCCAAGCAAATTCAGGACTCGGGACTTGAGATCGACCGGATCATCCCTGTGCCAGATAGCGCCCGCCCTGTCGCGCTTGAGGCCGCAAAGATCACAGGCATTCCCTATCGCGAGGGGCTTGTTAAGAACCGTTATGTTGGCCGCACCTTCATCATGCCGGGCCAGGAAGAACGGCAGAAATCCGTGCGACGCAAACTGAACGCGGTGCCTTTGGAGTTTGACGGTCATAACGTACTGCTGATCGACGATTCGATCGTGCGCGGCAATACAATCAAAAAGATCGTCCAGATGTGCCGTGAGGCCGGCGCCAAAAAGGTCTATATCGCCAGCGCCTCGCCCCCGGTGAAATACCCCAATGTCTATGGCATCGATATGCCAACCCGACACGAGCTTGTCGCGAATGGCAAAGAGATCGAGGAGATTCGCGAAGAACTGGGTGCGGATGCGCTGTTCTACCAACATCTCGACGATCTGATCTGGGCTGCCAAGGAAGGCAACCCCGAGATCGAAGCCTTTGACTGTTCCTGCTTTGACGGCAACTACGTCACCGGCGTCGACGAGGAATATCTGGGTAGTCTGGAAAACAGCAGTCGGGTCAGCAAAAAGCGTGAAGATATGCAGGTGGTCGGCAGTTCGTGGAACGCGGCGAAACTGGCCTCGGGGTGATCGGGCGAATCGCTTTGTCCTGAGGCGTCGGCCAAGAGACTTGCGCTAGCGGCCATAGGTCAGAATCCGCCGACAACCTATTGCTGAACAGGCTGCATTTGCAAAGGGTTCGGTATGCGGCATTCGAACCGCTTCCAACCGAGTACTGCCGGCCTTTTGGTCCGGCAAAGCCCGTGTTACCCGGATGCCGAAAACCACTCACAAAACAGGGTCCGGGCGCGCAGCTCGGCCACAGATCATGGCAAACGCAACGGTGAAAAGCGCCGCCACACAGGCGGGGGCGCTCAAGAAGAACGCGGTCTCGGTATTGGGTATTTTTGGACCCAAGGCGGACCTGCAAGCCCTGGTCCGCATGTCGTCGGGGCGCATTAAGAAAGTGAAACCCGGCAGTCGTGTCGGCCCGGGTAAGATCGTCGCCATTGATGAAAATGGTGTTGTGCTGCGACAAAGCGGCCAGAACCGCCGGATCGACATCCCAGGCAGCTGATCCTGACTTGACGCCCTGCGCGTGCAGGTTCAAACCCCCCTCATGACCGATCAGACCAAAATCGCCCTTATCACCGGGGCTTCTCGCGGGTTGGGCGCGGCGCTGGCTGAAGCGCTGGCCCCCGACTATCACATCGTCGCTGTCGCTCGCACTCAGGGCGGGCTGGAAGAGCTGGATGACCGCATCCAGGCAAAGGGTGGCTCGGCCACTCTGGCCCCCATGGACATCACCGATCCCAATGCGATGGCGACCCTGTGCCGGGGCATTCACGATCGCTGGGGCAAGATCGATTTGTGGTTGCATACCGCAATCCATACCTCAGCCCTGACGCCAGTGCATTTCGTTGATCCGAAGGAATGGAACAAGGCAGTCAGCATCAATGCAAACGCCACCTCGGTTCTGATCCCGTATGTCTCGCCTTTGTTGGACGAAACTGGCCATGCCGTGTTCTTCGATGACCCGAAGGCAGGCGAGAAGTTCTATGGCATCTACGGCGCCACCAAAGCGGCACAGATGGCGCTGGCTCGCAGTTGGGCGACCGAGACCGCACGGACGGGACCGCGCGTATCGATTGTTGAGCCTGCACCGATGCCGACCGCTGTCCGTGCACGTTTCCATCCCGGTGAGGATCGGGATGTATTAACCAGCACTGCGGATGAGGCGGCGCGGATTATAGCACTGTTGTGAGAATGGCCCTGACGGGCCATGCCTCCGGCGGAGGTATTTCTGGCCAGATGAAGCGGGCGGACTAACCGATATGGACGCCGTTTCGCCCGGCGAGGTCGACGAAGAATTGCCAGGCGACGCGGCCCGAGCGTGCCCCCCGTGTGGCTTGCCACTCGATGGCTTCGGCGCGCAGAGTTTCGGGATCAACCTTGACGCCATGAGCGGCGCAGTAGCGATCGATCATCGCTAGATATTCGTCCTGATCGCAGGGGTGGAACCCCAGCCACAGGCCGAAACGGTCAGAGAGTGAGACCTTCTCCTCGACCGCCTCGGACGGATTAATGGCGCTGGAGCGTTCGTTTTCGATCATGTCGCGCGGCATCAGGTGGCGGCGGTTTGATGTGGCGTAGAACACAACGTTTTCCGGGCGACCTTCGATACCGCCATCCAGCACGGCCTTGAGCGATTTGTAATGCTGGTCATCGTGGCTGAACGACAAATCATCGCAAAACAGGATGAACCTGTGCGGCGCGGCACGCAGGTGGTTCAGCAAACGCGCGACCGAGCCCATATCCTCGCGCTGCAATTCGACCAGTTTCAGGTCAGGATGCTCATCCTGCAACGTACCGTGCACCGCTTTGACGAGGCTGGATTTCCCCATTCCGCGCGCGCCCCACAAGAGCGCGTTATTAGCCTTGTAACCCGCAGCAAAGCGGCGCGTGTTGTCCAGCAACGTATCGCGGGAGCGGTTGATCCCCACCAATAGATCAAGGTCGACCCGATTGACCTGTGTGACGGGTTCCAGCCGGTCAGGCTCGACATGCCAGACGAAAGCCGGGGCCGCGTTGAAATCAGGTGTCGCCAGCGGCGCGGGCGCCATGCGTTCCAACGCGTCCGCAATGCGGTTCAGGGCTTGGTCGTCCATCGGCTCCTCCGGGATGTTCTGGCGGAGTTCAACCATGTTCCGATCAACACAACAAGAGTAGCAATTGAAAAAGGCGCGCCTACCTTGGGCGCGCCTTTAAAGCTATTGGAACAGGTTACTTGTTCTCTTCGTAATCCTGCATCACGTCTGCGTCGGCTTCGGCCTCTTCATCGTCGTAGTATCCATCGGCACGCAACTGTTCTTCGCGCTTCTTCTCGACACGGGCAACCAGGAATATTGAAATTTCATAGAGCCCGTAAACTACGACAAAGAGGATGATCTGGGTGATCACGTCCGGCGGTGTGACAATCGCAGCCAACACCAGAATGCCTACCACCGCATATTTACGCACTGCCCCCAGACCTTCGGCACTGACAAGTCCGGCCTTACCCATCAGTGTCAGCAATACGGGCAATTGAAAGCACAGGCCAAAGGCAACGATGAACTTGATGGTCAGGTTGAGATATTCCTGCGCCGAACCCTGAAACACCACGCTCAAAGGTGCGGTTGCGCCTTCTGCTACAGCTTCCCCTTCCGCTCCAAATTGCTGGAAACCGAGGAAGAAGTCATAGGCCAGTGGCGTGACCACATAAAAAGCGAAGCTTGCGCCCAGCAGGAACATGAAGGGAGAGGCCAGCATGAACGGCAGAAACGCGTTCTTTTCCGATTTATACAGGCCCGGCGCCACGAACCTCCACATCTGCATTCCGATATAGGGAAAGGCCAGAATGAACCCGCCCAGCAGCGAAACCTTGATGGCGACAAAGAACCCTTCCTGCGGCGAGATGAAGATCAGCCCGCAATCCTGTCCACGCTCGGTCAGCACCTCACATAGCGGTTGCGTGAGGAAATTGAACAGTGGCGTGGCCACGGTGAAACAGATGATCATACCGATCAGAAACGCCACAACGCAGTGGATCAGCCGCGTACGTAGCTCGGCCAGGTGCTCGATCAGGGGTGCCGAGCTGTCCTCGATCTCGTCGGTCTTGGTCATGTTTTGCTTTCGGTTTTCAGCGCTGCTTCGGCCTCTTCCGCCTTGGCCAGCGCATCCGCGGCTTCCTTGGCTTTGCGTTCAGCGGCAGCGCGGGCCGTTGTGGCTTGGATCTTCTTGGCTTGCTCTGCTCGCTCGGTGGCCAGCTTGCCGGTCTCGCTGTCAGGGTCGAACTTGGTTGGGTCGATGGATTTGGCCACGTCGCGCGCGGCTTCGTTGATCCCGTCCATCGCTGTACTAACCGGGTTGGTCGCCGCGTTCAGGCCCTTCTTGATCTCATTGACGCCTGCTTCGTCCGCAGCCTCGTTCATTGCAGTGCTGAATTCGCGCGCCATGCCGCGCGCCTTTCCGACGAACCGTCCGACATTGCGGAACAGCACAGGCAGGTCCTTTGGCCCCACCACGATCAACGCGACGATGCCGATGACCAGAAGCTCGGTCCAGCCCAGATCAAACATCTAGGCTCAGACCTTGTCTTTGTCAGTCTCAGGCGTGACGTCTTTGGCCAGCTCGGACGCATCCTGCTCCAGTTCTTCCGAACCTTCCTTGATGCCTTTTTTGAACGAGGTAATGCCTTTACCCACTTCACCCATCAGCGAGCTGATCTTGCCGCGTCCAAACAGGACGAGAACCACAACAGCAATCAGCAGGATACCCGGAAGGCCAATATTGTTGAGCATGACTTGTCTCCTTCTACGTCGGCGCAGCGCGCCGTGAATATGTCTGGCCCCGTGTCTACGCCCGTACGGGCATCAGCAAAAGTGCGACAGATCAAATCCGCGCGCAAAATTGAACGGATCATGCGTTTTTTGCGGACTCGCATTTCTCAACTGACAGGTTTATGTCAGTTGATATCACCTAGAAGGACGATATCGAAACCTGGTCTACGGAGAACCACATGACCCATGTCGCAGAAATCGTCACCTTTACCCTTGCCGACGGCACAAAGCCCGAACAGTTCGTCAGTCTAAGCCAAGCCTCCGAAGCCTTCGTCCGCGCGGCTCCCGGCTTTACCCACCGCCAGCTAAGCCATGGCGAAGATGGCCGCTGGACCGACTATGTCGTCTGGACCGATATGAAATCCGCAAAGGACGCCGCTGCTGCATTCATGCAACAGGATTTTGCACCCGCTCTGATGGCGGCAATCAACCCCGACAGCGCCCAGATGCGTCACGAGACCGTGCTATGGAACATGACCGCCTAAGGGCGGCTCAGACGGCGTGTCATGCGCCGCACTGACCGCCTGTTCGACATCATACAGATCCTGCGCGATGGTAACTTGCACCGCGCGCAGGACATCGCGGACCGACTTGAGGTGTCGGTCCGTACGATCTATCGCGATATGGACACGTTGGTGGCCTCGGGCGTTCCTGTAGAAGGCGAACGCGGCGTAGGTTACATGGTGCGTGAACAGATCACGCTGCCCCCGCTAAACCTGACACCCGCCGAGCTTGAGGCTCTGAACCTCGGCATGGCGATCGTTGCCGAGGCCGCCGATCCCGATCTTAAATCCGCCGCGGAATCTCTGGCCGAGAAAATCGACGCCGTCTTGCCCACGCAGGTCATTGCCGAGGCCGACAGCTGGAAATTCGCGGTCTATCCCTTCGCTGATGTCGTACGCGGAATGGCACATATGGCCCCGATCCGCGCCGCGATCAAATCGCGCCAGAAATTGCAGCTCAGCTACCGTCGCATTGACGGCGCGCTGACCGAACGCACCATCCGACCGCTACATATGGAATACTGGGGCCGTGTCTGGACACTGACCGCCTGGTGCGAACTGCGCGACGACTTCCGGGTCTTCCGCATCGACCTGATAGAGAACGTCACGCCTCTACCGGAACTCTTTATCGACGAACCAGGTAAACGGCTCAGCGACTACGATCCCAATGCGTGATCCGTCCTTCATCTGGCCCCAAATACCTCCGCCGGAGGCATGGCCCGGAACGGGCCATTTCGGTCACTTCAGGTAAGGCTCGGGATCAACCGACTCGAACCCTTTGCGCACTTCGAAGTGCACATATGCATTGTCGCCTCCGCGCAGCGAGGCGATCTTTTGTCCCCGTCGCACCCGATCACCTTTCTTGATGGTGATATTGTCGACATTGGCATAAACAGTCAGCAAGTCATTGTTGTGTTTCACAACGATGATCGGAACCTGATCCGCATCCGCGGTGATCGCGGCGACCGTGCCTGCCTCGGCCGCACTGACCGACGCGCCTGGCGCTGCGGCGATATCTATCCCCTCATTCTTACCCTTCTTGTAGGTCCGAATGATGGTGCCGCTCACCGGACTTGCCAGCGCCGAGCTTCCCGAATTGGTCGGGGCCTCGGCTGTGATATCCGGCGCAGGCGTTGCCGCGGCAACTTTCTCATCCGGCAATGGCTGCGTCGCGCTCGGCGGCGTAGGAGTTGGTGAGCCTTCGCCCGGTTGGGTTACCGCAGTTGCCGTGGCGGCCGGCGCTGCTGCCCGAGGTGCCGGTTGATTCTTGACCGGGATCAACAGGTACTGGTCTTCGCGCACCATAAAGTCTGGTCCCAAACCGTTCCATTCTGCCAGAGACTCCACAGGCACCTGATAGAGGCGCGAAATTGTATAGGCTGTCTCACCCCGCTTGACCTTGTGCCGGATCGGCTCAGGCCCCGTAGCAACTGGTGCCGGAGCCGCAGCAGGTTGCGCGGGCTCCAATGTCGATGTCTGTACAGATCCTGTGTCCGGTGCCTCGTCAATCGCGGTTCCGGCAATGGTCGCAATATCAACATTGCTCGTCCCACCGACCGAGCGCGGCAAGGCCAAAACTTCACCGTCTCGCAGGCTGTCATTTGGCTGCAATCCGTTAAACCGGGCCAATTCGGCCACCGGCATGCCGATCCGGGTGGCGACATCGCCAACTGTATCCCCACGGCGGGCTACCGCGACCTGATAGTTCGGATAGGTGATCACGCCACGCGCATCCGGCGTCGGGCGGTTGGCGGTCGCTGCAAGGGCGGCATCTGCAGTGGAGAACCCGCCGACATTGCCGCGCAGGTCATAGTCATATGGCCCTTCACACCCGGCCAGAATTGCCAGTGCGGCAACACCTGTCGCATAGCGGCGCATTGCTGATTTGGAAACTGCTCTCATTTTACTGTCCTCAACACCTGCCCCTGTTCTCCGGGGTTCTGGCGCCTCTAATATACCTTTACGCTCCGTCTTTTCCCAGCCCCTCAAGCAAGGGCACAAAACGGACCGGCAACAATTCGTCATAGTCCAGACCGGTTTCAGTGCGCGTGACCCGGATTAGGGTCTGCACCGCGTCCGACTGGCCCACGGGTAACACCATGATACCGCCGATTTTCAACTGCGCCAAGAGCGGCCCCGGAGGATCTTCGGCGGCCGCGGTCACAATGATACGGTCAAACGGGGCCTGTTCGGACAGGCCAAACGATCCATCCGACAGCATCGCGGTCACATTCGTCAGCCCCAGCTCACGGAACAGTTCTCCCGTTTCGCGCACCAGCCTCTTGTGCCGCTCAACCGTGTAGACCCGGCGCGCCAGCTTGGACAGGATCGCCGCCTGATAGCCCGAGCCGGTGCCGACCTCTAGAACCGTATCACGCGGACGCACCTGCAGCGCCTGCGTCATCAGCCCCACAACCGAAGGCTGGCTGATGGTCTGTCCACAGGCAATCGGTAGCGGAGTGTCCTCATAGGCCCGGTCCGCGAACAGGCCTTTGACAAACTGCCCCCGGTCAACCTGCTCCATCGCCGCCAGCACACGTGCATCCGTTACCCCGCGCGAGCGCAGGGCAAACAGGAACTGCATTATGGTTTCTGCGCTTGGCCCAGTCATTCGATGACCTTTAGCGCCTCGAGCGTGTCATATGCTGTCAGATCAGCGCGCATCGGAGTGACCGAGATATACCCTTCCAGATTGACCGCCGCATCCGTGCCCGGAGCGGTCGGGTTATGCTGATACCCGCCCTTGATCCAAAGGAACCGGCGACCCGAGGGCGAGCTGTGCGGCTCGACAGAGAAATGTGTATCGCGTCGGTACCCCTGCGGGGCCACGCGCGTACCCAGCACCTCATCTGCGGGAACCGGAGGGAAATTCACATTATAGAACAGACGATAGTCGCCCTGCTGCTCGGGTGTCGCATCAAGAATGCGGCGCACCAGATCGGCCCCAAATTTGGCAGCCGCCTCAAACGGATCGTCCAGCCCCAGATTGCGCGGCCCGAAATACTGAGACAAGGCAATCGCGGGCACACCTTGCAACGCCGCCTCCATCGCGCCGCCGATTGTACCCGAATACAGCGTGTTTTCAGCCGAGTTGTTGCCCCGGTTCACCCCTGACAACACCAGATCGGGCGGGGCGTCCTTCATAACGTCGTGCAAACCGGCTAACACGCAATCCGCCGGAGACCCTTCGGCGGCATAGCGACGCTCGCCCAGTTTGGCGACCATCATCGGGTGGGTATAGCTGATGCAATGGCCCACGCCCGACTGTTCAAAGGCAGGCGCGACGACCCAGACCTCGCCATCGGGACCGGCCAGTTCAGCCGCGATCGCTTCAAGTACAATCAGTCCCGGCGCATTGATGCCGTCATCATTGGTCAGAAGAATTCGCATGCCCGGTCCACCCCTCGTTTTGCCCTTGATAGACCCGCCTCAGCGCTGCGACAAGCAATGCACATGCGCAATCTGAGGCTTTCACGCACCACTTGGATGAAAATGCAGGATTTGAGCGTCAGGCCGGGAACACAAAACACCGGTCGCGGCGAATGGTCAGCCACATGACACGGCCCTCTTTGGGCACAAAGACGTTCGGAACCGTCGCCTTCAGGATCGAGCCATCATAGTCCATGCGAAACTCGACAAGGCTTTCATTTCCCAAAAACCGAGCACGCTCAACCACGCCTCGGGCGGCAATGCCGTCTGTCGGCGTCGGCGCAGGCCCTTTGCCATTGCGGTCGAAGTCCAGCTTGACGTGCTGGGGTCGAAACACGATTTCAACATCGGTTGCGTCCGGCACACCGGGCGCAAGAAAACGGCCAAACGGAGTATGCGCCAACGCACCATTAACTTGAGCCTTCAACACATTGATATCACTAAAAAACGAAACTGCTGCCTTGTCTGCAGGCCGGGTATAGACATTGTATGGCGCCCCCTGCTGCACAATCTTGCCACGCCGCATCAGCGCGATTTCATCAGCCATTCGCATCGCCTCGTCCGGCTCATGCGTGACCAACAGAACAGCAGCGTCCTCTTCTTTGAGGACTGCGAGCGTTTCGTCCCGAATGCCGTCGCGCAAACGGTTATCGAGGCCCGAGAACGGCTCATCCATCAGCATGATCCGCGGACGTGGGGCCAAAGCACGGGCCAGAGCAACCCGCTGCTGCTCACCCCCAGATAACTGATGCGGAAATCCATCGATGAACCGCATCAGATCGACCTTGGTCAGCAGTTCCTCGACCCGCGCGCGTTTCTGCTCTTTGCTGCCTTTCAGGCCGAACGCGACGTTATCCGCCACGCTGAGATGCGGAAACAGCGCAAAATCCTGAAACATCAGCCCAATCTCGCGCCGTTCGGGCGGTACTCGGAACACCGTGTCACAGATCAGCTTGCCATCTACATAAATCTCGCCCGAGGTCTGCATTTCGACGCCCGCGATCATCCGCAATGTGGTCGACTTTCCGCAGCCCGAAGGCCCCAGCAGGCAAGTCACCTGCCCCGCGTGTACGGTCAACGATACATCATCCACGACCGTCCGCCCGCCAAAGCGCGCAATCAGATTGCGGATTTCCAATCGAGGAGGAGTTGTCGTCACTGTCACCGATGGACCCCATTGCCTTTCCCGATCAATTCCATCGGGCTTAGGCGGGGATAACAACCCCGCCCATCAGGCGCAAGGGATCAGCAGCACCCGGTCGAGGCAGCTTCGCCCCGTACAACAAACGGGCTATCCCCGCCGCAGCCTTCGAAAATCCCGTAATGGGTCGAGAAATCGCCGATAAACTCGAAATGTCGTGCAAAACGGGTGTCTTGCAGCATCATCCACGTGTTGCCACAGACCGGGAATACTTTGCCGGCCTCGATCGTATGGTGGTCATCCAGAACAAATTCATGCGGCGCATGCGGCACTGTGCCCTTGTAGATCACAGCCTGACCGTAATCCTCGCACGCAGGCTCCAACTCCGGCAGCTTGAAAAGACGGTAGGTGGCCGAGATAAAGCTCAGCGGTGCGACCCGTTCTTCAAGAATTGGGTTTTCGATGGTCAAAGGCCGATGCGTCACCCGACGGGGATCGCTGAACCCGACCGCACGCGACATCGACAGAAAATCGTTCCAATAGAGCGCACCCGACAGGCATTCGCCATACAGGATCTCATCCTCGGCCATCGCCTTGGGCACCCGGCGATCGGCGTAGACGTCCGAGAAATACATCTCGCCACCCTCTTTCAGCAGCCGATGCGCACCACGCAGCACAGCAGCCTTGTCGGTCGCCAGATTGATCACGCAGTTTGAGACGATGATATCGAACGATCCCGGTTCGAGGTCCAGCTCATCCAGCTTTTCGATATAGCCGTGGTGAAACTCGACATTGCTGGCCGAATGTCCGAATGCCTTCGCGTGATGGTCCTGATGCGCTCGCGCCACGTCGAGCTGCTCAGGCGTCATATCAACGCCGACAACACGGCCCTTTTCACCGACCATCGCGGATAAAGCATACACATCGCGCCCCGCACCACAGCCCAGATCCAGGATACGCATTCCCTCCAGATCCAACGGAGCAATCAGCCCGCATCCATAGTAACGTGTCAGCACATCATCATGAATTTGCGACAGAATTTTCTTGAAGTGATCCGGCATATCATCCGGAGTACAGCAGGCATTTGTTTGCAAATCCGCGCTGCCTTGCAACACCTCACCATAGTAGTTCTGCACAGCCTCGTGCTTCATCGGGGCAATCCTTTTGTCACTGGTCTTTTGCAGCTAGTGCAGCAATCCACACCACGCAATCCACCAGCGCCCGATCTGACGAAACCGTGACAGGGCTCAGGCGAGCAGGTCGAAATCGACGCCTGCGTGCACGCGGCCGTTCACTTGAATCTCCAACCGATGCGGCCCAGGAACCAACTTGAACGTTGTTGCATTGCCCTTCAGCTTGTGCCGCTTTCTAAGTGTCAACTGACCACCTGTAAGCGCGGCCTGTTTCAACTTGTGAACCTTGGGTGAGATCTTTCCGCCAGGTCGTTGGAAATGAACGATATAGTCGACCAAGACTGGCTGATCTTCTGCGCCGCTCAGGCGGGTTTCAAACTCCAGCGCTTCACCAATCCGGGCCGGACCATTTATCTGAATCTCTACCGCAATATCTGCATCGGGATCGTATCCAAGCACTTTCATCGCCTTGGGATGCCCAGATTTCACAAGGCCTCGTAATGCATGAGATGTCATCCAGTTCAGTTCGTCCTTGTCCTGCCGCCCTGTCTCGCCCCAGCTACGCAGACGTTCCAGCACCAGATCGGGGTCTTTCTTGGTGATATCATTCAGATGATTGGCGACCGAGCGCGTCACATAGCGCGTCCGATCCCCGTGCAACCGGTCCAATAACGGCAATGGGTCTGACATTGCCAAGCCAACGGCCTGCCCCCACGGTAAACGCGGCCGCGTGCCCTCGCTGACCAGACGACGCACGTGATAGCTGGGATGCGTGCACCAAGCCTGCATCCGCGCCATGACCAGTTCGGAGTGGTGATTGAGGAACGGGCGGATCGCCCATTCCATCGAAAATCTCTGGGTCAGCTCTTCGAATACATCCAGCGCCAAAGCGGGATGATCCAGGCCGATTGCACAAACCCAATCACCCAAGGGCGCAAAGATAAAGTCTCCGAAGTCGTCATCACTTTTGGCAGGGTCCAGCGGAGGCGGCAGCGCCCGCAGAATGACCGGTGCCACTGCCGGCAAATCGCCGGGCACCGATTCTTGCAGACACTCTGCAATCCACGCCATACGCTCTTTCAGTTCAAGCTCGGGTAAACGCGACATCACTTTCGCCGCGAATGCTTCTTCCTTGAAATCGGAATCAGCCTTGGCGAACAAGCCCGCAAGAAAGCTTACCTTTTCCGCGTTGAACAACTGATCTTTCAGAGAAAAGTTCTGTGCCATACCTACATCGTCAGATTGGTGCCACCACCGTCCAGCAAAATGTTCTGCCCGACAATGAACCCGGCGTGTTGCGAGCATAGAAACGCGCAGGTCGCCCCAAACTCTTCCCTCGTGCCATAGCGTCTCGCTGGGATGGTTGCAGCGCGTTCAGCCCGTGCCTCGGCCATCGAAATACCTTTCTGCTCTGACACCCCGCCATCCAGCGCGTTCGCGCGGTCGGTGGCGTGGATACCTGGCAGCAGATTATTGATCGTCACGCCATGTGGTGCCACCTGGCGCGATGTGCCCGCAACATAGCCGGTTAATCCAGTTCGCGCCGCATTCGACAGGCCCAGCACCGCAATCGGCGCGCGTACCGACTGCGAGGTGATATTCACCACGCGACCCCAGCCCTTATCCATCATTCCCGGTAGCAGAGCCTTCATGAAAGCTATGGGTGTCAGCATATTGGCATCCAGCGCTTTGATGAAATCATCACGCTCCCAGTCCGACCACATGCCGGGCGGAGGGCCACCCGCGTTTGTGACAAGGATATCAGCACCCTGCGCAGCACTTATCACCTCGGCCTGACCCTCTGGTGTGGTAACATCACAAGCCACTGTCTGCACGGCAATGCCATATGATGATCGCAAACGCGTGGCTTCGGCCTCCAACGTTTCGGCTCCGCGCGCGTTCATCACAAGATCGACGCCGGCTTTGGCCAGCGCCTCGGCACAACCCAATCCCAAGCCTTTGCTGCTGGCACAAACCAGCGCACGTTTTCCGCGAATTCCCAAGTCCATTCTGGCCCTCCCTATCTTCGGCACACATCTAACATCGGCCCGGCAAAGAAGACCAGAATGGGATCTTGCGGATTAATAAAAGAACTCTTCACGCACGATCTTGCCATCGGCGACGTGATAAACACCGACCTCACGCATATCAAAGCTTTCACCGGTTTCTTTCACCTTGCCCTGCACTTCAAAGATCACGGCAAAGCGGTCGTCACCATGCGGGTACGGGCCACTGACGGACGCGCCCGATACTTCATGAGCACCTTCCCACCATTCGTGCTTGCCACGAATGGCTTCCAATCCGTGCGTCTCGCGCCCCATGCCCGCAAAATCCTGTCCCTCAACAGAAACAGCATCCGAGGCATAAAGCTTCTCGAGGTTTTCCTTGGCCCGGTTCTCGCGGCATCCAGCAACCAGTTCGTCTGCGATTTCTTTCAAATTCATTGGTCCACTCCATATTTTGTTCACTATATGTTCTTATTGCCACAGCCACATGATTCGAACCACCCCCTTTGTCTTGCCTCAGTTGGATTCCCCGCCTATACGCGCGCTTATGCTTGATACTTCGAACCAACCCACCCTGCCGCCCGAGATCGCTCGTCGCCGGACCTTCGCTATCATCTCGCACCCGGATGCGGGCAAGACAACGCTGACGGAAAAGTTCCTGCTGTATGGTGGCGCGATCCAGATGGCTGGACAGGTGCGCGCCAAGGGTGAGGCACGGCGAACGCGGTCGGACTTCATGCAGATGGAGAAGGATCGCGGCATCTCGGTTTCCGCCTCGGCGATGTCTTTTGATTACGGCAACTTCCGGTTCAATCTGGTGGACACGCCCGGCCACTCGGATTTCTCCGAGGATACCTATCGCACACTGACCGCTGTAGACGCTGCTGTGATGGTGATCGACGGCGCGAAGGGTGTGGAAAGCCAGACGCAGAAACTGTTCGAGGTCTGCCGCCTGCGCGATTTGCCGATCCTGACCTTCTGTAACAAGATGGACCGCGAAAGCCGCGACACGTTCGAGATCATCGACGAAATTCAAGAGATGTTGGCGATCGACGTCACGCCCGCCGCGTGGCCGATAGGTGTAGGTCGCGATTTCATCGGCTGTTACGACATGCTTCGCGACCGACTGGAACTGATGGACCGCGCCGACCGCAACAAGGTGGCCGAAAGCATCCAAATCAATGGTCTGGATGACCCTAAGCTGGCCGAGCATGTGCCCGCTGAATTGCTCGACAAGCTGCTGGAAGAGGTTGAGATGGCACGCGAATTGTTGCCCAAGCTCGACCCTCAGGCGGTGCTTGAGGGGCACATGACGCCGATCTGGTTTGGTTCGGCCATCAACTCGTTTGGCGTCAAGGAACTGATGGAGGGTATCGGCGCCTATGGTCCGCAGCCGCAGGTTCAGTCGGCTGAGCCCCGTCAGATCGCGCCCGATGAAAAGAAGGTCGCCGGTTTCGTGTTCAAGGTGCAGGCCAATATGGATCCCAAACACCGCGACCGGGTGGCGTTTGTCCGCATGGCCTCGGGCCATTTCAAACGCGGCATGAAGCTAACGCATGTGCGATCGAAGAAACCGATGGCAATATCGAACCCCGTGCTGTTCCTCGCCTCTGATCGTGAACTGGCCGAGGAAGCCTGGGCCGGTGATATCATCGGCATTCCCAACCACGGTCAGTTGCGCATCGGTGACACGCTGACCGAAGGTGAGGCGATCCGGGTGACCGGCATCCCCTCCTTCGCACCGGAATTGCTGCAAACGGTGCGCGCGGGTGACCCATTGAAGGCCAAGCATCTGGAAAAGGCCCTGATGCAGTTTGCCGAGGAAGGTGCCGCGAAGGTTTTCAAACCCTCAATCGGGTCAGGATTCATCGTAGGCGTCGTCGGTGCGCTGCAATTCGAGGTGCTCGCCAGCCGGATTGAGATGGAATACGGCCTGCCTGTGCGGTTTGAGGCGTCTCAGTTCACCTCGGCCCGTTGGGTCAGTGGCAACAAGGTTGAGATCGACAAATTCGTCAACGCCAACAAGCAGCATATTGCCCATGATCACGATGGAGATATCGTCTATCTGACGCGGCTGCAGTGGGACATCGACCGGGTCGTCCGCGATTATCCCGAGCTGAGCCTGACCGCGACGAAGGAAATGATGACCTGACGGATTCTGCAGGCAATCCAGAAGTGACCACATGGGGGATTGTGTCAACGATCCGCGCCCCGCGTGAGGATATTTTGCGCTTTGCCGCCCACCACCTCGATATCGGCGCGGACCGGATTCACATCTTTCTGGACGAGCCGGTCCAGGGGGACATCTCAGCCCTGCGCGAGCATCCCCGGATCCGGGTGCGTACCTGCGATGCGGCGTTCTGGAAGCGTCGCAGGCGTGAGAGGCCGGACAAACATCAGGTTCGACAATCCTCGAACGCGAATTTGATCTACAACAGGACTGATCTGGACTGGGTCGCACATATCGATGTCGATGAGTTTCTGTGGCCGATGTCCCCGATCCCCGACCTGCTGCGCGACATCCCCGATGACATCCCCGCCGTCCGCGTCCGCCCGATTGAGGCGCTGGCGGGTGGCCAGGACCTCTACAAAGCGTTCATTCCCGAAGGTCAGAATCGACAAGCGCTGGTCGAAGCGCTCTATCCCAATTTCGGCACTTACGTTCTGGCCGGTTTCATGAGCCACATTCAGGGCAAACTGTTCGTACGCGGCGGTTTGAAAAAACTGAGCGACCGTATCCACAACCTCTATCAGCACGGTGAGTTTCTGCCAGTCAGAACCGAGCTTCCTCAGATCGATCTGTGTCATCGCCACGCCCCGGATTGGGAGCATTGGCTGGCGCATTATCGTTTCCGCCTCGAACGCGGCTCGTACCAGGCCAGCCCGGATCGCCCGCGAAAGATCGGTGCGCTAGACAGGTACGAATTGATCACCCTTCTGGAAACCGAATACGGGCTCGATGGCCTGCGGGAATTTTACGATGAAATCAGCGCTGCTGACCCGGAAGTGCTGGAACGGCTTGAGGATAACGACATGATCCGTCACCGGCCGCTTGATCTGGACCAAAAAGTCGCGAAACACTTTCCCGGAACCATCTGAATTGTTGCGGAAATCCTTGTTACCGGCAGATTTGCCACGGATTAAACCGACTTCATTTGACCCTGCCCCACGTTTTTGTTATGCCCGCGCCACAGCCGAAACGCGCATGGGGCGCATGGCCATCCGGGCCCGGCATTTTCAGACGCGCGGGCCAGGTCTAGTGTCCGCTTGAACCGGACATACATGACAAAGTTTAACGAACTGAACCTGAACCCGAAGGTCCTCAAAGCAATTGAGGAAGCCGGATACGAAACTCCGACCCCGATCCAGGAAGGCGCAATTCCAGCCGCGCTGGAAGGGCGCGATGTTCTGGGGATCGCCCAAACCGGCACCGGCAAAACTGCCAGCTTCACCCTGCCGATGATCACATTGCTGGCCCGTGGGCGCGCCCGCGCACGCATGCCACGCTCGCTGGTCTTGTGCCCAACGCGGGAACTGGCAGCTCAGGTGGCCGAGAATTTCGACACCTACGCCAAGCACCTCAAGCTGACCAAAGCACTGTTGATCGGTGGCGTTTCCTTCAAGGAACAGGATGCTCTGATTGACCGCGGTGTTGACGTGCTGATTGCCACTCCGGGCCGTCTGCTGGATCATTTCGAACGCGGGAAGCTGCTTCTGACAGGCGTTCAGATCATGGTGGTGGACGAAGCTGATCGGATGCTCGACATGGGCTTCATTCCTGATATCGAGCGCATCTTCTCGCTGACGCCATTCACCCGCCAGACGCTGTTCTTCTCGGCCACCATGGCGCCCGAGATCGAACGGATCACCGATACTTTCCTGTCGGCCCCCACCCGGGTCGAAGTTGCGCGTCAGGCCACCGCTTCGGAAACCATCGAACAAGGCGTGGTGATGTTCAAAGGTGGTCGCCGGGATCGTGAGGCCAGCCAGAAACGCAAAACCCTGCGCGCATTGATCGATGCCGAGGGCGACAAATGCACCAACGCGATCATCTTCTGCAACCGCAAGACCGATGTAGATATCTGCGCCAAGTCGCTGAAGAAATACGGCTATAACGCCGCCGCGATCCATGGCGATCTGGATCAGTCGCAGCGGATGAAAACACTGGACGGATTCCGCGATGGATCACTGCGGCTGCTGGTGGCTTCGGACGTTGCTGCGCGGGGTCTGGATATCCCCTCGGTCAGCCACGTGTTCAACTTCGATGTTCCCGGCCATGCCGAAGATTATGTCCACCGCATCGGCCGCACGGGCCGTGCCGGGCGCGAAGGCAAGGCAATCACGATCTGCTCGGGCCGCGATGAAAAGGCGCTGGCCGCGATCGAGAGCCTGATCCAGAAGGACATTCCGCGCATCGACAATCCGGTCAAGGCCGATGAGCCCAAGCCCGAGGCGCCAAAGCCAGAGAAGAAGGCCAAAGCGTCGGACAACAAAAAGAGCGAGAGCCGCAAAGAGCGAGAGCCCAAAACCCGTGGTCGTGGGCGTCGCGACGATGGCGGGCCAGCAGTTGTAGGCATGGGGGATCACCTCCCCAGCTTTATCGCTCTCAGCTTTGATGAGCGTCGCGCTGGCTAGATTGTCAGCACAAGCGCCAGTATCGACAAGCCAAGCAACGTCATCCCGGCGATCTCGCGACGGGTGATGGTTTCACGGAAAAACAGCAGCGATGCGAACAGGCTGAGGATCAGTTCGATCTGACCCAAGGCCTTTACATAGGCTGCGTTCTGCAACGTGAAGGCGAAGAACCAGCAAAACGAACCACAGAGGCTGGTCAGGCCGACAAAAACACCGGTCCGGCGAGTCTCCCACACCGCGCGCAGCTCGGCCCTGTCTCGCCAAAGCAGCCACAGCCACATACTGAGAAATTGGAACGTTACCACGACGGCCAGCGTCACAAGTGCTCGGAACCACGCATCGATGTCGCCCAATTGCAAAGAGGCACCGCGATAGCTGACCGAGGAGAATGCGAATAACACGCCTGACCCCAGTCCAAGACGCGAGGCTTTGTTTGTCAGATGTTGCCACCAAGCGCCGCTGCCTCCGGGCGTTTTTGACAACAACAGGACGGCCAGCAACCCAAGCAGTATTGCCCCCAGCGCCCCGGTAGAGACCTGATCGCCGAGGACAAGGAACCCCACAATAGCGGTTTGAATCACCTCAGTTTTCTTAAACGTAATCCCTACCGCAAAGTTGCGCTGCTTGAACAATGCCACAACGCAGATCGTGGCCAATATCTGTGTGGTCCCGCCGATGACAGCAAATATCCAGAACTTCGCCGTCAGCGCTGGCAGTTCGTACCCCGTCGCGGCCAAAGCAATGAAAAGCCCCAGCAAGGCCAATGGCATGGAATAGGCGAATCGTGCAAATGTCGCCCCGGCAGCCGAAAGCTTCACGCTGCTCAGGGATTTCTGCAGCATGAACCGCACCGTCTGGAACGATGCGGCCGCGATGGTGACGGGAATCCATAAACTCATGGCTTCCCTTCTGTCGTTAAATCAAGGCTTTGGCCAGAGCGGATGCGCCACCGGATCCTTGGCGCGCCAGAAGTACTCTCGGAATATCTGCCCGTACGAACGGTAGACATAAGCCTCGTTACAGGCCAAGTATCTTTCCTTGCCCGTGCGGTAGAGTGCAGGCAATCGGTACCAAGGTGCTGATGGGTTCATATGATGAACGACGTGCAAGTTATTGTTCAAAAACAGAAATGCAAGGATGCCACGGTCTTCTACGATCACTGTGCGCGCGCGCGATTTCTCATGCGCGCGGTGTTCCAGGAATGTGCGGATCTTGACCAGTCCCAGCCCGATATATGCTGAAAGGGCGAAGGCCCAGATCGGCATTTGCGAAAGCGCGACGATCCAAAGAGTCGCGACAACGCCTGGCATATGCAGCGCCCATGCCAACAAAATCGCCCGATCTCCGCGAAGTGCACCACGCAGTTCATCCCGCAAGAACGCAACCTGCCCGATCGCAGGCCCCAGAACCATCCGCCCCAGCAAAGTATTGTTCACTTGATACATCCGTCTTTGCCATCGAGCCAGAGACGCCCAGACCTGCGGGTCGAGATAGTTGGTCTCAGGGTCATCATAGGGATCGGTTAGGTTCGCGTCACAGTGATGCGCCAGATGCAGGTCCCGAAACCGATTGTAAGGAATGAACAAAGTCAGCGGCAGCGCCATCAGTGCCTCATTCAGCCATTTCTGGCGAAAGGGGTGCCCGTGCAGCGCCTCATGCGTCAGCGAGGAATGCAGAGCGGCTACCAGCCCCATGAAGAGGATCGCCAGCCACAATAATATGCCTGCCAGCCAGAAAATCGCAGCAAGCCAAGCGGAATAACACGCGATAATTAGGGCAAATGTCGCCCATTCGGGCGATTTGGGTGTGACCGGCTCAGCCATTGCGGCCCCACGAAATTCCGGCCCAGATACGCTCGTAAATCACATACATGGTCAAACCAATGGCCGTATTGACCAGTGCAACCATCCCTCCAAGTGCTGCTGAACCCGTGGCGATCAAACCAACCAGCGTCATCATCGCCAGCCCCATCGCATTCCACACCAGCGCCTTCACGACCGACCTGCGTCGCGTTTCCATTCCAGACCCCATTCTTATTTTTGTAACACCAGCGTTACAGACAGAGCCAAGGGTCGTGAATTCTGAATATGATTAACAATTCTCACCAAAGGTGATATTAATCATCACATGATTGATAAAATCGACAAACGGGATCGCGCCCTGCATTTTCGCCAGCGCCTGGCCCGAGCGATGCAAGAGCGCAATGTCAGCCAAAGCGCCCTGGCACGCAGCATCGGGGTTGACCGATCTACCGTTTCGCAATTGCTGACCGGGGCGGGGGCACGCCTTCCGAATGCTCATGTCGTCGGCAGCTGCGCCTCGGCGCTTGGGGTTTCCGCCGATTGGCTTCTTGGGCTTTCCAACCGACCCGAAAGCGCGGCAGAACTATTGGCCAGTTCCCTCACCCTAACCGAGGCCGCCCGGGCATTGGTTGATGAGCGCATTTTTGAATGGCATCAAGAGGCCGCCGGCTACAAGATACGCTACGTTCCGGCTACCCTGCCCGACATGCTCAAGACCCGCGCCGTGCTTGAATGGGAATACGCTCCGCATCTCGGCCGTACTGCAGATCAAGCCATTGGCGCCTCGGCAGACCGGCTGGCATGGATGCGCAGCGCCCAGTCCGATTATGAGATTGCCATGCCGTTGTACGAGCTTCACAGCTTTGCCTATGCCACCGGTTACTACGAGGGACTACCGCTTCAGGTCCGGTTGGATCAGATCGATCACCTGCTGTCGGTGTGTGAGCAGCTTTATCCACGTCTGCGCATCTATCTATTTGATGCAAAACGTCTTTACTCTGCCCCCGTCACGATATTCGGCCCACTTCTATGCGTGTTCTATGCCGGAAGCCACTACATGGCTTTCCGAGACCGCGACCGGATTGAGGTCTTTACGCTCCATTTCGACCGGCTGGTTCGAGAGGCGGATATGACCGCGCGTGATTTCCCGGACCATCTGCAGCAATTGCGCTCAGAAATCTCTCAGACATGACCTGGGCTGAAAGCTGTAGTATAGTCACTTGGCGCGAAACTACAGACATTCCGATCTGAGATGGAGGATGACGGGAATGGACGCACTCAAAACCGCTGAATACGCACGTGCCCTTTATACGGCCCATGGCGATCGGGCCGAAGCCGAAGCTGCGCAGAAAATGCGCGAATGTGAAGCCGCCGGAAATCAGCAGGAGGCGCAGGACTGGCAAGCCGTCCGCAGCGCCATCCGCCAGATTCGGGGGCCAAATCAGGGCTGATTCACAGTTTCGGGTCAGGATTGACCGTATGGCCATCCACCGCGATTACCTGACCCGACACCAGCCTCGCTGCATCTGAAGCCAGGAATACAGCCATGTTCGCTATGTCCTGCGCCTCTACAAAGCGGCCCATGGACGTGCCCGAGGCATAGCCGTCGTAAACCTGATCCCGGGTCATGCCCTTGGCATCAGCCTCGCGCTGTAACACGCCCTCCATGCGTGGTCCTTCAACCGAACCCGGGCAGATCACATTGCAGCGGATACCGTGCGGCCCAAGCTCCATCGCCAGCGTCTTGCCCAATCCCACCATGCCCCACTTGGCCGCCGCGTACGGCGCGCGGTTGGGGTATCCGTACTGGCCTGCAGTCGATGAAGTGATCAAGATCGCCCCGCTGCGCTGCTGTTTCATCAGAGGTGCAGCGTATTTAGAGCACAAAAATGACCCCTCTAGATTGATGGAAAGGCATGACCTCCAATCCGTCAGGGAAACGTCCTCAACTGCTGCGGTGGGACCCGCTATCCCCGCATTCGCACAGAGCACATCAAGCCCGTCCCATTCGGTCTCAAGGTCAGTAAACGCAGCCGCGACAGCATCCTCATCCGACACATCAAGCTGGCTTTGCTTCCAATGCGCCGGGCAATCCGCCAACGCATCCGCATCAACATCCGCAACCCAGACCTGAGCCCCGGCAGCATCAAACGCTTCAGCCATGGCCCTGCCGACGCCAGAGGCGCCTGCGGTAATCAAGACCCGGCTGCTCATGCGGGCTTGCGGATCGCCGCGCCCGCGCCTTCGGGATAAGGCAACCCGGCCTGCGCCTCGGCAACCCGTGCCATCGCGGCCTCGATCTCGGGTGAAGGTCGGCTGGGGCGTCGGGTCTCAAGGCTGACATGCAGAAGAAAGCTTTCGCCTGTGGCCAACAGCGTTTCACCCTCGTACATGCTGTGGAAGACATGCAGCTTCTTGCCCTGCCCTAACAGCATCTGCGTACGGCATTCGATCCGCGACCCCGCATGGGTCTCCTGCATGTAACGGATGTGATTTTCGGCAGTGAAATAGCTGCCGCCTGTCGCGATATACTCCATATCGCAGCCAATGATTTCCATGAAACGATCCGTGGCTGCTGCAAAGGCCTCCAGATATTTAGCTTCATTCATGTGGCCATTGTAGTCGGTCCAATCCAGCGGAACGGCGCGCGACAGCGTGAGGATCGGCTGGCTCAGATCCGCCTCGTCCAGCGTCGGCAGCGCTCCTGGCTTCAAGGCCGCATCATGCTGGTTCAATACCGCCCCTGCACCATAGTTCTGGGCCTTCAGCGCCCGCATCATACCAACGAGGTTATTGTCCCGGATACGCTCCAACTCGCGGATCGAGTACTTGCCAGACTGCGCATCCGACTGATCCGCAATCATGTCGACCAACTCATCGGTGAACTCAGGCACGTCCATGAGCTTGGTCCAGGGCCATTTCAGCGCCGGGCCGAACTGAGCCATGAAATGCCGCATCCCGGCCTCTCCACCGGCCACGCGATAGGTTTCGAACAGTCCCATCTGGGCCCAACGGATGCCAAAACCCATGCGGATGGATTCATCGATCTCTTCGGTCGTTGCGATGCCGTCTTTCACCAGCCAAAGCGCCTCGCGCCACACCGCCTCGAGGAACCGGTCAGCAATATGCGCGTCGATTTCCTTCTTGATGTGCAGCGGGAAGAACCCCACCGAGGTCAAAAGATCTTTGGCCCGCGCGATCAAGTCAGGTGAATTCTTGTCGGTCGGAACCAGTTCGATCAGTGGCAACAGGTAGACCGGGTTGAACGGGTGTGTCACCACGATCTGCTCGGGTCGCAAAGCGCCTTCCTGCAACTCCGAGGGCTTGAACCCGCTGGTCGAGGACCCGATGATTGCATCTGGATCACAAGCCCCCTGCAAGCTCTTGTAAACCTTCAGCTTCAGATCGAGCCTTTCCGGTACGCTCTCCTGAATCCAGATCGCACCCTGAACTGCCTCACCGAGATCGTCATGAAAGCTCAGCGTCCCTTCTAGAGGCAGAGGTACATCGCTCAACCCCGGCAAAGAACGACGCGCGTTATCTAACACCTCACCGATCTTCCTCTCGGCTTCAGGGTCGGGATCGTATACCCGAACATCCCATCCGTTCAGCAGGAACCGGGCAGCCCACCCGCCACCAATCACTCCGCCTCCGATGATTGCTGCTGTTTTTGCTTGCTGTTCTTTGCCCACGATCCGCCTCTTCATCTGGCCAAAAATATCTCGGGGGTTTGGGGGCTGGCCCCCAATCCGCGACTACTTCGCAACCGGAGCCCGCTTGGTAAGCCCCAGCTTCTCACGTACTTCCTGCGGCCCGATCACCCGCGCGCCCATGTTTTCGATGATGCTGCCTGCACGCTCGACCAACTGCCAGTTTTCGGCCAGAACACCCTTTTCCAGCCACAGGTTGTCCTCCAGCCCGACGCGCACATTACCGCCCGCCAGAACCGAGGCCGCGACATACGCCATCTCATTGCGCCCCAGCGAAAACGCGCTGAACGTCCAGTCCTCCGGCACATTGTTCACCATCGCCATAAAGGTGTTGAGATCATCCGGAGCCCCCCACGGCACCCCCATACATAGCTGGACCAGAGCGTTCGGTTCCAGAACACCCTCTTTCACCAGCTGCTTGGCGAACCACAGATGGCCGGTGTCGAAGGCCTCGATCTCGGGCTTCACACCCAGATCGGTCATCATCTGCCCCATCGCCCGCAAGGCGCCGGGCGTATTGGTCATCACATAGTCGGCCTCGGCAAAGTTCATCGTGCCACAATCCAGAGTACAGATTTCAGGCAAGCACTCCGCTACATGTGCAACACGTTCAGTGGCACCAACCAGATCGGTTCCGGCCTCTGCCAAAGGCAGCGGATTTTCGATCCCGCCGAACACCATGTCTCCGCCCATGCCCGCCGTCAGGTTCAGAACCGCGTCTACTTCGGCATCGCGAATGCGGTCCGTGACTTCACGGTACAGCGCCAGATCGCGTGAAGGCGCACCGGTCTCGGGGTCGCGCACATGGCAGTGCACCACGGCCGCACCGGCTTTCGCTGCAGCAATTGCACTATCGGCAATCTGCTTAGGCGAACGCGGCACATGTGGGCTGCGATCCTGTGTCCCGCCCGAGCCGGTGACGGCACAGGTGATAAAGACTTCGCGGTTCATTTCCAAAGGCATGGCGTTATCCCCAGCTTATACCCGGTTTTACCGTGGGTTTTCCCCAGGCTTCTCCCCGGATTCCGATTTGCGTCAACGCCAACTCTGACGCAGCCTTGAGGGAACCACTTAGCAAAATGCGAATCAGACTTGATGAAATCCGCAAAAAACATACTGCAGCCCGAACATCGCGCCCTGAAAACGGCGGTGCTGGTGCTGGACGAATGCAACACACTCAGCTTCGCGGCCGCCGTCGATCCGATGCGTGCTGCCAACCGACTGGCGGATCGGCCCGCTTTTGATTGGGACTACGTCACGGCAACCGCAGAACCCGCGTTGCTGACCAGCGCTCTGAATGTGCAGGGCATTCCCCTGGCCCGGTTGCAGGGCTGCGATCTGTTGATCGTAGTTGCCGGATTCCAATTGGCCCGTCATGCGACGCCCAGCCTGCTCGCCGGGCTCCGCAGGATCGCGGCCACCGGTGCAACAATCGCCGGGATAGATGGCGGCCCCTGGTTACTGGCTGAGGCTGGATTGCTCGACGGTCACGCGGCGACGACCCATTGGGAGGATTTGGAGAACTTCGCTGCGCGCTTTCCCAATGTCGATGTGCGCCCTGACCGATTTACCGTCTCCGATACACGCCTAACCTCCGGCGGCGCCGTCCCGGCGATCGATATGATGCTCCATATTATTGCTGCACGTCATGGCGCGGGCTTTGCCGCCCGCGTGTCCGGGCTATTCCTCTATGAAGGTGCGTCTCAGCCCTCAAAACCACAAAGCCGCACCGGTGCGCCGCACCGTCACACCGCGCTCACTGCCAAAGCCAACTCATTGATGGAATCCTCACTGGACGACCCCCTGTCCCTTGCGCACATCGCCGATAGACTCGGCACTAGTACGCGCACCCTGCAGCAGCAGTTCCGCCTGCGCCTGAATACAACTCCACAGGATCATTACCTGCAACTCAGACTGGCCGAGGCCCGCCGTCTGGTTACCGATACCGACCTGCCGCTGATGGACGTGGCGCTGGCCACCGGCTTCGCCTCGCAATCCAGCTTCGCCCGCGCGTTCCGAACCGCCCACGGCCTCACGGCTCGCGACCTCAGGCAAGACCGTACGCAACCAACCCATCACTGACACGATCCAACTTCATCTGGCATAAAATACCTCGGGGGAGTCGCCAAAGGCGACGGGGGCAGAGCCCCCATCCCTTCAATATGGCATCGGAAACGCCCGATGCGCCGCACTGATCTCGGCCATCACATCGGACGACAGCTTCAAATCCTTACCCGCCAGAATATGTTCTAGCTGCGCTACATTTGTCGCGCCAAAGATGGTTGAGGCCATGAACGGACGGCTGCAACACCACGCCAGTGACATGTGGATCGGGTCCAGCCCATGCCGCGCGGCGACATCCAGATAAGCCGCCACTGCATCAAAAACGCGATCTGTTTTGCGCCCGCCCATATTCGGCACCAGCGCCATGCGTGATCCTTCTGGAACAGCACCCCCTTGATATTTCCCAGTCAGGAAACCTGCCGCCAACGGTGAGAATGATAGTAACCCGACATCTTCCAGAAGACACAATTCAGCCAGGTCGGTATCGAATAACCGGCAGAGCAAAGAGTATTCGTTCTGGATCGACGCGACCCGAGGTCCACTAACCTCATCCGACGCCCGCAACCACTGAGCGGTACCCCAAGCGCTTTCATTCGACAGACCAAAGGCGCGGATATTGCCCTTGTCCACCTGCGCCTGCAGAGCGATCAGGCTTTCGCGCATCTCGTCCATAATCTCGTCCCGGTTGTGACCCAAAGGCGCATAGTCCCAGTTCTGTCGGAACATGTAACTACCACGATTTGGCCAGTGGAACTGATAGAGATCTATGCAATCAGTCTGTAGACGACGCAGTGAACCCTCTATCGCCTCAGGTATGGTCTCTTTCGAGATTGGGGCGCCATTGCGCGCATGCACGAACCCTTCACCAGAGTGTTTCGTGGCCAGCACATAGTCACCGCGCCGCGAAGGATTGGCGGCATTCCAATTGCCAAGAATCTCTTCGGTCCGCCCGACCGTCTCTGCCGAGATCGGGTTCACCGGATACATCTCAGCCGCGTCGACAAAGTTGATCCCACCCGCAAGCGCCATGTCCATCTGGCGGTGCGCCTCAGTTTCCGAGGTCTGAGTACCAAAGGTCATTGTCCCAAGACATAAATCCGACACCATGATCCCGGTGCGGCCCAAAGGCTTCATATCCATTTGAAATCTCCTAAAATATATTTGTGACCGATCAAGCTTCGGCCTTTTTCTCCCATCGCCCGGATTCCTCGGACCAATACTGTGCCGAACACCCCGCCCCGGTCAGAGCCTTCCACTGCCCGCGCGCATGTTGAACCGCCTCCGGATCATTTCCGTCGAACAGAATGCAGACACGCTCCATGGTCGAAACTTCCTCCGCCTCAACCGTTGCCCCATCGACAGCCATCACACAGGTCGCGCCATTTGCAGCCCCTTGGCCGGTCGTCAGCAGAACGGGCTGTGCCGCGTCGTGCGGGCCACCTTCGCGGCCATGCGGCAGGAACCCGTCCTCAGGTCCCAGCCACAATTTCTCATCCAGCCAGTCCATCCGCACAGGGTCGATTCCCCGCACGGCAATCCGCCACCCGGCCTGTCGTGCCTTGTCGAGCAGCACAGGCAATGTGTGCTCTAACGGCTGGCGGGTCAGGTGGTAGAAATAGACGGCACCCATGCGCTTACTCGAAATTGTCCTGCACGAACCGGCTTAGCGCGCGGACGCCCCAGCCCGTGGCCCCTTTCGGCGCATAAGAGGTCTCGGAAGAGACAGAGGCCACACCTGCGATATCCAAGTGAATCCACGGCGTCTCTTCCTTGACGAAACGCTGCAGGAACTGCGCTGCGGTGATCGAACCTGCGGGCCGCCCGCCCACGTTCTTCATATCCGCAATGCGCGATTTAAGTTGTTTGTCGTAGCCTTCACCCAAGGGCAGCCGCCATGCGCCCTCGTCCTCGGCCTTGGCCGACTTCAAGAAGGCGTCGCAGAAGGTGTCATTGTTTGAAAACACACCGGCATTCTCATGCCCAAGACCAATGATGACCGCGCCCGTCAGTGTGGCCAGATCGATCATGCCCACCGGCTGGAACCGATCCTGCGCGTACCACATGACGTCACACAGAACCAAACGACCCTCGGCATCGGTGTTGATGATCTCGACAGTGTCGCCTTTCATCGAAGTGACCACATCGCCTGGGCGAGAGGCATTGCCCGAGGGCATGTTTTCGACCAACCCGACCAGCCCCACGACATTGGCTTTGGCGTTGCGCTTGGCCAACGCTCGCATGGTTCCGGCAACAACACCCGCGCCGCCCATGTCCATGGTCATGTCTTCCATGCCTCCGGCCGGCTTAAGCGAGATACCGCCGGTATCGAACACGACGCCCTTACCGACCAAGGCCAGCGGCGCGTCATCCTTGTCGCCGCCGTCCCATTGCATCACCACAACTTTCGAGGGGCTGACCGAGCCCTGCCCGACGCTCAGCAGCGTACGCATGCCCAGTTCGGCCAGCTTGTCCTCTTCCAGAACCTCGACCTTCAGGCCCAGCGATTCCATCTCGACCAATCTGTCCGCGAACTCAGTTGTCGTCAGCACATTCGCGGGTTCATTTGTCAGATCTCGTGTCATGCGCACACCGTCTGCGACGGCATAGAGCGGTGCAAAAGCGGCTTCGGCCTCCTCCGGCTTGGAGTGACCGATGGTGATCTCACCCGCCGGGTCTGAGTCCTTGGATTTGTGGACATCGAAATCGTAGGCCCGCAGTACCATGCCCAAGGCTACCTCTTCGATACGCGCGTGATTGGCGGCCATGACCAGCACGGGTTTGCCCGCTGCAGCTTTCGCCAGATTGGCCCCGGCCTTGCGCGCCTCGTCCGCGTCGGGGCGACGCGGCAACACCAGAATGTCCAGCGCCTCGGCCACCATTCCGGCAGGCCAGGCCAGCGAAATAACATTACCCGATTTGACCTTGCTGAACCGCTCGCTTTCGACCAGCCGCGCAACCGCGCCTTTGGTCAGGCGATTGGCTCGACGCGCGGCGGGGCTCATCTTGCCATCGGCGGGAATGAGAATGGCCACGCGCCCTTCGGTTTGCGCTATCGCATCAAGGTCAAAGGGGGTGAATCGGACGGGCACAAGACTGCTCATATCATTCTCCTGAAAAATGCGTTGCCCAAGACCTAGCCCGCGCAGCCACCGTTGACCAGATAGCAGTTTTCCCCGCCGGGCAATTGCATTATGGTCGCGCGAAAATAACGGCAGGCTCGGGGGAGAGAACGTGACACCAATCGGCAGTTACAGGCCGTCGCGCATGATTCCATGCCCGATTGTGATTCTTGGATGCCGGGGTTTGACGGGGATGCCCAAGTGATCCTCGACCGCTATTTTGCCCGCCGCTTTATTCAAAGCTTTCTTGTAATCGGCGGCATTTTTCTGACCTTGATGATCCTGATCGATCTGATCGAACAGGTGCGGCGGTTCGATGGCGTTGACCTATCCTTTGGCCAGTTGCTGCAACTGACGTTGCTGAACACACCGGCCGCGATCAGCGAGATGTTACCCCTGCTGATGATCCTGGCCACCATCGCGCTGTTTGTCGGCCTCGCCCGCAGCTCCGAACTGGTGGTGACCCGCGCTATCGGGCGATCCGGTATCCGAGCCCTGCTAGCGCCCGTATTGCTTGCGCTGACCATCGGCGCACTTGCTGTGACTTTGCTGAATCCCATCGCGGCCGCGACGTCGGAAGAGTTCCAACGCTTGTCCGATGGTTATCGCAACCAGGGTGGTTCAGCCCTGTCCATCAGCCGCGAGGGGTTGTGGCTGCGCCAGAGCTCAGCCAACGGTCAGTCGGTGATTCACGCAACCGGCACTGTCAACGGCGACCGGTTCGCCCTGCAGAACGTGACCATCACAACGTTCTCATCCGACGGCAAGCCGAACCAGCAAATCTCGGCCCAGCAAGCTGATCTGGAGGATGGATTCTGGACCTTGCATCAGGCCAAAATCTGGCCCATTCAGGACGATTTAAATCCCGAAGCAAATGCCACCAGCCATGAGATCCTGAACCTACCCACAACGCTGACCAGAGACCGGATTCTGGACACTCTCGGGCAAAAGGATTCGGTTTCGGTCTATGATCTGCCCCAGTTGATTCGTGATCTGGGCGAGGCGGGATTTTCAACCAAGCAATATGAGGTCTGGCTGCAAGTACAACTTGCGCGACCCCTGTTTCTGGTTTCGATGGTTCTGATCGGGGCCGCCTTCACAATGCGCCATGTCCGGTTCGGCGGCACCGGAGTTGCCGTGCTGACCGCTGTATTGCTGGGGTTCGGTATCTACTTCATCCGGAATTTCGCCCAAATTCTTGGCGAAAACGGGCAATTACCTATTCTGGTCTCGGCCTGGGCCCCACCCTTTGCGGGCATTCTACTGTCTCTGGGCCTGTTGCTCCATGCGGAGGATGGCTGATGCGCTCCGTCCTGTCTTTGTTGCTGTCGAGCGCACTGATCCTCTCGCTGCCAGCAGCAGTTGCCGCACAGTCCGAACCAGAAGGTGCCGCCAGCGAGGCTGACGCGACTGAACAGAATCAACCCGCCCTACTGGTGGCCGATGAGATATTCATTACCCCGGATCGCAAACTGGTCGCAGAGGGGAATGTCGAGGCCTTCCAAGGCGACGTCAAACTGACAGCGCAAAGCGTCACCTATGATCGCGAAACCGGCGAGCTGACCCTGACAGGCCCAATCCGGATCGATCAAGGCGGAAACAGCACATTGCTGGCCGATTCCGCGCAGTTGGACAGCGGGATACAGAATGGCCTTCTGATGGGCGCGCGCATGGTCTTTGACCAGCAAGTGCAGATCGCCTCAGTTCAGGCCACCCGTGCGGCAGGTCGCTACACGCAATTCAGCAAGGTCGCTGCAACCTCATGTCATGTCTGCGCGAATGGCAGACCCCCGATCTGGCAAATTCGCGCCCGGAAAGTGACCCATGACCAGCTTGAACGGCAGCTCTATTTCGAAGGCGCACAGTTCCGAATACTCGATGTCCCGGTCTTCTACTTTCCCACGCTGCGCCTACCCGACCCGACACTTGAGCGGGCGACCGGCTTTCTCGTGCCGTCGATCCGCACCACTTCGCAACTGGGCACTGGCGTTCAGGTGCCGTATTTCTTCAAGATCGGAGATCACAAGGACCTGACTCTGACGCCCTATCTGTCGCCCAAGACCCGCACACTTGGGTTTCGTTACCGGCAGGCATTCAAACGCGGGCGCATTCGGCTGCGAGGCTCTTATACACGCGACGACCTGCAGCCCGGTCAGGATCGGGGGTATTTCTTCGCCGATGGCCGGTTCGGTCTTGGATATGACTACCGGCTGACATTCGATATCAAAACAACTTCGGATGACTCGTATCTGGCAGATTACGGCTTGCCCGATTTTGACCGCCTGCGTAGCGAAATTGCACTTGAGCGGATCAAGCGTGATACAGCATTCAGAACCAGCTTCATCCACTACAAGTCCCTTCGGGATAGCGAAAATCAGGATGAAATCCCATCGCGTGTCTTCGACATCAACTATCGAAAGCGATTCTTCCCCAGCACCTTAGGGGGTGAAGTTGAACTAAGCCTCGATGGTCACACCCACACGCGAACCAGTGACGAAGATATTATTGGTCGCGACGTCGCCAGGGCAACATTCGATGCGGAATGGCTGCGCAACTGGACCTTTGCGACCGGATTACGTGCAGAGGCATTGGTGGGCGCGTCAGTGGATACGTTCAATATCCGCAATGACAGCGAGTTTCCGAACAATGTAACCCGCTCGACCCCGCGTGCAGCTTTTACCCTGCGCTACCCCATGCTGCGCCGCGAGCAGTCCGGTGCAACACAAATCCTTGAGCCAATCGCGCAAATTGGTTGGACGCATGTTTCGAACAATGACGTTCCCAACGATGAAAGTACCTTTCAGGAACTCGATCAGGGCAATCTTTTGTCCCTTTCGCGCTTTCCGGCCCCCGACCGCCGCGAAGACGGTGCAACCGCCGTTGTGGGCCTGAACTGGTCTCGGTACAATGCTGACGGCTGGCGGGCGCTGGCGACAATCGGACAGGTCTTCCGGTCCGATGCGGATCCGGATTTCACGCTCACATCGGGGCTGCAGGGTACCAAATCCGACATTCTGCTTGCCGGGCAATTGAATAACGGCAAGGGGCTGACATTGGCCGCGCGTGGGCTTTTAAACAGCGATTTCAGTTTTACCAAAGCTGAAATTCGTGCAGGCTGGTCTAGTGGAGATACGGCAATCTCCGGCGGTTACATCTGGCTCGAGCCTGATCCTGCTGAAGCGAATAATGATGAAATCTCGGAATTACGGGTGAGCGGTCGCTACCGCGTAGATCAGAATTGGTTGACCCGAGCCAACGCACGCTATGATTTCAGCGAATCTGAACCACTCCGCCTTGGGTTCGGCGTGACCTACGAAAATGAGTGTGTGCAGGTAAATGTGAACGTCAACAGACGCTTTACCTCCACATCAAGTATTGAGCCTTCGACAGAATTCGGCTTTACCGTTGCCCTGACAGGGTATTCCGTCGAAGGCGATGGACAGAAGTTTAAGAGAAGATGCAGTTGATCTCAGGTTTCACAAAATCTCTCCGCTCTGGCTGCCGTAGATCGGTGCTGCCGGTGCTGGCTGCCGCGCTTGTTGCAATGGCCACACCACAGGTTCAGGCTCAAAGCCTGTTCTCGCCTGCAATCCGGGTCAATCAGGACATTGTCACCTGGTATGAACTTCAACAACGTCAGCAGTTTCTCGAATTGCTCGGCGTTCCGGGCAGTTCCGAGCGCGAAGTCCGCGAAGCCTTGATCGAGGATCGTTTGCGCAAACAGGCGATGCGCGATGCCGGCATCGAAGCCGCGCCCGAAGATATCCAGACCGGGATTGATGAATTCGCCTCGCGCGGCAACCTCAGCAGCGAAGAGTTTCTGCAGCTGCTCAACGATGCGGGCGTATCAAAGGAAACCGTCCGGGATTTTGTCGCCGATCAACTGTCCTGGCGCGACTTTGTCAGTACCCGCTTTCTGTCGCAGGCTCGTCCCTCGGAAGATGAGATCAACCGTGCTTTGGGTCAGGGTGGCGGCGGCGGCCTACAGGTTCTGTTGTCCGAAATTATCATTCCGGTAACACCGCAGACCCTGGCGCAGGCTGAAGCCCTGGCCGATGAAATCTCACAACTTCCCGATCAAGACAGCTTTTCTTCGGCTGCTACGCAATACTCTGCCGCTGCCACACGCGAGAATGGCGGGCGACTGGATTGGCTGTCGCTCAACAACCTGCCTCCGGCCCTGCAACCCGTCATTCTGGGCTTGAAAAACGGTGAGATCACCGACCCACTTTCGCTCCCGAACGCCGTGGCTCTGTTCCAGATGCGCGGCATCCGCGAAGTTGCCGCAGGTGCCCCAACCTATTCCGAGATCGACTACGCGATCTACTACCTTCCCGGTGGCCGCAGCGCCGAAACGCTTGCAAAAGCCGAAAAGCTCAAGGAAGAGATCGACACCTGCGATGACCTCTACGGCATCGCCAAAGATCAATCGCCCGACGTGCTGGAACGCCTTACCCAAAGCCCCTCGGCGATTCCACGCGACGTAGCGCTTGAGCTGGCCAAGCTTGATCCAAATGAGGCATCGGCCACGCTGACGCGCAACAACGGGCAGACGCTGATGTTCCTGATGCTGTGCAATCGCACCCGCAACCTGGGCGAAGATACCACCCGTGTGGACGTGGCAAACGCACTGACCCAGCAACGGTTACAGGCCCTTGCAAACAGCCTGCTGGAACAGCTGAGGGCCGACGCTGTCATCATCGAACAATGATCGCCCCAATCGCGCTAAGCTGTGGTGAGCCCGCCGGGATCGGACCCGAAATCGCAGCCAAAGCTTGGGCAGCCCTGCGCGATACCTGTCCGTTCTTCTACATCGGCGACGCATCACATTTGCCCGATGGAACACCCATTACCCGGATCGCCGACCCGTCAGAGGCCACACCGGCCAGCGCCTCGGCTCTGCCGGTGCTGCATTTCGACTTTCCTGCCCCGAACACGCCCGGCCACCCCGATCCAGCAAACGCACTTTCGGTCATCGATTCTATTGAAAAGGGTGTTGAGCTGGTGAGTTCCGGCGCAGCCTCTGCACTGTGTACCGCGCCGATCCACAAAAAGGCGCTGATCGACGGTGCGGGCTTTGCCTTCCCCGGCCATACCGAATTTCTTGCTGCTTTGGCAGGCCGGTCACGCGTGGTAATGATGCTGGCCAGCGAACAGCTCCGCGTGGTTGCGGCCACCATCCACATCCCGCTCTCTCAGGTCCCAAGCGCACTCACCCCAGAAGTGCTGCAAGAAACCATCGAGATCACCGCCCAAGGCCTGCGCACCCAATTCGGTATCCACCATCCTCGCATCGCCATCGCGGGGCTGAACCCCCACGCTGGCGAAGGCGGGAAAATGGGTACGGAAGAGCTTGACTGGATCGCGCCACTGATCGCAGACCTCAATCCAGTCGATTGCACCGTGACCGGACCCCACCCGGCAGACACCATGTTCCACGCCGCGGCGCGCACGCGATATGATGCCGCGATTGCGATGTATCACGACCAGGCCCTGATCCCGATCAAGACACTGGATTTCGACAGCGGTGTGAACGTAACCTTGGGCCTGCCCTTCGTCCGGACCTCGCCGGATCACGGCACCGCTCTGGACATCGCGGGCCAATGCCGCGCGACCGCCACCAGCCTGATCGAGGCCCTGAAACTCGCCCAACGAATGGGCCATTCCCGCTAATGCTTCATCTGGCCCCAAATACCTCCGCCGGAGGCAAAAAAAACTCTGGTGCTCTCCCCGCAACCCGCGCGACGGTAAAGTCATGAGCGCCATCGACTCCCTCCCCCCGCTGCGCGAGGTTATCGCAACTCACCAGCTTTCGGCCCGCAAGTCGCTGGGCCAGAACTTCCTGCTCGACCTCAACTTGACCGCCAAGATCGCGCGGCAGGCGGGTGATCTGACTCAATGCGATGTCCTTGAAATCGGCCCAGGCCCCGGAGGTCTGACTCGCGGGCTTCTGTCCGAAGGCGCGCGCAAGGTCGTGGCCGTGGAAAAGGACACCCGCTGCATCGCCGCCCTGAACGACATCGCCGCCGCCTATCCGGGCCAGCTGGAAGTGATCAACGGCGACGCGCTGGAAATCGAGCCGCTGGCCCACCTGACACCTCCGATCCGGGTGGCCGCGAACCTTCCCTACAATGTCGGGACCGAGCTTCTGGTCCGCTGGCTCACCCCGCCCGAATGGCCGCCCTTCTGGCAGAGCCTGACCCTTATGTTTCAACGTGAAGTGGCCGAGCGGATCGTCGCCCAACCCGGCAGCAAGGCCTATGGCCGCCTCGCCATCCTTGCCCAATGGCGGGCCGAAGCGCGCATTGCAATGTCCCTGCCACCCGGAGCCTTCACTCCACCGCCCAAGGTCTCAAGCGCCGTGGTTCACCTGACTGCCCTGCCCGAACCCCGCTATCCCGCTGACGCCGCAACCCTGTCGCGCGTGGTTGCCACAGCCTTCAATCAGCGCCGCAAAATGCTGCGGGCCTCACTCAAAGGGGCAGCGCCAGATATCGAGGACCGCCTGATCGCAGCCGGAATCAAACCCACCGACCGGGCCGAGCAGATCCCGCTCGAAGCCTTCTGCGCGCTCGCGCGCGAAATTCGCAAACCCTGAACGAAAAAACCCCAGGCCTTTGCCCGGGGTTTTCATTCAATTCATGATCGAAAAGCGCTTATTCAGCTGCCTCGGGTGCGTCGCCCTTGTCAGCGGGTGCATCCTCAGCCGCAGGGGTGGCAGCCTTTGGCTTCCGGGTGCGCGGGCGGCGCGGCTTTTCCTTACGCTCGGTCGCTTCGGGTTGCTCGGCATCCTTGCTTTCCGGCGTCTCGACCAGCCCTGTATCGGGCGCAGCCGCCTCATTCCCGAAATCCACAACGTCCGGCTGCGGAGCCTCGGCCGGATCGGCCTGACGGGCTGCTTCGCGTTCCTGACGCTCGGCGCGTTCACGATCACGCTCGGCCTGTCGTTCGCGGTTCTGACGCTCTTGCTCTTCGCGGCGCGCTTCGATCTCGCGCTGCGCTTCGCTTAGCATGCGCAGATAGTGCTCGGCGTGTTGCTGAAAGTTCTCAGCTGCCACGCGGTCATTCGACAGCTGAGCGTCGCGCGCCAATTGGTTGTATTTGTCAATGATCTGCTGCGGTGTGCCACGCACCTTGCCTTCGGGGCCCGAGCTGTCAAAAACTCGGTTTACGACGTTTCCGCCAGAAGGACGATTGCGGTTGTTCTTGGCCCGCGAGCGGGATTTGGAAGATCTCATCTTACTTTACGTCAGCCTTATCAATTCACTGTCGATCAACCCGTATCTAACGCTGCTCAGTGGCTTGTGCCGTTACGCGCTATCGACTTTTTGGGCTTGGCGTCAGGGGTGCGCTGAAACAGCGTCAACCTCGCCGACTAATCCTGAGTAAACATGTCCTGAGCGTTCAGACAAGGGGATTCTCGAAAATGTCGCAGCTTTTTTACATCAATCGGCATTTTTCGGCCTCAGTTTCGCTTAGAAGGCGGCATTCTGGCCCCCACAACACGATCACGCCTGTCCAGATCGGGGATCACCTTTACGCCGGTCAAACCAGCGGCATCAAAAAGGGCAGAAACATAAGCGCCCTGTGTCGGGCCAATTTCAACCAGGATACGCCCGCCGGGCATCAGATAATCCGGGGCCGACGCCGCAATACGGCGATAGGCATCCAGACCGTCGCCCTCATCCGTCAGCGCCATGCGCGGCTCATGCTCGCGCACTTCAGGGGAAAGCGCGTGCATCTCGTCCGCTGAAATATAGGGCGGATTCGAAACAATCAGATCGAACTGACCTTCAATGTTTTCGAACCAGTCAGATTGCCGAATCTCGACGCGCGCCTGCACCTGATGCTGTACTGCATTGGCGCTGGCCTGCAGACAGGCAGCTTCGCTGAGGTCGGCGCCGACGCCCGAGGCACTCGCCCGCTCGGCCAGCAAGGTGATCAGGATACAGCCCGAGCCCACACCCAAATCGAGTACATGGTCAAACGGCTCACTCAGCGCCGCCTCGATCAAAGCCTCGGTTTCGGGGCGCGGGTCCAGCACATCGCGGCTGACCCGGAACCGGCGGCCATAGAATTCCCGCTCGCCCAACAGATGCGACACCGGCACACGGATGGCCCGCAGCGAAATCAATTGATCGTAGCGTTCCGCGATATCCACCGGCAGCTCCTCGGGCGCGATCAGAGTCACCCGGCTGGCCTCGATCCGCGCCGCATGCGCCAGCAGCACCCGCGCATCCCGCGCTGGATCAGGCACACCGGCTGCTCGCAAACGTGCGGTTGCAGCGACCATGGCCTGCGCGGCTGTCAGCGCCGAAATCATTGCGCCATTTCGGCCAGAAGCCGAGCCTGATCATCTGCGGTCAGCGCGTCGATCACCTCATCCAGATCGCCCTGCATCACTTGATCCAGCTTATAAAGCGTCAGGTTAATGCGGTGATCCGTCATGCGGCCTTGCGGGAAGTTATACGTCCTAATCCGTTCCGACCGGTCACCTGAACCGACCTGACTGGCGCGATCCGCCGAGCGTTCGCTGTCGATCCGCTGCCGTTCAAGATCATAAAGGCGCGTTTTCAGCACCTGCATCGCTATCTCACGGTTTCGGTGCTGGGATTTCTCGGAACTGGTCACCACGATACCGCTGGGCAAGTGGGTAATCCGCACAGCCGAATCCGTCGTGTTCACGTGCTGCCCCCCCGCGCCCGAGCTGCGCATCGTGTCAATACGGATGTCATTGGCATCGATCTGAATGTCCACATCCTCGGCCTCTGGCAAAACCGCCACCGTCGCCGCCGAGGTATGAATGCGCCCACCGCTTTCGGTTTCGGGCACGCGCTGCACGCGATGCACGCCGGATTCGTACTTCATCCGCGCAAAGACATTGTCGCCCTTGATATGTGCCACCACCTCTTTGATCCCACCAAGATCAGACGCTTGTTCCTCGATGATCTCGAACTGCCAGCCCCGCGCTTCGGCATAGCGTTGATACATGCGCAGCAAGTCTCCGGCAAACAGCGCGGCCTCATCCCCGCCGGTGCCGGGGCGTATTTCCAGCATTGCCGGGCGCGCATCAGCCGCGTCTTTGGGCAACAGCGCCAGCTGCAAGGCATGCTCCGCCTCGGGGATACGCGCCTGCAGTTCTGAAATTTCCTCTTCGGCCAGCTCTTTCATGTCCGGGTCGGACAGCATTGCCTCGGCCTCGGCCAGATCAGAAACCAGCTGACGCCACGCCATGATCTGATCGACCACCGGCTTGAGGTCGGAATATTCCTTTGCCAAAGCTGCAATATCCCCGCCCGAGGCACCATCCGCCATGGCCGCTTCGAGGTATTGGAATCGCTGAGTTATCTGTTCAAGGCGTTCTTCGGGGATCATCCGCGCGGTGTCTATCATCCAGAGGCTTTGGTCAAGGCCCTGCCTTGTGCTAGGCTTGGGCCATGAAGCGACTGATCTTAGCCCTGACACTCATTGCGACGCCCGGAATGGCCGATGTTGTTGGCCCCGGAGGCAAAGTGCAAGACTGCTATTGCACCGACAAATCCGGCACCCGCATCGAGTTGGGAGAGATGATATGCCTGCAGGTCGACGGCCGCATGTTCATGGCCCAATGCCAGATGTCGCTGAACGTGCCCATGTGGCGCGAGGTGCAAGAGGGCTGTTTGTCGTCAGGGTTGCAGCAAAGCAAGCCATTGGGTGACCCGGTCCCGATTAACGCCGAAATCTTTACGGCCAAATCTTAATCTGGCATAGATACGCAGCGTATCGCCGTCTTGCTGCACGGTGGTGTAGTCGGGAAACCCGAACACCTTGGTACGGGTGATATAGGTGATCATGCCCTCTTCTAGAGATCCGGCCAGCACACTGGTGCGTGGTGTTGCGCGCGCAATTTTATCGAGACGCGCCAGCCCATCAGGACCGGTTTCGACGACCCGAACGACACCACCCTTCAGGTCTCGTTCCGTGTCTTCAGGGGCCACATGCCAGCGCACAGGATCTGAAGGCGCAAGTCTGATATAGGCACCCATTGCAAGGCCCACCGCAATCAACAGCCACAGCACCATTTTCATCTGCCCATTCATTCCCGCTATGCCCTGCTTACTCGGTCAGAGGATGGCGTCGCACCCCTATCGTGACGTCACTCCGGGCAGAATGCACAGCATCTCGAACAGTAGATTGGCTGCGGTCAGTGCCGTATTGCCCGACGGATCATAGGGTGGAGATACTTCGACCAGATCGCAGCCCACCACATTCATGCCTGCCAGCGCATGGATCAACTGCAGCGCCTGCGGAGTGGTCAGACCTGCGATCTCGGGCGTGCCTGTTCCGGGTGCATAGGCCGGATCGAGGCTGTCGATATCGTAGGTGATATAGACCGGGAGATCGTCAACAGTTTTACGGATCAAAGAGCCGATTTCGGTCAGGTTCTGTTGCCACAGCTCCCACGCCGGAAACTGACGGAACCCCCAACCCTGTGCCTCGGTAAAGTCGCTGGCGGCGTAACCCGAGCCTCGAATGCCGATCTGAAAGGTCTTGTCAGGGACAATCAGCCCTTCCTCATAGGCGCGGCGGAAGACAGTGCCGTGGGTTTCCTTTTCACCGAACATCTCATCATTCACGTCAGCATGGGCGTCCACGTGCACCAGAGCCACCGGCCCATGTTTGGCGGCCATCGCCCGCAGGATCGGCAAAGTGATCGAGTGATCCCCACCCATCGCCACCGGGATGACACCTTGCGCCAGAATGCCGTCATAGCTTTCCTTGATGATCCCAAGACTATCGGCGAGCGAGAATGTGTTGATCGCCAGATCGCCGATATCTGCGATCTGCAGATGGTCGAAGGGCGCCGCGCCATTGGACATGTTATAGGGCCGGATCATCGCACTTTCGCTGCGAATCTGCTTGGGTCCGAACCGTGTGCCCGACCGCCACGAAGTGCCGATATCCATCGGAACCCCCAGGATCGCCACATCCAGCCGGTCCAGCGACGACGCCTGTGGCAACCGCATAAACGTGTTCGGCCCCGAAAACCGTGCCAGATCATTGCCGCCAATCGGTTGGTTGTATTGGGTCATGTGATGTCTCCGATCCGGTGCCTCACCAAGCAGATACCGGGATTATGCCTAACCAAAGGTTAAGGCTTCACCAGCTTGTTCCACCCCAAAAGGCAAATGATCTGTGTTGCCACATGAGCCCCCGCAATCGCCGTCGCACCAGAGGTATCGTATGGCGGAGATACCTCAACCACATCGCCGCCCTTGATGTTGATCCCGGCGATGTCGCGAAGGATGATTTGCGCCTGAATCGAACTCAGCCCACCCCAGACCGGCGTACCAGTACCGGGCGCAAAAGCAGGGTCCAGACCGTCGATGTCGAAGCTCAGGTACACGGGGCTGTCGCCCAGAATACCCCTGATCTTCTGCGCCACGGCGGCTGGGCCGGATTCGTAAACCTCGCGCGCGTCGATGATGTTGACGCCCAACGTGTCTTCGTTTGTAGTGCGAATGCCCACCTGAACCGAGCGTTTCGGATCAACCAACCCCGATTTCACTGCCTTGTAGAACATCGTCCCGTGATCCACGCGGGACATGTCGTCATCGGCCCAGGTGTCCGTATGCGCATCGAATTGCAGCAGTGACATTGGCCCATATTTCTCGGCATAGGCCTTAAGGATCGGGAAGCTGATATAGTGATCCCCTCCCAGCGTGACCGAAGCCACATCCGCCGCCAAAATGGTACGGATATGATCGGTCAGCGTGTCGGGAAAGGCCGGGATATTGGCATAGTCATAGGCCATATCTCCATAATCCACGATCGCCAACTCGCTGAGCGCGTCAAAGGGCCAGCCATAGGGTGCATCCGGGGATTGCAACGCGCTCGCCTCACGGATCGCGCGCGGCCCCAGACGGGTTCCGGGGCGATTTGTCACCGCCTGATCGAAAGGCACGCCGGTTACAGCAATATCCGCACCCGTCAGGTCTTTGGTATAAAGCCGCCGCAGGAATGAGGTCGCGCCGCCAAAGGTGTTTTCATAGGACAGCCCCTTAAGATCGGGGTTGGTGAATGCCTCATCCACCTGGTTCTTTGCATCTTCCAGTGCCATATCTATTCCCTGTCAGCCCAACGGCTGTGCCTTTTCGACGATCCGTGCGAAGAAGGACGCTCCGATCGGCGCGACGTCGTCATTGAAGTTGTATTTCGGATGGTGCAGCCCAGCGCCATCTCCTTGTCCCATGAACAGGTAAGCACCGGGTCGGGCCTGCAGCATGTAGGAAAAATCCTCTGCCCCCATCTCACGCCCAGCATCATCTTTCACGCGTTCCGCGCCGGATACATCCCGCGCCACTTCAGCCGCGAATGCCGCCTTGTCGGCGTCGTTGATAGTGGCGGGATAACCCTCCTGATAGTCCAGTTTGGCCTCGACACCGTACGAGGCCGCCTGCCCCGCCACGATCTGCGCCATTCTCTCTTTGACCATCCTTTGCACGGCCGGATCAAAGGTGCGAACGGTGCCGTTCAGATAAGCGGTATCAGGTATCACGTTATTCACTGTTCCGGTGTGTATCTGCGTCACCGACACCACCAGATCGTCCAGCGCATAGTGGTTGCGGCTGACGATAGTTTGGATCGCCTGCGCCATCCCGCAAGCCGCCATCACCGGGTCGCGCGTCTCATGCGGCATGGCCCCATGGCCGCCCACGCCCTGAATATTGATCTCGAAAGTATCTACTGCGGCCATCAGCGGCCCCGGCGTAGTCTCGAACAGCCCCTCGGGCCGGCCCGGAGTGTTATGGATGCCGTAAACCTGAGAGATATTGAACCGATCCATGATGCCTTCTTCAACCATCACGCCCGCGCCGCCGCCCTCTTCCTCGGCAGGCTGAAAGATCAGCGCAACCCGGCCCGCGAAATTCCGCGTTTCGGCCAGATAGCGCGCAGCACCCAGCAGCATGGTTGTGTGCCCGTCATGACCGCAGGCATGCATCTTACCGGGGTTCTTCGAGGCGTAGTCCACGCCCGTTTCCTCGGTAATCGGCAATGCATCCATGTCAGCGCGCAGACCAATAGTCGGTCCCTCGCCCTGCCCGTTGATGATCGCGACCATGCCGGTTTTGGCGATTCCCTCATGCAGTTCATCCACCCCAAACTCGCGCAGACGCTCGGCCACAAAGGCGGCGGTCTCATAGCATTCGAATTCCAATTCGGGGATAGTGTGAAGGTGCTGGCGCCACTTGGCCATATCAGCGGCGTAATCGGCAATTCGGTTGACGACGGGCATCTGGGGTGGACTCCTGATCCTGACTGCGGGATGGATGCATCTGACACCGGAACGAAAGGGTTCGCAATGGCCGAAAATCCTCTGATCCACGACACGGACGCAGGTATCGAGCGTTTGCTGGAAATCATGCGCCGCTTACGCGACCCTCAATCCGGCTGCCCGTGGGATATCGAACAGGATTTTTCGACCATCGCGCCCTATACGATCGAAGAAGCCTATGAAGTCGCCGATGCCATCGAACGCGAGGCTTATGACGAATTGAAGGGAGAGCTGGGCGACCTGCTGTTCCAATCCGTCTTCCACGCGCAAATGGCTGAAGAGGCTGGGCATTTTACCTTTCAGGACGTGGTGCGCACCATGTCGGACAAGATGGTTACCCGTCACCCACATGTTTTCGGTGATGAGTCCCGAGACAAGTCGGCGGATCAACAGACAAAGGACTGGGAAACCATCAAAGCCGCCGAACGTGCGGGCAAAGAACAAAAAGGTGCACTAGACGGTGTCGCCGCCAACCTGCCCGCCCTGCTACGCGCACATAAGCTGCAGAAACGTGCCGCGCGCGTAGGGTTCGACTGGCCTGACGCCAGCCATGTGCTCGCCAAGATCACCGAGGAAGCCGCTGAGCTGGAAGAGGCGCGCGACAGCATGGATGCCGACGCGCTCGAGGATGAATTTGGCGATCTGCTGTTCGTGATTGTCAACCTCGGCCGCCACTTAGGCATCGAACCCGAGGCCGCCCTGCGCCGCACAAACGCCAAGTTTACTCGTCGTTTTGAGAAGGTCGAAGCCCGGCTGGCCGAACGCGGAAAAACGCCCTCCCAAAGTGATCTGGCCGAAATGGACGCGCTGTGGGACGAGGTGAAAATCGAGGAACACCGCGCCAACGGCAAACTCCCGCCGGTGGATGCCGCACGCGAGGCCTGAAACCGCTGGACAAGCCCCGCGACACTTGCGAGTGTCCGCCCTTCACGGCCCCGGAGACCACAATGCCCCGCAAGATCATAATCGACACCGATCCCGGACAGGACGACGCCGTCGCCATTCTTCTGGCGCTTGCCAGCCCCGAAGAGATCGAGGTTCTGGGTATCACCGCCGTCGCTGGAAACGTGCCTTTGGAGCTGACCGCCAAAAACGCCCGCATCGTGTGCGAGTTGGCGGGGCACACCGAAATCCCCGTCTACGCCGGATGCGATCGCCCCCTGAAACGCCCGCTCGTCACCGCCGAGCATGTGCATGGTAAAACAGGGCTCGACGGCCCTGTTTTGCCAGATCCTGAAATGCCTCTGGCCGAAGGTCACGCGGTCGATTTTATCATCGATACCCTACGCGCACATGAGCCCGGCACGGTGACGCTCTGCCCTCTGGGGCCGCTGACCAACATCGCCACAGCGTTCCAGAAAGCGCCCGACATCATCAACCGGGTGCAGGAAATCGTGCTGATGGGTGGTGCGTATTTTGAGGTTGGAAACATCACACCAGCAGCCGAATTCAACATTTATGTCGACCCGGAAGCCGCTGATATTGTGTTTAAATCCGGCATTCATGTCGTCGTAATGCCATTGGATGTCACCCACGACGCGCTGGTCACGCCCCATCGCAACGATGCATTCCGGGCATTGGACAGCAAGGTTGGTCATGCGGTCGCAGAAATGACCGATTTCTTCGAACGTTTCGACAAGGAAAAATACGGATCGGAGGGCGCACCGCTGCACGACCCCTGCGTCACCGCCTATCTGATCCGACCCGAGTTGTTCTCGGGCCGCCACATCAATGTTGAGATCGAAACCCAATCAGAATTGACGTTGGGCATGACAGTGGCCGACTGGTGGCGGGTCACTGATCGCGCACCAAACGCCATGTTCATGGGTGACGTGGATGCCCAAGGTTTCTTCGACCTGCTCACAGAAAGACTTGCCCGCCTATGACCGCCGCACTCCGCCTTGCCCGCCCCGACGATCTGGACCGACTGATGGCGCTGGTCGCAGCGTTTCACTCGGAATCCGGCATCGCGCAGGACGACGAGAAACGTCGCAACGCGCTGACCCCTCTACTGGATGGAATTCCCCATGGGTGCATATATCTGATCGGTCCGGGCCGCGCACCGCTGGGCTATGTCATCCTCACCTTCGGCTGGTCGGTCGAGTTTGGTGGCATGGATGCCTTTGTAGATGAGATTTACATCCGCCCCGCCGTCCGCGGACGCGGTATCGCCACCGAAGTGCTGCATGATCTCCCCAAGGCGTTGGCCGAGGCCGGTCTGACCGCCCTGCATCTTGAGGTCGACCGGACCAACGAAACCGCGCAGAAACTATATCTGCGGTCAGGTTTTAAACCGCGCGATCGCTACATGCTGATGAGCAAATCGCTTTAGCGCGATTCCCCCCGGAAGATTACCGCCGGATTTGCCATTTCCTGCACCGGATCATCCTGCGAAACCTGCATCCCTGTGATCGGATAGGTCCCAGGCTCTGAACATGCGGCCAGCATCCCCGCGCAAAGCATTGAAATTACGAGAAAGACCTTTGAAGCAGACATATCGTCCCCCTTTCTGCAATGCTTGCAGACTATCGGGAGTCACAGCGCCGCAATAGGAACAAGTTCACACATAACGACATTTATGTTTGTTTAGCTTAACGATCAGCGGCAGTTCTTATTGAACGTCTGCTCCATGGTCTTGAACTGCCGGGGCACGCGTTTGGGTTTGGGCAGCGCATTCAACTGTTCAGTTATGTTCTCACCGGTGTACCAGGACTCGAACAATAATTCTTTGATGTCATCGTCCAAAACCGTGTTGGCGACGTTATAGGTGCACAGGCATTCCTCCATCGTGACCTGCCCGCTGGGATCGCCTTCCACCATTTTCTGGCACACTGCCTGAGGCGGACGATCAGCCCCTGCAAGCTGAGGCAGGATCAATAGCGCCCCAGCGCCAACGATGCGTTTGAATGTTGTCATAAATCGCCCTCTCCCATGTTGGCCTTCGATGCCCAGCTTAGACGGATCGGTAATGACTCAAAGAAAAAAATGGCCCCGGCGTTCTACCGGGGCCTGATCTGGTTTTACCAAGTACGCCAAACTCAGCGCTTTAGGATCGACGCGCCGGCGTATTCTGCGACCTCACCCAGCGATTCCTCGATGCGGATCAGCTGGTTGTATTTGGCCAACCGGTCCGACCGCGCCAACGAGCCGGTTTTGATCTGCCCGCAGTTGGTCGCCACAGCCAAATCGGCAATGGTGGCATCTTCGGTCTCGCCCGAGCGATGCGACATCACGTTGGTATACCGTGCGCGGTGGGCCATATCGACGGCGCGCAGAGTTTCGGTCAGTGATCCAATCTGGTTCACCTTGACCAGCATCGAGTTGGCACAGCCACGATCGATCCCCTCTGCCAGACGCTCTGGGTTGGTTACGAACAGGTCGTCGCCGACCAGTTGTACTTCGTTGCCGATGGCATCAGTCAGCGCTTTCCAGCCATCCCAATCGTCCTCGGACATACCGTCTTCGATCGAGATAATTGGGTAATCTTTGACCAATGTCGCCAGATACTCTGCGTTTTCCTCTGAGGTCAGCGAGATGTTTTCACCCGACAGAACATATTTTCCGTCGCGGTAGTATTCGGTGGCGGCGCAGTCCAGCGCCAGATGGATCTCTTCGCCGGGTTTGTAGCCCGCTTTTTCGACCGCCTGCAGGATGAAATCCAGTGCCTCACGGGTCGAAGCGATGTTAGGGGCAAAACCACCTTCGTCCCCCACTCCGGTGGCCAGTCCGGCAGCCGACAGTTCGCGCTTGAGCGTATGGAACACCTCCGACCCCATGCGCACGGCTTCGCGGATATTCGCGGCCGAGGTCGGCATGATCATGAATTCCTGAATGTCGATCGGATTATCGGCGTGTTCGCCGCCATTGATGATGTTCATCATCGGCACCGGCAGCACGCGCGCCGAAGTACCGCCAACATAGCGGTACAGAGGCTGCGTGGTGAAATCCGCCGCCGCCTTGGCCGTCGCCAGCGAGACACCCAGGATAGCGTTCGCGCCCAGACGGCCCTTGTTCTCGGTCCCGTCGAGTTCAATCATCGCCTGATCGATGGCCACCTGCTCGGTCGCGTCAAAGCCCACCAGTTCTTCGGCGATCTCTCCGTTAACGGCAGCAACCGCTTCCAGCACGCCCTTGCCCATGTAACGAGATTTGTCACCATCGCGCTTTTCCACCGCCTCGTAGGCGCCGGTCGACGCCCCTGAAGGCACAGCGGCGCGGCCCATGGTGCCGTCTTCCAGAATCACGTCCACTTCGACCGTCGGGTTGCCCCGGCTGTCCAGTATTTCGCGTGCGTGGATGTCGATGATCGTGCTCATGATACGGGTCCCAATGATGCCAACGGTTGCATGCCTCATACCAGCACGCGGCGAAAAGTAAACCGTTTCCGTTATCGCTAACACTTATATTTTTCGGCCTTTAGGGCTAACAGTTTGCTGTTTGCGCCAACAGGTCGCGGGCGCTTAGGCCACTGCCAATGCCCGCGCCAGCTGGCGTTCTCGAATGAAAGTATACAGACCTGATCCGATAATCAGACCGGCACCGGCCAACGTCATGCTGTCGGGGCGTTCGCCAAACATCAGCATCCCGGCCGTGATCGAGAACACCAACCGAGTATACCGAAATGGCGTCAGCGCTGAAGCTTCGCCAATCCGCATCGCGGTTACGATACCGTAATAGCCCAATACGCCGAACCCGATGGCACCCAGATAAGGCCCGATCTGCGCAGCTTGCAGCGGCACAACGGGCTGTGCTGTGAACACCATAAGGGCCGCACCAGCCAGCGCCACTCCGATATAGGCCTGCAATGCGACGACCGACGAGGCCACACGAACATCCAACCTGCGTGTGATCAGATCACGTGCCGCGATCGCAACGACCGATACCAAAACAAACAATGATTCCGGCTGGAATCCCTCGAACCCGGGGCGGATGATCATCAAGACGCCGACAAAGCCGATCCCGATGGCGCTCCAACGGCGCCAACCGACCTGCTCACCCAGAAACAGTGCTGCCCCCATCGTGACGAATAGTGGCATCGCCTGAAAAACCGCCGCCACAGTCGACAGATCAACAAGTGACAGCGCGGTCACGAAGCTGAGCGCACCAAAGGCTTCGGTCCCGGCACGGATCAGCGGCAAAGGTTGCCACGCGACCGGGTCGAAGATGCGTTTGCGTGTTGCCATAGACATAAGCGTAAACACAGCCCCGCAGATCAGACCCAATGCGATCATGATCTGCCCGGTCGACACACTGACCGAGAGATGCTTGATGAACATGTCCTCAAGCGCGAAGGCCGCCATCGAGCCGATGATCAGCAAAATGCCGTTTACGTTGTTCATGCGCGTTTCCATTGGAACAGGCCGCTGACAGGCGGACCTTTCCGGCAGCAAAACCGCAACCTTTGCGACGTCGCAAGCAGTATTACGACATGTTCGATGAAATCGCGTTCACCGACCGATCGATTTTCGTGATGTGTCAGTCTTTTTCCAACGGTACGCCGTACAATTCTAGGCGATGGCCTTTCAGCCTGTAGCCAAGCTTGGCCGCAATCTTTTCTTGCAGAGCTTCAATCTCAGGGTCGACAAACTCGATCACCTCGCCTGACTGCATGTCGATCAGGTGGTCGTGGTGATCGCGCTCCGCATCTTCGTACCGCGCGCGCCCGTCACCGAACTCCAGCCGCTCAAGTATCCCGGCCTCTTCGAACAACTTCACGGTACGATAGACTGTCGCGATCGAAATTCCCGCATCTTCGGCTGAAGCACGGGCATAAAGCTCTTCTACATCCGGGTGATCTTCGCTTTGCTGCAAGACCTGTGCAATGGTCCGCCGCTGGCCGGTCATGCGCAGGCCCTTGGCTTCGCAACGGGCGATAATCGTGTCGGACATGGTGACCCCCGGGACTGTTCGGTGTTCTGTCTTAATATGTCTACGCGCCCTGCGCCACAGACGATTTTGCGGTCAGGCGATGCGTCGCAGATCGGCCCAGACCGGCAAATGATCCGAGGCGATATGCGCGGGCCGCGCATCATGCACCCCGTGCAGTGCAGCCTCAAGCCCCTGCCCCACCGCGATTCTGTCCAGTGCCCCCAATGGCTGCGCGGCCGGGAAGCTTGGAACCGGAGGAAGAAACTGCATGTCCGGGGCCAAATGATCTAGAACAGGCTGGCGTGACCATTCGTTGAAATCCCCGGCCCAGACGGTGGGCATGTGTTCCAGATCAGAATCACATCGACGGATATGACTGATCTGTTGGCGTCGCGACGCCGGCAAAAGCCCAAGATGCATCCCCATCACCCGCAAAGGTCCGATCTGCGTATCAAACTCGACCCGCACGGCGCCGCGGGGCTCCAGACCCGGCAAATCATGATGACCTGCCTGACGCACCTGAATGGCGTCCCCACGCCAGATCACCGCGTTGCCATGCCAACCAAGACTACCGGCACCGCCCAAGTCCACGATCTGCCACCCGGCCTCATCCAACATGAAATGTGGCAAAGCGGCAGGACGGGGCGGCAATCGTTTGTCCGCCTCCTGCAAAACGACGATATCGGCCTGCATGCTTTCGATGACCTGCAATATCCGCTGCGGCTGCCGCCGGAAATCGAGTCCCACGCATTTCTGAATGTTGTAACTGGCAAGGCGCAGGGTCGAGCGGTAGGTCATCGGCACACTTAAACTGATTTAACCCAAGATCGCCAACTGGTCGGACAAGTGCAAGCCGAACCCAGCGCTGAATGGCAACGCGCCGCCTGCTCCGCTAACATTTGTGCAAAACGGCCTTGAGCCCGCGCAGCCCCTCGGCCACCTTCACGATCATGTTCATAAGGTTTGTGCACCCGATCAAGATAGAAGATATGGACGCGCGTCAGGGGTTCTTCTGCGCGGCCTACGACCTGCGCGACACTGCCGCGCTGGATAAATACACATTCGATCGAATTGAGGCGCTGCTGGTTTGGTTCCGGGAAAACCTTGAAATCCCCTATCGGTTCAACAGGACAAAATCTAAAGGCGCCTTTCAGCGCAATACCAAAGGCCTCAGCTGGTTCAAACCCGAAGCCAATGAGGTTTTGGGCAAGTCGTATGAGATGGTCGCACTGCTCAAAGAAAACGGATATCAGATCGATTCTCTGCGATCAGACCGGATCGGCTACGTTGTCTATGAAGATGCGTGTCAGGTGATCGCCGAACCCTTTGCAGACACGCCCCGATAGCCTCGAAACCTGAAACTTCAAAAGTTTCAGGCTCGGTTTCTTCATAAGAAACCGTCTCTTTGTTACGTACCGCAGAATGTCGCGTGTACGACCTCGTTCTTCGCCGGAGGGCGCATCAGGTCAGCTGATTCTGGTTGATCCTCATACGGCCGTGACAGCACTTCATTCAGCCGATTGAACGGTGCGTAATCGCCCTGCACCGCAGCCTGAATCATCTGCTCCACCCGATGATTGCGTGGAATGAAGGCCGGATTGGCCACAGCCATCACGTCCAAAGGCGCATCCTCACGCGCCAAGCGTTCCTGCCACCCCTTTGCCCATTCGTCAAAAGCCGCCGGGTCGGCAAACTGGTCTCGCGCGCGGTCGCTGCCCAGCGCGCGGAACGTGTTTGCGAAGTCCGCCTGATTCTGCGCCATCCGCGTCAACAGATCCGAGATCATTTCAAGATCCCCCTCCTCTGCCCGAACCAATCCGATCTTGGCCCTGAAACGTTCCAGCCAATGTGCCTGCATCAACGCAGGCATGGCATGGACAATTTCGGTGGCCTCTTCGACAGCTGCGTCCTTGTCCTCAAACTGCTGAATTAGGGCCGTTGCCAGCTGCGCCAGATTCCAAACCGCAATCTCAGGCTGGTTCGAGTAGGCATACCGCCCCATCCGGTCGATCGAGCTATAGACTGTATTCGGGTGATAGCTGTCCATGAACGCACATGGGCCATAGTCGATCGTCTCACCGGCGATCGAGCTGTTGTCAGTATTCATGACCCCGTGAATGAAACCCACGCTCATCCATCGGGCGATCAACCCGGCCTGCGCATCCCGAACCGCGCGCAACAAACCCATAGCCCCGTCCGCCTCAGGATAGTGGCGCTGAATGGCATATTCAGTTAGCCGTTGCAGGCTCTCTAACTGCCCTCGCGCTGCAAACACCTGAAACGTGCCTACCCGCAAATGGCTTTGCGCCACACGTGTCAGTACCGCCCCGGGCATCGGACCCTCGCGCAGCACGATCTCTCCGGTTTCAACCGCTGCCAAGGCGCGCGTGGTGGGAATGCCCAGCGCATGCATCGCCTCGGAAACCACATATTCGCGCAAAACCGGCCCCAGCCAGGCACGTCCATCTCCCTGGCGCGAGAAAGGTGTCTGCCCTGAGCCCTTCAATTGAATATCCCGCCGAATCCCGTCGGTTCCGACCGTCTCACCTAACAAAACCGCGCGCCCATCTCCTAGTTGAGGGTTATAGGTGCCAAACTGATGCCCGGAATATAACTGCGCCAGCGGCTCGGCCCCTTCGGGCACAGTATTGCCCGCAAAAGCCTGCGCCATCTCTTCTACGTCGCCCGGCGCAATCCGCAACAGTCGCGCCAGATCACTGTTGAAGGCAACAAGCTTTGGTGCACGCACAGGCACAGGCCCCTGCCGCGCAAAGAAGGTGTCCGGCAGGCGAACATAGCTGTTGTCAAACGGGATCGTCAAAGTCATGCGGCAAACATATGCTCTGCATACACAATTGCCATAGCAGATCGTGCGCGTGCGTGCATAATCCCACAAACAGACCCGAGGCTTCCATGACCGCGCAAGACATCATCCAACACCTGAACCTGCAGCAGCACCCCGAAGGCGGCTGGTTCAAAGAGACCTGGCGCGCCGACAATCCCGGACGTGCCACCGGCACTTGCATCTACTTCCTACTGGCAGAGGGTGAGCGCAGCCACTGGCACAAGGTAGATGCGACCGAGATCTGGCTCTACCATTCCGGCGCTCCGCTGATCCTCTCGCTCAGCGCCTCCGATACAGGCCCTGCCAAAGACCACACCCTCACACCTGATCTGACCCAAGGCGCACCGCAGCTTATTGTACCCAAGGGCCATTGGCAGGCGGCGCGCAGCAGTGGAGACTACACGCTGGTCAGTTGCACTGTTTCACCGGGATTTGATTTTGACGGATTTGAACTCGCACCACCCGGCTTTGATATTCCAAGAGTGTAATTCCATGGACCACCGCGCCCTGATCGCCGCGATCCCGCCCGAGACCAAGGACAGGCTGCAACAGCGGTCAGACACGGCAGGTCTCAGACATCTAGCGATCTATTTCGGCGCTTTGACAGCAACCAGCACCGGTATCATCCTACAGGTTCCCCTCTGGCCACTATTGCTCCTGCCGCAAGGCCTATTGCTGGTTTTCCTCTTTACGCTCAGCCACGAATGCACCCACAAGACGCCGTTCAAAACCCCTTGGATCAACGAAGCGGTTGGGCACCTTGTCTCAATTCCCATCTGCCTGCCGTTCACATGGTTTCGCTACTTTCACCTTGCCCATCACAAATGGACAAACCACCCGGCCAAAGACCCGGAACTTGGCGGCAAACCCCGCCCCGAAAACTGGCGCAGCCTTGCGATCTATCTCAGCGGCTGGCCATATTGGACGGGTATGGCCCGTGTGTTGACCGACAACGCGCGCGGCAGGATTGACGCCGCTTACCTGCCAACCCGCCAGCACTGCGCCATACGAACCGAAGCCCGAATATTATCTACACTATATGCCCTGGCCGCACTCAGCCTGTTCTTCAGCCCCTTGTTGTTCTGGCTCTGGCTTCTGCCCGCCCTTATCGGCCAGCCTTTCCTGCGCCTATACCTGCTGGCTGAACACGGCCTCTGCCCGCCGGTGGCAAATATGCTCGAAAACTCCCGTACCACCTTTACCAATCGAATGATCCGATTTCTGGCCTGGAACATGCCCTACCACGCGGAACACCACGCCTTTCCAAACGTGCCTTTCCACCACCTTCCAGCCTTCCACCGCTGGACCCAGGCACACCTGCAATCCACCTCGGACGGCTACACCGAATTCACCCTGGATTACGCCCGCGCCCTAAATCGCTAGATCCGCCTCTTCATCTGGCCAAAAATACCTCGGGGGAGTCGCGCAGCGACGGGGGCAGAGCCCCCTACCCGCTCACCACGACACCTTTCGCCGGAGACGAGACGACACCGCCCCCGACCAGCGCACTTACCCCGGTGGTACCCGGGCAAGAGGTCGGCAATCCCCGCGCCACACGCACGGCAAGGTAGGCAAAGGCCTGCGCTTCCAGCATGTCTCCGTCCAGCCCAACCGCCTCAACCGGCTCGACCGGGCAATCCAGCGACACGCGCAGCATTTCGATCAGCACTGGGTTGTGACGTCCGCCCCCGGTCACCAACATACGGGCGGGTGGCTTGGGACAATGCTCCATCCCCTGCAGCACACCCGCAGCGCTCATCCCGGTCAACGTGGCCACCGCATCCGCATCGCTCAGCTCGGTCACCAGACCGATCATTTCCGAGAAATCATTCCGGTCCAGCGATTTGGGCGGCATTCGGTTGAAATAGGGCTCGGCCAGAAACAGCTCCAGTGCGCCGGCCTCGACCGTACCCTCTCGGGCCAGCGCGCCGTCCCGATCCATCGGCAACCCCAACCGCGCCTGCATCAGATCGTCAACCGGCGCGTTGGCGGGTCCGGTGTCGAAAGCCAGCAACGCCCCTGGCGCTTCAGGCCCGTCAAAAGACGGGTCAACATAGGTCAGGTTCCCAACACCGCCCAGATTGAGGAAACACAGCGGCTCTTCCGCCCCGATCCATTTGGCGCAGGCGAAATGAAAGAACGGGGCCAGAGGCGCACCCTCTCCGCCCAGCGCCACATCATCGCTGCGAAAATCCCAGACCACCGGCAGCCCCAAAGCCTGCGACAGACCCAGCCCGTCACCCACCTGCAACGTGCCACGCCCACGCGGCTCATGTGCCAATGTCTGACCGTGGAAGCCGATCAGGTCGACCTCTTCGAACTCTGAAAGAACCTCGGCATGTGCCCGGGTCACCAATTCAGCCGAAATATCAACCTTTGGTCCATGCCAAAGCCCCAGCGCCGCGCGCAGTGTGGCACGCTCTTCTTCGGAATAAGCGCGATACCCGCTAGGACCAAAGCCGAATATCTGCTGCCCATCGGTTTCAACGACCGCAGCGTCCACACCGTCCAGCGATGTGCCCGACATGGCCCCCAACGCTCTGATCGCCCCCGATTTGCTGATGACCCTGCCCACGCCGACCTCGTATTGCGTCTCTCCACCCGTTTCGCCGGGTTCTGAGCACAACCTGCACGGTAATGCAAAGCCAAGGCAAGACACATCATGCGCGAGCTTCATTTTTCTTGGAAAAGGTGCCTTTTCCTTGCCTCTGCCCCCGCCTGTACCGTGCGCCGCTACAAAATTCCGAAAGGTACGAGACCGCGAATGAAGGCGACAAGGCGTTCCCAAACGCAGCGCAGTTCCGAGTGCTCATGAAAGAGCTGTACAAAGTCCATTACCACATGTTCGCAGATCGCTACAGCAGCTGCCAAGCTCTCCCAAGAATGCCCGTCGCCGGTTTCAGTGTTCCACTTGATCTGAAGCACCTACGATCATTCCATATAGCTCAGCTTCGTCAGATTTTCATTGAAACAAAGCGACTGAATAATGGCCGGTACTTTGGGATGTTCAGTGCAATAAAAGCGCAGGCTCAAAACCCCGGATATTCGCAAATGTTGCACCAATGCTTATAGATGAGATACTAATATGCAGCAAAGCACAGACAACAAATTGAGGACGGGTGAGTAGGTTCATACCGCTTAGTAAAAAGCGGCAGTGAATTGGCCTGAACAGGGTTTATGCCAAACATATACGGTGCATTTCGGACGGACACGACTCTGACCACGAACCAGGCCCAATTCGGCGGCGTTGGAACGACATTTCAGATCTCCGCGTACAATACGATCGAAATTACTGATGGTGTTGACCCCAACACCATCGAGGGAGACGGTGTAAACAACGAATTCCCAGACGACCCCACGCAAACCTATCTGGGGAATGCAATTGCCTGGGACTACAATTACATAGTCACGGATGGCACCAATACCTATACGATTGGCGTTTTCGACTATGATTCCAGCGGCAACGGCGCGTTTGGCGGCGGAGCCGAGCAAGGGTTTTTCATCGGCTTTTTGGGGGATGTCCCCCCGCTCAACACAACACTGACGATCACGGCGCTTGGTGACGGTGCCTTCGCCAGTCCAGTCGTAAATCTGCCCGTTGACGACTTTGTTCCTTGTTTCACCAGTGGCACGAGTATTCGGGTAAGGGGTGGTCATAAGTCGGTCGAGGACCTGAAAGCCAGCGATGACGTCGAAGTGTTTGATCCCACAGGTGATGGGCCCGGATTTGCCACCCTGCTGCGGGTGTTTCGCCGTACGATATCTGCCCCAGAACTGGCGGCAAACCCCAAACTGCGCCCAGTTCGTATCAGCGCCGGAGCGTTAGGTCTGGGCTTGCCTCAGCGTGATCTTGTGGTGTCCCGGCAGCACCGGATGCTGGTGTCTTCAAAGATTGTCGAGCGGATGTTCAGGACTTCCGAAGTTCTGGTACCCGCCGTCAATCTGACTTCGCTGCCCGGTATTTTCATCGACCAGGATGCCCAGAGCGTCGAGTATTTTCACCTTCTTTTTGGACAGCACGAGGTAGTCTATGCCGAAGGCGCACCATCGGAAAGCCTGTTTACCGGACCGGAAGTACTCAAGGCCATCAGTGCAGAAGCACGAACAGAAATCCTGAGCATATTCCCCGAGATAGCAGAACTGGAATTTGCCCCCAAGCCCGCCTGCCCGATCCCATCCGGGAAGCTGCAAAAGCAACTGATTGAACGCCACATCAAGAATGAAAAGCCGCTTCTGTCCAGACACACTGCACGCTAGAACCAGAGGTTATCCGGCAGGACTTGGTACGCTTCAAAGACTGACGCGATATTCTGTGTTTCGCTATGCGTTATTTCTTCGCGTTTCCCTCAGAAAGCTTATCCGCAAGATTCTTTCAGTGCGGACTGCACTTGCTCGCCAATGTCTGGACATTCCGCGAGACTTAGGGAATTAGAAGGCCAGTCGCATGAATGTACCTTCCGTCGTGCGACCAAGCGGGTCTGGTTTTGAAATTACTGACCTATGACTTACACCAGCCCTTGCAGAGAGGGCCAGAACACAAGGCCTGTTGAGCGTCATGACCTACCACCCCAAATCGGATTTCATCGCCACGATGATCGAGCGCGGCTTTCTCGCCGACTGCACCGATTATCAAGGCCTTGACGACGCTCTGATTTCTGGGGTGCAGACGGCTTATATCGGCTATGACGCCACCGCACAGTCGCTGCATGTAGGTCACCTGATGAACATTATGGTGCTGCGCTGGTTGCAGAAAACCGGCCACAAGCCAATTACCCTGATGGGCGGCGGCACCACCAAGGTGGGCGATCCCTCGTTCCGCTCGGATGAACGCCCCCTGCTGGGCCCTGAACAGATCGACGCCAATATCGCAGGCATGAAACAGGTGTTCTCGAAATACCTGTCTTACGATGACAGCGAGACCGGCGCGTTGATGCTGAACAATGCCGAATGGCTGGATAGCCTGAACTACCTCGATTTCCTGCGCGATATTGGGCGGCATTTCTCGGTCAACCGGATGCTCAGCTTTGAATCGGTGAAATCGCGGTTGGATCGTGAACAGTCGCTGAGCTTTCTCGAATTCAATTACATGATCCTGCAGGCCTATGATTTCCTCGAACTGAACCGCCGATACAACTGCGTTCTGCAGATGGGCGGCTCGGACCAATGGGGCAACATCGTCAACGGCATCGACCTGACCCGCCGGGTGCTGGATCACGAAATCTACGGTCTGACCACACCCCTGCTGACCACCAGCGATGGTCGCAAAATGGGCAAATCGCAAGGTGGAGCCGTCTGGCTGAACGGCGACATGCTGAGCGCCTATGAGTTCTGGCAGTTCTGGCGCAACACGACCGACGCCGATGTGGGACGGTTCCTGAAAATCTTCACCGAGCTTCCGGTAGACGAATGCGACCGCATGGCCGCGCTGCAAGGGTCCGAAATCAACGAGGCCAAAATCCGCCTCGCCAACGAAGTCACAACTCTGCTGCACGGTGCAGAAGCCGCTGCAACCGCCGAGGCGACCGCGCGCGAGGTGTTCGAAAAGGGCGGCGTTGGCGGAGACCTCCCGACCCTGACCCTCAGCGCATCAGAGCTGGGTGACGGCATGTCCATCGTGCAGTTGATCGTCAAATCCGGCCTCGCCAAATCCGGCAAAGAAGCCAAACGCCTGATCGCCGAAAACGGCGCCAAAATGGACGACGCCCCGCTGACTGATGCGGGACTGATGATCGACGCAGGCGCGTTGTCATCGCCGATCAAGCTGAGCGCGGGCAAGAAGCGCCACGCACTGGTTCAATTGGGCTGATCCAAATTGGGCGGTCGCCGCCGGGTGGCCGTCCATTGAAGTAGAAGTGGCAGATTAATTAGGTCGAGACGTAGTGGTCAGCTTTTGGTTTTAGAACCGATCAAGAACCACGTTTTCACAGAACCCAATCCCTTTATCTCCACCACGCCTCGGGGTTCGAAGTCGTAGTCCGCTTCAAGCTCCTCTTTTGCGGCACCCGTTACCTGGATCCTCCCCGGTTCACCGTGGCTCTCCATCCGGCTGGCGGTGTTCACCGTTTCCCCCCAAACATCATAGAACAACTTCTGGTTTCCAATGACACCGGCGACAGCAGGCCCTGCGTGAAGTCCGATTCTTACTTGAAGCCCATCCGGAAAATCAGGTGACATTTCCGCAACCGACCGTTGCACGTCCAGAGCCATCTCGGCGACGCGATGCACCGGGTCGCCGACCGGAGACGGCATACCTGCCGCGACCATATAGGCATCACCAATTGTCTTGATCTTTTCCAATCCGTGTTTGTCGGCCAATTCATCAAATAGACGAAAGATCTTGTTCAGAAACCCGACTACATCTTCCGGCGGCAGTTTCGATGCCCGTGGCGTGAAATCCACGATATCAGCGAATAGTATTGCAACCTTGGGCAAACTGTCAGCGATAGTCTGGTCTGGCTCAAGCTTCAATCTTACCGCAATGTCTTCTGGCAGCAAATTGTAAAGCAACTTTTCCGACCGGTCGTATTCGGCTTCCAATTCGGCTCGCTGGGTCTCTACCTGTTCATAAAGATCACCCAGACGCGCACTTGTTGCATTCACGTCGTTTGCCAATTTGCCAAGCTCGTCGCGATTGGGGACATCAACTCGCGCCGCGAAATCTCCTTCGGCGACAACGCTAAGTGTTTGGCCGATTCGGCGCATTGGCCAGATCAGTGACGAAGAGATTGCGTAGCCAAGAAAAAGGGCTGCCCCCATTGCAATTGTTGCCGCCGCCACGACCATTTTGCGCGTCGATTGGTAAACTTCGGCATTCCTATTTGCCCGGTCACGCATCTCTGCTTCGGCGCCCTGCACAAGATTATACGCATCGCTTTGCAGTGAACGAACTTGGCGAAAAATCTGATCCAATCCCAATTCGGCGAGATTCTGCATGTCCCCGTCTCTTCGAAACCGCACCATGGCGGCGGCCTTGGTTTTGATGTCGCCCAAATCTGCGCGGATTTCATCAATGGTTTGGAACTCTTTGCTGCCCGCCTGCAGGAATCGACGTATCCCTTGCGCAATGTGATGTTGCAGGTTCTCGATCTGACCGATGAAATTGCCGGTTGAAAATGCAAAAATTTCGTCCGAGTCGTCCCCGGGCGTCTGATCGATGACCAAGGACAAGTTCATCAGGTTCAACTCGCTCAGCGCCAAATGGATTTCGTTGAAATATGCAATCCTCTCTTGATCATGGATCATCGCATCGACACGCCTGTTCGATTGCTGCAAGGCCGACACCGCAAAAAGCGCCAATCCCAAAAGCAACAAGGTGATACCCAAAAACGCCATCAGCAGTTTCACCCGCACAGACAGGGCAGCTTTTGCCACGCTCCTTACGATCAGATTTGGTTGCTGAGAGTTCCTAATGCCCCGCTCCCACATGGATTAAGCCCGTCTCGAATGGTGCCGATACATTAATCAGAATACAGTCTGCGGGCGGACTAGTCACTTTTGGCCGCAATTCTTTGGCCCCATCGTCTGCTTCGCTGCCATTGCGTGATGTTAAACACAAACTCCCACAAAGATGCGTTTGAGATGCTTTAGTGAACCTCCTTCGAGTTGCCGTTTATTTGACGAAACCCCAACGTCGCATTTCGCAACAGTCTTTCGCATTCCTGCATGTGGACCTCACCCTTTCCGTTCCACTCTGAACCGGAAGGAGGCACCATATGACCAGAACTGCCACAGCCACACGTACCGGAGGGCGCTCTGCCCGGCGCGCCATGCGCACCGCTCCAAACTTCGAGATGCTGCCAGGGCTGACCCGCGGCATTCCGTTATGCGAAGTGATGGACGGCGCACAGGTTGAACGCATTGATGCGGCCTCGATGGATATTCTGGAAAACGTGGGTGTCCAGTTCCGTGACCCCATCGCGCTGGAAGACTGGAAGAAGGCTGGTGCCAAGGTAGAAGGCGAGCTCGTCTATCTGGATCGCGGTCTGGTGCGCGAGTTGATCGCGACCATTCCGTCAGATTTCACCTACCACGCGCGCGATCCGAAAAAGAACGTGCGGCTGGGCGGTAAACACTCGATCTTCGTGCCAATGACCGGCGCGCCTTTCTTGCGCGATCTGGAAGATGTGCGCCGCAACCCGACGCTGGATGATCTGGCGATGTTCCACAAGCTCAGCCATATGTTGCCCGCGCTGCATTCCTCGGCCCATCACATCGTGGAGCCCTATGATCACCCGATAAGTCAGCGGCATCTGCGGATTACCTATTCGTCAATGAAGCACTCTGACAAAACCTTCATGGGCATGACCACCAGCCCCAAGAATGCCGAAGATGTCATAGAGATGTGCGCCATCCTGTTCGGCGAGGATTTCCTTGAAGATCACCCGGTCACCACTGGCAATTGCAACGGCAATTCGCCGCTGGTCTGGGATGAGACCATGTTGGGCGCGATGCGCGCCTTCTGTCGCCGGAAGCAGCCCGTGCTGTGCTCGCCCTTTGTACTGGGCGGGGCCAACACGCCCGCCAGCGTTCCGGCGACCGTGGCGCAACTGAATGCCGAGGCGCTCAGCGCGCTGGCCTATACGCAGGTGATCCGCAAGGGCGCGCCCGCGATCTACGGGCACTACCTGTCGACCGTTTCGATGAAATCCGGCGCGCCGATGGCAGGCACGCCCGAGATCAGCCTGATGAATTTTATGATCGGCCAGATGGCGCGGCACTACGAAGTGCCTTGGCGTACCTCAAACACTCTGGGCGGAGCCAAGACGTTCGACGCGCAGGCAGGCTATGAATCTGCCACCACCTTGCAGGCGGTCATCCATGCTGGTGCGAACTACATCTGGCACTCGGCGGGCTGGAACGAGGCCGGGATGCACTGCTCGACCGCCAAGTTCATCGTTGACGCGGAACAATGCGCCATGGCCTATCGCATGGCCGAGGGCCCGAAATGGGGCGATTTCGATCAGGCCGTTTCGGCAGTCGGTGATATCGGTCCGGGCGGGCATTACCTTGGGCATCCGCATACGCAGGACAATTTCCAGAGCGCATTCTTCATGCCTGATATGTTCGACAACAACTCGATCGAACAATGGCAGGCTGAGGGTTGTGTTGAAATCACCGAACGCGCCCTGAAACACGCCCGCAAGCTGCTGGCCGAGTATCAGGAACCAACGCTCGATATCGCCAAGAACGAAGAGCTGCTGGATTACATCGCCCGGCGCGAGCGTGAAATACCGGCTGCGGATGAGCTGAACCAGTCCTACTAGATCCCGGGGAGGTACACGAATGAGGTTCGCTGAAAAAACCGCACTCGTCACAGGGGCGTCGGGCGGGATCGGGGGCGCCATCGTCAGCCAGTTGCGGGCCGAAGGCGCGCGTGTAGCTGTTGCTGACCGCGATGTGGGCAGCCTTGAAGCCGAGGCGCATCTGCCCGGCGATCTGCGCGATCCCGACTATTGCGACGGGCTGGCCTTGGCCGCGCATCGGGCGCTGGGTGGTCTTGATATCGTGATCAACAATGCAGGCGTGATCACCCGCGGCCCGGTGACTGAAACATCCGATGAGGACTGGGCCCTGTCCGTCGGAGTGAATGTCGAGGCCCCTTTCCGTATCTGCCGCGCTGCGATTCCAATCATGGCGGCGGCGGGTGGCGGTGCTATTGTGAACACTGCCTCGTGCTGGGGCCTTAGACCTGGCCCGGATCATGTGGTGTACTGCATGACCAAAGCGGCCATTGCCAGCCTCACCCAATGCATGGGGCACGATCACGCCCATCAGGGCATCCGCATCAACGCCGTTTGCCCGAACGAGGTGAACACACCGATGCTGCGTTCGGGCTTTGCCAAACGTGGGTTCGATCCTGATACGGCGATTGCCGAGCTTGGGAAGTCGGTGCCTTTAGGGCGTATCGCCGAACCCGAAGATATAGCCGAAGTGATCCTTTTTCTCGCCTCGGATTCGGCGCGCTACATGTGTGGTGCTCTGGTCGAAGTGAATGGGGGCAAGCCGGTGCGATGAAAAGATTTGCAGGAAAAACAGCGCTCGTGACCGGTGGCCGCAGTGGCATCGGACAAGCCATCGCCCGGCGGCTGCGCGAAGAAGGGGCTAATGTCTACACTGCGCAGCGCGGTAAAGATGATGAGTTCCCCTCTATCCCGTCGGATTTTGCAAATCCGGAAAGCCCGGCGCAGATCATCAAGCAGGTTGTGGACAGCGCGGGCCAGCTGGACGTACTGATCAACAATGCAGGCATGATGCAGGAGGCTTCCGTCAACGACATGCCGCTTGAAGATTGGCAACGCAACCTCATGGTCAACCTGACCGCCCCGTTCCTGCTGATCCAGGCTGCACTGCCACATCTGAGCAAAACCAAGGGCAGCATCGTCAATATCGGCTCGGTCGAGGGGTTGGGCAGCAACCCCGGCCATGCCGCCTACTGCGCCTCTAAGGCCGGGCTGCATGGGCTGACCCGCGCGGTTGCCGTGGATCACGGAGCAGAAGGCATTCGCTGCAATGCGGTGGCACCGGGCTGGATCGACACAGACCTCAACATCGATTTCATCGAGAGCATGAACAACCCCGGCGCATTCCGCCGGGATATCGCCCGCATTCATCCCGTAGGCCGCACCGGCGACCCGAAAGAAGTCGCCGCACTGGTCGCGTTCTTGGCAGCCGAGGAAGCGGGTTTTGTCACCGGTCAAATTTACACGATCGATGGCGGACGGATGGCAAAGCTCAGCCTGCCCTGACCAGCCTGCAAGCTATTCCGCCCCTGATCGCCACTCTTTCCAGCGCAGATACGCATTGGCCCCAACCGATGCGAAGGGCTCGGGTGGTAAACGCGGTGGCATCGGTTGCGCCAGAAAATGATCTGCAATCTGGGAGTCTTTCCCCTGCACAAGCTCTGCCACGCCCATTCCTTGCAGTGTTCCTCGCGCTATACCCAATCCGTTTTGACAACAGGCGGCATATACACCCTGCTCGATCTTACCGAACGCGGCCGAGCCATTGCGGCTGAGGCACAGCATCCCAGCCCAACGGTGCTGCATCTGTACATTCGGCAAGTTGGGAAATCGCTCCTGAAACTTACGATCGTGCACCGCGCCTGCCCGTTTCAAATGGCTGTCGCTACTATGGATTTCAGGATGAAAGCTTGAACAGGTCCGGATCAGAATGCGATCCCCATAACTGCCCGAAACCCGCCGGACCGAAGTGCCCATCGGATCCGCTGGCGTTACTGACCAGCGTGGCTGTCCGCCCAGCGTGGCGATCTGATCTGGCGTCAGTGGTTCCGTTATCGACGCGTAGAGGCAGATGTGCATCAGACGCCGCTGGTAAAACCCAAAGCTTTCCAGATGACCATTTGTTGCCATCACGATCCGCCCCGTCGAAACCCGCGCCTGTTCGGTCTCGACCACCCAGCCACCGCCTTGTTTGCGAAACCCGGTCACGGCAGAGTTTTCATAAACACTAATCTGCCTAGACAGATGCGTTGAGAGAGCCCGCACATAGGCTGCGGGCTGGATCATCACCGTCCCGGGCGCAAACAGACCAGATGTGTAATGCGGGCTGCCCGTCAGCGCCTGCATCTGCTGTGCATCATAAAGCTCGTGGGGCTCTCCCAATCGTGCCAAATGCACTGCGTAGTCTGCGTTGTGCCGATCACCCGCTGCGGTCGCAGCAGCGTTGATCTTGCCGCACGGGTCGAACATCTCAGGCGACAGGTCGCACTCAGCGGCTACCCGGGTCGCAAAGGAAATCGCCTGGCGATTCAGCGCGATTGTGGCCCGATCTGCCTCCAGCCCATCGCTGGCGTAATTGTCCGAGGCCAAGTCATGCGGCAGATCGATCATGAACCCCGAGTTGCGCCCGGCAGAGCCTTCCGCAAAGCGCCCAGCCTCAAGCACCACAACCTTCAGCGCCGGATCAAGCTGATGCAGCCTCAGCGCTGCGGACAGCCCGGCAAAACCACCGCCGATGATGGTCACATCTGCGGTCTGGTCTTGCTCAAGCCGAGGCAGGTCCTGCTGCAGAGGCAGGATGGCATTCCATCCTGCCACGCCGGTTTGCCGGGGTAAACGTTTGGCGGTGTAGATCGTCAATCTACCGCCTCATCTTCGTCATCGGCCAGATCAATCCAGATGGTTTTCAGCTGGGTATACTGATCATGGGCGTGAACCGAGTTGTCCCGGCCACCAAACCCGGACTGCTTGTAGCCACCAAAGGGTGTGGTGATATCCCCTTCACCAAAGCTGTTGATCGTGACGGTACCCGCCCGGATCGCCCGCGCGCCACGGATCGCGCGTTTGGCGTTGGCTGTGAATATCGAGGCGCACAGCCCATACTCGGTGTCATTGGCAATGCTGATCGCCTCGTCAAAGCCCGAAACTTCGATCACCGACAAAACCGGGCCAAAGATCTCCTCGCGCGCCAGCGTGGCATCGTTTCCGGGCACTTCGACCACCGTGGCCTCGATGAATCCATTCTCGGCCTTTCCGCCAATCAGCACGTTTTCGGCCTTGTCCAGATATCCGCAAACCTTGGAATAATGCCCTTCACTAACAAGCGCGCCCATCCGAGTTTCCGGGTCCAGCGGTTCGCCGACATTCCATTGCTTCGCATGATGCGCGATCCGTTCCAACAACTCTGCCTTCACGTCCTTATGCACAATCAACCGCGACGAGGCCGAGCAATTCTCGCCCATGTTCCAGAACGCACCATTGACGACATGCGCCGCCACGCGGTCCAGATTTTCCGCATCCTCCATCACGATGGCCGGGTTCTTGCCGCCCATCTCAAGCACCACCTCCTTGGCATTGCTTTCAGCGGAATAGTTCAGGAACTTCTTGCCCGTCACGGTCGAGCCAGTGAAGGACACCATGTCGATATCCATATGCCGCCCGATGGGTTCGCCCACCTCGGCGCCACCACCTGGTACCACGTTCAGCACACCGCGCGGCAACCCGGCCTCAGACGCCAGCTCCGCCACCTTTAAAGCGGTCAGAGTAGTCTCGGCCGCCGGCTTCAGCACCACTGAACACCCCGCCGCCAGCGCCGGCCCGATCTTCCACGCCAGCATCAGCAAGGGGAAGTTCCACGGCAGGACCAGTCCAACCACACCAATGGGCTCGCGCACCACCATGGCGATGTGGTCATCACTGGCCGGGCTGACCTGATCATAGATCTTGTCGATCGCCTCGGCATGCCATTTCAGGCAGTGGATCGTCTCGGGAACATCAACGGTTTCGCAATCAAAGATCGTCTTGCCGCTATCGATGCTCTCCATCACCGCCAGTTCCCGCGCGTTGCGGGTAAGCAGCTTGCACAGGCGGATCAGAATGTCTTTGCGATCCGAGGGGTGCATCTTTGACCAACGCCCGTCGTCAAAGGCTTCTCGCGCCTTTTCGACCGCAAAATCCACATCCTCCGATCCGCAGGCAGCAATGCTGGTCAGCACAGCCCCGGTGGCTGGATTGATAGTGTCGAACACCTGTCCCGAGATCGAGGGGCGATAACCGCCGTCGATGAAAGCGCCCGTCGGCAGATCCAGATGCGCAGCGATGGATTCGTATTCGTCTTTCGTCAGCAAGCCCATGCCTTAACCCTCCGCCACAATATCTGCGATTTTGCGTTTCAGAACGCGCGTCACCTGTTCCAGCGCGCGTTTGTCATCTTTGTTCAAACCTTTCAGAGGCGGCCTCACCACGCCTGCGTCAATCCCGTTCATGGTGACGCCATGCTTGATCGTCTGGATGAATTTGCCGCCCTGCTCCAGCACCCGCATCAGCGGCATCAGCGCGCTCATGATGCGACGGCCCTTGGCAAAGTTGCCCTCGATCACACAAGCCTGATACAGCGCCACGTGTTCGGCAGGCAGAAAGTTCGACCCGCCACAGACCCAGAACGGCGCTCCCCAGGCGAAGAACTCCAGCGCCTGATCATCCATGCCACAACCCAGCTGAATATGCGGATAGTCCCGCGCCAGCAGATGCACCCGGTTGATATCGCCCGAACTTTCCTTGATGCCACAGAAATTCCGGCTGCGGCCTACGCGGTCCAGGAACTCTTCCCCCATCATCGTGCCGGTCCGGTGCGGATAGTTGTACAGCATCACCGGCAGGTCAGCCGCCTTGTCGATTGCCAGCGCATTCAGCGCATTCTCGCGGTCGGTGGGCACCGAATAGGGCGGGCTGGCCAACAAGATCGCATCTGCGCCTAGGTCTCGCGCACCTGAGGCCAAAGCGACGGAGTCCCCGGTCAGCATCGCCCCCGTTCCCACAACCAGAGGCACACGCCCCTTCAGTCGTTCATGCGTAAAGCGCGCCAGTTCCAGCCGCTCATCGACGGTCTGCGCATAGTTTTCGCCGGTGGACCCGCCCGAGATCAGCCCGTGCACACCATTCTCGATCAGGTACTCGATCACCTCGGCCAACGCGTCCCAGTTCACGCCACCATCCGCCGCGTAGGGTGTCACCACCGGCGTATAAATACCCTCAAATCTGAAGATCGGAGTCATGTGTCCCTCATGCAGAAGTCTTGCCGGGGACCTGCCCCAGCGGAAAATCTAACCCCTCGGGCATCACGAACAGCTCGATCTGATCGCGTGACAGGGTCCAGTGGTCGTCGGCCAGCTGCGCAGCAGCCGCCTCATCGCCCGCCTCGATGGCGGCGATGATGGCGTCATGCTGGTCGCTCGCCTCTGAAAGGTTCTCAGCCATTCGTGCGGTCTGCGGGCGATAAAATGTCATCCCGATCCGCGCGTGATCGATCAGCAACCGGTTGAACGATGGGGATAAATAGACATTCCCCGCCATCTCTCCGGTCACCTCGTGAAACCGGGTATTGGCCAGCGTCCGCTCCTCAGCCGAGCCTGTACGCAAGGCTTGCCGAAACGTCTCTTGCGCCTCTTTCAACTGATCGATCTGATCGTGCGTCGCATTCGCCGCGGCCAGACGCAGCACCGCGCCATAGACCATCGGCGCAACCAGAAAGAAATCGCGTAGCGTGGTATGAGACATCTCTGACACCCGCGCCCCGCGATGGGTGCGCAGGTCCAGATACCCCTCACCGGCCAACTGCCGGAACACTTCGCGCAAAGGCGTGCGCGACAGGCCAAAGGCCTGCGACAGCTGCGCCTCGTCCAAATCTTCTCCGGGACGCAAACGCAGGGTCAGAACCGACATCTTCAGATGCTCAGCCAACGCCTCTTTTGGTGATTTCCCTTCGTCCCTCATCCGATCCCCTTCATCACGATCCCGCGAATCGATAGCTTGCCCTCTGGTATCGTATAAAAATACATGTTGTATACAGTTAGTTTTCGTGCAGCATGCAGAAAACAGTCAGAACGCCCTGATTCCGGTCCTATCGATGAGCCAAACACAGCACTACGCCTTCATACTGGTCGAGGAATTCTCGCATCTCGCCTTCTCCTGCGCGGTCGAGCCATTGCGGATCGCAAATTTGCTGGCCGAGGAAGATCTTTATCGATGGTCCTTCCTGTCCGAACACGCTGAGCATGCGGTCTGTTCAAACGGATCGGTCACTTTGGTGCATGGCGGATTGGGATCTATCCCAAAATGTGACCAACTGTTTGTTCTGTCAGGAATAAACATGCGCAATCACGTCTCGCGTCCGCTGCTCGCAACCCTGCGCCGAGAGCGGGCACGGGGCACCAATATCAGCGCCTTGTGTTCGGGTGCATGGCTGCTGGCCGAGGCCGGATTTTTGGATGGGATGCAGGCGGCGATCCATTGGGAATACCATGATGCTTTCATGGAGGCCTTCCCCGAGATCAACCTCGTCCGCAGCGTCTTTGTCGCCGACGAAAAACACATGACCGCCTCGGGCGGCACCGCAACCGCCGATTTGATGCTGCACCTGATTGAACGCGACCACGGTCACGATCTATCAGTCGCAGTGGCCGATCAAATGGTCTATAACGCCGTGCGCAACGCCACCGCCGATCAGCGCGTTTCGCTGCAATCGCGCAACGGGATGCGGAACGCGCATCTGGCTAAGGCAATCCACATCATGACCGACAATATCCAAAGCCCGTTGTCCCCCTCGGTCATCGCCAGCAACATCGGCATCTCAACCCGGCAACTGGAGCGCCTGTTTGGGAAATTCCTGAACACCTCGCCTAAGAAATACTTCATGGAATTGCGGCTGGACCGCGCCCGCAATCTGCTGTTGCAGACCGAATCTTCGGTGACCGAGGTCGCCTTTGCCTGTGGCTTCGAAAGCGCCGGCCACTTCTCGCGCGTGTACAGGGCTGCCTTTGGTGTCACGCCCATGCAGCAGCGCAGCAGGCTTGATTGATCAAAGCTGTGACTGGACAGAGGGCCATGGTTGGGATTATCTGAACAAGTGTTCAGATCAGGAAGGAACCCGCCATGCAACTCTCAACCACAGCTGCGGTGATCACCGGCGGAGCCTCCGGCCTGGGTGAAGCCACAGCCCGTCACTTTGCCGAGAACGGCGCGCAGGTCACAATCCTTGACCGCGACGCCGAGCGTGGCCCGCAAGTCGCGGCTGAAATCGGCGGACATTTCGCGCAAACTGATGTGACGGATGAGGCCTCGGTCGCTGCAGCGATTGCACATGCGATGGACAAGATGGGTCGCATCACCGCCGCCGTGAACTGCGCCGGGATCGCGATCGGAGCCAAAACGGTTGGCAAAGACGGCCCCCACCCTCTGGAGGCGTTCCAGCGTACCATCGACATCAATCTGGTCGGCTCCTTCAACGTCTCGCGTCTTGCTGCCGCAGAGATGGCAAAGAATGATCCTGAACCAGATGGCGCGCGCGGCGTGATTATTAACACCGCCTCCATCGCCGCCTTTGACGGGCAAAAAGGTCAGGCGGCCTATGCAGCCTCGAAAGGCGGCGTGGTCGGCATGACGCTACCCATGGCGCGCGATCTGGCCTCGACTGGTATCCGTGTGATGGCCATCGCACCGGGCATCTTCATGACCCCGATGCTGGCCGGCCTGCCTGAAGAGGTGCAGCAACAGCTTGCGGCGGACGTCCCCAACCCTGCTCGCCTCGGCGACCCGCGCGAATACGGTCGTCTGGCCGGGTTCATCGTCGAGATGGGCTACCTGAACGGAGAGGTCATCCGCATCGACGGTGCCCTGCGGATGCGCTAAGACGGGTTTCATGACCGAGCGGCAGAAAATGGCGGCAGGCGAGTGGTATTGCTGCCTCGACCCCGAACTGGAAGTGCTTCGTATGAAAGCACGCCGCGCGGTCCATGCCCACAACACCTGCCCGCCCGATGACCGAGGGGCTATAGCTCCCGAATTGGCGGCGCTCTTTGCGGGGATCGGGCAAGATTGCTATTTTGAGGCTCCGTTCCACTGCGCCTATGGGATGAACCTGTCGCTGGGCGACCGGGTGTATCTGAATGCGGGCTGTGTCATTCTCGACACCGCGCCTGTTCGCATCGGCAGTGACTCGATGCTCGGCCCCACGGTGCAGATCTATTGCGCCCAACACGCCAAAGACCCAGCCCTGCGCGCACAGGGTCTGGAAATCGACCACCCGGTGACAATCGGCGAAAACGTCTGGATCGGCGGTGGCGCGATCATCATGCCCGGCGTTACTATCGGAGACCGCGCCATCGTCGGTGCAGGCAGCGTCGTCACGAAGGACGTCCCCGCCGGAGCAACTGTTGTCGGTAACCCCGCCCGCCCCATTTGAGCACGCGCAAACCGGTGCATAGGTTTGTACAACTCAGACAATCTAGTCGATTGAGGTTGTACAACTCGGACTCAACCGGCTTCGGCCTTCTCTTCAAGCATCAGCCACTCTTCCTCAGCCGCTGACAGTTTTTCCTGCCGTTCGACCAGGGCATCGGTTGCCTTCTGGAACTTGATCGGTTCGCGTGTGAACAGCTCAGGATCAGACATCAGTTCTTCGAGCTTGGCGATCTCGGCTTCAAGGCGCGCGATCTCTGCTGGTAGCTTCTCAAGTCGGTGTTTCTCCGAGAACGACAGCCCTGCTTTTGACTTCGCTTCTTGCTTCACTTTCGGCTTTGAAGGCCTTGCTTTTTCTTCCTTTTTCGCAACCACATCACCTCGCTGAGCGATATAATCGGACCAACCACCGGCATAGACCGTTGCGCGCCCATTGCCCTCCATCGCGATGGTTGTGGTGGCGACCCGATCCAGAAAATCTCGGTCGTGACTGACCAGCAAGACCGTTCCATCGTAGTCGTCCAGAAGTTCCTGCAGCAGATCCAGCGTTTCGACATCCAAGTCGTTCGTCGGTTCGTCCAGCACCAGCAGGTTAGAGGTTTTTGCCATCAGTTTCGCCAACAGCAACCGGGCTTTTTCCCCACCGGACAAGGACTTAACAGCCGCTCTTGCCTGCGCGTCATCGAACAGAAACTCTTTGAGATAGCCCACTACATGCTTGGGTTGGCCGCCCACCATCACCTGATCCGCCTTGCCCGAGACCCGCATCTCGGGATCGCCGGTCAAGCTGTCCCACAGGCTCATTTCCGGGTCCAGCTGTGCCCTCGCCTGATCGAACACGGCGATCTCAAGGTTAGTACCCAGCACCACCGAACCCTCGTCCGGTTCGACCTGACCCAGCAGCATTTTCAGCAACGTGGTCTTGCCCACACCGTTCGGCCCAACAAAGGCCACACGGTCACCGCGCTGAACCAGAAGATCGAAATTGCGCACGATCTGCTGAGAGTCAAATGCCTTTGAAACGCCATTGGCCTCGATGACCTTGCGGCCTGATTTCGGACCGGATTCCAACGTCATGGCAGCCGATCCCTGACGTTTGATCTGCGCTGCACGCTCGGCGCGCAAGGCTTGTAGCGCCCGAACACGACCCTGATTGCGCTTGCGGCGGGCGCTGATACCCTCGACGGCCCATCGCGCCTCGGACTTGATCAAGCGGTTCAGCTTGTGGCGCTGCTGATCCTCCTCTTCCCAGACCTTGTCCCGCCAGTTTTCAAAGGCCGCAAAGCCCTGTTCTTGCCGCCGCACAACTCCTCGATCGATCCACAGCGTCGCACGGGTCAACGCACGCAGGAAAGCGCGGTCATGCGATATCAAAACATAAGCCGCGCGCGTCGAGCCCAACTCACGCTCCAACCACGCAATCGCCTCGATATCCAGGTGGTTCGTCGGTTCGTCCAGCAACATCAAGTCAGGCGCCTCGGCCATCAGCTTGGCCAAGGCGGCGCGTCGCCTTTCCCCACCCGAAGCGGTTTCGACCGCACGCTCAGGGTCGAATTTCAGCCCTTCGCCCGCGCGTTCGACCTTATACAGCTCACCCGGTTCCAACCCGCTTGAGGCATAGTCTCCAAGCGTCGCGAACCCCTGCATTCCGGGATCCTGCTCCATGTAACCCACTGATTTACCAGGAGGGATGACGATTTCACCCTGATCGGCCTCGACCAGCCCGGCCATCACTTTCATCAAGGTGGATTTGCCAGACCCGTTCCGCCCGACCAGCGCGACGCGATCACCGGGTTGAACCACAAGGTCCAGATCGGAAAACACCGGATCACCCCCGAACGTCAGAGAGATACCGGACATCTGCAATAAAGGAATTCTCGCCATACCCGCCAGCTAAACCGGCCAAAGCAAGGCGTCAACGCCCCAACTTCACCTTTTCCCAGATACTCAAATCACCCAGCCACCGCGCGCAGCAACCGTTTACGGGCTGGGGGAATTGCTCCGATTTCAAGGCCGGTGAACACATGCAGGGTGTTCATGTGCCTGTCCACCACCGCATGATCGCTGACCCACCCCCCCATCATCAGATAGGTGCGCAACATGGGCGGCATCCTCAGCATCGCCTGTTTTACATCGGGGCGTCGGCGCAAACGCGCCGCAAAGCGAAACACATCCGGCGCCTTGACTCGTGGCAACCAACGCCTTGGTGCCAGATGCCGGTGTTTGAGCATCGCAAAAGCGTCAAGATATTCGGCTGTTTCGGTTCCAGCGAATGACGAACAACCAAACAGCATTTCGATCCCGTTCTGATCGACATACGCCGTCATTGCGCCCCACGCGACACGCAAGATATCCGGATCATTGTAGTCCGGGTGGATACAGAACCGGCCCATCTCAACCATCGGTCCGGCAAAATCGCGTAGCGCCGACAGGTCATAGAACTGTGCCGAGTAGCTGAGACCGATTTCAAAGCCGCCCTGCATTGTCAGCATACGGAAACAGCACACCAACGCCCCACCGGCCTGCAGATCTTCGACCAGAACATGGGCGCAGCGTTCGTCAAAAGCATCACAATCCTGACCATCAGTAGCAAAGGTCAGCATCCTCAGCGTCTGCGCCGCCGCCACGTCTTGCTCGGTTTGCGCCAAGCGGGCGCGATATCGGCCCTTGTCCAACAAAACCGCCATGGTCGCATCCTCCTGCGGTTGCTGACCGGTCACATCTGTCTGGTCCTTACTACAGAATGTGTGACTGTCCTGTGACCACTGCAAGAGAATTGGTCGCTTTAGTTGTTCGCGCCAGGAATATTTGCCGGGTTGAAGTTGCCGATGTTACCCAGAAGCTGACGCAGGAAGCCTTTGTCTTCCACGTTGGAATCGGTCACGCGACGATCCAGCACGATGACATAGCCGTCTTCCAGGCCGAACCGCTCGATATTACGAACGACACCGCGCTGATCAAAGCTGATCGCGACCAGTTCACGTGAAACGACCTCGGGCCGTTTGGGCCCATAATGACGGACGCGCGAGGCGACGTAGTAATAGCCCGAATCCCGTACCACGCCCGCCGAGCTGGGTGCGCCGATGGTTTCTTCAACGCTGTCGCGGGTATCGACGCCGACCTTGATCTTGGCCAGATCCTCGGGCGGAGGCACGTAGCCGTGATTCTTGAAGATCGGTGAACATGCGCCCGCGATCGCCAGACAGGCCGCAAAGACAAGCGTTTTCGACGCTGGTTTCAACCTGTTCAAACCCTTCAACATGCACATCCTCTTGCCATGGCCCCTTACGGACCCTATCCGATTACAGAAACCAAGGCTCCGGTTCAACACAGGAAAACCTCACGAATGAGCAACCAGACATCTTTACGCGTCGCAGACCTGCCGCAAAACGCTCCGACCCCGTTTGAGCTGCGCCCGACCGGCGACGCACTGGAGGCCATAAAACAAGAGCTCGGCCTGCTTGGCCTGCGCAAGTTCAGCTTTGTCGGCGAATTGCGGGCGCAGGGCAAACGCGACTGGACTCTTTCGGGCAAGCTGGGCGCGACGGTGATCCAACCTTGTGTCGTGACGCTTGAACCTGTGACCACACGCATCGATACCCCTGTGAGTCGTGTCTTTCTGGCCGATTGGACCGATCCGGACGAGCCCGAGTTCGAAATCCCCGAGGATGACGAAACCGAACCGCTTGGACCCGAGATCGATCCGGCGCTGATCATGGTTGAGGCGCTATCGCTGGCCCTGCCCCAATACCCCCGCAAGGATGGGGCTGAGCTGGGTCAGGCGGACTATACCGAACCGGGCAAACAGGCCCTGACGGATGAGGATGTGAAACCCTTCGCCGGTCTGGCCGAGCTGCGAGATGCGATGAAAAAAGACGAGTGACAGGCAAGGTATTTCCTGTCATAGCAGACCGTCAGAAAAACCGCTTGAACATGACGAGAATCGCAGTATTTTCGCGCGCTCATTGGATTTTGGGTTGGACATTGCGGGGCAAGCCCCTTAAACGCGCGTCAAACCACGAGAAAACAAAGTACGTAACCCGGCTGACAGCGAATCTGTAAGCCCTTATCAGACAAAGGTTGAGACCATGGCCGTCCAACAGAACAAAGTTTCCAAGTCGCGCCGCAACAATCGCCGCGCACATGACGCTCTGGTTGCTGCAAACCCGAACGAATGCCCGAACTGCGGCGAGCTGAAGCGCCCGCACCATGTTTGTGCCTCTTGCGGCCACTATGATGACCGTGAAGTCGTCGCTCAGGCCGACGAAATCGACCTGGACGAAGACGCGGCCTAAGCCTGATTGGACACAGGCCAAGGCATGACGGATCAGCCCACGCAAACCGGACGGATCATCATCTCGGTTGACGCTATGGGCGGAGATTCGGGCCCTGCCGTCGTTGTGGCGGGCATTGCAAAATCTGCGGACAAGAATCCGAAGATCGGGTTCATCCTGCACGGTCAGGAACAGGAACTACGCAAGCTGGTTGCCAAACGGCGTGTCCTTGATGGGCGCGTCGTTTTTCGTGATTGCCCTGATGTGGTCACGATGGAGGACAAGCCCAGCCAGGTTGTCCGTAGCGGCAAGAACACATCGATGTGGTCGGCGCTGGAAGCGGTGCGCGCAGGCGAAGCGCACGGAGCGGTGTCCTGCGGCAACACCGGCGCGCTGATGGCGATGTCGATGCTGCGTTTGCGCAAGCTGCCGGGCGTGAACCGCCCTGCTATCGCGATCCTGTGGCCCTCGCGCAATCCCCACGGGTTCAACGTGATGCTGGACGTGGGCGCGGATGTGCGCGCCGATGCCAAGGACCTGTTGCAATACGCGCTGATGGGGGCTTCATACGCGCGCAACGGTATGGCGCTCAGCCGCCCTCGGATCGGGTTGCTGAATGTCGGCACGGAAGAACATAAAGGCCGCGCCGAGCTGAAAGAAGCCCATGCAATGATCTCGGACTTTGCCGATCAGGCGAATTTCGAATTCGTAGGCTTCGTCGAAGGCAGTGATATTCCCGGTAACAAGGCTGACGTGATCGTGACCGACGGCTTCACCGGCAATGTCGCGATCAAAACCGGCGAAGGCACGGCGAATCTGATCGGTGATCTGCTGCGGCAGGCATTCAAGTATTCTCCGCTGTCGCGTCTGGCTTCGGTACTGGCGATCACATCGTTGAATCGCCTCAAGAAACGGATTGACCCACGTCGCGTAAATGGGGGCGTGTTTCTCGGTCTCAACGGTACTGTGGTCAAATCCCATGGCGGAGCGGATGCAACGGGCGTTTCGGCTGCGGTCAAACTGGCCTTCACGCTGGCCGAATCCGGCTTCTCTGAAAAATTGGCGGCACGGGTTGCATCAACAGCCGCACTTGCACAAGATGCGGCCCATTCCGTGTCTCAATCGGAATAATAACAAAAAAGGCAGTACCCCAGCATGGCAGGCCGCTCAGTTGTTGTAGGTGTCGGGCATTATTTGCCAGAGCGCGTTGTACCGAACTCTGAGTTCGAGAAAACGCTGGATACGACGGACGAATGGATTCGCACCCGGTCCGGGATCGAGCGGCGACATTTCGCGGCCGAGGACGAAACCACTTCCGATCTGGCCACCAAAGCGGCCGAAGCTGCACTGGCTGATGCCGGACTGACGGCGGATGATATCGACGCGATTGTGCTGGCAACCTCCACAGCTGATTTGACCTTTCCTTCGGCGGCAACCATGGTTCAGGCCCGGTTGGGCATGACCAAAGGTTTTGCCTTCGATGTACAGGCGGTCTGCGCTGGGTTTGTCTTTGCGCTCAGCAACGCCAACGCCCTGATCCTGTCCGGTCAGGCCAAGCGCGTACTGGTGATCGGCGCCGAGACCTTTTCGCGAATCATGGACTGGACCGACCGGTCGACCTGCGTGCTATTTGGCGATGGCGCGGGCGCATTGGTTCTGGAAGAGCAAGAGGGTCAGGGCACTTCGGACGATCGCGGCATTCTGGCGACCGACCTGAACTCGGACGGACGCTACAAAGACCTGCTCTATGTTGATGGCGGAGTTTCGACCCAATCCACCGGCCACTTGCGGATGCAGGGCAATCAGGTCTTCCGTCATGCGGTCGAAAAACTGGCCCGAACCGCAGAAGTCGCGCTGGAGCGTGCAGGTCTGTCCAGCGACGATGTTGACTGGATCGTGCCGCATCAGGCCAATATCCGCATTATTCAGGGCACCGCCAAGAAGATGGGCCTGCCGATGGATAACGTTGTGGTCACCGTTCAGGACCATGGCAACACATCGGCAGCCTCCATCCCTCTGGCCCTGTCGGTGGGCAAGCAAAACGGCCAGATCAAAACCGGCGATCTGATCGTTACAGAGGCGATTGGTGGCGGTCTGGCCTGGGGTGCGGTCGCACTGCGTTGGTGACCGGCACAATCCGGCTTACAGAGCCTCCTGCAATTCATTGATATTGACAGCGAATTTTGCATCGCCATATGCTCAGACATCAACAGGGGAAAAAGCATGGGCGACAAAACACTGACCCGAATGGATCTGAGCGAGGCTGTCTTTCGTGAGGTTGGCCTGTCACGCAATGAAAGCGCACAGCTGGTCGAAAGCGTTCTGAACCACATGTCTGACGCGCTGGTGCGTGGCGAACAGGTTAAGATTTCGTCATTCGGCACCTTCAGCGTTCGGGACAAAACCGCCCGTATCGGTCGCAACCCTAAAACCGGTGAAGAGGTTCCGATCCAGCCCCGTCGTGTACTGACATTCCGTCCGTCGCACCTGATGAAGGATCGCGTCGCCGCAGGGAACCGCAAGTAAGTTCAGGACATCCAGGTTATGAGTAAGTCCCCCGATGCCTTTCGCACCATAAGTGAAGTTGCGGACTGGCTCGGAGTTCAGGCTCATGTGCTGCGTTTCTGGGAAAGCCGGTTTACCCAAGTCAAACCCGTCAAACGCGCCGGTGGGCGGCGATATTATCGCCCCAATGATATGCGTCTTCTGGGCGGTATCAAGAAACTGCTACACGAGGACGGGATTACCATCAAAGGTGTTCAGCGTATCCTTCGGGAACAGGGCGTTGCGCATGTTGCATCGCTGTCACCTAGCCTGGACGAAAACGCGCCCGCACCCAGCATCGACGATACTGTGGTTCCGTTCGCTTCAGCGCCGGAACCATCCGCAAACCAGATCGACATGGATTTGGACGAACCCGCCCATTCCCCTGCCCCAGAGGCTCAGAAACCCGTCGCAACCCCCGAACCCAAACCGATACCGGCTGAGCTGGATGCAGCGCCGCTGATGGGTGGTATTGCCTCGCTGGCATGGAATCGTGACGAGTATGACGATGAGCTGTTGCACCAGATTGCACCCATCGCCAAGGACCTGCGCAGGTGGCTGGATCGCGTCGAACACCACACGGCGGGATAGCAAAAAAGGCGATGATTTCCTCTTGCCCCCGCCGGGAAAGTCTTTATGAACACCTCAACGTCGGGCTATGGCGCAGCCTGGTAGCGCGTCCGTCTGGGGGACGGAAGGTCGCAGGTTCGAGTCCTGCTAGCCCGACCAAATCACACCGACGTTTATGGCACATAGGCCAGATCCCGCTCTGGCAGCAGAGGGGATCGAGATGACAGGTGTTTGCCCAAACCAACAGCTTGAGGCGATGATTGCACGCGGTGAGATCACCGCCAGCCCTGACATCATCCCTGCACAGGTGCAGCCGGCAAGCCTTGATCTACGTTTGGGAACAGTGGCTTACCGGGTGCGCGCGTCGTTTCTGGCGGGCGAAGGGCGTTCTGTCGCAGACCGGCTGGCCGAGTTTGAGATGCACCGCATCGACATCACTGAAGGCGCTGTTCTGGAAAAGGGCTGTGTCTATCTGGTGCCGCTGATGGAATCGCTCGCCCTGCCCGATGACGTCAGTGCGGTGGCCAATGCCAAAAGCTCGACCGGCCGGCTCGACTTGCTCACGCGCACGATCACCGATGGCGGAACCGAGTTTGATCGGGTTCCCGCAGGCTACACAGGTCCGCTTTATGCCGAGATCTGCCCGCGATCGTTCTCGGTTCTGGTGCGCCCCGGAATGCGTCTGAATCAGATCCGTTTCCGCAAAGGTCAGGCGGTACTCAGCGACGCCGAGCTGACCGCGTTGCATGGTCAAACGCCGTTGGTTGATGGGCCAGCCGTCATTCAGGACGGGTTGGGGTTTTCGGTCGATCTGCAACTGCCCGATACCGATCTGGTCGGCTATCGCGCCAAGCCCCATACCGGGGTGATCGATCTGGATCGGATCGGCGAATACGACCCGCAGGAATACTGGGAAGAGGTGCATACCAAGGACGGTCGCATCATCCTCGACCCCGGCGCGTTCTACATTCTCGTCAGCCGCGAAGCGGTGCATATCCCGCCAATGTATGCTGCTGAAATGGCCCCATATCTCGCTATGGTCGGCGAGTTCCGGGTACATTACGCCGGATTCTTTGACCCGGGCTTTGGACATGCCGAAGCAGGCGGCGCTGGATCACGCGGGGTGCTGGAAGTGCGCTGCCACGAAGCGCCATTTGTGTTGGAACACGGACAAGTCGTCGGGCGCCTGGTTTATGAGAAGATGGCCGAAATGCCGACACAGCTATATGGTGCTGGGATTGCTTCGAACTATCAGGGTCAAGGCCTGAAACTGTCCAAGCATTTCAAAGCTGTGGGCTGAGTTTCAGAACTTCATGAATCGACGCATCTGACGCGACACCTGCCGCATCTGCTTTGCGCTTTGATTTTGGCGCTTGGTCGCATCGCGCATCTGGCGGTCCGCCTCGGGGCCATTCCCAGTATCAGACTGACCCGGTTTACGGCCCACCTTGCTGGCCATATCAATACCCTTGTCCACACCGTGGTTCACCAGGCGACGCATCACCCGGCGCACGATCATATCGATGATCCGATTGGCATTCATTGGCTCAACTCCGTTTCCTGCACCCAATGATAGGCGGGATCTGCGGCAATAAAAGGGCTGTCCGATCACTCTTCTTCGAACAGCTCGGTTTGATCTTCGTCCTCGTCATCACCCTGCCCTTCGCCCAGCGACACAGCACCAGGGGGTGGGCGATTCTCCAACAGTCCGGCTGCGCGCAACTCCTTCAGGCCCGGCAGGTCACGGGCGTTTTCCAGCCCGAAATGATCCAGAAACTCAGGCGTTACGACGAATGTCACCGGACGGCCCGGTGTCATGCGGCGGCGGCCCAGCCGGATCCATTCCATTTCGAGCAACTGGTCGATAGTTCCGCGCGAAACGGACACGCCCCGGATTTCCTCGATCTCCGCACGCGTGCAGGGCTGGTGATAGGCCACGATTGCCAGCGTTTCGATTGCAGCCCGGCTAAGCTTGCGGGTCTCAACCGTTTCCTTCTGCATCAGGAAGCCAAGATCGGGGGCTGTGCGGATCGCCCAAGCCTCACCAACGCGCACCACACGCACCCCGCGCCCTTCGTACCGTTTCTGAAGCGATTCAACAGCTTGCGCGGCATTGCTGCCATGGGGCATCCGCGCTTCAAGATCGCCAATCGTCACTGGCTCGGCGCTGGCAAACAGCACGGCCTCGACCATACGTTCCTGTTCCGCCAAGGGCGGCGCTTCGAACAGTGTGCCTGTCTCTTCGTTGGCGTCAGTCACGTGTCTCAGTCCTCTTACGCAGATGGATCGGCGCAAAGGTCTCGCTTTGCTTGATCTCCATATGTCCTTCTTTCACCAGCTCCAGCGAGGCTGCGAAGGTTGCAGCCGTGGCCGAGCGTCGCCGCACCGGATCAGCATCCCAGCCTTCGGGCAGGTAGGTCTCCATATCCGTCCACGCACCGGCAAAGCCTATCAGGGGTCGCATCCGCTCAAGCGCTTGTTCCATGGTGAAAACGGCGTCGCGGTCCATGACGAAGGGTCGGAACTCGTCGCGCGTGCGGATACGCGCGTAGCCCTGCATCAGGTCCAGTAGCGTCGCGGAATAGGTCACGGTGCGGATACGCGTAACATCCTCACCCTGCCCACGTTTGAAGAAATCACGGCCCAATTGGTCACGCGCCATCAGGCGCGCAGCGGCATCGCGCATGGCCTGCAGACGCTCCAATTGGAATGCGAGGTGCGCGGCCAGTTCCTCACCCGATGGGCCTTCGTCATCCGGGTCCGGGGGCAGCAGCAAGCGGGATTTGAGGAAAGCTAGCCAAGCGGCCATCACCAGATAGTCGGCGGCCAGTTCGATCCTCAACTGACGCGCTTTTTCGACAAAGGTCAGATACTGTTGAGCCAGCGCAAGAACCGAGATTTTTCGCAGGTCCACTTTTTGCGTACGCGAAAGTGTCAAAAGCACATCGAGCGGACCTTCAAACCCGTCGACGTCTACAATCAAAGCCTCGGCGGCCAGCCGATCGGCAACCGAGACCGGGTCTTCGCTGAAAAGGTTATCCTGCATATACCTGCCCGCCCATTAGGGCAGATAGTTCCGCCTCGGCGGCTTGGATGTCAAGTTCCTGTGGCGGTTGTCTCCGGACCAGCGCCCGATCTGCGCGGGCTTGTGCCGCATCCGACATCTCACCAGCGGCTTCGAGCACCGTAGCACGCTCTTCAAAGGCCCCGTTGCAGTGCAAAGCAACATCGCATCCAGCGTCCAGTGCCTGTCGGGCCAAGTCGGCGGGCGCGCCGTTCAGGGCTTTCATCGTGATATCGTCGGTCATAATCAGACCGTCGAAACCGATGCGCTCCCTAATCATCGTCATCATTCCAGCAGAAATCGTTGCGGGCCGTGGATCGATCTGGTCATAAACCAAATGCGCCGTCATCCCCATCGGCAAGTCGTTCAGCGCGCGGAATGGTGCAAAATCTGCTGCTTCCAGTGCACTTAGAGAAAGATCCACATGCGGCAACTCGTGATGACTGTCGAGCGTCGACAGACCGTGGCCGGGCATGTGCTTTACTACCGGCAACACTCCGCCATCAAAGTGTCCGTTGGCAACGGCTCGACCAATCGCGGAAACCTTTTCGGGATCAGACCCATAGCAGCGGTTCTTCAGGAACGCATGAGTACCCTCGCGGGCCAGATCGACCATCGGTGCACAATTGCTGTCGATGCCCAATTCCAGCAGTTCATGCGCGATCAGACGATAGCGCAGATACATCGCGCGCTCGGCCTGATCTTCGGCATGCGCGACATGATCCAAAGGAGGCAACCATTCACGGGCTAAAGGTGCGCGCAGACGTTGTACGCGGCCCCCCTCCTGATCGACGGTGATTAGGCAATTTCGGCCAACCGCTGCGCGGAAGTCCTCGCACAAGGCGCGGGTCTGATCAGCGGATTCGATGTTGCGGGCAAACAGAATGAACCCGAACGGGTTCATCTCTTTGAACAAAGCTTTTTCATCCGGCGTCAGGCGCAGCCCTTCGGCATCGGTGATAACCGCGCCAAATCTCACCGGACGGCGACCGGGATACAGTCTGCACCCTGCGCGACTAGGGCCGCGCAAAACTGGCGCGAGTCGCTCAGATCATCAAACCCCATGACACGCAGGCGATAGAAGGTTCGTCCTCCGCTTGAGGTCTTCTGGATAACACGCTGTTTTCCATTCATATATTCTCCAAATCGGCCATTCAAACGTGCCCATTCGGCCTGCGCCACATCGGCGCTTTCGTATGCCCCAAGCTGAGCAAGTCGCGTGCCTTTGGTCAATGTATCGGGATCAACATCCAGACCAACAGCAGCCTTTACTGCAGCATTGATCGCAGCTTCCGTAGCGCTGTTGGACGAAATAGAACTTGGCGTAGCGCGGGCTGGACGCATATGCGGACGCAGCGACCGGCGCACACCAGGCAGTGCAGCAATCTTAGGGTCGGGCTGTTGCGCTGCGTAATCAGCCGGATCAATCGCGGGCTCTTCTTCGGGCGTGACCAGGGAAGCCAATTGCACGCCCTGCTCAGGCGCCTGTTCGGGCAGAGGTTCGGCGGCGAGCCCTTCGGCCAGAGCGTTCACGATCGCCTGATCAGTGGCAGGTTCCTCAATCACTTGCACTGCATTTGTGGCCTCAAGCGCGGTCATGGGCGTGTCTTCATCAGTCAGAGACACGGGACGCGGTGCGAGGATCAGACGATCTGCCGGCGGTGCAGCAGTCCCGACAGCGGCAACTGCATTCACCGCTAGGCCCTGATGATCAGCAGGCGTCCCGCCGGGATTTTCGGGCTGCACGCGCATGGGTCCTTCGGCGGCACGCACGACCGGTACCCCGCTGACGTCGCGCATGATCAGTTGGTAGCCCCAAACGCCGACTCCGGCGACCAGCGCCAAAGACGCAACCGCCCCAAGCACGTTGACAATACGGCCCAGCCCAGCGCCTGCGCGCGGGGCGTCATCATAGCTATAGCTTTCATCAGGATAATCATACGCATCTTCAGGATGCGATTGATTCGAGTAATGCATCTGCTCGGGGCTATGCTGCCCCGAGTAATCGTAACGTGCCATTTCCGCCTCACCGCCCGATTGCGCCGTAAAAAGTGGCGCGCGGGTCATTTCTTGTCTGCCTCAGACCGGCGGTTCGGGCGATATTTGTTATCGCATCTCCTGCGCCGGGGTAACGCCAAGAATACCCAAGCCCGCTGAAATCACAACAGAAACAGCCCGGGCCAGTGCGATTTTCGATTGGCTTGTGGCAACATCGCCATCCTGAATGAAGCGCAACTGGGTTTCGTCATTGCCCTTGTTCCACAGCGCGTGGAAATCTCCTGCCAATTCATAGAGATAGAAGGCAACCCGATGCGGTTCATTTGTGCGAGCGGCGATTTCAACCAGACGTGGCCATTCTGCCAGCTTCTTGGCAACGGTCAGCTCAGAGGCGTGGTCGATCTTGCCCAGATCTGCCCCTGATAGCGTAGTATCATCGGCAGAAATCCCGGCCTCAGCGGCGCGGCGCAGCACACTCATGACGCGGGCATGGGCGTATTGGACGTAGAACACCGGGTTTTCGCGGCTTTGTTCCAGCACCTTGTCGAAATCGAAATCCAGCGGTGCGTCGTTCTTGCGGGTCAGCATCACGAAACGGGTTACATCAGGCCCGACCTGATCGACTACATCGCGCAACGTGACAAAGTTCCCTGCCCGCTTGGACATCTTGAATGGCTCGCCATTCTTCCACAACTTCACCAATTGGGTCAGCTTGATATCCAGCGGCACCTTACCATCGGAAAGGGCCGAAACCGCCGCCTTCATCCGTTTGACATAGCCGCCATGGTCCGCACCGAACACGTCGATTAGCGCGTCAAACCCACGGCTCACCTTGTCATAATGATAAGCGATATCCGGGGCGAAATAGGTCCAGCTGCCGTCCGATTTCTTGACCGGGCGGTCGACGTCATCCCCGTGTTCGGTCGACTTGAACAAGGTCTGCTCGCGCGGTTCCCAATCCTCGGGTTTCTTACCCTTGGGCGGCTCAAGAACGCCTTCGTAGATCAGGCCCTTGTCGGTTAGCGACTGAAGCGCAGCCTCGATCCGCCCTGTGCCGTAGAGCGACTTCTCTGAGAAGAACACATCCATCTCAACACCCAGCGCCTTCAGGTCGGCGCGGATCAGGTCCATCATAGCGTCGGTTGAGAATTCGCGCAGCTCTTCCAGCCATACGCTTTCTGGCTTGTCGATCAGGCTGTCGCCGTATTTCTCTTTCAGCGCCTGACCGATCGGGATCAGGTAATCGCCGGGATAGAGACCTTCTGCGATCTCAGGGCTCAGCCCATTAGCCTCGCGATACCGTTCATAGGCCGACCGCGCCAGCACATCCACCTGCGCGCCGCCATCGTTGATGTAGTATTCGCGGGTCACCTCATGGCCCGAATAGGCCAGCAAGCTTGCCAGCGCATCACCGAACACAGCCCCCCGCGTGTGGCCCACATGCAGCGGGCCGGTCGGGTTGGCCGAGACATACTCCACGTTCACCTTCTGACCATATCCCATGGTCGAACGGCCATAACCGGTGCCCTTTTCCAGCACCGCAGCCAACACTCCCTGCCAAACTGAAGACGCAAGCCGCAGGTTTAGAAAGCCCGGGCCCGCCACCTCGGCGCTGGTGATCCGGTCGTCTGCAGACAGCTTGCCCGCAAGCACATCCGCAATGTCCCGCGGCTTCATCTTCGCCGGTTTCGCCAGTACCATCGCCGCATTGGTCGCCATATCGCCATGCGCCGCATCGCGCGGAGGCTCAACCGCCACGTTGTCAAAGCTCAGCCCCTCAGGCAGCGCGCCTTCGGACTGCATCTGCGCCAGCGCGTCCAGTACCAGGCCGCGGATCTCGGAAAACAGGTTCATTTCGGATGTCCTTTTGCTTGCCGCGGGGTTTACCACGCAAAGCGCCAAGGTCAATGGACGCCTAAATTTTGCGCTTGGATTAACCGCTATCAGGACTAAGGTCGGGGAAAACCGTGACCGGAGCCCCTGAATGCGCCTTACCCTGCCCTTCGCCCTGTTGCTGACCACCACCCTGCCCACATGGGCCGAGATGCCCTCACCTCAAGGCCACGTACTGCTGACGCTCGGTGGCGCCATCACCGAAACCAATCTGCCCGCGCGCGCTGAGAACGACGGTGGGCTGTTGGGTTTTCTCGAAGTCACACATGACGGTGCAGCAGGCTTTGACGCTGCCATGCTGGACGGGTTGGAACAGATCGAAATCACCATCCCCTACGGCCCGCCAGAGAACCAGCGCGACTATACCTTTTCCGGCCCACTGTTGTCCGACGTGATGACGATGGCAGGTGCGAGGGGCAAATCTGCTCTGCCCATGGCTATGGATGGCTATCAGGCTGAAATCCCATGGGAAAGCATCGAGACACATCAACCCATCGTGGCCACCCACGCGGATGGCGTGCCGATGGGCATTGGTAGTTACGGCCCCACGATGATCGTTTTCCCGCCCACGAATGATGCTGAACTGGCTCAAACACAAGCCAGCCAACAGGTCTGGGCCATCGCCTATATTGCGATCGAGTGATCTCCGGTAAGCCGGGCATGGTCTTGCAGCGCAAACCTGTCGGTCATGCCCGCGATATAATCCGAGACGATGCGGGCCAGCGCGGTCTCATCCTTTGCCGTCTCGATATCGACATGCCAGTGCCTGGGCATCTGTTTCGGGTCGGACAGGTAAATCGGAAACAGTTCCTCAACCACCTTGCTGACACTGGCGCGCACTTCCATCACGCTCGGTGCGCGATACATGCGCGAAAACAGGAAGGCACGGATCTGTTTGAGCTTCGCCCAAAGATCATCCGAGAATTGAATGACCGGATAACCCAGATGGCGGATATCCTCGACCGACTGCGCCCCCGAGGCCGCTATCAACGCGCGTGAGGTGTCGATAACATCCGAAACCATGACGCCAAATACCCGTCTGAGCGCCTCGTGCCGACGGCGATAAGGGTCAAGACCCGGATACTTGGCATCCACTTCGGCGAAACAGGCATCAATTATGGGAAGCTGCTGAATGTCTTCATCTCTGAACAATCCCGCCCGCAATCCGTCAAACAGATCGTGGTTGTTGTAGGCAATGTCGTCCGATAGCGCCGCGACCTGCGCCTCGGCGCTCGCATGGGTATGGAGTTCGAGGTCAAAGCCCTGGTTGCATTCGGCCAGCGCCCAGGGCAGCTCGCCAGTAACCGGTCCGTTGTGTTTAGCTATTCCTTCCAGACATTCCCAGGTCAGGTTGCACCCATCAAACTCGGCGTAGTGACGCTCAAGTTTGGTTACGATCCGAATGGCCTGCGCGTTGTGATCGAAGCCACCATATGGCTCCATCAACGCATGCAGAGCATCCTCGCCCGTGTGACCAAACGGTGTGTGCCCTAGGTCATGCGCTAAAGCGACTGCCTCGGTCAATTCGCCGTTCAAACCCAAGGCCCCGGCAATCGTCCTGGCCACCTGAGCCACTTCAATGGAATGCGTCAGGCGGGTTCGATAACTGTCGCCCTCATGCTCGACAAACACCTGAGTTTTGTGTTTGAGGCGCCTAAACGCGCTGGCATGAATTATCCTGTCACGGTCGCGCTGAAAGCATGACCGAAAACTGCTTTCCTCCTCAGGTACAAGCCGCCCCCTTGCGCGGCCTGGGTCCGAGGCAAAACCCGCTCTGTCCAAAGGTCTTGTCCTTGTCGCCTGTCGTCAGATTCCATATATTGTACGATGCTAAGGAAATAAACCTTTGGAGACCGACATGAATCTGCCCCCAACAGTCACAGAACGCGCCTTTGAACGCCTGGCCGAAATCGGTGCCGCAGATCAGGGCCAGGCCCTGCGTGTCGCTGTGGAGGGTGGCGGATGTTCCGGTTTTCAATATGAGATCGCCCTGGATGAGCCGAAAGAGGACGATTTGGTGCTAGAGGGCAAAGGCCAAAAGGTCATCGTCGACTCGATCTCTCTGCCGTTTCTGGAGAACGCGGTAATTGATTTCACACAGGAACTCATCGGCGCGCGCTTCGTGATTGAGAACCCCAACGCCACGTCTTCCTGCGGCTGCGGCACATCGTTCTCGATGTAGCGCCAGTGGGGGCTTTGCCCCCACACCCCCAAGGTATTTTTAGCCAGATGAAGAGGGATCCGCTCTCTGACAGTCAAAGTCAGAGAGCTTCACCTGGCGCGGTCATCGGCGCCTCCGCCTGTACCGCATACTCAGTTTTGACGAATATGGTTAAGAATCCGTTTCTTCATCTGGCTAAAAATACCTCGGAGCGCGAGGCAGAGCCTCGCTAACTTGTTCGGCAACTTGCCGTTGCGTGTATTCTGCGCGATAGGTTGCCAATGGCACCGGAGGATCACGCATGAAAATCGCCACATTCAACATCAACGGTATCAAGGCACGGGCCGAGGCGTTACCTCGCTGGTTGGATGAGGCACAGCCCGATGTCGTGTTGCTGCAGGAAATCAAATCAATCGATGAGAATTTCCCCCGCGAGATTTTCGGGGAGCGTGGATATAACGTTGAAACCCATGGGCAAAAGAGCTTCAACGGCGTTGCAATCCTTTCGAAATTGCCGCTTGAGGATGTCTCCCTTGGGTTGCCCGGTGATGAAAGTGATGAGCAGGCGCGCTGGATCGAAGCCACTGTCATAGGAAAGAGAGCACTGCGCATCTGCGGATTGTATCTGCCAAATGGCAATCCGGTGCCGGGGCCGAAATATGACTACAAGCTTGAGTGGATGGAGCGCCTCTATGATCGTGCCCGCGATTTGATGGCATCAGAGGAACCCGCATTGATGGCCGGGGATTACAATATTATTCCGCAGGCCGAAGATGCCAAGCGCCCCGACGCCTGGCGCGAGGATGCGTTGTTTCGGCCCGAAAGCCGTGCAGCATTTCGCAAGATATTAAATCTGGGCTTCACCGAAGCCTTTCGCGCACGAACGCAAGGCCCCGGTCATTACTCATTCTGGGATTATCAAGCCGGTGCGTGGAACAGAAACGACGGGATCCGCATCGATCACTTTCTTCTGACGCCGCAAGCTGCAGATTTGATGCGTGATTGCAGGATCGATGCCGAAGTGAGGGGGCACGAAAAACCTTCGGACCATGTGCCGGTCTGGGTTGATCTCGACCTGTGAACGCTTACGCGGTCGCGTCGTAGCTATAGATCCACTCGTAGCGCCGCGCCAAGCGTGGACCAACCGCCATTAAGGCGGCCTGCGCGGCCAGCCTCATTGGCCCACGAAGGTGGAAATTACGCGCATTTGCGCCTGCGGCGCCAATCACTTGCCTGGCACGCGGTCGTCGAGTGGCTTCATAGGTAGCCAATGCGCGGGCGACGCCTGAGTTGTCCTGGAACGCGCGTGTCAGGACCCAGGCATCTTCCAGTGCTAGGCAAGCTCCTTGGGCCATAAAAGGCAACGTCGGGTGCGCCGCATCCCCAAGCACGGCCAATCGCCCATTCTGCCAGATTTGCGCCACGGGGCGCAGAAACAGCGCCCAAAGGTGAACCTCTTCAATCTTTGACAATATGTCACCAACCGGTCCGCCAAAATCGGCGAACCGGGTTCGCAGGTCGTCGGGATCACCCTGACGTCGCCAGCCTTCCTCTTGCCAGTCGGAACGCTCTTCTATGGCCACGATGTTCACGAGGCGTTGATCGCGCAGCGGGTAGGTTACCACGTGCCGGCCTGGCCCCATCGTCAAGGACGCGCATGGCAGTTCTTCTCGCTGGGTCCAGGGGATCGTTGCTCGCCAGGCAACCTGATGGGTGAACACCGGGACCTCGGGACCATTCAAGATCGGGCGGATAGCGCTGCGCCCACCGTCTGCGGCGATTGCGCATTCCGCACGCAGCCTTTCGCCGCTTTCCAGAACGATCTCGGCTTCGCTTGGGTGTTTATGAACCGTGGCGACAGGTGCATCCAGCCGAATATCCACCCCAGAGCGCAAGGCGGCTTTGTGCAACAGGTCCAGCAGATCTGCCCGGTGATAATAGTAAGTCGACCCAGCGGCAGGGACCGGGACCCGACTGATCACGCGCCCATTACGGTAATCGCGCAAAACGGTCCCACCCGAGATTTGTCCAGCTTCCGGGACCTTACCAGCAACGCCTAGCGCACGCAGTACCGCCATCCCGTTCGCACTGATTTGCAATCCAGCACCAACTTCGGTCAGTTCTGGGGCCTGCTCCAGAACCGTCACCTGAGCACCCTGACTTCGCAGTGCGAGTGCCGCCGCCATGCCCCCAATGCCGCCGCCAATGACGCAGAAATTCAGACCATTGATATTCATGGGCCTGCCATAACGCAAAAACGCCGGGGCGACAGGCCCCGGCGCTGTTGTTTTGTTGCAATTTCCCAGCGATCAATCGTCGCGGTGGACCTTTTCGCGGCGCTCGTGACGCTCTTGCGCCTCAAGCGTCATAGTCGCGATAGGACGCGCATCCAGGCGCTTGAGCGAGATCGGATCACCGGTCTTCTCGCAATATCCATACTCCCCTTCTTCGATCCGGCGCAGGGCCGAGTCGATTTTGGCCACCAGCTTACGCTGACGATCCCGGGTGCGCAGTTCCAGCGCACGGTCGGTCTCTTCGCTTGCGCGGTCAGCGACATCGGGAATGTTTCGGGTGTTGTCCTGCAGACCTTCGATCGTATCACGGCTGCCTGCGAGTAGTTCTGTCTTCCAATCCATCAGCTTGCGGCGAAAATACTCAAGCTGGCGATCATTCATGAAAGGTTCATCTTCAGCCGGACGGTAATCTTCCGGCAGAAAAACTTCCTGCTTCATATTTGCTCCCTCGGTATGGCCTGAAACGTCGGTTGCGATTGTATTACCTGACATTCGGCACCCCCTTCTGCGGAGCGTTTATCCGACGGGGCAGAGATTGTCACTACACAAACGTATGCCTCGCCGCCGCGTCACTCCGACTGCTCTAATATTGAGACTTGTAACAACAAAACCTTGTTTTTCTGTGGTTCTCGCAAGGCGTTTTTCAGGCAGCTTCAACCCCTGCGATACCCCGCCCCGAACGAATCGCCCAAAACAGATTGGACTTACAGCCCATTCCATCCTTTCGCGACGCTGCGGCCCGGCTTGTAAATAACCTTGCCTCTCTGTAACCCGAGCAGAGCAAACCCAGCCCGCATTCCGCGGAAACCACATGAGGGGTCCCATGACCGCACGTTTTCAAGGCACCGCAGAATATGTTGCCACCGACGATCTGAACATTGCCGTGAACGCCGCCGTCACGCTGGAACGCCCGCTGCTTGTCAAGGGCGAACCCGGAACCGGCAAAACCGAGCTGGCGAAACAGGTCGCAGGCGCGCTGGGGCTGACGATGATTGAGTGGAACGTGAAATCCACCACCCGAGCGCAACAGGGGTTGTATGAATACGATGCGGTCAGCCGTTTGCGCGATAGCCAGCTTGGCGAAGAGCGCGTGCATGATGTTTCGAACTACATTCGCAAGGGCAAGCTGTGGCAGGCGTTTGACGCGGATGAAAAGGTCGTGTTGCTGATCGACGAGATCGACAAGGCTGATATCGAGTTTCCGAACGACCTGCTGCAGGAACTCGATAAGATGGAGTTCCACGTCTACGAGACTGGCGAGACGATCCGTGCCAAGAACCGCCCTATCGTCATAATCACGTCGAACAACGAAAAGGAACTACCTGACGCATTCTTGCGCCGCTGCTTCTTTCACTACATCCGCTTTCCAGACGAAGCCACGATGCGCCGTATCGTCGAAGTCCATCACCCCGGCATCAAAGATGCGCTGCTGACCACCGCGCTGACCCAGTTCTACGAAATCCGCGAAACGCAGGGTTTGAAGAAAAAGCCCTCGACCTCGGAAGTGCTGGACTGGCTGAAACTGCTCTTGGCTGAGGACTTGAGCGCTGAGGACCTTAAACGCGACGGTGTGAATGCACTGCCCAAGCTACATGGTGCGCTTCTAAAAAATGAGCAGGACGTACATCTGTTTGAACGGCTGGCCTTTATGGCGCGTAGCAAGCGGTGATCACAGCTTGTCATCGGTACGGTCGGGTGTCAGCATTACATCAACGAAAGACCCCGCGCCAATCGGGCCTCCAGAGCAGGAAATAGTAAAATGTCTAACGCCCTCACAATTCGCCCCTTGCGACCAGAAGACCGGGATCAATGGGCCGAAATGTGGCGTGACTACCTGGCATTTTATGAAACCAAAGTGCCGGATTCGACTTTCCAAAGCACCTTTGCGCGGCTCTTAGGTGATGATCCGAATGACTTTTCCTGTTTTGTCGCGGATTTGGATGGGCAACTGCTTGGACTGACCCACTACCTGTTTCATCGCCACGCCTGGAAGGAAGAAAGTGTCTGCTATCTGCAGGATCTCTATGCCCGCCCAGAAGCGCGAGGCACCGGAGTTGGACGCGCCCTGATTGAGGCCGTCTATGAAGAAGCGGACAGGCAGAAAGCCCCCTCAGTCTATTGGCTGACGCAGGAAAACAACCATACCGCACGCAAACTCTATGACCGCATCGGCAAGTTGTCGCCGTTCCTGAAGTATCAGCGACCATGAGGCTTTTAGGCGCAACCCTACTTCTGGCGGCGCTGTCTGCCTGCACCACGGTCGACCGGATCGAGACGCCGACCCGTACCCAGGTGATTGAAGCATCGCTACCGCCGTCTAAATCCTTCGGCGCTGCTCGTCCAAGCCCGCCTGCCCGCTCAAACAAGAACATCGCCGCAGATTTCCTATCGCTGCATTTCGCACTTGAGAGCGGCGCAGAGTTGCCCGTTTTCACCCGGTTTGATGGACCCATCACGGTGCGTCTGACTGGGACACCGCCACCAACGATGCAGACCGACCTGAGCCGGCTACTGACCCGGTTGCAACGTGAGGCGAAGATCGACATCCGGCAGATTCCAGAGGGTCAGGCGAACATCACGATCGAGGCTGTAAGCCAGAAACAGATCCGCCGCATCCTGCCGCAGGCCGCCTGTTTCGTCGTTCCCAACTCTTCAAGTCTGGAAGAATACCGCCGTGACAGGCGCAAAAGCAAAAGCAACTGGACCGAACTGCGAAAACGTGAACGGATCGGGATATTCATCCCCTACGATGCCAGCCCACAGGAAATTCGGGACTGCCTGCATGAAGAATTGGCTCAGGCACTTGGACCTCTGAACGACCTCTATCGCCTAACCGATTCAGTATTCAACGACGACAATTTCCACACGGTTCTGACCGGATTCGACATGTTGATCCTGCGCGCAGCCTATGCGCCTGAGTTGCAAAATGGCATGACACGCGAACAGGTGGCAGCGGTTCTGCCCGGCGTACTCAGCCGGCTGAACCCCAGAGGGGATCGGGTTGCGCCACAACAGGTTACTGAGACACCTCGGGCCTGGATTAACGCAGTTCAACGCGCTTTGGGGGCTGGCGCTGGTACGGCCAAACGCGTCAACGCTGCGAACGAGGCAGCGCGAATTGGTCAACAGCAAGGCTGGACCGACCACCGCCGCGCCTATCCGCATTATCTGCTAGGGCGCATGGGGCAATTCGACGACCCCGAGGCGGCGCAGCAGCAATATGAAATTGCCCTGAAATACCTGAACGCCACCCCGGGAACAGAAATTCAGCGCGCTCATATCACGGCACAAACCGCAGCCTTTGCTTTGGCACAGGGTCAGGGCACCGAGGCCCTGCCCGAATTGAACAAAGCAATCAATGTCATGACCAAGGCCGAGAACGCCGCCCTTCTGGCCACTCTGCTGCTGCTCAAATCCGAGGCACTGCGGCAGTCCGGTCAACTAGATCAGGCACGTCGCGTTCGGCTGGACAGTATCGGATGGGCACGTTACGGCTTCGGCTCGGATTTGGTGGTGCGCTCGGTCACACAAGACATCGCGCAGTCAGCCGCCACAAGCACGGGTGGATAACGTCACATGATAGTGGTTCTGGGCATGGCTATTCTGGGCGCGATTCTGGGCGCGTTGACAGCACGCAAACGTAACGGAAGCGGTGCGGATATGGCGCAATACGCTGCAGGTTACGGCATTGCCTTTGCGTTGGTCGGGCTGGTGATTTCACTGGTCATTGTCCGCCTGGTATAGAACGATGTTCCTGCCCTTCTTCGAAAACCTCCGAAACGCTGGCATTCCCGTATCTCTGCGCGAATACCTGACGTTTCTGGAAGGGATGAAAAAGGGCTTGGCGACATACGATGTCGAGGCGTTTTACTATCTCGCCCGCGTTTCGATGGTGAAAGACGAGCGCAACATCGACAAGTTCGACCGTGCCTTTGCCGCCAGTTTCGAAGGGTTGGGTGAAATCAGTTTCGATCAAGTACTCGAGGCGGTCGATATTCCTGCCGAGTGGCTTGCAAAGATGGCCGAAAAGCACCTGTCGGATGAAGAAAAAGCCGAGATCGAGGCGCTTGGTGGCTTTGAGAAGCTGATGGAGACGCTACGCGAGCGCCTCAAGGACCAACAGGGTCGCCATCAGGGCGGTAACAAGTGGATCGGCACCGCGGGCACCTCACCTTTCGGTGCCTATGGCTACAACCCCGAAGGCGTGCGCATCGGCCAGAAAGAAAGCCGCCATCAGCGTGCCATAAAGGTCTGGGACAAGCGCGAATTCAAGAACTTAGATGACACTGTTGAACTGGGCACCCGGAACATCAAGGTTGCCTTGAAACGCCTGCGCCGCTGGGCGCGTGAAGGTGCAGCGGAAGAGCTTGATCTGGATGGAACGATCAGGGCTACGGCTGAACACGGATATCTGGATGTCAAAACCCGACCCGAACGACACAACGCCGTCAAAGTGCTTTTGTTTCTGGACGTGGGCGGGTCGATGGATCCGCATATCAAGGTTGTGGAAGAACTGTTCTCAGCGGCCCGAACCGAATTCAAACATCTGGAATACTACTACTTCCACAATTGCCTCTATGAAGGCGTCTGGCGCGACAATCGCCGCCGCTGGGATCAGCAAACTCCGACGCACGAGGTCTTGCGCACATACGGGCCGGACTACAAATGCATCTTTGTCGGCGATGCCTCGATGAGTCCTTACGAGATCGCTTATCCCGGTGGTGCAAATGAGCATTGGAATCAGGAATCTGGCCAAGTCTGGCTGGGCCGTGCACGCGAACAGTGGACATCGAACCTGTGGATCAATCCTGTGCCAGAGAAGTATTGGGAATACACCCATTCGATCGGCATGATCCGTGAGATATTCGAAGATCGCATGGTACCCATGACGCTGGCGGGTTTAGAACAAGGTATGCGGGAACTGACGCGCTAGTCACCGTCGGAGTCCTGGTTGCCTCAGAATCCGGAAACAATAGGCCCATTTTTCAGAGATATTCGCGTCAAAAGCACCACAGAAGAAACAATCTCGGCAAAATTCCCTGCCTCTCTCGAATTCGTGATATACGACAAAGGGATTGAAGCTGGGGGGCTGAGATGACCATTTCAAAACTACCAAATATCCTGACATCTGTTTTGACCATTACAGCGTTCGCAATTGCATCGGGTGCGACCGCGACATTGGTACTTTCCCCTGACGCCGCTTATGCCAAGAATGATAATGGCAATGGAAAGGGCCGCGGCGGCGGCAAAGGTAATTCTGGAAAAAGCAACGACGGCAACAAAGGCAAGGGTAAGTCCGGAAAAGGCAACGACGGCAACAAAAGTGGCGAAAAGGGAAAATCCGGCAAAGCTAAGGGTTCCAAAAGCGCGGGTAAAGATGCCGGCAAGGCCAATTCCAAAACGCACCGCGTGGAAAAGGCTTTCGGGTTTAACAAGAAGCAAAAGGCAAAACACCACCGGTCAGCCAAAACCTCTGCTAAAGCTAAGGAACGGAACGGCAAGGTACAAAAGACCACACTGGCGGGCTTTGGAAGAGAGTTTATACGCGATGTCGAGCAACTATTTGGCAAGCGTTCGCCGGTAAAAACCAAGTCAAGCGCGAACCGGGTAAAGAAATCGTACCGCAAGGCCTCGGTTGCTCCTGTTGAGTATTCCCCGCGACCTGTTGCTCGCACAGATTATAAATCCAAGCACTATGACAATAAGAAGCCCGGCAAGCGTCGCTATCGCGACCCGCTTGTTGCAGCAATCACCGATCCCGATGGCTCGGACAAGCTGCGTAACCTGAATGCGTCTAAGGCAGCGGCCCCGGCGTTCCGCAATGCTTCACTCAACAGCAATGTCGGCAAGATCGCGACCTATCAGGCGGCGGCGGAAACCTATTACGACCTGCGCGGTGACCTCTATGAGGCGCGCCGTGAACTGCGTGATCTGAACGAAGACTACGATGGCCGCAGCAGCGAAGACATCGCCGATGATATCGCAGCACTTGATCCTGCGGACCCGGACTATGATGACAAGCTGAGTGCGCTTGAGGATGAGCTGCGCGATGCCGAAACCTACGAGGAGGCGCGCGACGATCTGCGCGCGGATCTGAGGGATCTGAAATACGAAACCCGCGACGCGTTGCAAGATGCGGAGGCTGCCTTTTATGACGCTTCGAAAGGGCGTACATTGACCAAGGCGACGCTGGGCGAGTTCCACGGCAATCTCGATCTGCCACAGCCAAACCACCGGCACAAGGACTGGGCAACGGTCCAGCCGGTGCCTTACGATCCTGACGGCTACCGCTATTCGGATGATAAGAAGTTCTATGATGAAACCGACTATCGACTGCGCTACGACAAGCCATATTCCGATCGCAATAAGAACCGCTACCGCTATTATCGCGACCCGCTTGTTGCAGCGATCACCGATCCCTATGGCTCGGACAAGCTGCGTAACCTGAATGCGTCTAAGGCAGCGGCCCCAGCGTTCCGCAACGCTTCACCCAACAGCAATGTCGGCAAAATCGCGACCTACCAGGCGGCGGCGGAAACCTATTACGACTTACGCGGTGACCTCTATGAGGCGCGCCGTGAACTGCGTGATCTGAACGAAGACTACGATGGCCGCAGCAGCGAAGACATCGCCGATGATATCGCCGCACTTGATCCTGCGGACCCGGACTATGATGACAAGCTGAGTGCGCTTGAGGATGAGCTGCGCGATGCTGAAACCTACGAGGAGGCGCGCGACGCTCTGCGCGCAGATGTGAGGGACCTGAGAGTTGATGCTCTGGTCGCAGAAAAGGAAGCTGAACGCGCATTTTTTGAGGCTTCGAAGGGCGAGATCTTAACCAAGCAGTCCCTTGCCGAGTTTCATTCGAACCTGCACCTGCCCTCGCCAGGCAGGTAAGGCTGGATTGAGCCAAATAACTGATCGGACGTGAAGGGCGAGTTACCGCTTGCCTCCTCTGGGTGGGCCGCCCATATCTAACTCATGCTTCGCTTAACACCCATCCTGCTGGCCATAGCCTATGCCGTTGTGATGTACCGGATATCCGTCTGGCGCACGCATCGTGAGTTGGATGCGAAGTCCACCGAACTGGCCGATCCTGCGCTAAAACGCATGACGGACCGGCTGGCTGCAGCCTTGGAGATTGATCGGGTCCCAGTCTACATCTACGAGATCGATCCGGTGAACGGGCTGGCAGCGCCGGATGGGCGTATTTTCATCACTCGCGGTTTTTATCGCAAATTTGGCAACGGCGAAGTATCAGCGGAAGAAATGGCAAGCGTAATCGCGCATGAATTGGGCCATGTCGCCCTTGGCCACGCCCGGCGGCGGATGATTGATTTCTCGGGTCAAAACGCCCTGCGTGCTGCGCTGATGATGCTATTGAACCGCTTCATCCCGTTCATTGGAGCCTGGATTGCAAATATGCTGACTCATTTGCTGGCCTCCCGCCTGTCGCGGAGTGATGAATATGAGGCGGATGAATATGCGGCTGCGCTTTTGACAAAAGCCGGGATCGGGATTGGTCCACAGAAGTCTTTGTTCCACAAGCTTGAGGATCTGACACAGCAGCGCGCGGGCGTTGTGCCCGCTTGGTTGATGAGTCATCCAAAGACGGATGAGCGGATCGCAGCTCTGGAAGTACTTGAACAAAAGTGGGGCGTGGGAGTTTAGGATAGGAGCGAGGGGCCAGCCCCTCGCGCTCCCCGAGAAATTTTTGGCCAGATGAATGGGATCCCGAATTAAGTACTCAGGGCTTTGCCAAGGCGCGGCAGGCGGGCTTTTTTCATTAAGCTGCGCAAGGTCCATTGAGCACCGGATAGCCGGTTGGCTTCAGCAAGGACCGCTTTGGAAACCTGCGTCATGCCTTCGGGGTCGGACAGCCAGAGTTCATGCAGCAGCCCGTCCGGATCGCGCCGCTCAAGCCCTTCGTCGGCCAACATATTCTTGGGAAAGTCCTTGGCATTGACGGTGACAATGACATCTGCCGAGCTTGTGACCGCCGTTGCGAGAACGTGGATGTCGGCGGCATCCGGCAACCATAGGCGCTGTTCAACACCGAGGTTGGCGGGTTGCTCGGCATTTGGCCATTGGGCCTGAACCAGCGCGATTTCGGCGCGCGCCTGCGCCTCGCCCTCGGGGCCAAGCTTGCGGGCGGCGCGGGCCCATTCTTCGAGGATACGTGCAGACCAGACGGGCGTGAAATAACCAAGCCTCGCAGCGCCCAACAGCATCTCTCGCATCACCGTGGGATAGATGACGCAGGTATCCAGAACGACCTTCACAGACGGTAAAACACGGCTTTGAGGTAGCCGCTTTCTGCCAGCTGCGGCAGTTGTGGATGGTCCGGCCCGGCAAAGCCAGTTCGGATCAGTTGGGCCTGTCGTCCTGCCCGTCCGATCCCACGGGATGAGGCATCGCGGAAACGGCCCAGATCAGCGGCATGAGAACAGGAGCAGAGGCCAAGATACCCGCCCGGTTTGACCAGCGGAGCCGCCAGACGTGCGGTACGCTCATAGGCGCGCAAACCTGCATCCAACGCCTGTTTCGAAGGTGCAAAAGCCGGGGGATCACAGATGACGACGTCGAACAACGCGTCCTCTTCGCCGAGTTTGGTCAGTATATCAAAGGCGTCGCCTTGTCGGGTCTGGAAACGGGCAGAAAATCCTGAGGCTTCAGCGCCCTTCGCCGCCAGTTCGAGCGCCGCTGCCGAGCCGTCAACGGACAACGCCTGTGCTGCGCCGCCCGCCAGCATGGCCAGACCAAAGCCTCCGACGTGGCTGAATACATCCAGCACCTGCGCCTCGGGGTGAACCAACTTGGCGGCAAACGCGTGATTGGGGCGTTGGTCATAGAACAGGCCGGTTTTCTGTCCACCAGTCAGGTCAGCCATGTAGGTTGCGCCATTCATTGGCACCGGCAGAGGCTTATCGGGCGCGATGCCGCGCAAGGTCAGATTGGTGTCGTCCAACCCCTCGAGCACACGCGTGCGCCCCGAGGCGTTCTTCAACACTGTGTCGACCCCGGTCACCTTGACTAGCGCGTCGGTCAGAGATTCAAGATGTGCCTCAGCCCAGGTTGCGTTGGGTTGGATCACGCAGGCGTCTCCGAACCGGTCGATGATCACCCCGGGAAACCCATCCGCCTCGGCATGGATCAGGCGATAGTAAGGCGCATCGAACAGTCGCTCGCGCATCTCAAGCGCGCGGCGCAGACGGGTTTCAAACCAGTCCGCATCCAACTGCGCGTTAATGTCGCGATCCAGCACCCGGCACATGATCTTTGAGGCCGGATTCACCGCGACCAGAGCGATTGGCGCGCGCTTCTCGTCTTCCAGCACAGCCAAGGACCCCGGCCCGATTTTGCGGGTCCGGCGGTCGGTGACGATGTCATTGGCATAGACCCAGGGAAACCCGTGGCGCAGGCCACGCGCATTGGCCTTGGGTTTCAAACGGATACGGGGGCGGTCAGCTACGGGTGTCATGGCGCCCTCATAATCGTGAATGCACGGGGGTGAAAGCCCCGTTAACGGTTGCGCTTGCGCCAGCCGCCACGACGCTTGGGGGCTTGGGCCGCCTGCAAACCCTCGGTCAGGACCTGCGTCATCGGATGATCAGCAGCCTGTTCCGAATAGACTGCGTGTAGGTTGGTCAAGGCCTGATTTTGATCAAGCTCTCCGGGCAGGCTCAGCGCCCAATCCAGAAAGATGCTGCGACACTCGGGCAAGGTGATGCCTTCAATGCGATACGCCTCGCGGATCAGGCCTTTGTGGTCATTCGGATCATCACTGCGTGCCATCTTCAACCCTTCCGACAACTGCGCCAATCAACGAGGCCGCAGTGCTGTAATTGTCTTGCAACGCGGATTGCAGCTGTTCGACCTGATCGAACCCGGTCGCCCGACACAGAAAGGCCGTACCGCCTTCACCGATCTTGTCGGCCTCGATCACCTTTCCCGACAGCAGACGCGCCGCACATTGCACCGACCAGCATAAATCGTAACAACCCTTCAGGGTTTGCGCCTGCGCGACATCCAGCAGCCCGACAGCGACCGCCCCGTCCAGACCCGAGTGTACATCGCGCTGGGGCAATCCGGCCAGCAATGCGCCCGTCTCTGCCATCAGTTCGATATCCATCATGCGACCCGGCCCATTCTTTGCGTCCCAAACGCCCGCTGGCGCTTTTGCGCCGGCCAGCCTTTCGCGCATCTCGGCCACTTCTTTCAGCACTTTGTCACGGTCGCGCGGTTGCGACAGGAAATCAGCGCGGAAGTTTTCGATATCCTCGGCCAGACCGGCGTCGCCTGCGACGACATGGGCGCGAGTCAAAGCAAGGTGTTCCCACACCCAGGCCTCATTCTGCTGATAGTTGGTGAAGCTGGCCCAGCTTGTGGCCACCGGCCCCTGATTGCCCGACGGGCGCAGACGCATGTCGACCTCATAAAGCCGTCCCTGCGACATTGGCGCGCTGAGCGCCGTGATCAGTGCCTGGGTGAACCGAGCATAATACGTCCGCGTCGCCAGCGGGCGAGGACCGTCGGACATATCCTGATCCTGCGGGTCATAAATGACGATCATGTCCAGATCGGATTGCGAGTTGATGCGCCCTGCCCCAAGTGACCCCATGCCCAAAACCGCAGCGCCGCGCCCCGGCACCGGTCCATGCTTTTTGGAGAACTGGTCGACAACGCAGGGCAGAACCGCCGCAATCACGGCCTGCGCCAGTTCGGCATATTGCTGCCCGGCCTGCGCCCCATCGATCAGTCCGCGCAGATGATGCACACCGATGCGAAAGTGCCACTCCTTGCACCAGCGACGTGCGAAATCGAGCTGTGTTTCATAGTCGCTTTCCTCTGCCAAGGCCTGCGTCAAGTCCGACTGCAAGGTCGCCTGCCCGGGCCAATCGCTGAAGAAACTGCCACCAATCACCGCATCAAAAACCGAGGCGTTGCGCGACAGATGGGTGGCGAGCGCATGTGACGTTCCAACGATATCGACCAGCAGATCGATCAGATGCGGGTTCGCCTCGAACAGGGAAAACAGCTGCACTCCGGCGGGTAATCCCGCCAGAAAACCATCCAGTGCCAATAGCGCTTCGTCGGGTTTCGCAGTTTTTGCCAATCGCGCCAGAAGTTCCGGCCTGAGCCGCTCGAATATCCGTGCACCACGCTGCGATCGAAGCGCCGGATAAGTCGGCCAGCGGGCCAGCACACCCTTGTCAAACTCAACCTCCTGAAGCGGCACGGGTGCCGCGCCTGGTCCAGGGGCGAAGAACCCTTCGGTCAGTTCGTGCACTTCGGTCAGGCGGCGGGTCAGTTCGGCGGTCAATTCGGCGCTGCTGATCCCCATCAGGCACGCGACCCGTTCGAAACCGTCCTCTGAATTTGGCACCTTATGGGTCTGTGCGTCGTGCACCATCTGGATGCGATGCTCGACCTCGCGGTGGGCGCGGTAGTGGTCAGTCAGTTTCTCTGCGACGTCTTCGGGCACCCAGCCCTTCGACGCCAACGCCGCCAGACCGGGAACGGTACCCCGGACGCGAAGGTCGGGATCACGTCCGCCCGCGATCAATTGACGGGTCTGAGTAAAAAACTCGATCTCTCGAATACCGCCCTGCCCCAGCTTCATATCGTGGCCGGGAATCGAGAGACTTCCGCCCGTTCCCTTGTTCTCGCGAATGCGCAAGCGCATGTCATGGGCGTCTTGAATGGCGGCAAAATCCAGATGCCGCCGCCAGACGAACGGGCGCAATGCATCAAGGAATCTCTGACCTGCCGCGATGTCCCCGGCGCAGGGGCGTGCCTTGATATAGGCCGCGCGTTCCCACGTGCGCCCAAGGCTTTCATAGTAGCGCTCAGCCGCTTCCATCGCCAGACACACGGGTGTGACTGCCGGGTCCGGGCGCAGTCGCAGATCGGTGCGGAATACATACCCATCCGCCGTCTTGTCGCTGAGCGTGGCACAGAAATTCCGCGTGGCGCGCACCATTCCCTGACGGGCTTCATAGAAATCATCGGGATCGAAACGGGTTTCGTCGAACAGCACGATCAGATCGATATCCGAGCTATAATTCAGCTCATATGCGCCCATTTTGCCCATCGCCAGAATGACCATACCAGCTGCGGTTTCGACATCATTCTCGGTCATACCCGGCAGCTTGCCGCGCCGGATCAGCGCAGCAATTTCGGCCTTCGCTGCCACATCTACGGCCAAAGCGCCAAAGTCAGTCAGCGCAGCAGTTACCTTTTCCAACGGCCACGCACCCGCCAGATCGGCCAGCGCCGTCAGCAAGGCCATGCGCCTCTTCGCTTGCCGCAAACCGGGTTTCAACTGATCCGACGGCAGCGCGCGCGCCGCGTCCATCACTTCCGACAATGCCTGCTCCGGTTGCTGCATCGCGTGTGGCAACCAGTTCCTTTCTTGGTCAATCAACCCTTTCAGGTAGGGGCTAGAGCCCGCAGTTCCCGCGATCAACTCCCCCTGCTCGGCAGTCAAATCGGGCAGCGCCGCGCGTGTTTCGTCACCCAGATCGGTATGAAAAGCGCGCGGCAAGCGGTTGATAACAAGAGGCTGGCTCATGACCGTTCCAGTGGTGTGTCCTGGCTGAAACTGTTGATCCAGACGTCGTGACGCCGCTCCCATAGGGATGAGATCAGCATCGCCTCCCATTCCTGTGCTTCGGGACGCAGATAATCTGCCCTGTATGAGAGCAAAACCACCTCCGCCGATAAGACGCGCAACCTGGTATCGCTGAGTTCATATTGCGCCATCGTAGGCGCATCGGCGAACTGGCCAACATGATCGTCGCGATTGGCAAAACCCGTTGGATACACGCCCAGAAAATCGGGGCTCAGCAGCGCCCGGTCGGCCTGTGCATTGCCTTCAACCAGCGCAGTCCATACCTGTTTCTCCAGCGAGAGGATCTGATCGAGTGACGGTGGGCTGGTGTTTTCAATATCTTCCATTTGCCTATGACTTGTGACGGCCGAAAATCAGATGCGGCCAGCGCACATGATCGGACAGAGTTGGCTTAGCCCTGTCCGATTGAACAGCAGAAAGGGCCGAATGTCCAAATCGTTATAGCCACTGATCCACTGGCGGCAAATCGAAAGTGAACGGATTTTCAATCCCCTGCCCGGCTAAATCCCACTCATCATAGTGCTCGTCTTCACGAAGCTGCAGAAACACCGCCTCAAGCTGATCGTTCAAACTCACCAACTCGTCCCAGGCGTCACCCATATGAGTCTGAAACATCGCCAGTTGTTGGAACAAGCCATCTGGCAAAGGGCCAAATTCCACACTCCCCAGATCGCGAGCTGGGAAATACATATCCTCTTCAAACTCAAAGTAGCGCGACATTCCGTCGTTAAAGTCAATTTGGCCATCGAACGAGACCGCAGCAAATACTTCATAAAGACCGGTCTCATTCATTTCGAGCTCGAACGACACCTCGAAACTAAGTGCAAAATCAGAAATACCGTTTTGGTGAAGCTTGCCTGCGATCTCGACGACCTCGTAATAGCCGTACGACGCCAAAACCAGATCGCCATTTGTATCGAACCCATGCACATCGAACATCTCCCCCTGTTCGCTGGCTATAGACAGATGCTGAAACTGTGCTGCCTGACTAATGTGAACGCCCTCAAATCCAAAGGCTGACCGGGCCTCATAAGAAACAGGTATGTCAGTTCCATTCATGCTTATGGTTTCAAGCGCGAATTGCTGTGTATGGTACAGCTCGGAAATGAGCGTGGCGCTTCCGCGTGTCGCGATCTCGTGGTTCACCATCGAAAGATTGAACTCAACCTCGTGAGACCCAGCACCTTGATACGCGCTGACCGTGCTGTCGATCACCCCGTCCCAAAACCCGCGCAATTCGATATCCGGCAGATCTTCTTTCCCTTCGAGATCATGGGGATCGAGGTTCAAAAAAGGCAAATCGACTTGATCAATCGAACTAGATACGCCGCCTTGCGAAGCTGGGCCTGGTTCGGTCGACAAGATGAAACTCTCCTCTGACCCGAACGGCCAATGAGTTGTGTTCACAACATTCATTTCAGCGACCTCCCTTGATTACTCCTCGGAAAACTATGTATGCAGCCATTGTGCAAACCCTATGGAAGCGTTTGATTATTAAGCCTTCTTAATGAAACGTTTAATCGATGGGCTGCGTCGCTCGGCCTGAAATACTGAGACGCAAATCCGCCTTAACCCGCTGATTGATCCACCCGGTCAGACGCTGGATTCGGAAAAATGTAAATCTTTTTCACATACCCCCTTGCAACCACCTACCCCACCTCCCATCTTGGTAATGTGAAAAGCATTTACATCCTAACTGGAGAAAGCACATGACCGCATTGTCCGACCACGCCGTTCCCCAAAATCCGGGATGGCTGCACCGAAGCGAAGCCTGGCTTGATAGCAAGGGCAAAGGCGCCTGGATCGCCGCAATGGTCCTTGGCTTTATCTTCTTCTGGCCCATCGGCCTGGCCTTTCTTGCCTATATGATCTGGAGCAAACGCATGTTCAGCAAATCCTGCAGCCGCCGTTCGTCGTGGAACAGCCACATGAGCGCCATGAAACCTTCGGGCAACAGCGCGTTTGACGCCTACAAGGCCGACACACTGGCGCGTTTGGAGCGTGAACAGAAAGACTTTGAGGCGTTCCTGCACCGCCTGCGTGAAGCCAAGGACAAGGCCGAGTTCGACGAGTTCATGGATGAACGCGCCCGCGATAATCGTGACGACAGAGAAAATGGCGAACAACCCGCCTAAACGCAGCTTGCCCTGTCCCTCCCCTCGGGACAGGGTGTTTCCGCAAAAGACACGGACCATAATACATGTCTCATCTGCCTGATCCCGACAGCCAACCCGAATTCTATCAATCCGTGGCGACCAAGCGTTTCTTCGCATGGCTGTTCGACATCGCATTCATCTCATTGCTCTGCACGGTTGCGATTCTGCTGACCTTTGGCATGGGCTTCTTCATATTGGCGCTAATCTACGCAGTCATCAGCTTTGTCTATCGCGTTGTTACCATCGCCAACGGCTCGGCCACGCTGGGGATGCGCTTCATGGGGATAGAGTTGCGTGACGCCTTTGGCGCCCGAATGGATACGGGGAAAGCCATTGCACATACGGCAGGTTACTTTGTCAGCATGGCGATCCCGGTACTACAGATCATTTCGGTCATCATGATGATGACCAGCGCCCGCTGTCAGGGCCTGACCGATGCCTTCCTCGGCACCGTGATGATCAACCAGCGCGCCTAAAAACACCTGAGTGAAACACTTGGCTGCGTCAAAAACCGTTGCTATCATCGGTTCCGAGGAAATGCGGGACCTTCATGCGACACACGCTGCCAATTGCGCCACAATTCTATGTGACGGCACCCCAGCCCTGCCCTTACCTTGAGGGCAGGATGGAGCGCAAACTGTTCACCGCCCTACAGGGGGAAGGTGCGGATCAATTGAACAATTGCCTTTCACAACAAGGATTTCGCCGCTCGCAGAACGTTTTGTATCGCCCGTCCTGCACCGACTGCGCCGCCTGTCTGTCTGCCCGTATCGATGTGTCAGCCTTTCAGCCAAGCAAAAGCCAAAAACGGGCCCACAAGCGCAATTCCTACTTGATCCGACGTGCAACATCGCCCTGGGCAACGGATGAACAGTTCGACCTGTTCCGTCGGTATCTGGACGCGCGCCATGCGGATGGCGGCATGGCCGATATGGATGTCTTCGAATTCGCCGCGATGATCGAGGAAACCCCGATCCGCAGCCGAGTCGTAGAATATGCCGATCCCGAAACCGGCGAGCTGATCGCCGTCAGTTTGACCGATGTACTGGATGACGGGCTGAGCATGGTTTACTCATTCTACGATCCAGAGTTCCAGCAAAGCTCGCTGGGCACTTACATGATTCTCGACCATATCGAGATCGCGCGCGAGGCTGGGTTGCCCTATATTTATCTGGGCTATTGGGTGCCCGGCAGCCCCAAGATGGGGTACAAGGCCAAATTCGCGGGCTTGCAGGTCTATATGCAGGGTGAATGGCAGCGAATTAAAAATCCCGAGCAGTGTGACCATACGGCCCACCACCCCCTTTCGTCGGCCCCGATTGCCGAGCAGGTGGCCAACATCCAACTGCCTGACCGCCACCCCACCAAAGGTTAATCTATCATGCGTCAGAGCCTTCATGCGGTGACGCTGGTCGTCCCGGATTATGACGCAGCGATCGCGTTCTACACCAAAGTGCTGTGCTTTACTCTGACGCAGGATATTGATCTGGGCGATGGTAAACGCTGGGTGCGGATCACGCCTCCGGGCTCGGATGGTGCTTCGTTGTTGCTGGCCAAGGCGGTGGGCGCGGAACAGATCGCATCGGTCGGCAATCAAACCGGTGGGCGCGTTGGCTTTTTCCTCGAAACAGATGATTTCTACCGCGATCACGCGGCGATGCTGGAAGCAGGCGTAGGGTTTGAAGAGCGCCCGCGCCATGAACCCTATGGAATTGTCGCCGTCTGGCGGGATCCTTTCGGAAATCGTTGGGATTTGATCGAATTTTCAGCACCTGTATCGACAAAATAAATACATTTTTTTCATCACGTTAAACTACCTTCCGCCATGCTGCGCCCAATTGTTAAGCAATCTTAATCGACCTTCCCCCGCCCGTGTGATTGAAAGTTGACGCAAGGTCACCAAATTAGCCGCACTTCTAAACGTCCAGCCCAAACCTGAAACCCGTAGCTCAATCAGACGCTGACCGGGCTGGCTTTATTGTCGCTACGGCAGGCCTCCCACCCTGTCGCAGAGGTTCTGAAGGAGGGGGAAAATGACATATGCCGCACGCCGACTGGTTTCGGCCACGCTGACGACCCAGATCCTGGTCGCGCTCGCCTTGGGCTCGATCTTTGGTCTGGTCTTGAACTATCTCGATATCGCTGCGCTCAACGCAACACTTGTGCAGGGTGTGCTGTCCATGTTTGGGCAAATGTTCCTTAATGCACTTCAGATGCTTGTTGTGCCGCTGGTTGTATTCTCACTGCTGTGCGGCGTTGTCGGCATTGGCGATGTCAAATTGCTGGGCCGTGTCGGAGGGCTGACCTTCGTTACCTATCTGGCCACCACCGCCTTGGCCGTGACAACTGCCTTGATCTTTGCGGGCCTCATTGGGCCGGGCACAGGATTCACGAGCCTGCATCTGGCCGGTGACAGCGTAAGCGTCGCCAACCCACAGACCACTTGGGAAATACTGGCAAACATCATTCCCAAGAACCCGATCAACGCGTTGGCCAATGGTGAGATGCTGCAGATCATCTTCTACGTAATGGTCGTTGGTATTGCAGTGCTAATGATGGGCAGCCGCGCCAAGGCCTTTGTGGAAGGCTGCGAGTTCATGAATGAACTGGCGATGAAGATCGTCAATATCGTCATGGCCTTCGCCCCCATCGGCGTCTTCAGCCTGATTACCAAAACCTTTGCGATGGAGGGCTTTGGCTTATTCGGACCGGTGATCGGCTATCTGACCACGATCAGCCTGACGCTGGTATTCCATCTGTGTGTCACGTTGATGGCGCTGCTGTATTTTACGACCGGGCTGAGCCCTCGGGTATTCCTGCGCAAGATGCGCTCGGCGCAGGTGTTTGCGTTCTCGACCTCAAGCTCGAACGCGACAATTCCGGCCAGCTTACAATGCGTGACTCAGAGAGTCGGCGTTGACCGTTCCGTGGCGTCGTTCGGTATTCCCCTAGGGGCGACGATCAACATGGATGGCACCGCAATCATGCATGGAGTGGCGACCGTTTTTCTGGCTAATGCCTATGGCATTGATCTGGGGCTAAGCGGTTATCTGACCGTGATTTCAATCTCGGTTCTGGCCTCAATCGGCACGGCAGGTGTGCCCGGTGTGGGGATAGTGATGCTGGCGATGGTTCTGAACCAGTTGGGTATGCCGCTGGAAGGCATCGGCATCATTCTGGCCGTCGACCGGATCCTCGATATGATGCGGACGGTTGTGAATGTCACTGGCGATGCGGTGGTGACCACCATTGTCGGGCAAACGGTCGGCAAGCTGGACAAGGCCACGTTCGACAATCCCAATGCCGGACTTGTCGAGACCACAGACCTTGCAATCGATCATGCCACTGAAGCGGAGTTCGAAAGGCTGACACACCCACAGCCGAATTCCTGAAAAACAAACGGAGGCCCTAATGGGCCTCCGTATTCGTCAGTCTAAGCGACAGATCAGTTCGGGATCAGGTCAGGAACGATGGTTACAATCGACGGGAAGAACCACAGGATTGCGATGCCCACAACCTGAATGATCACGAACGGTATGATGCCGCGATAGATGTGGCCAGTGGTGACCTCTTTCGGCGCAACACCCCTGAGATAGAACAGCGCAAATCCGAACGGAGGCGTCAGGAACGAGGTCTGCAGGTTCACCGCTACCATGATGGTCACCCATTTCGGATCAAACGATCCGCCATAGATCACGGGGCCCACGATCGGGATCACGATATAGATGATCTCAAGGAAATCCAGCACAAAGCCAAGAATGAACAGCACCAGCATCACGATCAGGAAGACCGTGAATTCATTATCAAAGCTGCGCAGGAACTGCTGGATATAGTGCTCTCCACCAAACGAAATCACCACCAGGTTCAGCAGTTGCGATCCGATCAGGATGGTGAAGACCATCGACGTCACCTTAGCTGTCTCACGCACCACCGGTGTCAGAACCCCGCTTGAGAACAGCACCCAGCAGCCGTAGATCAAGCCGAACAGCGCATAGAGGTAGGCCGAATAGGCGATGATGAACGCTATCCAGCTTTCAACCGAAACATTGCCCTGATTGATGCGCAGATCGAAGTTCACCCCCATCACCAGTGCGATGATCACTGCGAAGGTTGACCAGATGATCACTTTGCCCGACCGGTTCTGATCCTGAAGTTTCCGATAGGCCGCTAGCATGATCGCTCCACCCGCCCCCAGTGCCGCAGCCGGCGTAGGGTTGGTGACACCGCCAAGAATCGAACCCAACACCGCGATGATCAGCACCAGCGGTGGGAAGACCACACGGATCAGATCATTGGTCGCGCAACGGGCGGCAGCTTCTTTGCACCCATGCATTGCGAGCGCAAAAGGTATGGCGAGTATCAGGAACGTAGCCCCGGACGAAGTCGTTGGCGCGATCAGCAACACGTCGACCAACAGCATCAGCAACAGGCCAATCGCTCCGACGATCAGAGGCTGCGGCGCTTGCGACGGTGCGATTCCGCGACCCAGCACCAGTGTCAGACCCAGCAGTACCACAATCACGGCGACACCGTTGCCAATTGGCGCTGCAGCGGCGATCTTGGCCTCTTGCGCAGCAGCCAGTTCCTCTTCGCTCAGACGCTGCGCTTCGGACGAACCACCTGCTTCGTCAATCGCTTCCTGCTCGGCCACGGCCTGATCCCAGGCTGATTGCCCATGCAGTTCGATCATCGAAGCCTTACACTCTTCGGACACGTTCGTGCGCAGCGAGGCGCCCTGCCCGATATCCGTAAATGCCGAGACCGAGATGTTCTGGCTGCCAATCACACCCGCGCTTCCCAGAAGCACCGCGCCAACAATCAGAGCAACCGGAGCGCCCAGCAGCCAGGTCAGCCCTTCCGAGCGCGTGATGGTTTCACCCGAGCCTCCCGACAATTCAACAGCCGGGGCCTTTTCCGGGTTCAACAGCGCATAGCCAAAGGCATAGAGCGCATAGAGCAGCGCCAACATGATCCCAGGCAGCAGCGCCGCCTGGAACAGTGTACCCACCGAAACAACTGCAGGTTCGCCCAGATAGGTCAGCGCGTCGGTGCACCCGGCCTCAACCGCGCGTGTTTCCTGCGCGGTCGAATAGAGGTCACCAGCCAGTGTACCTAGCAGAACGATCACGATGGAGGGTGGAATGATCTGCCCCAACGTACCCGAGGCCGCGATCACACCTGTCGCCAATTCCGGCGAATAGTTGTTCCGCAGCATGGTCGGCAGGGCCAACAGTCCCATGGTAACAACGGTCGCGCCGACGATTCCGGTCGAGGCAGCAAGGAACGCGCCCACGACCACAATCGAGACCGCAAGGCCACCGGGCAGCGGGCCAAAGACGCGCGCCATCGTGGTCAGCAGGTCGTTTGCAATTTTTGAACGCTCCAGCGTGATGCCCATCAGAACGAACATCAGCACCGCCAGCAGCGTCTCGATCGACTGCCCGGCCAGAACACGTTCGTTCATGCGGTTCACGATGAAGGAAACATTCCGGTCCAGCGCGGTTTCCCAGCCTTGTACAAAGACCGGCTCGGCGATCCTTGGCAAATCCGGGTATCGGAACACGGATATCACGTCAGGTTTGACGCCAGAATTCACCACGTCGCGGTAGGCTTGCGAGCCGGTGTCGATCGCCTGGTGGATCAACAGTCCGGCACTATCCAATGCAGCGATAATCCCGAACGAAATCACCCCGGCCCCACCGATGGCAAAGGCCACGGGGAAACCCGAAAGAATGCCTCCGAAGAGGCAGAAAAATACGATAATGAGGCCTATCTCGACGCCATCAAGTCCGAATAGCATTGTCTGGTTCTCCGTCCCTAATGCGCGCCTTCGTAGGCTTCTTCACCCTCGCCAAGGCTGTCCTTGTCGAGGTATTTTCCTTCACTTTCCGGCCCTTCCACGTATTCCAGATACGAGCGATACAGGAACGCAATCGCGTGCAGGAACACCATGGCGGCAAAGACCACCAGCAGGATTTTGAACAGGAAGTAGGCGTTGAACCCGTTAGGACTAAACCCGATGGTTTCCACGTTCCAACGCAGCGCTCGGGACTTGGCCACAAGCCTATCCAGCGTGTCACTGGCCGAGGGTTTCGGCACGATCAGGTGCCGCCACATGAAGTACCATCCATACATCCAGGTCAGAACGGCCATGGGCATCATGAACAGAACCGCCCCGCACATATCAACGACGCGTTTGGCCTTGTGACTGATGCCCGCATAGATCAGGTCAACGCGCACATGGCCGCCCTGCACGAATGTATAAGTGCAGCAGAGGCAGACAACCATGGCGTTGTAGAGTTTAAGTTCTTCGGCGAACCAACTGATATCCATTTGAAAAGGTATACCCAGCCCAAAGGACATATCCGGCCGTGTGAACACCCGCTGCATGAATACGATAACGATCTGCTGAATTACCATCAGCAATCCCGCCCACGCAAAGAAGCGGCCAGTGGTATTGGCGAAGCCCTCGAGCCCGCGCACCATTCCCCACATGAAGTTCCGATAGTAAAGACCAATGGCCGTCAGCACCAGAAACAGCGCGAAGATCACGAAGAAGAACTCGACAGACCCGCCATAATAAACAAAGCGCATGATTGCTTCTTTGTTCGACCAGTCCAGCCAGAGCTGCGGATGCGTGATGGCGTATCCGAAATTATAGAAGGCTTCGGCAATGTTCTGAATGAACCAGACCAGTCCATTCCACAGGGCGCCGAAGAACGAGATACCGTTTTCGTCCTGCATGTTGTCCCCAGGTCGCATCGGTTGCACGTTTGGTTATGACGGCATGTCCGGGCCGCTTATGTGCAACAGGAAAGGCTCCCCCGCTGACGGGGGAACCGATTGCATTGAGCGGATTGCTTAGCCGCGTACGCGGTCACGCTGCGAGGTGTAGACACCCGACGACAGGTTGTTCCATGCCGACGATGCTGCCATCGACTCCATGGCGCTGTCGTGAATGCGCTTGAACAGCTCATCACCCATGTTTTCATCCAGAACTTCTTGGCTGGCTGCGCCAAACGCGTCCCAAACGCTGTCCGGGAATTCCATGACCTTAACACCACCGGCCTGCAGACGCTGCAGCGCTGCACCGTTGTTGGCCAGGAATTGTGCCAGGTTCCACTGGTGGCACTCGGCAGCTGCGATCTCGATGATCTTCTGCTGCGCGGCGGACAGGCTGTCATAAACCTCGCGATTGGTGGCCAGAGACAGACCCGCACCCGGCTCATGGAAGCCCGCGGTGTAGTAGGTTTTGGTGATTTCCTGGAAGCCCGCTTTTTCATCAGCCCAGGGACCGATCCACTCGGTTCCGTCAATAGCACCGGACGACAGCGCCTGATACACTTCCGAACCCGGAATGTTCTGAACGGATGCGCCCAGTTTGCCCAGCGCCTTGCCACCCAGACCCGGCATGCGGAATTTCAGGCCGTTAAAGTCTTCGGGGCTGTTGATCTCTTTCGAGTACCAGCCACCTGCCTGCGCGCCAGTGTTACCGGCCAGGAAGGATTTCAGGCCGAAGATTTCGCCCAGCTCATCATGCAGCTCCATGCCGCCGGCATGGTAGTACCAGTTCACCAGTTCCTGCGCGGTCATGCCGAACGGAACAGCGGTGAAGAACGCATAGCCCGGGTGCTGACCCACAAAGTAGTAGTCTGCCGCGTGGTACATATCGGCCTGTCCGGACGATACCGCGTCAAACACCTCAAAGGCACCAACCAGTTCACCAGCGGCTTTGATTTCAACGTTCAGGTCGCCATCCGACATTGTGGTAATGCTGTCGGCGCAACGCTGCGCGCTGTCGAACACACCTGCGAGGCCACGGCCCCACGAGGTGACCATAGTCAGCGTGCGCTTGCCTTGCGCATAGGCGGGCGCTGCCAGCGTGGTGGCTGCAGCGGCCGAGCCGCCCAGTGCTGATGTTTTCAGAAACTTACGACGATCCATATGAGTGATCCTCCCCTTCATATTCATTCCCCGGGTGATGCCGGGTCGATCGTTTCTAGTGCGCGTTAGCCTAGTTCCACACACATGAATGTGAATACCTACTACTACGTAGCCAGTCGGGTTTTTCCACATTCAAAAGCACAAATCCGGTTGATTTTACCCGCTCGCGCCCAAATCACTGTGGCCGAGCACTGTGTTCTTCCAAATTTTTTGCAATTTGCCGGCAGCTTGCGTATCGATTCGAACATGGGAGGAATCCGGAACCTAATCTCGCTAACCTATGCGCAAAAACTGTCGCTGGTTGCCGCAATCCCGCTGATCGCAGCGGTTGCGGCCATTGCAATGGTGGTCGCTTATGAATCGCGCGCGACTGCCGAGAGTGAGATACAGGCCCTCGAGCGCCGCCTGATCGAAGCCAAAAAAGAAGAGCTGCGTAATTACGTGACCCAGGCGCGGAACGGGTTTGCCTATATTTACGGTCGCGCCTCCCCGGATGACGAAATCGCAAAAAACCTCGTGACCCAGATTCTGTCGGCGATGATTTACGGCAAGGACGGGTTCTTCTTTGTCTATGACTATGACGGCAACAACCTCGTCAGCCCGCGCCAGACTGAATTCATCAATCGCAACTGGGCCGATCTGACCGACAGCGATGGCACCCCGATTGTGGATGAGTTCATCACGCTCGCCCGGCAGGGCGCAGGCTGGCACAGCTTTATGTGGCAAAAACCATCGACCGGTGAAGAGGCTCAGATGATCGCCTATGTTGTTGGCCTGCAGGACTGGCGCTGGGTGGTGGGCACGGGTGTGTTCATCGATGACATCGTCGCCACCGTCGCCAATGCCCGGGCTGAGGTTGAGGCGCGCGTGCAGCGCACCTTCCTTTATATCGGAGGCATTGTTCTGGCCGCTGTTCTAATCGTCTTTGCCTCGGGCATGTTGCTGAACTTCCGCGAACGGCGGCTGGCTGATGCCAAGCTTAAGGAACTGACACAGCGGGTACTGGACGCTCAGGAAGAAGAGCGCGGGCGCGTCGCCCGCGAATTGCATGACGGCATCAGCCAGATTCTGGTTGGCGTACGCTATGCACTGGACAACGCCCGACGACGTCTGATCCGCGGGGATGACGAGTCGGCGCAGGAACCATTGCAAACAGGTATCGACAATCTGGCCACCGCCATCACCGAGGTTCGCCGCATCAGCCGCGACCTGCGTCCGGGTGTTCTGGATGATCTGGGGCTTGGGCCAGCGCTCAAGGCTTTGACCGACGATTTCAGTGAACGCACGGGTATTGAAACCGATTTCTCAACCGTGGTGTTCCGAAACCGATTGGATCAAGACAGCAAGATTGCCCTCTACCGTATTGCGCAGGAAGCCCTGACCAATATCGAGCGCCACTCGGGAGCAACCCGTGTTACCATTGACCTGCGGGGTCATAAGAAAGGCGCCACGATGCGGATTACGGACAATGGTCGCGGGTTGCGGAACGAGCCAGGTCATGTCAGCACCGGAATCGGGCTACGCAACATGCAGGAACGGATCGAACAGCTTGACGGCACTCTACGCATCCTCTCATCGCGCGGCGGGCGCAGCGGCACCGTGATTGAGGTCAGCTTGCCGCTCAGTCATATGCTGCCACCGCAGGAAGACCCAACGCCAAAACGAAAGGCCGGTATCTGATGTCCGACTCAATCATCCGGGTCCTTATTGTCGACGATCACCCCATGGTCGCCGAAGGCATTCAGTCTCTGCTGGAAAGCTATGATGAGATCGAAGTTGTCGGCACACTTTCCAACGGACAAGAAGCTGTCGATCGAGCAACCCACCTGCAGCCGGACGTGATCCTGATGGATCTCAATATGCCCGGCTTGAGCGGGTTGAACGCCACCGAGATCATTTTAGAGCGCCTGCCCAAAACCCGCGTTCTGATCCTGTCGATGCATGACAGTCCCGAATACATCTCAACCGCGCTCAGCCACGGCGCCAAAGGCTATATCCTCAAGGACGTTCCCACCGAAGAGATCAAGCAAGCCATCGATGCCGTGATGCGGGGCGAGCGGTATCTTTGTACCGGGGCCAGCGGCTCGCTGGAGCCCAAGGACGGCAACACGCGCGAGGCGCTGACCGGCCGGGAACAGACAATCCTGCTGGAATTGGCGCAAGGTAAATCCAACAAAGAGGTGGCAATGGCGCTGGACATTTCGGTGCGCACGGTTGAGACGCATCGCAAGAACATCAAGCGCAAACTTGGCATCTCCTCCACCGCCGGCTTGACCCGCTATGCCCTGGAGCATGGCGTCCTGCAGGGCACCAGCCCCGGGCTATGACCGCAGCGCGAAACGCGCTGCCCGGCCCAACCGAAGGAGATGTGCCAACGGCACATTGAAGTCGGGCGGGAGCACTACCCGCTGCCGCGTTCACTGATATCTTCACCAAAGAACACCAAAGTCCCATCTTCATCGAGGACATGAAATTCGCGCTGCTGATAGGGCTGATCGAATGGCGGGCGCACCCGCCCTTCAGGCAGCTCCTCCAACCCGGGGCGCAGGCTTTCGAACAGGCTGTCGATTCCTTTGACGTCAACATAAAACGACTGCTCATCCCCCAATGCGCGCCCATCCTGACGCGGTGGACATTCCAATAATCGGATCGCCACAGGATCACGGCGCAAGAAGGCATAATTGTCCTGCCTGAATGTGCAGGAAAACCCAAGCCGCTGAGTGTAGAACTCAATCTGCGCGTCCAAAGAAGAACATAGGACAAATGGTGTAAGTTGTAATATCTGCATCAAAACAGCCCTTTCCAACCTCGGGCCCGAGATTAGCACATATCAGTCAAGCAGTTGATCACCCCGCAACCCTTCACGCTCATAATGATGCGGCAGCACACGGCCATAGAGTTGACGGGTCCGCTCCACCCCACCACACATGCCTTCGGTTTCGACAAACGAAAAGATACCAACATAGCGTTTCCGTTGTCCTTCGACCGGCGCAACCCGGTGCAAGGCATAGCGCCCCTTGAAAATCTGCAGGTCACCCGGTTGCAGTTCCAGTTGGTGTACACCCCTCCTGCTGCCATCCAAAATCGCAGCGACGCCCTTGAAATTCTCGTCTTCACTGGTCCGCAGTTTGGGTGCGTATTCGAATGCACCGCCCTCCTCGCCATTCTGGATTGCCAGCGTCACGGTGTAATTATTGGTGTCAAAATGCCACGGAAAGCCGCCTCCCTTCTCGACCACATTGATGATCACATCCGCCAACGGGTCATCATATCGGAAGAACCGATCCTCCGGCTCGTTCAAAGCCATGCGGATGAAAGGCATGAAACCTTCATACTCATAAATACGCCGCAGCGGGCTTGTGACAGGGAAGTTGTCAGCCGGAACAAAGGCGTTGGATCGGTCATAAAACCGTCGGATTGGATGACCGATCCCGTAACTGGGATCATCCTGCGTAAAATAGGCATTCGTGCGATTGAACGAGCGATGCGCTTTGGGAGCGACGTGATCGGCCTCAGCGATCAGTTTCCCTAGGCCATCTTCATGCACAAAGCCGGGGAGGACCGCGCATCCATCAACTTCCAGATCCCGCCTCAGGTCCGCGATCAGCTGCCTGTACCCGTATGAATCAGGCCGATCGATCGGATAGCGCCCCAGATCCACAAGATCGTGCAGCATGTCTGACCTCCCGATTTAGCGCTGTTTTCACCAGCCTGCCTCAGCATCGGGCGCTGCTCTGGTCTGTTTCAGACATAGGCCTGACGCAATCAGACCACTGTTGATCGCCCGATCGCACGCCAATTTACGGCGAATTTTCGCGGATATTTCTCGACCTGCGTCATTTTGCGCAACAAAATATCAAATCCCACGAGTCCAGACTTACAATATTTTTGTATTTGCCTGTTGACGCCCCTTCCCCTCAACCATAATGTCCCTGCACGCAAAGAAGGAGCCTCTGGCGATGAAAGCGCTAGTCGTAATCGTAGGAAACACGCGCATGGGCCGGTAACGGTAAACCATAATCGAACCCATGCGCCTCCGAAAATCTCGGGGGCTTTTTTTTGGCAACACGCAAGACACATGTCGCGAACGGAGCAAAGCAGATGACACGTGAGATGACCGGCGCAAAGATGGTAGTTCAGGCCCTCAAGGATCAGGGCGTGGACACGGTATTCGGATACCCAGGTGGCGCCGTCCTACCGATCTATGACGAGATCTTTCTGCAAAATGACATCCGTCACATTCTGGTACGGCATGAGCAAGGTGCGGTACATGCTGCCGAAGGCTATGCCCGCTCGACCGGCAAGCCGGGCGTTGCCTTGGTCACATCCGGTCCTGGCGCGACCAATGCCGTGACCGGCTTGACCGATGCGTTGTTGGATTCAATTCCGATCGTTGTTCTTACCGGTCAGGTTCCGACCTTCATGATTGGCTCTGACGCCTTTCAGGAAGCCGACACCGTGGGCATCACCCGCCCCTGCACCAAGCACAACTGGTTGGTGAAGGATACCGACTCGCTGGCGGCGACTATGCACGAAGCCTTCCATGTGGCCACATCGGGTCGCCCCGGCCCCGTGCTGGTCGATATTCCGAAGGACGTTCAGTTTGCCTCGGGAGAGTATACAACGCCGAAACCGTCAACTTCCCATTATCAGCCGGTATTGAAAGGCGATTTGGAAGAAATCACGGAACTTGTTGCAGCAATCGAGACCGCGAAGAAACCAGTCTTCTATACCGGTGGTGGCGTTATCAATTCTGGTCCAGCTGCCAGCCAGCTGCTGCGCGAACTGGTGGATGCAACCGGCTTTCCGATCACTTCGACTCTGATGGGGCTTGGGGCCTATCCGGCCTCGGGCGAAAACTGGATCGGCATGCTTGGGATGCATGGGCTCTACGAGGCCAACATGGCGATGCATGATTGCGATCTGATGATAAACATCGGCGCGCGATTTGATGACCGTATCACCGGCCGGATCGATGCGTTCTCGCCGAACTCAATCAAAGCCCATGTAGATATCGACCCGTCGTCGATCAACAAAGTTATCCGTGTCGACATTCCAATAGTTGGCGATGTTGCCCACGTGCTTGAGGATATTCTGAAAGTCTGGAAAGCACGCGGTCGCAAAACAGACGCTGCCAATATCAAGCAGTGGCAAGACCAGATTAACGAATGGCGCAAGGTCAACTGCCTTGCCTTCACAAACAGCGAGAAGACCATCAAGCCGCAATACGCGCTGCAACGGCTTGAAGAGCTGACGAAGAAATACGACCGCTATGTCACAACCGAGGTTGGACAGCACCAGATGTGGGCGGCGCAATACCTGGGTTTTGAAGACCCCAACCGCTGGATGACCTCGGGCGGTCTGGGCACCATGGGCTATGGTTTCCCCGCCTCGATCGGTGTGCAAATGGCACATCCCGATGCGCTGGTCATCAACGTGGCCGGTGAGGCCTCGTGGCTGATGAACATGCAGGAAATGGGCACGGCCGCGCAGTACCGCCTGCCCGTGAAGCAGTTCATCCTAAATAACGAGCGGCTGGGAATGGTGCGCCAATGGCAAGAGCTGCTGCACGGCGAACGCTATTCGCATTCGTGGTCCGAGGCCCTGCCCGATTTCGTTAAACTCGCAGAAGCTTTCGGCGCAAAGGGTATTCTTTGTTCCGACCCAGCTGATCTGGACGACGCGATCATGGAGATGATCAATTACGACGGTCCGATCATCTTCGACTGCGTGGTCGAAAAGCACGAGAATTGCTTCCCGATGATCCCATCGGGCAAGGCCCACAATGAGATGCTGCTGGGCGAAGCCGAAACGCAAGGTGTTATCCAAGCTGGTGGAGCTGTGCTTGTTTGAGCACCGCTTTGCCACATCTAGGTCAAATGCCGGAGCTAAGGTCGCCGCACGTGACATGAAAAAGGGTTAGATCATGCGTGATCTCAGCAGTCAGTTCTCAGCCAGAGCTTCGAGCCCGGAAGAGAATTTGTCGATATTCGCCGGCCGTCGCGGTTGGCAAGTGGGGCTCATGGTTCCACTCTTCGTTCTAGCGTTGATATTGTTCTGGGTCGGCACAGGCTGGTATGCCGTTGTTGATCAAGGAAAAATGGCGTTATCCGTTGATTTCAAGGTGTTCTGGGCTGCAGGTCACCTCGCGCATTTAGGCGAACCGCTTGCGGCATTTGATATCGACAGATTGTCGGAAATACACGAAGCGTCCAAGGAAGACGATTGGATGCCTTGGTCTTATCCTCCCTCGTTCCTTGTCGCACTCCAACCACTCGGGGCATTGTCGTTTTCTCCGGCTTGGGCAATTTTCACGGCGATCTCAATTGTCGCAATGCTTCTTGCTGTGCGACCGTTTTCCTGCGGATTTGTACCGGTTTGGTTTGCTTTTGCACTCTCCCCCGCCATGTTGCCAAACTTGTATATGGGGCAGACCACAACCCTTTGGGCAGCAGGCCTTCTGGCCGCACTAGCGGCGCTAAAGAACGACCGCTTCGTGCTGGCAGGGTTCTTTATTGGATTGCTGACGCTTAAACCCCAACTCGGCCTGCTCATACCGCTTGCGCTTTTGGCAAGCGGTGCGTGGAAAACGATCATATCAGCAACGGTCACGACGGTGGTCTTGTCCGTTCTGGCCACCCTGGTCGTTGGCGTCGAATATTGGACCGAAATGCGCAACATGATGGGCGTCCACTTTGAAGAGATACGAGAATCCATCCATCTCAATACGCTGATGCTTAGCCCTTATTCCTTGCTGGCCAGCATCGGTGTGCCAGAAACGCTCGCGCTTGCGATGCAATGGACTTTGACAGTGTTGTCTGGAATTGCAGTCTTCGTTGCATGGCGCAGCCCAAGAGTAGGTTTTGACTTGCGGGTAGCGGTACTCTTTCTAGGTATTTCCATGTCTACACCGTACTTCTGGTTCTATGAATCTGGGCTGCTTGCAATCGTTGCACTGTTCCTGCTTCGAGCTGGCGTCCTGACAACTTCTCCATGGCGTCTGGTACTGGCCGCCGCAATGTGGATCGGTATAGGACCAGCAACACATATGGTGCTTTTCAAGATGACCGAGATATTGTCTTTGCGCCTCGTGTTTGCCCCGATCCTAATACTGGCTTGCGTAGTTTGCCTCCAAGCGCTGATCTCTGCGCTACGAAAGCCCGAAGAAACTTATGTCCAAGATGAGGTCTATCAATGACTCCGCTAAACATCGTCAAAGGCTCCACCCGCCATTCTGCATATAACCTACGCCCGACATTCTCGGACGTGCAGGAACAACACACGATCGCGGTGCTGGTTGAAAACGAACCGGGGGTTCTGGCCCGCGTAATTGGTCTGTTCTCGGGTCGTGGCTATAATATTGAAAGTCTAACGGTTGCCGAGGTTGACCATACCGGGCATCTCAGCCGAATTACCATCGTCACTACCGGCACCCCGCAAGTGATCGAACAGATCAAGGCGCAGCTTGGACGCATCGTGTCGGTCCGTGACGTGCATGATCTGACCGTCGAAGGTGCTTCGGTCGAGCGCGAGCTGGCGATCATCAAGGTTGTGGGTGAAGGCGATAAACGGGTCGAAGCCCTGCGACTGGCCGACATTTTCCGGGCCAATGTCGTCGATAGTACGCTGAATTCGTTCATCTTCGAGATCACCGGTGCACCGGACAAGATCGATGCCTTTGCCGATCTGATGCGCCCTCTTGGCTTGATTGAAATCGCCCGTACCGGAGTTGCAGCCCTATTGCGCGGTGACTAAGCCCCATTTCCGCCCTGGGACTGAATTCATTCTCGGGGCGGCGGCCTGCTTGGCCATTGTGCCCTGCTAACCTCAAAAAGGCTTAATGCGTTCATCAAATATGAGCAACAGCATGAAAAAGATCATGCAAATAGGCTGAAAGCCTATTGATTTTGCTTATCATCAGACTAGCCTGTGACGCGTAGCGAGGCGCTTTGCAGCGCCCGTTGGGGTCAACTTTACGATTTCTGAATACTGCGCGGCCGCTGTGCCGCCGCAAACCTGTTTTTGCTGAAGATACAAACGGAAATCTGGGACAGAAGTGACCGACATCAATCGCAGCCCCGCAGAATTGCGCAGCATGTTCGGAGCCAACCTCAGGCAGCTCGCAAACAGTTATCGGTCGGTTTCAGAGCTTTGCCGCCAATTGGGCATCAATCGAACGCAGTTTAATCGCTATCTGTCAGGTGAAAGTTTTCCCAGGCCGGATGTGCTGGACCGGATGTGTCGATTCTTCGATATCGACGCGCGTATCCTGCTGAAACCTTTGGATGAAATAGAACCGGTCGCCGCTCATCCCGCATCAGAAATCATCGATCGATTTCTCGTCACCGGGTCAGAAAAAACTATGGCGACCGGATTTTATCACGCCGCTGAGGCCTCACCAAACCGACGCGAACCAACACTTCACCGGCTACTGTTTATGCGCCGCATTCGGCATTGCACCTTGCTGCGCAGCTATGAACCCTTGTCGCATATGCCGAAATGCTCCGCGCCGATGCGTGAGGTTCAGGGCATCGTTTCTCACATCGGCGGACAAGTCTGCGCATTGATGTCCCGGCCCGGCGCACAGGATTGCAGAATGATGGTTCTGAACCTTCCGCCTGAATGGGCACCTCAGGAATGGTCGGGTTATGTGTATCGGTTGGCCGGTGGCAGTGGATCCGATGTAAGACGGCTTACGCTGCATCACCTTGGGCATAATTTGTCCGCAGCACTGCAATCGGCCCGAAAGGCGCACAATTCATCAGGGCCTGACTTAAACGGACAGATTTAAGAGGGTGTCGGCTGAGCAGCCCCGGACGGATCGTTGTCCAAGATCAAGCGATAAAGATGCCAGCTGGCATGCCCCAGCAAAGGCAGGACGATAAACAGGCCCAGGAACCAAGGGATCATCGCCAAAAAAGTGATGATCGCGATGAAGGCCCCCCACGCCAGCATCACACCAATGTTCGCTTTGACATAGGCAAAGCTGGTGATCATCGCGGTCACAAAATCCAGCTCACGATCCAGCAGCATAGGAATCGACAGCACGGTGATCATGTACAGAATGATTGCAAATACGGCCCCGACCAGTGTGCCCAGTACCAACATGCTCAGCCCATTGGGTGTCAGGAACACCTCAAATGATGTTGAAATATTGGTCATCGTCGACAGCCCCATGAACAGCGCAAAGATCATGTGGCCCAGAAAGAACCAGAACAGAAAGATCACCACGATAATGGCGCAGATCGACGGCAGTTGCCTTCGGCTTTGCTGTATGACCACGCCGAATATCGCACCGGGATTCAACGGCTCGCCCTGTTCCAGCCGGTGCGAGACCTCATACAATCCCACGGCAGCAAACGGCCCGATCAGGGGAAAGCCGATCGCGGCCAAAACCAGCCAGAACGACGTTCCCGTCTGCAGCGTGACCCACGCCATCAGCCACCCGGCCAGCACGTAGAAGCCCGCAAACAGAAGCCCAAAAAGCGGCGCGCGGCGATAATCCTGCCACGCTCGGCGCAGTGCCTCTTTAAGCATCGCGGTATCAACGGGTTTCAGCGTCGGCACACCAAAGGGTTTGTCCATTCTTGTTTTCTCCTCCCGGGCGGTTGTTCTACATGGCGGGTCGTTTCTGAGGCCAAAGCGTTGCAGAATGATATGCCGCCCCAATCGACAAGATCCGCGCATCTGCACCACGCGGACCGAACAGCTGCATTCCCATCGGCAGCCCTTTTGGTCCGAAACCGACAGGCGCACCCAGACAGGGCAACCCTAAAAGGCTAACGGGTGTCACGACCTGCATCCAGCGATGGTAGGTATCCATCCCCTGCCCCTTGATTTCGGTTGGGTACGGCGTTTCGAGCTCGAACGGCCAGACCTGCGCTGCGGGCAACACCAAGGCGTCATAGTCTTCGAAAAGCTCCACCGCCCGCTTGTACCAGTCAGACCGGTTCACACTGGCCCGGTGCACATCCATCGCGCTGAGCGCCAGGCCGCGCTCCAATTCCCATTGCGCGGTATCTTTGAGTGATGATTTCTTCTTGGCCAAAGGCTCCAACCCTGCGGCCACTGACCAGGAGCGCAGAGTAATCCAACTGTCCCAGATCAGGTCCGCGTCAAACGGTGGTTCAAGCGCCTCAACTCGCGCACCGCGTTCTTCGAAAACGTGCAACGCATCGCGGCATCGCGCAAGGATACCCTCTTCGCATGGAAACGCCCCGCCCCAGTCGCCCAACCAGCCTATGCGCATCCCTGTCAGATCAGCCGCTTGAACGGGCGACACGCGCTCGACCTCTGTGCTTAATGGCATCCTTGGATCGGGGCCGGATATGACGTCAAGCAATAGCCCGATGTCTTCGGGGCTGCGCGCCATAGGCCCCAGTGTTGAAAGCTGATGCAGATAACTGTCCCCCACTGGCTCAGACGGAACGCGCCCCCAACTTGGCCTGAACCCGTATACGTTGTTCCATGCGGCCGGGTTGCGCAGGCTGCCCATCATGTCCGAGCCGTCTGCCAGCGCCAGCATTCCAGTCGCCAACGCAACTGCTGCACCGCCCGACGAACCTCCACAGGTTTTCGTGGGATCATAAGGGTTGCGTGTTCGACCATAGACAGGATTGAACGTGTGCGAACCCAGTCCGAATTCCGGCGTGTTGGTCTTACCGATCAGAATTGCCCCAGCAGCCCTTAGCCGGGCGGCCAGCAGATCGTCAGTTTGTGGCACATGATCTTTGAACAATGGCGAACCCTGCGTCGAAGTGATCCCTGCCACATTTACCAGATCTTTCACCGCTATCGGCAACCCGTGCAGCGCGCCGCGAGGTGACGCGGCATCCGCCGCCCGCGCCTCGGCCATCAAAGCGTCTTCATCCCGCAGCGCGACAATCGCGTTTACCTCACCGTTCACCTGGGCGATCCGATCCAGCGTCGCGCGCATCAGTTCTGCAGCTGAAAGCTGTCGGCGGGACAAGGCGTCAAGAATGTCCGTCGCGGATGCTCTGGTCAAATCCATGCGGGTTGGTCCTTTGGCTGCTCGTCATCAGCCTAGCGACGTGCTCGGACCATTTAAAGCCACTGTTTAAATGTATCTTTTTAGAATTTCGCGAAGAAGAGCGGCGCAAGAGCGCGCATCATCTGATCCTGAGGTCGATCCGCAAATTGCTGTCGCGGCCCAGCACATTCATCAGACCAAAGACGATCATCACCAGACTAAGCACCAGCCACAACCCGCCCCACATCATGGTGGTTCCGCCGAATTCTTCAGCCAGCATATATGCATCTGATCGCAATCCCGCGCGTCGGATCGTGTCATCGAAAATGTCAAACGGAACGTAGATCATGCTGGTCAGCCCGATGACCCGTAAAATCAGATCACACAGGTTGCGGTTCAGGAACCACGCGGTGGCCAGCATCACCGCTCCACAGCCCGCGCTGAACGCCATGGCAAACGGTTCCCGGATATACAGGAGCGCAACAATCAGCATGACTCCCCCAAAGAGACCAAGCGCAGCCCGATCGGCATTGGTGCGCAGGGCGATCATCAGCAGGCCCATCCCAAGCATCAAGGACCCAAGATATCCCGCTGACAGACTGACAAACCGATTGCCTCCTAGGCCAATAACCAGACCACCTTGTTGTGGAGAGACCGAGAAACTTTCAACCGAACCACCGGTCAGTATAATGGCACCTGCATGCGAAAGCTCATGCAGGAACACAACCAGGATTTTCAACGGAAGCACCAGCATCGTGTTCCAGAACACAAACACCAACGCGACAATTGCGATCAATTGCCAGTGGCCCTTGATCAGGTTCACAGCCGAGGTCAGGGACTGCCGCAATTAGCCGTCGCCCTGTGCCTCGGACCGGCTTTTGCCCGAGACATTCAGGGCCAGTGTCGCCGCCATGAAACCATCCAGATCACCATCCAGCACACCCTTGGTGTCCGATGTCTCGTGATTGGTCCGCAAGTCTTTGACCATCTGATAGGGCTGCAGCACGTAAGACCGGATCTGGTTGCCCCAGCCCGCATCACCCTTGGCTTCGTGGGCAGCGTTGATCTCGGCGTTTCTGCGATCCAGCTCTTGCTGGTACAGCCGTGATTTCAGCGCTTTCATGGCAATATCGCGGTTCTGGTGCTGCGATTTCTCGGAACTGGTGACCACGATTCCGGTCGGAATATGCGTAATCCGAACCGCCGAGTCCGTCGTGTTCACGTGCTGACCACCCGCGCCCGAGGACCGGTAGGTATCAACGCGGATATCCGATGGGTTCACCTCGATCTCGATATTGTCGTCCACCACAGGATAAACCCAGACCGAACTGAACGAGGTATGCCGCTTGGCCGCCGAGTCGAACGGAGAGATACGCACCAAACGGTGCACACCGCTTTCCGATTTCAGCCAGCCATAGGCATTGTGGCCAGTGATCTTGTAGGCGGCGGACTTGATCCCCGCCTCTTCCCCCGCTGTCTCGGATTGCAGTTCGACCGTATAGCCCTTTTTCTCGGCCCAGCGGACATACATCCGCGCCAACATCGAGGCCCAGTCGCAGCTTTCCGTACCGCCCGCGCCCGAGTTGATCTCAAGGAAGGTATCATTGCCGTCCGCTTCGCCATCAAGCAGCGCCTCAAGCTCTTTCTTTGCGGCCTTGGTCTGCAGCTTTTTGATCGCTTCTTCGGCGTCGGTCACGACCTCTTCGTCCTCTTCCATCTCGCCCAGTTCGATCAGCTCAATATTGTCGCTGAGATCGGTCTTGATAGATTCGTAGGTCTCGATGGCATCGACCAGCAACTGCCGCTCGCGCATCAATTTCTGCGCGTTCTCGGGATTGTCCCACAGGTTCGGATCTTCAACACGCGCGTTGAATTCCTCCAACCGGTGCGGCGCTGTTTCATAGTCCATGCGCTGCGCCAGCAGCTCCAGCGACTTTTCGATTTCCGCCACGATATTCTGGGTTTCGGCGCGCATGGTCAGGTCCCAACTTGCTCAATCAGGTGTGCGTGATAGCAAGAGGTGCGAGGCACCACAAGACGACTGAGCCGGGAAACTTGGGCGGATCAGTAAAGCCCGCCGCCCTGCAGATCGCCCTGGCTGGCATTGGGGCCAACCGTGATCGTATCCCCGGTTGAGGTGGTCACCTGACGGCCCGAACTTGCCTCTTCAAACAACGGTAGGTCAGATCCCATCGCGAAGCCACCGTCATAGACGCGATCGATAAAACCATCCACGCCATCACGGAAATACTCGGCGACCACATATTCTCCACTCGCGTCTTCTGGCAGGCGCGCGCCGCTGAAACGGTCAATCTTGATGAAATGGCCACCCGGAGGCACCTCGAACGGGCCACCGCCGTATTTCTCGACTGCTTTTTCCATAAAGCTTTGGAACACAGGACCGCACAAGGTGCCGCCGTAGGCCCCTCGGCCCATCGGGCGCGGGCGGTCATAACCGATGTAGCAACCGGCCACGATATTTGAGGTGAAACCGATGAACCACGCATCCTTGGATTCGTTCGTGGTGCCGGTCTTGCCCGCTGTGGGCACGGGCAGGTTCACAACACGTGATGCAGTGCCGCGATCAACCACGCCCTTCATCATCGACGTCAACTGGTAGGCGGTGATGGCATCCATGACCTGGCTGCGATCGGTGAGGATCGTGGGCGATTCATCAGGCTCAAGCCAGCTAGAGTTACAATCGACGCACTGGCGATCGTCATGGCGATAGATGGTCTTGCCGAACCGATCCTGAATACGGTCAACCAGTGTGGGTTCAACCCGCTCGCCACCATTGGCGAACATCGCATAGGCAGCGACCATTTTGTACAGCGTAGTCTCTTCAGACCCTAGCGAGTTCGCAAGGAACGCACCCATCCGGTCATAAACGCCAAACCGCTCGGCATAGCCTGCGACCACGGGCATTGTGACTTCTTGCGCCAGACGGATGGTCATCAGGTTCCGCGACTGTTCGATCCCGGTACGCAACGGGGTCGGACCATAAAACTTGTTCGTCGAGTTTTTGGGACGCCACAGGCCCTGCGGTGTATTCACTTCAATCGGCGCATCCACAACGATCGTTGCGGGGCTGTATCCGCTGTCTAGCGCCGCTGCATAAACGAACGGTTTGAAGCTCGACCCGGGTTGGCGCTGTGCCTGAGTGGCGCGGTTAAACACGGTATCCTGATACGAGAACCCGCCCTGCATCGCCAGAACACGGCCCGAATTCACGTCCATCGCGACAAAGCCGCCCTGCACTTCTGGCACCTGACGGGCAGACCACTGCCCCTCTTCGCCAGCCATTACCAGAATGACATCGCCGCGTTTGAAATTGTCCTGGAAATTGCCCTGCATCCACTTGATGTCTTCGCGCGGGATGGTGCCATCTGCTGGACCATCTTCGATCCCGACGGTCAGGGATTGGTCGGCCACGTTCAAAACAACGGCAGGATACCACTGCGTCGGCAGCACCACGTCGCGGGGGATTTCCATGATCGCCAGCGCCTCGCGCCACTGTGCTTCATCCGCCAGCTTCTCCTCGGCGATGACTTCGCCTGTGCCGCGCCACCGCCCGCGAGAGCGGTCGTATTTCTGCAGCGCCGTGCGCAGGGCTTTCGCCGCTTCGACCTGCATTTCCTCATCCACCGAGGCGCGTACGGTGAAACCGCCAGTAAAGAACTCACCCTCGCCAAAATCCTCGCTCAACTGGCGACGGATTTCGTCGGTGAAATAGTCACGCGGCGGCAGTGCAGTGCGGAAGCTTTCAAAATCCCCGTTCTGAACCGAACGCAAAGGCATCTCGACTTCGGTCTCATAGGTGGCCTGATCGATATAGCCGTTCTGCTGCATCTCGCGCAGCACATAGTTGCGGCGGTTCAGCAAACGTTCTTTCTGCCGCACAGGATGGTAGTCCGATGGTGCCTTGGGCATCGCCGCCAGCATCGCGGCTTCATGCGGGGCCAGTTCCTGCAGAGTTTTGTTGAAATAGGTCTGCGCAGCAGCGGTCACACCATAAGAGTTCTGGCCCAGAAAGATCTCGTTCATATAGAGCTCGAGGATCTGTTCCTTGTCCAAGGTATCCTCAAGCCGGGTGGCGAGGATAATTTCCTTGATCTTGCGCTCGGCCCGGCGGTCACCGGACAACAGGAAGTTCTTCATCACCTGCTGCGTGATGGTTGACGCACCACGAACGGTTTCGCCTTTAGTGCGCACTGCCTCGACCCCGGCAGCAATGATACCGCGTGGGTCATAGCCCTGATGGGTATAGAAATTCTTGTCTTCCGCCGAGATAAACGCCTGTTTTACCAGATCGGGAATTTCCTCGGACGGCGTGAACAGGCGGCGCTCCTGTGCAAATTCGTCGATCAGCTGGCCCTCACCCGAGTAAATCCGGCTGATCGTCGGTGGTTTGTATTGCGCCAGTGATTCATGACTGGGCAGGTCGCGCCCATACATCCAGAACACCGCGCCAACGACCAGCGCGGCCATAAAAATACCCAAGGTCACGAGGCTGAAAATCGCCCCGAAAAACGAAAGAATGAACCGGATCACGTTACTGCCTTTTACTCGCGATGACGCCTATATAGTGTCGCCCCCGCGCAGGGTCAAAACACGAAAGGCTACAATGGCTGTTTTGCGCCGCTGCGTCATTGTCCGATCAGAGATCGCTTAACCAGATCGTCCCGACGCCAGTTCTCAAGCCCCTGCACAATCCCATGCGCCATGGATGCGCGCCAGTTTGGATCAGAGATGTTCTTGAAATCGCGCGGGCTGGACAAAAAACCCAGCTCTACCAGAACCGATGGGATATCTGCTGCCTTCAACACCGAAAACGACGAAGAACGTAGCGGACGACGATTCATCGGGCCTCCCTGCTGCGTCATTCCATCCACCAGCGAGCGCGCCAGTGCGCTACTGCGTGGCACAGTCTCTCGCCGAGCCAGATCCAGCAACACATCAGCGACCTGATCGTCTGCACCGCTGAGATCAATACCTGCGATCAAATCACTCCGGTCATGCCGTTCGGCCAGCTTTTGACTGGCAACGTCTGAAGCTTCCTCTGAAAGAGTGTAGACGACCGACCCATGCGCCAGCCCTTCGGAAAGCGAATCCGCATGCAGTGAGATAAACACGTCGGCCCCGGCCTGATGTGCCAGCGAGATACGGCGTTCGAGCGAGACGAATTGATCGTCAACACGCGTCATCACCACTTCGAAACCGCCGGTACGCAGCAGCGCCTCTCGCAGCTCTCGCGCGAAGGTCAGCATCAGTGTTTTCTCATTGGTATCCGCGAATTCTGCCCCGGGATCAATGCCGCCATGCCCGGGATCCAGCATGACCCGAACCGCCCGCACACCGTCGCGCCGCGGCAGTGCCGGTGTCACTGCGGGTTCCGGCAAATCCCAGCCGGGCTGACGGGGGGCACCTGCGCTGGCTGCAAAACTGTCAAAATCAGTGCCTTTCAGGTGCAGCGATAGTTGAGCAGTGCCCGTCGCCTGATCAACCCGCAGATCAGCTGTTTCCACCGCCAGCGGAGCGCCCAGCTCCAACACCAGACGCGACCAACCGGGCACGTATGCGCCGAATTGAACACCGCTGATCCGGCTGGTTTGCAGAAAGGTCTCGCGGTTCAGGCCAGACCAGTCGACCTCTTGGAAATCCAGCACCACGCGGTATGGATCGCGCAGTGTGAACACGCGGTATGGCACGCCTTGAGTCAGCCCAAGTTCGACCCTTACGCCGGTATTGCCATCATCGACGATTCCGCTCTGGTCCGGAAGGACGCGTGCAAGCGCGCTAAAGTCCTGCGCGACAGCAGCACCAGTCAGCGCCCATATCAGGGCGATTGCGTAGAAAATCCTGCTCATGGCCTCAAGTTATCCCGAGATCGTTTGAGGCAGAGACTATCGCATAACCCTGCCTTTGTGAACGCTTTAGGCCGTTCGCGGGATAGCGCCTCGCTCGGCCATAAAACGTTGCAGCCGATCCAGCCCCTGCTGAATGTCGTCGCTCGATCGCGCATAGGAAAATCGCAGCGTCGTGTGCCCGCGCACCGGGTCGAAATCCAGCCCCGGCGTCACGGCAACCCCGGCTTTGTCGAGAATCTCGGCTGCAAATGCCCGGCTGTCATCGGTCAAGTCTGAGACATCCGCGTAAACATAAAACGCCCCATCCGGCGGTGCGATATTGGTAAAACCGGCCTTGGGCAACCCGTCCAGCATCAACAGACGATTGCGGCGGTATACATCCAGATTTGCCTGCAATTCGTCGTTACAATCCATAGCTGCCAATGCGGCCACCTGACTGGCGTGAGGCGCGCAGATGAACATGTTCTGGGCAATCCGCTCAACCACCCGCACCTGATCCTCGGGCACAACCATCCAGCCAACGCGCCAGCCGGTCATCGAAAAATATTTGGAGAATGAGTTGATCACATAGCACTCATCCGTCAGCTCGAGCGCAGTGACGGCTTTGGCCTCGTATTCCAGCCCGTGATAAATCTCGTCACTGATGAACGATGCACCCTGCGCGTGCGCCGCATCGATCAGCGCCTGCATCGCCGCATGATCCAGCATTGTTCCAGTCGGGTTGGCAGGCGAGGCAACCATCAATCCCTGCAAATCAAGCCCCGTGAAATCGGCGGGCACCGGCTGTAGCCGGTTTTCCGGTGCTGTCGGCAAGTCTACCGGCACCAAACCCAATGCTTTCAGGATTTGCCTATATGAGGGATATCCCGGGGCACCAATCCCCACCCGATCACCGCTGTCGAACAGAGCGGTAAAGGCGAGCAAAAACCCGCCCGATGATCCCGGTGTGATGACCACCCGTTCTGGATTGAGATCAACGCCATACCATTCACCATACATCTGCGCGATCCGCTGACGAAGAGCGGGCAAACCCAAAGCCACCGTATACCCAAGCGGCCCTTGTTCCATGGCCTTCGCCAATGCTTCGGTTGCCCCTTTGGGTGCGCCGGTCCCCGGTTGACCTACTTCCATGTGAACGACATGCCGCCCGGCTTCTTCCGCCTTGCGCGCGGCCTCCATCACGTCCATCACGATGAAGGGATCGACCCCGGAACGGGTTGAGTTTCTCATGGCCATCTCCCATGTTGCAGCCATGGCTTTTGAACGCTTATCCCGGCTGGCGTCAATCCCGGCCGTGTTGCTGCTGGCAGTGACATGGTCGATCAGCGCCATGCAGGCCAGCGCGCAAAGCCTTATCCGCGATCCCGACATTGAACACGGGCTGCAAGAGCTCGCCTTTCCGATCCTGCGGGCCGCTGGCCTGAACACCAACCGGGTGCGCGTACTGATCGTCAATGATGGTACGTTCAATGCCTTCGTGATCGATTACAACACGATCTATATCAACTATGGCTTGATCCTAAGCGTCGATACGCCCGAGATGCTGCAAGCGGTGATCGCACACGAGGCCGCGCACATCGCCAACGGCCACTTGGCCAGACGCTCAGAGAACCTGCGCGCGGCGCAACGTAACGCGCAGCTTGGGACGCTTTTAGCACTTGCAGCCGCGGCCGCAGGTGGCGGAGAAGCTGCAGCAGGAATTGCAGCGGGCACACAAGCCTCGGCGCTGCGCAGCTTTCTGGGCCATACGCGGGCTGAAGAAGCCTCGGCGGATCGAAGTGCTGCCAGCTATTTGCGTTGGGCGGGAGTATCTCCGCGCGGGATGGTCAACCTGCACCGTAAGTTCGCGGGGCAAGAGCTGTTGAACCCCGTCAATCAAGACCCCTACATGCGCTCACACCCTACCAGCCGCGAACGTTTGCGCGCCGCCGAGGCCTTTCTGAACGAATTCGGCGACAAGGCAGAGCAAAACGCAAATGCCGATTACTGGTTCGCGCGGATCAAAGGTAAGTTGTCAGCCTTTCTTCGATCCCCGACCTGGACCATGCGTCGCGCGGGCGAAGAAAAAGATCGTGACATACGCCTGATGCGCGAGGCATCGGCCCATCATCAAAATCGCGATCTCGCCAGTGCCCGCGCCGCAATCGATGGTGCGCTGGAGATTCGCCCTGACGATCCGTTTTTTTATGAATTGAAGGGCCAGATTCTATTGGAGAACCGGCGCGTGCGCGAAGCTGTGGATGCCTACGGTGCAGCCGTTGATATGGCGCCCAACAATGCCCTGATCCTCGCCGGTTACGGACGTGCTTTGCTGGCGGATGGCAAGACGAAGAAAGCCCTGCAAGTGCTTGAAAAGGCGCGCGCACGCGACTATCGCAATGCCCGGCTGATGCAGGATCTGGGTTCTGCCTATTCGCAGGTGGGCAACAACGGAATGGCGTCTGCGGTGACTGCAGAACGCTATGCGCTGCAGGGCCGACTTGATGATGCGGGCATACATGCTAAACGGGCTGTTGCACAGCTCCCCGAAGGCTCTCCGGGTTGGCAAAGGGCACAGGATGTGTTGATTGCCTCGGAGCGCGCAAAGAAGAAGAAAAAGAGGAAACGGAAATGATCCTGAGACATGCTGCACCGGCCCTATTGGGTCTTTCCCTGATCACTGGTCCTGCGCAGGCGCTGGAATTGAACGCGATGAGCCACGCCGAGAAGGCCGAGTTTGGCGCACAGGTGCGCGAATACCTTCTGGAAAACCCCGAAGTGATCCTCGAGGCGATCAACATCCTTGAGGAACGCAATGCCGTTGCCGAGGCTCAGGCTGACAAGGAGCTTGTCGCGGCCAACGCTGACGAGCTTTTTAATGACGGTTACAGCTGGGTCGGTGGCAATCCGGACGGCGATATTACTCTGGTCGAGTTCATGGACTACCGTTGCGGTTACTGCCGGCGCGCCGTGCCCGAAGTGGCCACCCTGCTGGCCGAGGACGGCAATATCCGTCTTGTGATTAAGGAATTGCCGATCCTAGGCGATGCCTCTGTAGCGTCATCCCGCTTTGCCATCGCAACAAAACAGGTGGCCGGAGACGATGCCTATAAGCAGGTGCATGACGCTCTGCTGGAATTCAGCGGCGAGCCCTCCGAGGTGACCCTGCGCCGGATTTCAGATGGGCTGGGTCTGGACAGCGACGCGATCATCGCGGCAATGAACAGCGATGAGGTCACCGAAGAAATCGCAAAAACCCGCGATCTGGCGCAAAAGCTGCGGATTTCAGGCACACCATCCTTTGTTCTGGGCACCGAAATGATGCGCGGGTACCTGCCCGCAGACCAAATGCTCCAGATCGCAAATGGAGTTCGGGCAGAACAGGGTTAAGTCATCACTGTAGGTTTCCAGCATGGATCGACGGAACCTCTTACTCACTGGAGGCGCGCTGAGTTTTATGGGCCTGTCTAAGCAAACCCTCGCTCAGCGCACTTCAAACTTCTTCGTACCGGCGGAAGAAGCGCCCCACGAACGCACATTCATGCAATGGCCGGTCAGCCGCAAAGTTTACCGTGACCAGATCTTTCTGGATATGGTGCAACAAACCATCGCGGAAATCGCGAACGCCATTTCCGCCTTTGAACCCGTGACAATGCTTGCGGCGGCAAAGCACCATGCGGATGCGCGTCAAAAACTTTCCTCATCAGTCGAGCTCTGGGATGTTCCAACCGAAGATTTGTGGTGCCGCGACGCAGGTCCAATCTTCGTGATCGACAATCGAGGCGGGATTGCGGTCAGTCATATCCAGTTCAACGGCTGGGGCCGGAAACAGGTGCACAAACACGATGCGCAAATCGCCAGTAAGGTTGCCGATCATCTCGGCCTACCCCTGCTTCCGTCCGGCTTGAGGGGCGAGGCCGGTGGTGTAGAACAAGACGGGCATGGGTTGATCATGGCCCATGAAAGCTCGTGGGTGAATGAGAACCGCAATCCAGACCTGTCACGCAACGAAATTGAATCCCGATTACTGGCAGCCTATGGGGCTGACCGCATGGTCTGGTCTGATGGGGTCTGGGGCGAGGATATCACCGATTACCACATCGACAGTCTGGCGCGCTTCACCGGCCCTGGGCGCGTTTTGATCAACCTGCCAGACGAGCCGGATATGGATGATCCGTTTCATGTCGCGGCCCTTGATACTCATGACCGTCTCGTCGCCGAAGGATTGCAGGTTGTGGTGATCTCTGAACCCAATAGGCGCCGAGTTAACGATCCCGAATTCGTGGCATCTTATGCGAATTACTATGTTTGTAATGGCGGCATCGTGATGGCCCAGTTCGGAGACCGCGAAACCGATGAGATTGCACAGATGGCCCTAGCTCGTCACTACCCCGGGCGCGAGATCATTGCATTGAATGTCGACGTATTGGGCGAGCTGGGCGGCGGCATTCACTGCGCAACACAGCAAATGCCTGTTGCATAGGCCTTGTTACTCAGCAGCTTCAGCTGCCGCATCCAGCTCTGCTGCCTTCTTTTCGACCTCTTCAACGATGTGATCAATCATCTGGTCGTTTGACATCTTGTGGCTGGCTTTGCCTGCCAGATAGACCATGCCCGAGCCTGCCCCGCCACCGGTGAAACCGACATCGGTCATCAGCGCCTCACCCGGACCGTTCACGACACAGCCGATGATCGACAGGCTCATGGGTGTCTTGATGTGTTCCAAGCGATGCTCCAACGCCTCAACCGTTTTGATTACGTCAAAACCCTGTCGCGCGCAGGAGGGGCATGAGATGATGTTCACGCCGCGATGGCGCAGGCCCAGAGATTTCAGGATCTCATAGCCGACCTTGACCTCTTCCACCGGATCAGCAGACAGGCTGACGCGGATCGTGTCGCCAATGCCCATCCACAGCAGATTGCCCAGACCGATGGCCGATTTGATGGTGCCGCTGACCAGCCCTCCGGCCTCGGTGATGCCCAGATGGATGGGCGCATCCGTCGCCTCGGCAATGCCCTGATAAGCCGCCGCTGACAGGAATACGTCGCTGGCCTTCACACTGATCTTGAAATTGTGAAAGTCGTTGTCTTCGAGAATACGGATATGCTCCAACCCGCTCTCGACCATCGCTTCGGGGCACGGCTCGCCGTATTTCTCAAGCAGGTGCTTTTCCAGGCTCCCTGCGTTCACCCCGATCCGGATCGAGCAATTGTGGTCTCGCGCGGCTTTGATGACCTCTTTCACCCGTTTTTCATCGCCGATATTGCCCGGATTGATCCGTAGACAGGCCGCACCGGCCTTGGCGGATTCGATTCCGCGACGGTAGTGGAAATGAATATCAGCCACGATAGGAACAGGGCTTTCGCGCACGATCTCTTTCAGCGCTTTTGACGAGGCCTCATCCGGGACCGAGACCCGCACGATATCCGCCCCCGCCTCTGCTGCCGCCTGCACCTGTGCCACGGTCGCAGCCACGTCGGTGGTCAGCGTGTTGGTCATGGTCTGCACGGCAATCGGTGCGTCACCTCCGACGGGCACATTGCCGACCATGATCTGGCGGGATTTGCGGCGATAGATATTGCGCCAAGGGCGCACGTGATTGAGCGACATGAGGATCGATCCGGATCAGCCTGAATTGACCCTTAGATAGTTCGCCATCCCTTGGGGAGCAATGCCAAGATCACTCGGTGGGCGCTTCTGCCGCCTCGGTCTGCAACTCGGCCACCAGTTGCTTGAGTGCGCTGTTCTGATCGGCCTCAAGATCGGCAACTGCGAAGGTTTCTGCAACGGCATCTTTTGACAGAACAACACCTTTGGCCACCGTGCCCGGCGCGCCCACAGGACCAAAATGTTCGCCATTCATCGAGAAATAGACCGACCCTGCAGCTCCTGCTCGCAGTTGCGGGGGTTCCTCGGTGAGCGGCACCTCGAACGTGCTGCCCTGCTCAACGGTGCCCAGAGTTCCTTCGAAAATCACGCTGCCATCGGCTGCCGTGACACGCATCCAAGCGGGGTTCACGGCCACGATCTTCAGCGTCGTATCCAGCTTTTCAACCACTTGAGGCAAGGCCGGGCGTTCAACCGTATGCACTTCGGTCACTTTGATTTGCGGAGGTTCAGGCGCGCGGAACGTTCCGACACTGCGCGGATCAAGGGTGGAAATCGGCGCATCCCGCGCCACCAGCACCGGCACATCAAGCGCCTGCGGACGATACAGACGATCCAGCGCTTCAGAGCTTGGCACCTCGGCGCTGGCCAGTTCGGTTCCCTCGGGCCGGGCCTGGGCGGCATCCAGCGGATCAAGGTCTGTAAGCACGACGGGGGCCTGCTCAACCGGGCTGACCTGCACCTGCTGAATGCGGTTCAGAACCGACCAGCCCCCATAACCGATGCCGCCAATGACGGCCAACAGCACCAGCGTCGATCCAATAGCACGCGGTTCAATCTGGCTGACTACGGATTCGCGGCCCGGAATATAAGGCGTACTGGGCGAGACAAACGGATCACGTCCCATCGGCCCGCGTGAGGGCAAACCACCTTGCGCTTTTTTGACCACCGACGCCTCGGCCGACATGCCATGCGCAACCTCGAAACCGCTTTCCTGACAGAAGGTCGCAAAAGTCTCATCGGGGTTCATGCCCAGATAGCGGGCATATGAACGCACATACCCGGCGATGAAGCCGGGTGTGTCAAAGGCATCGGGATCTGCATTTTCGATGGCGGCGATGTAGTTGGCTTTGATTCGCAGTTCACGCTGCACATCCAGAAGCGACTTGCCCATCGTTGCACGTTCGCCGCGCATGACATCGCCAAGCCGTACCTCATAGTCATCAAAACCCTTGGGTCTGACGTCCATGTCTTCTTCGGAATCGCGCTGTGATCTGCGCCCAATCATTCCTGCTGCCCCATCTTTGCCTGTCGCGTGTTACGCGCAAACGTCGAATCGCCCCTATAACGATTCGTCCGCTTCTTTTGTTAGCGTAAGCTTAACACGCAGCAAACTCGTTGCACACTTTAGCGTGAGGTTAACCAGCAAGTTCGGCGCGATTTAGCGCACAATGTGACCAAAGTTCGTCCATCGCCTGCACCAGACGGTTCATTTCGTCGGGTCCATGCACCGGAGATGGCGTAAACCGCAGACGTTCGGTGCCGCGCGGAACGGTCGGGAAATTGATTGGCTGCACATAGATACCATAGTCATCCAGCAGCATATCGCTCAACTTCTTGGTGTGGACGGGGTTGCCAACGATCACCGGCACAATGTGGCTGCCGTGATCAATCAGAGGCATGCCAAGCCCTTTCAGCCTCAGCTTAAGAATGCTGGCCTGGGTCTGGTGCTGCTCGCGCAGTTCAGGCGCGCGCTTGAGATAGGCCACCGAGGCTGCCGCCCCTGCCGCAACCGCAGGTGGCAGCGAGGTAGTGAAGATGAAGCCCGGCGCATAGGACCGGATGGCGTCACACATCTTGGCACTCGCCGCGATGTAGCCGCCCATGACACCATAGGCTTTGGCAAGCGTTCCGTTGATGATGTCAATGCGATGCGCCAACCGATCACGCTCGGTTACGCCCCCGCCGCGGGGGCCGTACATGCCAACCGCGTGAACCTCATCAATATAGGTCAAAGCACCGAATTCATCGGCCAGATCGCAAATCTCTTCAATGGGTCCGAAATCGCCATCCATCGAATAGACCGACTCAAACGCGATCAGCTTGGGGGCTGCAGGGTCATCAGCCTCCAGCAACTCACGCAGATGTGCCACGTCATTGTGGCGGAAGATGCGTTTGGCACCCCCGTTGCGGCGCACGCCTTCGATCATCGACGCATGGTTCAGTGCATCGGAATATATAATCAGGCCGGGGAACAGTTTTGGCAGAGTGCTGAGTGTCGCGTCATTGGCGATATAGGCACTGGTGAATAGCAGTGCGGCTTCTTTGCCGTGCAAGTCCGCCAATTCAGCTTCCAGCCGTTTGTGATAGACTGTCGTGCCTGAAATGTTGCGCGTCCCGCCCGAGCCTGCGCCTGCGGCCTCCACCGCCTCGTGCATGGCCTCCAAAACAACAGGATTCTGACCCATGCCCAAATAATCATTGCCACACCACACGGTGATGTTCTGCTGCGAACCATCGGGACAAGTCCGTACCGCATGCGGAAAATGACCGTTCCGACGTTCAATATCGATAAAGGTCCGATAACGTCCTTCGTCATGCAGCCTGGCAATCGCTGTATCGATCTGAGCAGTATAGTCCAACGGACCCTCCTTGGATGCCCGGTTATTATAGCCCCGGGCGACTTTTTTCGCCACTTCACAAGCCGGGCTGGAAGTATGGCGTCGCGTTCATCTGTCCAACTGGCCTACAGCCGAACAGCCGAACCCAACTTTGATTTGCATCAAATAACGCCAAACGCCTAAACCGACAAGCAAAGTTACGACCACAAGACGCGAGGAAACGCCGCAGGCCTTTTCCCCAGATCCAGCACAGAAACCTGCTGGACGGTACCGCCCATGCTGATAGGCTCTGCCCAATTTCAAGACCTTCCCAGGAGACCCCTATGTCGCTTGACGCTGTACTGAGCCGGATCGATACCGATCTGACCACCTCCATCGACCGCCTGATGGAGTTTCTGCGCATTCCCTCCATCTCGACTGACCCGGCCTTCAAGGACCAAGTCGACCAGGCTGCCGATTGGCTGGTGGCGGATCTGAAAAGTATCGGTATTGCAGCCGAAAAGCGCGAAACTCCGGGACATCCCATGGTCGTTGGCCATGTCGGTGAGGACAGCGGTGGGCCGCATGTTCTGTTCTATGGGCACTATGATGTGCAACCTGTCGATCCGCTGGAGCTGTGGACACGCGATCCTTTCGATCCGGCTTTGGAAGACACTCCACACGGACAGGTGATACGCGGGCGCGGCGCTTCTGACGACAAAGGCCAACTGATGACCTTCGTCGAGGCCTGCCGCGCCTGGAAAGCAGTGCATGGCACCCTGCCCTGCCGCATCACGTTTTTCTTCGAAGGTGAGGAAGAATCCGGGTCGCCCTCGCTCGTGCCATTTCTCAAAGCAAACAAATCCGAGCTTCAGGCGGATCTCGCGTTGGTCTGTGATACTTCGATGGTGTCGCGGGGGGTGCCTTCGATAGCGTCGCAATTGCGCGGCATGCTCAAGGATGAATTCACAATCATCGGTCCCCGCATTGACCTGCATTCGGGCCACTATGGCGGGCCGGGTCTGAACCCGCTGCGGGAACTGTCGCGCATCGTCGCATCCTTCTATGATGAAGAAACCGGCCGCGTCGCAGTCGAAGGTTTTTACGAAGGCGTACACGAAGTCCCGGCCGAGCAGTTGCGCCAATGGGAGAATTGCGGGTTCGATGAAACGGAATACCTGAATTCGGTTGGCTATACCGAGCCGCACGGTGAAACAGGCTATTCCACGCTGGAACAACAATGGGCGCGACCCACGCTCGAAGTGAATGGCCTTTGGGGAGGTTACAACGGCGCGGGCTCCAAAACCGTTATCCCGTCCGAGGCACATTGCAAGATCACCTGCCGCCTGGTCGGCGACATGGACCCGGACGCGCTCCGCAAAAGGATCCGCAAACATGTCGAAGAGCGCCTGTCCACGGATGCTAAAGTGGTCTGGGACAGTGATCTCGAAGGCTCTCCTGCTTCGGTGATGAACCTTAGCCGCCCAGAATTCGAAGCGGCCCGCGGAGCACTTTCGGACGAGTGGAATCGCGAGGCCGTTTTCACCGGGATGGGCGGATCAATCCCAGTGGTTGGATATTTCAATACAGTGTTGGGGCTGGATTCGATGCTGGTTGGGTATGCCAATGACGATGATGCCATCCACTCGCCGAACGAGAAATACGACGTCAAAAGCTTCCACAGAGGCATCCGCTCGTGGGCCCGTATATTGGAAGCAATAAATAAATGAGGATCCTTTGCGAGGCTCTGCCTCGCGCTCCGAGGTATTTTCGGCCAGATGAAGTACGGATCCCCTGCTTCATCTGGCTATAAATATCTCGGGGGAGTCGCGGCTTGCCGCGGCGGGGGCAGAGCCCCCTGTCCTTACATGTGGATCACGCGTCCATAGGCATCCAGCACGCTTTCATGCATCATTTCAGACAGCGTCGGATGCGGGAAGACGGTGTTCATCAGGTCTTCTTCAGTGGTTTCCAACTGGCGACCGACCACATAGCCCTGAATAAGCTCTGTGACTTCGGCACCGATCATGTGTGCACCTAGCAGTTCCCCAGTCTTGGCATCGAAGACGGTCTTGATCAGTCCCTCGGGCTCACCAAGCGCGATGGCCTTGCCGTTGCCGATGAACGGGAAGCGTCCGACCTTGATGTCATAGCCCAGCTCTTTGGCCTTGGCTTCGCTATACCCAACCGAAGCGACCTGAGGCTGGCAATAAGTGCAGCCCGCGATGCTTTCAGGCTTGACCGGATGTGCGTGTTTGCCCGCGATCAGTTCCGCGACCATCACGCCTTCGTGGCTGGCTTTGTGTGCCAGCCAGGGCGCCCCGGCGATATCACCTATAGCGTAAAGCCCGTCTACCCCAGTGCGGCAGTATTCATCGGTGACCACGTGCGTGCGGTCGATCTTCACACCCAAGGCTTCAAGCCCGAGGTTTTCCACATTGCCGACGATGCCCACGGCCGAGATCACCGTGTCAAAATCGTGTTTCTCAACCTTGCCTTTCACCTCGATATGCGCAGTCACCTTGTCCTTGGCGCGGTCCAATTGTTTAACCATCGCCTTTTCCATGATGGTCATGCCCTGCTTGGTGAAAGCTTTCTTGGCAAATGCACTGATCTCGGCATCTTCGACAGGCAGCACTCGATCCATCACCTCGACCACGGTCGTGTCCGCGCCCAAAGTGTTATAGAAGCTGGCGAATTCGATCCCGATCGCACCCGAGCCGATGACCAGCAGTTTCTTGGGCATCCGCGGCGGTTGCAGCGCGTGTTTGTACGTCCAGACCAGATCGCCATCCGCTTCAAGGCCCGGCAGTTCGCGCGCCCGGGCACCGGTGGCCAGAACGATATTCTTCGCGGTTAGGTCTTCCGTGCCTTTGTCTGTTTTGACGCTGACCTTGCCCTTGGCGGGGATCGATGCCTCACCCATGACAACAGCGACTTTGTTCTTTTTCAGCAGATGACCTATGCCGCCGGACAACTGCGCGGCAACACCGCGCGAGCGCTTCACAACCGCATCCAGATCGTAGCCGACCTTGTCTGCTTTCAAGCCAAAATCCTTGGCACGCTCCATCAGGTGGAACACTTCCGATGACCGCAGTAGTGCCTTTGTCGGGATACAGCCCCAGTTCAGGCAGATACCACCCAGATGTTCGCGCTCGACAACAGCGGTCTTCAGGCCCAGTTGCGCCGCGCGAATAGCGGCTACATAGCCACCGGGGCCAGCCCCGATTACGATCAGATCATAAGATTGTGCAGCCATGTTTCCCTCTCGGCACAGGTCAGTTCAAAAACTAGTTTACCGTTAAACTATTTTTTACAACGCATCAACATCAGAGCCCGCGACATATGTGACGCGGGGTCAAATCAGGTATTTGGAGCTGAATTCAGCCTATACCCACGTTACCGCAAAGGCTAGAACTGAAGAATATGCACTACCAGTTTTTGACCTTCCCGATTTTCGAAAGGCGTATCATGGCTAAAACGCTCAAAGATTTACTGCTCGCTCTTTTGAACGCGACATTGATATTGTTGGCTTTATGCCTGTTTTTGGGGTGGAAACTTGCGCAGTCTGTCGATCAGATCCGGGTCGGGTTTGCTGAGAACCTGCAGGTCGTGGCGCCGCTACGAGATCAGGCGCAGGGAATTCGTGGGGAACTGGCCGCGTTGCGCAGCGATCTTGCGACCCTTGGCAGTCAGGGCACGCAGCTCGATGCGGTCACACGCCAACAGTTGAATGCGGCATTGCGACGTTTGGGTGATCTGGAGGGGAAGCTGGAAGACACTCAGACCCGATTGGCGGGCCTGGTCGAAAAACCAGAAGACTTGATCGACTATGCCATCACGACATCCGCCGACACTGTCACCGACCGCCTTCTGATCCTAAAAGGCTGTGAGCCCGCGACCTAGGTCGCGGCCTGCAACTCGCGCACAGTCGAACCATATCCGCCATTACTGACATATGCGGCTTCGTGTTCAGTGGTCGCGCGTTCCAGCGCATCGTTTCGATACGGGAAACGACCGAACTTGCGGATCACCTCACGATGAGCGCGCGCATGAAGCAGATTGCTCTCGCCGCCTTCCGGCATCCGTTCGATCATAAGGCGCACACAGCGCTCCTGATCGCACAGATTTTCCGAATGCATCATCGGCAAATAAAAGAACTGCCGCGCCGGTTCGTCGATCTTAAGATCCCAGCCTTTGTCGACCGCGCATTTCGCTGCAGCCAGTGCCGCCCGATCCGATGCAAAGGCCTGTTTGCTTCCCCGGAACATGTTGCGAGGCAACTGATCCATAAGAATAATATAGGCCAGCGAACCGCTAGGATAGGTCAGCCAAAGCGAGAATTTACCCTCACACGCGGCTTCCCATGTTGAAAGAAATTTATCCCGGATCCGCGCATCCAGCGCTTCATCCTGCAGGTACCACCCCTCGGGGCCAACCTCATCTAACCAAAAACTCAATACTTCTTCAGGACCTACCATTGCCCTAGACTCCGTAATTGCCCTCCCCAGGACGTAACGTCATTAAAATCACTTTTACAGATTTGTGACAGTAACATATTGCAACACAAAAGTCACATTTCCGGCGCTCAGGCGGGTTCTTGCGTATCCTGCTCGTCCTGGGCTGCCTCTATGGCGACCTCTTGCGCAACTTCCAGAGCAACGGGCGAAGATGTCGGGTAAATCGGGGCAATCGATCCGGTTTCATCCACGGGTTTGTAGACGCGCTGGGTCATACGATAGGCCGCATAGGCGGCCATGATGAACATCAGCGCCGCGATGAACAGGAAAAAGCCTTGTGGGCCGAGCACGCCAGCCCCCATTAGCCAACCGGTGATAATTGGACCTGCGATAGCGCCCAAGCCGTTAATAAAAACCAGACCGCCCGAAGCCGCCGACATATCGTCATACTCCAAGTAGTCATTGGTATACGCGATCAACAGAGAATAGAGCGGGCTTGTCATGCCGCCGATGATAAAGGCAGCTACGAGAAGCATGGTGAAAGTGACGCCCAGTATCATGCCTATCACGGCGCCTACCCCACCAACAGCGGCCACCAGCATGATCAGCAGACGGCGGTCCATTCTGTCGGACATCCAGCCCAACGGATATTGCAGGACTACGGCGCCGATATAAAACACCGCTACGAAGGTCGAAATCTCGACCAGACTCAATCCAACCTGAGCGCCATAAACGGCGCTCATCCCGAATTGCGCTGAAAATATCCCGCCAAGCAAGAACATGCCGACGCAGCCCAGCGGCGATGTTTCCATCAGCTGGCGCAATGTCATCGGTTTGGTGGTATCGAACGCCGGGGTCGGAGAAATGGACAGCAGAATAGGCGCAAATGAGATCGAAACCAGTATAGAAGCGATGACAAAGGTCTCATATCCTGCCGGGTCACCGACCAGCAACAAGGCCTGGGCACTCACCACACCTGTCATCTGCACCATCATATAAAGCGACAGCGCCTGCCCTCGGTTCTCGTTGTTTGCGGCATTGTTCAGCCAGCTTTCAGCAGTCACATACACGCCCGAAAAACAGAACCCGATAATCACGCGGCCAATCGACCATGCAATTGGATCGGTCAGCATCGGATACATGATCATGACAGCCGAGATAAACGAGGCCAGCGCCGCAAACACGCGCACGTGCCCCACGCGGCGGATCATTTCAGGTGCCAGACGCGAGCCGCCAAGGAACCCAAGGAAATAGGCCGACATCACAAAGGACATCTCTAGGGTCGAGAATCCCTCGATCTCCCCACGCACCCCCAGCAACGTGCCCTGCAGGCCGTTGCCGACCATCAGCAACCCCATTCCCAGAAGAAGCGCCCAAGCGCTGGAAAGAACCTGAAGCATTCTGCCTATCCAAAATTGCCGGTGTGTTTTGTCCGCTTTGCCGTCAATGACGAAGCACGTCGCGCTTGTCTACGACATTGTAAGGGCTCAGATGGCCAAGATACGACTATGGTATCAGCAGAGACGCGTCGCCGTATGAGAAAAAGCGATATTCTTCTGCGATAGCGTGGTCATAGACCGACTTGATCCGATCCTGCCCAATCAACGCCGAAACCAGCATCAGCAATGTGGATTTCGGCAGGTGGAAGTTGGTCATCAGCGCATCAGTGACATGAAATTCAAAACCTGGGTATATGAAGATATCGGTCTCGCCTTCCCACGGCGCGATCCGGCCGCAGCGTGCCGCGCTTTCGATCAGTCGAAGGGCGGTTGTGCCCACCGGGATAACGCGCCCGCCCGCTTCTTTGGTCGCCGCAATCTCGGCAGCGGCCTGCGCGCTGACCCGTCCCCATTCGGCGTGCATCTTGTGGGAGGTCACGTCTTCCACTTTGACCGGCAGAAATGTGCCTGCCCCCACATGCAGCGTGACATGCGTGAACTCGACACCGCGCTCCGATAGCGCCTGCAAAAGCGCATCATCAAAATGCAAGGACGCGGTTGGGGCCGCTACGGCTCCGGAGTTTCGCGCCCACACAGTTTGGTAGTCGGTCTTGTCCTGTTCATCCGCCGCGCGTTTCGCTGCGATGTAGGGAGGCAACGGCATCGCGCCGGCCTGCTCCAACGCTTGATCGAAATCCTCTCCGGTCAGGTTGAAGCGCAGATAGGCTTGGCCATCGGCAACTCGGTCCAGGGTTGCGCTCAGATCGTCTGAGAATACGATCTCTTCGCCCGGTTTGATCTTCTTAAGCGGCTTGATCAGCGCGGCCCAGCAACCATCAGATTGCGGGTCCAGCAACGTCGCCTCAATCGCGGCAGATACCGGCCCTTGCGCGCTGTCACGGTGGCGGCGACCGCTGAGGCGAGCGGGAATGACGCGGGTGTCGTTCAGCACCAGACGGTCCCCGGGCTGCAATATGTCCGGCAGATCGAACACATGCCGATCCTGAATCGCATCACCCTGCGCAAGCAGCAGTCGCGCGGACGAGCGCGGGCTGGCGGGACGCGTGGCAATCAGGTGTTCGGGCAGGTGGAAGTCAAAGTCGCTGAGTTTCATGGCCGCGCCATACATCGGCCCGACAGATTCGGCCACAGCTCAGATCAGCGATCCTCACCCCGTGTCTGAAAGGCGGGATTGGGTTCGCCAGATCGATCCGGTGTGGCATTCGGGCCATCCGAGACCGTTGGCGCAGGCTCGCGCAACAGGTTGCGCAGAAACAGAGGTGCGAGACCAGACAGAGGATTGACCGAAACTTGCGGGTCGGACAGCGGTCCGGACAAAGTGTAGTTGAAGGCAAAGATACCTTCCCCCTTTTTGGTCAGAACGCTGCCAATAGCATTGACCAGATAGATCGGTGAAATCGCGCCGCGCAGGTTCAGCATCCCGGCTACAGTGTCGACCGTACCGTCAAAGGACAGCCCCATTGATGGCCCCACGGCACTACCGCTCAGCACTTTCACCTCGGTCGGAGTGATACGCATTTTGCTGTCGATGGCTGCGAAGAAAATACCTTGCCCCGCCATTTCATCCAGCAACCCCACCAGACTGATCGCGTTCAATATCGCTGCCATGGCCGGGGCGTCCGTGATCCGCGTATTTTTGATTTTCAGGTCGACGTCATAGTTTCCAGGCTCCGCGATCGGATCCAGCTGCAATTGCATTGTTCCACCGCGTGCCTGCGTCAGAACCCCCGCTGATCGCAGAACTGCCCCCGCATCGTCCGAGGTTAGACCAACCGCAGATCGGGACGCGCGCGGGGTGACCTGACCGCGGATCGCTGCACCGCCATTGACTTGCGAGGCAAAGCTGCCGGTCAATCCGCCAGTGGTTTGAAACGAGCCAGTCAACCCGGTCAACGCAACGGATTCAGTGACTTGTAGTCGGTCCAGCTTCACATCCAGCTTTGGCCCGGGCCCGGCAGCACCACCGCTGCTACCTCCCTCACCGATGGTGGATTTTCCCAGATCAAGCACGCCGCCCAACACACGGATATCTGGCAGCGCGGCACCACGCCCAATCAATTCCGCCGGAACTGCAAGCCAGTCGCCCAGTTCGAACGTGCTGAACCGTACCCTTTCGAACCCGCCATCCCGGAACGAGATCGCTGCAGTTGTCCGCAGACCAGCAGCGTTGATCCGAAGGGAATCGACACTTAGCTGAGCGCCCAGCGTGGCCTCGGCAGTCAGAGAGCCGCCAGTGCTGGCTGATTTGCGCCATCCAAGCTCAGGGATCGCCAGCGCGACACCAACCAGATCGGATTGTGCGGACAAGCGCGGGGGCTCACCCGCACCAAGACTCAGGCTGAAATCGGCGATCCCCTCTCCGGTCAACATGCCGCGCGGCAGTCCGGCATTGATTTGTTCCATCAGACGCGGGGAGAATTCGATTTGACCTGTCAATTCGCTTTGCTGCGGGGTTTCGCCTCCGATCGGCTGCCGCCAAAGCGCTTCAACCGGTACAACACCAAACAGCCCCTCGCCCTGGATGGCCACTTGCGTCTGGTCGCCGCTCAGGTCCAATCGGTCTGCGCTGACTTCAAATCCGGGTACCAGCTTGCTGCTGTCCAAATTCGACAACTCGCCAATGAAATGGAACCTGGTATCTTCCAGCTTCAGGCCCTTGATCAGCGGCAAGGAAAGCGTTCCACTCAGACTGACCTGACCGTCGGCCAGATCCACCGGCAGATTGGCCTTGGTCAACAGTTGCAGCGGCGGGCGGTCCAGCAATGACATGGCTGCGGTTACACTGCCGCTGGCCTTAATCCGCGCAATGGCCGGGGTGGTTTTTTTGATGCCGGTATCGGGGATGATGAACGAGGTGCCCGAGGCATCAACGGTACCTCCTTCATCCGCGATCACAATCCCCTTTTGCGCCGAGACGGTAAAGCGCCGGTTGAGCAGGCTGGCCTGCCCCTGCGCGTCTTGGATAGTTGGCAACGTCTTGGCGAACCGAATCTCGGTCTCGTCGAATTCGAAATCCGCATAGATGTCCGGCTTTTCGCCGGGCCGTAGACGCAGGGCGAAATCCAGATCGGACATTTCTCCGTGATAGAGGTTGTCGGTGACCCAAAGGCGCGGTTTCGGGGCAAGTCGTTCGGGCCAGTAGTTCAACAGCTGATCAGAGCTCATCCGATCAATCTGTGCATCAATGGCTGCGACCCAGCCGTCGGTCAAACCAGCCAGAGACCCGCTGAGCCGTGCGCGATGTGCACCGTCTTCAACCGTCATTTGCCCCAGCTGTATACGGAACGGCGCAAGTTTCATCTGGAAATCAACATCGGCCCGCGTCAGATTCAGTGCTTCGGGGAACAGATTGGCCGGGTTGATCTCAATCCCGCTGAGGCGGAACTGCCCCGACATACTGTCCAACCCGCCAGCTTTGACCCCATGTAGAAAGGCCTTGCCATCTGCCTGCACCGTACCCCAGGCAGACTGGATCGAGACTTCATTGAAATCCAGCGCCTGTTGTTTCGGGTCGTAGGTAAAATACGTCCGCGCCGCGTCGAATTTGATCGGTGTTGTTTCAGGCGTGGGCTGCACGGCGCCTGCACCCAGATTCAACGTGGCAAAGACCGGCCCCAGCGCGCCCTCAGTATCAATGCCACCCCTCAAAGCACCTGAGATCGGTGTGCGAAGTACCTGCATCCATGCCAGCGCCGGGCTGTGGCCTGCGATATCCTCGGCGGGAAGATCGGTGATCGAGATGCCGAACTGCGCAGCGGGACTGCCCAGCAAACTGGTATAGTTGGCCTCGATCGTGCTGACATAATCGCGACCGGCCAGCACCGAGAAATTGGTGGCCAGACGAACCTCACCCGCGCTGCGGTTGGCCTGAATACGCCCGCCGTCCAGCACCCAGGACCGGCCCAACCGCAGGTCCTGATAGTCCAGCGTAATTGCATCCAGTTCGACCGAGGTCAGGGCTGACAAAATAGGCGCCTGGAACACCTCGTCCGATGATTCAATCAGCTGCGCCAGGTTCCGGGCCTGACCGACCGGCGCACTTCCGGCACCGACCGTCAGCGACAGCGCTCCATCGACACCCCGTGTCAGTGCAATGTGCGCGCCTTGCAATATGATCCGCTTCGGGCGCACATGCCCGCGCAACAGCGGGCGCATCGACAGGCTGGCCCGCAGGTCGGACACTTCGGCAATCTGCCGTCCGTCCGCATCGCTGATACGAACATCGGTCAGTCGCAATCGCGGACGCCAGCCTTCATGAATGATGAAACTGACATCGCCGAACCGAACTTTGACGCCACCCAATGTCTGATCAAGGCGCGCCTCGACCCGGTCGCGCAACCAATCCGGCGCGTGCATGCGCTGGCCGACAACCATAAAGCCGGTGACCAGTGCCAGAAATCCAAGGATGAAGACACCGCGCAATGTCCACAGCCCTGCGGTCCGACGCCGCGACCGACGGCGGGGTTTCTTATCCGCCTTCGTGTCATCCTGCTGTTCTTGCCGGACCAATTTGCGTCTCACGCCTTTCAACCTGTCAACGGAGCCCTATGATATGCGGCAACCGTTAATTTCTCAGCCGGAGTTTGAATATGCCCGAAGTCTCAGACATCGCACCCGACTTTACACTGCCTCGCGACGGCGGCGGCGAGGTGACCCTGTCGGAACAACGTGGCCGCGCGGTCGTTCTGTTTTTCTATCCCCGCGATGATACGCCGGGCTGCACCAAGGAATCCATCGGTTTCTCGGAACAACTACAAGCCTTTGCGGATGCGGGTGCTAACGTTTTCGGCATCTCGCGCGATACCGTGGCCAAGCATGACAAATTTGTCGCCAAGCACGGCCTTACGACGCCGCTTTTGTCCGATGAGGGTCAGAGCGTGTGCGAAGATTATGGCGTCTGGGTCGAAAAGAACATGTACGGACGCAAATCCATGGGGATCGAACGCTCGACCTTTCTGATTGATGCGGATGGAAAAATCGCCCGCGTCTGGCGCAAGGTGAAAGTGCCGGGTCATGTGGACGAAGTGTTGGAGGCCGCACGCGCGCTCTAGCCCTCTCGACCCGCGCGGGCATCAAGGGTATGACCCGCGCGGAGTGAAGCGTAAGGGGGCAAGCGTGTCAAAAACACTGACCGAAATGGCGACCGAGGTTTTGACCACATCAGTCGGTCGCGAGAAAACCGCCCTGTCCAAACGATACGCCGCTGCCTGGTTCGCAGCCCGGCAAGGCGACGCGCCCAAGATCGAAGTGGGCACCGCAAAGCCACCGCTATACCCTGCGCGACCTGAAAAGCCCGAACTGTTGTCGCCTCGTGATGTACCGCGCCGAAGGGCGGGGTCCGAGGCCGGCCGCATCGCACTGTTGCACGCTGTCGCTCATATAGAGTTGAACGCCGTGGATCTGCATTGGGATATCATTGCCCGGTTTGGCCATGTGCCCATGCCCATCGGCTTCTATGACGATTGGGTGAAATGCGCCGAAGAAGAATCGCGCCATTTTGAGATGGTCTGCGACTGCCTCGAACAGATGGGGAGCCATTATGGCGCCCTGCCCGCCCATGCAGGCATGTGGCGCGCCGCCGAGGACACTGCCGAGGATCTTATGGGTCGTCTTGCCGTCGTCCCAATGGTGCTTGAGGCACGTGGGCTGGACGTGACCCCCGGAATGATCGACATTTTCCGCAAGGCCAAGGCTGACGACGCAGTCGCTGCACTGGAAGTGATTTATGCCGAGGAAGTTGGTCACGTCGCCTATGGCTCGAAATGGTTCCACTTCTTGTGCGGGCGCGAGAATGCCGACCCCAAGGATGTATTCCACGCCCTCGTCCGCCGCTATTTCCACGGCGCGCTGAAACCACCATTTAACGAAGAGAAACGGGCCGAGGCCGGACTGCCGCCAGATTTCTATTGGCCCCTGACCGAAGACCTGCCACCACCCGGAGTTGTGTCGGACTGACAGCAAATGCTCGCTATCGGCAAGTTCTCGCCGATCACGTGCGGTAATTCTCCGTTCATAGCTCTTGATTGGTTAACAAACTTGCCCGAATGCCTCGACCGCTTTATGCAATCGCGTCAAGGAGCGGCTACTCACTCACGACCGGCTCCGAGATATGGGGACAATTGAGGTAGGACGCGTGCGGACACGTCTGGCAATTAAACTACACTCACTGCTCGAGCGGCACTTTCCAGAGCGCCGTGTTTTTCTGAAATCTGACAACGACACGCGGTTCATCCGACTGAGTTCTGAAACTCAGATCGCTGCAGTCGCCGGTGTGTCGGTGATGGTCGCCTGGACCGCGATTGCCACGTCAGTTCTGTTGATGGACAGCATCGGATCGGGCAATTTCCGGGAACAGGCCAAGCGCGATCAGGCGACCTATCAAGAACGTCTGAACATCCTGTCGGAAGAGCGCGATGCGCGTGCGGCCGAAGCTCTGGCTGCACATGACAGGTTCAACGCGGCTTTGGAACAGATTTCGGTCATGCAGTCCGAATTGCTGGAATCCGAGAACCGCCGGCGCGAGTTGGAAACCGGCATCGAGGTGATCCAAACCACGCTGCGTGCCACTATGAAGCAGCGCGAAGACGCGCGGACCAAACTGGCCGAACTGCAACCCAGCACTGATGCGGACGCGGCTTATGCGATGGCATCGGCAAACCCGGAACAGATGGCATTTATGACCGATGCCCTGGCCCGGACCGCGGCGCAGCGCGACCAGATCGCTGCCGATGCGCAAGGCGCATTGGACCAGCGTGACGAGCTCGAGCTTGAAATCCGCCTGATGCAGGAGCGCAGCGACGAGATTTTCCGCCAGTTGGAAGAGGCGATGCTGATCTCGGTCGAACCTCTCGACAAGATGTTCCGCAGCGCGGGCATGCCAACAGATCGTATCCTCGACGAAGTTCGGCGCGGATATAGCGGTATGGGCGGTCCGCTGACCCCTTTATCCTTCAGCACCCGCGGTGAGGAGCTGAGCCCCGACCAGATCCGCGCCAATATCCTGCTGGAACAGATGGACCAGCTGAACCTCTATCGCATCGCTGCGGAAAAGGCCCCCTTCGCCAGCCCGGTGCGCGCCGCTGTCCGTTATACCAGTGGCTACGGAACCCGCCGCGACCCTAAAACCGGCGGGCGCCGCATGCATAATGGCGCCGATTTCGCCGGCCCCTCGGGCACCGATATCTTCGCGACTGCTGATGGTGTTGTCACTCATGCAGGCTGGCAATCGGGTTTCGGACGGCTGGTAAAGATCAAGCACGCCTTTGGGATTGAGACACTTTACGCTCATAACACCAAGGTACGCGTAAAGGTTGGTCAAAGGGTCTCGCGCGGGGATCATATAGCTGATATGGGTAGCACCGGACGGTCGACCGGCACACACCTGCACTACGAGGTCCGTGTGAACGGAAAACCTGTTAACCCAATGACTTACATCAAGGCTGCGAGAAATGTTTTCTAAGAGCAAAATCAACGAACCCGGATCGAAAGAGACTGAGGCAGCAAAACCAGCCGCTCCGGCCACTCCGGCAACACCTGCACCGGCTGAAACAAAGGCCAGCACCCCTCCCAAGCCCAAGCCACCCGCATCGGTGCTGTCCTCGGATTTGCACATCACCGGTAACATCAAGACCTCGGGCGATATCCAGGTCGAGGGCACCGTCGAAGGAGACATCCGCGCCCATCTGCTGACCATCGGCGAGACTGCCACCATCAAGGGCGAAGTCACTGCAGATGACGTAGTGGTCAACGGCCGTATCGTGGGCCGCGTCCGTGGCCTGAAGGTCCGCCTGACCTCGACCGCCCGCGTCGAAGGCGACATCATTCACAAGACCATCGCCATTGAAAGCGGCGCGCATTTCGAAGGTTCGGTGCAGCGTCAGGACGACCCGCTGAACCCGGGCCGCAGCGGCAAATCGGGTGCCAACCCGGCGGCGGAAGTGAAGCAGTAAACACTTATCGGCAAGACCAATCAGCAACGCCGCAGGATACCCTGCGGCGTTTTTTTTTATTTTGGAGTGTTCGTATAAATCTGACAATGACCTCAATGCGGGACGAAGCGGCCTTACACCGCGCAAGTGCCGCAATGCGCTTGGTTGATCAGGAGGGCTTGGTCTGCGCTGCTCCCGCTACTCGTACTGCACGATCATCGAAAGAAAATCATCATCGCTTGTTACAACTGTGTGGTGGCCTTTGCCGTGTTTGTCTTCCATATGCCAGACGTCACCCGGACCAATATCTCTGAATTCCCCGTCGCTCGCGGTCACGCGCACTGAGCCAGAAAGACAAATGAGCTTTTGAGCGACAGGTGTGGGATGAATTGGCTCATCCCAACCCTTCTTGAGTCTCAAGAACATGGTTTGCTTGACAGCTTCTGGCTTTGAAATCTCGATTGCTTTCGCAGGTGGTGCAAAGCTTTGCTCTTCAAGTTCGACTTCGATGTCTTTCCAATGGCTTTCGCCTTGAGCATCCGAATACAGCTTTTTGAACTTCACTTTGATACCCCCGCCACATCGCAAGCCCACAACCGATACCGGACATTGGGGCGCAAAGGAGAAAAACGCAAGTTGGGCCGAGTGTGTCGTTCTTAATCGCCAACACACCGGAATAAGCATATTCCCTAACAGTCCCCCTATCTGACGTGTCTTGAAGGAAAATCCCTCGCATTCTCACAGTTTCACAAAAAGCGTTTTTTGAATTAACCTTAAAGTCATTGATTTCTGGAGGGCTTTTCATGTCATCAAAACTCATGGCCGAATTCTTCGGTACATTCTGGCTGGTACTGGGTGGCTGTGGCAGCGCGGTACTGGCTGCAGGTGTGGCCGATGTGGGTATCGGCTGGCTGGGCGTTTCGTTCGCTTTCGGCCTAACGGTGCTGACCATGGCTTATGCGGTCGGTCATATATCGGGCGGGCACTTTAACCCGGCGGTCAGTCTTGGGCTGATGATCGGAGGGCGGTTCGATGCCAAAGATCTGATCCCTTACTGGATCGCGCAGGTGATCGGAGCGATCGCCGCAGCAGCGGTGCTGTACCTGATCGTCAGTGGCGCGCCCGGCTTTGAAGGTGTCGGAGGATTTGCTTCGAACGGGTATGGCGAGGCGTCACCCGAAGGCTATTCGATGATGTCCGCATTGATCATCGAAATCGTCATGACCGCGTTCTTCATCGTGATCATTCTCGGCGCGACCTCCAGCGGCGCGCCTGCCGGGTTCGCCCCGATTGCGATTGGTTTGGGGTTAACGCTGATCCACCTGATCTCGATTCCGGTGACCAACACCTCCGTAAATCCCGCCCGGTCAACCGGCGTGGCGTTGTTTGCTGACGGTCCGGCACTGGCGCAGCTCTGGCTGTTCTGGGTGGCACCTTTGATCGGCGGTGCGATTGGCGCACTGATCTGGCGGGCGATGTCGGACGACGATTGACCCGGCCGCATCAAGAACCCCCGGCCCGCAGAAGCGCGCCGGGGTTTTCTTTTATTCGGTCACCGTGACCTTTTTCATCGCATCCGGTTGTCCGATCACTGCGCCATTAGGGCCATCGCCCCGCTTGATCGCATCGACCACGTCCATCCCTTCTGTCACCTGACCGACAACCGTGTACTGACCATTCAGGAACGGGCCGGGCTCGAACATAATGAAGAATTGCGAGTTCGCGCTGTCTGGGTCCTGCGCCCGCGCCATACCCACGACGCCCCGGTCATAATTGAAATCCGAGAACTCAGCAGGCAGATCAGGGCGATCCGATCCACCCGTACCCGCACGACGCATGTCGCCACCGACCCGGCCAAACTCAACATCGCCGGTCTGCGCCATAAAGCCGTCGATCACACGGTGGAACACAACCCCATCGTACTGACCAGCAGCGGCCAGAGCGGTGATCTGCTCTACATGCTTGGGTGCAATATCCTCGAATAGATCAACGGTGACGGTGCCATTGGCGCCCTCGCCCTCGATCTCAATCTCAAGCCCGGTTGCCAGCGCAGGGCTGGCCAGAAGGGCAAAAACAGCGGCCAGCTTATGCATCGGCGGCCACCTTGACGCTGATCATGCGGTCGGGGCTTGCAGGCGGTTCACCGCGTACGATGGCGTCCACATGCTCCATCCCGTCGATGACGCGGCCATAAACGGTGTACTGGCCGTTCAGGAAGTGGTTGTCCTTGAAGTTGATGAAGAACTGCGAGTTTGCCGAATCCGGGTTGGCCGAGCGTGCCGCACCCAACGTGCCGCGATCATGAGGCAGTTTCGAGAACTCGGCAGGTACGTTCGGCAGCGACGATCCACCGGTGCCTGCCATACGAATGTTGAACCCGTCTTCCATGTCGCCATGCTGCACATCGCCGGTTTGCGCCATGAACCCGTCGATCACACGGTGGAAGGCGACGTTGTCATATTCACCACCACGTGCCAGCTCTTTCATGCGAGCCGAGTGCTGAGGGGCCACATCAGGCAGCAATTCGATGACGACATTGCCGTCTTTCAGCTCAATGATGATCGTGTTTTCGGGGTCTTTGATCTCGGCCATCTGGCCCTCCTGTCTTTGAAACTTGCGCAAATACCTATGACGCGGGCGCGCGAATGCCAAGTGACGCATTGACCTGAACGCAAAATGCAGGAAAAGAACCGCTGAAACTGGATGCAATGGGCAAGGATGAGCGCGATGGGCTGGAAATCTCTGGACGATATGGATCTTGGCGGTAAGCGGGTTCTGGTGCGCGTGGATATCAACGTACCGGTCGCGGATGGCGTGGTGACCGACGACACCCGCATTCAACGGATCGTGCCAACCGTGCGCGATATCCTCGCCGCAGGCGGTAAACCCATCCTGCTGGCCCATTTCGGACGCCCCGGTGGTCAGCATGTACCCGAGCTGTCATTGAAGCAGCTTGTGCCAGCACTTGAATCCGCTTTCGGGGTTCCCGTGCGCTTTGCCGATGATTGCGTAGGCTATGAGGCTGAAACCGCAGCCTCCGCCCTGGCGGAAGGTGAGGTTCTGCTGCTGGAAAACACCCGCTTCCATGCCGAGGAGACCAAGAACAGCGTCCCACTTGCCCAAGGCATGGCAAAGCTGGGCGACATCTATTGCAACGATGCCTTCTCGGCCGCGCACCGCGCCCACAGCTCGACCGAGGCGCTGGCCCGTCTGCTGCCCGCCTGTGCCGGACGCCTGATGCAGCAGGAACTGAGCGCACTTGAGGCCGCCCTGGGCGCGCCCAAGCGGCCTGTCACAGCGGTTGTCGGGGGCGCCAAAGTGTCGACCAAGCTGGACCTGCTGGGCAACCTGATCGAGAAGGTTGACTATCTGGTCATCGGTGGCGGCATGGCGAATACATTCCTACTGGCCCAGGGGATCGATGTCGGCAAATCACTGGCCGAGCACGCCATGACCGATACCGCCGCCGAAATCCTCGGCAAGGCCGAAGCCGCTGGCTGTACGATCGTCCTTCCGCGCGACATCGTCGTGGCCGAAGTGTTCGAGGCCAACGCGCCGCATCAGGTGCTGCCCGCTGATCAGTGCCCTTCTGACTCGATGATCCTAGACGCCGGTCCCGAAAGCGTCGCAGCCGTGTCCGAAGTGCTGGAAAAAAGCCAGACCCTGATTTGGAACGGCCCACTGGGGGCGTTTGAGCTGACCCCGTTCGATGCCGCAACCAATGCGGCGGCGCTGAAGGCGGCTGCACTAACCCGCGATGGCAAGCTGACCTCGGTCGCGGGCGGGGGTGACACGGTCGCCGCGCTGAACGCCTCGGGCGCGGCAACGGATTTCTCATATATCTCTACTGCTGGTGGTGCCTTCCTTGAATGGATGGAAGGCAAGACCTTGCCGGGTGTGGCTGCGCTGGAACTATAAGCGCTCAAACCTCAGGTCTCAGCTTTTTCTACTCAGGGGATTCACAACCCGAATCACCTGTGACATAGTGCGTCGAGACATCCAAAAAGGGTGCGTTTCTGAGGCAGTATTTCACACGGCGGTTAACACAGTGTCCCGTTCCAATCGGCCCGGTTTAGGGGCTTTCATTTTCTTCTCAATCGCCTTCATGCTGGGGGTGTATTTCACCTTTGCCGCCGTTCAAGGGGATTACGGTCTGTTTCGCCGGGTCGAGATTGCCGCCGAGCGCGATGTTTTGTCTCGCGATCTGGCGCAGCTGAACGCCGAAATCGAACAAATGGAAAACCTGACCCGCCGACTGTCAGACACCTATCTGGATCTCGATCTGCTGGATCAACAGGCCCGCTCAGTGCTCGGCATGATCCGCGCGGATGAGATCGTTATCCGCTGACGAAATTTTTGACTAAGGATCTCTGTACCTTAACGCCCGGAAGATAAGCTGTGGCAGGCCGCAACTCGCGTATCCTGCCCTCGCGTAACATTAGTACTCGCCAGAACGTGTGAAATGCTCTATGAGATAGTTTAACGCTAAACTATCTTGCCGAAAGGGGGAGATCGCCACTATGGCTGCGCGAAAAACCACAAAGAAACCAAATGTTTCTGCGGAAGAACTGACCACATATTACCGCGAGATGCTGCTGATCCGCCGATTCGAGGAAAAGGCAGGTCAACTCTACGGCATGGGTCTGATCGGGGGTTTCTGCCACCTCTACATCGGTCAGGAAGCGGTTGTTGTCGGCCTTGAGGCCGCGGCCAAGGAAGGCGACAAGCGCATCACGTCCTATCGCGATCACGGCCACATGCTGGCCTGTGGAATGGACCCGGGCGGCGTAATGGCCGAATTGACCGGTCGCGAAGGCGGGCTGTCCAAAGGCAAAGGCGGCTCGATGCACATGTTCTCGAAAGAGAAGAATTTCTATGGCGGCCATGGCATCGTTGGCGCACAGGTTCCGCTGGGTGCGGGTTTGGCCTTTGCTGACAAGTATAAAGAGAACGGCGGCGTCACCTTCACCTATTTCGGTGATGGCGCAGCCAACCAGGGTCAGGTCTATGAGACCTTCAACATGGCAGCTCTTTGGGAGCTGCCGGTGGTATTCGTGATCGAAAACAACCAATACGCCATGGGCACCGCGCAGGCGCGCTCGACGTCGTCAGCCGACATATACCACCGCGGCCAAGCCTTTGGAATACCGGGCGAAATGGTGAACGGCATGGATGTGCTGGCCGTCAAAGCCGCAGGTGAAAAAGCGGTCGCCCACTGCCGTGCGGGCAAAGGTCCCTACATCCTCGAGGTGAAAACCTACCGCTATCGCGGCCACTCGATGTCTGACCCGGCCAAGTACCGTACACGCGAAGAGGTTCAGAAGGTCCGCGAACAAAGCGATCCGATCGAACATGTACGCGAGCTGCTGCTAACCGGCAAACACGCGACCGAGGATGACCTGAAGGCGATCGACAAAGAGATCAAAGAGGTCGTCAATCAGGCCGCCGAATTCTCGAAAGAAAGCCCCGAGCCCTCGCTGGACGAGCTCTGGACTGATATCTACGCCTGAGAGGACGAATAAGACATGGCAACCGAAATTCTCATGCCCGCCCTTTCGCCCACGATGGAAGAGGGCACATTGGCCAAGTGGCTGGTCAAGGAAGGCGACACCGTATCCTCGGGCGACATCATGGCCGAGATCGAAACCGACAAGGCTACGATGGAGTTCGAAGCCGTCGATGAAGGCATCGTCGGTAAGATTCTGATCAGCGAGGGCACCGAAGGGGTCAAAGTAAACACCCCTATCGCGATCCTGGTCGAAGATGGTGAAGACGCCTCCGCCCTGCCCGTGGCTGCGCCCGCAGCCGCAGCGGAGGCCCAAGCCGCCCCTGCGGCGGTTGAGGCCCCCGCTCCTGCCGCAGCAGCCCCCGCTGCTCCGGTTGTGGACCTGTCGCCCGATTGGCCTGCCGACGCCGAGATGGCGCAGCAAACCGTACGCGAGGCCTTGCGCGACGCGATGGCCGAAGAAATGCGCGGCGACGAAGATGTCTATCTGATGGGCGAAGAAGTCGCTGAATATCAGGGCGCCTATAAAATCTCTCAAGGCCTGCTCGATGAATTCGGTGCCAAACGTGTCATCGACACCCCGATCACTGAACACGGCTTCACCGGCATCGCCGTCGGCTCGGCCTTTGGCGGGCTGAAACCAATTGTCGAGTTCATGACCTTCAACTTCGCCATGCAGGCGATTGACCAGATCATCAACTCTGCCGCCAAAACGCTTTATATGTCTGGCGGTCAGATGGGCTGTCCGATCGTATTCCGTGGCCCTAACGGTGCCGCTGCCCGCGTGGCCGCGCAACACTCGCAGGACTACGCCGCATGGTACATGCAGGTGCCAGGTCTCAAAGTGGTGATGCCCTATTCCGCAGCCGATGCCAAAGGTTTGCTGAAATCGGCCATCCGCGACCCGAACCCGGTTGTGTTCCTTGAAAACGAAATCCTCTACGGCCGCTCCTTCGACGTGCCGCAAGTGGATGACCTGACCATCCCGCTGGGCAAGGCCCGCATCTGGCGCGAAGGCTCTGACGTGACCATCGTCAGCTTCGGCATCGGCATGCAATATGCGCTGGAAGCCGCAGACAAACTGGCCGAAGACGGCATCAGCGCCGAAGTGATCGACCTGCGCACTATCCGCCCGATGGACACCGGTGCGATCATCAACTCGGTGATGAAAACCAACCGTCTTGTGACTGTCGAAGAAGGCTGGCCGCAAGGTTCCGTCGGTAGCTACATCAGCTCGGTGGTCATGCAGGAAGCGTTCGATTATCTCGACGCCCCGGTCATCACCCTCACCGGCAAAGATGTTCCGATGCCATATGCGGCGAACCTCGAAAAGCTGGCGCTGATCACCACTGATGAGGTGATCGCTGCGGTGAAACAGGTGACCTACCGGTAATGGAGATCAGGGGCCGCGATCCAGCAACCGAATGCTACCGTGTCGAGATTGACATCGACAACCGCATCGTGCGGGCGCTTATACCCGAGCGACTGGCGGCGGATATGCGTTTGATCGGCGCGCGCCCCTCACACCAGACCGCCTATGTCTGGATGGCGGAGAACAAAGACAAAATCGAGGCTGCGATTGCGACACTCGCACGCGGCACCGGGCGCCCCAAGGCGCCCTTTGACCAAATTACTCTGATTGAGGAGCGCTGAAATGCCCACCGAAATCCTGATGCCTGCCCTGTCCCCGACGATGGAGGAAGGCACACTTGCAAAATGGCTCGTCAAGGAAGGCGACACCGTCTCCTCGGGCGATCTGCTGGCCGAAATTGAAACCGACAAGGCAACAATGGAGTTCGAGGCCGTTGACGAAGGCACCGTCGGCAAGATCCTTATTCCTGAGGGAACCGAAGGCGTTAAAGTCAACACCGCCATCGCAGTCCTGCTGGAAGATGGAGAAAGCGCTGATGATATCGGTGCAACGCCAACCGCTGCTCCCGCGGCTGCGCCAGCTGCCGCAGCGGGCAACGAGGCTGCCGCACCAGCGGCACCCGAGGCGCCCGCCCCTGCCCCAGCGGCACCGGCCAAAGCGGATGGCGGTCGTATCTTCGCATCCCCCCTTGCTCGTCGGATTGCCGCACAAAAGGGTCTAGATCTGGCTCAAATCTCAGGTTCTGGCCCTCATGGCCGTATCGTCAAAGCCGATGTGGAAAGCGCCACAGCCGCACCTGCAGCAGCACCTGCGCCTGCTGCTGCAGCCGCCCCAACCGCCGCCGCTCCCGCAGGTCCATCGGCTGACGCCGTGGCCAAGATGTACGAAGGCCGCGAATACGAAGAGATCAAACTCGATGGCATGCGCAAGACCATCGCCGCGCGTCTGTCTGAGGCCAAACAGACCATCCCGCATTTCTACCTGCGCCGGGATATCAAGCTGGATGCGCTGCTGAAATTCCGCAGCCAGCTGAACAAGCAACTCGAAGGCCGGGGTGTGAAACTCAGCGTCAACGACTTTATCATCAAGGCCGTCGCCAACGCGCTGCAGCAGGTGCCCGAGTGCAATGCCGTCTGGGCGGGTGACCGGGTTCTACAACTGAAACCTTCGGATGTGGCTGTTGCCGTCGCCATCGAGGGCGGTCTGTTCACTCCGGTCCTGCAAGATGCCGACACCAAATCGCTGTCGGCGCTGTCGACTGAGATGAAAGACCTCGCCGGACGCGCCCGCGAGCGCAAGCTGGCCCCGCACGAGTACCAAGGCGGTACTTTCGCAGTCTCGAACCTTGGCATGTTCGGCATCGACAATTTCGATGCCATCGTGAACCCGCCGCATGCAGGTATCCTCGCAGTTGGTACCGGCCTCAAGAAACCCATCGTGGGCGATGACGGAGAACTGACGGTCGCAACCGTCATGTCCGTCACCATGTCGGTCGATCACCGGGTCATCGACGGCGCGCTTGGCGCTCAGCTACTGCAAGCCATCGTCGACAATCTGGAAAATCCGATGGTCATGTTGGCCTAAGCCCAGAAGATCATGCACAAAAAAAAGGCCGCCCCGAACCCCGAGGCGGCCTTTTTCGTCTATTCACTCCGAATTACTGGTCTTTCCCCAGCATATGATCCATCGAGATTGACGGCTGATCGCACCCGGCCTCGCCCACGATCTTGGCGGGAATGCCAGCGACCGTCGTGCACGGTGGCACTTCCTGCAGCACCACTGATCCGGCGGCGATACGGCTGCAATGGCCAACCTCGATATTGCCCAGAACTTTAGCACCAGCGCCGATCAGAACGCCGTCACCAATGGTTGGATGGCGCTGTTCTTCTTCCTTACCGGTTCCGCCCAGCGTCACCGAATGCAGCATCGAAACATTGTCCCCAACCACAGCGGTTTCACCGATCACGATAGAATGGGCATGGTCGATCATGATGCCTTTACCGATGCGGGCAGCTGGATGGATATCAATGCCGAATATCTCGGAAGATCGCATCTGGAAGAAATACGCCAGATCATGGCGCCCCTTGTTCCAAAGCCAGTGGGCTACGCGATAAGCCTGCATCGCCTGATACCCCTTGAAATAAAGGATCGGTTGCAGCAGGCGGTGGCAGGCCGGATCGCGTTCATAAACGGCCATCAGGTCCGCGCGCGCGGCTTCAATCAACGCTTTGTCGTCAGCATAGGCCTCATCCACGATCTCACGCAGTACCATCATCGACATCTCGTTCGAGCATAGCTTGGCCGAGATGCGATAGGACAATGCCCTCTCAAGACTGCGGTGATGCAAGATACAGGCGTGTACCAACCCGCCCATCAGCGGCTCTTTCTCGACGGCTGCATGGGCTTCCGAGGTGATGCGGTCCCAAACCGGGTCCACAGGTGTCACTTGGCTGCGCGTTTCGAACATGGCTTTTCATCCTTTGCTGCGCTTAGAATAGCCATCTAGTCGTAAAATTACCAAACGCAAACCCTTGATATGCACTACAACAAAAAATGAACTCAGCCGATCTGGACCATTTTCGGAAGCTTATTCACCAGCGCCTTCGCGATCTCGCCGCGCAATCCGCCGCCGGTCAGGATGCGCAATCAGTTGTGGAGCTGGATCAACAGGCAGTGGGTCGGCTCAGCCGGATGGATGCGTTGCAAAATCAAGCAATGGCCAAGGCGCAACAGGCCCGGCGCGACACCGAAACGCATCGGCTTCGGGCCGCGCTGAACCGGATGGACGAAGACGAATTCGGCTATTGCGAAGATTGCGGCGAGGAAATAGCGCACGGAAGGCTAGAGCTGGACCTTGCCGCCTCAAAATGTGTCAGCTGCGCATCTGGCTGATTTGGAACCGGATCAGTTTGCGCAGAACCATCTCGAAACATTGGCAATATTGCAGATCGTCGAAATTTGGCTCGTCTGCCAAGGGCCGGCAGCGCGCGGCTGCCATCAACGAGCCATTTCCATAAACAGGATGCAACCGCCCTGTTCTGGCGACATGTCGATCCGCCAGTTCGGCCTCAGCAATCAGGAGGGTGCTTATCCTATCGCGGTCGGTTCGCGGCGCGGCCAGCAAAGCCCGCGCCGCCGCGCTGAGATCTCCGTGCAGGACTGGCCGCACGGCTAGCCGACCGAAAGGCGCGCAAACGCCCCGGGTCCGTAGGTAGCCGAAACCTGCGCGACTGCGATATCGTAGGGTCCGGCCAGCCCGTCATCGGCTTTCATCGCGGCAGAATACTGCCAAACCGGATCACTGGTGACAGTTTCGCGCAACAAAGCACCCTCAGTGAAGACGCGGATCAGATAGGATTCGCTTTCTTCGCCCAGAGGCACATCCAATGCGCTCCAGTCATCGCCATCAATCCGGGTGCGGCGCACCCACGAGATCTTGTCCCCGGTAGCCGACGCAGAAGCCTGCAAATGCACTGGCGCATAAGGTCTCAGCCCATTGCCATCGAACGCTTCAACCAGATGCACATATGCCGGGTCCTCGTAGCCGCGCGTTGCAGGGCCGATACGGTAATGCTTGGCCACGCGGCGTTCGGTGCGCAGCAATCCGGTCTGATAAACACGTTCATCCAGTAGGACAAAGGTAGACGCTTCAGGCCATACATCCGGCATCAGGGCATCCGTACCCAGCTGACCACGCAAGCGGCCTGACAAATTGTAAACGCCAGTCTCCTGCAAAACCGCATCCGAGAACTGAAACACTTCCCAATTGCCCGGTGTTCCGTCACCGATGGCAGCCAGATTGGCACCACTCAGCAACGCCGAGCGGGGACGAGACTCCAACACGCCATCGATCAAGTTGACACGCAACGCGGCCCCTTCGTCCCAGATCCCAGCGCCTGCGCGTCGCAGGGGTGTTTCGGTGAAGCCAATCACCGCCTGCCCCGCGATCACTTGATGCAAGGTATAGTCCTCATCCTGTGCAGCCGAATAAACAGCCACGTTACCGGGCCAGGGCTCGGCCGATATCGCCAGATACGGCGCATGGGGCGCTTCGGATCCAGTGATCAGCGGCAGATCCATGAACACCGGCAGAACTGGCACCGGAGCAATGAACGGCTTGGCTGCCGCCACATCGTCCAGCACGTCGGACGGCGTATAGACGCCGGGTTCAATCCGTACTGCATCCGCCAATTGCATCTCGGCCTGTTCCAGCCGGTCAATCCGATATAGCGTTCCGTCCCCGGCATCCGGCAAACGCACCACATCGCCGGCCCCGACATGCAGCAGCGAGGGCGGCAGAGCAAAGCGCGCCGTCTCGCGCGAAATGCGGGATTCGCTCAGCCAGCGCTCGACCGTCTGACGCCCTTCGGCGCGGGTCATCGACAGAGGCATTTCGTTGACGGCGACCGAATGGGTTCTGTCATCAGGCAAGACGGCCTCTTCCGCGACAACATCATGGTCCGCATCCGACTGGACGAACCGCAGACGCACACGCCCGGTCATCTCGGCCTCAGCCTCGCGGCGATGTTCCACTGGCCCGTCGATATCCGCGCTGATGGCGATCTGCTCGGGGTCGATGTCAACGGCCTGACGCCCGTCGCGGGTTTTAAACTTCAGCACCCCGTCCCGCTCGATCGCGTCGAACCCATAGCGCAGCATCAGCGGCTGCAAGGCCTGCCGAGCGTTCATTACGTCCTCAACCGCGTAACCGCGTACCACGCCGTAGAGCTCGGACACATCAATCGCCGTCACCCCTGCCTCATGGCAGATTTCTGTCACGACCGAGGCCAGAGTCCGCGACCCGGACCGCCCGTTCAGCCAATGCCCACGTGCATAGTTATCGCCGTCCGACCACTGCGTCCGCAGGTTCGGGAAAGTCGGGAACGGACGCGCATCCCAAGCCCAGACAAAGGCGTTCGACAGGTCCACCATCGGGCCGTCATAGATATCTGAAACCGGGTTGATCTCAGTATCACCCCAATAGCCAAGGACGGCCCGAAGGTACTGAACCATGATAAAATCATCCCGTACTCCATTGGAATAGCGCGGCAAATTCGATTCAGACGACTTTGGGTCCAAGAATTTGTTCGGCTGGTTCGTGCCCTTGTCGATGGCCGCGCAGCCGAGTTCGGTGAACCAGATTGGCTTGGACCCCGGAACCCAACCCGTGGGTGTTTGCTGCCGCACGCCCCCGATCCGCTCATGATGTCGGTTCGCCCACCAGTTGCGCAGGTCCTTGTACCGCCAGACCCACGGCTCGCCATGATCGTCATCAGTGATCGGGCTTCGGATCTGCGCTTCGGCTTCCTCGGGTGACGCATAGTACCAATCATACCCCTCGCCGCCTTCGATATTGCCGCGCAGATAGTCCAGATCGTAGATCGACCCATTCGACACCTCAGCGTCCAGATGCGAGCCCCCATCCCGCCAGTCGGACAGCGGCATATAGTTGTCGATGCCGACAAAATCTATGTTCTCATCGGCCCAAAGCGGGTCGAGGTGGAAATACCGGTCTCCGGTGCCGTCTTGCGGCTGATACCCGAAATACTCGGTCCAGTCTGCGGCATAGCCGATCTTAGTTTCCGGCCCCAATATCGCGCGCACTTCCGCGGCCAGAGACCGCAGCCCCGCAACTGCAGCGAAGCCAGACGCGCCGCGGATTTGCGTTAGCCCGCGCATCTCGGACCCGATGCAGAAGGACTCCACGCCGCCCGCCGCCTTGCACAGGGCCGCATAGTGCAGAATGAACCGCCGTAACCCCCATTCACTTGGGCCGCGATAGGTCACTTTGCTGCCGCTGGTCGAGAAATGTGACGCGCGCGCCGTACCAAAGAACGCCGCCACCTGCGCATCCGCATCGGCAGTTTGATCCGGCGAGCCTGGCCGCCCCGGAGCAACATCCAAAGTGATCCGCCCACGCCAGGGTAAATGAGGTTGATCCGGCGCATCGGACCACGGATCAGGCAGGCCGTTGCCCTCTGATTGCTCCATCAAAATAAACGGATAAAACATAACCCGTTTGCCCGAGCTCTTCAGGTGCCCGATCGCCTGCACTACGGCCGCATCAGCCGGTGTGCCGCCATAAACCGGACGCCCATCCTGCCATTTCACCTGCCCCGCCGCAGTTCGGGACAGACCTGAAACACTCCAGGGCATGTTTGCGCCTTCGATATTCTTGCGCTCGACCTTGGGGCGGATCTGGCATTCTCCGCAGCGCAGATCATCACCGAACCACGACACAATCAACGAGGCCGCCTCGCATCCCGATAACTCTCGGCTCAGCGCGCGGGTCGAGGTCACAAGATCGGACTTGCCCGATGGTGAATTGACATTCGCCGCCCAACTGCGCCCCCGGCCCTTGGTGTAATTAACCTGAGATGAAGCCAGTGCGTATTCACCCGTACCTGGCATCAAGGCCACCCCCTTGATGATCCGAGACAGCGCGTCCTCGGCATCCGGCATCTCGTCTTGTTCCTGCCGCACCACCTCGAACGAGAATTGCGGCACGCGGTTGCCAAAGGGGCCCAGCGCCAGATCTTCGATCACCACATAAGCCGTGCCGCGATAGGCGGGCACCGTGCCTGCCCCTTCCACCGCTTCAATCAGCGGGTCGGGCAATTGCTCGTGATCGCCGCGATATATCCGCATGTTCAGCGTTCGGCGCTCGACCTCTTCACCATCGGCCCAGACACGCGTGATATCCGCAACCTGTCCCGCGCCCACCGCAATCGCCAGAGACACCGAATAGCTGTAGCTATGCGTGGTTGTCGTTGTCGTCACTTCAACGGGCTTGGGTTTCCCCTTGCCTCCACCGCCACCGCCTGATGTTTGCGTCGTCGTCGAGGTCGATCGGGTTTCCAGAAAGTCCGAGGCCCAGATGACCTGTCCTCCAACTCGCATCCGGCCGTAGACCGTCGCGACGGTCGCACCCTCACCGGTTTCGGTGAGACGGAAACGATCCAGACGCCCGGTCTCGACCACCTCGCTGCCGCCGCCCATTACGGATTGGCTGGCCATCAACCGGTTGTCGATCACCCGCCCCAGCGTCGCCCCAACCGCGCGGCCAATCACCGCCGTTGACAGGCCCGCAACCGAGCCCCCGATCGAACCACCTATTGCCGCACCTGCAGCAGACAGAACTATTGTGGCCATCAGAAATCCTCCAGCGGGAATTCGAAACAAGCGACCACGCGGCGACGCCAAGGCTCGCTCAGCGTGTTTTCAACAACACCATGCCCGGTATAGGCGTGGATGAATCGCATCGGGTCTTGGGCGCTGACGATGCCCAGATGCTTTGCCACGGCCGCATCCCGCATCCGAAACAGCAATACATCCCCCGGGGCCAAATCATCGGGCGATTTCTCGACTAGATGGCGACGGGCTGCGGCCCACATGCGTTCCTCACCCTGCGGCTCGGACCAATCCATGCTGTAGACCGGCACCGCCTCAGGCTCATGCCCCATCACCGCGCGCCAAACGCCCCGCAATAGGCCGAGACAATCGGCGCCTGCACCCCGAACAGAGGCCTGATGAACATAAGGTGTGCCCAGCCATCCGCGCGCTTCGTCCACGATATCTTGTTTTGTCCGCATCACCGCCTGCTTCCCCCTTTGTGTTGACTACTGCGCTTGGGTACGGCCATGACCCAATCCTCGTGCGGCAGGTCAGGGAAGCCCTGAAAATTCAGCATGTTGTTGAACTTCAGTCGGCAAGTGGTCATGCGCTTGTCACACCCGGCGATCAGCTGGACCCGGTCCCCAACCGCCAGCCCGCCGCCAATCGCCGACCACAGCGTGACATCGCGGCCATCTCTGACCTGTTCATCCAGCTTGATCGAGGCCCACAGGCCCTGCGCAGCCCCGTCCAGCACATCCAGCCTGCCGCGTTCAAACCAACCCGCATCAGAACTCTCCGCGCCCTGCAAACGCAAAGCCGCGCCGTCCAGCGCGACAATTTCAGCCTCAGCGCGATAACCCGGCGTCTCCAGGGCAAAGCGGCACGCCTTATCCCCGAACACTGCCGTACAGGGCTTCTGATAAATCCGCCCTAAAGGCCGGTTCAGCAGATCGGTCAACCCGCGCAATTCCGCATGAAACGCCCCGCCAGCGCGACGCAACTCGCCAATCGAACCACGAAACTGCAGCATCCGCTGCTCAGGATCGGCCCAATTGACCAGCCAGGCCCGCACCTCGGCCCCATCAAAGCGCCCCGCCTCGATATCCTCTTCCCGGACCGAGGCATCAGACAGTGCGCCCATCGCCTCGGTATTATCGATCGACAGGCCGGTTGCCTGCTCGATGGCCGCAGCGGTCAGACCGGTGCTGGCTTTGAACACCAGCCCGTCAAAGCTCAGCTCCCTGTCATGATCGGTGAAGCCATAGACCTGTCCGTCGCTACGGGTTATCGCCCAGCAGCGGCAGGTGGTGGTCAAGCCCGTTTGCAAATGCGCCTGTAGCGCCTGTTTATCGCCGTTCATCAGACCCGCACCTCAACCACCGGCACATTGGGCACGTCGCCTGCCTGAAAGCTGGCGACGCTGGTCTGGATCTTGTCCGTGTCGAACCGCACCGGCACGTCGAATTCAAACCCTGCGGTGATCTCGACCTGCTCAGGCGGCGGGGCCGAGAACATCACGCGTCCGGTCGCCAAATCGACCTCAAAGTCCACGCCTTCGCGTTGCGCGTCCTGATCCAGCCCCAGCGTCACGGTCCCCAGTACCGGCTTCAGGATTGGCCGCACATAGCTGAACCCGCCCGAGCTGTAGGTCTTGACCAGTTGAAACGAAACCGTCTCGCCATCTCCGCGCGCAATCACCTGATCGCCCTTGTCGACCTCAGCCGTCGCCGCGCCCGATTTGAAATCCGACCAGTCCTTCCAGCGGAATCCAAACATCTGGCCTTGCCGCGCCTCGAAGAAGGAAATCAATGTCTCGATATCGTCTAGCGACCGCATCCCCAGCCCGGCATCATAGCGCCTGCGCGAATGCGCCCAGGGCGTGTTGCGTTCTTCGAACCCGTTGGCCAGCGTCACGATATCCGTGCGCCGTTCCGGCCCACCGACCGAGCCAAAGCTCAGGCTGGCGGGAAATCTCACCTCGTGGAAATTCATCGCCTGCTCCCCTTATCTGTTGCGATTGCCGCGGCCCAATGCGCGGCTCATCTGCGCCGCGATCTGGCCTTGAGAGCGGCGGAACCCCTGCACATCCGGTGTTGAGATATTCATCACCACGTTGACCGCTCGCGCGCCGCCCTGTGACCGCACACCCAGCTTGCCATCGGCCCCGCGCGCCAGTGGCATGATCGCCTCGGGACCCGCCTCACCCATCAACCCGGTGCCGCCTCGCATCGGGAACATGGTCGGACTGCTAACGACCCCACCATTGGCAAACGGCATCACACGGCCCTGAGAAAAACTGCCTCCGTCCGCGAAGGGCAGAATCCCCTGAACCAACCCACCAACCCCGTTGGCCAGCATGCCGCCAAAATGATCCGTCACAGGTTTGATCGCCGCCGAATACGCCGTGCGGATCATCGAGTTCTTCAGCACATCCAGCGCGCCCGACAGGTTCATCCCATCCAGCACCACACCATCGAACGCCTTGCGCAACCCGCCCGACATGCCACGCTCCAGCGTAGCCACATCCTTTCCGGTCTCTTCAAACGCGGCCTTGATCCGTCGCATCTGGCCATCAAATGCCGAGGCCATGGTCGCCGCATCGCCCAGCGCGTCACCCAGCGCCTCTCCCCGCTCCTGCAGGTCGTCAAAACCATCACGATCCGTCATTACGCTCTCCTTGTGTCTTGTCCGGATATGCCGCGAGCAGCGCATCCAGCCCCGCCCGGTTCATCGCCGGCATCCCCGCGCCCTGCCCCAGCATCAGCCGCAGCTCAGCCGGGGTCAGACGCCAGAACTGATCCGGCGTCAGGCGAAGACCGAGGAACCCGGCCCGCATCAGTACGGGCCAGTCGAACCCGCTCACTCGGGCACCATGAAGGCGCGCGCCAGCAGCTCAGCCGCCGCCTTCGCACCCGCCATCGGCCCGCCTGCAATCTCGACATGCAGCAGATCATCGCGGGTCACCTGAGACCCGCCGCCGCGCAGCCCGGCAATAAGCAACGCCAGCACATCGCCGCTGGAATATGCGCCACCCTCGAACCGCTGCACCAGCTCGACCAGAGACCCGGCTTGCAGCTCCTGTTCCAATTCCGCCAAAGCGCCCAAAGTCAGCTTGAGCACCCGCTGCTCCCCATCGATGGTCAACGCCACCTCGCCCGTCCACGGATTGGCCATCAGAGCGCCGTAAAGCTCAGCGCACCAGCGCTTGCCATGCTCATCTCATAGGTCGCCTCACCGTTATGCGAGCCCGCATATTCGATGCTGCTGACCTGAAACGGGCCTTCGATAATACCGAAATCGGGGATGATCACCTGAAAGCCGGGCGTCTCACCGTCAAAAAACAGCTGGCGCGCACGCTCATCTGTGCCCGCATCCTTGAACACGCCCGAGCCCGAAATCGCGGCCGATTTGACCCCGGCCCCCGACAGCAACTCGCGCCACCCGCCCTGACTTTCCAGGCTGGTCACATCCACACTTTCCGCGTTGAAACTGATCCGCGTCGCGCGCAGGCCCGCGATGGTCTCGAACAGGCCGGTGCCGTTCATATCCACTTTGACCAAAAGGTCTTTTCCGTTCTGGGCAGCCATATGCTCTCTCCGTTGATTGCTTAGTCGTCTTCCACGCGGGCGCGGAATCTCAGATCGATCTGGCGGATCGCGCCGCCAGTTCCCGTGCGCCGGGCGCTAGCGCGTTCGAACCACAGCCCCACCAGATGGCCCCGGTCCAAGCTCAGCGCTGCACCTTCCAGCGCGTCACACACCGCGCCCGCCAATGTCTTGGCCGCACTGAAGCCCGCCGCCTCGGAAACCACCGAAACCGTGAACCGGTGCAATGCGCCCGCCCCCGACCGGTCCGAGGCGTCCCGCACCTCCTCCGGCCCGAGCGTCACATAGGTCTGAGGCAGCACCCCCGATGGCACCGCGTCATAGATCGCACCGCCTGACAGGGCGCTTACCTGCACATCCCCCAAAAGCTGCTGAAACACCGCCGCCTGCAAAGCGGCTGCAACGCCATAGCTCATGCCGCCACCTCTTCATCTGCAAAACAGGTCAGATATTGGCCGCGCCCATCACGCTCGGCCACCGCGCGGATGACAAACCGGCGCGTCCCTTCGACAAAGCGCTGATCCGGTGTGGGCCGCAATTTGGACCCCTCGGGCGCGCCCCGCACGACGATCCGGTACCCTACCCGCGACACCGAAGCGCCACCGACAGCGCGTTCCGCCCCACTGCGCGCCGTGACTTCCGCCCAAAGCGAGCCCAGCGCGGCCCAGGTCTCGGTGTATCCCCCCGCGCCATCCGCATTGCGCACCGGAGCCTCCAGCACCAGCTTGCGGTTCAATCGCGGCGCGCTCATTGCGTCACCCCTGCGCCGAAGCGCACCGTGCGGTAACGCTGGATCAGACTGGTCACACCAAACGGCATGCAGCCCGCACCCAGCGCCGTCTCATCGCGATATTCGTAGTAATGCGCCGCCAACAGCAGCACCGCTTGCCCCAGATCAGCGGGCAGCCCGCCCCAATCCGCTGCCATCCCGACAGTGAAGGCAATCTTCACCGAGCCGCCGGTCTGCACCCTTGGCAAACAAGCGCCAACCGGACGCAACCGAGGGCGCTGCATGTCGCGCTCCAAACGGTAAGCTTCGGCATCCACAACCGTGTCGGTCCCCGCCGCATCCGTCAGCGTGATCGCAGCAACCGAGACCACCGGGGCCACCGGCAGCACTTCACCTGCTGGATCGCGCCAACCGTTCAGGCTCCACGAGAAATCCCGTTCGATCAGCACCTTACCGGTGCGCGCCTCAATCGCCGCAATGGCCGCACGCAGAAAGCCATTCAACACCTCGTCCTGCAAATTGCCCTCGGCAAACCCCGTGCCCAACCGCAGATGCGCCTTGAACTGATCCACCGGCAGCGCCGCATCCGCGATGGCGGTTTCTTCGATCAACATCATCCATTCACTCCGCAATCTCGGACCCCTCCGGGGCCGTATCCTTGGAAAATGACGGGCACGCGCCGCCCCACGTTGCTCGGACGGAGGGGAGCAGCTAGACAACGCGGGGGATCTCACCCCGGCCCGCGCCCGCCGCCCGAGGGGCCTTGCAGCCCCCCGGATCCGCCACCGCTTAGGCGATGCCGAATTTCAGCAGTTTGATTGCAGCAAAATCGCTCACATCACCGCCCACGCGCTTGGTCGCGTAGAACAGGACATGCGGCTTGGCGCTGAACGGATCGCGCAGCACGCGCAGATCGGGACGTTCGGCTATGGTGTAGCCCGACTGGAAGTCACCGAAGGCAATCGAATAGCTGTCGGTCGCCGCATCCGGCATGTCCTCGGCAATCAGCACCGGATAGCCCATCAGACGCGCAGGCTCACCAGCGGCTAGGCCATCCGACCAAAGGAAGCGGCCATCGCTGTCCTTCAGCTTGCGGATCAGACCCGCGGTTTTCGAGTTCATCACGAAAGTGCCGTTCACCCGGTACTGCGCGCCCAGCGCATAGACCACGTCCACAATGGCATCCGCATCAACGCCGCCATCAATGCCCGACGCGACATAACCCAGGCTGTCCCAGCCCCAGCTGCCGTTCTCCATCGTGCGGTGGGTCAGGATGCCCTTGGGCTTGTCCACACCATCGCCAATGATGAACGCCGCCGCCTCGGCCCGCGCAAACTTGTCAGCGATACGACCGGCAAGCCAGCCTTCGACGTCAAACGCACTGTCATCCAACAGACGCTGCGACGCCTTGGGCAAAGCACTCAGCTCGTGCAGCGGGATCGAAATCCGATCAATCGACGGAGTCGACGTCTCAGCCGTGGCCGAATTCTCATCCGCCCAACCCGCGCCCACATCTGTGTGATCGATCAGCACGTCGAACGAGTTCGCCTCGACATTCACCACCGACGCAATCGAACGGATCGAAGCAGTCGAATTCAACACCGACTTGATCATCTCAGCCGTCTGCGGATCGACCAGATAGCCACCATCGCTGTTGACTGCCGTCGAAAGCGACTTGGCCTCAATCTCCAGCCCGCGCAGCCCGTCATCCTCGCCCGAACGCACATAGGCGTCGAATGCCTTTTGATGCGGGGCACCGTCCTCGATCGAGGCCGCAAGATGCGGACGCGCCGCGATGGTTGATTTACGATCCAGCATGGTCAGTCGCTCTTCTGTCTGTTGCAGTTTGGTTTTAACTTCAGCCTTCAGGCCCTTGAATTCATTCACGAAGCCAGCCATCGCCTGCTTCACCTCCTGAACCAGGGGCGCACCCTCTCCGGTCAAGGCCGGGGTCTCGGTCTTGCTCATCAGCATGTCCTGTTTTTGGGTGGGTATTGAGGCGCGCTAGGTCCGCGCCAGCTCCTGCCGAGCGTCGTTGAACACCTCGGCAATACTGCGCCAGGTGTTTTCAACGTCAGGCTCAAAACCCTTCGCTGCCACCCGCGCACTGGGCAGCATCGGGAAGGTCACCAAAGACACCTCCCACAGCTCCAGTTCGGTCAGGACCCGCTGGCCCTTGTCATTTTTCACAGCCCGTTTGGTGCGATAGCCAATCGACAGGCCGTCCATCGCCCCCGCCCGGATCAACTCGGCCGCCTCACGGCCTTTCTGCGTGCTCTCCAGCAAACGTCCCTTGACCCAAAGGCCCTTGTCATCCTCGCGCACGTCGTCCCAAACACCGATGGGCTGCGCCGGGTCGTGCTGCCACAGCATCTTGACCCGCTGACCCGCTTTGGCCAGCCCGTCAAGCGAGCCGCGATACGCCCCGCGCTGCACCACGTCGCTGCCCTGATCGACCTGCCCGAACAGGCTGGCGTAGCCCTCGATCACAGCGTCCTCGGTCACCGACAAGCCGTCCCCAAACCGCGCGAATTTATGTTCCAAATCCATGAACTTCTCCATGTAACCCGCTGACATTATGGCGTTACCGCAAGGAATGACTGAAACGCCTGCGCCAAAATCACCGCAGCCACGCCGTACACTGTCAGCCATAACCGCTTCTCCAGCCGCTCCATCATCTCTTCAATCTGATCCAACCGCCTGCACAGGTGCGCATGCTGGATCTCGGTCACCCGCTCATGCGCGGCCAGGCGCAGGCCCGGCGCGCAGTCGAACGGAGGATACCCGTCACCCATCGCCACGCTCCGGCAGCCCCAGCAACGCACGTTTCTCAGCATTGCTCAGGAATTCGGCCCCGCTCACCCGCGCCCATTGCGCATCCCGTTCCGCCGACAGCGCGGGTACCTGATCCAGATCGGGTTTCAGCACCAGATCCTCACCGGTAAAGCCCGCCAGCCATTCCGACACCGCCGCCGCCACCCGCGTCACCAGGGGCAGCACGGTCAGGCGATAGAACGCCCGGTTGGCCTCCTGATAGTTCGAATAGGTCGCGTCGCCCTGGATCCCCAGCAGCATCGGCGGGACCCCAAAGGCCAGCGCGATCTCGCGGGCGGCGGCTTCCTTGGTCTTTTGAAACTCCATATCGGACGGAGAGAACCCCATCGGCTTCCAATCCAGCCCCCCTTCCAGAACCATCGGGCGGCCCGCATTGCGCGCCCCGCGATAGTTCTGCTCGATCTCATCGGACAGACGCCGGAACTGATCTTCGGCCATCACCCCATGGCCATCGCCCTTCCACACCAGCGCCCCCGAAGGCCGCGCCGCATTATCCAACAACGATTTAGACCACCGAGACGCGCTGTTGTGCACATCGATCGCCATCGCCGCCGCTTGCATCGGAGAGAACCCATAATGGTCATCCTGAGGGTGGAACGACTTAATATGGCAGATATTTTCCGCCGCAAACCGGTGCTTCTTCCCGCCCACGGCATAGTCATACGCCTTGGGCCACCCATCTGCCCCCGGCACCACGCTCATCCGGTCCGAGCGCAGCACATGCAGCTCTATCGGCAAGCCTTCCTCGGCCCGTACCGCTTCGACATAAGCATTGCCTGACAGCAGCAACTGCCCGAACAGCGCCTCCATCAACTCCGCCCGCCCCTGCGCCGCATTCGGACGGCGCATCAGGGACAGGATCGGATGGGTATCATAGCGCTGCGCCTGATCCTGCAGCACCAGTGGCAAGGCCGCCGCCGCCTCGGCAATCAGCTTGACCGAGCGGAACCCCACCGGATTCCCCGAAAACCCTGTGCGCGTCAGCGACACCGCATCCCTGGGGCTCCACGCCACGCGCCCGCCCGTCTGCCACGCCACCACAGGCCCCGCCGCGCTCGCCTTCGCCTCGGGCGCTTCGCCCGCCGATCCACGACGCAAGAAATCGAATACCATCTGTGCTCCTTTCTGCCGCCGCTCTGCCCGGCTTGTTGAAAGGAGTTATGACGGAAAGAAGTTTAAGGCTTGGGAATAGGGCGTACGGGAGTTGGGCAACGGAAGCGGACCGACAACCAATCAGGGTTTCCTGCCGCTGACAATATAAGCTGACGCCTGAAATACGACTTCGCCGTTGACCGCGCGGAACTCTGCAAGAGCGTCGTCTGCACAAGCTAAGACACTCGCGATTTTCTCTTCACTCAGGTGAATATCAAATAGAGGCAACCATCCGCGCAAATCGGCCTCAACCATTATTCTAGCGCTTGGGAACCTCGCCGGCTCGGTTTTGTTGGTAACTGAAATGTCCAAGAAGCCAGCCTTTTCATAGACTGACGCGACCTTTTCAGATCTTCCCAACGAGTAGGGTAATCTCAGGGCATCTGCGGCCGCCCTGCTGATTTCCGACTCCAGAAGTTTGATTATCGCATGATAGGCCGGATTGTGATCCAGATCATTCCAAACAGCTACTGAAACCACTCCATCCGGCTTGAGCACACGGTACATTTCGCGTGCCGCTTGATTACGATCTTGGAAAAACATAATGCCGAACTGAGAGAGTACGGCGTCAAAAACGCCACTCTCCAGCCCGGTATCCTCTGCACCGGCCAAAACCCAGTCAATGCGCGGCTCGACCTCTCGCGCAGCCGCAATCATCCCTGGCGCCGGATCGAGCCCGGTTACATGGCCTGCATCGCCGACCACTGATAACAAGTGCCGCGCCAGAACACCGCTGCCGCATGCAATGTCCAAAACCTGCTGGCCCGCTTGGACTCCGGCGGATTTCACCAAATGTGGGGGCCACGGCGCAAACAATGCGGGCACAAACAGCTCCTCATAGCCACGCCCAGCGTCCAGTTCCTCTTGTGAAACAGTAGGTTCCATAGTGTCTCTCCGGCTCAGTTATAAGAACCCCGACACAAAAGACCCTACACCCTCTCTCGATTCGAAACGAGATGTGCGACCTTCTCGCGATTCCTCGCATCTATGGCTTCACAAACTCCGCACCCTAGACCGCCGATACGCCCCCGCAGGCCCTACCACCAACTCATGCAACGCCCAGACCAGAGCATCGACCCGGTCAGCCGAGCCCTGCACCTGACTCCAGCATGGCCGATTGCAAGGTTTAGCAGCTCGCTGGACATTTAACCTAATTCCTTTGCAATCGCCGCCAAGTTCTTGTGATTTCGTGCCATGGCAATTGTCTGCGTTTCACATGCCCCCAAGTGTGCTTCAAATTGAAGAGGCCACCCGATGACTGAAAACGAACCTGCACCGTCCGGACACTCCGATACGAACAATAACTGGACCAAGGAACCTACTGCTGCCGACAAACACGTCTACGAGGTGTTTGCCTCCAACGTAGTCGTTCTTGTGCAGCTGCTTGATGACTACAAAACAATGATGTCGCCGGATGTCCACGCAAGGCTGTTTTCTTCGCTGCTGACATTGTCGCGTTTGCTCGGAGAATACGAGGACAGTTGGAATCAAGAGTACCCAACGTCCTGAACCTGAATGCGCCCAGCGAAAGATCAGCTCTTTAGTCGAAATTTGATTGTTTGTAGAGCAACCCTCAAATTGCTCACAAACTCCGCACCCTCGGCCGCCGAAACGCCCCCGCGGGCCCTACGACCAGCTCATGCAGCGCCCAGACCAGCGCGTCGACGCGGTCGGGCGAGCCCTGCCCCTCGAACCCGCGCGCAGTCATCTGGCACATCTGCTCTTCCAGAGAATCCAGTCCGGCGACATGCGCCACCCGCCCTTGCTCGTACAAAGCCGCCACAGGCTCGGCCCGCGCGACCTTGCCGCGCGACGCCCGCACCGCGCGATAAGGCACCAGAGGGTCCACCTGCCGCACGACCTCTTCCACCAGTTGCCCACCCTGATTGACCTCGGCCACCAGCCGTTCGGCCCCGAATTCATCCATCGCGTCAATCGCCGCCTGCGCCCAGCCCGCAGGACCAACACCCTGCACCGTCCTGTCGGCCAGCACATAGGCGCGCCACTCTTCAGGCGGCCCCTGCACCCGCGCACCCACAACCACGATCCCACAGGCATCCGCATCCGCCCCCGCCGTCACAGCCGGGTCCAGCGCCACGACGATACGATCCAACGCGGGCACCTGCGCACAGCGCGTCGCCTCCAGCACCGAACCTGTCCACAGTGCTCCTTCGGCATCCGACAGCAGCACCCCGTCCAACTCCTGCCGCCCCAGCCGTGTGCCCGCGTATCGCGCGCGCACCTCGTCCAGAAACGAATCCGCCAGATTGGCCCGGTTCGCCTCGGTCGGTGCATGGGTCTGCACCGTAGACGGTGACGCCAGCAAATCCTTCAAAACCTTCACATTGCGCGGCGTCGTGGTCACACAGACCCGAGGCCGATCCCCCAAGCGCAGCGCAAATTGCAACATATCCCAGGTCTCGCCCGCCTTCTTCCACTTGGCCAGCTCATCCACCCAGGCCGCATCAAACTGCGGCCCGCGCAAACCCTCCGGATCATGCGCCGAAAACGCCTGCGCCTCGGCCCCGTTGGGCCAGACCAGCTTGCGTTCGGATGCCTTCCACACAGGCCGCCGATCCGGCGGTGAACACTGCAATATCCCACTATCCCCAAAGATCATCACATCGCGCACCTGATCAAAGGTCTCACCGACCAAAGCCACGCGACTGGCCTCACCCTTATCCAAAGGCAAAGACCCCTCGACCACCGACCGCACCCATTCGGCCCCGGCCCGCGTTTTGCCAGCCCCGCGCCCACCCATGATCACCCAGGACCGCCAATCCCCTTCAGGCGGCAACTGATGCGGCAGCGCCCAGAACTCGAACAGGAAAGGGAGGGCACACAGCCCCCCCTCCCCGATCTCACTCAGAAATCTGCCCTGCACCGCAGCAGGCGCGGAGGCGAGCCAGCCTGCACCCGATCTCAGATCGTGCCCGATCAAGGTCGAGCGCATAGCCCCCTTGGGCAATTCCGGCTTGTCTGTGATGTTGTTCAACAAAGCTTGTCTCCACTTTCTGGCAACTGCGAATCAGCCCCTCTAGCTGACCCAGTTGCTTGCCTGTTCCGGCAAGGTCTGCATCCTCCCCGGCACCGATCTGTTTTCGCAGTTCTTCCGCCGCTTGGCGCAGATCGCGAATGGATCGCTCAAGCGACCGCAATAAATCAGCCGTCTGAGAAATCCGCTCTTCCGGGGTAATCAAAGTCATGTTTGCCTGTGACCTCATGCGTGAGTTTTTCCGCACGAGAGAAACGAAAAACGACCGCCGGGTCGCCCCGGGGCCGTTGCCCACCTCTTCTAGCATGACACAATTCATACCAAGAAAAGCGCGCAAAGTCAATGCGTTACGCAACGCGGACGCAACACCCGGCGTCCGATCCGTTAACGATCAGCCCCGCATGACCTCAAGAAACGCAGCGCTTACGATCAAAGCCGCACCCAATGCTTCTCTCATCCCAAACGGCTCGCCCGAGAAGACCGCCGCCGAGATCAGGCCCACCACAACTTCGCTCATCAGCAGTAGACCAACGCGTGCCGGGGTCAGCTTGGTTGCGGGCCAAATCGTCAGAAAAAACATCGGCAAGGTGTACAGGACCGACAGCAACGCGACCGGGCCGATTCGTATAACCATCTCGCCGACTGCCTCTGATGACGCCAAACCGCCGCCGAATGGAAGGCTCAGCAGAGACAAAACCAAAGCGCCTGAAATAAAGGCAAAAACCTGCCCCGGAACAGAGATACCGGACGTCCGATAAAGCCCCAGCGATCCCATCGCCCAAGTGATCCCCGAGATCAGGGCCAGCCAGTCTCCAGTATTGCGCGGCCAGGGAAACCCCTGTTCTCCGCCAAGCACGATGAACATGCCACCCAGACCGCAGAGTAAGCCCAGCACGCGCGCCGGGCCAAGACGTTCACCCAGAAACACCATTCCAAGGATCGTTCCCCAGACCGGTGTCAGATAGAACAGCAGGATTGACCGGACGACATCTGTGTAAACCAGACTGATGGTAAACAAGCTGAACGCAGCACCGGTGAACATCCCGCTGAAGATCAGCCCGCGCCAGTCTTTCAAAAGCGCTTGCCGTTCGCGCATCAGGAAAGGCGTCAGTACGATCAACGCCGAGGTGTACATCACAATACCGGGCCATGGGCCATCCAGTCCTTGGTCGACAAAGTAGCGAACCGGAATCCAGTACAGCCCCCACATCATCCCGCCGATGACAAGGGCGACGCTGGCGGTCCTCAAATCCGCTCCGTGTAAAGCTCTGAATGTCATGACCCGACTCATAAAACCTTCCGAACCGTATCTGGCAAACGCGCAACCCGCGCAAGCTTATGGCCGACACGGCGCTTGACAATCGCGACCGCAAGGCGCATGTGCCCCTCAAACAGCGCTACCGCGTGAGCACGTGGGCGACACCGCCCCCAACAGCGCCCGATTCACCCATAGTTCCCCATCACGCAGGGTTCTTGACGCGACAACCAGATGCTGCAGGGAACGCCTGCACGTCCTGAGGTTTCGCACAACCCCTGCCGGTCGCGGAAGCGGCCCATCACGACTTGCCCGTGGACCTTTGCCTCGGGCTGTAAAGGATAGTTATTTGTTCGACTTCGATATGCTGGGCCTTGCGCCCGCTCTAAATGATGCGCTCAAACGCGCCAACTTCACTCAACCGACCCCGATCCAGAACCAGGCGATCCCGCTGGCCCTGAATGGTCACGATATCCTTGGCCTCGCCCAGACCGGTACAGGTAAGACATTGGCCTTTGGCCTGCCGCTGATCGACCATCTGCTGGCCCAGCCCGGCAAGCCCGATCCCAAAACCGCCAAGGCGCTGATCCTTGCGCCCACCCGCGAGTTGGTCAACCAGATCGCCGACAGCCTTCGCAACTTGACCAAGAAAACCAAGATCCGCGTCGCGACCGTGGTTGGCGGTCAGTCGATCAACAAGCAGATCATGTTTCTGGCGCGCGGCACCGACATTCTTGTCGCCACCCCCGGTCGCCTGATCGACCTGATGGATCGCGGTGCGGTTAATCTGGGTTCAGTCAAGCACCTCGTGCTGGACGAGGCTGACCAGATGCTCGATATGGGCTTCATCCATGCCCTGCGTCGGATCGCGCCGGAACTGGGCACGCCGCGCCAAACCATGCTGTTCTCGGCCACCATGCCGAAGCAAATGGAAGAGCTCAGCCGTGCCTATTTGACCAACCCGCAACGGGTGCAGGTCTCGCCCCCCGGCAAAGCAGCCGACAAGATCACGCAGTCGATCCACTTTGTTGAAAAGCCTGCAAAACCCGCCAAACTGCGCGAGATCCTCTCGGCTGACATGGACGCGCTGACGTTGGTCTTCTCCCGCACCAAACACGGGGCCGAAAAGCTGATGAAGGGGCTGGTCGCGGATGGGTTCAACGCTGCTTCCATCCACGGCAACAAAAGCCAGGGCCAGCGCGACCGCGCCATCAAGGCCTTCCGCGCGGGTGAGGTGAACGTCCTCGTCGCTACCGACGTCGCCGCGCGCGGCATCGATATTCCGGGCGTGGCCTATGTGATCAACTACGACCTGCCCGAGGTACCGGACAACTATGTCCACCGCATCGGCCGCACCGCTCGCGCAGGCCGCGAGGGCGAGGCCATTGCCTTCTGCTCGGCGGAAGAGGTCGACCTGCTGCGTCAGATTCAGAAGCTGATGAAGATCGAAATCCCGGTCGCCAGCGGTGAGATGCCTGAAGCAATCTCACCAAAGAAAACCCCGCGCCGCCCAAGCAACCGCCGTCGCGGCCCGAAACCTCAGCACTCTGGTGCGCCCAAACCGGGCGGTCAGAAACGCCGCCGACCGCGTCGCGCGAAAGCGGCCTGAATAAGAAACGGCCCGGTCGATTGATCGGGCCGTTGCTTTATCGGGGTCAGAGCTTCGTGTTGTACAAGTCGGACAAAGTGCCGTTTCAAACCTGTACAACACGGACGATTGAATCAGTTCCCGGAATTCCGCTCGGCCTCGATCTCACGCCACTTTGCGACGTTGCGATTGTGCTCTTGCAGGGTCTCGGCAAAGGCATGACCACCGGTTCCGTCCGCAACAAAGAAGATGAAATCCGTGTTGTCAGGTGCCACCGCAGCCTCAAGGCTCGCGAGACCCGGATTGGCAATCGGGGTGGGTGGCAGCCCTTCGATAACATAGGTGTTCCAAGGCGTCGCACGGCGCAGTTCGCTTTGCCGCAAACCGCGACCCAAAGTACCCTGCCCTTTGGTTACACCATAGATCACCGTCGGGTCTGTCTGCAGCCTCATACCTTGGTTCAGACGGTTAACGAAAACGCTGGCTACCTGGCCACGCTCTTCCGGCTGACCTGTTTCTTTTTCGATGATCGAAGCCAAAATCAGCATCTCTTCGGGGCTGTTCAGAGGTAAACCATCCTGACGCCCCTCCCACGCTGCGTTGATTCTAAGCTGTTGTTTTTCCTGCATTTCAGCAAGAATTGCATTCCGATCTTCACCGGGTCTGACCTCATAACTGTCAGGGGCCAACCTCCCTTCAGCGGGCAAATCGGCTACTTCACCGGTTAGCAAATCCATCGCCTTTAGCGACTCGACAATCTGCCAACTGGTAACGCCTTCAGCTAACGAGATGCGATAACGCGTATCCGCCTCACCGCGTTTTTCTGCATAAACTTCCGGGGCGTCCTCTTCGCCGATCACAAAGGAAGCCACCTCATCAAAATCCAGAGTCGCCGGGTTCAGTTCCCGCACGCGGGTCTGCATACGGGTCACACCAATGCGGTATTCGATCTCGGTCCCGCAAGTGCTGGCGCCGCTATGAGTTATGTCGTCGACGATTTGCTCCATCGACGCGCCTTCGCGAACCAGAAAGCTACCCGCTTTCAGCTGCTGAGATTTGTCTGTGTAATCAGCAGCTAAGCGGAAAATCAACCCGCTGCTGATCGCACCTTGATCCTCGAGGTCGCGGCTGACCCGTGTCATGTTGGAGCCCGGCTTTACCTGCAGGCAGATCGCGGTTTCCAGCGGTCCTTCTGACTTGTATTGCGACTGCCCCCACAGGACGACACCGCCCATCAGGAACAGCCCAACGATCAGTATTGTCAACGCGTTCGAAGCGAGCGCTCGCCACATTTAGTTGACCTTTCCGAAGATCACACTTGCATTGGTGCCGCCGAAGCCGAACGAATTTGACAAGGCCACGTTGATCTCACGCTCTCGTTTTGCATTCGGTGCCAAGTCGATCGGAGTCTCCACCGCAGGGTTGTCCAGGTTGATGGTCGGCGGTGCAACCTGATCGCGGATCGCAAGGATCGAAAAGATCGCCTCAATCGCGCCAGCAGCGCCCAGCAGGTGACCAGTGGCCGATTTGGTCGATGTCATCGTCGCGTTGCTGGCGTGATCCCCCAGCAGGCGCTCAACTGCACCCAGTTCAATTGTATCCGCCATGGTCGAGGTGCCATGCGCGTTGATGTAATCCAGATCCTTCGGCTCAAGCCCCGCACTACGCAGCGCTGCTTTCATCGAGCGTTCGGCCCCGTCGCCATCCTCGGACGGCGCGGTGATGTGATAAGCGTCACCCGACATCCCATAGCCCAGAACCTCGGCATAAATCTTGGCACCGCGCGCTTTGGCGTGTTCGTAATCCTCAAGAACTACAATGCCTGCACCTTCGCCCATGACGAAACCGTCGCGGTCGATGTCATAGGGGCGGCTCGCTTTCTTCGGATCATCGGCGTATTTGGTCGACAGCGCCTTGCAGGCGTTGAAGCCGGCGATACCGATTTCGCAAATACAGCCCTCGCCGCCGCCTGCGATCATCACGTCTGCATCCCCGGCGCGGATGATGCGGCTGGCATCACCGATCGCATGAGCACCGGTCGAGCAAGCAGTCACGACCGAGTGGTTCGGCCCCTTGAACCCATGACGGATCGAAACCTGCCCCGAGGCCAGATTGATCAGCGCGCCCGGGATAAAGAACGGAGAAACCCTACGGGGACCTTTGTCGCGGATCAGGTTGGCCGTGTTGGCAATTGATCCCAGCCCACCGATACCGGACCCAATCAGAACGCCCGTGCGCAGGCGGTCTTCTTCGTCTTCGGGCAGCCAATTGGCATCCTTGCAAGCCATCTCGGCTGCAGCGATGGAATATAGGATGAAATCTTCAATCTTGCGCTGTTCTTTCGGCGGCATCCAATCGTCAGGATTAAACGTCCCGTTGGTGCCATCTCCGCGCGGCACTTCGCAGGCATAGGTCGTGGTGACCCCGCTTGCCTCGGCATCAAACTGCGTGATTGGTCCTGCGCCGGATTCTCCATCCAGCAGCCGTGACCATGTTTCCTCGACCCCACTGGCCAAAGGAGTGACCAATCCAAGACCGGTTACAACGACTCTGCGCATGAAGTGCCTCTTGCCTGCTTCCTGTTATGAGAACCGCTCATACCCCGGCCCGGGGTGCGGGGGCAAGAGCAACGGCATATTCTGAACCGGCATCCTTGTGCCGTAACCTGTTCAAATCCTCTGTCAATTCAGTTGAACGATGCCTGAAAGGCAAAAACCCGCCCTTCCTTCAACGGGAAAGGCGGGTCGTCTGGTACTGAAGTTTACTGGAACTCGGCGACTGGCTCGTGTGCCGATTGGGCGACTTCCAATGCTTCGGACAGATCGACGGACTTGCGGAACAGTGCCCGGCCAACGATCGCACCCGAAATATTCGAGATATAGGCGAGACGAGAGATATCGTCGCTGGTACGCACGACACCGCTGGCTATGATCGGTGTACGCGATTTTTCGGCCAGTCCTGAAATCAGACCCAGCTGCGCCTCGACGTCTTCCATATCGCTATCGATATCGGTCACCAGAATGGCAGCAAGAGGCGTATCCGCGAAAGCTTCGATGAAGGCTTCCGGGGTAAACGCACTTTGGCTACGCCAACCTTCGGTCATCACTTGCCCTTGCCAAACATCGACCGCCAACACGATCTGATCGGGATAAAGCTTAGCCAATTCCTTAACCAACTGTGGGTCCCAAGCCGCAAGTGTGCCAATCACGATTCGGCCAGCCCCTTTGTTGATCCAATGTTCAACATGCTCGCGGGTCCGCATCCCCCCTGCCAACTGTACTGACATTTCAGAGGAGCGAATGATTTCTTCGATCAGCTCGGAATTGGTATCCCGGCCTTCGATCGCGTCAAAATCCGTAAGCTGCATCCATTCCGCTCCAGCCGCAGACCAGCCGCGCGCGGTCTCGACCGGATCTACATGCCAGATCATCGCTTCATCCAGACGCCCCTTGTCCAGCGTAACGCACCGACCGTTCTGCAACTCCATCGTGGGGTAAATCATCATGATTCATATCCTCCGCTGAATCATTCCGTAATTCCACGATAGCATAGAGTCTCAGTTTGCCGCTTTATTTCACAAGATCGGCAAAGCTCGTCCATTTTGCGGCATCGCACTGCCCAATGCGCTTCACACCCGTGTCGGAGGTCCGTCACGGCGAAACAGATGAACGGGGGTGTCGCGGTATTCAGCTTCGCGCAACAGCTTGTAGCCCAGCTTTTCAGCCAATCGCTGTGAGGCTGCATGGTCCGCGTCGATCAGCGCAACCAACGGGCCCGGAATGATCCGGTCGAACCAGTCGTGCGCCGCCTGCGCGGCCTCACACCCGTATCCTTGCCCCTGCATGTCCGGGGCCAGAACCCAGCCGGCTTCGGGAAAACCATCAAAATCATCGCCCAGAGACCGGTTGCCATAGAAGAACCCGGCTTGCCCGATCAGAGTACGATTCGACTGCAGCATCACACCCCATTGACCGAACCCGGTCATCTGCCAATGTCCAGCGTTGCGCAGGAAAGAATCCCACGCCTCGCCGCGCGTTTTCGGGGTGCCTCCGATATGGCGTACAACTTCGGGGTCGCGCCAGATTTCGGCGAACCGGTTGAAATCCTCGGGCCGCATTGCACACAAGGTCAGACGCGCCGTGTTGATCATCGGGGTGGATCTTATCATGCCCTTGCCCGCTCAGAAACTTGCCTCAGGTGTCAGAGTGCGGAGCCTCAACGCCTCAAAGCAAGCGCGAAATGTGGCAGAGCAAAAAAAACGGCGCTTCCGTTGCCCGGAAGCGCCGTTTTTGCCTCAGTCAGGTCAGCTTAGGAAGCTTCGCTGATGAATTTGACCGCGTCGCCAAAGGTCTGGATGGTCTCGGCTGCGTCGTCCGGAATCTCGATGCCGAACTCTTCTTCGAACGCCATTACCAGCTCAACGGTGTCCAGGCTGTCTGCGCCCAGATCGTCGATGAACGAGGCGTTTTCCGCAACCTTGTCCTCTTCAACACCCAGGTGCTCAACAACGATCTTCTTTACGCGATCTGCGACGTCGCTCATGTCTATTCCTCATTTCAATTTCAGGGCTGTCCGCCCGGTTCTGCCCTTGCCCGTTCGGGGTGGACTTGTTTTGCCCTTTCCGGGCGGTTTGGGTCCCGGGTCCCCGGGAAATCAGAGAACCGGCCCTTGGACCGGTTCCTGCGCATATGCGCCGCCTATAGCACAGACAACGCACAAGGCAAACGCTTTCGCGCCCACCCTGAATTGCGATTACAACATGGCCATACCGCCATTCACATGCAAGGTGCTTCCGGTAACATAACCTGCTTCAGGGCTTGCCAGATACAGCACAGCGGCTGCGATTTCCTGCGGATCACCCATACGACCGGCCGGAACCTTGAGCAGCAGACCCTTCTTTTGCTCATCCGTCAGCTTCTCGGTCATCGCGGTGGTGATAAAGCCCGGCGCAACCGCATTAACGGTAATGCCACGGGTCGCAACCTCATGCGCCAGCGCCTTGGAAAAGCCGATCATGCCGGCCTTGGAGGCAGCATAGTTCGCCTGCCCTGGATTTCCGATCGCAGCCACAACGGACGAGACATTGACGATCCGACCCCAGCGCGCCTTCATCATGCCCCTGATCACGCCTTTGCACAGCTTCATCGTTGCGGTCATGTTCACGTCGATCACGCTCTGCCATTCTTCATCCGACATGCGCATGAACAGGTTGTCGCGTGTGATGCCTGCGTTGTTCACCAGAATATCAACCGAGCCCATCGCCTCAGCCGCTTGTTTCGGCAGGGCCTCGACGGCTTCGGGATCGCTCAGGTTACACGGCAAGACATGCGCACGATCGCCAAGGCTGTCGGCCAGAGCTTGCAGAGGCTCCACGCGCGTTCCGGAAAGGCCAACAGTTGCACCAGCGTCGTAAAGCGCGCGGGCGATATCGCCGCCAATACCACCCGAAGCACCGGTGATTAGCGCATTCTTACCTGTCAAATCAAACATCTATGTTTCCTCTCTGGCCGCCGAATCCGGCGGCTGTCCCTTGTTCATGCGCCGGGGTTAACGGCTTTTTGTACATCTTCAGGCGTCCCGACCGCTGTGCACGCCAATGCTCGATCGATCTTGCGGATCATTCCCGACAGAGCTTTGCCCGCGCCGATCTCCCACGCTTCGGTCACACCCTGCGCGACCATGTACTGTACGCTCTCACGCCACCGAACCGAGCCGGTGACCTGTTCCACCAGCAACTGACGGATCATATCTGGATCAGCCACAGCTTCGGCGCGAACATTCGCAACCAAAGGCACGGCAGGCGCTTTGATTTCAACCGAAGCCAATGCCTCTGCCATTACATCTGCCGCAGGCTGCATCAGCGCACAGTGAAATGGAGCACTTACCGGCAACATAATTGCACGCTTGGCACCTTTTTCCTTGGCGATCTCGGCTGCGCGCTCAACAGCGGCTTTTGAACCAGAAACGACTACTTGGGTTGGGTCATTGTCATTGGCAGCCTGACAGACCTCATCTTGCGCGGCCTCTTCCGCAACGGCGCGCACCGCTTCAAGATCGAGCCCCAGAATGGCGGCCATTGCGCCCTCGCCCACCGGCACTGCACTTTGCATCGCCTGCCCGCGCGTCCGCAGCAGGCGGGCAGTATCGGCAACCGTCAAGGCTCCGGCCGCAGCCAGCGCCGAGTATTCACCCAGCGAGTGACCCGCCACATAAGATGCCATTGAAATCAAAACGCCTTCGGCCTCAAGTGCGCGCATTGCGGCCATCGAGGTTGCCATCAGCGCGGGCTGTGCATTCTGAGTCAGGGTCAGCTCTGCGATATCGCCGTCCCAGATTAGATCGCTCAGTTTTTCGCCCAAGGCCTCATCGACCTCATCGAAAACGGCGCGGGCGGCTGGATATGCCTCAGCCAAGGCCTTGCCCATTCCGATGGTCTGGGCGCCCTGCCCGGGGAAAACAAACGCGCGTGTCATTGGTGCCTCTTGCGTGACGTCAGATTTCGGCGGGGTTTAAACTGACAATCGGCGCGGCACAAGCATTGCATGCGTTCTGCATCAGGACACCTTTACTGTGCATTTCTCTGTCTTGTGTCCACACGGCATCCATTTAACTTACCCTCAATTCAGAAACTCGGAGAGCCAATCGATGCCCCTTACCAACACCCGGTCCAGCTATGGTGGTGTAACCAAAGCATTTCACTGGCTGACCGCACTACTGATCCTGACGGCTCTGCCGCTGGGCTGGTTCGCGAACCAATTGGCCCATGCGATTTACGATCCGAGCATTCCCACGACCGAGGATGACATCGCCCGCGCCGCCCAGCTGTTTTCACTGCACAAAACCATTGGTGTTACCGTGTTCTTCGTCGCACTGGCCCGAATCCTTTGGGCTGTTACCCAGACGAAGCCGGGCTTGCTGAACGCTGAAAACAAACCCGAGGCCTTCGCCGCCGAAACTGTGCACTGGCTGCTGTACGGCTCGCTTGTACTGGCTCCGCTCAGCGGCTGGATCCACCACGCCGCCACCGACGGCTTCGCGCCGATCCTATGGCCCCTTGGTCAGAACCTGCCGCTTATTCCGAAGTCAGCTTTCCTTGCCGACATCAGCGCCAGCCTGCATTGGCTGTTCGTCTGGGCCCTGGGTGTGGCACTCGTGCTGCACATAGCGGGCGCGCTGAAACACCATGTCGTGGACAAAGACAGCACCCTGCGCCGTATGCTGCCCGGCCAATCGGACGCGCCGGAACCCCCGGCGCAGCACCATTCCATTGTTCCCGCCTTCGCCGCCTTGGCAATCTGGGGCGCGGTGCTGGTCGGAGGTTGGTCCACCGGTGTCTTTGACGACCAGTCCAAAGCATCCGAAGACACGGCCGAACTTGCGCAAGTTCAATCGGAATGGGAGGTCGAAGACGGATCCCTGTCGATTACTATCTCGCAACTGGGCAGTCCCGTAAGCGGCGAGTTTGCAGACTGGACTGCAGCGATAGCGTTTGAGGATCCCGCCGAACCCGGGTTGGCCGGTTCCGTCGATGTAACGATTGCCATTGGTTCACTCAGCCTCGGCACAGTCACCGACCAAGCGATGGGTGCGGATTTCTTTGACAGTGCGCAGTTTCCTACGGCCCAATTTAAGGCCGACCTGTTCAAAACGGATGCGGGTTATGAGGCGCGAGGACCTCTGACAATCCGGGACAAATCTATCGATGTCGTCCTGCCATTTACGCTGGAACTGGCCGACGATGCAGCGACGATGTCGGGGAATCTGGAACTCAACCGAATGGATTTCGACGTTGGAACATCGCAACCCACCGAAGATTCGTTGGGGTTCACGGTTATCGTGGCAGTCGAATTGACGGCAGAACGCGACAACAAATAAAAAACCGCCGGGGCGCATAACCCCGACGGTTTCTTTTTGGGATCATGAAGGGATTAGTCGGCCTTCTGCGCCTCGATCGAAATATTGACCTCGACCTCGTCACCCACGAATGGAGCGAATTGGCCCAAATCAAAATCGCTGCGCACCAGCGTTGTGGTGGCGTCAAATCCGGCCCATGGCTTGCCCGCCATCGGGTGCTCACCCACCTGGTTAAGCTTGGCATCCAGAACCACGGATTTGGTGACACCATTCATGGTCAGATCACCGGTGATGTTGGCTGTGTTTTCGCCAGTGACCTCAATACCAGTTGAAGTGAAGGTCACCAGATCACCTTCGGCTGCGCCAAAGAAATCTTCGGTCATGAAGTGATCTTCGCGCGGCTTCCAACCGGTGATCATCTCAACGACCGGCATCGAAACAGTCACGCTCGATGCTGCCGGGTCTTCCTGATCAAACATGATTTCGCCCTCAAAGCCCGAAAACATGCCCGTGGTAGTCGAAAAGCCAAGGTGGTTATAGCTGAAGATGACCTGGCTGTGGCTGGGGTCCAGAACGTATTTCTCGGCGCTGGCAAACGCCGAGGTCGCTGATACGGCCAAAGCAGCAGCAAGAAGGGTGGATTTCATGACAATCTCCGCAAATTTGTGAATGCAAACCGAATGGGTTGCTCGATAACAAAAATGTGCTGCCCAAGGGCAGCACACAAGTTTTTTTGATTCACAACTTCTGTTCCTTTTTGAACAGAATAAAAGTCAGGCGAAAATTGTTACGTTTTGGCTGAGTTGACCTTTGAGCGCTGAGCCAACATCCGCCGATTCCAGTGGCAGCTTCATCAGCAGGCTTCCGTCTACATCGTACAGTTCGACCTGGTCGTCAGCGAAACGCGCGCCACCCAGCGAGTCGTAGCTGCGGCGCAATACCGTTTGCGGCCGACCGTTTTCGTTTTTCTGAAGAATGCGAACCTCGCGGCGGATTGGGTCAAAGTAGGCGTCTGGGCGCGCATCCATCACCTCGATGGTCAGCAGGCTGACGCCAACAATCAAGAACATCAGCGAAGCGACTAACTTGATAGGCCAAACCTCGGCCCCCATAACCGAACCCGGCATCAACCACATCGAAAAGGCCGACACAATCAGAAAGACACCAACGGCACGCAGAAGAAACATCCGAGCCCGCCAATTCGGCGCAAACGTAATCAGCACGGGGACGGATTTATCAAATACCGCGGCAGGTGCCGATTGTTCAAAAGTGTTTGTGTTCATGACGGCCATTGTCTTGCCCTGTCTATGTTTTCCAATCTACCGGGTTCTCCCGGCTTCATGAACAACCTCGGGGCGAAAAGCGTCAGGAATTGGGCGCACCAGTGGAAATAGGGCGACTTCACAAAGGCATATGTGGCAGGGCTTGCCCCGCCCGCTCAAACGTGTATACGGGGCCATCCTTCGCAGGAGTTATGAATCGCGCAGCCTCTCGTGGCAGGGTCGCGAAGGACCATATGGCCCCGCCTTTGAAATGCGCCTTGATATAAACAGGAGTGCACATGCCACTGTATGAGCATGTAATGATCGCGCGTCAGGATTTGTCCAACGCGCAGGCAGAAAGCCTTGTCGAACATTTCGGCACCGTTCTGGCTGACAACGGCGGCAACGTCGTCGAAAGCGAGTACTGGGGCGTCAAGACGATGGCTTACAAGATCAACAAGAACCGCAAAGGCCACTATGCCTTCCTGAAAACCGATGCCCCTTCGGGTGCGGTTCAGGAAATGGAACGCCTGATGCGCCTGCATGATGACGTGATGCGCGTTCTGACCATCAAGGTCGACGAGCATGCCGAGGGCCCCTCGGTCCAGATGCAGAAGCGCGATGAGCGCGAAGGCCGCCGCGAGCGCCGCTGATCAACGCCTGACGAAAGGACATAAACCATGGCCGCAAAACCATTTTTCCGCCGCCGCAAGGTCTGCCCGTTCTCGGGTGAGAACGCGCCGAAAATCGACTACAAAGACACTCGTCTGCTGCAGCGCTACATCTCTGAGCGTGGCAAGATCGTACCTTCGCGCATTACCGCCGTTTCGGCGAAAAAGCAGCGTGAACTGGCCCGTGCTATCAAGCGCGCCCGCTTCCTCGCCCTGCTGCCCTACGCCGTGAAGTAAGGAGAGACTGACATGCAAGTTATCCTTCTGGAACGCGTTGCGAAACTGGGTCAGATGGGCGACGTCGTTGACGTCAAGCCCGGCTACGCCCGCAACTTCCTGCTGCCCCAAGGCAAAGCGCTGAGCGCATCGAACGCCAACATCGCGTCGTTCGAAGCCCAGAAAGCCCAACTTGAGGCACGCAACCTGGAAACCAAGAAAGAAGCTGAAGCGCTGGCTGAAAAGCTGGACGGTCAGCAGTTCATCGTGATTCGCTCGGCATCGGATGCCGGCGCTCTGTACGGTTCGGTCACCCCGCGTGACGCCGCAGACGCTGCAACCGAAGCTGGTTTCACCGTCGACAAGAAACAGATTGCCCTGATCGCTCCGATTAAGGAACTGGGTCTGCACTCGGTCGCAGTCAACCTGCACCCCGAGGTAGAAGTCGAGATCAAGATGAACGTCGCACGTTCGGAAGAAGAAGCCGAACTGCAGGCATCGGGCAAATCGATCCAGGAATTGGCTGCTGAAGAAGAAGCCGCTGCCGAATTCGAAATCGCCGAACTGTTCGACGACATAGGCTCTGCCGCTTCGGAAGACGAAGATCTGGTTGCCGAAGAAGCTCCGGTCGAAGCAGACGAAGCAAAAGCCTGATCTGGCTGCATATCCAATATCAAAGGGCCGCGCTTTTACGCGGCCCTTTTTCTTTTTGTTACATCGCAAGCAAAATTCGGCCCGATTGTTCGCCTGGCCTTGCAGACCGGCGAGGGTTTCATATCATCGCCATTCGCAATCAGGAGTATTTTGATGACCCCCCTCCTTCGTCGCCGCGTCTTAACCTTGTTGCTTATGGCACCGCTTGCAGCTTGTGGCAGTCCTGGCAGCTCAGGTTCCGGCGATACGTTCGATCCCCCCCTCTACCCCAATGAAACACCCGAGCTTCGCGCCTCGATCAATAAATGGGCTGACCACTACGAGCTCCCGCGGGAGTTGGTGCACAAGCTGGCCATCCGTGAAAGTACACATCGACCGTGGGCGGTGAACCGGCCCTATTATGGGCTTCTGCAAATCCTCCCGGCCACTGCGCGATCAATGGGTTATACTGGAAATGCCGAAGGCCTGCTGGACGCCGATACCAATCTGGAGTTCGCCGGAAAATACCTGCGAGGCGCCTGGCTTTTGTCTGATGGAGATCAACAACGTGCCATCTTTCTTTATGCCAAAGGATATTGGCCCGAAGCAAAGGCCAGAGGCATGCTCGTCGAGACGGGTCTGGTTTCTGCCACAGAATAGGCATGTTTAATTCGCATTTCGATTGTAATGCACATACATAACCTTCGAAATGCCACGGCGAATCCCATGACCTACTGCACAACTCTGACGTTAAATCTTTTAAAGGTGCGTAATTGTGTGCCCGAAAGGCACATTTACCTATAAAAGGCAGACATTTCCCACATCTTCTTGTCTTGACAAGCGAAATGTGGTGTCCTGCTTGACGTCAGGGAAGACAGTATCATTTTCCTGGCCAAGGGGATCCGCCCGCTCACTCGGGTCTAACTGGTCGTTACCGTATGGATATTGTTGATCTCAGCACTCTTCCCGAACAGGATACTCGGTATGACGAGTTCCTGCGTCAGGTCTGTGACAAATATGAAATGGACCACGCAGCCTATGCGGGTATGAATCCTGCTGCAGGTACGATTCACGGCCATGTGACCTATGGGGACGACTGGAAAACCCACTATCAAGAGCAAGGCCTGCACCTGATCGATCCGACGCTGCACATGAGCCAGCGCAGTATCGCTCCGGTCGACTGGAGCCGTCTGGAACGCGGTAAAGATTTCCAGCGCGTTTTTCGCGATGCGCATGATTTTGGCATTCCAGATCAAGGCATTACGATTCCGGTTCGCGGGCCGTACGGAGATATCGGCTTGCTTAGCGCAGTGCGCGAGTGCAGCCGGGATGAGTGGAAGAAACTGGTGCCCAACGTGATAAGTGACCTGCAATCATTGGCCGTACACATCCATGACAATGTCATGACATCGGATACGATCAGCCGGATGCTGTACCACCCGACCCTCTCCAGCCGAGAATTGGAGATTTTGCAATGGGCCGCAGCGGGTAAATCGCAACAAGATATCGGCGATATACTGTCGATTTCGCACCGCACGGTTGAGGTGCACTTGCGCTCTTCTCGCGAAAAGCTTAATGCACTGACGACTCCGCAGGCTGTCGGTCGGGCCATCGGAATCGGCTTAATCTACCCAGGATAAAGCCAAATTTTGCCGAAATTGGGCTAAAAAAAGCCAATATTACGGGAAACCCCCAATAGATTCGCTGTGGAAACCGGGTAACGTCTTATCCACAGACAGATCACTCGAAGGGGGTTAACATGATTTTGGTAGTTGATGGGCTGAACAGACATCTGTTCACCGAAGTTCTTGACGATATGTTCGAACTGCGCGCTCGGGTTTTTGGCGGGCGACTTGGATGGGACGTCCACATCGAAGACGGCAAAGAAATCGATCAGTTCGATCATCTGGATCCTGCATACGTAATTGGTCTCGACGATGAGGGGAACGTCGTAGCCGCAGTACGTGCACTCCAGACAACCGGCCCGCACATGCTTTCAGATGTGTTCTCGGATATCTTATGCGGCGAAGCGCCAATGCGCAGCGCGACCATGTGGGAATCCACCCGCTTCTGCGTCGACACGCAGCGACTGACCCGAGGAAAAGAGAAGAACTCGGTTTCTTACGCGACCTGTGAGCTGATGATCGGATCTCTGGAATACTGCCGCAGCGCGGGTATCCAGGACATCATCACCGTGATTGACCCGGTTATGAACCGCGTTCTCAAACGCTCGAACTGTGCGCCTTACGACTATGTGGGCGAAACCGTTCCGATGGGCAAGGTACCGGCCATGGCGGCGTTGCTGGATTGCACAGAAGAAAGGATTTCGGGTCTTCGCGAATTCGCAGACATTCACCACGATGTCTTTATCGAAGAAGAAAAGGCGTTGGAGTTCTTCGAGGCCAAAAAGGCCGCCAAACTCAGCCCGGCAAATCGCGACCACAAGCCGCTCACCGATCTTGAGAAGTACTTTGTCGAACAGATGAGTGCGGCCAAGACGGAAGAAGAAAGGCAGGCAGTGCTGAAACTGATCGAAGCGCTGTCCGACACATTCACCCCAGAGCAGAAGACCGCTCTGTTACAGACCCCCCGTGCTTTTGCTCATGAGGCCTGACCCCCTCACCTCATAGTACAAAGCCACCCATGCGGAGCCGTCTAATTCGAGACGGCTCCGCTTTTTTTTGACCCCTAATGGGGGAAGGAAGAGGATTATTCCTCTTCCAGTGCCTCAACGGCTTTTTGCAGATCGTCCTTGCTGACTTCTTTGTCCGCAACCTGAGCCAGTTCGAAGACGTAGTCGACAACCTTGTCTTCAAAGATAGGCGCACGCAGCTGCTGCTGCATTTGGGCGTTCTGCTGCACAAATTCAAAGAACTGGCGCTCCTGGCCCGGGTACTGACGCGCCTGGTTCATGATCGCCTGTGTCATTTCCGAGTCGGTCACCTCAACCTCGGCCTTCTGGCCCAGTTCGGCAAGCAGCAGGCCTAGACGCACGCGGCGTTCGGCAAGCTTGTTATGCTCGTCGGTTGGTTCGATCGGATCGTGATCGTGACCTTCAACGTCAGGGTTTTCCTCGTGCCACAGCTGGTGTGCGATCTGCTTGGCTTCGGCTTCTACCAGTGACGGCGGCAGGTCGAACGAGACTTTCTCGTCCAGCACGTCCAACAAAGCGCGCTTCATAACTGCACGGGACGCACCAGCATATTCGGCTTCCAGACGCTCGGCGATCTGTGCCTTCAACCCAGCCAGATCTTCGGCACCAAATTTCTTGGCCAACTCGTCGTCGACCTCAGCCGCGACCGGCTCTTTCACCTCTTTGATGGTGCAGGTGAAAACGGCGTCTTTGCCGGCCAGATGCTCAGCACCGTATTCTTCGGGGAAGGTGACGTTGACGTCTTTTTCTTCCTCGGCCTTCACACCGACCAACTGCTCTTCAAAGCCGGGGATGAAGCTGTTCGAGCCCAGAACCAGCGGGTAATCTTCAGCCGAACCGCCTTCGAACTCTTCGCCGTCAACCTTACCAACAAAGTCGAACACGATCTGGTCACCGTCCTTGGCTTTCGAACCCTTACGGCGCGCTTTGAAGTTCTGCGCGGTCTCGGCCAGGTTGTTCAGCGCTTCTTCCACGGCTGCGTCGTCCGCTTTGACAACCAGCTTCTCCAGTTCAACCGATTTCAGGTCAACTTCCGGAATCTCAGGCAGCGCTTCGTAGGACATCGCAACTTCTACGTCGTCGCCTTCTTTCCAGTCCTCGTTGGTCATCTTGACCTCGGGCTGCAACGCAGGACGTTCGCCGCTGTCCTCAAAGTGCTTGTTCATCGCACCGTCGATGGTTTCTTGCATCGCTTCGCCAAGCAAGCGCTGGCCGAACTGCTTTTTCAGCAGAGCCATCGGCACCTTGCCTTTGCGGAAACCCTTCATTTCAACCTCGGGCTGCGCTTCGGTCAGTTTCTCGTTGACCTTGTCGTCCAGCTCGGCTGCGGTCACAACGATGTTGTAGCCGCGCTTCAGACCTTCGTTCAGCGTCTCGGTAACCTGCATTTTGGTAGTCCCCATAGGATTCGGGGCGCGCAAAACGGGCGCGCCGGGCAAATTTGACGCCTTCTATTTGCACAGCCGCCTGCGTGCAAGAGGCAAAGGCCCTTTCAGGCTGGTTTTACCCCTATTACAGACGAAAAAACGCCCCGGCACAGGCCGGAGCGTTCGATCATCGAAAGCTGAGAAATCAGAACCTCCAGCGGGCCCCCAGCACCCACGCCTCGTTGTTGTCGAACGAAGCGCCATCTTCGAAATCGTGATTGCGGTATTTCAGATATGCATCTGTATTGATGCTGTCGATACGCTGAACAACAGCGATGCCCCAAGCATCGGTGCTGGAACCGTCATTTACGAAGTCCGAGCCCGAGTAATAGTCGATCCCGATACCGGTTTTACCCCAGGATACCCACTGATCCTCATAGGCAATCTTGCCGTAGAAGTAGTTCGGGTCAGACGCACCATCTGCGTCATTGTCCCGCGTACCGGCGGCTACGGTGAAGCTCAGGCCGTTTTGCAGCATAACCGAGGCCGACCCGATCGTATCCTTGCGGTCCCCCGATCCATCGTCAGCCGAACGCACCGAGTATGCAACCGCCGCTGCAAATTCAACCCCGCCGCCGAAGGTGTTGTTATAGCGAAGGCCGATATCGTAATAGTCATCGTCATCGCTGCTGGACAGAATGTTCTGACCATAGGCGATGCCGGCCTTAAAACCGCTGAACTCCGGCGTGTCATACCGAACGCGGCCACGGCGCGCACCGTCAAAGTTGCTGCTGGAATCGCCAACGGTGATGTCGCTCAGCAAACCGTCAGTACCGCGATAGAAGAACCCGCCATTTTCATCGTTGGTAAAGGAATACAGCGCAGTTCCAACGTAAGACAGATCCACTTCGGCAGCGCCATCGGCCACCATGCTGCCCTGACCGGCCGAGAATTTACCCCAGTCACCGGCAAGTGCGAAATCCACGTGACGGATATCTTCACGGGTCCAGCCGCTGAAATCTGTGCCCAGCTGGTTCCACTCGCTCGAGCTCGGCAGACCAAGCCCGGTTTCAAAACGGAAGGTGAAATCGTTGTTGCCGAAGGGCTGCAACAGTTCCAAACCGACGCGGCTGTTTGACAGGTCATTGTCCAGAACGCGCGTTTCGGTCTCTTCACCGTCGTCAACCGAGATTAAGGCCGGGTGCAACTGACCATAAAGCAGGACATAACCGCCCGTGTTGTTTTCGTATTTCAGTTCGGCGGCGGCGGGGATTGCCGTTGTTGCGACAAGCGCCGCGGCTATCGAAGTCAGCTTAAAATTCACTGTCATGTCATTCACCATAGATGGGTCAGTTTTTTTAGATATTGCCGATATGCGCACCTGGATTAACGGTTCCAATGATTGCTAAAGCTTATTAGCCCGGCATTGCATTTCTGCCACAGGCGGAAGCGGGGACCTTCAGGGAAAGCGTTTTATAATCAATATTTTGACCTAGTTCGAAAGCAGCACCCAGCTAACCTGCAAGACAATTCTTGCGCTGCGTGTTGCAGCTTGCAAACACCCGTTATGCGCACAGGTAAATCATAAGGCGAAACATTGCCGCTTTGACCCGCGATCGGCCAATATTTGCCTATGACCCATTTATTTCAAGCCGTGCGAATACCGCTGGCAATTGTTCCGGCAGATCTTCAGCAATCAACCCCGGCCCAAATTGCCTGGCGCATTCCACATGTAACCAAGCTGCGGTCTTGGCTGCAGCCATCGGGTTGAAGCTCCGCGCCAGTAGTCCCGTTATGAACCCGCCAAGCACATCGCCCGACCCTGCTGTCGCCAGCCAGGGCGCCGCCCGGTCAAACAGCGCCGCATTGATCGCACATTGCCCATCCGGTGCAGCAATCACCGTGTCAGGGCCCTTGTATAGTACCACACAGCCAGCCTGCTTGGTCGCCTCACGCACGGCATCCACTTTGGAATAAGCCGGCCCTTTGCCCGGCTTGACCGAGAGCTTTTCAGAGATCTCCGGGAACAATCGCGCAAACTCGCCCCCGTGCGGTGTCAGAACACATCTGTCATGGAGCATGTCCAACAGCACCTCTGGCGCATCAGCAAACGCCGTCAAAGCATCCGCGTCCAGCACTGCGGGACGCCCCGAGGCCAGCGCCGCAGGAACCAGCTCCTGCGCACGCGCCAGCCCCAAACCAGGACCGAGGCATAGTGCATTCAACCGCGCATCCATCAGGACTTCCATCAGATCATCGCCGCTCTGGACCCGCTGCAGCATCAGCGCAGTGATGTGACTGGCAACCTCCATCTGAGCCGAGGGTGGAACACCCAGCGTCACCAATCCGGCCCCGATGCGTAATGCACCACGTGCCGCCAGCCTTGCTGCGCCGGTTGCCCCCGCACCTCCGCTAATAATCAAGGCATGCCCATGCGCATATTTGTGTAAGGCAGTTGCCTTCGAAAAATCAGGATCCGGGGTGGTCACCAGTTTGACCGCGCCCTGAACTCCCTCCTCCAAACCAATGTCCTTGACGACCAATCGGCCACTTCTGACCGGCCCCAGCCCCAGATAATGCCCCAGCTTTGCAGTATGAAACGATACCGTGATCCTGGCCTGAACCGTCGCGGTCCCCGGGGCCAGCTCACGCCCACTATCGGAACACAGGCCAGACGGCATATCAACGGATACTGTCTTTTCGGCGATGGCTGGATCCGAGGCAGTCATTTCTGCCCATTTTAGAACATCACCCTCAAGCGGTCGCTGTAAGCCCGTCCCGAATAACGCATCGACATAAAGGTCAGCCCCTTGATGCGCGGCAAACACTTCGGAAAATGGTTGAACCTCCCCCAATTCGCCCCACCTGTCATGATTCACACGCGCATCTGGTGGCAGCTTCGCCGGATCACCAAGAAGAAATGCCGCCACCTCCCAGCCGCGCTCCCGCAGCAAGCGTGCAACAACAAATCCATCCCCCCCGTTATTTCCCGGCCCGCAAAGAATTACCGCACGCAGCGGATCCTCTTCATCTGGCCCCAAATACCTCGGGGGTGCGGGGGCTGGCCCCCGCTGCAGCTCTGGCCATTCTTCAAATACGGCTTGAAGAACACCGCGCCCCGCCCGCTCCATCAGCTCCAGTCCGCTCACGTCACCGGACTCAATCGCGGATTTTTCGATCGTCCGCATCTGTGCCGCTGTCAGCAACTCTGCCATATTGCGCCCTCACACGATTCAATTCTGATTACATTTTGTGCACATCGATCAAAATTTAACCCGTTGCACGATTTCGCAGCACCACAAGGCGACCAAATTCGCGGTTCCATTGCCGCTCGATCTTAGACGTGATCATTGCCATCAAGACAACCACACAAGGTGAACCGGAATGAAAAAGATCGAAGCGATCATCAAGCCGTTCAAACTGGACGAAGTGAAAGAGGCGCTGCAGGACGTGGGTGTCCAGGGCCTCAGCGTGGTCGAGGTGAAAGGCTTTGGTCGCCAGAAAGGTCACACCGAACTTTATCGCGGCGCAGAATATGTTGTCGACTTTCTACCCAAGGTAAAGGTCGAGGTCGTCCTTGATGATGATCAGGTTGACGCAGCGATCGAAGCCATCGTTGGCGCCGCCAAGACCGACAAGATCGGGGACGGAAAAATCTTTGTCTCACCTATCGAACAAGCCATTCGTATCCGCACCGGCGAAACCGGTTCGGAAGCCCTGTAACACAGCAATCTTCAAATCAGAGGAACAAATAGTATGAGCAAGGACGCAGTTCTTCAGCTGATCCGTGATGAAGACGCCGAATACGTCGACATCCGCTTTACCGACCCGCGCGGCAAACTTCAGCACGTCACCATCATGTCCGATCAGGTCGATGAGGACTTCCTGGAAGAGGGCTTTATGTTCGACGGTTCGTCCATCGCGGGCTGGAAGTCGATTGAAGCTTCCGACATGAAACTGATGCCCGACACCGACAGCGCCTATGTCGATCCGTTCTATGCGGAAAAGACCATCTGCCTGCACTGCTCGGTTGTGGAGCCTGACACTGGTGAAGCCTATGAGCGTGACCCGCGAGGCACTGCTCAGAAAGCCGAAGCGTACCTGAAGGCTTCCGGTATTGGTGATGTGGCCTATATGGGTCCTGAGGCCGAATTTTTCCTCTTTGATGACGTTCGTTTTTCGAACAGTATCAACAAGGTATCCTACGAAGTTGATGCGACTGATGCATCGTGGAACACCGACACCGAATACGAGATGGGCAACATGGGCCATCGTCCGGGCGTTAAAGGTGGTTACTTCCCCGTAAACCCCGTTGACGAAGCGCAGGACCTGCGATCGGAAATGCTGTCGACCATGAAGCGTCTGGGCATGAAGGTCGACAAGCACCACCATGAGGTTGCATCGTGTCAGCACGAACTGGGCCTGATCTTCGACAGCCTGACCAAGCAGGCCGACGAGCTTCAGAAATACAAGTACGTGATCCACAATGTTGCACATGCCTATGGCAAATCGGCGACCTTTATGCCGAAGCCAATCGCAGGTGACAACGGCACCGGCATGCACGTGAACATGTCGATCTGGAAAGACGGCAAGCCGCTGTTCGCGGGCGACAAATACGCCGACCTGTCTGATGAGGCGCTGTACTTCATCGGCGGCATCCTGAAGCACGCCAAAACGCTGAACGCCTTCACCAACCCGGCGACCAACAGCTACAAGCGTCTGATCCCAGGTTTCGAAGCCCCCGTCTTGCGCGCCTATTCGGCCCGCAACCGTTCAGGCTGCGTGCGTATTCCGTGGACCGAAAGCCCGAAAGCCAAGCGCGTCGAGGCCCGCTTCCCCGATCCGGCCGCAAACCCCTATCTGGCGTTCGCCGCGCTGCTGATGGCCGGTCTGGACGGCATCAAGAACAAGATCGATCCGGGCGAAGCCATGGACAAGAACCTGTACGATCTTCCTGCCGAAGAACTGGCCGACATCCCGACCGTCTGCGGCAGCCTGCGCGAAGCTCTGGAAGCGCTGGCATCTGATCACGACTTCCTGCTGCAAGGCGACGTGTTCACCAAAGACCAGATCGACGGCTACATCGCGCTGAAGATGGAAGAGGTAGAAACCTACGAGCACACACCTCACCCGGTTGAGTACGGCATGTACTACAGCTGCTGATTAAGAATTTTCGACGAAAATTCTCAGGGGGCGCCCATCGGGCGCCCCTTTTTCTGTATCTCCGCGAGATTTGACGGATCGATGATGATCTTTCAAAATTTGAGCTCAACATCAGGCGGAGAGAGCACATGCCCGCAAGCGACAAACTCTTTTCTGAGTATTCAGGACTTGTAACCTCGGAAAAAGATCTGGAACGCATTTGCGGGCAACCCTTGCCGCAGATCATTGCAAAGGAATTGCCTGCACTTGATGAGATGTGTCGAGACTTCATCGGCATGTCCTCGTTCTGCCTGATCGCTTCGGCCAATCCCGATGGGCATCTCGATATTTCGCCTCGTGGCGATCCTGCGGGGTTTGTGCAGGTGCTCTCGAACTCGATGATTGCGATCCCGGACCGGCCTGGGAACAAGCGCGTGGATACGTTTCATAATGTGCTGAAAGATCAGCGCGTCAGCGTAATATTCTTTGTCCCCGGAAAATTGGAAACTCTGCGCCTGCGGGGATCCGCGAGAATTAGCGCAGATCCCGAACTTCTTTCAAACATGGCCGTCGGTGGACGCGTGCCCAAGCTGGCCCTGTTAATCCATGTCGAAACCGTCTTTGCGCACTGTCCCAAATGCATCATTCGATCAAACCTGTGGCACCCCGATGAATGGCCGGACTCATCCAGTCTGCCAAATATGAACGCGATGATGGTCAAACATGCCAAGATCGACAAAACCCCGGATGAATGGTTCGAATCCCTGAAAGGCACAGACGAGCTTGATCTCTATTAAACCACTTTGCGGTAGGTCGAACTCGGCTTAGGCTGAGCGTAGTTTTTTCAGCACTCGGATTTCCTCTATGCCTCGTCTTCGCCTTTACGCTGCACTCGCGTTCCTTCTGCCCTCGGTGGCACTGTCCGCCCCTTGTGGGAATACCAGCAGCGGGTTCGAGGCCTGGAAAGCCGACTTTGCCAAAACCGCCAAACGAGCGGGTGTTAAAAAGAAGGGTCTGCAGGCGCTCGCACAAACGCAATATGCAACACGTACGATTGCCGCGGATCGCAATCAGAAGAGCTTTAAATACTCATTGGACAAATTCATGCAGGTGCGCGGGGCAAACACCATCGTTGCGCAAGGGCGCAAGCGCAAAGCTCGCAATCCGCAGTTTTACGCCGCGCTCGAGCGTCAATATGGCGTACCGGCGGGTGTGCTAATTGCCATTCACGGCATGGAAACCGGCTTTGGAGGTTTCATGGGCGATAGTCAGGTTGTTTCCGCAATCACGACATTAGCCTATGATTGTCGCCGGTCCGAATTCTTCATCCCGCACGCTATCGGCGCCTTAAAACTGATTGACCAAGGTACCCTTACGATGGCGACAAAAGGGGCAAAACATGGCGAGCTGGGGCATACACAGTTCCTGCCCGGCAACGCCCTGACCTATGGTGTGGACGCCACCGGTGACGGTCGGGTCGATTTTTATAACATGACCGACGCGCTCGCCTCGACCGCGAATTTTCTACGTAAGAAAGGGTGGAAGCCCGGTCGCGGCTATCAACCCGGAGAGCCGAATTTTGCGGTCATACAGCAATGGAATGCGGCCTCGGTCTACCAGCAATCCATTGCAATCATGGCGGCGCGAATCGACAACTAGGGCAGTCATAGGCTTGACGTCAGAGCACCTGAATTCGGCCACATTGTTGCCACATAGATTTAAGGAAACCCCGATTTTCTTGGTTTCCAAAGCGTAATCAATCTTGGAATATTTCGACTTTTTTCCATTTTGGTCAAAATTTGCGCCATTTCGCCTGTTAATTTGTTGTGAAGATTATGACAGCAAAGGAACATGCTGTGACTGCAAAGCATAGTTACCACGGTGGCCTCCAGTTTGACGGGTCGGCAGATGGCGCGCTTGAGCGTCTGTGCGAGGTCGTCTCAACGACGCTGGGTGACTATGGCCATCTGGTCGAGCGCAAGACGCTTCTTAGCGCATCGGAGGCCAGTATCGTCAGCAGCCAATATCTCGTGCGTCTGACATTGGACTCGGAACCAACCCAAGTAGATCACAATCACCATGAGCGGATGGATCGAACCGCTGGTCTCAAAACTATGCCGCGTGCTGCGGTTACGCTGCCGGGAAACCGGCTGACGATCTCGATTTGTCCGGTGTCAAAACTGCTCGATGACAGTGAAATATCCGAGTTGATGCTTGTGGTGATCCTGTACCGAATGGTCGACATCTGCACGACCCGTCGTGTCGAATGGTTGTCGCCCAAAACGGTTCTGACCATCGAACAATTCATGAGTGCCTTTGATTCAATTGCGCCGCGCAACGCCCGGAACCGAAAGCAGATATTCGAAGCAGTCAGCGGCCCATTTGCGGGGCTTGATCTGCCCGATCCTGATGCGGAAGATACACAGACCAAACACGCCAAGCCGCGTCCGATCAAGCTAAGTGACGACCAACTGCTCAGTATCGCCTTCCGGACCGAGGCTGATGCTCCCCTGCCCGCCGGCAACATTCACCAGTCCGAGGACGAAACGGAACGCCCAAGCGATATTCTGCGACTGACCAGCTGGGGCATGACTGGTGCTGTGGCAAGCATATCGACACCGATTGCCATATCCCTGGCAGCAGTCAATCTGATCCGGGGTGAGGATTTCCGCCTCAACACTCAGGTTCTGGCTTTTACCACAGCGATTTTTGGCCTGAACGCTACGAATGCTTTTGCCGAGGTCGCCAGCGCGATTGGCATGTAATCAAATTACCCAAGACCCTCCTTGGAGGCCCCGCCGTCAGGCGGGGTTTTCCATTTTAAGGACCTGATCAGCGGCCATTACATAAGTGTGGATCGCGAACACCACTGCGTTTGTCTCAGGTAAACGCAAGAGAGTCTGACGTTCACTACGCAGATATCGGGCCGAATTTTCATCCCGCGGTGTGCGTCGCTGCATGAGACTGCGCGGTTGGAACAATTCGGCGTCATTGTACCAAAGCGCATTGAACCGCCAGAGTGGCCGGTTGGGTTGAATGCCGTCAAACAAACGTTGAACTCTGCGGGCAATATTGGCGTCGTAGGCGTCAACCGGCTCATGGATCCCAATCAACGGGCGCATGAACTTTTCCGACAGCATCCAGCTTGCGGGAAAGCACAGGATCGCGCCAGTCAAAACATGCTCGTCATCGTGTTTCTGCAGAATGCAGAAATCCTCTTGCACCAAATGGCATAGCGTTTCCAACGGGCGTTCCCGGTCAACCTCAACCCGCACACCGTCGGGCCGCACAACGTGATCGGAGACATTCGGATAAACTTGCTGAATGACCAGTTCCAGCAACTCCTGCGCGGGTGCCAACGCCTCGGGGCTTTGCGCCAAGACGTCCAGTTTTTGCTGCGCCAACAGCGCGGCGCGTCGTTGCATCTGGGCAGAAAACGCATCGTCGCGATGCAACCAGGCCCTGGGGTCCGCAGGCTTAATGCCAGGCAGCGGGTTTTGGGCGAGTGGATCATAGGGAATGGCTTGTTGTAATATCACGGTCATAGTCGAGGCATAGCACCCTGCTCTGACGCTGTCGGTCAAAAAGCGACCAGAAGACGGTCGCAAACCTAGAAGACGCAGCGCATCTGGATTTGCAGGTTGGGCAGGCAAGCAGAAAGGTCCAACCGTGAACACACCATATCGTGACACCCGTAAGATTGACCCGACCCGGGGCGCCACCCTCGGGGACGGGACACCGAACGACAATGACAGGATCGAGATCGGACCGACACAGCTTGCCTTCGACGAATGGGCCGCTGCCGGGCTTAGCCTGCCCAAACTAGAACAGATGCGTAAATACCGCTGGAAACGCCTCACTCAAGCCATCGTGCAACGCGATTGGGGCGGGATCCTGCTGTTTGACCCCCTGAATATCCGCTACGCGACTGACAGCACCAACATGCAGCTCTGGAATACCCATAACCCGTTCCGGGCCGTTTTGGTTTGCGCTGACGGGTATATGGTGATCTGGGACTACAAGAACTCTCCGTTCTTGTCGAAATTCAACCCGCTGGTGCGCGAGCAGCGCTCGGGCGCCGATCTGTTCTATTTCGACCGGGGCGACAAGATTGACGTTGCCGCAGATGTGTTTTCAAACGAGGTGCGCGCCCTGATCGAAGAACACGGCGGCGGCAACATGCGGCTGGGTGTCGACAAGATCATGCTGCACGGCCTGCGCGCGCTTGAGGCGCAGGGGTTCGAGGTGATGGAGGGCGAAGAGCTTACCGAGAAAACCCGTGCCATCAAAGGCCCAGACGAAATCCTCGCCATGCGCTGCGCCAGCCACGCCTGCGAGACCGCTGTGGCCGAAATGGAGCGCTTCGCACGTGTCAATGTCGGAGACGGGAAGACATCCGAGGATGACATTTGGGCAGTGCTACATGCTGAAAACATCCGGCGCGGTGGTGAATGGATCGAGACCCGCTTGCTTGCCTCGGGCCAGCGCACCAATCCCTGGTTTCAGGAATGCGGCCCGCGCATCACGCGGCAAAATGAAATCATCGCGTTCGATACCGACCTGATCGGGTCTTACGGCATTTGCGTCGACATCTCACGAACCTGGTGGATCGGCGATCAAAAACCGCGCCCCGACATGATCTATGCCATGCAGCACGCGCATGAACATATCATGACCAATATGGAAATGCTGAAGCCCGGCGTCATGATCCCGGAACTAACTGCGAATGCCCATCGGCTGGATGACAAGTTTCAGGCACAGAAATACGGCTGCCTGATGCATGGAGTTGGATTGTGCGATGAATGGCCCTTGGTAGCCTATCCCGACAAGGCGGTCGAGGGATCCTATGATTATCCACTTGAACCCGGAATGGTGTTGTGCGTCGAAGCGGCAGTTGGCGAGGTTGGCGGCGATTTCTCGATCAAGCTGGAAGATCAGGTTCTGATCACTGAAGACGGCTATGAAAACCTAACGAAGTATCCGTTCGACGCACAGTTGATGGGGTCTGGCTAAGCGCTATGGCCTAGTTCGACCAGTGGGACCGTCTGACATTACCGTGCCAATCTTCAGGCGCGGTGAGAGTTGGCGTGTCCTCAGACGTATTGGTCAGCGGCCAGCTTTGTCCCAGTGCAAAACCAATTGCGCCAGTCACGAGAATTGCCAACAGAACTCCGGCGTGGAGTGTCGGGCTTAGCGGTGCAGATGTTGTATGTGCCATTTTGACCTCTGCTTTGGATAAGAAGGATGATTGCAAGTTGGGGTCCAAGTATAAATAAGTAAAATGAATGTTTATCCGAATTATCATCACATTTTTTGATTGTTCAAATACCAACCCCAACAATGCATTGATGCGACGCGCCAAGGGCTACGTGGTCCCACCCCCTCACCTTCCTGTTACGCCACTGACACAGGGGTTGAGAGAACCGCACACAGCACACAGTATTGTCGAAACCTGGACCACCAAGGATTCATCATGCCCACCGAACGCATTACTTTCGCCGGTCACGACGGCAGCCAATTGGCCGCGCGCCTTGATCTGCCGGACGGGCCGGTACTGGCAACGGCTTTGTTTGCGCATTGCTTTACCTGCTCTAAGGACATACCTGCCGCACGGCGCATTTCGGCGCGTTTGGCGGCGATGGGCATCGCCGTGCTCAGGTTTGATTTTACAGGCCTTGGCCACTCGGATGGAGAGTTTGCGAATACGACATTCACCTCAAATGTCGAAGATCTGATCGCTGCAGCGCACTACCTGTCCGGCCGCAACATGGCCCCCGCCCTGCTGATTGGCCATTCACTTGGCGGCGCTGCGGTACTGCGCGCACGCGCTGGCATACCGTCGATCAAGGCGGTCGTCACATTGGGTGCGCCTGCTGACCCGGGCCACGTATCACACCATTTCGAGGCCGCCCTGCCCGAGATTCAGGCGCAAGGCAGCGCAGAGGTTTCGCTTGGCGGTCGCCCGTTCCGCATTGGCAAAGCTTTTGTCGATGACATTTCAGAGGCCGCGCTTAGCCCTGCCGTTTCAGATTTGAAAGCAGCGCTTCTGATCCTGCACGCACCGCGCGATGACACGGTCAGCATTGACAACGCCAGCACCATCTTTCTGGCTGCGAAGCATCCAAAAAGTTTTGTCACGCTGGACGATGCCGACCATCTGATCACGCGCGCCGCTGATGCGGATTACGCGGCGGATGTCATTGCGGCTTGGGTGTCGAGATACGTCAAACTGTGCCCGCCCGCCCCACCACCCGGTGCCCCGGAAGGTGTTGTTCGCGTGACCGAGGCAGACCCGGCAGGGTTCCTGCAAGACATCCAGTCCGGCCCGCGCCACCATGCGGTCGCTGACGAGCCCGCTTCGTACGGAGGAACGGACCGAGGCATGTCCCCTTATGGATTTGTGTCCTCGGGATTGGGCGCCTGTACCTCGATGACCATTCGCATGTATGCGCGGCGCAAGAAATGGCCTCTGACGGGTATCACCGTCGATGTCTGCCACGACAAGGTACACGCGCAGGACGCCGGACTGGCCAGCGATGGCAAGGTCGATCAGTTCCGCCGCAAGATACGGCTACAAGGGCCGCTGGATGCCGCGCAACGTGCTAAGCTATTGGAGATCGCAGATAAATGTCCCGTGCACCGAACCCTTGAAGGCTCGGCCCATATCACGACTGAGCTGCTGGACTGAAAACCACCTTTGTCAGCTTATGATAATGATTGAAGGGGGCTTTTGCCCCCTTTTTCTAACGGCGCCTCGGTGAGGGTCGGTGAATTGGTGGCCGTGCCGTCGGAGGACGCGCCACCGGGGGATGCGGACGCGACGGCGGTTTGGCGATCGGTGGCTTTGGCCGCGGTGGAGGGGTCGGACGAACCGGTCGATCGGGGCGGTCGGGCCGGTCTGGGCGGTTTATGTCAACATCTACATTCACGTTACGGTCGTGGTAGTAATCATTCCACAGCATCGAGTCGTAGAACGGGTCATACCCAACGCCATACCCTACCCCGACGGACACGCCATCGCAGGCGGACAATGTAAACGTTGCAGTACCCAACCCCAGCGCCAGAACAGACCGTTTTAACAGTTTGCGAGTCATCCGAGCCTCCTTACTGCAAAGACCGGAACGACGCGAAAACGGCGTTCAAGGCATCAACATAAGACGGGTCGGCCCCGTCACGCAGGATCGCAACCCCTATCGCAACACGGTCACGCGGCAGGTCAATCACGGTGGCGGTAAAGTTTACGCCTCGCCCATCCCGATTGCCGGTGCCTCGAATAACGTGGGCTGGCCGCCCACCAATCCTTGTATTGCTGGTGCTGGTCACGGTCGGGTCTTTGACGAGGAATTTGTCGATATCCTCAAGATAGCTCAGCCCGCCCTGAATGCTGGAAACCCGTGATGGTGAGACGAAGCCCATCCAGACATTATCGTCGGTCACCGGTCTGATCCCCATGACGCGCGAAACCGCACGGGCATCGCCCAGATTGGTATCCTCGATTTCACGCGGGCCACCGGTACGCAATGTCCAGAAGTCGGGAACCTCAAAGCGGAACAGGGCGCGTCCTTCATCGGTGTAAGTCACCGGCGTGTCGGCTTGCACAGGCGTTACAGCCAACCAAGTCACGGCACTTGCAGCAAGCACCAAGCTTAACAAAATACGCATATCTCAATAACCTGATCAGTTTTCTGATGTCAGGTTGCCCATGCAGTTTGACTTTGTCCAGCATCCTGTTCTGCAGACAATAAAAAACCCGCGTCCGGAAAGCTCCGAACGCGGGTGTATCTTGCGCAAGAGCGCGCTATCAGGTGCGTGCGTCGCCCAGCAGCTTCCACAGGCCAGGGATCAGCAGAGCGGCCAGCGCCAGCTTGATCGCGTCACCCAGCAGGAACGGTGTCAGACCCCATTCCAGGATCGGCTTGTCCCAGCCATACAGCTGACCCAGCCACAGCAGGCCCGGCACGTAGATCAGCACGTTGGCCAGTACCAGCGCCAGCGCCAGCTTGCCGACCGAACGATCCCAGCCGCGCGCGGCCAGTGCGCCCAGCAGAATGGTCGCCATCAGGTAACCGACCAGATAGCCGCCGGTGCCACCCATCATGTAGGTCAGGCCGTATTTTTCGGCCGAGGAGCCTGCAAACACGTCAAAGCCCAGAGCACCAACCAGCAGGTAACCCAGCATCGTGATCAGGCCAAGGCGCGCGCCATAGGCGGTGCCGATGGTCAGAACGGCGAATGTGCCCATGGTGATCGGAACCGGCCACATCGGCACTTTGATTTTGGCTGCAACAGCCAGAGCAACGATACCCAGGGCAACCAGAGCCACCTGCTTGACGCGCAGCGCCGTCCCCTCACGCGGGCCAAAAGCATTGGCCAGTACGTTTGCGTTCATCTCATTTCTCCACATTCGGACTTATTTGCACATGCAGCAATGCCCGTTCCGGGCCGTTGCTGCAAGATGATTACGCTATCGCAGCGCGTATTTGGTCTCCATTTCATAGGATTTTCGCGGTCCTGATACAGTCCAGCGGACTGTCCAGCGCGGCCATCCTGAGAAATCATAGTCTGCATCATAGCTGTCTGGCGGGCAATCGTGATGATCCTCGACCCGGGTTTGGCCAAGTTTGAGTGCGTGAAAAAACCGATCATCATCAAAATGGATAGCGATCCGATCACCGGCGTCGCGCCAAAGGTATCGACGCGTTCCCGTCATTGCAGGCTGCCCCGGAACACGCAGCGTGACCGTCTCATCATAGACCAACCCTTGGGTATCTTGCCGAAGCTCTGCCTTACCCTCGGCCTGAATGATCTGGCCTGCACGCTCGTCCCGGATGAGGCGGCTCAGGTCCCAAACCCCCTGGAAATCATAAATATTTCTGGGCAGGCTCACTTCAAATAGATTCCGTCAGTTGTATTGCCTGAATCATCCACAAACCGGATGGTTTCACCGCTTTGCTCAACATCATAACAAGCCCAGAAATCCGAAGGCGGCCAGACCGAGCAATAGCGATCATCACGAACAGCCCATCGTCCCGAACTTGGGCGACCTGAAAAGTACTGCGTTTGCATGTTGCTATCGAAGGTCTGGGTGATCCCCTCGCCATAGTCGAGCTTCTTGCCAGCAAGCGCCATCAGAATCTCATCACCCGTCAGTTGCTGAAACTCGTCGGCGGTCACAAATCCGGGCCAAAGCAATAAAATCAGGGCAAACCGTCTCATCCCAGCACTCGCGCCTTGTTCCTTGGTCAATGCGCGGCTAAACCCCGCGCCAACGCCTCATCCCAATCATAAAAAGGTGCTGCCGCCAATGATTCCCCGCTATTCACGCCCCGACATGGTCGCCATCTGGTCACCCGAGAGCAAGTTCCGCATTTGGTACGAGATCGAGGCGCACGCCTGCGACGCCATGGCCGATCTAGGCGTGATCCCGCGTGAAAACGCCGAGGCCGTGTGGAAAGCCAAGGATGTGGAGTTTGATGTCGCCCGTATCGACGAGATCGAAGCCGTCACCAAACACGACGTCATCGCCTTCCTGACCCATCTGGCCGAACATGTGGGTAGCGAGGAAGCTCGTTTCGTGCATCAGGGCATGACCTCCTCGGACGTGCTGGACACTTGCTTCAATGTGCAACTGACCCGCGCCGCCGACCTGCTGATTGCAGACCTCGAAGGTCTGTTGGCTGCCCTGAAACGCCGCGCGATCGAGCACAAAGACACCGTTCGCATCGGTCGCAGCCACGGTATCCATGCCGAACCCACCACGATGGGCCTGACCTTTGCCCGCTTCTATGCCGAGATGGACCGCAACTTGTCCCGGATGCGCGATGCCCGCGCGGAAATCGCCACCGGAGCGATCAGCGGCGCGGTCGGGACGTTTGCGAATATCGACCCGCAGGTTGAAGAGCATGTCTGCGACAAGCTGGGTCTGGTGCCTGAACCGATCAGCACGCAGGTCATTCCCCGCGACCGTCACGCCGCATTCTTCGCCACACTGGGTGTTATCGCCAGCAGCATCGAAAACATCGCTATCGAAATCCGCCACATGCAGCGTACCGAAGTACTGGAGGGGGCCGAGTTCTTCTCGATGGGTCAGAAAGGCTCATCCGCGATGCCGCACAAGAAGAACCCGGTGCTGACCGAGAACCTGACCGGTCTTGCGCGCATGGTGCGTGCGGCCGTGATCCCGGCGATGGAGAACGTGGCGCTGTGGCACGAGCGCGATATCTCGCATTCCTCGGTCGAACGCATGATCGGGCCGGATGCCACTATCACGCTGGACTTTGCACTCGCGCGATTGACCGGTGTAATCGACAAGATGCTGATCTTCCCCGAGAACATGATCGAGAACATGAACAAGTTCCCCGGTCTTGTCATGAGCCAACGAGTGCTGTTGGCGTTGACCCAAGCCGGTGTAAGCCGCGAGGATGCCTATGCCATGGTTCAGCGCAACGCGCTGAAAGTCTGGGAGCATCGCACCGACTTCAAAGAGGAACTGTTGGCCGACGCCGATGTCACCGCCGCGCTGAGCCCGAAAGAAATCGAAGAGAAATTCGATCTCGGCTACCATACCAAACATGTAGATACGATTTTCGCCCGCGTATTCGGCGAATAATTCAAACTCAAATAGTGCTAAAAACTTGGCCCGGTTTGCTCAATGCAGCCGGGCCTTGTGTCTTTGCCAGATTGGCAAAAATCGGTTAATCTGTTGGCACAGTTTCCGCGAAAGGAAAACTCGATGCTACGAACTGCTCTATGCGCAATTGCTCTTATCTGTGCGGGCACCGCCGGATTTGCCTGTAACGGTAACACCAAGCAAACCCAGTCCTGTGCTGAAGGCACAATTTGGGACAGCGAAAGCCAAAGCTGCATGAAAATCGTCAATAGCTGACATTTTTATTTCCTGCTTGTGAATAAAAGCGATCAGTCAATCGTTAGCTTTTTTGAAGATCAAGCTATGATTGTAACAAGTCTCTTTGACAACGGAGTAGGAAAATGCGTCTTGTACTAGCCTCGGCCATCGCTCTTCAGGCCTTTACTTTCGCGCCCATGGCCATTGCTGCGGGTGGTGGGGACAGCAGCCCGCCCAAGCCCACCAACACCACAAAGAAATGCCTGTTTGGCCGCGTCTATGACGAGGCAGCCGGGCGCTGCGTCAAACCCAACAAGACGAATTTCACCGAAGACCAACTGTATGATGCCGTGCGCGAGTTGGCTTACGACGGGCAGTACGAAAATGCTCAGGGCATTCTGCGTATCATGGATCAAGATGATGATCGGGTGCAGACCTATTGGGGGTTCACCTATCGCAAGATGGGTGAGCTGAAACTGGCTGACGCATTTTACCAGAAAGCAATTGAATCCAACCCCGACAACATCCTCGCCCGCAGCTACATGGGTCAGGGATTTGTTACCCAGGGCAAGACCGAGTTGGCCATCGCACAATGGCGCGAGATCAAGGCGCGTGGTGGCGAAGGCACATGGGCTGAGACATCGCTGCGCGAAGCGATCAGAACAGGGCTGACATATAGCTACTGAGTTTCAGGGTTTCTTTACCCGACTCTCTATATTCTGCCTGCAACGCGAATGAGGCATTGCAGGCAGATGCAGGACACGAACCTAATGGTGCAGATGACGCCGGGCACGAAACCCCCGGTCGTTGAACAAGACGATGATGCGCCACGTGTTGTGCCGCGCGCCCTCAGCAACCGAGAGAAAGCCGCGGTTGTGGTTCGGCTGCTGCTGAACGAGGGGGCGGATATCCCGTTGGAAGAGCTTCCCGATTCACTGCAGGAACAACTTACCCACCAACTTGGACAGATGGGGTTGGTTGACCGGGTAACGCTGGCCGCCGTCGCACAGGAATTTGCCGATGCGCTGGATGGCGTAGGGCTTGCATTTCCCCATGGGCTAGCCGGTGCTCTGGACGCGGTGAACGGCAAGATCGCCCCAGCCACCGCCGCCCGGCTGCGCAAGGTAGCTGGCGTGAGGCAGATCGGTGACCCATGGCAGCGTTTGCACGAAGTACCCTCAGAAGATCTGGCCGAAATGGCCAAAGCTGAAAGCACAGAAGTCGCCGCCGTTATGCTTTCGAAACTCGAAACCGCCAAGGCTGCCCAGTTGTTGGGCCACCTGCCCGGCCCCACAGCGCGACGGATAACTTATGCAGTCTCGAAAACGGCCAACGTGACGCCCGAGGCGGTTGAGCGGATCGGATGGTCCTTGGCCGCTCAGCTGGATCAACGCCCCGAGCCCGCCTTTCGGGATGGGCCGGGTGAGCGTGTGGGCGCGATCCTCAACCAGTCAGCCGCGGCGACGCGTAATGGTTTGCTGACCGCGTTGGACGAAGAAGACGCCGATTTTGCGGATACCGTCCGGCAATCGATCTTCATCTTTTCGCATGTGCCCTCGCGCATCCAACCCCGCGATGTTCCAGCGATTCTGCGCGGTGTGGATCAACCCGTTCTCATCACGGCGTTGGCCGGAGCCAATAGCGACGAAGACCTCGCCACGGTCGAGTTCTTCCTAGCCAACATGTCCTCTCGCATGGCGGAAAACTTACGGGAAGAAATGGCCGAACGTGGCAAGGTCAAACAATCCGACAGTGAAGAAGCGATGTCGCAGATCGTTGCAGCCATCCGCGCGCTTTTGGACGAGGGCGCGATCGCACTGGTCGAGGCGGAGGAGAATGCAGAATAGTCCGGCAAGGCGCGACCACTTGTGATCGCACGATGGGGCCTGTATGTCTCGTCGCGCAGTTCACAACGCTCAGGTGTCTCTCCCCATGCCCGTCGAAAAGTCGGAACTAAGCCGATTTGAGCTTGGAAAATACTACGTCGCCAACCTGTTTCTGACCGGCGTAATCCGCGGCATGCGCCTGCTGCCATATGAGCGCCGCATCGGAGCGATGGGCGCGATTGTGCGCTGGCTTGCCCCCATTGTCGGGTTTCGAACCCGCGTGCGCCGCAACCTGAAACTCACCTGCCCAGACCTGCCCGAGGCCGAGGTCAAACGCATCTGCCGCGCCGTGCCTGACAATGCCGGGCGCGCGATCATGGAGCATTTTTCAGCCGACGGTTTCATCGAGCGACAAAGCAAGGCCAAAGTATCGGGCTCGGGTGTCGAAGCATTTGATGCCGCCGTGGCGGAAGGGCGTCCAGTGATGATGATCACTGCGCATTTCGGGCACTATCTGGCCGCGCGGGTCGCGCTGCAGGCGCGTAGCGGTAAACCCATCGGCAGCCTCTATCGCCGCATGGCAAATCCATATTTCAACGACATGTATGTCGAGGCATTCTATCAGACCGGGTCGCCCATGTTCGAACAGGGCCGCCGAGGTATGGTCGAAATGGTCCGTTCACTGAAAAGCGGAGGCATCATTGCCATTGTATCCGACCTGCATGCGCATGGTGGTGAGGAGCTGACCTTTTTCGGCAAACCCGCCGTCACCTCGGTGCTGAACGCGGAACTTGCGATCAAATACAAGGCTGTGCTGATTCCCTGCTATGCAGTGCGCCAACCCAACGGGATCGATTTTGAGATCGTCCTGCACGACCCGGTCCCGCATACTGATGCCAAAACCATGACCCAGTTCACCAATGACGACCTGGAAGCGATGGTGCGTCAGCACATGGGACAATGGTTCTGGATTCATCGGCGCTGGAAGTCCTGGAGGGGACTGGGGGTCCAGCCAAAGGATATGCCCTGATCACTTAACCCGCGCTGCGGCCACGATCGGACCATGGCCACTGCGCTGGATCAGAACAACGGCAGGCAATTCCGATGACAATGTTGCGGTGAAACTCTGCGGTGTTTGGCCATCCCAGCGACCGGCAATCTGCCAATTCTCGACCACGTTTGCATAATCCAGATCATGTCCGGCCAATTCGCCACGCCGGATCGAGGTGCGACGCATCGGCGAATACTGCACAATCCGAACATCATAGGTTTCGTCGTCTGGTAACTCGATCGGAACGACATTCATGGATACTTCGTTCGCAGTACGCGTGGCACTGACCTCGGCCTCCGGCGGCGCAGTCAGGTGTGCATCGATTAGCCGGTTCAGTTCAATTGACTTGGCCCCAACCACATCCTGCTGCCCATTCACAACCATCTGCGGCGTATAGATCATCGTCCGCCCGCCTTCACGTGCATAGGCGCGCTGACGATCGGTATGGTCGGGATTGGCGTATTCATCTTTCCAGCCAATGTAGTCCCAATAATCCACATGCAACGCCAGACCGATTACATCATCCCGCTTGGCCAATTCATGCATGATCCGGTCTGCTGGCGGGCAGGACGAGCACCCCTGCGAGGTGAACAGTTCGACCACCACCGGGTCATCCTGCGCCTGAGCCGGGGCAGCAAGAAAGAGTGAAACAAACGCGGTCGCAGCGACTGATCTGAGCATGTTTTCTCTCGATAGAGGATGATTGCCTGAAAGGTTTAAGTCGGAACCGAATAAACTGCCAATCAAGGTTTCTTGAGACCTCAGACACAAGCTTTCGACAAAATGTGTGCAATGGTATACAAAAAACCACCCAAACTGCCCGTTTCACCTTGAAACAACTGGTGTGGTAATGCAGATAACCCTTAGCGAAGCCCGTATTCCAAGTCATTTGAGAGGGAGGCCACAGATGCCCATCAAGGTCGGACAGGACACCGCCAAGACACGCCGCAGCCTGAACGTGAATGGCAAATCCATTTCCTATTATTCGATTCCAGCCGCGCAAGCAGCAGGCTTAGGCGATTTTTCGAATCTGCCTGCCGCGTTGAAAGTGGTTCTGGAAAACATGCTGCGGTTCGAAGATGACGGGTTCTCGGTTTCCGTCGATGACATCAAAGCCTTTGCCGAATGGGGTGCCAACGGTGGCAAGAACCCACGTGAGATTGCCTATCGCCCTGCCCGGGTTCTGATGCAAGACTTTACCGGAGTTCCGGCCGTGGTGGATCTGGCAGCGATGCGCGACGGCATCAAGGGCCTTGGTGGGGACGCGCAAAAGATCAACCCGCTGAACCCGGTCGATCTGGTCATCGACCACTCGGTCATGATTGATGAGTTCGGCAACCCACGCGCGTTTCAGATGAACGTGGACCGCGAATATGAGCGCAACATGGAACGCTATCAGTTCCTGAAATGGGGTCAGAACGCGTTCAACAATTTCCGCGTCGTGCCTCCCGGCACCGGAATCTGCCACCAAGTAAACCTGGAATACCTGGCGCAGACCGTCTGGACAGACACGGACCAAAGCGGCGAAGAAGTCGCTTATCCCGATACACTTGTTGGTACTGACAGCCACACCACCATGGTCAACGGCATGGCCGTTCTGGGTTGGGGCGTTGGCGGAATCGAGGCCGAGGCAGCGATGCTGGGTCAACCGATCTCGATGCTGATCCCCGAGGTTGTGGGTTTTGAACTGACCGGTTCGATGGTCGAAGGCACAACGGGAACTGACCTTGTCCTGAAAGTCGTCGAGATGCTGCGCGAGAAAGGCGTGGTTGGTAAATTCGTTGAATTCTACGGCGAAGGTCTGGACCGCTTGCCCTTGGCCGATCGCGCAACCATTGCCAACATGGCCCCCGAATACGGCGCGACCTGTGGTTTCTTCCCGATTGACGGCGAGACCTTGCGCTATATGCGCAATACTGGACGCGACGAAGACCGCATCGCATTGGTCGAGGCCTACGCCAAGGAAAACGGCTTCTGGCGCGATGCCGATTACGCGCCGATCTACACCGACACTCTGTCGCTGGATATGGGCACAATTGTTCCTGCGATCTCGGGCCCGAAACGGCCGCAGGATTATGTCGCACTAACCGACGCCAAGGCCGCATTCACCAAGGAAATGGCCGAGACCTTCAAACGCCCGATGGGCAAACAAATAGAGGTCAAAGGCGAAAACTACGGCATGGAATCGGGCAAAGTCGTGATCGCCTCGATCACCTCCTGCACCAACACGTCGAACCCGTATGTGATGATCGGCGCGGGCCTCGTTGCACGTAAAGCCGCCGCGCTGGGATTGGATCGCAAACCGTGGGTAAAGACCTCATTGGCGCCCGGCTCGCAGGTTGTGTCCGCCTACTTGGAGGCTGCAGGTCTTCAGGAAGATCTGGACAAGATCGGCTTCAACCTTGTTGGCTATGGCTGCACCACCTGTATTGGCAACTCGGGTCCGATCCAAAGAGAAATCAGCGAAGCGATTGCCGAAGGCGATCTTGTTGCCACTTCGGTGCTGTCAGGCAACCGCAACTTTGAAGGCCGCATCTCGCCCGACGTGCGCGCCAACTATCTGGCTTCACCGCCGCTGGTGGTGGTTTATGCTTTGGCTGGTACGTTGGACATCGACCTGACCTCGGAACCGATTGGACAGGATCAGGCCGGCAACGATGTCTACATGAAAGACATCTGGCCGACCCAAAGCGAAATCGCCGAATTGGTTGAGGCAACCGTGACCCGCGAGGCGTTCCAGTCGAAATATGCCGATGTCTTCAAAGGCGACGAGAAATGGCAGGAGGTCGAGGTTCCACAACAGGAAACCTATGATTGGCCACCGACGTCAACCTACATTCAAAACCCTCCCTATTTCCAAGGCATGGGGCCTGAGCCGGGCACGATCTCGAATATCGATGGTGCAAAGGTTCTGCTGATCCTGGGCGACATGATCACCACCGACCATATCTCGCCCGCCGGTTCCTTTGCGACAACGACACCTGCCGGGAAGTATCTGACGGATCGTCAGGTTCAGCCGCGCGAATTCAACTCGTATGGCTCACGCCGTGGCAACCACGAGATCATGATGCGCGGCACCTTCGCTAATATCCGCGTTAAGAACGAGATGCTGGATGGCGTCGAAGGCGGTTATACAAAAGGCCCGGATGGTGAACAAACCTCAGTCTACGAAGCATCGATGGCCTATCAGGAGCAAGGCACCCCGCTGGTCGTCTTTGGCGGCGAACAGTACGGTGCAGGTTCGTCACGCGACTGGGCGGCCAAGGGCACAGCTCTGCTTGGCGTCAAGGCAGTGATCGCCGAAAGCTTTGAGCGCATCCACCGTTCAAACTTGGTGGGCATGGGCGTTATACCGTTCGAATTCACCGATGGTGATACCCGCAAGACACTGGGTCTGAAAGGTGATGAGACCGTATCGATCCACGGGTTGGATTCAGTTGAGCCCCTGCAGGAAGTGCCCTGCACCATCATTTACGGAGATGGTACCGAAAAGACGATCACCCTGAAGTGCCGCATCGATACCGCGCCCGAGATCGAATACATCGAAAACGACGGTGTGCTGCAATACGTGCTGCGCAATCTCGCAAAAGCGTCATAAATCAGCAGGTTGATATCCAACCTCAGCCCCCGGCCCTGCGCCGGGGGTTTTGTTTTCTGGCCATTTATTCAAAAATCTGAAACTGTTGAGCAAGACAGTCTTCGGAATTCCATCACCATGAAAAAGCCCAACGCCTTACTGGTTTGCTCGCTTAGCGTCATCGCCGTGATCGGGATCTGGGGCGTCGTCGATATCGAAAGCTTGGTGACTTGGGCCAACAGCATCGTGCAACAAACCTTCCACAGTCGCGGTTGGTTCGTGATGCTCGCGGCCTCGGGCATGTTGATCGGGTGTTTGGTTCTGGCTTTTTCGCCCTATGGCAAAATACGTCTGGGCCGAGATGATGAAGAGCCCGAGTTCTCGACCGCCACCTGGATCTCAATGCTGTTCTCCGCAGGAATGGGCGTTGGACTGCTGTTCTGGGCGGTCGCCGAGCCCCTGACCCATTTCAACTTCATCTCGGGCATGGCACCCGACTATGTCGCCGCGCAGCAGGCGATGCTGGCAACAAACTTCCATTGGGGCCTGCACGCCTGGGCGATTTACGGTTCGACCGCGCTGACCATCGCTTATTTCAGCTTTCGGCGCGGGACAGGCATGATGGTCAGTGCACCGATCAAAAGCCTGTTCCCAGGAGAACGCTGGGCCGAGCGGGTCGGGTGGCTGTCGGATTTCATGGCCATTGTTGCAATCTCTATCGGTGTTGGCGGTTCAATGGCCATGGGCGTGTTCCAGGTTGCGGACGGGATTGCGGTTCTGGGTGGCCGGGAAACGGTTGGTGCCCTTCTGATCGGCGTTGTTTTCCTGGCGATGGTCGCAGCCTACATCCCTGCTCTGTTAATCGACCTTGGCCAAGGCATGGCGCGCTTGTCGAATGCGGCAATGCTGATCGCGATCTGCCTTGTGGCCTACACAGTGGTCCTCGGGCCTACAGAGTATCTGTTGAACACTGTGGTTCAAGGGTTCGGCGATTACGTCACCAATGTCATCCCTCGGGGCTTTCAGACCTTCACCTTCTTCGGCGATGACGTCACCAAATGGTTCAGCGACTGGACTCTCACCTATATGGTCTGGTGGATCGCCTGGGGACCTTTTGTTGGTGTGTTTGTCGCGCGTATCTCTCGCGGTCGCACGATCCGGGAATTCGTGATCGGAGTACTCTTTGCGCCCACACTGTTCTCGATCCTTTGGTTCAGTGCCTTCGGCGGCATCGGTCTGTTCGAGGCGCTCAACGGTGCCGGAGAACTGCTGGCCTATACGCAAACAAACATCGAGCGTGTGACCTTCGCCCTGCTCGACCGTTTGCCCTTATCGCAGATCACAATACTTGCAACCGTAGCGGCGGCGTTTCTGTTCATCGTAACCAGCGTTGTAAGCGCGGCCTTTGTGCTGGGTACATTCTCGTCCCAGGGGGATGAAAACCCGCCCCCGCGCGTGCGGCTGATCTGGGGTGCATTGCTGGGCTTGTTGAGTGTCGCGATGATCCTGTCGGGTTCGGTGGAATCGGTCAAAGTCCTGATCTCACTCGGGGCGCTGCCCTTTGTGTTCATCTCGGTTCTGCTGATGGTCTGCCTGTTCCGAGGGCTACGAGAAGAGGGGCTGAGCCATGCTGATCGGTGATCTGACGGATACGCTTATGAATCTGACCACCTTTGCATTCATCGGCGCGATGATCTGGATTTTGGTCCGTAAGTAACGGCTTGAATCCCGGCCATTTTACCGATTTCCTACGATTATGGACAAAGTCGCATTGATAACCGGCGGTGCACGCGGAATTGGGCGTGCAATCGTCGAAGACCTCAGCCGTGATCACCGCGTCGCGTTTACTTGGTTGTCGAGTAAACCCACGCCCGAGCTACTGGGTGGGGATGTTCTGGCCATACGCTCTGATCTATCTGCGCCCGACCAGCCGGCTAGCGTGATTTCGCAGGTGATCGAGAGGTTTGGACGGCTGGATGTGATCGTCAACAATGCCGGCCTTGTGAAATCTACCCCCAAAGAGGAATTTCGAGCCGAGGACCACCGCGCCATTCTGGATTTGAACCTGCTGGCCCCCGCCGCATTGTTGGCTGCTGCGCTACCACATCTGAAACGCGACGCCTCAATCGTCAATATCTCATCCATGAACGCGGTCTTGCCGCCTCGGGATGCGGTGACCTATGGGGCAAGCAAGGCCGCCCTGAATCTATGGACCCACGCCATGGCAAAGGAGCTTGGGCCAAAGGGGATACGCGTTAATGCAGTCGCGCCGGGTGCGATCAACATCCCCGAAGCGCCCCGGTCTGAGGAGTTGACCGCGCTGTTTGTCAAAGAAACCGCTTTAGGTCGCGCGGGAAAGCCCGAGGATATCGCCAAAGTTGTCAGGTTTCTGGCGTCCGATGCCGCATCCTTCATCACTGGTGAGGTTCTGGGCGTCACCGGTGGCTATCGCTTATGAGCCACCTGCGGCTTTCTCAAGTGCTGGGCGGATCGTGCTTTCGATCACCCGCTGAGTGACCGGACCAGCCCAGCGCAGGATGATCGTGCCCTCACCGTCGATCACATAGGTTTCGGGCACACCGTAGACGCCCCAGTCCAGCCCCATTCGGCCCTGTTCATCCCGACCGATACCGGCATAGGGATCGCCCAGTTCGGCAAGAAATCCTTCGGCGTTGTCCAGTTGGTCCTTGTAGTTGATACCATAGACGGGGATACCCTCGTCAGACAGAGCCTGCAGATTGGGGTGTTCGACGCGGCATGGTGCACACCAACTGGCCCAGTAGTTGACCAGCTTGACCTCGCCATCACGCAGTGTGGCATCATCGAAGCCCGGTTTGCCCGCGAACTCGGTCAGTACAACCGGCGGCGCTGGCTGACCCTCGCGCGCCGAGGGCAAGGCGTTGGGATCGTCACGGAACATGCCGATGCCCGCGAGCACAGCGAAGGCGCCGAAAATCAGCGGAGGCGCGATCATCAGGGGCGAAATCTTAGCCATTGCGTGACATCCTTTGTTCAACCTTCTCCATCTCGGCCCGTACTTTACGGCCCCGGATCACGCTGAAACCCACCAATGCGATCAGAAGTCCGATTGACACGACATAGGACCACAAGACGGTATCGGCATATTTTCCAAGATCAGGCATCATCCGCTCACCCTTTCACGCGCCATAAGCGCCTTGGTCCGGCGGGCGCGAATTTCTGTGCCCGTACGATAGAAGACCAGCGCAATGAACAGCAGTACAAAGCCGATGATGCAAAGCAGCAGTGGATAGAAGTAGATATTGCTTACCTTCTCTTCAGTATCCGTGCCTGTGATCGCCCCGGCGCGCATCACCGAAGCCCCCTGATGCAGCCCCTGATTCCAGAAGTTCACCGCATACCGGCTGAGGAACGCAAAGACAGAACCCACGAGGCAAAGGACCGAGGTCAGGTCCGCCGCTGTATCCGGATCTTCGATCGCTTCCCAAAGCGCGACATAACCTAGATAGAACAGGAACAGGATCAGGAACGATGTCAGGCGCGGGTCCCAGGCCCACCATGTCCCCCACATAGGCTGCCCCCAGATCGCTCCGGTGGCCAATGCGATCAGCGTCATCACGATGCCGATGGGCGCAGCGGCGCGGGCAGCCAGCGCACTGACATGGTGGCGACGCACCAGCCAGACCAGCGAAGTTGCCAGCATCATCAGCCAGCAATTGATCGCCATCAACGCGGCGGGCACATGCAAATAGATGATCTTTACGGTCGAGCCTTGCTTGTAGTCATCCGGGGTGAAGAAAAAGCCCCAGATCAATCCGACGACCAGACACAGACCTGAGCTGATCCAGAAGAACGGAAGGACCCGTTCGCTGGTCGCGAGGAACTTACGCGGGTTGGCGTATTCCCAAAGGGCATTGGCTTTGGCTGCGATTGTCATGGGCTCTATCTAGTCCGAGTCGGCGTGGTTCTCAATTGACCTCAGTCAAGCTTTGTGGCCATCACCTAAGATTGATGCGCAGTACCGCTGCGCTGGCAAAGGGTAAAAGTGCGACCGTTGCGGCGGTAATCCCTGCCAGCATTAGCAGGGGCGTTTGCGTCTCCATGCCTGTCGCACCGCGTCGGGCGACCTCGGCTCCGAAAATCAAAGTCGGCACGTAGAGCGGCAAAACCAGAAGCGACAGTAGCAGACCGCCCCGTTTTAGACCAACAGTAAGGGCCGCGCCAAAGGTGCCGATAACGCTCATCGCCGGAGTACCGAGGAGCAGTGAGATCACTAGCCACGAAAACCCGGGTACAGGCAGGTTTAGCAACACGCCTAGGAACGGCGCGGCCAGAACCAGCGGCAATCCTGTGGTTAGCCAATGGGCTAGCGCTTTGACGGTAACAACCGATTCCAACGGAAGCGGCGCGGTCGCGAGCAGATCAAGCGAGCCGTCTTCCCAATCCAGCGCCAGAAGGCGATCAAGTGACAGCAGACACGCCAAAAGCGCGCCCAGCCAAAGAACGCCCGGTGCGATGGTCGAAAGCAGCGAAGATTGCGGGCCAACCGAGAATGGCACCAAAACGGTGACGATCAGGAAGAAAGCAAGACCGAGGCCAAAGCCACCCCCCGCACGGAAGGCCAATTTCAGATCACGCAGCAATAAGGCGATCACAAGAAACCTCCGTCGAAATCGTCGATAGGTTTGGGCTTGGCCTTGTTGGGGCCAACGTCCAGAACCTCTCCGTCCAGTCCAAGATCAATATGGGTCGCAATCAGGGCCGAACCACCCTGCCCCAGATGCGCGCGCACCGCATCCGCAAACATCTGCACGGCGTGACGATCCAGCGAGACCGTCGGCTCGTCCAGCATCCAGATCGGGCGGCCAGTAACCAACATGCGCGCCAATCCCAGACGCCGTTTCTGCCCCGCCGAAAGGTTGCCCGCATGGCGGTCAGCCAACTCGTTCAGCTCAAACGCATCAAGGGCGTGCTGGATATCACGGGTGCCAAAGACCGACGCCCAGAAGTTGAGGTTTTCGACAACGGTCAGGGTCGGTTTTAACCCGTCGGAATGAGACGCGTATGCGATCTGGTCTTCTGCCCCGACGATTTGCCCTGCCAGCGGCGGTTGCAGGCCCGCAAGCGTACGCAGTAATGTTGTCTTTCCGATCCCATTCGGTCCCCGCAGGATCAGCGCCCTTCCTGCCTCGAGCGAGAAGCTCAGCCCTTCGAGCACGGGAACTCCGCCGCGTGCGATGGCCAGATCGGTTACCTTTAAAGTCATGAAGCCCGCTTAGCGGATTGTGCGTGTGGGCAAAAGGTCGGAATTGCCGCAGAGCGGCCGGTTGGGTCGCAGTGAGGGGCCAGCCCCTCACACTCCCCAGGATATTTTTAGCCAGTGGAAGAACAGATCCTCAGACCGGGATCAGCGCAAGCGCAACGCGGCGGCCTTCGGAAAGCAGCACGTTGTAGGTGCGGCAGGCCGCCGGAGAGTTCATGATTTCGACACCCATACCTGCCTCTTCCAATGTGGTGCGCAAGTCGGCTGGGATGTGGGTCAGTTCTTTGCCCGTACCGATGAACAGAACATCGACATGTTCGGACAAGGCCAGCAGGGTCTGGGCGTCGGAGTAACCCGCCCAAGCCGATGTACCAGTGGGGCCGGTCAGGACTGCCCCATCATGAACTTCCCCGCCTATCCGAAAGAACCCGGGGCCATAGCCATCAACCGGCTGAGCGTTTGTATATGTGATCTCGTTCAGGCGCATGTGCAGGGTTCTAGCCCCAAAGCGGCAGGCCGGACAAGGCCGCTGTTGCAATCACCAGATAGGCTGCAGCGCGGTAGAGGTTCTCGTACTCGGGTCGGAACATCCAGCCCCCCAGCCAGTTGCCCGCGATGTTGGGAACCGCAAGCGCAAGGCCCAATCCGATGCTCGCGATCGAAAGACGCCCCATCCCGCCAAGATATCCGAGGATCAGCAAATCGAAAGCAAACAGGAACAGCAGGATCGTCGCGCGGATGATCTCAACCGGTAAGGGCCGTGACATATAAAACAGGATGACAGCAGGCCCCGGTATCCCGGCTACCCCGCCAAGTAGCCCTGCAGCCCCGCCGATCGCAGCAACCATGCCACGCGATACCGCTCCCCGGTAGCGCAGACCAAAAACCAGAACGGCCAGCATCGACAATGAAATCAGGCTGACGATATAGCGGAACACTTCGGGATCGGTCCGGGTCAGCAGCCATAAGCCAACCGGTAGAAGTAGCGCGCACCCGACCAAAAGGCGCATCAGATCTGCCTTGTCAACAACCGTCCATGCGCGGCGCAGGTTCGGGATCGGGCCAAATATGTCCATGACCGTCAGCGCGATGATGGCACCGAAGGGGCCGAGATACGGGCTGGCGATGGGCAGGAAGATCAGGGCCGTCCCAAAGCCGGAGAACCCGCGCACGATGCCCCCAACAAAGGCGGCGAAAATAATAACGGCCAGACCGGTTGGGGTCTGGCCGAAATACTCAGGCATCAATGTTGGCAAACTGGTTGCCCGCCGTATTCGACGGCTTCGACCAGTCGCGCTTGACCCCCAGCCACAGCAGGATGGTCGAGGCCACGAAGACCGACGAATAGGTCCCGACGATCACGCCCCAGATCATCGCGAAGACAAAGCCTCGGATCACGTCTCCGCCCAGTACATAGAGCGAGATCAGCGCCAGCAGCGTGGTCACAGAGGTCATCACTGTCCGGCTGAGCGTTTCGTTGATCGAGATGTTCAGCACCTCTTTGAGGTCTTTCTTCTTGTACTTCCGCAGGTTTTCGCGAACCCGGTCGAAGACGACCACGGTGTCGTTCAGCGAATAGCCGACGATAGTCAGAAGAGCGGCGATAATCGCCAGGTCAAAACGGATTTGTAGTTCCGAGAAGATGCCGATGGTCAGGATCACGTCATGCACCAACGCGGCGACCGCCCCGAGTGCGAACTGCCATTCGAACCTAAGCCAGATATAGACAAGCACTGCGCCAATCGCCAAGGCGACCGCAATGACCGCGGTCTGGATCAACTCACCCGAAACCTTGGGGCCAACCGATTCTACCGAGACGAACTGGATATCCGGCGCGGCGACGGTCAGCGCTTCTTCGACGGCTGTGACGGTTGCGGCCGCCACAGCTTCGGCCCCGTCCTGTGCCTGAATGCGGATCATCGCGACGTTTTCATCCTCGCCAAAGGTGGGATCAAAAATCTCGGTGATGGTCACATCGCCAAGCTCAAGCGGCGCGATGGCGTCGCGATAGGCGCCGACGTCGATCTCTTGCGCGCTTTGGGTCCGAATCGTGGTGCCGCCGCGAAAGTCGATGCCGAAGTTCAGGCCTTGCAGCAGGAATGACGTGAATGCGATTACCATCATCAAACCCGAGATGCCCAGCCAGACCTTCCAACGGCTAAAGAAATCGAACGAGGTGTTTTGGGGTACGAGTTTCAGTCTCATGTCAAACCTCGATCGTTTTCGGACGGCGGCGTTCGAACCACATCACGATCATCAGACGCGTCACAAAGATCGCGGTGAAGACCGAGGTCAGAATACCCAGACCAAGCGTAATGGAGAAGCCGCGCACGGGACCACTGCCCATGGCAAACAGGATGGTTGCGGTAATGAATGTGGTCACGTTTGCGTCCAGAATGGCCGAAAGCGCTTTTTCGTATCCCAGTTCGATGGCACGCGCCGGACCTTTGGCAGATTTCAGTTCCTCGCGGATACGCTCGAAGATCAGCACGTTGGCGTCAACTGCCATGCCCACCGTCAGCACGATACCCGCGATCCCGGGCAAGGTCAGCGTGGCGCCGATCAGTGAGAGCAGGCCAAACAAAAGCCCCACGTTCAGGATCAGCGCAATATTGGCGAAGATGCCGAACAGGCCGTAGCTGAGAGCCATGAATACCAACACGGCGACAAAGGCCACGATTGTCGCGACTTTACCTGCGTCGATACTGTCCTGACCCAGCTCAGGGCCGATGGTGCGCTCTTCCAGGAAATCCAGACCTGCAGGCAAGGCACCTGCGCGCAGCAGAACGGCCAAATTGGTGCTTTCTTCAACTGTGAAGTTGCCAGTGATGATGCCCGAACCACCTGGGATATGGCTTTGGATTACAGGGGCCGAGATCACCTCGTCATCCAGGACGATAGCAAAGGGTGCGCCAATGTTTTCCAGCGTGTAATCGCCGAATTTGCGCGCGCCAGAGGTGTTGAACCGGAAGCTGACCGCAGGGCGGCCGTTCTGGTCGAAAGATGGCTGCGCGTCGACCAATTCTTCACCGGTCACGACGGGTGCGGCGTCCAGAGTGTAATACACACCATCTTCATCGATCGATGGCACAAGCTTCTCGCCAACTCCCGGAATGGCATCCGGGTCAGTCCCGCGTCCAACGACAGGATTGAACGTCAACTGTGCCGTCGTGCCGATAATCTCTTTGAGCTCCCCGGCGCTGCCGATGCCGGGCACCTGAATCAGGATACGATCAGCGCCCTGACGCTGGATCGTTGGTTCGCGTGTGCCAACCTCGTCGATCCGACGGCGGATGATCTCAAGGGACTGGCGCACGGTGCGGTCATCCGAAGCAAGCTTTTCGGCCTCGGACAGTTGGACAACGATAGTGTCCCCCTCGGCGCGAGCCTCTATATCTGTTGCCCCTGCCCCGGTCAGCGTCTGCACCTGTCGGGCCAGACCGCGCACAACCTCTAATGCGCGGGACATGCCCTCGGGTTGGCTGATGCGCACGCGAATCTCGTCAGGCGCCGAATCCTGACGACGGATCGTGCCGACCGTCGCGCGTTCATCACGCAGCGCGTCGCGGATTTCGGGCCACATCGCCTCCATCCGGGATTCGTAGACATCATCAACCTTGACCTCGGCCAGCAAATGCGCGCCGCCGCGCAAGTCGAGCCCGAGATTGACCAGAGACGACGGCAGCCAATTCGGCCATTGCGCGGCCTCGGCCTGCATTTCAGGTGTATCAATGCCAAGCTCAATCGCAGCCTTGGCATCGTTAGATTGTTCGACGCGCGTATAAAACGCATTCGGCAGGGCAAGGAATAGACCGATCACACAGACCGACCAGATCAGAACCCGCTTCCAGGAATCAATTTGCAGCATTACCCTGCCTTTTCAAGGAATTGTCGCGCGAAGTTACTTCGCAGGTTCGGTCTTGTTCAGAACCTGAGCGATGGTCGATTTGACCACGCGAACCTTAACGCCCTCGGCGATCTCGACTTCGATCTCGTTATCGCCTTCCTTGACCTTCGACACCTTGCCGATCAGCCCGCCTTGGGTGACAACCTGATCGCCCCGGCGCACGGCTTCGACCATGGCCTGATGTTCCTTCATCTTTTTCTGCTGCGGACGGATCAGCAGAAAATACATAATCGCGAAGATCAGGATCAACGGGAGAAACTGGGCGATTGCGCCACCTTCCATGGGATATTCCTTTGTTCTGATGATGCAGAGAGCTCTCTGCAAAGTTTGCGGGAACCTATGCTTTGAAACATGGGTTTGCAAGCAAACCTGGCCCCATTTCGACCATCGGGTTCAAAGGTTTGCTGCCGGACGTTGCAGATATGTTCTAGGCAGACCCTTCCAGTCAGATATAGTCCTGTGGCAGGAGGCCTAATGATTCAATCAATCCAGACCCTTGGCGCATTTGTTCGCCTGATGCTCGTGACAACCTGTATAGGTCTTTTGGCGTCGCCCGTATGGGCACAGAACGCCACTAGCGAAGAGCCTGCTATAGAAGACACTGAATCAGAGATTTTTCAGGCTCCGGTTATCGTTGACGGCGACACCTTGTTTCACCTGCGCGGCTCCAGCGCGCTGCCCGCTCCGGAACGGGCCGCGAGTGTACAGAACAAGATCATCGAAATCGCCGAGGCCTCAGACGCCGAGCAGGTCTCCATAACCTTCGAGGACTCAGAGTTCGGCATTCGAATCTTTGCCGATGGTGTTCAAGTTTCGATCGTGACCGATGCCGATTCCGAGCTTGAGCAGATGGACTTGAACGTTCTCAGTTTGTTGCACGGCGACGCTATTAAACAATCCATTGAAAGCTATCGCGCAAACCGCACTGAACAGGCGCGTGTTTCGGGTGCCATCGAAGCCTTAGCATGGACAGCTGGATTCGCGCTTTTTGTCGTCGTTATCCTGTGGCTGCACCGGCGCATTCGCCGCCGTACGCTGAAACTGGTCAAGCGTTACCTCAAGGATGTCGAAACCGCGACCGCAAAAAGCGTTCAGGCCGAGGCCATCGCCGCGTTGATCCGGTATGCTCTGAATTTTGTCCTGCTGGTGATCTTTTTCCTCGGCTTCTACTACTACCTTTCCTTCGTTCTGCTTGCCTTTGCCGAGACGCGCTATTTCGCGCAACTCCTGCTGACCTACTTGACCGAGCCGGTCCTGCTGATCTTCAAAGGCATCCTCAGCTACATCCCAAACCTGATCATGTTGATACTGATCGCATGGATAACGCTGTATATTATCCGGGGCATGCGTGTGTTCTTTGACGCCGTCGAGGCGGGAACCTTTGACATGGGCGATTTTGAAAGCCACTGGGTGAACCCGACCTTCAACATCGCCCGCGTCGTCGTTATCCTGATCGCTCTGGTCTTTGCTGTCCCTTACATCCCCGGATCAGATTCGGCGGCGTTTCAGGGGCTGACGATTCTGGTTGGTGCCATGCTGTCGCTGGGCGCAAACTCGGTCGTCTCGAACATGCTGGCGGGGCTCTTCGTGATCTATCGCCGCTCAACCTCGATTGGGGATCGGATCCAGATCGGGGACCATATTGGCGATGTGGTGCAGATCAAGTTGATGGAGACGCATCTGAAGTCCATCAAGAATGAACTGATCTCGATCCCGAACGCCCAATTGATGAATTCGGACGTGGTGAATTTCTCGAAGAGAACCGACGGTAGCGGGTTGCTGCTGCATACGACCGTCGGGATTGGCTATGAAGAGCCGCCCGAAAAGATCGAAGCGATGCTGATCGAGGCCGCCCATCGCACCAAGGGAATCAAGGCCAAGCCCGAACCTTTTGTTTTGTGGACCGCCTTGGCCGATTACGCGATCAACTATCAGATCAACGGTTATACCACTCGGGGCAGTATCATCCCGAAAATCCGCTCGGACTTACATCGCAACATCGTGGCCGTGTTCAATGAGAATAACGTGCAGATCATGACACCTTCGTACATGGCCGACCCGCCCGAGCCGAAAATCCCAGCCGAAGAGTGGGATGGCCATTTGGCGCATGAATCCCACGAGGAATCGGATAAGTCGTAACCGGTGCTACACCCTGCCATTCAGATGGTGCATAAGCGGATTCAGTGATTCACGCAGTTAAGGATCTGAACCATGCACGACATCCGCGCCATACGCGAAAACCCAGCCGCCTTCGACGCCGCCCTTGCGCGCCGTGGGGACGCGCCGGTGTCGTCAGACTTGCTGAGGCTGGACGAAAGCCGCCGCGCCAAGATTCTGGCTGCTGAGACAGCTCAGGCCGAGCAGAACAAGGCCTCCAAAGAGGTTGGCGCTGCCAAAGGGCGCGGGGATGAAGCTGAATTCGAACGCCTGCGCGCTCTGGTCGCCGAGAAAAAGGCCGAAGTGGCCCGGATGCAGACCGAGGCCAAGGATCTGGACGCTCTGCTGGCCGACCAGCTGATCCGCATCGCGAACCTGCCCGCCGAGGATGTGCCCGAAGGCGCGGATGAGAACGACAATGTCGAGATCAACCGCTGGGGCACACCACGCGAATTGGATTTCGCGCCGAAAGAGCATTTTGAAATCGATGCCGTTCAGAATGGCATGGATTTTGAGACGGCTGCCAAACTCTCTGGCTCGCGCTTTGTGCTGCTTTCGGGCGGCGTCGCGCGCATCCACCGCGCTTTGGCGCAGTTCATGCTGGACACCCATATCAACGAGAATGATCTGACCGAGGTCAACGGCCCGGTTCTGGTTCTATCGGAAATGATGCAGGGCACCGGCCAGTTGCCGAAGTTTGGAGAAGACAGCTATCAAACCCGCGAAGGCTGGTGGTTGATTCCAACCTCCGAAGTGTCGCTGACCAACATCGTCAACGACACGATGATCGAGGAGAGTTACCTGCCTCGCCGCTATACCGCGCATTCACTGTGCTTCCGGTCCGAGGCTGGTAGTGCGGGCAAGGACACACGCGGGATGCTGCGGCAGCACCAGTTCGAAAAGGTCGAGATGGTCTCGGTCACCCATCCGGACAAGTCGGATGATGAACAGAAACGTATGCTGCGCTGCGCCGAAGGCATTCTCGAAAAGCTGGGCATCCCCTATCGCACCGTGATCTTGTGCACCGGCGACATGGGCTTTGGTGCACGACGCACTTACGACATCGAGGCGTGGCTGCCGGGCCAGAATACTTATCGCGAGATCAGCTCGGTCTCGACATGCGGGGATTTTCAGGCGCGCCGCATGAATGCGCGCTTCCGGCCAGAGGCCGGGGGCAAGCCAGAATATGTCCATACCTTGAATGGTTCGGGCCTGGCCGTGGGGCGCTGCCTGATAGCTGTATTGGAAAATGGTCAGAATGCGGATGGGACGGTCACCCTGCCCGAGGTTCTGGCACCCTATCTGGGCGGCAAGCTAACCCTTCAAACCAACGGCACGCTGACATAAAAAACCGGCGCATTCAAGCGCCGGTTCCCGATCAGACAAGGCGGAGAAGTATCACTTCTTCGCCTTTTTCTTATCTTTCTTCTTTCCGGACTTCTTGTCGGACTTCTTCTTATCAGACTTCTTATCGTCCTTCTTTTTGGCGTCCTTTTTCTTAACGTCTTTTTTGGGCTTCTTGTTTTTCTTACCCTTCTTGGACTTTTCTTTGACCTTTTCCTTAGCTTTGGAAAACACCGCCTCCATTTCAGACTTCTTCTTGGCCGCCTTTTCAGCCTTGGCCTTGGCTTTCGCCTTTTTCTTTGCTTTGGCCTCGGCAGCGGCCTGTTCTGCCGCCGCGCGCTCCTTTGCCGCCTTACGCTCGGCCTCGGCCTTGTTCGCAGCCGCATTGCTTTTGGCTGTCGCGCGCTGCACAGCCGATTTCCGCTCGGCAGGCTTGCGGGTGACAGCGCGGCGCGCGGGCTTGGGCTTGGCACCGACGACTTCTTTCGCAGCCGCGATCAGCTTAGCTGCGCGGGTGGAACCGACGCGCGGGGTGCCGGACAAATCTTCCGGTTTGGCCTTGGCAATGGCTTCTGCTGTTTTGTAGCCCTTTGCATTCAAGGCCTTAGCCAGCGCTGGCCCTACGCCACGCACCTCGGTAACTGCGGTCATTTCGTTTCCTTTCGTTAACTCCCCCAGATTGTAAATGCACAGCACATACGTTCCTGAGAGAGCGCCAATTCAAGAATTAGATAGGAGGTTACCCGCTTTCGGCCAGGCGATGGCCTGCAGTTCGGCTGGGAAATGGGACAAGTCTTTTGGCGTCTTCATCCCAAAGTTTCAGATTCAGCGCCGCCACTGCCTCGGGAAACTTAATCCGTCGCGGTGTGTATTCTGGCGGCAGGTTATAGTGGCACGCGCGCAGCCGGTAAGATGGGATGCGGGCATTGAAATGGTGGATGTCATGCAATGTGATGCAGGCCACCGCATTATCGAACCACCAGCCGAAATCCAGCGCCGAGGACCCCTCCAACGCAGCCAGCTTCGGATCCAGTTCGGGGCGGCGATCCCAGTAGGTGTCTTCGAAATTGTGCTGCAAATACACCAGGAACACCCCAAGCATCCCGCCCAGCAGCGAAAACACCAGCCAGACCAGAATGCCGGTGGCACCGGCGATCAAATACAGCAGCCCCAAAAACACAACAATCGAGAGGTTGTGCAGCACCACGCCCATCACACCGAACCGCACGGTGTTCTTGGGCCAGCGATAGCGGATGAAGTATGTGAACAGCGCGCCAACCGGCACTAGAATGAAGGGATTCCGATACAGTCGGTAAAACAAACGCTTTTTCCAATCCGCCTCGTTCCATTCGCGCAGCGTCATGGTGTGGATTTCACCGGTCTCGCGATGCTCGAGGTTGCCGATTCCGGCGTGATGCAGATTGTGGTTCTGCTTCATCACCTCGAACGGGGCAAATGTGAAGGGCGATAACCCATGGCCAGCCCATTCGTTCTGCTCGCGCGTTTCAAACAACGAATGGTGCCCGCAATCATGCTGCAGGACATAGAGACGCACGGCAGAGAAGGCAAAAACGATCCCCGCCGGGATCATGATGTACCAGCGGTCGACATAGGTAATCGCCAATGTAAGCGATGCGAAATACACCGCGAATGTTCCGAAATAACTGAGCGCGGCAAGCTTGTTGTCCTGTACCGCGTATTGTCTTGTATATTCTCTCAGATCCATCACGCCCGCTCCCCACGGAGGTCCGACCAATCACAAATTCAAAATTAAGTGCGGAGATCCCGCAAACAAGCAGCACGTGCAAAACAAATGCACGTGCTTGAATGCTAACGCGCAGAAACGGGGCTGTCACGCCCCCTCTCTGAAAATGCTTGAAATTAGCGCAGTTACGCCCGTCCCTTGAGATGCTTGGCCAGTGCGCCTGCGTTTTTCTTGCGCCGCCCTTTGTAGGGGTTCTTATCCCCCTGTCCGCGCAACGTCAGGCGGATAGGGGTGCCCGGCATATCAAAATCCTCGCGCAGGCCGTTGACCAGATAACGCGAATAGCTGTCAGGCATCTTGTCCGGATGCGAACACATGACAACAAACCCGGGCGGGCGGGTCTTGGCCTGCGTCATATACCGCAGCTTGATCCGGCGCCCCTGCGGGGCTGGCGGCGGGTGCTGTTCCAGCATGGCGGTCAGCCAACGGTTCAGCGCAGCGGTCGGCACCCGGCGGTTCCACACGTCATGGGCACGCAATATCGCGGTGCGCAAACGTTCCAAACCGCGGCCTGTTTTAGCCGAGACTGTGATCAGCGGCGCACCACGCAACTGCGGCAGCAGACGTTCGAAGGATTCTTTTAGGTCGCGCAGCTTTTCCTGTTTGTCTTCTTCGATGTCCCATTTGTTGACGGCGACGACCACAGCACGACCCTCACGTTCGGCCAGATCGGCAATGCGCAGATCCTGTTGCTCGAATGGGATAGCCGCATCCAGCAACACGACGACGACCTCGGCAAACTTGACTGCGCGCAGCCCGTCGGAAACCGAGAGTTTCTCAAGCTTCTCCTGCACCTTGGCCTTCTTCCGCATCCCGGCGGTATCAAAAATCCGCATCGGGGTGCTGTCCCCGTCAGGGTCGGCCCAGTCGATCCGCAAGCTGATCGCGTCGCGCGTGATCCCGGCCTCGGGGCCGGTCAGCAATCGATCCTCGCCGATGATCTTGTTGATCAGGGTGGATTTACCGGCATTCGGACGGCCAACTACAGCGACTTGCAGGGGTTTGTCAGCGGTGATCAGCGGGGCTTCGCCTTTCCCGTCTTCGTCCAGCTCGATATCGGTTTGCGGTGTCTCTTCTACGCGCGCCTCTTCAGCCGCGTCAGCCAGTGGCATCAACTGCGCATAGAGGTCCGTCATCCCCTCGCCATGTTCGCCCGACAGACGCACCGGCTCGCCAAGGCCAAGGTTGTATGCTTCAAGCACGCCCGCATCAGCCGCGTTCCCTTCGGCCTTGTTCGCTGCCAGGATCACGTGTTTGGAGCGCTTACGCAGAATCTCGGCGAACATTTCGTCCGTGGGCGTCAAGCCCACCCGCGCGTCAATCATGAACAGGCAGACATCGGCCAAGTCCACTGCACGCTCGGTCAGGCGGCGCATCCGACCTTGCAAGCTGTCATCGGTTGCGTCCTCAAGACCCGCCGTATCGATCACGGTAAAACGCAAGTCGCCCAGCCGCCCTTCACCTTCGCGCAGGTCACGCGTCACGCCGGGCTGGTCGTCGACCAAAGCCAGGCGTTTGCCCACAAGGCGATTGAACAGAGTGGATTTGCCCACATTCGGGCGCCCCACGATGGCGAGGGTCAGCGACATGATACTCAACTTTCAAGACTCAAGATGCGCCCTTTAACGCATCTTGTCGTCAACGGAAAGCGTGCAGTTCGCCCTTGGTCGACACAACATACAGCGTCTGACCCGCCACAACCGGTGCCGTGGTCGCGCCACCCGGCACTTCGACCTGATGCACCAGCGCTCCGTCGACGGGATTGAAGAAGCGCAGATAGCCGTCGTTCGAAGCCACGACAAGGCGTCCACCGGCCATGATCGGGCCGTAATGGGCAAAGATCGGCCCCCGGCGGCCCGGCTTGTTCTTGACGAAGCCCGGCAGATCGATGGCCCAGACAGTCGAGCCATCGGCTGCATCCAACCGTACCAACTGGCTGCGATCACTGATCAGAAAAACACTGTTCCCCGCCGGCCAGACTGTATCAACGGCCCCCTCCGGTGCAGTCCAGTTCCGCTCACCCGAATTCCCGTCGAAGGAAACCGTGCGCCCCGAGTGGTTGCCGATTATGACCGAACTACCCGACACCATGGGCCCGGCGGTCACATCCACGATCTGAGCTGCCGCTCGGCCCCGACGCCCGCCTGCAACGGACGCGTTCCAGCGTAAAATACCGCCCCGGCGGAATGTTGCCGCGACATCACCCGATCCAAAGGCAAAGACTGACAAGTCCGAGGCAATCACGGGCGCAGGTGCACCCAGAACGTTGCCGACGCTCGGCGTGCCTTCGATTTGCCAGATGATCCGCCCATCCTTGGTATTCACCGCCCAACCGGTTTCGTCCCCGGCCACCAGATAGAGTATGCCGCCGCTAACCAATGGAGCACCGCTGCCAGTTGCATTCAGACGTTTCTGCCACCTTTGCGCCCCGGATTTCGCATCGAGCGCGGTCAGCCTACCGAAACCCGACGAGACATAAAGCACACCGTCGGCATAGGCGAGCCCTCCGCCTGTGGCATCCCCGTCCTTTTCATTCGGCGGGATAAGGTTTGTGCTCCAGGCGACCTGCCCTTGGGGCGTAACAGCCGAGACATTTGCCCCGGAATCGAGCGTATATATCAGGCCACCAGCAACAACAGGGTCTGCGGTGATCCGCTGTTTTCGGCTATCGCCGGACCCAATGTTAGCAGACCAAATACGTTGCGGTGTGGCACTCAGCGCTGCGTTGGTAGTGCGGAAGGCGGGTGTACCCGCGCTTTGCGACCAGTTGGCGTTGCGGCTTTGAGCCGGAATACTGATCGGTTTGGCGCCACGGGTTTCAACGGTTTCGTTGTCGATGGAGGCACGAATATCCTCACGCTCACCCGGCAGAATGACTTCGGGTTCCTGACAGGCGCTGAGAACGGTGAGCGCGGCTGCCGCAACGGGCAATCCGAAGCCTGAGAAATAACGTGATAGCATAATCTACAAACTCGCCTGTGATGTTCCGTTTCGCTGCCGGTTAACCCTGCTGGTTCGCCACGGGCTCGGGTTCGCCCCCAAGCGCGACGATCAGTTGAGCCGCGCGCTGTTGCAGATCGACGCTGGCCTCGGCGTCCTGGCGCAACGCCTGCAAACGGTCCAAAGCGGCTTGCGTATTGCCCTCGGCCACATCGATCAGGGCCAATTGTTCTTCGGCGAGCAGACGCAAAGGAGCACCAGGTATGGCCAGCGCTTCGAACTGTTGACGACGATCCGCCACTGGCATCGTGTCAGTTTGCAGTAGCAATGCCTTGAAACTTGCAATCGCGCGATAGATTTCAGGCAAATCCCCCTGCGTGGCGATCGCGTTCAGACTGTTCACCGCATCTTGCGCCGATCCGGCCTCGGCCTGAGAGGCGGACAGCAACATGTTCAAAACCGCGTCACCGCCGACAGACGCAGCATCGATCGCCTGCAGGCTTTGTGCCCGTTCGGCCGATCCGTTTTCAGCCAGCGCTGACAGAATCGCATCACCTAGAGCCTCGGCCTGGTTGGTATCGCGTGCTTTTCGGTATTCGTTGAACGCAGCGCCCCCGACAATGGCCACGACAGCCAGCACACCAACCCAGCCCCAACGGCGCAAAAGAAGGTACATGCGATCGCGGCGCACCTCTTCGGTGACCTCTTCAATAAAACTGTCGGCGTCGCTCATCCCTGCCCCCAGGCTTAAGTGTCCGGTTTTCTAGCGCCATGTCATACCCCGGCGATCAGGCCAAGCCAAGTGCCCGAATTCATACATTTGCCACCATATGGGTGACCCTTGCGTAAAAAACTAAACCGAACTATTCAGTTCAGTATGGAAAAGACATGGCCACAGCCCCATTTTAAGGGATAGCGGCTAAAGCCGACCGCGCGAACAGATCTGGAGATTCTACCGCATGCGATTGATTTCATTCGTTAACGCCATTTTGGTTATTGTTGCGTTGTATTTTCTTGTTTTCGAGCGCGACGCGCTGTTTGCATTTGCAGGTCGCGGAGACGAACCATCCGAGACCGCGACCGAGGCCTCGGAATCGGTGCAATCACCGGACTCGATCGGCGTTGTCGTGCTGCGCTCGACTGCGCGCGAGATCGGCAGCGCCGTTCAATTACGGGGTCAGACCAAGGCAAACCGCCAGGTCGAGGTCCTTGCCGAAACCATTTCGACAGTCCTGTCCGAGCCCAAGCGCAAAGGAGCTTTTGTCGAAGCAGGAGATCTGCTGTGCGAGCTTGATCCCGGAACCCGGCCCGCGAGCCTGGCCGAAGCCATGGCAGCCAAGCTTGAGGCCGAAAGCCGCGTTCCCGAGGCCGAAGCGCGCCTGGAAGAAGCCCATGCCCGTTTGGCTGAAGCCGAAATCAATCTGAAAGCAGCCCGCAAGCTGTCGGAAACCGGGTTTGGATCAGAAACGCGCCGTATCTCAAGCGAAGCTGAAATGAGCACTGCCGAGGCCGGAATCAAATCCGCCGAGGCCGGTTTGGAAGCTACGCAAGCCGGGATTGAAGCCGCCACCGCAGCAGTAGCAGCCGCTCAGCGCGAGATTGATCGCCTGACCATCAGCGCACCGTTCAAGGGTCTGCTTGAAAGTGATACTGCGGAATTGGGCAGCCTGATGCAGCCCGGCTCACTCTGTGCAACCGTCATCCAGCTCGACCCGATCAAGCTGGTGGGCTTTGTGCCTGAATCCGAAGTGAATCGGATCATTGTCGGATCGATGGCAACTGCGCAGTTGGTTACGGGGCTGCAGGTCGAGGGGCGCGTGACCTTCCTCAGCCGTTCGGCTGATGAAACCACGCGGACATTCGAGGTCGAGATCACAGTGCCAAACCCGGAACTGCTGATCCGTGACGGCCAAACCGCCAACATTCAGATCGCGGCCGAAGGGGTCAAGGCGCATCTGCTGCCCCAATCCGCACTGACCTTGAACAATGAAGGTGAGCTTGGTGTTCGCACCGTGGTAGCCGACAATGTCGTTGATTTTGTTCCGATCCGCCTTCTGCGTGACACCGCTGATGGTGTATGGGTTGGTGGCCTGCCGGAAACTGCTGATATCATCGTGATCGGGCAGGAATTCGTCACACGTGGTGTGACGGTCGCGCCGACATACAAGGAAGCATCGCAATGACGGGTATCGTCAGTTGGGCCGCAAGCCGTGCCAGAATGGTGCTGGCTTTCATCGCGATTTCGCTGGTCATCGGCGGGTATGCTTATGTCGGGCTCCCAAAAGAGGGTGAACCCGACATCGATATCCCGATGCTCTTTGTGTCGGTGCAGTTTCCAGGGATTTCAGCCGAGGACAGCGAAAGCCTGCTGATCAGGCCGATGGAAACCGAGATGGCCGATCTCGACGGGTTGGACACGATGACAGCCACCGCCGCCGAGGGCTATGCAGGTATTCTGCTGGAGTTCGAGTTCGGTTGGGACAAATCCGCCACCATCGCGGATGTTCGCGATGCCATGAACACCGCGCAAGCTGATTTCCCTGATGGGGCCGAGCAATACACGATTACCGAGGTCAACTTCTCCGAGTTTCCCATCGTCATTGTTAACCTGACCGGCCCGGTACCTGAGCGTACAATGGCGCGCGTTGCCAAAGATCTGCAGGACGAACTTGAGGCGTTGGACGCAGTGCTGGAAGCTGGCATTGCCGGAAACCGCGATGAAATGCTTGAGGTCGTGATCGACCCGCTGCGGCTTGAGGCCTACAATGTCACGGCCGCCGAACTGATCAACGTTGTGCAAAACAACAACCAACTGATCGCTGCAGGTGAGGTCGAGACCGAACAGGGCACGTTCTCGGTCAAGATCCCGTCGTCATTTAAGACTGCTCAGGACGTCTATGGCCTGCCTGTCAAGGTCAACGGAGACCGGGTGGTCACTTTAGGCGAACTGGCCGAAATCAACTATACCTTTGAAGACCGCGCGGGCACGGCCCGGTTCAACGGCGAACCCACCGTCGCGCTGCAGGTCGTCAAGCGCAAGGGCTTCAATCTGATCGACACCGTTGCGCTGATCAAAGCCACTGTCGCCGAAGAACAAATCAAGTGGCCAGCCGAACTGCAGGCCGCTGTTGATGTGGGCACCTCAAACGACCAAAGCCGCATCGTCGATTCAATGGTGCGCCAGCTTGAAGGATCGGTTCTGACCGCCGTCGCGCTCGTGATGATCGTGGTGCTGGCTTCGTTGGGAACACGCGCCGCGTTGTTGGTGGGTTTTGCCATTCCAACCTCGTTTCTGTTGTGCTTCGCCTTCCTCGCGATGATCGGGGTCACCATCTCGAATATGGTGATGTTTGGCCTGATCCTTGCCGTGGGCATGCTGGTCGATGGCGCCATCGTTGTTGTGGAATATGCCGACAAGCGCATTAAAGAAGGCGTTGGTCCGATGCACGCCTATGTCGAGGCGGCGCAACGGATGTTCTGGCCGATTGTTTCGTCGACGGCCACTACCCTGTGTGCATTTCTTCCGATGTTGTTCTGGCCCGGTATTCCCGGCGAGTTCATGAAGATGCTGCCCATCACGCTGATCTTCGTTCTGTCGGCCTCGCTGATTGTGGCACTGATCTACCTGCCGGTCGTGGGCGGTGTCTCGGGCCGTATGAGCCGCAGTTTCGAGCGCAGCTCGAACTGGCTGCGGGCCCGCACGCCTTGGTGGCTGCGAGTGCTTCTGGTACCGCCTTCACTGTATATGATCTTCCTCGGCGCGATGCAGGTTTTGAACCCCAACTATCTGCTGCCCGGCGGTTCACTTGCTGGCGTGCTACTGTTTCTGTTCGGCGCCTTCGCTGGGTCGGTCACGCTGAGTGCTGCCAAGATCGAACGCGCCCCGGATGAACATGTTCATACCGCTAAAGAGCACACGCCCTTCGGTTATGTGATCAAGTTCCTGGTCGGCAATCCGGTCATGCCGGTGGTGTCCATCGCAGTCGTCTTTGCGGCGGTGTTCTGGGTCGCATTCATCATATTCCCGCAAAACTCTCGCGGAGTTGAATTCTTCGTGGAAAGCGAACCGGAACAGGCCACGGCCTATGTCCGGGCACGCGGCAACCTGTCTCTGGCTGAAAAGGACGAAATGGTTCTTGAGGCCGAGCGCGTGATCAGCGAACACCCGGCGGTGATTAACGTATTTGCCTTTGCGGGCGAAGGTGGGCTCAATCAGAACAATGGCGGTGCAGAAGCCCCCGCCGACACAATTGGTCGCGTCCAGTTCGAGCTCATTCCTTGGGAAGATCGCCCAATCAGCTCTGAACAGATTACCGGTTGGTTCTGGGGACCGATTGCAGGTCTACTTGGCTTTGCAAAGGAAGAAGTCGCGGCGGAATATGACGGCAATTTTGTTCTGGACGAACTAACCGCAGAGCTGGCAACCCTTCCTGGCTTTATCGTTGATCTTCAGGCGCTGGAACAAGGTCCCGCTTCCGCCAAGCCCGTTCATCTGCGCATAAAAGGCGATAGCTGGCAGGATCTGACGGCCGCGACCGTCACAGCACGAGAAGCCTTTGACACCACACCCGGCCTGATCAAGATCGAGGACACCCTGCCCCTGCCCGGCATCGACTGGCAGATCGACGTGGACGTGGCCAAGGCGGGTCGATTCGGCGCGGACGTCGCAACCGTTGGCGCGATGGTACAGCTTGTGACGCGTGGCATCTTGCTGGGTGAAATGCGGCCGGATACAACCGATGAAGAGGTAGAAATCCGCGTCCGCCTACCTGATCAGGATCGCGTCCTGTCGACGCTGGATACGCTGAAAGTTCGCACACCGGACGGGTTGGTCCCCCTGTCGAACTTCGTCACCCGCAAACCCGTGGCTAAGCTCGCCGAGATCAATCGCGCGGATCAACAGCGCTACTATGACGTTAAAGCGGATGTCGAGCCTGGGCTGAGCAAGATCGTGACCACCGGTCCTGACGGTGCAGAGCTGCGTTTGGCAACCGTGCGCGCGATTGGCGAAGGTGCCACACCAACTGGCACCACGATTACCAGCGCGGACGGAGCAGAGTTCGAACTCGTTCAACTAACGGGTGCCGAGAACGTGGGTGAAGTGCGGTCCGCCATCGAAAGCGGTGACGCTCGGTTTGCCCTGATCAATCCGAACGAACGGATTGCCGTGCTGACCGAGTGGCTGGAAACCGACCCTTTTGGTCGCACCATCACTTGGGAATGGACCGGCGATCAGGAGGATCAGGCTGAAAGCCAGGCGTTCCTGTCCAGCGCATTCCTGGCAGCACTGGGTCTAATGTTCGTGATCCTGCTGGCGCAGTTCAACTCGTTCTACAACTCGGTGCTGGTGCTGCTGGCCGTGGTTCTGTCTACGACCGGCGTGTTGCTGGGCATGATGGTAATGCAACAACCGTTCTCGATCATCATGACCGGGACCGGGATCGTGGCGTTGGCCGGGATCGTGGTGAACAACAACATTGTTCTGATCGACACCTATCAGGAATATAGCGGCTACATGTCTCGCATTGATGCAATTGTCCGCACGGCTGAGGCGCGCATCCGTCCGGTTCTGCTGACTACGCTGACAACAATGGCGGGTCTGACCCCGATGATGTTCGGCCTGTCGCTGGATTTCATCGGCGGAGGGTATTCGATCGACAGCCCCACGGCACTGTGGTGGAAACAGTTGGCCACGGCGGTGGTCTTTGGCTTGGGTACGGCCACGGTGTTGACACTGATCGTGACGCCGTCATTCCTGGCGCTGCGAGTGTGGGTCACAACCTACGCGGTATGGCTGGGTAAGGCGCTGGCACGCGCCACGGCGGGTCGATCCAGCCAAATCGCGCAGGACATGGCAATCGGCCAAAGCGCGCGAGATGTGCAAGCAGCCGAAATGATCTGGACCGATGAACAGGACAAAGCTGCCCCTGATCAGAGCGCTCAGGACGACCGCCCCGATCATCCCCCGACAACACCGCTGAAGGCGGCGGAATAAAAAAAGGCGAGCCTTCGGGCTCGCCTTTTCAATTCTGGCAGACGCGTTACTCGACGAACGCGTATTCGCCCAGATCACACAGGTTCAGACCATAGTCTTCAATCGATTCTCCGTCGCTGAAAACACCGCGGATGTCATAGACACACGTGGTCAGCCCGTCCGCGATGAGGACGCCCACTTCGTAATCCGCGCCCAAATATCCACCCTCAAGAAGGTTGCCTTCCCAGCTGCCGGATGAGGCCGGAGACACGTTGAACTCGACCAGATCATAGCTGGTTTCATTGATAATCAAGAATTCCAGATCCTCGGCTGCCGCCGAAGTCGCCATCAACAGTGTTGCAGTCAACGCTGCTGCTGCTCGCATTTTCATGAAGTTTTTCCTTGTCTGTATTTCGGTCTGCAAAGTGTCGCGGCGGCGGGTCCGCGTCAAATGGAAACCGTACCACAGCAGTCGATTTTCTTTTCGAACCGATCCGCACAATCATAGGCAATCAAGGCTGTCGGGCCTAGGCCGCTTCGCTGTCGGCCTGTTGACGGTTCCATAGCTGGGCATATCGCCCTTCGCGGCTGAGCAGCTCATCATGCGTTCCCTGCTCGATGATCTCACCACGTTCCAGAACGACGATCCGATCGGCCTCGGCAATGGTGCTAAGGCGGTGTGCGATGGTGATCACCGTCCGCCCCTCACCCGCTCGGGCCAAAGCATCTTTGATGTCCTGCTCGGTATCCGTATCCAAGGCTGACGTCGCTTCGTCCAACAACAGGATCGGCGGGTTTTTTAGCAAGGTTCGGGCGATGCCGACGCGTTGCTTTTCACCGCCTGATAGTTTCAGGCCGCGTTCGCCGACCTTGGTATCGTATCCTTCTGGCAGGCTGACGATGAAATCATGAATCTGCGCGGATTTGGCGGCGGCCTCTACATCCTGCTGGGTCGCGCCTTCACGCCCATAAGCGATATTGTATCGGATCGTGTCATTGAACAGGACCGTATCCTGCGGAACGACGCCGATTGAGGCATGCAGGCTTGACTGGCTAACATCGCGCACATCCTGCCCGTCGATCTTCAGCGACCCGCCGGTGACATCGTAGAACCGAAACAGCAGCCGCCCGATTGTGGATTTCCCAGACCCGGTGGCGCCGACAATCGCAACGGTCTGACCGGCTGGTACGGTCAAGGAAACGCCCTTGAGGATTTCGCGATCAGGCTCGTATCCAAAGCGGACATCTTCAAGCGTGACCTCCCCACCATTTACCTTCAGGTTCGGGGCGCAGGGTTTGTCCATCACTTCTGCTGGCTGTTCCAACAGATCAAACATCTGCCCCATATCCACCAGTGACTGACGAATTTCGCGGTACACCGTGCCAAGAAAATTCAGCGGTACGGTTATCTGGATCATGTAAGCATTAACCATAACGAAATCGCCGACGGTCAGCGCCCCCTTCTGCACGCCCATTGCAGCCAGAACCATCACGCCAATCAGGCCACATGTGATCAGGAACGACTGGCCAAAATTCAGGAATGCCAGCGAATAGGCCGTCTTCAGCGCGGCCTTCGCGTAACCCTTCATCGAAACATCATACCGTTCGGCTTCACGGGTTTCGGCATTGAAATACTTGACTGTTTCGAAGTTCAGCAGGCTGTCGATGGCGCGCTGGTTGGCCTCGGTATCCTGATCGTTCATCTCGCGCCGCAGCTTCACGCGCCACTCGGTCACCGCAAAGGTGAACCATATGTAAAGCGCAATCGTCACCGCAACGACGACCAGATACCAGACGTCGAATAACCATAGCAGGATGATCGACACCAGAAGCAATTCCAGGATCAGCGGCCCGATTGAAAACAGCAGAAACCGCAACAGAAACTCTACGCCTTTCACGCCCCGCTCGATTATCCGGCTGAGACCACCCGTGCGCCGGGTCACGTGATAGCGCATCGAGAGCTGGTGAATGTGCTGGAACGTCTCAAGCGCCAGCGCGCGCAGCGCGCGTTGCCCAACCGGCGCAAAGAACGCATCCCGCAATTGCTGGAAGCCAACAGTCATCATGCGGGCCACACCATAGGCAACGGTCAATCCGATTGCACCCAACGCAAGCGGCGGTACACCTTCGCCCGCCAAACCATCCACGGCACCTTTGTACAGGATGGGAGTATACACAGCGATCAACTTGGCCAGCACCAGCATCGCCATCGCCAAAATGACACGCCGTTTCACCCATGGCTCGTCCTCGGGCCAAAGATAGGGCGAAACCTTGCGGATGGTTCGCCAGCCCGAACGATGCTCGTCCGTGTCGGTTTTGATCGCGGATGGTTGTCTCATCACGTACCTTAACTGCGGTCAGAGAAAAGCCCTGGCCCGGGTTGGGCCAGTGGTCATGTTTATTCAGGAATGGTGAAAATCTGCCCTGGATAGATCAGGTCAGGATCACGGATCGAATCTTTGTTAGCCTCGAAAAGTTTGACATACAGCACACCGTCACCAAACCGGTCGCGCGAGATCGCCCAAAGCGTATCACCCTTTTGAACCGTGACCGAACGGATCGCCGGAGCGTCGGTTGAGGCCTCACCCGGATTGGTGGTTTCGGTCGCGCGCAGGACCTCGACGGGTTCGCGTTTGAATGGCGTTTCAAGCCTGCTGACCACAGTGCCATCAGGGGCAACCTCATCCACCCTCAGAGTGTACACTCCGGGGTCAATGCCCTCGACCTCGCCGCGCCATTGCCCGTCAGTCGCTGGCGCAATGTCGGCCACAAGCTGGTTGTCCAGATACAAGCGTACGGCCGATCCATCCTGTGCCCGCCCGGTCAATTCCACATCACCCGCGTCCGAATAGCCAATCGTGTCCAGGGCAATCTGCTCTGGCGGCGTATCCTGAACAGTGGGTGCTTGCAAAAGTTCAACCCCTTCTTCGCCCGAGCGCAGGATCGCAACCTGCTGGTCAGGCGCGTCGCCTGATTCCGGCTGAGTTTCAGTCGCGGGCGCGGTCTCATTCACAGGTGGCGTTGCGGCACCTGCAACTTCTGGTTCATTCTCTTCGGTTTCAACTTGGTTGGCTGCTTGCTGATCGGTTGTTTCCGTATCCGTCGTCTGTGCCTCGGCAACCTCTTCGACCGGCTCATCGGCAGCGGGCTCCGACACGGCCGGTGGGGCCGGTTCGGGCAGCGCCGCGATCAGATAATCATCTGAACGGCTGGTGTCTTCGCCTCTCCGGGTCTCAAGAAAAAGCCCGCGAGCGTCGTCTGCAAACGGGATCGATACAAACTCGGCGAACTGGCCGCTGTCATCGACGGTGAAGCTGTGAACAGTCTCACCGTCCAGCAGAACACTGACCTCGGACCCCGGTTCGGCATTGCCGGACAGTACCGCGTTTCCATCGGACTCAACGAATATCTGATCCAGAACCGGCGCGGCCAAAACCGGAACATCCGCTTCTTCGCTATCCGGAGTTTGATCGGAAATCTCGGGCGGTGTGTCTTCAGCAACAGATTCGCCGGCTTCCGCCGCCTGGCTTTCGGGCTGCGCCTCCGCTGGCTGGGTTTCCGGCTCGGCGACCTCCGCAATCGGCTCGGATGTTTCAGTCGCTTCCTGCTCAGCCTGCTGTTCCGGCCCGCCGAACAGACCGGACAGGTACAACCCGCCCGCAACGAGCACCACAACGATCCCGGCAACCAGCCCCCATATGAAGGTACCAGAACCTCCGCTTCCCGATTTGGCGTTCATTCTTTTCCTTTCACTCCGCCCGGGAAATGCCCAGTTTGGCGCGCATTTCATGGAGCGGTTGAGCCAACCTATCAATCCCGCTATCAGGGGTCAAAACCCCTAACACAAGAGCAGAGAGCCCTACCTATGTCCCAGAAATCCGTCTGTGTGTATTGCGGGTCACGCAATGGTGTGAATCCTGCCTACTCCGCCGCTGCCCACAGCTTTGGAACCTTGTTGGCCAACGAAGGCTGGCGGCTGGTCTACGGGGCCGGAGATGTGGGTCTTATGGGCGAGGTCGCGCGGGCGGCACAATCGTCCGGCGGCGATACATTTGGGGTGATCCCGGTGCACTTGCTTCAGCGCGAGGTCGGCAAGACCGACCTTACCCGGTTCATCGTGACCGAGACGATGCACGAGCGTAAAAAAGTGATGATCATGAACGCGGATGCCGTAGTTGTCCTGCCCGGCGGCCCCGGATCATTGGACGAACTTTTCGAAGCACTGACATGGCGGCAACTGGGGCTTCATGACAAACCCATTCTGGTGATGAATGTTGACGGGTACTGGGACACGCTGCACACGCTGCTGAATCAACTGATCGGTCAGGGGTTTGCAGATGGTTCTCTGGCAGAATTCATCACCTGGGTCGACACACCGGATGCGACCATGTCCGCGCTTCGCAAATTACTGAACTAAATAAACTGGCAATCGGGCGACGCAAACCGCCCGATTGTCGGCATTCGTTTAGGCAGGTTTTGCCAATCGGGTCTTCAATATCCGTTCGACCTTGTGCAACGGGTGGTTTGTGAGTGTTTTGTCAACCTCGGCCACCACCTTTGCCAGCACTTCACTGTGCAGCCGACGGCGCAACAGGCCCAGAACATGCGGACTGGCAACCAATACCAATCGTTTATAGGCCCCTTTCAGCCCCTTGCGATTCAGAAGATTCGCCACATCCTGAACGAACAGAGATTTTGCGTGGGACTTCCATGTCTCCTCTTCAACCGCAGATTTCTGGTTCGGTCCCGTATCGGGTCGCCGCCCTGCCCTGTCACTTGGCTTGGTCGGTGCTGCGTCCTGTTCTTCGACCGACACGACGACCAAGTTGGGGTCCTGTGCGTCCGTGATATTCTCCATCACCAGCGCTTTTTCCCCATCGGCGATGATAACCCATGTTCCCTGTTCAAGTGCAGCCATTCGTGATCTCCTGTATCGCTTAGGTTGGCCTTCGCCTGTCCCTTAGACACACCTGTTTCACGATGCGGCGTTGGTGTTTCGCTCGCATTTTGATAGGTTTTTGGTTGATTGGCGGTACTCTCCCTCCGCCTACTTTACGTAGGTGCTGAAAGGCCGTGCACAATAGGTGGAATAATGAAAGTTGACGTACCGGCAGGTTTTTACCGGCCACCCATCAATTCATAACAAAAAGCCCGCCAGCATCACTGCCAGCGGGCCATTCATTAAGTTCTACCAAGTGGAAATCACATCCGCGAGGCGACGTTTTCCCAATTTACAAGATTGTCGAGGAAGTTCGACAGATACGCCGGACGCTTGTTGCGGAAATCGATGTAATACGAGTGCTCCCACACATCACAGCCAAGCAGTGCGGTTTGACCGAAGCACAGCGGGTTCACGCCGTTTTCAGTTTTCGTCACTGCCAACGAACCGTCGGCATTCTTGACCAGCCACGCCCAGCCGGAACCGAACTGACCGGCACCGGCAGCGCTGAACTGCGACTTGAATTCGTCAACCGAACCGAAGCTTTCGGTCAGATCCTTCTCCAGCTCACCGGGCATCGCGTTGCCACCGGGGCCCATCATCTCCCAGAACTGGTTGTGGTTCCACAGCTGGCTGATGTTGTTGAAGATACCGTTCTGCGCGACGGCATTTGCGTCGTATGTGCCAACGATGATCTCTTCCAGTGACTTGCCGTCCCACTCGGTGCCGGCGATCAGCTTGTTGCCGTTGTCGACATAGGCCTTGTGGTGCAGGTCGTGGTGATATTCCAGCGTTTCCGCGGACATACCCTTGGCTGCCAGCGCGTCATGTGCATAAGGAAGATCAGGAAGTTCAAAAGCCATCTCGGCCCCCTGTTGAAAATGAATGTTGCGGTTCCAAAGGTTAAATGCTTTGACAGCCGCCGCAGGTCAAGGGCCGCAACACAAAAACCCGGAGGTCCGCGATGCTGACACAGGCGCGCAAAATGTTCTATCGCGCCCGCGGATACTATGCGGGCAACTTGAACGGTGAACCCTTTCGCCTGGACCCCTACCACTCGAAATTCTGGCGCAAGGTATCAGCCGGGGAGTGGGAACCTGAGACATATTCGGTGCTGGACCACTATCTGTCGCCCGAAAAGGACTATCTTGATATCGGTGCATGGATCGGCCCCACGGTCCTCTATGCCGCGCGCCGCGCTCGCCATGTGTGGTGTTTTGAGCCTGACCCAGTGGCTTACCGCCATTTGGTCTGGAACCTAGAGCTGAACGACATCCGAAACGTATCAGCCTTCAGCATCGCCTTGTCAGATGGGTTTGGAGTGACACGAATGGCTTCAGCGCACGGAGAGGCAGGCGATTCAACGTCATCATTGCTCCACGAAGGAAGCCATGGCACTGACGCACTTACCATCGGTTGGGATCAGTTTTCTGAATCCGTCGACCTGACTAATGTCTCTTTGGTCAAAATGGATATCGAAGGCGCCGAATTTTCGGTCCTGCCTTCTATGCTGCCTTGGTTAGAAAAAGATAACCCTGCGCTGTTTCTCTCAACGCACGCACCTTATCTGAGCGCAGACAACCGCAGCGCGGCCATGAAAAAACTATCAGAAGACCTGGCTTTCTATAGCCATTGCCACGACCCACACACAGGCGAAACCGGCAAGTCAGCCCTCACGAGCAAGCGTGCACTCACTCAATTCCCGACATTCCTGTTCAGCGCGAACCCCTGACACCCGAACCAGAGATCCGGCCTTCATCTCGACAGAAATACCTTGGGAGTGAGGCCGCAGGCCGAGGGGGCAAAGCCCCTCACCCACGTATCATCAGGCGATCAGGGCTTAATAAACCCCGACCTCGCTGCCGGGCTGCGCCGCAACCTTCAGCAATTTGAACGCATAGTCCGCCGCAGAGCGGAAGCAGACGATGCGGAAAGTCTCAGCGTCGTCCATCCAGAAGGCACCTGCCACCTGCGCCAAACGCGAACGGCGGATCTGGCCGGGTTGGAATGCCTCGGCCGACAGCTCAACCGGAGCCAGCTTGCCCAATACCTCGCGCGCGTTCGCGCCCGAAACGCGGAATACGGCCCGCGCGTCGGAGACGTTGACCGCCAGTGCGTGCGTACCACTTAGCGCGTTGGTCATCGCGGCCAGTTTGGCCTCGACCTCGGCATAAGGCACAAGCACCAGCAATTCGTCGGTGGACATCCAGCAAACACCGGTGTCGCCATTCACAAACGCTTCACGCTGACCGGGCACTTTCTGCCCGGTGGCGTCTTTGACAGCCTTAGCCAGTACCTTATCCGACAGATCACCGCGCAGTGTGATCATGCCCTGTAGGCCGCATTCCTCGATCTTGGCGATGCCATCATATGAGGCGTGGTTCAGTGCGCTGATGGGTTCAGACATTCTGCTTCTCCCCGTCCTTGTCATAGAAGATCGGGTCCACGATCTTGGCCTTGTAGGTTTTGCCGTCAGTGCCCGGGAACTCGACCACTTCGCCCATCCGGTCGGGGCCGTGTTTGATCAGGCCCATGGCGATGCCTTTGCCCAGATTGGCCGAGTAGTAGGTCGAAGTTACGCGACCGATCATGTTGCGCTGACCGTTCGCATTCACGCCCTCGCCCACCGCATAGGCACCGTCCGGCAGAACCGATCCATCCACAGTCTCAAGACCAACCAGTTTCCAGCGCTCAGGATCGGCCATATGGGTCCGCGAATGGGCGCGTTTTCCGAGGTAATCCTCTTTCTTTTTGGACAGCGCCCAGTGCAGCCCCAGATCCTGCGGGATCACGGTGCCGTCGGTCTCATCGCCGATCATGATAAAGCCTTTCTCAGCACGCAGAATATGCAGACATTCGGTGCCGTATGGCATCACTCCGAACTCCTGCCCTGCCTCGATCAGAGCGTCCCAGAACGCCTGACCTTGGCTTGCAGGGACCGCGATCTCATAGGACAGCTCACCCGAGAACGAGATACGGTAGGCCCGCGCGTCGAACGCGCCGATCTTGCCATCGCGCCATTCCATGAAGGGCAGCGCCTCTTTCGACAGATCCATGCCGCCCAGCTTCTCAAGTACCTTGCGGGCGTTCGGACCTACCACGGCGACCTGCGCATATTGCTCGGTGACGTTCGCGACGTAGACTTTCCAGTCCCACCACTCGGTCTGCAGCCATTCTTCCATGTGGCCATGGATACGCTCGGCCCCGCCGGTGGTGGTGTGGCACAGCCACGTGTCCTCATCGATGCGGGCAACAACGCCGTCGTCGATCAGGAAGCCATTCTCGGAACACATCAGGCCATAGCGGCATTTGCCGACCTTCAGCGTGGACATCATGTTGGTGTACATCATGTCCAGGAACTTGCCTGCGTCGGGGCCTTTGACGATCAGCTTGCCGAGGGTCGAAGCGTCCAACAGCCCGAGGTTTTCGCGGGTGTTTTTAACCTCGCGATTCACCGCATCATGCACGGATTCTCCGGGTCGCACATAGGCATAGGTTCGACGCCAATGGCCGACCGGCTCCCAATCGGCCCCGTTCTTATCGTGCCAGTTATGCATCGGCGTTTGACGGATCGGCTGGAACACCTCACCACGCGCTTCACCACCAATCGAAGCCATCGAGATTGGAGTATATGGCGGGCGGAAGGTGGTGGTACCGACCTTCGGGATCTCTGAATCCAGCGCATCAGCAAGGATTGCCAGACCGTTGATATTACTCAACTTACCCTGATCCGTTGCCATGCCCAGCGTGGTGTAACGCTTGGTGTGCTCGACACTTTCATAGCCCTCGCGCGCAGCCAGTTGCACGTCCGAGACCTTGACGTCGTTCTGGAAGTCCAGCCACGATTTCATGCGCAGATCAATCTCGGCATTAGAAGGCATGAGCCAGACAGCGGCCATTGGGGCCTCGGCCGTAGTCTCACCAACTGGCGCTTTGGTGCGCTTCGCGGAGAACCCGGCCGCCTTCGCTGCCGCTTTGCCGGCAGTATCTGCATCCTTCAGGACATCCCCCAGGGCCAGCGGGCCGTTCGAAGCCCCTGCCGCCAGAACAAAACCTTCACCGTCTGCCCCCAGCGGAGGACGTGAAGGATCGGGGCGGAAATGCGCGTTCGCCTCGTCCCAGATCAGCTTACCGCCGCAATGCGACCACATATGCACGACCGGAGACCAGCCACCTGACATGGCAATCGCATCGCATTCGACCTCTTCCCGGGCGCCTCCGATCCCCTCTTGATTGCAGATCGCAACTTTCTTGACCCGCTTGCCGCCTTTGACCTTTGCGATCGCCTTGCCCGGATCGACGCGGATACCCAGCTGACGCGCCTCTTCGGCCAGAGGTCCGGCGGTGTCGCGCGCATCAACCACGCGCAGGACATCGACACCGGCCTGCTTCAAGGTAATTGCAGTCCGGTAGGCGTCATCATTGTTGGTGGCGATGATGACACGGTCACCCGGCGTCACGCCCCAGTTGACCACATAGTCGCGCATGGCAGAGGCCAGCATGACGCCAGGCACATCATTGCCTGCGAATGACAGCGGACGCTCAATCGCACCAGTCGCGGTCACGACCTGCTTCGCACGAATGCGCCACAGGCGGTGACGCGGGCCCTGAACACCCGGCTTGTGGTCTGTCAGGCGCTCATAACCCAGCACATAACCGTGGTCATAGACACCAGCGCCCATGCAGCGATTGCGCATGGTGACGTTGCCCATTGTTTCGAGTTCGGAAACCAATTGTTCCACGAACTTATCCACAGGCTCACCATTGATGGTACCGCCATCAACCGGAGCGCGACCGCCCCAATGTGCGGTTTGTTCAATCAACATTACCCTGGCACCGGACTGGGCTGCCGTGTTGGCGGCCTGCAGACCTGCAACGCCACCGCCAATCACCAAGACATCGGTGAAGGCGTAAAAGTGCTCGTATGTGTCCGCGTCACGGTTGTCCTTGTCGGGCGCTTTGCCCAAACCCGCCGACTGGCGAATAAACGGCTCGTAAACATGTTTCCAGAACGGTTTCGGATGGATGAACATCTTGTAATAGAAACCGGCGGGCAGAAACCGCGACAGATGCGTATTGATCGCGCCGATGTCGAACTCGAGGTTCGGCCAGTGGTTCTGTGATGCGGATGTCAGACCATTGAACAGCTCTGTCGTGGTGGCGCGCTGGTTCGGCTCAAACCGGTTGCCCTCACCCAGACCGACCAGAGCGTTTGGCTCTTCCGCGCCACTAGCGACCACGCCGCGCGGGCGGTGATACTTGAACGACCGGCCCATCATCATCTGATCATTGGCCAGCAAGGCAGACGCGAGCGTATCGCCCTCGTAGCCCTGCATCGAGGTGCCGTTGAAGGTGAAGTTGACCTTTTTCGACCGATCAATCAAACGGCCATGTTTTGCGAGACGGGTGCTCATGATGCGGACCTTTCGCAGGCGGTATTTCGGATGGCTGTACGGATCATTTGTACTCTCTCCACGTCCAGCCGGGACGCTTGGCGGTGATGGCATCCTTGATCTCTTGCGGCGGCTCGGTTGTCTGCGCCGGATAGGTGCCAAAGACCTCAAGCGTGTTCGTACAGCGCGCGGCGTGGAACCACTTGCCGCACCCATTGGCATGGCGCCAGCGTTCGAAATGAACGCCCTTGGGGTTTTCGCGCATGAACAGGTAGTCGTGGAACTCATCATCTGACGAGCCCGGGCCATAACGCTTCAAATGCGCCTCGCCACCCGCAGCCAGTTCAGTTTCTTCGGCTTCGACGCCGCAATAGGGGCATTTCAAGATCAGCATGTGATCATCCTCTTGGCAGCAGGCGAGACGTATCTGCCTGCAAATTCTGCGTGACGGGCGTGCGAGATTTTTCGACGAAAAATCTTCATCAGTGCGCCACCCCGGCCGCGACGCTTTCGTCGATGAAGCGGCCTTCTTTGAAACGATCCAGCGAGAAGGCTTCGGTCAGTGGTGAATGCCCCGTGGCCATCAGCTGTGCCATGCCCCAGCCCGATCCCGGAATGGCCTTGAAGCCGCCGGTGCCCCAGCCTGCGTTGATAAAGCAGCCATTAAGCGGTGTTTTCGACAGGATGGGTGAACGGTCGCCGGTCATATCCACAATACCGCCCCACTGGCGCAGCATTTTCAGGCGCGAGATCATCGGGAAAGTTTCGACCAATGCGCGTACCGTTTCCTCGATATGATGGAAGCTGCCGCGCTGGGTATAGTTGTTGAACCCGTCCGTGCCACCACCAATCACCATCTCGCCCTTGTCGGACTGAGACATGTAGCCGTGTACGGTGTTCGCCATCACAACGACATCCATGCAGGGTTTGATCGGCTCGGATACCAGCGCCTGCAGCGCGACGGCTTCCAGTGGCAGTCGGAAACCCGCCATCTCAGCCAACTGGCCGGAATGCCCCGCAACCACGATCCCCAGCTTGTCACAATCGATGGCCCCTTTTGTGGTATCGACCCCGACAACACGACTGTTTTCGGACCGGACGCCGGTGACTTCGCATTTCTGGATGATGTCCATACCCATGGCCGAGCACGCGCGGGCATAGCCCCATGCCACCGCATCATGGCGCGCGGTCCCACCACGTTCCTGCCAAAGCCCGCCCAGAACCGGATAGCGCGGACCTTCCAGATTAATGATCGGCACCAGTTCTTTCACACGCTCGGGCCCAATCCATTCGGTCTGAACACCCTGCAGCGCATTCGCATGCGCAGTACGCTGATAGCCGCGAATCTCGTGCTGGGTCTGCGCCAGCATGATTACGCCACGCGGACTGAACATGATGTTATAGTTCAGTTCCTGGCTTAGATCTTCGTAGAGACCGCGAGCCTTTTCGTAAATCGCCGCTGACGGGTCCTGCAGATAGTTCGATCGGATGATGGTCGTGTTCCGACCGGTGTTGCCACCGCCCAACCAGCCTTTTTCTATTACGGCGACGTTCTGGATGCCGTAGTTCTTGCCAAGATAGTAGGCTGTTGCCAAACCGTGACCGCCGGCCCCGACGATAATGACGTCATAGCGCTTCTTAGGCTCCGGCGAACGCCATGCGCGCTCCCATCCGGTGTGATAGCGCAGCGCTTCGCGCGCTACAGCAAAGGCTGAGTAGTGTTTCATGTGCGAATCCGTCCGGTCTTCGATGATTGGGCGCAGGTATGCCGTGCCCATACATTTTAACCCTGCCGCGCAACGCCGCAATAATGCACTATTGCGACATGAGCGCCCTTCGCGGCTATTTGTCCCTTTTTTCCATGCGCCGACAGGTCTAAGTCAGGGCAACCATTTTGGAGGGACCATGCCGTTCTGGGTTCTCATCTTCTTGATCGCGCTGCTGATCGCGATTTTCCTGGGTTACACGATGCTGCGCGGTCGTCGCGGCACCGGCCCGACAGCTGCTTATGATCTGCGAGTCTATCGTGAACAGCTAGCAGGCGTTGACAAAGACTTGGCGCGCGGCGTGATCGCGAAAGCTGATGCCGAGCGTGTACGCACGGAAATCTCGCGCCGTATCCTGGCCGCAGACGCGCAGATGCGCAATGAAGACAAAGGCACCGGGCCATCACGCTTGGTTACCATAATTGCGTTCCTCGCCATGGCCGCCGTTCTGGTTGGTGGCGGGTTGGCGATGTATCGCCAGTTGGGTGCTGCCGGTTTCCCTGACATGCCCCTTTCAGTTCGTCTGGAAATGGCAGAAGACCTGCGCGAAAATCGACCCAGCCAGGCTGAGGCCGAGGGCATTGCCACACCGCTCCAGACGCCTCCGCTGGACGAAAGCTATGCAACTTTGCTGAACCGGCTGCGCGAAACTGTGGCCGAACGCCCCGATGATCTGCAAGGCCATACCCTGCTGGCACAACATGAAACCAATGCGGGGAACTTCAAAGCAGGGTATGAGGCACAAACCCGTGTGATCGAACTGTCGGGTGACAATGCCTCGGCTCAGGCCTATTCGGATCAGGCAGAGATGATGATTTTGGCCGCTGGCGGCTACGTCTCACCGGAAGCGGAAGCCGCCTTGCGACAGGCGCTTGAGCGCAATCAGCGCTTGGGTCCTGCCCGGTATTATTGGGGGCAGATGCTGGCACAGACCGGGCGGCCTGATATGGCTTATCGCGTTTGGGTCGAAACCCTGAATGACGCCCCGGCCGGCGCGCCATGGGCGAATGCCATCCGGTCACAGATCGATGAATTGGCATTCCGCGCAGGCGTGTTCAACACACCCGACTTTTCTGCTGCATCCGGCCCCAGCCAAGACGATGTAAATGCCGCTGCCGAGATGTCGCCAGAAGAACGACAAGAAATGATCCGCGGTATGGTCGATGGCCTTTCGGACCGCCTTGCGACCGAGGGCGGGACACCCGAGGAGTGGGCACGCCTGATTGCCGCCTTGGGCGTGCTGGGCGAAGGCCAACGCGCCATCAAAATCAGGAACGAAGCCAAGGAAGTATTTGCGGGTAACGCTGAAGCGTTGGAGATGATCGACGCTGCCGCGCTGCAGGCCGGAATCGCTCAATGATCCACGACGCGTTCGAAGACTTCGCAGCATCCCTGCCCCCAATGTCAGCCCTGATGGGGCTGGATCTGGGAGAAAAGACCATCGGCGTTTCCGTCTCGGACCGGATGCGCGGCGTGGCCACCCCGCTTGAGACGGTACGACGCAAGAAATTCACACTGGATTCCGCGCGTTTGATCGAGATTGTGACCGAGCGTGAGATCGGCGGCATTATCCTCGGACTGCCGCGCAACATGGATGGCAGCGAAGGGCCGCGCTGCCAGTCAACCCGCGCCTTCGCACGAAACATGACCCGTTTGACCGATCTGCCCATCGGTTTCTGGGACGAACGACTAAGCACCGTTGCGGCAGAAAAAGCACTGCTTGAGGCGGATACGACACGAAAACGTCGCGGACAGGTTATTGATCACGTCGCAGCAGGTTATATTCTGCAAGGCGCGCTGGACAGACTGCGCTTTCTTTGACGGATCGGAAAACGCCCATGACGAATATGGTTTGGAAACGGGACGAGGTCGAAAGCCCTTGCATCCAAATCTGCGTCGTTCATCCGACCGAACGTATCTGCACCGGCTGCTACCGCACCATTGACGAGATCACGCGCTGGTCAAAGATGGACAGCACCGAACGGGCCGAAATCATGCAGGATCTGCCGGAACGCAAACCCCGTCTGGCAAAGCGCCGTGGTGGCCGTGCCGCCCGGCTGCAAGGGTCCTGATCCGCAAGCCTAGTATTTTGGTGTCCGCGTAGGCTTAAGATCACTCAGAGATTCGTGATCCCGCAACTCAGAACCGAACAGTTCAACCAGCTCGTTCTGGGTTGTCGTCTTTGCAGGTCGCGGGCGCAACTCAGCTTCCAACTCGTGGCTTTCAGCCTGTTCGGGGGTGTCCTTCGAAAGAATGCGCTTTAGTACTGAGCGAAAAACCATTGCTCTTCCAATATGTAATAAACGACGCGCCACTGCGGGACCGTTCCGAACACCGAGGGGGAAGAGTCCGGAAGCTGTGTTTGAGTGAGTGGTGGCCCACAGCGACGCGAAACAGCTTGTTTCCTCTCCCTCTAAATCCGGGACAGGTAAGGACTTTTTAAGTTATTTGACCAACCAGTCAATAATAGCGCTAACTTAAAGTTGCATTCCGTAACGTCAACGCAAAAAAGAACAATGCCTATGATTACAAGGCATTGTTTCTGAACCATTTTTAGAGCATTTAGCCAGTCGCAAGCCAGGTTTTTGCATTCTCGTATTCCTCAGCCGGGAAATACTGGGTCCGCGTTCCCAGGACATGGCTGGCCATGCGTTGCGCCATTTTTTGCCATGTCTTGTCACCGACAATCGCTGCGCGATCCAGCATCCCAATATGACCAGCCGCCAGTCTGAAATGAGCTGCCATTGCAGTCAGACCCTGCCAACCATCGAACTCGCGCAGATCGATCAACAGGCGAAACCCGCCACGTTCGCGCAACAGCGCATCAAGATCGGTTTGAGCCTGACCGTATTCCTGCGAATCCAGTTTGCCCATCAGGCTGATCTGCACGCAAGGTCCGCCCAGATCCGTCACGTGGATCGCCCCGAGAGATTCGCGCATCCATCGACGCGCTTCCTCCACCTCATCCATTCCAAAAACGTGCACCGGGCAAGGCAGGATCGGGGCAGCCAGGCGGACGCTTGTTTGCACCCATCCCTGGTCCGCCACAACGCCAATCCGGTCGAATCCGCGCCAATGGCTGAGCCCCAACTTGGTATCAGACCATGCGGCGCCCAGATCATATCCCTTGAACTCGGACCCAACGATCGCCAGCAGACGTATGGCGTCGTGCTCTTCCAATGCGGCCTCAATAGCGGGAACAAGCGTGCTCGCGTAATCTGCGCTAGTGACCTCGCCCGACAGCTCGACCTCAATAAGGGCACCATCTGCATTCGTGTGAACCGTAATCATCGAACCAACTCTCCAAAGCCAAACAATGGCAGGAGGTTACGGGGATTCGAGCCATTGCGCCACACCACCAGGCAACTGAGGGCGGAAATAGGCGATCATCCGTCCATCCGGTCCAGCGCTGGCATTCGGACCCCATGGTGCAACACCATGCAGACAGTGGCGGTGCAACAGATAGGCTTCGCCCGGCCGCGCCGGTAGCTCGAGGCGCGGACAGGTCTCGAACACTTCGCGACGCGCAGCCTGATAGACATCTGTGATATCGGCCTCGCTCAATTCATGCCGCGGCACCTTCTTCATCGCGGCCCGAAAAGCATCGCCGAGGATTTTGTGGCTTCCCTCCCACAGCACCATTGGTGCTGCGTCCACACTGGCCTCGGTAAGTGGGATACCCAATATCCAGGCATGAGGTTCATCCACCCGCCGTCGTCCATCAGGGCCAGCTGGCTTGAGCCCGTCCACATGCGCCGCATCTCGCCGCGCACGATACCGCGCCGCAGCCTCGCTTTCGCCACGCCGGGGTTGAGGGTAGCCCGGATATATTACCGATACCTGCCCTTTGTGCAGATCAATCGATCCAAACTGCTGGTGTGCCAGTTCGATGGCCGCGCCCGCCAGTGCAGGCGAACCCGCGACCCTGCCCTGCGCATCATTGTCCAGTGCATCAACGCCAATGAACCACGTGCCATCGCAATCGTGCCAAGCTGAATGAGCCGGATCGCTGACGGACGCACGCGCAGTGGGAAGAGCGTGCGCCACCCAATCCGCCAACACTCCTTCATAAGGAAACTTTATCCAACCTAGCTCGTAAAACGACGCTACCACCCCAACGCCTTTCTCAGCATATTCAGAGCAACCAGGGTAAGGAATACCGCGAAGACCCGCCTGAGCGGCTTCGGATCCATCGCATGCGCCAGCTTAACGCCCCACGGGGCGGTGATCATAGTCATCGCAACGACGATACCGAAAGCCACCAGATTGACCGCGCCAATGGTCAGCGGCGGGCGATGCTCCGGAGCGATGTTGAGAAATAAAAAACCCAGCACCGACGGTACAGCGATGATCACGCCAAAGCCCGCTGCGGTCGCAACCGCCCGGTGGATCGGAGTGTTATAAAGGCTCATGAGCGGAACACCGAAACTGCCCCCGCCAATTCCCATCAGTACCGACAGAAACCCGACCGAAGGCGAAAGCACAGCGCGGCGCAATCCCTTGGGCATTGCATCCCCCAACCGCCACTCGGATTTACCCAATCCAAGATAGATGCCGATAACCATGCCAAGCATGCCGAACAGTGCCTGCAAAAACTCTGTCCTCAGAGCTGAAGCCACCAGAACACCGATCACCGCACCCACCGCTATGCCTGGCCCCCAGCCGCGCAGGATGCCCCAATCCACCGCGCCTTTCTTGTTATGGCTAAGAACCGATCGGATCGACGTTACAATGATCGTCGCCAGCGAAGTTGCGAGGCATAGCTGCATCAGCTGAGGCCCGCCATATCCAAGTGTCTGAAACGCATAGAAAAACGCGGGCACCAGAACGATTCCACCGCCAACGCCCAAAAGTCCAGCCAACACCCCGGCCAAAGCGCCGATCACAAGCAAAAGGCCCAGCATCTGGGCCAGCAACATCGTCTCGGGCATCATTCCCCCTTAGCGGCTCGAAGCCGTCTTAGCCTACCTGTTCCACCTGCGATAGCGCAGCAACAGAGTCCAGAGCCTGCAGGATCACTTCTGGGCCGGCATTCTCGCGCACAGCACCTTCGGAGAGCATCCGCCGCCATCCCCGCGCACCGGGACGCCCCGCGAACAGGCCCAGCATATGCCGCGTGATCTGGTGCAATCGACCACCGTCGACAAGATGCGCCTCGACATACGGCAGCATATTTTGCACCACTTCAATGGGATCCGCGACGCTGCCCGTTCCAAAGATCAACGGGTCCGCAGCCGCCAGAATATCTGTCGGTTGGTGATAGGCGGCACGACCGATCATGACACCATCAAGCCCAGCCTCCAGATGCTGTTGCGCCTGAGCAAGCGACGTAATGCCACCATTGATCGAGATATGCATGTCCGAAAAATCAGCCTTCATCCGATGCACCAGATCATAATCCAGTGGCGGAATATCTCTGTTTTCCTTGGGACTTAACCCCTGCAACCAAGCTTTGCGCGCATGGATCGTCACCCGCCGACAACCGGCCTTGCGAATCTGGTCGAGGAATGCAGGTAGCACTTCTGAAGGTTCCTGTTCGTCAACACCGATACGGCATTTCACCGTGACTTCGACCTTCACCGCCTCGCGCATCGCCGCAACGCACTCCGCGACTTTTTCGGGTGCGCGCATCAATACCGCACCGAATGTCCCTGATTGCACACGGTCAGACGGACACCCACAGTTCAAGTTGATCTCGTCATATCCGGCTTCAGCCCCCAGCTTGGCCGCCTGCGCCAATTCCTGCGGGTCCGAACCCCCTAGCTGCAACGCAACTGGGTACTCCTGAGGATTAAAGTCCAGCAGATGCAGCGCGCCGCCGCGCACCAAAGCAGGCGCTGTGACCATTTCAGTATAAAGCAAGGTCTCAGAACTCAGCAAACGATGCAGAAACCGGCAATTCTTGTCGGTCCAATCCATCATGGGTGCAACAGACAGTCTCGCATTTCTACGGATGTCTACAGGTTTCTTATCCGGCATATCTTGCTCATGTCATCGGAACGCAGCTTTCGCCAAGTACCGGGTATACAGAAAGACCTGCAACCGGCAAACCGTTCTTGGGTTTTGGGAGATGGTACCGCCTCCCTGGCTTGAACAGGGGACCTCTGGATCCACAATCCAGCGCTCTAACCAACTGAGCTAAGGCGGCACTTGTGAGGGGCGATTTAGCGAAGGCGTACGGGGATTGCAAGGGGATTAAAGCTGAATTCGCCAGCTTTGTTCGACCAGATCGACACCGAAGGAATGCACCGGCTTGCTGTCGACAAGCTCCCACCCAAACGCACGATACAGCCCGCAAGCGGCGGCGTGACTCTCATGGGTCCACAGCACCATCTGGCGATATCCTGCGTCGCGGGCGAAACCCATGCAGGCGGTCAGTAGCCGCTTGCCCAGCCCCTGTCCACGAGCCTCGGGCAGCAGCAGAAACAACCGCAGCTTGGCGGTTTGATCATCCAGCCTGACACAGAAAATACTACCCAAACGATCCCCGTCGCACTCGGCGATCCAGCCTTGTTCGCAAGTTGGATCATGATCCGCGATGAATTCCGTCAGAATGCGGGCAACCAGCGGGCCGAAACTGTCATCAAACCCCTCGTCGCGGGAATAGAGCACGTCATGCTGTTCTACCAGCCATGGCGCATCCTCGGCGCGGAAAGGTCTGAGCGTTGCCGTCTCCATGCCCTATCTGAACCCATAGTCGGCTTGATTCTCAACCCATCGCGCGTTAGCACCAAAGCGCATTTCCCGGAGGCGAACATGAGCATCAACACCGAACGCGATATCGAAGCGAACCTGCAGATCGGCCCCACCGATCATGGTATGGTGCGGCTGTTCATTGAAGGTGCCGGTATTGAGATTCCAATGGATTTCGACCCCGAAGAGGCCGAAGAAATCGCCGAGGAAATCCGCGCCGCAGCCCAAGCCGCGCGCGCCATCAAAAGCTAAACCCTGGGGTCGCGCAAGGCCTGCAACCGACGTGCAGAATCCATCGCGAATTTCTGAACCATCTTTTTGCGCCGCGCCGGAGCCAACTTGGTTTCTGGCCCCATTCGGATGATTTCAGCATCATAGGCATCAGCGATGATCAAGCCTGTTTCCGCAGGCAGAAGCTCGGTCGGGAAATCCGTATCAACCGCCCAAAAGAATCGGTCACACCAGTCAAGATAGCCCTGCCATTTAGAATCCGACTGATAATCGGCGCGGCTGGATTTACACTCGACCACCCATATCTCGCCCTTTGGGCCCAACCCCATCACATCGACCCGCAGCCCTCGGGTAGGGACAAATTCTTCAATCGAAACATAGCCGTGGGTCAACAAGTGACGCGAAACACCACGGGCCAGCTTTTGTCCGGGCTGCATAATTAGTGTCATTCCGAGAATGTGAACAATTCATGAACAAAAATCAAGCAGCTTGACATAGTACCATTTGGTATCGCAATAATGTGAAACCAAATGGTATCCAATAAGAGGTGCCCGATGAATACACAGACCCAAAACGCATTTCGCGCCCTGGCGGACCCGACCCGCCGCGACATCGTTCAGATGCTGGCAGCACAGGATATGACGATCGCTCAACTAACCGAACGTTTCGACATGACCCGCGCTGCCGTCAAAAAGCATCTGACCGTTTTGTCCGACGGAGGATTGATCACGGTCGAAGCTCGTGGACGCGAACGCATCAATCGCCTTGAACCCAAAGGAATGGCTCCGGTTCTGGACTGGCTCAGCTACTTCGACCGGTTCTGGGATGATCGCCTCGCAAATCTGAAGAAAGCTATCGAAGGGAATAAGAAATGACAGACGCAGTTTTGCAGAAAACAATCTTTTTCCGCGCTACGCCAGAAATCGTTTGGGACTATTTGACTGATCCCGACCGGTTGGCCGAGTGGTTTCACAAACCCGAACGTCCCCTGGCCGCTGGACAAAAGCTTGAGATGTTCGGGACGACCAGTGGCGACCTTCTGATTTGGGGTGAAGTGCGTGAAGCGAGACGTCCAGAGTATCTTGAATATACATTCACCATTAAACCGATGGGCGGCGCCGAAAGTGTGGTCAAGTGGACGCTGGAACCCGTCGCCGGCGGCACACGCCTTGGATTGCTGCACGAGGGCTTACCTCAAGGGGCTGACGCCTTTGGCCTGATCCTTTCGCTGGATGACGGATGGGATGAACATTTCGGCAAGATGCGCACCGCATTGCACGAAACTGTTGATGCTTAACCCCTTGTGCGAACCTGCTTCAGGCCCTACTTAGGCCCGTGGCGGGTTCTGCCCTTCTTGTGACAGGTAGCATTCTGGTGGCCTTAAGCAATTCCGAGGGGGCTGGCTCTGTTCAGGTCCTGGCCTGATTACCTGGCGCCCACCTGTACATACAGGTCCTCGGGAATCAAACCGCACGGTTGACTGGTGGTCCCGCCACATATTTACCTAATAAATCAGCGCCCTGCACGCACTTCCTGTTTGATCGGCGCAGGCTTCAAGCCATGCGCAATCGGTGTTCCGCCACGTGGTTTGTTCGGCTTCTCAGCCATGCTCATGATCGCATAGGCGAACTGCACTCCCGCAAAGACGATCCCGTTCATGAACCAGATCATGGCCAACGCGATCAGACCGATTTCCGAACTGGTGATCAGATGCCGTAGATTGGCCACGTTGAGCGCCAGCAGCACCCCGACAAAGACGGCCGAGATCACAAAGCCCCAGATGACTTGCGTAATGTAGAGACGGACCAGTTTGGGCATGGCGAACCTCCTTGCGCTATGATGGTGAGTCTAGCGCGTGCAGGGTCGCGGTAAAGGCGTCAGAACGCCTCGGGCTGGGCTTCGCGCGCCATGTGATCCAACACAGCGTTCACGAATTTGGGCTCTTTGCCTTCCGGGAAGAACGCACGTGCGACATCGACGAATTCGGTGATCACGACTTTTGGCGGCGTGTCGCTCTGGGTCAACTCAGCCCCGGCCGCGCGAAACACAGCGCGCAGGGTCGGATCGATGCGCGCAATGGGCCATTTGGCGACCAATGCACGATCGGTCATCTGGTCGATGGTGGCCTGATAGTTCACGGCGTCATCCACCAACTTACGGAAGACACTGATATCGCCATCCAGCATCTCATCCCCCTCGTAGACCGCGCCAAACCGATGATCCAGAAACTCATTCACAACCTGTTCAGTCGTCTGGCCCGACTGCTCCATCTGGAACAGCGCCTGCACGGCATAAAGCCGGGCGGCGGATTTCATCAGGCGTTTCTGGTTGGCCGGTTTCGGCGCGTCTGTCTGGGTCATGCTGTCGTGGGTCCGTTGCTGTCGCCCGCCACAAGGATGGACTCGGACGGTGGCTTGAAGCCCACGCCCTTTTTGGAAGAGCCCCACTTACGGCTGAGCGCGATCAGATGCAAGGCCGCAGCCGCCGCTCCACCGCCTTTATTCATCTTTTCGGGGTTTGCTCGTACCTCGGCCTGTTCGTCGTTTTCGACAGTCAGGATGCCATTGCCGATCAGCAGGCCCTGCAGGCCCATCAACTGGATTGCACGGCTAGAGTCGTTGCAGACGGTTTCATAATGCGTCGTCTCGCCCCGAATGACACAGCCCAACGCGACATAGCCGTCGTAGTTGCACTGACGGTCGGCCATGGCGATTGTAGTCGGGATTTCCAGCGCACCGGGCACTTCGACCACGTCGCAGGTTCCGCCTGCGGCCTCGATTTCGGCCTTGGCACCAGCGACCATGTTGTCAGCGATGGCACGGTAGAACGGAGCCACCACCAGCAGCAGTTTCACCGGCTTGTCGAAGCTGGGAGTCGGCAGAATGCCATGTTTGTCTTTTTCAGCCATTATCAGTCTTCCTTGAGGATCGAGCGTGTGCCGACGATTGACAGTCCAAACGCGTCGAGCCCCAGATACACGGTTTCAGGCGAGTCTGTCAGCAGCACCAGTTCCTGAATACCCATCTTGGACAGGATCTGCGCACCCAGACCGGTTTGCTTGATCGTGCGCGGGCCTTCGTCGTCTGCGGCATACAGCGAATTTCGCGGCTGACGGAAAAGGCAAACGACGCCGCGCCCCTCTTCGGCGATCTTTTCCATCGCGCGGGGCAGCTCTCGTGAAGATTTCGGGCCAAGACCCAGAATATCGGGCGCTTCATGCAGGGCGTGGGTCCGGGTCAGGACCGGCTCGGGCGTTGTGATGTCGCCCTTGATCATGACAACGTGTTCGATACCGTGGGTCTGGTCGGTGAAAATCCGCATCTCCCATTCGCCACCGTATTCGGAATTCACCGTCTCGCGCGAAGTTTCAACCACCAGATTGTCGTTACGCGAGCGATAGGCGATCAGATCACTGATCGTGCCGATCTTCATGTCATGCTCTTTGGCGAAGGCGACCAGATCAGGCAGGCGCGCCATTGTGCCATCGGGCTTCATGATCTCGCAGATCACGCCCGAGGGGTTCAGCCCGGCAAGACGCGAGATATCAACGGCGGCCTCGGTATGCCCCGCCCGCACCAGTACCCCGCCCCTTTTGGCGCGCAAGGGGAAGACATGGCCTGGGGTCGCTATGTGAGCCATAGTGTTTTGCTCGTTGATCGCGGTCGCCACCGTTAGTGCGCGATCAGCGGCCGATATTCCCGTCGAAACTCCCTCGCGGGCTTCTATCGACACGGTGAAGGCTGTCTCATGACGCGAAGAGTTGTTCACCGCCATCATCGGCAGGCCCAGACTATCGATCCGTTCCGCCGTCATCGGCAGGCAGACCAACCCGCGCCCATGGGTCGCCATGAAATTGATCGCCTCCGCGTCAGCGAACTCGGCCGCGATCACCAGATCACCCTCGTTCTCGCGGTCCTCGTGATCCACAAGAATGTACATCCGGCCCTTACGGGCCTCTTCGATGATTTCCTCGATCGGACTGATCGCCTCGCGCAATTGGGCCTCTACCGGTCCGGGGGTTTCAAAACTCATAGGGCAGCCTTTCGCACAACGGGTTTGAATGGCGGGATAGACCAGAGTGAACACAAAGACCAGCCTGTAAGCACTGCGAGATAGATAGATATGCCCAGCGCTATAGGGCCAGCGATGAAATCTGGTGCCAACTCAGTTTACCAATCCTATGCGCCAGTTTTGACTTAGGCCTTTTCTGCGCATTGTTGCCAATAGCTGAACCTTTAGGCCGGTTGCGTGAACTTTGTCCACAAATTGCCCCAATTGGGCCCTTGGATCGCCTGATATCCTGGGCACCAGTCATTGTATAATGTCCTAGCTAGACGAGAATTTGAGCCCAGTGTCTAAGACCGCTGATCTGCCCGCTGCAAATTTCGTGCGTGTAAACGCCCTTCGGCGAAACAGGCTGCTGCTATCACTCATTGCACTGCAGATGGTCTATGCCATTGCGGTTAGCATCTATGTAGGACGGTCATATTGGGATTTTTCGACCTCTTCCCTGATTGTCATCTCAGTTCGTCTGCTTGGTTTCATGTTCGCAAATTTCGTTCTTTGGCGACTTGGCGTTGCCATGTTCGTCGTGCGACCCAAAAAGCCAATTCAATGGATGTTGCAAGATCTGCGATCCAAGATGGCAGATGTTGAAAAAGCGACCGATGCGGTTATCTACTTTCTCAGCATCGTCGCACTTATCCTGACCTATACCTTCCTGAAGAACGAAATACATGCTGTGAACCCGACGCTCTGGGATGAGCAATTCGTGCAATGGGACCGGTTTCTGCACGGCGGCGTCGATCCGTGGACCTGGCTATGGCCCATTTTGGGATCCCCGATCGTAACCACTGCGGTGAATGGCGCCTATCACATCTGGTTTCCCATGATTTACATTGCGGTTTGCGTCGCCTGTCTGGACCGCAGTGACCCGAACCGCAGCACCGTTTTTCTGGTGGCGTTTGCACTGTGCTGGTTTGTAGGCGGCAATGTGATTGCAACCATCTTTGCCTCGGTTGGTCCCGTTTACTACGAACCCTTCAATCTTGGCTCTGACTTCGTTCCGCAGATGGAGTTGTTACGCAAATCACACGAAATCAGCCCGGTCTGGGCGCTGAATGTGCATGAAATGCTGTTGGATGGTTATCGGAATAATGGGCTAGCAGGCGGAATCTCGGCGATGCCCAGCATGCATGTTGCCTCTACCGTGCTGCTGGCGTTCTACGGCTTCACCTATTCGCGTTGGCTCGGCTGGGCGCTGTCGGTGTTTGCCTTCATCATCCTACTAGGCTCGGTTCACCTCGCCTGGCACTACGCCATCGACGGGTATGTCTCAATCCTGCTGGCTTCATGCTTCTGGTGGCTGTCCAAGAGGCTGACGGCCAAATTTGGACCTTCCACCTGAAGGTCAGGACATCTCGGCCAGTCGCGCGACGTATCGGGCCAGGGTATCGATCTCAAGGTTCACGCGATCACCAACCGAGACGTCACCCCATGTGGTGACCTCTTTGGTGTGAGGGATGAAGTTGATACCAAAGTCACACCCGTCCACATCATTAACCGTCAGCGATGTGCCGTTCAGTGCAACGGACCCTTTCGGAGCGATAAACCGGGCCAGATTGGCAGGCGCCCGCAATGTCACCCGCGTGCTGTCACCCTCGTCTATCACAGAGACCACCTCTGCCACGCCATCCACGTGGCCCGAGACGATGTGCCCTCCCAATTCATCCCCGACCTTCAAGGCACGTTCCAGATTGACGCGCTTGCCCACCTGCCAACTGTCCAAATTGGTTTTCGAAACCGTCTCAGCGCTGATCTGGACATCATACCAGTCATCGCCCAGTGTAATGACGGTCAGACAGACGCCATCGCTTGCGATGGAAGCGCCAATATCAATGCCCGCCGTTTCATAGCTTGTCTTGATCCGTGCCCGCAGGTCTCCCTGCTGGTCCAGTTCGGTAACGGTGCCAATATCAGTGACGATCCCTGTGAACATGTCATTAACCCTCTGAACCTAGCTTCAATAGCCGAGGTAAAGGCACGCAGCTCTACCGGCAAGCCCTGCCTTGCCGTGAAAACGACAAAGAGGCATAATTTTATACAAACGCACCAAAAGTCACCACACGAGCAGACCGCATGATCCCTTTGGCCAACAGCCCTAACCGGCGTGTGTTCCTGTTTCTACAAGGACCGCATGGTCCGTTCTTTAACGCGCTTGGTCGGATGCTGCGGGCTGCGGGTGCTCAGGTCTGGCGAGTCGGCTTCAACGCGGGCGATCAGGCTTTCTGGGGCGACAAATCCAGTTACATTCCATATCGCGGCGCGCCAGATGATTGGCCGGAGACCTTAAGCGAATTGCTCACCCACTATGATGTGACCGATATCGTGCTCTATGGCGACACCCGGCCCGTGCATGCACGCGCAGTTGAGATTGCCAAAGCACGCGGGACCACTGTTCATGTGTTTGAAGAAGGCTACCTGCGCCCTTGGTGGGTGACCTATGAACGAAACGGGTCGAACGGAAACTCACGCCTGATGGAACTGGATGTGGCGCAGATGCAGACGGCGCTGGAACAGTCCGAAGGGCACGCCCCCCCACCGCCTTCCCATTGGGGCGATATGCGCCAGCACATCTTTTACGGTGCCCTCTATCACTGGTTCGTGCTGTTTCTGAATCGCAGATACCGGAATTTCCGACCCCATCGAGAGCTGCCGGTCTCGAAAGAGTTTCGTCTATACTTCAAACGCCTGACACTGATGCCCATTCACAGGCTACAGCGGGGCTGGGCCACAGCACAGGTCAGGTGGAGCGGTTTTCCCTATCACCTTGTGCTGTTGCAATTGGGGCATGACAGCTCGGTCCAATATCACTCGGATTTTTCCGGTATGTCCGATTTTCTCGAACAAGTGATCGCCGGATTCGACAAAGGTGCCCCTGCGCATCACCACCTTGTCATCAAGGAACACCCGCTTGAGAACCACCGTGAACCGCTGCGGCTGCGGGCGCGCCAGCTTGCAGCACAGCACGGCATCACAAACCGAATTCACTATGTGCCCGGTGGTAAGCTGGCCAGGTTGCTAGACGATGCAAAATCCGCCGTGACGGTGAATTCCACGGCAGGCCAGCAGGTTCTGTGGCGTGGCATACCTTTGCGGATTTTTGGGCAGTCGGTTTATGACAAGCCCGAATTCGTATCTCGGCAATCGATTGAGGCATTCTTTGCCCAGCCAGATGCCCCGGGCGGCAAGGCCTATCGGGCTTATCGCCAATTTCTTCTGGAAACCTGCCAAGTCCCCGGGGGGTTCTATTCTCGCCGAGGGCGTCGTCAATTGCTGCGGCGAGCGGCTGATATGATGCTATCGGCTCAGGACCCCTATCAAGGGTTGCTCTCCGATAAAGAGGCCACAACGCCACAGTTGCGCGTTGTTGAATGATCGCGGGCAACCTGCTGCTGGATGTTTCGAAGCGATGCGGGTAACCTTCCCAAAACAAAGACGATTGAGGTAAATCGGCAGTGCAGCGCTTTCCTACCCGATGGATCCGGGGGGTTTCCCTTGTGGCGACCCTTGGCCTGCTGGCAGCATGCCAGCTTCCCAAATCCGGGCCGAACAAAAACGAAATTCTAGCCGGGTCGGTCGAAAACGGGGGTAACGCCTTTGTGGTTGAGGTCGACGACCGTGTTGCGCGGGCCACATCGGTGATTCCGCAATACGGGTTTTCGAAATCCTTCCGCAGCGCGCAAAGCGTCGCATCCGATACCGTACGCCCCGGCGATATTCTGAGCCTCAGCATCTGGGAAAATGTCGAGGATGGGTTGCTAAGTTCCGCAGCCGGTGGCGCAACCGTTCTGGATCAGGTGCAGGTCGACAGCGAAGGTTACATATTTGTTCCTTATGCAGGGCGGCTGCGTGCAGCGGGCAATACGCCCGAACAGCTCCGCACGTTGATTTCCTCGAAGCTGGAGGAACAGACTCCGGATCCGCAGGTCCAAGTGTCGCGCACTCCGGGCGATGGGTCGACCGTTTCTCTGACCGGAACTATCGGCGCGCCGGGAATCTATCCGATTGAGCGACCAACTGGCTCGTTATCGACCATGCTCGCGCAAGCAGGCGGGGTGGCAGTTGCATCCGATATCGCATTGGTCACTGTGATCAGGGGCAAGCAAAGTGGAACCATCTGGTACGACGATCTGTTCCGCAACCCGGAAACCGATATCGCCCTGCGCGGCGGCGATCGCATTCTGGTCGAACAGGACAGTCGCTCATACATCGCGCTGGGTTCGACCGGCGGACAATCCCGCGTGGCCTTTGAAAGTCAGGACCTATCCGCCCTTGAGGCGCTGGCACAGGTCGGAGGCTTACAGCCGCTATCTTCAGACCCGACCGGTATTTTTGTTCTGCGTGAGGAACGGCAGGATGTGGCGCGCAATGTCATGGGACGTCCCGAGCTACAGGGTGATCAGCGCATGATCTATTTGCTGAACCTGACCGCGCCCAATGGCCTGTTCATCGCCCGCGATTTCGTGATCCGAGACGATGACACGATATACGTCACCGAGGCCCCATATGCACAGTGGAGCAAATCTGTCTCGCTGATTGCCGGAGGTCTGACGCCATTTGCAAATGTGGCGACGCTTACGGGTAACTGATGAATGCTCTCTGAACCGGAGAACACGGCCGGGGGCGAACGCTCCCGGCTTTTTGTTTACAACGGTGGGTTCCTGACACAGTCGCGGCTGCGTCGTATAGTGTCTCTGGCCGGGTATGACATCCGGCTTGGTCTGCCACAGCCAGACGATCTGGTCGGGGTCTGGGGCAACAGCCCGACAGCCCATCGGGGCATGGGTATCGCGCAGAAACGCGATGTGCCCGTCCTGAGGGTCGAAGACGCGTTCCTGCGGTCTCTGCACCCTGGACGAAGCGGTGAGGCACCCATGGGTCTGTTGTTGGATCGATCGGGTCTGCATTTTGATCCGAGTGTGCCCTCGGATCTGGAAACTCTGTTGGCCACGCATCCGCTGGATGACACCGCCCTGCTGGATCGTGCGCGGGGCGCAATCGCGCGCATCCGAGAGCTGCATCTAAGCAAATACTCGGCCTTTGACCTTGACCTGACACCTCCCGATCCGGGCTACGTTCTGGTGATCGATCAGACGCAGGGAGATGCAGCCGTCACCGCAAGCAACGGCGACTACGCACGGTTCCGCGAGATGCTGGTCATCGCGCAAGAGGAAAACCCCGGTGCGCGCATCCTCATCAAAAGCCACCCTGAAACCACGGCAGGCCACCGCAAGGGGTATTTTTCCGATCAGGACCTGAGTGACAGGGTGTCGATCCTGGACAGCCCCATCAGTCCATGGTCGCTGCTTGAAGGGGCGATCGGGGTTTACACGCTGTCGTCGCAAATGGGGTTTGAGGCCATATTGGCCGGGCACAAACCCCGCGTGTTCGGGCAACCATTCTACGCTGGGTGGGGGCTGACGCAGGATGATGCGCCCCTGCCCCGTCGACAACGCAATCTCACGCGGGCTCAGCTTTTTACGGCGGCGATGATCCTGTATCCGCGCTGGTATGATCCCTACCATGATCGGTTGTGCGAATTGGAATGCGTGCTCGATACGCTTGAGGCACAAACCCGAGCCTGGCGGCAGGACCACAAAGGCTGGACCGCCTCCGGGATGCGGGTGTGGAAGCGCCGCCACCTGCAGCGCATGTTCGGCCAGTACAGCAAGGTGCGTTTCGTGGCCGAGCAGCCAGAGAACACCAAGCAACCCCATATGGCTTGGGCCAGCCGGGCCGGTGAGACGCTGAATGCAACCCGGATTGAGGATGGCTTTTTACGATCCCGCGGGTTGGGCGCGGAACTGGTGCCGCCGCTGTCGCTGGTGACCGATGATATCGGCATCTACTACGACCCAACGCATCCCAGCCGCCTGGAGGAATGGATCACCACACGCGAAACCTTGCGCCCTGATCAGAGGCTCCGCGCCGAACGGCTGACGGCCCGGTTGCTGGCCGAAGGTCTGAGCAAGTACAACATCGGCCACCCCGCCCCGGACCTGCCGACGGGTCATCGTATTCTGGTGCCGGGTCAGGTTGAAGATGACGCCTCAATCCGGTTGGGAACAAGCAATATCCGCACCAACCTCGATCTGCTACGCGCGGCGCGCGAGGCCAATCCCGACGCTGTGCTGATCTACAAACCTCATCCGGATGTTGAGGCTGGGTTGCGCGATGGCAAGATCGAAACCGATCTGGCCGACGTCATTGTAGAAGGCACCGATCCTGCCACCCTGCTTACACAGGTGGATGAGGTCTGGACTATGACCTCTCTGTTGGGGTTCGAGGCTTTGCTGCGTGGCGTCCGGGTCACCACACTCGGCGCGCCGTTCTACGCCGGTTGGGGGCTGACAACGGATCTGGGGGCAGTACCTGCGCGACGTGGCGCGCGGCCTTCGCTGATGGGATTGGTGCACGCAACGCTGATTGACTACCCCCGCTATCTCGATCCGGTGACAGGACAGACCTGCCCCGTCGAAATCGCGGTCGAACGGCTTGCGCAGGGCACACCATCCCCTACCGGACCCGTAAATCGCATCTTGTCCAAATTTCAGGGCGCGCTGGCGACGCATGCGCATTGGTGGCGCTGAAGGCTAGTGCGTCACGCGCGCCCAGCGATGTAGGATATCGCCGCCAACGACCTGTGTTTCGATCAGATCAAATCGGGGGGCAGTATCCAGAGTATCAAGCCTCAGTGCCCCGATCGCGGACAGCCCTTCTGCCCCGATGGTCAGTCCTGCTGTAAAGCCGACCAATTCATCGACCAGATCGCCCTTTAGCAAAGATGCGGCCAATGCTGATCCGCCTTCGCAAAAGACACGCGTCAAACCGGCCTGCCCAAGCTGATGCAACAGATCAGCGGCATCCACGTGATGACCATCCAGCGCACAAGGGATCAGACGGGCACCCAACCCCTCCCACGCACGCGCACGCTCGGGGTCTGGATGGGGGCCGTGACAGAGCCAGACAGGGATATCGGACGCGGTTCGCGCAAGTTGCCCCATCAAGGGCAAATCCAGATGGCGCGAGACCACCACGCGCACCGGCTGATGCTGCACGCCCAGATCACGAACCGTCAGCGACGGGTCATCGGCGCGCGCTGTCCCTGCCCCAACCATCACCGCATCGTGGCGCGCACGCATCGCATGCACCGCGCGGCGAGCATTTGGACCTGTGATCCACTGACTGTGCCCGGTTTCCGTAGCAATCCGTCCATCAAAGCTGCTGGCCAGTTTCAAAGTCACAAACGGGCGGCCCTGCTCGGTTTTCAGGAAAAACCCTGCGTGGTCGCGTGCTGCCTGTTCCGCCAGAACACCGGTGGTGACCTCAATCCCGGCCTCGCGCAACATGGCAAACCCTTGCCCTGCGACCCGAGGATCGCTGTCTTCGATCGCCGAGACCACACGGGTAACACCGGCCGCAATCAGCGCTTCGGCACAGGGCGGCGTCTTTCCGTAGTGTGAACAGGGTTCAAGCGAGACATAGGCGGTGGCACCTCGCGCGGCCTTACCCGCCTGCGTCAGAGCCATAGGTTCTGCATGCGGACGACCCCCGGGCTGCGTCCAGCCGCGACCAACGATGCGTTCATCGCGCACGACGACACACCCGACGGACGGATTCGGCCAGCAGGTGCCTTGGCCGCGCCGCCCCAATGATAGGGCCAGCGCCATATATCGCTTATCTGTATCGCTCACTCATCCGTCGAAGGTTGCGGCGGGCGCAACTCGTGGACAAACTCCTCGAAATCATCGGCCGCCTGGAAATTCTTGTACACACTCGCAAAGCGAACATATGCGACCGTATCAATCCGGGCCAGCGCTTCCATTACAATTTCACCGATTTTATTCGAAGGGATATCGGTTTCCCCCATGCTTTCAAGACGGCGCACGATACCGGAGATCATCTGATCAATCCGATCGGGATCAATGGGCCGCTTCTGCATCGAAATACGGATCGAGCGTTCCAGCTTGTCGCGGTCGAAGTCTTCGCGCTTACCGTTGGTTTTGATGACGACCAGATCACGCAGTTGCACGCGTTCATAGGTGGTGAACCGTCCGCCGCAGGCCGGGCAGAACCGCCGTCTACGGATCGCGACGTGATCCTCTGCCGGGCGTGAATCTTTGACCTGAGTATCGATATTTCCGCAAAACGGGCAGCGCATCCGCCGTCTCCTCGTCCCTAGCTGGCCACTTTTTGTAAGCGCTGCGGCTTACTTATCCACAACTATAGGACAGCCTCTAGAGTTTGGGTAGTCGGAATTTTCCACCCCAATATAAAGCGTCACCCAAAATGCGCAGCGACCTTTCTTTCATGCGGCGCGTTGCGGTGTTCAAACAGATATATCCCCTGCCATGTGCCCAGCGCAGGTACCCCATCTGACACCGGTATCGACAGCGAAACAGGCATCATCGCGGCCTTGATATGGGCTGGCATGTCGTCCGGCCCCTCATAGGTGTGGCGCAGATAAGCCATCGACGGATGATCCGATTGCGGCACCAGCCGATCAAAGAATGCGCGCAGATCAGTCTGCACCTCGGGGTCGGCGTTTTCCTGAATAAGCAGCGAACAAGAAGTGTGGCGCACAAAGAGCGTCAGCAAACCGTCCGAAACCGGCCTCAGCCAACTGCGCACAGGGGCGGTAATCTCATAGAGCCCCACGCCCTGTGTCTGAATCGAGAATTCTGTCTGCATCGCAGGTCAATTGATAAACGGACGGACGCCGCACCGTGCATTTGCGCCCTGTACCGACATGCTGTCACCCGGCTGGAACCCGGCTGTGACCGAAAAGCTGCCTTTCTGCGGGACATTGGCGGGTTGTTTCAGTGTGAACTGTACCGCCGTCCGGCGTCCCGTTGTCACGCTGGGGCCATAGCCGCGCAGAACGTAGATTTGTTGCTGCCACCCAGCACCCAATTTCCGGCGGGCAAAATCAGCAGCGGCGCACCAATATCCATCAGTATCCTGACGTGTCCTTGGAATGACCTCGAAGTCTGTGCCGCTCATCGGTTCTGTTCGATAACCGTTCGGCGCTGCATCGACAACGCCCGCAGAGCTGGTCATAAGCAGTGCTGCAAATGCGCAAAGTATTGTCTGTTTCATCGTGACCATCTTCCTGTTTCCATGTGAAATATAGACTAGTGCGTCGCCATCGTCAGCAAAGCGAACTAACGATCATGTCAGCTTGACCCACGTGGTTCGTGAACAGGCTCTAACCATCCCTGATAGCGGATCAGGTGTCCCAATCCAGGTGCTGTCGCCGAAATGTCAAAGCGAAACCTCAATTGTACGTCCTCAGCCTCGGTCGATCCGGAACGTGGCAAAAGAAACCCCGGACACGGAATGCCAAACAAAGCGAGGCGGCGGATCTCAATGGTCAGCCCCTTATCAGTTCTCACCGGCTGCAACCATATTGTCAGCCCGCCGATCTGTTCCCGCACCATGCCACACAGCGGATCAAAAGTGATCCGTGAACGCGTTTTGTGGCCTGCGAAATCCCGTTCCCATTGCCAATATGCGCCGGGCTTTCGGATCGTAAGGGTGACCGGCAAATCTTCGCCCGCAGGTGGAAATCGCCCGATGCGAAGTGCCAGAGCGACCAAAACGCCTCGGCCACGCTGAATGCTGCATCGACCAGAGTAGCGACCTTCCCCGCTGTGCAAATCCCTGACCAATCCAGGCACAGCTTCATCTATACCCAGCGCCTGCAGGAATGGATCACGATCAGAATCCATCTTGGGCAAACCGCGATCGGAGAGAAGGATCAGGAACTAGGCACTCATCCCGCCGCCCAAATAGCGCATATCTGTTACGGGCAATCATCCGGTACAGCGGGTTCTTCAGAAACCTCGGCAGGTATCGACACAAGGACAATACCCGCCACGGAACATATAATGCATGCATCGCAGCGGCAAATGCGTCGAGATTTTGGTGCACCTTTCCTTTGACGATCACCAAATTGGTTTCAAATTCGTCTGTCGGCAGGTTCAGGAGAGTATAAAGCTGCTGCCCAAGCGGTGACTGCGCAGTTGCAAATAGAAATTTCTGATCTCGATCATGGCGCAACATGATGTGAAAAAACCCTGAACACAGCACGCATTCACCGTCGAAGACGATCAAATCTGTATCGATGGAAAGATCATCAGCCACGAGAGATCAAGAAATAACAAAAGGTTCCCCGTGATGCTGTCACGTCGAATGCGCCGCAGCAATGCGACATGACTGACCAGAAGAATGAGAGGGGCGTGCCGGGGAACCCGTTGAAACGGCTTGGTGGACCGCTCGCTCAGGCTCTGACCTTTTCCCCAAAAGGCGCTGACCCGACAACACCGGTCATGTAGCTATTGGCCAAGGCTACGGACATGGCCATTTCTGCCATATCTTTGTGAGTTGCGGTCAATTCCTGGGTATCAGCACCGAGGCTGGCGCATTGCCACGGTTTGCCGCTAGGGTAACGGTATTACAGTAACGCGTTTTTTGGGCTGGGTGATGGACGTCGACATTTCACGCATTCAATTGCTGACACGGACCCTTGAGGATCACGCAAGCGCGACCGTGGTGGAACAGGTCCTGAGTGACTGCGCATTGACCCGCAGCGATATTGAACCGCCTGCCAAAAGGTACAGCGCCCACAAAGAAGCGCTGTTTGTCCGACACGCCTGCGATGCACTTGGCGATATCACCTTTGGGGCACGGGCGGGTCTGGAATTCAGTTCTTCTTCCAGCATTACGGCCTATATCAGCAAGTACTCTCGTGATCTGAAGCAGGTGATCGAGAATACGGCGCGGTTTCATGGCATTATCGACCCGGCCCTGGCCTTCAATCTGCGCCTTTCAGGTAACGCTGCCTCGCTCGAGGCCGATTGGAAAGACCCGAGCTTTTCCCGCTATCATCGGCGGACCGAGTTCCTGCTGTTTGGCGCGATCGCCCGGATGCGGGCGTTGACTCAGTTGAATCTGAATCCGATTGAGATACGGTTTCAGCACACAGTTGGGCAACACCAAGCCACCTACCAGAAAATCGGAGGTTTCCCAGTTACCTTCGGGGCCGAACGCTTGGAAATCATCCTGTCGCTGCCCTCGCTGGAAACACCGATCCCAACTTACGACCCTAGCCTGCGCGCGCATTTGGTTGAATTTGGCGAACGCCTGCTGGCCGAAAGACAGTCGCCAAGACAGAAAACCCGAGCACAGATCGAAGGGTTGATCACAGATGCGATGCCGGGGGGAATCGTACAGGTGGACGACGCCGCCACCCAGCTCGGCCTAAGCCCTCGAACATTGGCTCGCCGCCTAGCTGATGAAGGCACCTCATATCGTGAGATCGTTGAAGATTTACGATGTGACCTAGCGCAGACCTTTATCAAGAACGGTATGCATCTGTCCGAAATCTCGTATTCGCTCGGTTATTCCGATCAGGCTGCGTTTTCCACCGCCTTCAAACGTTGGACGGGTCAGGCCCCGACCGCTTTTCGCAAACGTGTCTCTCATCCACTTTCATGAAGCTACAACGTGGCCGGGGGTCATCAGCCCAATCACCTCGCCCCGGCCTGTCCATGAGTGGACAGCGGCGATATAAAGATGGCATCGCCGGACTCCTTGCGAGTTCCCGCCAATTTGATTTGAAGTTCAGTCATTGTGAGCGGGCGAAAGAAAAAAGCGCCTCGGGATGAGGCGCCTTTCGATTTACTGATCCAGGAAGGACCGCAATTTACGCGACCTACTCGGGTGTTTCAGCTTACGCAGCGCCTTCGCCTCGATCTGGCGGATACGTTCGCGCGTCACGCTGAACTGCTGACCGACCTCTTCCAGCGTGTGGTCGGTGTTCATGCCGATGCCAAAGCGCATCCGCAGAACCCGCTCTTCACGCGGGGTGAGAGAGGCCAGAACCCGTGTGGTGGTTTCCTTGAGGTTTTCCTGAATGGCGCTGTCCAGCGGCAGCACGGCATTCTTATCCTCGATGAAATCACCAAGCTGGCTGTCTTCCTCGTCGCCGATGGGCGTCTCGAGGCTGATCGGCTCTTTGGCGATTTTCATCACCTTGCGCACCTTCTCAAGCGGCATTTGCAGCTTTTCGGCCAATTCTTCCGGTGTTGGCTCGCGGCCGATTTCGTGCAGCATCTGACGACCTGTCCGGACCAGCTTGTTGATCGTTTCGATCATATGCACCGGGATACGGATCGTGCGCGCCTGATCCGCGATCGAACGCGTGATCGCCTGACGGATCCACCAGGTCGCATAGGTCGAGAACTTATAGCCCCGGCGGTATTCGAACTTGTCCACCGCCTTCATCAGGCCGATGTTACCTTCCTGAATAAGATCAAGGAATTGCAGGCCGCGGTTCGTGTACTTTTTGGCAATCGAGATCACCAGACGCAGGTTGGCCTCGACCATTTCCTTCTTGGCTTGCCGCGCCTCTTTTTCACCCTTCTGAACCTGCTGCACGATGCGGCGGAATTCAGGGATGTCCAGACCGACATATTGCCCGACCTGAGCCATGTCGTTGCGCAGTTCCTCAACCTTGTCGGTCGAGCGTTCGATGAACATCTGCCAGCCCCGGCCCGGCTTCTCAGCCATTTCAGCCAACCAGTTCGGATCCAGCTCGCGCCCACGATACGCATCGATGAACTCGCGACGGTTGATGCGAGCCTGGTCAGCCAGTTTCACCATCGAGCTGTCCAGTGACATAATGCGCCGGTTGATGCCATAGAGCTGGTCAATCAGAGCTTCGATCCGGTTGTTGTGCAGGTGAAGACCGTTCACCAGTTCAACAATCTCAGCGCGCAGCTTCTGATAGGTTTCTTCGTCCTTCGCGCTGAAAGTGCCATCCTCGTTCAGCGTCGCAGAAATCCGGCTGTCCTGCATTTCGGACAGCATCGCGAAGTCGGTCGAGATGCGTTCCAGCGTGGTCAGCACCTGATCCTTCAGCGCTGCTTCCATCGCGGCCAGGGACATGTTGGCCTGATCGTCGTCATCATCGTCATCATCATTGGCAATCGGGTTGCCGTCAGCGTCAAGCTCCGGCCCCTCATCCTTGGCAGGCTTGGCCGCCTGCACCGATGAGGTATCGACAACCGGCTCTTCAACCTCGCCGTCTTCATCCATCTGGTTGCCGAAAGTGGTTTCCAGATCGATGACGTCCCGCAGCAGAATGTCTTCGGACAAAAGTTCGTCATGCCAGATGGTGATCGCTTGGAAGGTCAGCGGGCTTTCGCACAGACCAGCGATCATGGTGTTCCGACCGGCTTCGATCCGCTTGGCGATAGCAATCTCGCCCTCGCGGCTCAGCAGTTCGACTGAACCCATCTCGCGCAGATACATGCGTACGGGGTCATCGGTGCGATCCAGCTTTTCGGTTGCAGCACCAGCCAGCGCAACCTCGCGCGGACCTTCGGTGGTGACCAGTTCGGTCGAGCCTTTGTTTTCTTCTTCTTCGGCTTCTTCATCTTCGATGATGTTGATGCCCATCTCGGACAGCATCGACATAACATCTTCGATCTGTTCCGAGCTGACCTGATCAGGCGGCAGAACCTGATTGAGCTGGTCGTAGGTGATGTAACCTTTCTCGCGAGCCTCGGCGATCATCTTCTTGACCTGGGCCTGGCTCATGTCCAGCGAGATTTCCTGTTCCTGCTCGTCGGATTTGCGGTCTTCGTTCGTATCCTTGGCGGCCATTCAATGCTCCTGCAGGGATGGGTGATTCGTTTGAACCGAATCATTAGCGCGTAGAAGTGATTCGGCCACCCGTTTACCCGTTTTTCTTTTCCAGTGCCTTACGAAAACACCACTTCATCGATGTTTCCGTTCGAATTTGATGCCAGACGTGATGGCCTCAAACGCGTCTTTCTCATCGCGGTTGATTCGCGCACCATTGTCGGCGATGTCGAAAACGGCCCTGTCTTCGTTCTGGCTGCGGCTTGTACGGTTGCGCTCTTCGGCGGCTTGCGCCAGCCGATATGTCAGCGCCTCATCGGCCAGATCAGACAATTCCTCTGCCGCTTCGGCAATCTCAGCATCCAACCCCCGGAGCGCTTTGATCTTTGCGAGTTCCTCGGCCAGCGTCATCTCGGCCTTTTCAACGTCGCCCGGTTTGTACACACAGGGGATCACTGCGACATGGCGAAGGGCCAGAAGGTTTTCAAGGGGTTCCGGCCCCAAAGTTTGCATGATGTGGTCTTGCAGGTTATCGGGATCGTCAATCGCATGACGCAGGATTGCCCCCCGCAAGGCCGCATGATCAGGGTCGTGGCAATCCATTTCTTCCAGCTGAGCTTCGAATTGCACAACAACCTGCGGATTCAGAATGGCAATGGCGAGAATCGCCGCTTCGCGCAGTTGAATATCCGCATCCTCAGCTGAGGCCAGAAACGACGCCCGCGCGCCGGGCGTGGCAGGCTGCGCCTGAGGTTGCCATTTTCCGCGCGGTTGCCACGTTCGATTTTGCGATTGTCGCTGTGGGCGAAACAATTGCCAGCGCAGGTCCTTAATTTCCTGCCCGTAATGCGATCGGATCGAGGGGTCGCGGATCAGCTTGATCTTCTCACGCAGCGACTTGTCCAGCGCCGCCTTGCGTTCGGGGCTGTCAAAGACCTTGCCGTCAGTCTCGCGCTGCCAGAGCAGTTTGACCATCGGGATTGCAGCATCCAGCACGCCCTGCACCGCCCCCGGCCCTTCGGCACGCAACAGATCGTCGGGGTCCTTGCCTTCGGGCATCAGGGCAAAACGCAGAGATTTCCCGACCTCCAGCAGCGGCAGCGCAAGATCAACGGCACGCATCGCCGCGCGCAGACCAGCGGTATCGCCATCCAGAGCGATAATCGGCTCGTCTGAGATGCGCCAAAGTAGTTGCAACTGATGCTCGGTGATCGCTGTTCCCAAAGGCGCAACCGACGCGCCAAACCCGGCCTCAGCCAAAGCGATCACGTCCATATAGCCCTCGGCCACAACCAAAGGCTGCCCCTTGCCTGCCGCCTGTCGTGCGGGGCCATGGTTGTAGAGGCTGCGGCCTTTGTCGAACAGATCGGTCTCGGGCGAGTTCAGGTATTTGGCGTTGTCATTGGGATCCATCGCCCGGCCACCAAACGCAATGCACCGCCCGCGCGGGTCGCGGATCGGGTACATGATGCGGTTGCGGAATGTGTCATAGGGTTTCTTACCCTTGTTCGACGGCTTGGCCAGCCCTGCTCCGATGATCAATTCCTCAGCCACGTTCTTACCGGTCAGATGATCCCACAACGCCTGCCAGCCGTCCGGCGCGAACCCGATCTCCCACCGATCCACCGCCTGCGCATCCAGTCCTCGGCGCCCCAGATAGTCACGCGCCGCCGCCCCTGCGCCGGTCTTGAGTTGCAGGCGGAAAAACTGCACCGCCTGCTCCATCACCTCGGCCAGTTGCGAGCGGCGGTCCTGTTTCTCCTGCGCCCTGGGATCGCGCGCGGGCATCGGCATCCCAGCCTCGCGCGCCAGAATTTCCACGGCTTCTATGAAAGAGACATTCTCGGTCTCTTTCACAAAACTGATCGCGTCCCCTTTGGCGTGGCAGCCAAAGCAGTAATAGAATCCCTTTTGGTCATCGACGTGGAACGAGGCGGTCTTTTCGTGATGAAATGGGCAAGGCGCCCACATATCCCCCTTGCCCTGATTGGATTTGCGCTGGTCCCACATGACCTTACGCCCAACAACCTGAGACAGGCTGAGGCGCGTGCGCAGTTCATCCAGAAATCCGGGGGGCAAAGACATGGGTCAAACCTGCCAGAAATGAAAACGCGCGCCAAGGGGATGGCGCGCGGTTGTCCACAGAGAAATGATCTGACTGTGGATTATTGTTGTAAACACAACTCCAGCCACGCAGCTCCGAGATCCTTCTTACGCACGTCGCGCATCTTCTGCTCATATACCCAAGGCGTGATCAGCGGAACAGCGGCATTGTAGTTCTCGGGCCAGGTAGGACCACTGTCGGCCACCGCCTGCGCCACATCGCGTTCCTTGACCCGGTCAAGTCGTGCTTTCTGTATCGCTGCAACAACGTCGGCCTGATACTTGCAGCTCTGTTCCTTGGTTTCCTGTGCAACCACTGGCGTGGCCAGCACGGCCGCAACGATAGCGATACGCAACATGGGGATCTCCGAAGATTCGTTTCTTTCAGCGCAGCTTACCCGCGCGCGGCGATGCCTTCCATCGCCCTTTTCAAATCGTGAACCAGTGTCTCAGCCATGGATCGGAAGACCATGATCTGAAACGTGTTCTCCCCAACGCGCGTGATCGAAGCGGTCATGTGGAACAGCAGGGTCCGGGCGGAGTGGCCGCGCTTGAAGTTCGCCTTACGCAGATCAATAGGCACTACGCGCGCCAGTACGTCTTCGACATCAGCACCCTCTAACCGGACCACAGCCCAGGCATCTGATTGGTCCACAATGGCCGCATTCTCGGTCAGGGTCGCATCAGGAGACGGCCCGATCAGCATCGCATGCGCCGGGCCGAACCAGATCGCCCGCGCGCCAGCCTTACCCGTTGCGCGATTGGCCGATGGATAGGCCATCCCGTGCGCTGCTTTCAAAGCTTCGGATAGCGCCTTTTGCTTACCCTTGAAAGGTGAGATCGAATGGATCGCCCCTACATCCTCTTCGCTGAGCGTTACTGAGCCGATAGTCAAAGGCAGCAACCCGTCGCAGGGTGTTTTGGCGGTCAGATTATCCACGGACGCGCCCTCCTTCGGGGTCAAAGAAAACCGGGTTCACCACTTCACACAGGGTTGTCACGCCGCGCAGATGATCGACCATTTTCACGATTTCTCCATACCTCTCAGGCCCGTCCGCCAGGAAGCCCAAGCCCAACATCGTTTCCAGCGTCGGGGAATAACACACGGAGGTCAGATAGCCCTGATCATTGATGCGCACCGGCTCGGCCTCTTCCCGGTAAAGATGCGCACCCGCCAGCAATTCCTTGCTTTCGCCAATGGGTTTGAGTCCGACCAACCGCTCGCGCCCCGGCTCTTCAAGCCCTGGACGTTGCGACATGGTTTTGCCGATGCAATCCTTCTTCTGCGACACCATCCGACCCATGCCTATATCATAGGCAGTTGTCCGTCCGTGGATCTCGGAATGCGTAATAAAGCCCTTTTCGATGCGAAGAACGTTCAGCGCTTCCATCCCATAAAGACCACCGCCCAGTGTCTCAGCCCGCTCGGTCAAAACATCGAACAGGCTCGCGCCATAGCGCGCAGGCACGGCGATTTCATATGCATGCTCGCCCGAGAACGAGATCCGGAACAAACGCCCCTGCACACCCAGCACCGAGATCGATCCGCAAGCCATGAAGGGCCAGCTTTCTTCATCAAGAGGTGTGTCCAGCAGATCGTTCAACAATTCACGCGATTTTGGTCCGGCCACGGCAAACTGTGCCCACTGTTCAGTGACCGAGATGCACGAGACATCCAGATCAGGGCGCAGACCCTGATGAACGAATTCCAGATGCTTCATTACATCGCCAGCACCTGCCGTGGTGGTGGTCATCAGGTAATGCGTCTCTCCCAGCCGCGCGGTGGTGCCATCATCCATGACGAATCCATCCTCACGCAACATCAGGCCATATCGCGTTCGGCCAACTTTGAGGGTCGAGAACATGTTCGTATAAACGAAGTCCAGAAACGCCCCCGCATCCGGCCCCTGTATGTCAATCTTGCCAAGCGTCGAGACATCGCACACCCCGACGGCCTGACGCACCATGTTGACCTCACGGTCACAGGATTGCCGCCACGTGGTTTCTCCACCCTTTGGGAAATAGCTGGGGCGATACCACAACCCGGCCTCAACCAACGGAGCTTTCCGCGCTACGGTCGCTTTGTGCGAAGTGATAAAGCGTTGCGGCTTGAAACCCTTGCCTTCAGCCCCAGCACCCAGCGCGGCAATGGCGATAGGAGAATACGGAGGGCGGAACGTCGTGGTTCCGGTTTCGGGTATCGCGCGCCCGGTGACGTCCGCTAGAATGGCCAACGCCGCCACGTTCGAATTCTTGCCCTGATCCGTCGCCATACCTTGCGTCGTATAGCGCTTCATGTGCTCGACTGACCGGAAGTTCTCAGTCGAGGCCTGTTTGACGTCTTTCACTGTAACATCGTTCTGGAAATCCAGCCACGCGCGCCCTTTGCCGGGAACGGCCCAAAGCTGCGTGATCTCGTATGGCGTATCCTCGGCCTGCGGTGGCACAGTCTTCGAGGCCTTGTAGCCAAGATCGCCGAGCACGCCTTTGGCTGCCTCAATCCCTTCACGAAGGCAGGCTGTAGTTGAGAAAGATCCATTGCACGCACCCGCTGTCACCATGCCCGGCACGGCCCCCGGCGTTGGCACAAAGGCCTCGATCTCACGCTTCCAGATCGGGCGGCTATTCATGTGACACGTTAGATGAACCGAAGGATTCCAGCCCCCTGTCATGGCAAGGCAATCCGTGTGTATCCGTTCTTCTCCACTGGCGCGGCGCACTGTAATCGCCTCCAGCCCCTTACGGCCCGAACTGTTACAAACTTGCGCCCCGCGTAGAACCTCGTAATCGTCAGACAAGGGCGCGTCATGGCGGCTATCGATCACAGCCGCCACATGGACACCAGCATCCAACAAATCACGAGCAGTGCGATGGATATCGTCAGTATTTCCGAAGATCGTCACATTGCGGCCCGGGCTGACACCCCATCGGTTTAGATACGCCCGCACCGCGCCAGCGGTCATGATCCCCGGGCGATCATTGTTGCGGAATGCGACCGGGCGCTCCAGCGCGCCTGCCGCCAGAACTGACCGCTTGGCCACGATCCGCCAATAGGTTTCCAACGGCGCCCCGTTGGGGCGGTGATCCGTATGGTGAAAAACGCGTTCCAACGCCGCAAAGGTACCTTGGTCATAGGCACCTGCGATAGTGGTCCGGGTCATGATGCGGACATTGTCCATCGCGGCTAACTCGGCCAGCACTTCGTCAACCCAAACGGGACCCGGTTTTCCGTCGACCTCATAGGTCTCGGCCAGCAGACGCCCACCCACGCGACTGTTTTCGTCGGCCAGAATGACGTCCGCGCCGGCACGACCAGCGACCAGTGCGGCCATCAGCCCCGCAGGCCCTGCCCCGATAATCAGCAGATCGCAAAAGGCATAAGCGCTTTCGTACTTGTCGGCATTGTCTTCGCTCGACAGTGCTCCCAATCCGGCGGCACGTCGAATAATCGGCTCGTATAGCTTTTCCCAGAAGCTTTTCGGCCACATGAAGGTTTTGTAGTAAAAACCCGCGCCCAAAAACGGGGAAGCCAGATCGTTGATCCCCATCAAATCGACACTCAGGCTGGGCCAGCGATTCTGGCTGCGCGCTTCAAGTCCCGGATAGATCTCTTGCATCGTGGCGCGAATATTTGGTTCTTGACCTGCGCCTGCCCCCACGGTCATCAGCGCATTCGGCTCTTCGCTGCCTGCGCTCAGCACACCCCTAGGCCGGTGGTACTTGAACGAACGCCCCATCAGTCGTACGCCATTCGCCAAAAGCGCTGAGGTCAGGGTGTCGCCCGCATAGCCGCTATAGCTGGCACCATCGAAAACAAACGGAATCGACTGCGTACGATCGATAAGACCCTTTCCATCGATCCTCATGCCCGCTCCTCCGATGCCGGCTGCGCGTCGATCATCTCATGCGTGACCGTGTTTCGTGTGACCACGATCCATGCACCGCACCCGCCTTCGTGATACCAAAGCTCTCGTGTCGGCCCTGCCGGGTTTTCCCGTTGGTAGACAAAATCATCCCAAGCCGCCTCACCGGCATCCGGGGCCGGTCGGTCCAGATCCACTGCCGCCCCGCGATAATAGAATTCGCGCCGATCCCGCTCGCCGCAATATGGACAGGTGATCCTCATAGCCGCGCGCCCTTCTTGATCTTTTCAATAATACCCAAATCCAACATCGCGCCCCTCAATGCAGATTGTGCTGAGAGCCCTTGCCCTCTTCATCGATAATCCCGCGCCCGGTGCGGAAACGATCCAGTCGGAAGCCGGTGGCATTCTCGTGATACCGATCCGTCGCAATCAGATGCGCAAACACATTCCCCGAACCCGGAACCGCCTTGAAGCCACCATAGTTCCAGCCGCAATTGAGATAGAGCCCATCAATATCCGTTCGGTCTATGATCGGAGAGCCATCGGGCGACATATCCATGATCCCGCCCCAGGATCGCAGCACCCGCGCCTTGCCGATCATCGGCATCAGCGCCATCCCGGCCTCCATCACGCTTTCGACGGTAGGTAAATTACCTCGCGCCGCATAGGAGGCGTAAAAATCCAGATCACCGCCAAAGACCAGACCGCCCTTATCTGACTGGCTGATATAGAAATGCCCCATGCCAAACGTCACCACATGATCGATGCAGGGCTTCAGACCCTCGGTCACGAAGGCCTGCAAGACATGGCTTTCAATCGGCAGCCTCATTCCAGCCATCGCCGCCACCTGACCTGAACGCCCGGCAGCAACCATCGCCACCTTCTTGGCCCGGATCGGCCCACGCGAGGTCTGAACACCGCGCACCACGCCATTCTCGATATCAATACCAGTCACTTCGCAGTTCTGGATCAGATCCACGCCGCGCTGGTCCGCTCCGCGCGCATAGCCCCAGGCCACTGCATCGTGTCGCGCTGTACCTCCGCGCGGGTGGTAGAGACCGCCATACAGAGGGAACCTCAGGTCATCGAAATTCAGATAGGGCACCATCCGCCTCAATTCATCGCGATTGAGCAGGATAGCATCGTCTCCCTGACTGATCATCATGTTGCCCCGGCGCGCAGCGGCATCACGCTGCCCGTCCGAATGGAACAGGTTGATGATCCCGCGTTGCGAATGCATGACATTGTAGTTCAGATCTTGCTCAAGACCTTCCCACAGCTTCAATGAGTGCGAGTAGAACTCGGAATTGCCCTGCAAAAAGTAGTTCGCGCGCACAATGGTGGTGTTGCGCCCGACATTGCCCCCACCGATATAGCCCTTTTCCAGAACAGCGATATTGGTCAGACCATGCTCCTTGGCCAGATAATAGGCCGTGCTCAACCCATGACCCCCACCACCGATAATGACGATGTCATATTCGGATTTGGGCTCGGGCTCGCGCCAGTGCGGCGTCCAGCCTCTATTGCCGGTCAGGCCCTCTTTCAGGACGCGCAAGCCGGAGAAACGCATTCAGAACTCCCTACAGGTGTGTCGGCATCAAACCAACTTCACCCAGCAGTAACAACGCCAGAATCCGGTTCCACTCCTGTTTTCGACGAAAACTTGTCGCTGGGCGACTAATCCATCCACTCAGACGACTTCGGCCGAAATGAAAAGTGGCCAACCCGATGGTTGGCCACTCAAGAATCTTCTGTTGTCTGGGCGCTCAGAGGCCCTTGGCGCGATAGCTTTTTGAGACGCGGTCGATCGCAACGATATAGGCCGCCGTGCGCAGATCGTCGACATCAGCGCGATCATGCCAGACTTCGCTCATCGACTGATAGGCAATGCGCATCGTGTCATCGAGACCCGAACGCACCAGCTCCAACTCGCCCGCACCCTTGAGGTACTTCGCCTTGAAATCCGGTGACATCGACCAGGCATCACCCAGATACCGATCCAACCGTTCCAGTTCGCTGACGATCAACTCATGCCGAGCTTCTTCCTGACGCCGCTGCATCCGGCCAAAACGGATGTGGCTGAGGTTTTTGACCCATTCAAAATAGGACACGGTCACACCACCGGCGTTTGCATACATGTCAGGAATGATCACCGTGCCTTTCTTGCGCATGATCTCATCCGCACCCGCCGTGACAGGCCCGTTGGCGGCCTCGATGATCAGTGGTGCCTTAATACGTTCGGCGTTGGATAGGTTTATTACCCCCTCCAGCGCCGCCGGAATCAGGATGTCACACTCGGCTTCAAGTACCGCGCCGCCCTCGGCGGAATGTGTGGCGTCGGGATAGTCCTTCACGCCGCCATGCTTGACGATCCACTGCCGCACGGCTTCTACGTCGATGCCATCGGGATTGTACAGTGCGCCATCCCATTCGATGATGCCGACCACACGCGACCCGTCTTCCTCGCTGAGGAACTTGGCTGCGTGATAGCCCACGTTACCCAATCCCTGCACGACGACGCGCTTTCCGTCCAGCGTGCCTGACAGGTTCGCCTTCTTGACGTCTTCCGGGTTTCGGAAGAATTCGCGCAACGCGTATTGGATGCCGCGCCCGGTTGCTTCGACCCTGCCCGCGATGCCCCCCGCGTTCAGCGGTTTACCTGTCACACAGGCTCGCGCGTTGATATCGGTCGTATTCATCCGCGCATATTGGTCAGCCATCCACGCCATTTCGCGCTCGCCGGTTCCCATATCGGGCGCAGGGACGTTCTGAGATGGGTTGATCAGATCGCGCTTTGCCAGCTCATAGGCAAAACGACGCGTGATCTGTTCCATCTCATGTTCTTCATACTGGCGAGGATCAATGCAAAGGCCCCCTTTCGAGCCACCAAAGGGCGCTTCGACCAGTGCACACTTGTAAGTCATGAGCGCAGCGAGCGCTTCGACCTCATCCTGGTTCACCGCCAAGGCATAGCGAATGCCACCCTTTACCGGCTCCATATGTTCCGAATGAACCGAACGATATCCGGTAAAGGTGTGGATCTGCCCCCGCAGACGAACCCCGAACCGAACGGTGTAGGTGGCATTACAAACCCGTATCTTCTCTTCTAGCCCGGGCGGCAAATCCATCAGAGACGCCGCTCTGTTGAACATCAAATCAACACTCTCACGAAAGCTGGGTTCTTTAATGCCGGTCATAAAATCCTCCGTGCCGGTAGACGAGATACGTCATGACTTTTTGTCGCACTGCTTGCCAAATACCGCAATCAGTAACTGCACGTATTTTCATCAGTTTGTGAACTTTACTTTTCAGCTCCATTGGTGAGTCGGGCGTTAACGAAAGCCGCGCGATTGTCCAAAGGCGCGAAACAAAACCACCAATAACACCGGGAATAAAGCTGAATCTCGTTAAAAACGAGCAGCATAGTGTCCACTGCGCCCAAATCTCGCCACGATCCGTGAGTAAATTATTAAAGTTGCGAAGTGCTGGCATCAGTGTGTCTGATCGACCGAGGAACCAATTATGCGCAAGTTTGATTTGAAGGCCCAATTCAACCGTCTCTGCCGCGAAAACAGTTGTTCGCGGCACTTGCGGCACTTTGTTTCTTCGACAGAAGGCACGATGACGATCCTTGCCCTTTTCCTGATCGTGATAGTCTTCACCGTGGCCGGGTTCGCGGTCGACGTCATGCGGTATGATCGCGAAAGGGTAAGGCTACAATACGCACTGGACCGCGCGGTCCTTGCCGCAGCTGACCTGGACCAAGAGCTTTGCCCACGGGTCGTGGTGAATGATTACATTCGCAAAGAAGGTTTCGATACGAATATCATCAAAAATATCAAGGTCGAGCCCGAGACATGCACGACAAACGACGACGGAACCGTGACTCAGGTTGCAGAACTTGAAGGAAAGCGGAAAGTCGAAGCCAGCGCCGACATGAGCATTGAGACACACTTCATGAAATGGAGTGGCGTCGATTACATTGATACAACCGCCACCAGCATCGCCGAAGAATCGATTGGTAACGTCGAAATTTCATTGGTTCTGGACGTCTCGGGTTCGATGCGCGGGACAAAGCTGACCAACCTCAAAAGTGCCGCTGAGGACTTTATCGATGAGATGATCCTGAAATCTGAAGATGGTAGATTGTCGATCTCAATCGTGCCCTATTCGGAACAGGTGTCGGTGCCTGACTACCTTATGAATGCTTTGAACACGATCGGGGCTAACGAAAGGGCCAATTGCATCGATTTCCAGGCTTCGGACTACACAACGACCGATTTCAACTATTACGACATCGTGGACGACGAAGGAAACATCATCACAAAAGGGGATTATGTCCCGCAAACTCTTCATTTCAAGGATAATGGCTCCAGCGACAAAAGGTTCAGCGACACGTTGGTAACCAGCAATACGTGCCGTCTTGAAACCACCACAGATCGGCGAGAGATGACGGTAATCCAGAATGATCCTGACATTCTGAAAGGTCAGATCCAGAATCTTGTGGCAAGCGGCTGGACTTCGATCGATGTGGGCCTCAAGTGGGGTCTAACTTTGCTTGACGATAGTATCCAACCGCTGATCGCTCAGATTGCAGACAGTTCAGAAATTCCGGACTCGTTCGCAATTCGGCCAGCCCCTAACAAGACCACGGACACCCTCAAGGTTCTGGTGCTGATGACGGATGGCGAAAACACTTATCAGCACAAAGTGAATCCGCCTTATAATGACGGCCCCTCGGACATCTATTGGAATGAAGATGCCGAAACGTATTCTATCTACGATGAAGAGTATGACCGCTGGGCTTGGCCTAATGTCGCCACAACTGTGCGGGACAGTTCGTACAGGCGCTGGACCCGCGACAAATACCAAGATCATGCCCATGGCAATGGGACTTATATGCGCTACCGCTGTACGGATTACTACAACGGCACCTGCTATTCGATGGATCGATCGCAAACACGCGAAGACTCCGAAGGGCTTTCAACAGATTCCGATCCGGTAGAACTGGAATGGCCTGATGTCTGGGCGCATACTGAAAAATACGCAATTCGGAATATGTTGCGTCACGCTTATGGCTGGGATCGCGGCGAAGAATTTGCAGCTGACTCCACGACCGAAATTGGTCCTTCGACCAAAAATCCAAATGTTGTAGATCTCTGCGAAGAAGCTGAAGAAGATAATGTCATCATCTTCTCGATCGCTTTTGAGGCACCCTACGGTGTTAAGCAGATGCTGAAAGACTGCGCGATCAAACCTGCCCGTTACTATGAAGCGACCGGCAATCAGATTGAACGCGTCTTCGATTCAATCAGCACCTCCATTCAAAACCTGAGGCTGACCCAATGACAAAGACACTGCGGAATCGGCTTCGGAGATTTCGAAAGAATGAGGATGGAAACTCGTCTATCGAGTTTATCTTCTGGTTTCCATTCTTCCTGTATGTCGCTTATTCAGGCATGGATCTGGGATTGCAATCCTTCCACCATGCCGATCTTGAACGATCTCTGGATATGACAATTCGGGAGGTTCGGCTTAATCGCCTTCCTGAAGGGGAAGATGAATGGGATCACGCGCTGCTGAAGAAAATGATCTGTGACGAAGCGCTGATAACCAATTGCTCGGAAAACCTTGCGCTCGAGATGAAGTCCATTGATCCGCGTGTCGGCAATCAGTTGGATCCAACCCCCTATTGCGTCGACACTCCGGAGACAATTCGTAAGCCGGACGAAGTTGTTTTTGAACAAGGGACTTCAAATGAGCTTATGATTATCCGCGCCTGTCTTGAGGTTTCACCTGTTTTTGGGCTTTCGATGCTGAGCGGCATTGCGAAGCAGGACAACGACGGCCAATGGGAACTGCAGGCGACGACCGTATTTGTTCATGAACCATTTGGTGGTTCATCAGCTGATCCTGACGATTCATCTGACACAACAGTGGATGTGGCCGATGCCTCGAATTAACAAAGAGAATCGCAACCTTCCCAAGGCACTGCTGAACCGCTTTCTCAAACGAGAAGACGGCGCCTTATCGGTCGAGGCAATGCTGATATTGCCGCTGCTGTTCTGGTCAATGTTTGCGTCTTACACCTATTATGACAGCTATCGCCAAAGCGCGATCAACATCAAAGGAGCCTACGCAGTTGCGGATGTGCTCTCACGCGAAGCTGAAGATGTTAACGCCGCGTATATCAACACCATGTACGACCTTCTGGAAAACATGGTTGATACCAGAGCACCGGTCTCGATGCGTGTGACCTATCTGACCTATGATGGTGATAACGATCTCCACGATGTTCTATGGTCCTGCGTGCGGGGCACCGGATATCAGAAATGGACCGACGCAGAGATCGTGAAAATCAAACAACGGCTTCCGGTAATGCCTGATAACGGCTCAATGATCCTGGTCGAAACCAACAATACATATAAAGCGCCATTCCAGATGGCATTCAAATTTGCTGACTTTGAAATGGATAATCTGGTCTTCACACACCCGCGTGTTTTCGACCAGATCGTCAATACCGACCCTGCTTGCTTGGGTGTCTAACTCTTTTCAGCAAGCATCGCCGACAGCATTTCCGACATGTATTTGGTCTCGGCGGCGGCTGTCATGCCGCCTATGCCAATCCTTCGTCCGACACGCCACCAAAGACCGGGCGCCCACTGGTTTGAGCTTCGTGCATGAGTGATTACCAAGAAGCCATTTGATGGCTTAAATGCGAACACGCCCCGGTCTACGCCTTCGACATCCTCGATATTGCAGATCACCTGCCCCGAGCCTGTGCGCAATTGGGATTGGGTCAGCTCGATCCTGTCTTCGGTCGCGTACCACATGCGACGGGCCAACCAGAACGCGGCTGCCCCGGAAACCAGTAAGAAGACCTGCCAGCCAAACTCAGGCGGCGATGCCAACGCGACGTAAATGACCAACGCCCCGACCGTTACCAGCATCCCTACCCCAGTCCAGCGCCGCGGTGCCGAGGCCGCGACTGTAGCCAGCACTTCTTCTTGCATATTGTTCTCCTGATTGTCCGCCCGCTTTAACCGCTTTGATACGCAAAGGACAGCACCGCGTCACCTGTCTGAGCATCTTCGCACAGCTTCAGTGTTCCTGCGCAAATTGACTGCCTCAGGCCGACGCATAAGTTCCGGTCAAAGGATCAGGAGGCGTTTATGTCACTCAGACCAACTTTGGAATTCCGCAAGGCGGTCCCGACAATGGAAGGCGCGGGCGTCAAATTGCACCGGGCGTTTGGGTTTCAGGACCCGTCGGAACTGGACCCGTTTCTGCTGTTCGATGATTTCCGGAATGACAACCCATTGGACTATATGGCCGGTTTTCCGTGGCATCCGCATCGGGGCATCGAAACGATCACTTATGTCCTGTCCGGTACAGTCGAACACAGCGACTCGCTGGGCAATAGCGGCACGCTGGGTGCCGGAGATGTCCAGTGGATGACCGCCGGGTCAGGTATCCTGCATCAGGAAATGCCCAAGGGGTCAGCCAGCGGTCAGATGCATGGGTTCCAGCTGTGGGGCAATCTGCCATCAGATCAGAAAATGGCCACCCCGCGCTATCAGGACGTTCAAAGCACTGATATTCCAGAAATCATCGATGATGATGGGACAAAGGTCCGTGTGATTGTCGGTACATTCTGGGGACGTACGGGCCCAGTGGACGGTATCGCTGCCGATCCGCAATACCTGGATATCAGCATACCGGCAGGGGTGAAAAAAACCATTCCGATCGACACATACCGCCGGGCCTTCGCCTATATCTTTGAAGGCAGCGCTGCCTTTGCGGATGCGTCTCAGCCAACTGGAATTCTTCTAGAGAAAGAGATCGCCGGGCAAGAGGTCAACATCCGCGACATGTCAGGAGACAGGACGTTGGTTCGGTTCGGGACCGGAGACGAAATCACGGTTCAGGCCGGGCCCGAGGGTGTACGGTTTCTTTTGATCTCGGGCGCTCCGATCGATGAACCCGTGGCGTGGCATGGCCCGATCGTGATGAATACGCAGGCAGAATTACAGCAAGCGTTTCGGGAGTTGCGGAACGGAACGTTCATCCGCCCGGCCCACTAAGGGCTGGTCAGGCGGTAACCGCTTTGCGGACCATGTCCCAATACACCTGCTCGACCTCATCCAGCGACAGGCGGCCGCCGCTGCGATACCAAGTGATCACACCATTCAGCATGGCAATCACCGCTAATGTGGCGATCTTAGTATCGGTGACCGAAAATTGACCCGATTGCTGCCCGTTACGCAGAATATGCTCTAACGAGTCCTCGTAACGGCGGCGCAGGGCCTCGATTTCGGCAAAATTTTCGGGGTTCAGATTGCGCAGCTCCATGTAAGCGATGAACACCTCGTCGGGACGCTGCAGGTGAAAACGGATGTGGAACCCGACAAACTGACGCAACGCATCTTGTGGATTATCAAACCGGTCGAGATCGTCATAGGCGGCCATCAGATCCTGCATGTGATCGCGCATCAGCCGAAACAGCAGGCTCTGCTTGTCGGGCGTGTAATTATAGAGTGCCCCAGCCTGCACCCCCACCTCGCCTGCGATCTGCCGCATTGAAACCGCAGCATAGCCATGACGGGCAAACAGCCCCAGTGCGGCCTCGCGAATACGGGGGCCGGTGATATCGGAATGAGAACCTTGTGTACGCGCCATGCTTCGATCGTATCTGAACAGACGTTCAGATAGAACCCCGCTTGAACCATTCCGACAAAACGTGCATCACGGGATACACGCTGCGACCCGAAGGACTACGATGAAGCTTTTGCTGCCCATTCTCTTTGTGCTGGCCACCGCCGGCTGCGCAAATATCCCTGAGTTGGAAGGCAGCGAAACCGCCGCATTGCGCAAGGCACCCTACCCCAAGCTTATTGCTTTAGATCCCGCCCTCGGCCCTCCGACCGATCCAATCAGCGAAGCGGAAGAGGTAGAAGAAGACCTGACAGCACGCAGCGAAGCGTTGGCGGAAAAGGCCGAAGCGCTGCAGAATGCCGAGATTAACTAGGATTTCGGCCACGCCACTAGCTCCAAAAGATTAGACGGATTGCACCCCTGCCTCGAACCCGCTAAGGCAGCCCGCAAAGGACACTTCGCCATCGCGGGCGGTATTGCGAGCAGAAAGGACCCAAGGGAATGACACAGGCGCTGAGGCTTGGAATTGCCGGATTGGGAACCGTTGGCGTGGGTGTGGTCAAAATTGTGCGTCGTCATGCCGATTTGTTGCACGCCCGCACCGGGCGTCGCATCGAGATCACCGCAGTTTCGGCCCGTGATGCCAGCAAGGACCGTGGCGTAAACCTCTCGGATTATGCATGGGAAACCGATCCCGTTGCATTAGCCAAACGCGAAGACATCGATGTTTTTGTCGAACTGATGGGCGGGGAGAACGGCCCCGCGAAAGCTTCGGTCGAGGCGGCGCTGACCAGTGGCAAGGATGTCGTCACCGCAAACAAGGCGCTGCTGGCGATTCACGGGCAGGAATTGGCGGAATTGGCCGAAGCCGCAGGGCGTGTAATTCGCTTCGAAGCGGCTGTCGCGGGTGGTATCCCGGTAATCAAATCTCTGACCGAAGGACTGGCGGGTAACGAGATCACGCGTGTCATGGGCGTCATGAACGGTACCTGCAACTATATTCTGACCCGGATGCAATCGCAGGAGTTGGGCTATAACGCCCTGTTCGAGGAATGCGCGCAGCTTGGCTATCTTGAAGCTGATCCTAATCTGGATGTTGGCGGCATCGACGCGGCGCACAAACTGGCGCTGCTGTCTTCGATTGCCTTTGGCACCAAGCCGAATTTCGACGGGATCGAGATCGAGGGCATTCAGCATATTAGCCTCGATGACATCCATCAGGCCCACGACATGGGGTATCGCATCAAGCTGTTGGGTGTAGCACAGCGAACGGCGCGCGGACTGGAACAGCGGATGCAACCCTGTCTAGTGCCGAGCAATTCTCCGCTAGGTCAGTTGGAAGGCGGGACCAACATGGTTGTGCTGGATGGGGATGCGGTTGATCAGATCGTTCTGCGCGGGCCCGGTGCCGGTGAAGGTCCCACTGCCAGCGCGGTGATGGGCGACGTTTGCGATCTGGCGCGAGGCTTGCATATACCGACATTTGGCCGCCCCGCGACGACCCTGCAAGACGCTGCCTCCGCCGTTACTGGCTTACCTGCACCCTACTATCTGCGGCTCGGTCTTCTGGACAAACCCGGCGCTCTGGCAAAGGTCGCGGCGATTCTGGGCGATGCTGGAGTCTCGATCGACCGGATGCGGCAGTATGGGCACACAGAAAGCACAGCGCCCGTGCTGATCGTGACCCACAAAACCACGCGGGCGACGCTGGACCATGCACTGGATGGCCTGCGCGCCACCGATGTGGTGGCCGGAGAACCCGTCGCCCTGCGTATCGAACAAGTCTGACCCCTTGCGGCCTATGCTGCGCGCAGGCTATGCCGGATAAAACGCCTTAGCTGACCAAAGGATATGCGAAGATGAACGCTGCCAAGATCGATTTCAACGACCGCCTGCTGTCTCTGGGCCTTGCACGGGTGGCAGAACAGGCCGCGCTGGCGTCCGCCTCTCTGGTTGGCCGGGGTGATGAGAAAGCTGCCGATCAGGCTGCCGTCAACGCTATGCGTGAACAACTGAACCTTCTGGACATTGAGGGTGTCGTTGTCATTGGTGAGGGCGAGCGTGATGAAGCGCCAATGCTCTATATCGGCGAAGAGGTTGGCACTGGTAACGGCCCGGGCGTAGACATTGCGCTGGACCCGCTTGAAGGCACAACCCTGACCGCCAAGGATATGCCCAACGCGCTGACCGTCATTGCCATGGGCCCGCGCGGCTCAATGCTACACGCTCCGGACGTATACATGGACAAACTGGCCATTGGTCCGGGCTTTCCCGAAGGTGTCGTAAGCTTGGACATGAGCCCGCGCGAGCGAGTTGAAGCGCTGGCCAAGGCCAAAGGCTGTGAGCCTGCGGATATTACCGTATGCATATTGGAGCGTCCCCGCCACGAAGCGATGATTGCTGAAGTCCGCGATACCGGTGCGTCGATCCGCCTGATCACAGATGGCGACGTCGCAGGTGTGATGCATTGCGCCGAAAGCGAAGTGACCGGCATCGACATGTATATGGGTCAAGGTGGTGCGCCCGAGGGTGTGCTTGCCGCAGCCGCGCTGAAATGCATGGGCGGTCAGATCTTTGGCCGCCTGTTGTTCCGTAATGACGACGAACGTGGCCGGGCGGCCAAGGCGGGCATCACAGATCTGGACCGTGTTTATGCGCGCGACGAGATGGTAACGGCGGATGTAATCTTTGCCGCTACTGGGGTCACCGGAGGTTCACTGCTGCCGCGCATCAAGCGGGAACCGGGTTGGGTTGAAACAACGACGCTGCTCATGCGATCAAAAACGGGCTCGGTGCGGCGGATGTCCTACCGCACGCCGATGTGGCCACACAACGAAGCATAGCGGCTTGCGCCAGCGCCTTCAGCAAGAGTATTCATAAAAGACCAAGAGGCCGGATCCGCAGGGGTCCGGCCTTAGTGCATGAGGTGAGATGTGGCATTTCTGGGCGTAGAGCAATCTCTGACGGGGCGACGCTGGATCGGACCGGGGATTGAGGTCGAGCGGTCAGCAGAAATGATGGCGCAGCAGACAGATCTGCCTCGCGCCGTCTGTCAGGTTTTGGCACGGCGTGGTGTTCCGGTGATGGAGGCCGCCGGTTTCCTGGAACCTAAGTTGAAGGAACTGCTGCCCGACCCGCGATCGATGAAAGATATGGACGTCGCTGCGGCCCGGTTTCTACAGGCTGTGCGCAAGCGCCAAAAGATCGCAGTGTTTGCTGACTATGATGTGGACGGGGGCAGTTCGGCTGCGTTGTTGTTGGTGTGGCTGCGCCAGATGGGGCTTACCGCGACGCTTTATGTGCCCGACCGGATTGATGAAGGCTATGGGCCAAATGTGCCTGCAATGCAGGAACTGGCGGCTAGCCATGACCTGATCATCTGCGTGGATTGCGGAACGCTGAGCCACGAACCTATCGCGGCGGCGAAGGGTGCGGATGTGATCGTTTTGGATCACCATTTGGGTGCAGAAACCCTGCCGGATTGCGTCGCCGTGGTGAACCCGAACCGACAGGACGAAAGCGGCGATCTGGGCTATCTCTGCGCTGCTGCGGTGGTGTTCCTGATGCTGGTCGAGGCGGGTCGTCAGTTGCGTGAGGCCGGGGCCAAGGGGCCGGATCTGATGGCAATGCTCGATCTGGTGGCGCTGGCCACGGTGGCGGACGTTGCGCCGTTGATCGACGCTAACCGGGCGCTGGTTCGACAGGGCCTGAAAGTGATGACCCAAAGGCAAAGGCCTGGTTTGGTCGCGTTGTCAGACGTGGCGCGCATGGATACCGCGCCCAATAGCTATCATCTGGGGTTTCTTCTGGGGCCGCGCGTCAATGCAGGCGGTCGCATTGGGCAGGCTGATCTTGGCGCGCGGCTGCTGAGCACGGACTCGATCACTGAGGCCAAAGCCTTATCCGAGCGGTTGGATGCCCTGAATTCGGAACGGCGCGAGATCGAAAACGCGGTCCGCGCGGCGGCTTTGGCGCAAGCCGAGGACCGTGGGTTGGATGGGCCGCTGGTCTGGGCTGCAGGCGAAGGTTGGCATCCCGGCGTGGTAGGTATCGTTGCATCGCGACTGAAAGAGTCGGCAAACCGGCCCGCTATCGTGATCGGGTTCGACGGGGATGAGGGCAAAGGTTCAGGCAGGTCGATCTCGGGCGTTGATCTGGGCGCGTCGATCCAGCGACTGGCTGCCGATGGGCTGCTGGTCAAGGGGGGTGGCCACAAGATGGCGGCCGGTCTGACGGTGATGCGTGATCAGTTGGAGCCTGCAATGTCGCGCCTGTCCGAGCTTCTGGCCAAACAAGGTGCAGGCCAAGGCGGTCCCGGCGACTTGAAACTGGACGGGGCGCTGATGCCCGGGGCCGCGACAGTCGATCTGATCGAACAGGTAGAGAAAGCGGGTCCTTTCGGGGCCGGTGCCCCTGCCCCGCGCTATGCGCTGCCTGATCTGCAAGTGCGCTTTGCTAAACGCGTGGGCGAAACACATTTGAAGCTGTCACTTTCGGATGGAATGTCTGGCGGACTGGATGCCATCGCCTTTGGCGCGTTCGACGGTCCGTTGGGGGATCGCCTGTCTAATCACGGCGGTGCGCGGTTCCATTTCGCGGGTCGGCTTGAGGTGAATACCTGGGGCGGACGACAGAGCGTGCAGCTGCGACTGGAAGACGCGGCAGAAGCTGTCTGACAACCGTTTCAACGCCGCTCAGGAACGGCCAAAAAAGTTTCACAGCCTTGCGTTTTTCGTCTTGCGGGGGGGGAAGGTAAACCGTAAAAGGCCCTCCACAAGCCAGCGTGGCCCGTTCGTCTATCGGTTAGGACGCCAGGTTTTCAACCTGGAAAGAGGGGTTCGATTCCCCTACGGGCTACCACTTGTGCTTGTCTGGTCTAAATGGCCCGTTCGTCTATCGGTTAGGACGCCAGGTTTTCAACCTGGAAAGAGGGGTTCGATTCCCCTACGGGCTACCATTTTCTTCAATGCTAAAATCGTTCCCGGCGACGTATTCTTACAGCATCGTGTTTAGCACGAAACCTGCGCGCCCCGTTTTGAAGACGCGAAATGCGGTTGAAGGCACGCCTGTAAATGGCTGCCCCGGACCGAGTTCACCAGCATTTGGTATTTGCCATTCCATCACCAAGCCTGCACAGTTTTGGCCAACAACAGATATGATTTGGATTCCCAATGGATTACCTCAAAGAACGCAAAGACTTCGCGATCGCGATCTGCAAGGAAGCTGGCACAATCGCCTCCAGATATTTCTCCGACCGGGGCGGTTTGATCGTCGATCAAAAAGGCGCACAGGATTGGGTCAGCGAGGCAGACCGGAATGTCGAAACCTTCATCCGCCAGAGGATCGCCGAGGCTTTGCCCAACGATGGCATATTTGGCGAAGAGCATGGTGAAACACAAGGCTCAAGCGGATTTGACTGGGTGATCGATCCAATTGATGGCACCACGAATTTCGTCAATGGCATTCCGGCCTGGACCATCGTTCTGGCGGGCGTCGCTGAGGAAAATACGGAGATCGGTGTGATCCATGACCCAAATATCAATGAGACCTTCGTAGCCTCGCGCGGAGGCGGGGCAACACTGAATGATGCGCCAATGAGGGTCGCTTCGGGTGTCGCGCTGCATCAAGGAACGGTGGCAGTGGGTTATTCGAACCGGGTGGATAACCGTAACATTGTTCCAATCGTCGCGAACCTGATCGAGCGTGGGGCCATGTTTCACAGAAACGCCAGTGGCGCGCTGTCACTGGCCTATGTCGCAGCGGGCCGGCTGCTTGGCTATGTCGAAGAACATATGAACGCCTGGGATTGTCTGGCTGGTCAATTGATGATCGCGGAAGCAGGCGGCGTGGTTGAAGATCAGGACGCAGGTGTAATGATCCGCAACGGCGGTCGGGTGATCGCTGGTACTCCGGATGTGTTTGATACTTTGCGTGAAATCTCTGAGAACGCATGGCAGGCCTGACAATCTAGTCGATTGAGCGCCATCCGCTCAGCGGTTTAAGGTCCGTTAGATCGGCTTGCCAATAATGGCCTTGCCCGGGCTGATCATACCTCCGATCAATGGGGCGGCCCGACAAGGAGCACCACAGAAGGGTCCCGACGGCCCCATGGGTAACGATGGCGAGGTCACTGCCATCATGCGTTTCGATAATTGAAGTTACTGCTTGGTTTATCCGCCGCTGGGCGGCAGCGGCAGTTTCCCAGCCGCGAAAACTGGTGTTGGGGTGGGCAAAGAATGCGTCAGCGGCAGCTTCGAACCGGTCACGCGGCAAAAAACCGGTGGCGCTTCGATCATTCTCGCCAAGTGCGGCATCTTGTTTTATCCGCAGGCTTCGGGGCGCAGCCAGGATGTCGGCCGTCTCGCGGGCCTTTTGCTCGGTGCTGGCCCATAGGTGGGTAACTTCTGCAAAAATTCCGCTGGTTGCGAAGGCCGCAGCGCGGCGGCGGCCTACCGCGCTAAGCCCCCAGTCCTGAATGGGGGTGTTCGGGTCAATGATGACCTCGGGGTGCGTGATGATTAGAAGACAGGGCATCTATTCGGGCAAAAGCACCGGACCTTTCTCGGCGAAGGCCATCTGTACTTCTGTACCCGGCTCTAGCGGCGCATCGACATCGTCATGGACTGCAAAGACCTGGCCGAACGCACCAGTCAGAGTGTACTCCATTCGGACACCCACATAGGTGGCTTTGGAGACGGTCGCTGCAACCCCTTGCGCGGCTCCAATCACAAGTCGAGAAGGCCGGATGGCGACGGTCGCAGGCCCTTCGGTCAAGCCACGGGATGCCAAGGTATGGCGGTAGCCTTCGATCTCGATGGTGGCCATGTCGCCGTCGACCGAGATGATCTGGCAGGCAAGCAGATTTGCCTCACCAATAAAATCAGCAACAAAGCGATCATTTGGGGCGTCGTAAAGCTGGCGGGGCGTGCCAATCTGGGCAATCGCGGCATTCCGCATCACGACGATTTCGTCGGACACCGCCAGAGCCTCTTCCTGATCGTGTGTCACGTAGACGACGGTCAGGCCAAGGTCTTGCTGAATGGCCCGGATGTCCTCGCGCACCTGGCGGCGTAATTTCGCGTCGAGGTTAGAAAGCGGTTCATCAAACAACAGCACCTGTGGTTCCAACACCAAAGCCCGCGCTACAGCGACGCGCTGCTGTTGGCCACCAGACAGTTCTGACGGGAGGCGGCCGTCAAAACCTTTCAGTCCAACCAGCTCTAAACCGTCCAAAGCGCGGCGGCGGGCCTCGTCTTTAGCAAGACCCGAGAACGTGAGGCCATACATCACGTTCTCAAGCACGCTCATATGAGGAAACAGCGCGTAGGACTGGAACACCATGGATACGTCGCGGTCCGTCGCGGGCAGTTTGGTCACATCGCGATCCCCGATGGTGATCTTTCCCGAGGTGGCCATTTCGAGCCCTGCGATCATCCTCAGCGTCGTCGTCTTGCCGCAGCCCGACGGGCCCAACAGCGTGACCAGCTTTCCGGCTTCGACATGCAGGTTAATGTTGTCTACGGCAACGACATCCTTGCCAAACATCTTTGTCACGGACTCGAACCGAACCGGCGCGGCTTTGGACTGCAGGCTCATGTCAAACTCTCCTAAACATTGGTCCGCGACTGCGTCATTCGTCGCCCGATCTTGGTCCGGCCCACGATCAACTGCATCAGGGCAACCACTGACAGCATCACAAAGATCAGTGTGGTGGAATAGGCGATGGCGAGACCATAGTCGTTATTCTCGACCCGCCCGATGATATAGCTGGTCGCCATGTCATATTCCGCGCTGACCAGAAAAATCACCGCCGAAATCGCCGTCATGGCCCGCACGAAACTGTAGACAAGGGCGGCAAGAATTGCCGGGCGTAGCAGAGGCAGGATGATCCGGCGGAAAGTCTGCCAGGAATTTGCGCCCAGCGTCAGCGAGGATTCGTCCAGGCTGCGATCCAGTTGCGACATGCTGGCGATGCCGGCCCGGACACCGACCGGCATGTTGCGGAAGATGAAGCTGACAACAAGGATGACACCCGTGCCCGTGATCTCGATCGGTGGCACGTTGAAGGCGAGAATGTAGCTGACACCGATCACGGTACCGGGGATGGCAAAGGACAGCATGGTGCCGAACTCAAAAGCGTCTTTGCCTGCGAAACTCTGCCGGGTTAGTAGATAGGCCGTCACGAGCCCAACTGCAGCCGTAAGCGGCGCGGCGATTGCGGCGATTGTTATGGTGGTCCAGAAACTGTCCCATGCGGCCCCTGTCCAGCGAATTCCTTCCGCCTCGAACCGAACCGAGAAGGCAGTGACGTAGTGCTTGAACGTCAGGGAATTATTGACCCCCCACAGCTCGACCACACTGCCGTAGACGATCATGGCGTAGACGACGATGGTAAACACCGCCCAGCCAAGGGCGACGGTTAGCACCGGGATGGAAAGGCCGGTTGGCATCAATGGATGTACGCCAGCGTCACCTTTGCCCGTGACTGTGGTGTAGCTTTTCTTACCCAGCCAGGCTCGCTGCGCGTAGAAGGCTGAAAGCGTGAAGAACAGAAGCACCATGGCCAGAACCGCAGCGCGGCCTTGATCATATTGCGCACCAACAATTGCAAAGAAAATCTCGGTCGACAGCACATCGAAATTGCCACCTAGCACAAGTGGGTTGCCGAAATCGGCCATGCTTTCGATGAAGCCCAGAAGGAAAGCATTAGCAAGGCCCGGGCGCATCAACGGCAGGGACACAGTTTTGAACGTCTGCCACCTGCTGGCGCGCAGTGTCTGTGCCGCTTCTTCCATCGAGGGAGACACCCCTTCAACGACGCCAATCAGTACAAGGAAGGCGATGGGTGTAAATGCCAACGTCTGCGCAATCAGAACACCCGGCATGCCATACAGCCAGCGAGTGGGTTGGGTGCCGAACAATTCGGCAAAGAACTGCGTTACTGAACCCGACAATCCAAACAGCAGGATCAGCGCTAGGCCGATCACGAACGGTGGCGTGATAATCGGCAGAACCGTCAGTGCGCGCAACGCGCGCTTGTACCGAAAGCCCGAGCGGGTCACGACAAGCGCAAAGCACAAGCCGAGCGCAGTGGTGATGAAGCCGACGAGGATGGCCAGAAACAGTGAGTTCCATGCCGCCCCGCATCGTGCGCCCCAGAAACATCCCAGCCCCCAAAGCCGGTCGTCAAAGAATTTCGAGAAGAACACTGCGATGGAGTACGCGCCCTCTTCCGTCACAAAGGCAGCGAACAGCATCTTGGCGATAGGAAAGAATACAAACGCGGTGACGATGGTGATCACACCACCGATGGCGCTGACCACGAAGACGTCTCCGTTAATCGCCCCACGTGCGGCGACACCCTGGGTCAGAAGGAACAGAAAACTCGACGCGCAGATCATCGCGCCATAGCCCATGCCGAACTGCCGATCACCGAGCTCGCCAAACAGGGTTTCGAGCCAGTCGAAGTTGTAGCCTCGGATTCCGATGCTGAACCCTTGTGCGATCAGCCAGCCGAAGCCCAGCGCCCCTGACAGGATCAAAATTCGGGCATAAAGCGGATCTGATTTGGCGCGTCTTAACACCAGAAGTGGCAGCAGGAGTGCAATAAGAAGCGGAGCAAGCCACAGCTTTTCACCCTGCCCGATTAGAAAGGCAGCAGGCGCATAATCTTCGTCGAAAGGGTAGCCGTCCAGCAGCCACTCGAACGACCACAGGCCACCGTCAACCATGTACCACGGCAGCAGGCAGAATCCGACCCACCCGGCGATGACCCAGAAGATCAGAACCGGATGGGTCGTTTTTGTCGTGTCGTCAGTCATTTACTGCGGCAGTACCGAAACCTCTTCGTCCCATTTCTGCAGCAAGCGCTTGCGCTCATCCGACGAGCCGTATTTCTTGAAGTCATAGTCGATCAGCTTGATCTGGCTCATGTCAGGCGCGCTTTCCGAAGTTTCAGCACCTTTGTTTGACGGCACTTGGAAGGCATTTACCTGAAGGGCGAGGTTCTGCGCATCGGGCGACAACGCCCAGTCATAGAACTTCTTGGCCTCTTCTTCGTTGCGCGCGCCTTCGATGATCGACATCGAACCGATTTCGTAACCAGTACCTTCACATGGCGCGACGACTTTGATCGGGAAACCCGATACCGCCTGCTTTACTGCGTCATGCATGAAAACGATACCAATTGTATTCTCGCCTCGACCAGCAGCCTTGATCGGTGCCGAGCCCGATTTGGTGTATTGGTTGATGTTCGAATGTAGCCCCTTCATGAACTCAAATCCTTCGTCCTCGCCGAAGATTTGCACCATCGAGGCCAGAGTCGTGTAGGCCGTACCTGATGAGTTCGGGTTCGCCATCTGAACGTGCCCCTTGTACTCGGGCTTCAGAAGGTCCTTCCAGCAAGCAGGTTCGGGAAGGTTGTTCGCGGCGACAAGATCGGCATTGTAGCCGTAACCAAGCGCACCTGAATAGATGCCGATGGTCTTGTTACCAGCGCTTTCCGCCTGAGAAATCGCCCAATCATGAAGCTGGTCACGCATCGGCGACATGTATTCCATCGTCAAGCCCTCTTCTGCGGCCTGCAGATGCGGATCACCCGTTCCGCCCCACCAGACATCACCCTTGGGGTTGGAGCTTTCTGCACGGATCTGAGCAAATGTCTCACCTGAGGATTTACGGGTCATATTGACGTCAATGCCAGTCGCATCTTCGAAACTGCGCGCCATAAGCTGGCACCAATCCTCTTGCGCAGAACAATAAAGTGTCAACTTGTCAGCCTGTGCCGCTGACATCGATGCGGCAAGGGCAATAAGCGATCCCAACGTTGTGGATGTAAATTTCTTCATTGATTTCTCTCCCTTTAAGTTCACTGCGTCCGGATTTCCCGGCTCTTATATGCCCTTCCTCATGCGGCCTTTCGCAATTTTTCGATAACAGCCAACGTCTCTTGATTATCTGACAGGCTCTTTAACAAACGCGCCAGTTCTTTCTCTTCGACAAGCTTTGCGGCCTTGGCAGGTGAGAACCAGTGGCGCTTGCGTTCGTCGCGTTCCTTCCAACGGCGTTTGAGCCGTTCCACAATCAACGGATAAAGCGTTACGCGGCAAGGCACGCTGCTTTTACCCTCGTATCGCTTGTCATAGTGAAAGCACCCGATCGATTTCTTGGAGATAAAGCCAACAGCTCCGGCCTCTTCCAAAGCTTCGATTTCAGCGGCATGCCAAGGCTTCTTACCATCCATCATCCAACCTTTGGGGATGACCCACCGCCCCCGGTCACGCGAAGTGACCATGAGAACCCGCAGCTTGTCGGACTTGTCCCATCGCACTGGAAGCGCACCGATCTGATCTGTGAATTCGGTCTTGCTCATGCGCGCGCTCTTGGCTCTGGCACTACGCAAAGGGCAATGGCAACACATACGTGCTGTTGAACAAGGTGGCTACATCCAGAACGCCGGTGCACTTCGATTGCTACGCCTCGAAATAGAAACAGTTCTTTGAAGTCTCACAATGAATCGTGGGCTTTGCAACAGAAATTGTTGCAAAACGACTGAAACGCCACAAAAGTGAGATTGAAACCGAGTCGGATTGCCAGATGCCCAAAGCGGAAACGCGCGATAAGAAAACCAACAAGGGCCAGAGTCGGTTCAAGAAATCCGACCGCCGCCGTGAGATATTGTTGGAGTTGAAGCTTCGCCCACACGTCCGGATCAGCGAATTGGCGCAGCGTTTCAATGTTTCGGCGGAAACGGTGCGCAGGGATTTTGATGCCCTAGCTGATGATGGGCTGATCTCGCGGGCGCATGGCGGTGCCTCTGCCCCGATACAAGGACGTTATCCAAGTCTGGATGAGCGCACCCACGCCCGCCTTGATGAGCGTGAAAAGATCGGCAAATGCGCAGCTGACCTGATTCAGGAAGGCGAGACGGTGATGATCGATTCCGGCTCAACCACGATCGAGATGGCCCGTATGCTGGCGTATCGGGGTATCCACTGCACGGCGATTACGAATTCGATACCGGTGGCCATGACCCTTGGCCACGCACCGGTCGAGGTCATTCTGTGTCCCGGCGAATATCTGACCGCCGAGTCCGCCACGATCGGGACAGATACGCTGGACTTTCTATCTCGATTCAACGTCGATCGTTGCATGATTGGCGCGTCCGGCCTCTCGGAAGAAGGACCGTCAGAGACCGTGCGCGGTTTCGCAACCGTCAAACGGATGATGCTGACACGTGCCGCAACGCGACATCTTCTGATCGGGTCCGAGAAATTCGGCCGCAAAGGTTTGACCCGTGTGGGCGATCTTGACGGGCTGAATTCAATCGTGACTGATACCAAACCAACAGGGGATTTGCTGGGCGCGATCAACGACGCCGGGGTGAAGATCCTTGTCGCTGAGCAGTCCTTACAAAGAACGACAAACCGTGGACAGAAAAGCCACGCATGACTGGGAGGAAGAAATGAAATTTGATATCAAACTACTGATCGGAGCTTCCGCAATCGCGCTCTTGTCGCTATCGGGCACCGCTTCAGCGCAGGACTGCCCACGCGGTGATCTGGATGCACGATTCTGCGATGCCGACGGCGATCTGATCGCGGATATCCCCACCGATCCTGCCGATCAGATTGATCCTGATACCCTGATCTTTGCCTACACCCCAGTCGAAGACCCCGCTGTTTACAAAACCGCATGGTCAGACTTTCTTGATCATCTGAAAGCGGAAACTGGCAAAGACGTTGTTTTCTTTCCGGTTCAGAACAACGCGGCCCAGATTGAGGCCATGCGTTCGGGGCGTCTGCATATCGCTGGCTTCAACACTGGTTCTAACCCGTTGGCTGTGAACTGCGCAGGATTCCGGCCTTTCACGATCATGGCGTCGAAAGACGGAAACTTCGGATACGAGATGGAGATCATCACCTATCCCGGTTCGGGCATCGAAAAGGTCGAGGATATCAAGGGCAAGCAACTGGCCTTTACTTCTCCCACCTCAAACTCGGGCTTCAAAGCGCCATCAGCGATCCTGAAAAGCGACTTTGATCTGCTGCCCGAGCGCGATTTTGAACCGGTTTATTCGGGCAAACACGACAACTCGATCCTGGGTGTCGCCAACAAGGATTATCTGGCCGCTTCGATCGCCAATTCGGTCAAATCGCGGATGATCTCGCGCGATGTGATCAACGAAGACGACGTCATCACGATCTACAAGTCGCAGACCTTCCCGACGACAGGCTTTGGCACCGTCTACAACCTGACGCCGGAACTGCAGGAGAAAATCCGCAATGCCTTCTTCAGCTTCGATTGGGAGGGCACGACTCTTGAAGCAGAGTTCTCGAAGTCGAACGAAGGTCAGTTCCTTGAGATGACCTATCAAGAGTTCTGGGACGTCATCCGCAAGATCGACGCGGCCAACGGCGTTTCCTACGCTTGTCAGTAATCGATTTCTAATATGGCGGGCCCTGCGGGGCCCGTTACCACCCGAACCGGGGGCATAAATGCTGCGGCTTCAAAAGCTTACAAAGACTTATAAAACCGGCGATCAGGCCCTGAAAGCGATCGATCTTGATGTGCCCAAGGGTCAGGTTCTGGCGCTGATCGGACCTTCCGGTGCTGGCAAATCCACCATGATCCGCTGCATTAACCGTTTGGTTGAACCCACAAGTGGCGAGGTTCTGCTGGACGACGTGGATCTGGTAAAACTCGGCTCGGGCGCGCTGAGAAAAGCGCGCCGCGAGATGGGGATGATCTTTCAGGAATATGCACTGGTCGAGCGCCTGACGGTGATGGAAAACGTGTTGTCAGGGCGGTTGGGATATGTCGGGTTCTGGCGCAGCTTTCTGCGACGTTACCCCCAGTCTGACGTGGATGAAGCATTCCGCCTGCTGGATCGCGTGGGTCTGTTGCATATGGCCGACAAACGAGCGGACGAACTGTCAGGTGGTCAGCGTCAGCGGGTTGGAATATGCCGGGCGCTAATCCAAAATCCCAAGCTTCTGCTGGTCGATGAACCGACCGCCTCACTGGACCCAAAAACCAGCCGTCAGATCATGCGCTTGATTACCGAGCTGTGTCAGGAACGCGGATTAGCCGCGATAATCAACATTCATGACGTGGCCCTTGCGCAAATGTTCGTACCGCGCGTCGTTGGCCTACGCTTTGGTGAAATCGTATTTGACGGCCTCCCCTCTGGGCTTACGCCTGACAAGTTGACCGAAATCTATGGCGAAGAAGACTGGGAAGCGACCATAGAGAAAGTTGAAGACGACGAAGAGATCGAGGCCGCGGAATGAGCCATCCCGAACTTGATGACCTGCTGGGCAAAGGCTGGCGGAAACCGGCCTTCGTCAAAAACGCCTTACTGCGCTGGACCTTGATCGTTGGATTCGTCGCCTATCTGATTGCGGCATTTATGACCATCGAGGTGGATTGGGGCCGGGTTTATGAAGGCTTGGATCGCGGTTGGGCTTTTGTCCTTGCTTTCACAAGCCCGGATTTCATATCGCGCTGGAGCGATATCTGGAGCGGTCTTCTCGAGAGCATCGTGATGACGGTTGCAGCGTCGGTGGTGGGCATCCTGATATCGATCCCGATCGGACTGGGCGCTGCACGCAATATTGCGCCTCTCCCGGTCTATGTGATCTGCCGAGGCATTGTTGCGATCAGCCGCGCCCTGCAAGAGATCATCGTCGCCATTCTTCTGGTTGCCATCTTTGGGTTCGGACCTTTGGCCGGCTTCCTGACACTGTCCTTCGCCACTATCGGTTTCCTGTCCAAGCTCTTGGCCGAAGACATCGAGGCCATGGACAAAGTGCAGGCCGAGGCGATCAAAGCCTCGGGCGCGCGATGGATGCAATGGATCAACTACGGCGTGCAGCCACAGGTCATGCCGCGACTGGTCGGGCTGTCGATGTACAGGATCGATATCAACTTTCGCGAAAGTGCAATTCTTGGGCTTGTGGGGGCCGGCGGCATTGGCGCCACGCTGAATACGGCGTTTGACCGTTATGAGTATGACACTGCGGCAGCCATTCTGATCCTGATCATCGGGATCGTCATGGCGCTCGAATACCTCTCGGGTATCATCCGCGCGAGGGTCCAGTAATGCCAGTGCTTGAACATGAAAGTACGCAAATCTGGCGCAGACGCACGACCGGTCAAAGCCTTGTGCGTTGGTTTTGCTGGCTGTTGGGTGTGGCGGTCTTTGTCTACTGCTGGCAGATCATCTCGGCCTCGACGACATGGTTCTTTGTGTGGGACGCACCCCGGATCGCGAACGATATCTGGACCCGCGCGACACCACCAAAGTGGGATTACATCACGCAGTTAGGCCGCCCGATCTGGGACACGCTGAACATCGCCACACTTGGTACGATCATTGCGCTGTTCCTTGCCGTACCGGTCGCCTTTCTGGCCGCCCGCAACACCACGCCGTCGGCCGTGTTCATCCGCCCCATCGCGTTACTGATCATCGTCTCAACCCGCTCGATCAACTCGCTAATCTGGGCGCTTTTGTTAATCGCAATCATTGGACCCGGAGTATTCGCAGGTGTTATCGCCATAGCCATTCGTTCGATCGGCTTCTGCGCCAAGCTTCTCTATGAAGCCATCGAGGAAATTGATCACACCCAAGTCGAAGCCATCACCGCCACCGGCGCATCCCGCTGGCAGGTCATGGCATATGGAATCGTCCCGCAAATATTGCCCGCCTTTGCCGGGATCGCCGTATTCCGCTGGGACATCAATATTCGCGAGTCTACGGTTCTTGGCCTTGTGGGCGCAGGCGGCATCGGGCTGCAATTGTCGGCGTCGCTGAACGTTCTGGCATGGCCGCAGGTCAGCCTTATCCTGATCGTCATTCTGATTGCCGTCATGATCAGCGAATGGGTGTCTGCCAAAGTACGAGGGGCAATTATTTGAGCCGCTTCACGACCCAAGAGGCTTTCGAAGCCTACGAGGCCGTTCGGCATCGACTTCCGGCTGCTGAACCAGCTGTTCAATCCTATCAGCATGCGAACACTTTGATGGATATTGCTGAAGGCTTCGATGTATTCCTTCTGGATGCGTTCGGTGTCCTCAATATCGGCGAGACTGCGATTCCCGGTACAGCCGCACGGATTGATCAGCTCAAAGCCATGGGTAAACGTGTTCTGGTCGTCTCGAATGCAGCTGGTCACCCTCATGCGGCGCTCGTCGAGAAATACGCCCGGCTGGGATATGATTTTGCGCCAGAGGATATCATCACAAGCCGCGCAACACTGCTGGCTGAGCTAGGCGGTCAACGCGCGCTGCATTGGGGTTTGATGGCAACACCCAGCACCGGCCTTCGCGATCTGGAAGATTTGAACCTGACTTATCTCGATGACGATCCCGAGCCCTATGACTCGGTTGAGGGGTTTCTGATGATCGGCTCAGCCGTCTGGACCGAGGCACGTCAAGTCCATCTGGAAGCAGCCCTGCTAAAACGCCCGCGTCCTGTATTGGTTGGAAATCCGGACATAGTCGCACCACGCGAGCACGGATTTTCAAACGAACCCGGTCTGTTCGCGCATCGTCTTGCCGATCGAACCGGCGTTGTACCCGAATTCTTCGGCAAACCATTTGAGAATATTTTTGACTTGGCTTTTAAGCGACTTGGCCGGGTCGATAAAACTCGCGTGCTTATGGTTGGTGACAGCTTGCATACCGACATATTGGGGGCCCATGCTGCCGGAATCGCCTCGGCCCTGATTTCGGGGTACGGTTTTTTCGCAGGGCATGACGTCGATGACGCAATCACACAGGCGCAGATCATGCCGGATTTCGTTGTGAACCGACCATAATCTGATCACGCCTGCTTAGTTCCGCTTCAAATCCAAGCGCCCGCCCGTGCTTTTCAATACTCGCCATGTGATCAATTCGCGAAGGCATCACAGGTCGTTGTTGGCTCATCGCTTCCCAAATACTGAACCCTGCGCCCTTCATCGAAGGTTGGACTGCCCAACGCACATGCGACCTCTAAGCTCAACCTGTCCCAAACCCGAACAACACCGGCTTCGCTGGTTGTCGCAAAAGAATTTCCGTCTGGTGCCAGCGCAATACGCCAGGTCGGGCCTGCATGGATCTTTTCGACAGGCATGAGCCGACGGTGCGTCGCGATATCCCACCAATGCAGTTCCCCAGATCGGTCGATTGCCACCAAGGTTGCCTCATCCGCCAAAAAGACAACATCCGTCGCCCCACCATGTATGGAAATGGTTCTTCGATACGTCCGGAGTGAAATTTGCGTCATTGTTTACAAGCAGTTCGTCGCCCTCTTTGGCGACCGATACAATCTGCACCTCACACCCATCCACAGGGCAGGCATTGGGCATCGCTGACTGGGCAGTTGCATCAGCACCATACAAGAGTGTAATTGCACCCAGGATCAGAGCGCCCTGACGAAGCTGGTTTCCTGAAGTATTCAATGACATCATTCCCTCCCAATCTTGGTTGAAATACGCAATTGGTGCCGATTCTAGCACAATCGCGAGTTTCTTTCTGAGACTTTCACCACAGAAGCCAGAATTCAGGCGTGCCACGTCGTTTATCGGCGGACGACCTCAAACTCTAATGGGCGCGCATCAGAGTGCAAAATTGATAGTGCAGGCGATATCAGCCCGCTATCGGCCAGCATTATGTTCTCGCGCTTAAGCTGGATTTCACGCGCATTCTCGAATTGTACGTAAGTTCCCGACGAACTGCGACCCGCCAGCATCAGCTTCCCGCCTTTCATGCTGAGTACCGCATGCAGTCGCGAAACCCACAGCTCAGGCAGGATGACATCGCATTGACTGGATCTGCCGATCGTTAGCTCCCCGCCTTCCCGACACCGCCAGGTATGATCGTCGTGATAAAGAATGAGCGCAAAGCTTTCATTCTGCTGCATGCCCTCAGATCCGCTGGCCGTCTGCGTCGGCAGATGCATCACGGTGCTTAACCCGTCCGTTGAGGCCAGGACTGAATAAGCTTTGACCGGGTCACTCACACCTTTCAGGCGAAGCGATCCGATTGGGGTGAGCATCTGGAGACTTTCGGGGCTTAGATCCTTGGCGACGCTTTCGCTGACACAAGCTTCACCCGGATTGGCCGCGGCCGCCAAACGTGCGGTCAGATTAACTGTTTCGCCAAATATCCCATTATCGCCAATAACAACAGGACCTTGATGAACACCCGCGTGGACCGACAGTAATGTTCCAGGCGGTTTCTGAATCATCTCTACAACCGCGTTTACGGCGGCCTCGGGTTCCTTGAAATAGGACAAGACGTCATCGCCTTTCTGCCCCACAGGAACTCCGCCAAACCCAAGTAGAACCTCACGCAATCGATCGATTTCAAACTGAATCAACTGCTGCGCCTGATCGTCCCCCATTTCTTCGTAGAACGGAGTGCTGTCAGAAATGTCAGCAATTATGGTTGTGACGAGCTTGGTTTCCACGGTGCTACTCGCAATGTGCTTGCTCGGAACGGCAAACCCTATTTGGGATCATAGACATAACCTATACCCCGCACGGTTCTGATGATTTCCGGCTTTTCCGGGTTGGTTTCAAGCTTCCGGCGCAGTCTGGATATTCGGATATCAATGCTGCGGTCGAACGGATCCCAGGACCGGTCATGCGCTTGTTCAAGCAGTTGATCACGGTTCAAAACACGCCCTTTGTTTTCAGCAAACACCTTGAGCAGACTATACTCCATCGCCGTTAGCGGGACCTCGGATCCATCCGGCGCAAGAAGTTTGGCTGCCTCTTTATCCAGCGTGTAGTCGCCAAAAAGGGCCAAATTGCCTTCGGAGGCATCTGCGGGCAGACTTTCGTTGATGGCCCCTCGGCGCAATAGGGCCTTGATCCGCGCTTCCAGTTCCCGAAGATCAACCGGCTTTCCAAGATAGTCATCTGCCCCCATCTCAAGCCCGATGATCCGGTCCACTACATCGCCTGCTGCAGTCAACATGATCACGGGCGTCGTGTTTTCAGGACGAAGCGATCTGAGGATCGAAAGACCGTCTTCCTTTGGCATATTGATATCCATGATCATGACATCAACAGCTCGAGAGGAGATGACAGACCGGAGCTCTTCTCCGCCAGCGGCTGCAGAAACCTCGTACCCGCGTTTGCTCAGATATTCCTGAAGCATCTCGCGCACGTCGATCTCGTCATCGCAAACCAGGATATGGGTTTTCTGGTCATTCATCCGTTTGATCCTTCTGATCGGCGAGCAGCTTTCCGACAAGTATTCTCAGTTCCGAAGGCGAGACGGGTTTTTCCAGATAGGGCAGACCGGATTCCTTCAGCAGTCCCAATGAGCTTTCACCCATGGTGTCCCCGGTGATGTATGCTGTCCGGGTCAGCATTTTCGGAAAACGCGCCACCAGCGCCTCATAAATCTTGCGTCCGTCAACACCGGGCATGTTCATATCACTTAGGAATACATCGTAGCTGGCGGACTGCAGTTGCCTGAGCGCCTCTTCTCCTGAGGTAACGAAATCAACGTGAAAGCCGTCCTTCCGCAGTATCTCGGCATTGATCTCACCCACTTCGACCTCATCATCCACGACCAATGCACGGTGCTTGGCAAAATTCGCGGCGGGTTCGGGTTTTTCTTCAGCCACATCATTTTGCATCTTTGCGACGGGCAGAGTTATCCGGAAGCAGGTGCCGGACATTGCGGCCTGATCAAGCCTGATCTGACCGCCATGGGACAGAATGATCCGGTGACAGAAAGCAAGCCCAATCCCGGTGCCGTCACCCACCTCCTTTGTGGTGAAGAACGGCTCGAAGATACGTGCGCGTATGGCTTTGGGGATACCTGGGCCATTGTCCTGAACCGTGATCTCAACCATTCCGATGGCAGGCTTCACCTCGGCAGACAGCATGATGTGGTCGCCGATGCCGGATGCGGTCATGGCCTGCTCGGCATTGATGATAAGGTTCAAGACGACTTGCGTAAGCTGGTCCGCATCCCCGGCAACTGCGGGCAGGTCTGCTGGCAGACTTTGCTCAATGCGAATTTCGCCTGATGAGCTACCGTACCCGGCGACATCCGCAGCTGTTTCAATCATGCTGGGAACATCAACCTGCTCGATCTTGCTGGGCTGCTGGCGCGCCATCGCCAGAAAGGTCTTTACAATCTTCGCGCAGCGTTCAGCGGCATTGCCGATTTTTTCAATCCTGACACCGAGATCGGGGTCAGAAATTTCTTCCTTCAACATCAACGAATGACCCACAACAACCGACAACGGATTGTTAAGCTCATGCGCCACACCGGCGAGTAGTTCGCCAAGCGCAGACATCTTTTCGTTCTGGAACAGCAGCTCTCGTTGCTTTTCAAGCTCAACCTCAATGGCCAATTCATCGGTCAGATCGCGGGTATTGGAAACGATTACTTCTTCACCATTGAACTCGATCAGCCGTGAAGAATCCGCCCCCCAGAACTTTCGCCCGCTTGCATCGACGAACTCCATACGCCGATCCTTAAGCGCCCCCGCTTGCCGGAGGTCTTTCAGGTACCGTTCGCGCTCATTCGGGTCCGCATAGTAGGATTTCGAACTTTCTGCTTCACCAAACAGCGCCTTTATCTCGGGCGTAGCAAACAGCACCTCGCCGGTGTCGGCATGCGTCATGTTGATGGCTGCTGGATAAGCCTCCATGACCTGACGGATCAAGGCATCAGCCTCTTTCTGGACGGTTAGATCGATCACGCTGGTCACGATGACTTCTTCGCCTTTGTAATCGATCAATTGAGACGAAATCGACGCAGGGAAGGTTTTGCCAGCCGCATTAATCAAGTCGAGCTTGTAGTCATCGACACGACCATCGGCCAAAAGCTGGGTTACAAAATCCGCGCGTTCTTCCGGCTTTTGATAATGCTGTTTTGCAGATTTGGAAGGTCCGAACATCTGCAGCGCAGCAGGCGTGCGATACAAGATCTGACCATCACCAATCCGCGCCATGGTTACGATTGCCGAACTGGCATCCAACACCTTTCGGATCAATAGATCGCCGTCGCGCTCTTCGACCTCGGCTTGTTTGCGTTCGGTGATATCCTCACGCGTGACGACAAATCCGCCGAACTTGGTGGGATGAACAGAAACCAGATAGGTACGCCCATCCGTTTCCATCAGCTCAAAGTCTTGGATGAACTCGACCCCATTAGCCAACCGGTCCGAAACCCACTGCTGTTCATTGCCGATGGCCTCGGCGTAAATTCCCCGGCGCGCCGTCTCACGCATCAGGATTTCCCAGTCCAGTCCGGGTTGCAGCAGGTCGGCAACCCCCTTGTTCATCTCGGCATATCGTTGATTGAACAGGACAAGGCGGCGATCATCATCATAGAGGGCGAACCCTTCTTTGAGAGATTCGATCGCATCACGAAGAAGGTCCCTCGCCTTCTCGATTTCTTCAAATTCGTTCGCCATGCCCATCGTCATCCTGAATTTTTAGGATACCATTGTTTCAATGCCATTTCAAAATTAGCATCGTGTGTTTCAATTGTTTCAATAGGTGCCAACTCAGCCAAGTACCGGCCGATAAACCTGTTTGTTTTTGAGCCGGATAGCAAGTTGTGTGACCTGCTTCACAGAGCAACAACTGAAACACTTGGCACCGCTTCCAGACATCACAATGAAACATAGAAAGGTCAGTTAATGCCCATCTTAAGTGCGATTGGGTAAGAACGATGACTATTTCTTTTAGAACTACTGAAATGATTAACGCACCTATTTTTGCGTTGCATTCTTCGGCGTCCAATAGTGGGCAATGGAACCAACTGGCGGCGGATCTGGAAGGTCGCTTTAGTGTTCACGCTGTTGATCTTCCCGGGTACGGTCGTAGCCCGTTGACTGGAGATAACTCTCAAAACGGTGCGGCGTTTTCTGCCATACCGGTAATCCGCGAAATCGAAGCGCTGGGACGCCCCGTGCATCTGGTTGGGCATTCCAACGGCGGAGGCGTCGCCATCAAGGTCGCGTTGATGCGTCCTGATCTTGTCAAAAGCCTGACGGTATATGAGCCTGCAGTCTTTCATTTTCTGCAGGCTGGCAATGATGTCAGCAAGAAACTGTTCGGGCAAATCCAGCTTCTCGCGGGTGTGGTGAGCGCCGCAGCAGCGGATGGCGATGCCGCTGCTGGTATGCATCACTTTTTGGATTTCTGGAACGAGAAGGGGCTTTGGAACTCGCTGCCCGCGCAGGCCCGAGACCGGTTCATTGGGATGATCCCATCAGTCATGTCTGATTTTGCAAAAGGTTTTGCTGAAACCTGGCAACTGAAGGACCTGTCCAAGCTTGATATACCGACGTTGGTAATGACTGGTTTGGAGTCACCTGAGATTGCGCAGCACGTCTCGGTTGAGATCGCGAAGGCTTTGCCCAATGCGCGGATCGCGTTGCTGCCCGAGCTGGGCCATATGGCGCCGGTCTTCCAGCCCGAATGGATCAACTCAAGGATTTTCGAACACGTGGCCAATGTGGAGCGGCCCCTTGAAACTGTCAGCTGGCCAGAACGTCAAGCTGCCTGACCGGGGCCGCATTTAGCAATGCGGCCTTCATCAAACCACTACCACATCAAAAAGGAGCAATATCATGGGTATTCAAACATCGATCAACGCCACCACAGACTTTGCGGCAATCAAAGCAAAGCAAAACGTCGCCTGGGGCTCCGGCGACTACAGTAAAGTGGGTGTCACCCTTCAAATTACGGGTGAAGAACTGGCTGAAACCATGGATATGATGCCTGGTTCCAAGGTGCTGGATGTCGCCGCCGGGAATGGCAACGCCACCCTGGCCTTCGCCCGGCGCTTTTGTGATGTTACATCAACCGACTATGTAGAAGCCCTGCTGGACGCCAGCAGCCAGCGCGCCAAAGCGGAAGGTCTGTTCGTGACCTACAAGGTTGCCGACGCCGAAAACCTGCCTTTCGATGATCAATCCTGCGACGCGGTGGTTTCGACGTTCGGCGTGATGTTCACACCGAACCAACAACAATCAGCAGCAGAGCTGCAACGGGTCGTCAAACGCAGCGGCAAGATTGGTCTGGCCAACTGGACGCCGGACAGCTTCATCGGCCTTCTGTTCAAAACGATCGGTAAACATGTGCCTCCACCTGCTGGCGTAAGCTCTCCGGCTTTGTGGGGCAGCCGGGACTGGATTGAAGAAGCCTTCGGATCGCACAGCACCATCGTTTCGTTCCGACGCAAGAACTTCATGTTCCGCTACCGTTCAGCCGAACACTTCCTAGAGTATTTTCGGACGTTCTATGGCCCGATGCAAAAGGCCTTCGATGCACTGGACGCATCGGGACAAGAGGCGCTGCAGCGCGATATCATGGCCCTGATCGAAAAGTTCGATATCTCAGGCAATGACACACTTTGCATCTCATCCGAGTACGCTGAAATTGTCATGCAGCGCGGCTGAGATCGTGAATCACTGGCTCATCGTTCTTTGACCCAACCGTCAAAGAACGATGAAGATCACCCGGTGTAGTCGATCCAACATTTTCTTGGTATTAGTTTGTTTAAGGGGGATTTTGTTATGGCCGAGCGCACACTTTATGAAAAATACGGTGGGTTTTCACAGATCAGCAAGATCGTGTTCTCGTTCTATGACATCCTGCTGGACAATGACGAGGTTGGACCCTTCTTCGACAACGTGGATATGAGCCGCATGGTCGACCATCAGACCAAGTTCATAGCGTCGCTCCTTGGTGGTCCGGCCTCCTACACCGACAATCAACTGCGCCAGTTACACTCTCATCTCGAAATTACCGATGACCATTTCGACGAATTGGAGGTCGTGCTCCGTGACGCTTTGCAAAGACACGGCGTGGATGCCGAGGATATCGATATCGTTGTCGCGGAATTCAGTAAACGTCGTCCCTTGATTGTTGGATAAATCATGACCATCGAAGCCATCAATGAACAGCTCCTTCGCGCGATTGGTGTGGGCGTTGCCCTACTGGACCGTCAATCGCTGAAGTTTGGGTTCCGCAATGATACGTTTGACGAGTGGTTCAGTGCCGATGGCCCTTCAGACCAATTGCAGCAGCTCTTTCCTGATCTGGATATCGACACAGTGCAAACAAGCCTGTCCGGCACCGGGCGACATACATCAGAAATCACCTTCAAAAAGAAACGCCGCACACTGGTGATCGCACTCGATTTCACGGTCGCGCACGACGATGTGCTGGTTCTGGTATGTCAGAACATCACCCGTATCAAAGAGCTGGAGTCCATGATCGACTCCTATTCGATGATGGTGGAACGGAACACGCGCGAGTTGAAGCGGGAAAAGGAGCAGGTTGAAAAACTGCTGCTAAATCTGATGCCCCGGTCGGTCTACGAAGAGTACAAGACTTTCGGTGTGGTTACGCCACAACTCTATGATCCCGTCTCCGTCCTGATGCTCGATTTCGTTGGGTTCACGGATATGGTCGCCTCGCAGGACCCAAGCGTCACCGTCACTGAACTGAACGATATTTACAGCGCGTTTGATCGCATTGGTGAGCAATTCGGTTGCGAACGGATCAAGACGATCGGAGACGCATATATCACCGTTGCTGGTCTGCCCGATCCGACTCCGGATCACGCCAAGGCAATCGCAAACACAGCCATTCGTTTCGTACGCTATTTGACCCGCCGAAACCTGAGCCATCCGCATCAGTGGCGGTGCAGAATTGGACTGGCCACGGGATCGGTAGTCGGGTCGGTCGTTGGCATCCAGAAGTATGTGTACGATATCTTTGGTCCGGCTGTGAATCTGGCCTCCAGACTTCAGGAATTCTCTGACCCGATGCAGATTTCAGTCCAGGACGAAGTCGCGCAGGTCCTCAAAGATCAGTTTGACCTTGAGAATGTCGGCGCGCGAACAATCCGTGGGTTTGGAGAGCAAGACATCTGGCGCTTGTCCGACGATAGCTGAGCGTCAATGCCCGCTGTAATCCTTTGTTCGCACTAAATGGTGACTGATCACTGCAGTGAATACAGTAGGCTGTTTACCCAGTCCCAAAACCACTGATCTTGATCCCAAAATAAGCGGCTACTCGTTTGGGCGTTTGGTGACAACGGATTCCAGCACCTCGCCTTCGTGATCAACAACCCGCCAGAGGCAGTGTCTCTTACCATTCACCTTCACAAAATCTCGTCGGCGTGCCACTTCCATATCGAGAGTGCGCGCAGTTGTTGCACCCGCATTCTTCGGATATCAAAGGCAAACATTGGACCGAACCTGTTCCAACAGTAGCAGTCGGTTTCGTGACTCACGTCGATGCCTCGCTCGTGCAACAGATCTACGGCATTCCGAAGCGAGAGCGGGAATCGGATGTACAGCATCACGGTCAAGCGGATGATCTCAGAACCGGTTATTATAGTATTTGAAAGATGCAGGTCTGGTCATGGGTAAAAGCTACGCAACACCCCTACCCCGCCCAAGCAAAGTTCTTCTGACAAGATTCTTTTGACAGTTCCCAGATTGCAGTTTTCCTTGGTCACACAAACCTGTTCACATAATTCTCCAGAATCTCCTGACGCCCAGATTGTGGTTTCGGGTTGGTATTTTCCTGTAGAACCCGGGCAGAAATCTCTTCCAGACTGCTACCCAACATAGAAACTGCTTCCGGAGTGTTCCAACCGGAATATCGTTCCGTCAGCGCGTCCTCCAAGCCACCGTCTTCAACCATAGCAGCCGCAGCTTTCAAGCCCCGTGCACAAATGTCCATTCCGCCGACATGGGCTGCAACAAGATCTTTTGCATCAAGCGATTGCCGACGAATTTTGGCGTCAAAATTTGTGCCCCCAGTTGTAAAGCCACCAGCTTTCAGGATGTAGTAATATGCCAAAGCAACCTCTGGCGTGTTATTCGGGAACTGGTCCGTATCCCACCCGGATTGGTAATCGTTTCGGTTCATGTCGATCGAGCCAAGCATCCCTTCGGCAGCGGCAACCGCAATTTCATGCTCGAAACTGTGTCCGGCCAGGATCGCATGCCCCTGCTCCAGGTTCAACTTGACCTCGTCCTCCAACCCGTACTTCCTGAGAAATCCAATACAAGTCGCGGCGTCGTAGTCGTATTGGTGTTTGGACGGCTCCTGAGGCTTGGGCTCAACGAGAATAGTTCCTTTGAACCCAATCTTGTGTTTGTATTCAACGACCATGTTCAAGAAACGGCCCATGTGGTCCAACTCGGTTTTCAAATCCGTGTTCAGAAGGGTTTCGTAGCCCTCACGACCACCCCACAGAACATAGTTTTCGCCGCCGAGCTTGTGAGTTGCATCCATGCAGGATTTCACGGTCGCTGCAGCGAATGCAAAAACGTCGGGATCAGGATTGGTACTGGCGCCAGACATCCAGCGACGATGGCTGAACATATTGGCCGTGCCCCAAAGCAGCTTGGTACCAGACACCTGCATCTTTTCACCGATATAATCGGTGATATCTTCCAATGTGCGCAGGTTATCGGCAAAATTTCCCTGTTCGGGCCGGATGTCAGCGTCGTGCCAGCAAAAGAATGGCTGCCCCAAAAGCGCAAACAATTCGAATGCAATATCTGCCTTCTGTCGGGCCCGGCCCATATCGTCCTGAGGATACCATGGGCGTTCGAACGTAGGTCCACCAAAGGGGTCTCCGCCCTCCCACGCGAATGAATGCCACCAGGCCACTGCAAACCGCAGATGGTCCTCCATACGCTTGCCCATGATTATTTCATCCGGGTCGTAGTGACGAAAGGCCAACGGGTTCTTGCTGTCCACGCCTTCAAACTGGACCTTCTCGATCCCTTCAAAAAATCCACTTGGCATTTCTGCCCCCTACTCTGCTTTTTGTGCTGGCTGTTTGCCGAGAATGATCATCGACAAAAGATCGTCATCAGTTACGTCTGAGATATCGACCGTCCCAACCAGTTTTCCGTTCTTCATGACCGAGGCGCGGTCGCACAGTTCCATGACGGCGTGCACATCGTGATCGATCAGAAATATCCCAATTCCTTGCGCCTTCAGCTGGTGGATCAGATCCGCCACCATCTGGGTTTCATGCGGCCCAAGCGCCGCAGTGGGTTCATCCATGATCAGAATGCGGGCATTGAAATAGACGGCCCGAGCAATCGCCACTGATTGTCTTTGCCCACCCGATAAGGCGGAGACCGGGTCATTGAACTTTTGAAAGTTTGGGTTGAGCTGCGCCATGATCTTTCGGCACTCGGCCTCCATGGCTGCGTCGTTGACCAAGCCAAAAGGCGTCGTCATCTCGCGCCCCAGGAACAGGTTTGATGTCGCGTCCAGATTGTCGGCCAAGGCGAGCGTCTGATATATCGTTTCGATATTGTTCGCCCGGGCGTCACGAGGATTGCCAATCTCGACCGGCTTGCCATCGATCAGAATCTCGCCGTGGTCCATCTGATAGGCGCCGGACAATACCTTGATCAACGTGGACTTTCCGGCCCCGTTGTGGCCAAGCAGGCCAACGACTTCACCCGGATAGAGATCGACCGACACATGGTCGACGGCCTTGATCCCACCGAAGGAAATCGAGATGTCGCGCATCTCGACCAATGGCGGCGCGCCTGAACCGCGCCCAGTGCCAGAAGGTTTTTTCTGCGTATCCTGAGCTTGCATCACTTTGCCCCCAGTCGCTTGCGGTAAACGATGTCGATATAGACGGCCAACACGAGGACGCTGCCGACGACGATGTTCTGAAACGGCGCGTCAACGCCAACCATTGCCATGCCCGATTGCAGCGCCTGCATGATCAATGCACCCAGGATCGCGCCATAGATAGTGCCGATGCCGCCCGACAATGCGGTTCCTCCGATCACTGCAGCTGCTATGACCCGAAGTTCGTCGAGCGTACCAATGTCGTTCGAATGGTTCGCCAAGCGGGCCGAGGCGACCACCGCGGACACGGCGCACAAGAAACCCATCAAAGCAAAGATTTTCACGGTTAGCAGTCGAGTGTTGATACCCGAAAGCTCTGCCGCATCCGGGTTGCCGCCAGTGGCAAAGATGTACCGACCAAACCGGGTTTTTCGCGCCACAATTGTCAGCGTGACAGCCACGATGATTAGGATGAGTACAGAAATCGGTATGCCGTATCCGACGACCAGCCCCTCTGGCATTGTCTCTCCGCGCGCTTCGAACATACGTTGCAGCCGCCGCGTTGGTATGGCGTAACTGTTTACGATGTAAACGTACCCAAGGATGGCGATTGCGATTATCCCGGCCAGAGTGGCTTCGGCCCAGACAGGTTTGACGGGGAATCCATGTGCCGCCTTTGCGCGACGACTGCTCCACAAAGCCCAGATCGCGATTGCGGTAGCAAACAAGCCGAACAGCCAGCTTGTCGTCGTTCCCAATGTCCCGTTGGTCCCGCCAAACATCAGGAATGTACTATCCAGAGGACCGATCGTCTGACCGCTAGTCAAATACCACGCCACGTTTCTCCAAACCAGAAATCCACCAAGCGTGACGATGAAGGCTGGTATCGTCAGGTATCCGACCATCCAGCCATGAAACGCACCAATCAGCGTGCCGACAAACAGCCCGACAACAATGGTGATCGCCCAGGTTGCTGGATTGTTCAAACCCATCCCAAGGACTTGCGGCAAAAGCTCAGTTTGCGTCATTGCCATCACAGCCGAGGTAGTTGCCAGCAGCGCTCCTACCGACAAGTCGATGTGCCGCGTGACGATAATGAACACCATCCCACATGCCATGATGGCGACCGAAACTGTCTGGATGGACAGGTTGAATAGATTGCGCGGCGTCAGGAACCTTCCATCTGTGAAGATGTTGAACCCGATGCACAGGATGACAAACGCGCCGATCATTCCCAAAAGCCGCATATCCAGTTCCAGTTGCTGGAACAGGCTGGGTTTCGCTTTTTCAGGTACCGGCTGAGACGAAGTTTCGGTCATTTCCGATCTTTCATATTCAGCATTTGCCCCAGGCCCGGACAAAAGGGCCCAGGGCTGAGTGGTTTAGTTACAAGGGGCAGGTCCGTTTTCAACGCCTTGGCAAAGATCTTCCAGCGGGATCCATCCGGCATCAACAACCACGGACAAGTTGTCCTTAGTGATTGGAACAGGCGCTAGGAAAACCGAGTTCATCTCGGTCCCACCCGGTGATGTCCAGCTAACTGCGCCTTCGACATCAGCAGGGCTTGTCCCACCGCTCAATGCGACAGCAATTTCACCAGCCGCCTTTCCAAGTTCGCGAGCATCCTTCCAAACCGAAACCGTCTGCGTTCCCAGTGCGACACGATTCAATGCCGCGTGGTCGCCATCCTGACCTGACACCGGAATGCCTTCCATACCCTGTGCTGTTAGGGCCGCAACAACACCGCCTGCAGTACCGTCATTCGACGCAACGACTGCATCCACGTTGTTCTCGTTCGCGGTCAGGATTTGTTCCATGTTCCGCTGCGCGTTCGCGGGCAACCAACCATCTGTGTAGGCTTCACCAACGATCACGATGTCACCGCTGTCGACGGCTGCTCCGATGATCTCTTGCTGACCCCCGCGCAGGAAATCTGCGTTCGGATCAGTAGGAGAGCCTTTGATCATCACGTAGTTGCCTTTGGGCATGGCCTCAAAGACAGCCCGAGCCTGCATTCTGCCGACTTCCACGTTGTCGAAGGTCAGATAAAATGCTCGGTCGTCCTCGATCAGACGGTCATAGGCTATCACAGGAATACCTTCGTCCGCCGCGGCCTGAACCGCGGGACCAATGGCCTGCGCGTCCTGCGCTAGGATGATAAGCGCGTCCACGCCTTGCGCAATTAGGCTTTCGATATCCGAAAGCTGTTTGGCCGAGGATGATTGCGCATCGGCCGAGATATACTCGGCACCGCCGGCTTCTAACGCCGATTTGATCGCGGCTTCGTCTGTCTTCCAGCGCTCTTCCTGAAAGTTGGACCAGCTTACGCCGACTACCGGCTCTGCGAACGCAGTCGAGGCCAGCAGCGTGGCTACAGCTGAGAAGCTGAGAATTTTTTTCATGATTTCCTCCCATATGCAGAGCCATCTCAACTCGATTCGCGGCTCTCACAATTTTAAATAACACATTTATTTCAGTCGGTAAAATATTTAGTCTATAAGACACATCAAAATTCAAATAGATTGAACCAAAGATAAGATTCGCGAGGGCAAGATGCTGAAAAGCAAAGCGTCTGTAGTTTCTTTGGACCAACGAAACGCGACCCGCCTGCGGGTGTTGGAACAGATCAGAAGCAATGGATCCGTATCGCGGATTGATATCGCATCCGCCTTGGAGACCAGCCCTGCCACGATCACTTCAGCGACGGCTGATCTGATCTCGGCAGGGCTGATCAAGGAAACCGAAGGCGAAGCTCAGTCAAAGTCTGGAAAAAGAGGTCGGCCCAGAGTTTTGCTGCAATTGGATGGCCAATCCATCCTTGTTGCGGGCCTGAAGATTGCTCGTCAGGTGATCTCGGTCATTTTGGTGGATTTTGAAGGCAACGAGGTGACGTCGCACAACGTCCCGCTTGAAGACGCCCGAATGTCGCCGACGAACCTTATATCGACTATTCGCGAAGCCCTTGAAGATACGTGCCAACGGGTCGGTCTTTCAATCGGACACTTGGCTGGCGTTTCAATCGGATTGGCCGGGCAGATTGATGCGGCAAGGAACTTTGTCCACTGGTCATCCTCGGTAACTGAAAGAAACATTGACTTCAGCCCTTTACTTGCGAAAGAACTGCCCTGCCCTGCATTCGTGGAAAACGACGCGAACCTTGTCGCAAAGGCTGAACAGCTTTCTGGGCTAGGCAACGGGTTGAAGAATTTCCTTGTCGTCACGATCGAACATGGTGTTGGGCTTGGCATCGTTCTGGACGGCCGACTTTATCGCGGGGAAAGAGGGTGCGGGGCCGAATTTGGGCATACTAAGGTGCAACTCGATGGCGCATTATGCCAATGTGGACAACGAGGGTGTCTGGAAGCCTATGTGGGGGACTACGCCCTGATCCGGGAAATGACTGTCACAGGTCACGCCGATAATATGCAAACGGTCTCGGATATCCACGCTCGCGCCAATTCCGGTGATGATAGAGCCGCCTCGGTTCTAGCGCGTGCAGGACAGATGTTCGGGCTTGGAGTATCCAATCTGATTAATCTGTTCGATCCCCAGTGCATTATTGTATCGGGCGCGCAAATGAGTTTTGAACACCTTTGCTCAGCCGAAGTTATGACGCGCATTCGAAATGGTGTTGTGAATGTCGACGCACCCTTGCCTGAAATCAAAGTGCATCACTGGGGTGATCTGATGTGGGCCAAAGGTGCGGCCGCCTATGGGATCGAACAAGTCTCGATCCTGAAGGTGAAGGAGCTTGCGGCGAATGCGTCCTGAACTTGCGGCATTACTCTTTCTTGCCACGGCTGCCGAAGCGGGCACTCAACCGCAATTCAAAGTAATAGATGTACCTGCACATATCTACGACGGCGGTTGGGAGCATTTTGTGGGTGGTGGCGTAGCAGTTTTCGACTGTGACGGCGACACGTTTCCCGAATTGTTCGTCGCGGGCGGATCCAATCGATCTCAGCTGTTCAAAAACACCTCTCAGGGCGAGATTTCTTTTCGGATTGAAACGCCGGATCCACTGTTCTTGACGGGAGTAACCGGTGCTTACCCATTAGACATTAACGGCGACGGCTTGACTGACCTGGCCATTTTGCGCGTTGGTGAAGATGTGCTGCTTCAAGGGCAGTCGGATTGTCAGTTCCGTCCCTTCGATAACATCGAGTTCCAATCCGAAGATCACTGGACCACAGGGTTTTCAGCCACTTGGGAAGAAGGCCAGTCTATGCCGACTCTGGCGTTTGGAACTTACGTGGATCGCTTCGATCCAGAAGGTCCGTTTGAATCCTGCGGGCCAACCCTGCTCTATCGCCCGAACGGGAACAGTTATGGCCAACCCCAGCATCTGAAACCGGGATATTGCTCGCTTTCCATTTTGTTTTCAGACTGGGCGCGAACCGGACGTGCTGACCTCCGTATCAGCAACGACCGCCACTATTATGTTCGTGGTGGGCAAGAGCAACTATGGGCCATGGAGCCAGAGCCCCGATTGTATTCGCCCGAAGACGGATGGCTGCCCTATTCGATCTGGGGCATGGGAATTGCCTCTCGCGATCTGACCGGAGACGGCTTTCCTGAGGTTTACTTGACTTCGATGGGTGACCAAAAACTCCAAATTTTTGACCCCGATACCGGCGGCCCGACGTGGCGCGATGCAACTTATGAAAAAGGCACGACTGCCCACAGGCCGCATGTCGGCAATGACGGAAGGCCGTCGACCGGTTGGCACGCGCAGTTTGGAGACGTCAACAATGACGGCAGAGACGACATCTTCGTCGCCAAAGGCAATGTCGAGCAAATGCCCGATGCAGCACTGAACGACCCGAACAACCTTTTGGTTCAGGATTCGGAAGGTCAGTTTATCGAAGCTTCGGCAGAGGCTGGTGTTGCGTCGATAGCGAAGTCTCGCGGCGCAGCGCTTGCGGATCTGAACAACGATGGGCGGCTCGATCTGGTGGTCGTAAACCGTGGATCAAAACTTGAGGTCAACCAGAATATTTCAGCAGGTGGCAATTGGCTGTTGGTAGAAGTTACTCAGGACAAATTCAATTGGGCAGCGGTAGGCGGATTTGTCGAGGTTCAAACCAGATGGGGCTTACAGACCCGCGAAATAACTATTGGCGGCGGACATGTAGGAGGCACGGCTGGCTATCATCATTTCGGCTTGGGGGCTGAAACTCAAGTACAGTTACGGGTAATATGGCCGGACGGAGAAGTCGGTGCGTGGCAGGAGGTCGTACCGAACCAGATCGTTGAAATGCATAGGTGACTATTGATCTACCGGCAGACCGCTTGGAACATAGGCGGGAACGCCCAACCTCTGTGCAGGGTCTTCAAGGCTTGCCAGAAAGCTCAATAACGCGTCGATCTCATTATCCGTTAGAACAACCTTCGGTAAACCGTTGCTTTTGGCTATGGCATCTAGATGTTGCTGATCCAGCAGCGGAGTTTCGTCTTCAGAACCCGGAAAATCTGGCAAATAAGCCATTTCAGTAGTGTAGCTTCGCAAAGAAGAAACCGAGTCCAGATGGTGGCGTACGATATCCTCCAGCCGTGCAAATGCTCCATTGTGCCCGTAAGGAGCGGTTAGCGTCACATTGCGGAGCGATGGCGTACGAAAGGCAAACGCGTCCTCGGAGTTACCCGTGACGCGAAGACGACCATCATCTCTGACATGGTTCTCAAATCGAGCGGCCTTTCCGGGCCCGATTTGCGGAAGGGCGATCGAATGAAACTTGTGATCTGTTTGGAACCATCCCACGTGGCATGCGCTACACCCCGCCTCTCCATAAAACAGGTTCATGCCAAGTTCGGCGTCTTCGGATAGTGTGGCCTCGCCTCGCATCGCGCGATCAAAAGGACTGTTATCTGCGCGCCATTCGAACGCGATGAAATCTGCGATCACATTTGCTATGGCCGTGAAAGATATCTCACCACCCGGCGTAATGGCTTCAAACCGCTGCTTGTATTCTGGGATAGCGGCAACACGTGCTGCAATCAGATCCCACGCGCCGCCTTGCTGTGTCAAAAGCCCGAGTCGAACTGCCTTGCTGACGTCATTTTCCGAGTAATGACCGGCCATTTCGTCTGGTGAAAGAACCGGGAACATCGCCTGCGCCGCTAATGCCGATTGGAAACCGGACCGCATATGTGTCCCCAAAGGTGTTCTAATCCCGTTGGGTTGTGTTGGATCGGCCTCAAGGCGCCCATCATGAAAAAACGTCGTAAACTCTGTCGCACCAAGATTCCAAAGCGCCGGTGAATTACGGGGGATGCGTTGCTCCGGCGTATTCTGGGGATCCAGCCTGCGTTCAGCAGCCAGGCCAATCCCGCCTTCCCCGATTCCTAACGAAAGGCCGTCCGAAGTGCCAAACCTCGGGTGATGGCAGGTCGCGCAACTGATGTTCTTGTTGCCGGACAAAATCGGGTCGTAAAATAGCAACTGTCCTAGTTCAACGCGGTCGAAATCAGGTTCTAGGAAAGTTGGAGGTGGCCCAAGCTCCTGAGCGTTGGCGCCATTGCCGGCAATCAAAAAGCCAATGGTGGAAATGACTAACCTAGCTCTCATTGCCATCTTCCGAAATCTCGAGCGTGAGCACCTGCCTGTACGGTTTCTCGTAGGTGCATATGATCGAAGGAAACGAGGGTATGTTGGGCGCATTCGGATATCCGGAGGGTTCGATGCACAAACCAGCCGAACCGCTTAGCGGCTTCGCCAATTGGGCACCCGAATAGACCTGTACTCCGGGTTGGTCAGAATAAGCAGTCAGAGAAAGACCAGACGGTGCGGTGAACTTCGCGATCGGACCAGTTGGATCGCGATTCAGGTCAAAGCAGAAATAGTGGTCGATGGCCTTTGGAACATGCCCGATCGATCTGGGCGCAGAGAAATCAAGTTCGCCGTTCTTGGTCGAACACACCGCACCGGACGGAACTCCTTGTTCGTCTAGTTCCAAGTAGCGGACAGAGGCCAGTTCCAGCTTGTGTGCGTCGACACCTTTTGAGCTGCCCAACGAATAATAGTTATGCTGCGTTAGGCTGATCGGCGTAGGACGGTCAGGATAACCTTTTAATATATAGGTCAACCGTGGGTACCGCAGCGTGACGCTGACCTCGAACCGGACATTCGCAGGAAAACCGCTTTCCCCGTCGTGTGAAAGGTAGTGCAATACCACTTCGTTCGGTGCGGTCTGTCTAAGGTTCCAGAATTGTTTGGAAAGCCCCTCAGCCCCGCCATGCAGAGTATTCTTACCCTCATTGGCGCTAAGCCCAAAACGTGTGCCTGCCAACTCGAACCGCGCGCCGCCGATCCGGTTCGCAACACGACCTACAACTGCGCCCACATAACTTGTATCGAGTAAGTACTTGATTGGATCATCAAACCCCAAAATAAGCGGTATATCCTTGAACCACCAACTTTGAGTGATTGCCCCGTAGTTCAGTACCGATGCCCGCATATCGCCATCGGTCAGCATAACCGTCTCGACCCGAGAAGAATATTCCATTGCAGGCGTCATCCTGCCGCCAAGGGCGCCAGTGCCATGTAATACTGTCGATATCGCCCATATTCCCTTTCATAGTGTTCGGCCAGATCGTTACGTGGATCGATAACTTCCTGAATTTTGGGCGGTGTCATGATGTCCCCGAGGTTTGCGTTGTTGGCCGCGCAGATAGCGAGGCGCGCTGCGCCCATCGCCGCTCCGCAATCACTGCCTTTTGGCAAGCCCAACGGCACTTGCAATACGGTCGCCATTGTTTCCAACCAGAACCTGGATCGTGCGCCTCCTCCAACAGCCATCAAGTTGGTCGGTACGGTTCCTGTGCTTTTTAAGGCTTCAAGACAGTCCCGCATCGCAAAGGCGACGCCTTCCATCACAGATTGTGTCAGTTCAGCGGGGCCCGACGCGACATCTATGCCTAAGAAAGCTGCTCGGATCCGGCTGTTGTTATGCGGCGTTCGCTCGCCTGAAAGGTACGGTAGGAACGCAATCGAAGAGGGTCCGGTTATACTGCCGGGTACCATCGACGCCAGTTTTTCCACAGATTGACTTAGATTGCGAGACAACCAATTCATACTGTTTGTTGCCGAGAGTATGACCCCCATTTGTATCCACATTTCGGGAACAGCGTGGCAAAAGCAGTGTACAGCAGTTTCAGGTGCCGGAGCATATGCATCCCGAGCAACAAGAAGAACTCCGGACGTTCCCAAAGATACAAAACCCGCGCCGTCCCGAATGCTCCCGATGCCACAGGCGGCGGCCGCATTGTCGCCTGCGCCACCTGCCACAACGACAGGATTGGAAAGCCCCCACGCCCGCCGCAGCTCAGTTTTCAACTCACCAGCCGGTTCGTTCCCCTCGACAAGACGCGGCATCTGTGAGGCATGCATGTGCCCCAAACCCAAAGCCGTTTCCGACCACTGCCGATTGTCTACGTCCAACCATGATGTGCCGGCACTGTCTGACATGTCCGATATGTAATCACCCGTCAGCCAAAACCGCAGATAGTCTTTAGGCAATAGAACCTTGGCTGTTTTTGAGAACACCTCGGGCTCGTGCGATCGCACCCATTCCAGTTTCGGGGCCGTGAAGCCAGGAAAAACGATGTTTCCTGATATGGTGCGCATCTGTGGAATCTGGTCGAGTGTACTTGCCTCGTCCGCCGAGCGTGTATCATTCCATAGAATGCAGGGCCTAAGAACCCTTCCACTGGCATCCAACAAAGTGGCACCATGCATGTGTCCGCTCAGACCAATGCCGCGAAGTTTTGCGAATGCCGGTTCGTTGTCCGCACGGAGATTCGCGACAACTTCTAAGCACGCGCTAATCCAATCTGACGGATTCTGCTCGGACCAGCCGGGTTTTGGCGTCGATGTAGAAATGCCAGCTTCTGCGTCGCTGACGACGAGACCGGATTCATCGATCAGAATGCCTCTGAGACCCGACGTTCCCAAATCCAATCCAAGATACATTCGGCGCCATCCTTTGAGTTTTATTTTAGTTAGTAAAATTAATTATGGAAGACGCAGTGTCAAGACGACTGTCGCGCTACTCCAACTTTACCCAAGCCGCATTTCTTTCAGAGCTTTGCACGCAAGCTGCAACGAACCTGACACCATTCAATCCATCCTGAACAGTGGGATAGATCACCGATGGATCAGCTGAATTGCCACTTCGAAACGCTGTTATGGCGTCCGCAGCTTCACTATAGACATTTGCAAAACCTTCCAGATACCCTTCCGGATGGCCCGGAGGCACCCTGCTCAGACGGTTGGCGGCGTCCCCGGCTCCGGCCCCATTTCGGGTGATCAGTCGTTTCGGCTCACCATAGGGCGTAAACCAAAGATAGTTTGGATCTTCCTGCGCCCACTCGATCCCACCTTTTTCACCATAGACACGCAATCGCAGTGCGTTTTCATTGCCGGGGGCAACTTGGGACGACCACAGCATCCCGCGCGCGCCACCGTCGAACCGCAGCAGGACATGTGCGTTATCGTCGACCCTACGCCCCGGCACAAAGGCCTGCAAGTCAGCCGCAAGGCTTTCCGCCTTCAAGCCTGTCACAAAGCAGGCGATATTGTAGGCGTGGGTTCCGATGTCACCCGTCGATCCCCCTGCTCCGGAACGCTCAGGATCGGTTCGCCATTCGGCTTGCTTAAAGTCTTGCTGCTCGGTCAACCAGTCCTGCGGATATTCAACCTGAACCACGCGGATATTGCCAATCTCGCCGTTGGCGACCATCTCACGCGCCTGCCTGACCATTGGATAACCGGTGTAGTTATGGGTTAGAATGAACAGCGCGCCTGAACTCTCCGCCGCCTTCACGAGCTTCTTGGCATCCGCAAGGGTCGAAGTGAGGGGCTTGTCGCAAATCACGTGAATACCGCGTTTCAAGAACTCTCGCGCTGCGGCGTAATGAACGTGATTAGGCGTGACGATCGAGACTGCTTCGATCCCCGATTTCAAACGCGCTTCTCTGATCGCCATCTGCTTAAAGTCGTCATAGACCCGTTCGAGCCCCAACGCTTCTCCGCTTTCTCGAGATTTTTCTGGCGTTGAAGACAAGGCACCTGCGACCAACTCGAACTTGTCATCCAAGCGCGCCGCAATTCGATGCACACCTCCTATGAAAGCATCAGTGCCGCCACCAACCATGCCAAAGCGAATGCGGCCTGATTTTACTTCACTGCGTCCAGTTACCATTAGTCTATCCCCAGCATTTTTCGATTGGCCGCCATATCGGTGCCGCCATCCGCAAAGTCGTCGAATGCTTTCTCTGTGACACGGATAATGTGGTCAGAAACGAATTGCGCGCCTTCGCGCGCTCCGTCTTCTGGGTGTTTCAAGCAGCACTCCCACTCGACCACGGCCCAGCCGTCAAAATCGTTTGCAGCCATTTTCGAAAAAACGGCCCCAAAGTCGACCTGACCATCACCAAGCGAGCGGAAACGCCCTGCCCGGTTAACCCAGCTTTGATAACCAGAATAGACGCCCTGCCGACCGGTCGGGTTGAACTCGGCGTCTTTGACATGGAACATCCGGATTCGGTCTTTGTAGATGTCGATATTATCCAGGTAGTCGAGACACTGCAGAACGTAATGCGACGGGTCGTATAGCATACAAGCCCGAGCATGATTGCCCGCCCGTTCGAGGAACATCTCATAGGTCACGCCATCATGCAGATCCTCGCCTGGATGGATTTCATAACAAACATCGACTCCACAATCTTCTGCGTGATCCAGGATCGGGACCCAACGGCTGGCAAGCTCATCAAATGCTGTTTCGATAAGGCCAGCAGGACGTTGCGGCCAAGGGTAAACATAAGGCCATGCGAGCGCGCCAGAGAATGTCGCGTGCGCTGATATCCCTAAATTTTTGGAAGCTGACAGCGCCTTCTTAACCTGATCAACGGCCCACTCCTGCCGGGCTTTTGGGTTTCCCCTGACGCTTTCGGCGGCGAAGCCGTCGAATGCTGCGTCGTATGCGGGATGCACGGCAACAAGTTGGCCCTGAAGATGCGTGGACAACTCCGTCACTTCCACGCCGTTCTCTTTGGCCTTGCCCTTGAATTCATCGCAGTAATCCGTGCTTGAGGCAGCGGTTTCAAGATCAAACAACCGGCCGTCCCAACTGGGCACCTGAACGCCTCTGTACCCACAATCCGCCGCCCATTTGGTAATGGTGTCCCACGAGTTGAAAGGCGCTTCATCTCCGGCGAACTGTGCCAGAAACAACGCCGGGCCTTTAATCGTTTCCATAATGTCTCCTCCCCAAAAACCGATGCCTCTATGGCGGTAAATTTTCCTTCAGATAGATATCGATGCGAATACGTTCTTGTGCCTTGTTGAACGGAACCTTGTCTGATGTTGCGCGCAACAGACGGACCGCGGATCGGACCAAGTGACCTGAATCCTGCGAGATTAACGCATCAAATGTTCCACGGCTCAGTGCGTCACGGCTGAGCGGCGTGAGTTCATGGGCTATGATCACCAGATCTTTGCTGATTTTGCTGTCGGACAGAAACTGGATCAAACCGGCGTTGCCAGCAGCGGAAGAATAGATACCGACAAGATCTGGATAGGTCTCAAAAATCTCGGGCATCATCTTGTAAATCAGCTCAGGGTCATCGCGACCTTCGACCGACGCCACAACTTCGAGATGCGGAAAATCTTCGGCAATCACCAGATCGAAACCCTGCCGTCGTTCCAAATGATCCCGTGCCAAGCGCGAGCCTGTCAAGACCAACAACTTTCCCTTGCGATGCACAAAGCGCCCCATCAACTGTGCCGCAGTCCGACCAGCCGATACGTTGTCAACTCCGACGAAGTGGTCGCGCTCCGAGCTGGGCAGGTCAGACACCAACGCGACGACTGGAACGCCTTTGTCCCGGACCCGTTTCACTGCATCACGTACTGACGGTGTTTCCGGACCGAAGACAGCGACGCCATCGGCTTCCCGAATGTCCAAGGCGTCTAGGATTTCGACAATTTCCTGGGGATCAAATGGAGCGACACGTTGGATTTTCATACGCGTCCGCTCGATGAACTGATCGCGCGACTGTTCTACGATTTGCTTGCTAAGCGCTTCGACAAACTCGTTGTCGCTATCGGGCAGCACAAACAAGAAGTTATAGACACGCTTTCTCGCAAGGTTGGCTGCAGCGGTGTCGCGGACATAGCCAAGCTCATTAATTGCCTGTTGAACCTTTTGTACAGTCACTGCACGAACGCCCGGCCGTCTGTTCAGGACACGATCAACGGTTGCCAGACTGACACCCGCAACACGCGCAATGTCATTCACAGTTGGTTTGTTCACCAATTCTAGTTTGTGTTTTTGCTCTTTCACGTGTCGTTCAGCCTTTAATCTCCTGCGCCAACCCCTCGAACAGCAAGGCGACGGCTTCAGCGCCAGGGTCGTTGTTTCCCATCAGGTTTTCCTCGGGAACATAAGCGGCCCGACCGGCCTTGGCACGGTGAATATTTGCAGTGCTGTCCGCGCCTTCGCGCGCTGCATGTGCAGCTTGGACCAATCCCAAAGGCAGAGCGTCCAAAGCAGGTGCCAACGCATCGATCATTGTCCTGTCGCCGACCTTCGCGCCCCCAACCTGGCTGACGCGGTTCAAACCTTCCGCCAAAGACTTCGGGATCGATGCGCCACTGGCGCAGGCGTCTCCTGCTGCATTGAAAAAGATGGCAAGAATGACCCCTGAAGAACCACCCATTGTTTGGCTGAGTTCGTTGCCCAAAGCCGGAAAAAGTTGCGTCAGATCCGCAAGTGGCATTCGGTCCAGACTACCCTGCAGAGCCCTGGCCGCAGTTGCCAATGTGCTGCCGGTATCTCCATCGCCGGACTTGGCATCTAACTCATTCAGGTCCTTCTCAGCATTTATCATCAATTCGGACAATCGCGTGATCGTTTCCTTCGTCGCGGGATTGTTGGATGGAATAGGATCAATCGGTGTCAAGCCATCAGGCAAAGGCGCGACTTGAATTGGATCAATAGAATTGACGCCTGGCCATGCCACGAGAGCGACCGGAGCTTCAAGCGCCGACAGTTCGCCTTCGCTCACGGGCAAGACAGAAACAGAGAATCCGTGCATGTCCAGAGATGTCATCATTGGCGAAGGACCGATAATGTGACGCGCCATCCCTGTTTCGGATAACGCGTGCGTCAACACGGACATTTCCAGTGGGGTTGTAGACCCGAGGTTGTTAACCAACGCAACACATTCCCCCGAGCTAATCCGTTGTTTTAACTTTCCTACGACGGTGGACATAGCCGTGACCGCGTTGGCAAAATCCACCTGCTCAACACCCGGTTCGCCATGGATTCCCAAGCCCAACTCGGCTTTGCCCGGTGCAATCCTGTCCTCTTTCGGAGATCCCGGAACGGTGCAGGTATCGAGGCTCATCCCGATACTGACCACTTTACCGATGACGCTTTTTGCAGCCTTGGTCACTGTGTCCAGGTCAGCGCCATCTTCCGCAAGCGCGCCTGCAATTTTGTGTACGAACAAGGTCCCGGCCACACCACGCGGCTGCGGCAGATCCGGCAAGGCGATGTCATCATCGACTACCACCATCTCAACCTTGCGCCCCAAGGCGCGGGCGCGTTCCGCCGCAAGCCCAAAGTTCAACCGATCACCAGTGTAATTTTTCACAATTAGCAAACACCCCGCCTCACCGGTCACGGCCAGAATGCCCGCAAGAACCGCCTCAACTGAAGGCGATGCAAACACCTCTCCACACACAGCCGCAGTCAGCATGCCAGCCCCGACAAACCCAGCATGAGCAGGTTCGTGACCAGACCCGCCACCAGACACCAATGCCACCTTGGATTTGTCCCAATCAGAGCGGTAAACCACCTTGATATGCGGGTAGCCGTCCAATCGGGTCAATGCGCCGCCAGAAGCGGCCAAAAGACCGTCAATCGCCTCTGTTACAAGGGTTTCTTTGGTGTTGAGGAACTGGGCCATGCTTTTGCTCCTTAAGTCACGCGTGCGCCAGAGGCGTCAAAATACAATGGGTTGTGCGGGCTTATTTTTATCGTTTGCCCAGCGGGGTAATCCTGATGAACATCGATCAAGGTCACGACCGAGTGGCCGTTCAAATCTAGATGCAATCGCGTTTGGTCACCCAGATGTTCGGCCCGGATGACACGAGCATCACTGCCCTCGCCTTCCACGATATGCTCGGGACGTAAGCCAATCTGAGGGCCTTTATGGTTCCCGCCAAACAAGTGAGATGGCAGAATATTGATCCGCGGCAATCCCAAACGGCTGGCGACATAGACGCTGCGCGGGTTTTCATAGATGTCCCGAGGCGTGCCGTACTGAACCAACCTGCCCTCTTCCAGCACGCCGATATGCGTTGCCATGGTCATCGCTTCAACCTGGTCGTGGGTCACGTACAGAAGCGTGGACCCCAAATCCGCCTGAATTCTCTTCAACTCAACTCGCAAGTCCGCACGCAGCTTTGCATCTAACGAACTAAGCGGCTCGTCCATCAAAAAAATCTGTGGATCGCGCACCAGCGCTCGCCCAATCGACACCCGTTGCATTTCGCCGCCGGACAGTTCGGTAGCTTTGTTGTCCAGCTTATGCGGGATTTGCAGTATGTCTGCGACTTCATTCACTTTCTTTGTGATTTCGTCTTCTGGTGTCTTAAGGATCGGAGATCGTAGCGGAAAAGACAGGTTTTCGCGCACCGTCATATGCGGGTAAAGTGAGTACTGCTGGAAAACCATCGCAACATCACGTTGAGCGGGCGTTTCAAACCCCACATCCCGACCAGCTATGTGAATTGAGCCGGAATCGAGTTTTTCAAGCCCGGAAATCAACCTTAGTGTAGTCGTCTTTCCGGCGCCAGTCGGGCCCAGCAGCACGACAAAAGCGCCGTCGGGGATCGTAACCGAGATATCATCGACTGCCTTCAGGCTGCCGAAGGACTTTGAGATGCTTTCCAGAACGACTTCAGCCATGACCCAATACCTCATCGTTCAGAACCGACCTGAGAGCTTTGCCCGTGGACTCTTTGAACAGCGTGATGGTCGGAGACCTAAACTCCAGACCCACAGTTTCGCCGGGATTTACCGTCTCGCGCGCATCAATACGGGCTTTCAGCTCTCCATTCGGACTCTGTAGCGTTACGATTTGAGTTGTCCCAAGGTATTCTGCCGCCAGAACTTTGGCCCTATAGTCGCTTGTGTCGGACAGAAACACGTGCTCGGGACGAACACCAAACACCAGATCTCCCTCGGCCCCTTCCATCAGTTTGGGAACAGCCTCATCGTGCCCGTTCAACCGGACCAACTCAGAGCCGGGTGCGACCTTGCCCCGAAACGGCAAAAAATTCATTGACGGAGACCCAATGAAGTCTGCGACGAACATTGTCGAGGGCTTGTCGTAGATTTCCTGAGGCGTGCCAAATTGCTCTATTTCGGCGTTGTTCATCACGACGATCTTGTCGCCCATCTGCATGGCTTCCAGCTGATCGTGCGTGACATACACCGTGGTCGCACCCATGCGATCATGAAGTGCACGCAGTTCCTCAGCCATATGCTCGCGAAACTCAGCATCCAATGCGCCTAGAGGCTCGTCCATCATGAATGCTTTGGGTTCACGCACAATCGCGCGTCCAAGCGCGACGCGCTGTCTGTCCCCACCAGAAAGCCCGCCGACAGGGTTGTCCAGAATGTCTGTTATCCCCAGAATTTCGGAAACTTCTTCCACTTTGGCTTTAACAGCCGAGCGCGGCATCCCCTGCGATATCAACGGATAGCTGATATTTTTGCGCACGTTCATGTGGGGATACAGCGCAAACATCTGGAACACGAATGCAATGTCTCGCTCTGATGGGGGTCGCTGGCTGATTTCTTCGCCGTCGAGATAGATCTCACCCGATGTTGGAAGCTCCAAGCCTGCGATCATCCTCAGCGTCGTTGTTTTGCCGCAGCCCGATGGACCAAGCAGCATGAAGAATTCACCATCTTCAATCGTGAACGAGCTTTCCCGCACAGCGGTGAAATCGCCGAACATCTTCTTTACGTTTTTGACAACGATCTGGGCCATTTCTACTCCGGAAAATGGCTGACGATGATGAACATGACAGTTCCGATCAGCGTAACGATGAAGGAATAAGTGAACGCCCAAAGGACGAACGGTTGCATCAGCATAAATACGCCGACCGCGATGAGGATGGTCGCGACCATCTCCCATGGGCCTCGGCGAAAACGCATTAATCCTGATAGAAACTCGCTCATTTGCGCACCGCTCCGAATGTGATCCCGCGCAGCAGGTGTTTGCGCATCAGGATGGTGAAAATCATGACCGGAATCAGGAATATCGTGGCACCAGCCGCAACTGCAGGCCAATCCAGCCCACCGATCCCGATGATGGTGGGAATAAAGGGCGGCGCGGTCTGCGCATTCGCGGATGTCAGCAACACGGCAAACGCATACTCGTTCCATGCAAAGATAAGGCAGAAGATCGCTGTCGAAGCGATACCCGTCGCAGCCTGCGGCAGTACAACTTTGTAAAACGCCTGAAACCGGGTGTAGCCGTCTATTAGTGCCGCTTCCTCGTACTCTCGCGGGATTTCGTCGATGAACCCTTTCAGCAGCCAAACAGCCAACGAGATGTTCACACCCGTATAGAGAAGGATCATCCCCAAATGCGTGTCGCTTAGACCGAGGTTTCTGAACATCAGGAAGATTGGGATCGCAACGGCAACCGGGGGCATCATTCTCGTACTGAGGATGAAGAACAGAAGGTCATCCTTGAGCGGCACCTTGAAACGGCTGAATGCATAAGCAGCCAAGGTGCCAAGGAAGATGCTTAGGAACGTCGATCCAAACCCGATGATCACCGAATTCATAAAACGCTCGCCAAACTTGGATGGCCCGACAATCACCATGTCGTATTGGCGGACGATCTCATCGGCCCAGTTCTGTGGCGGGTTTGCTTCCAGGAACTCCTGCGTCTGCCGTGTGCGAGTGGTGAAGAGATTAACATAGCCTTCAAGCGTTGGGTCAAAGACAACCTTGGGCGGATAGCTGATCGCGTCGGCTGGAGACTTGAAGCCAGTTAGCAAAATCCAAACCAGCGGGATCATCGTGATCAGCGCATAGGTGATAACTAGAAACCCGGCGATCCACTTTGAACGGTTCGAAGGTTCGGTGACGGAAAAACTGCTCATCTCTGTTTCACCTTGTTCAGAGCTTTGACGTAGATCGACGCAAGGCCGAACACGGTGACGAAAAGGATAATCGCATAGGCCGAGGCATAGCCCGTGCGCCATTTCTCAAAGGCTTCGCGTTTCAGGTTGATCGAAGTGAGTTCCGTAACAGACCCCGGCCCACCGCCGGTTAGCTGTACCACCAGGTCGAACATCTTGAAGTTCTCGATCCCTCTAAACAGCACCGCCAACATGAGGAATGGCAGGACCATCGGGATGGTAATCGTAAAGAACTGGCGCAGCTTGCTGGCCCTGTCGATCTCAGCTGCCTCGTAGATGTAATCGGGAATACTGCGCAGCCCGGCCAGACAGATAAGCATCACGAAGGGGGTCCACATCCAGGTGTCGACAATCACGATTGCCCACGGAGCCAACGTCACGGATCCCAGCATTTCAAAGCTCGACGGGTCCTTGCCGGTAAACCAGGACACGATGTAGTTAAACAGTCCGATTTGAGGTTGATACAGGAACTTCCAGAAGTTCCCGACAACCGCCGGGGACAGCATCATTGGCAGCACGATAATCGTGGTCCAAAGATCGTTGCCCTTGAATTTCTTGTTGATCAACCACGCCAGAGTAAATCCGATCAGCACCTGAAAAAAGATCGTCCAGAACAGGAAATGCGCCGTCGCCTGCATGTTCAGCCAGGTGTCCGAGTCCGTCAGGATACGCTCGTAATTCCTGAGCCCGACATCTTTGACTTCACGGCCGATCCGGTTGGCCTTGTAGTTGGTAAAGCTCAGTTGGATGGTCCAGATCAAAGGGAAGATATTGATCGCCAGCAGTAGAAATATCGTTGGGGAGATGAATACCCAGGCGATCGCGCGGTCGGATAACCCCCGAATTTTTCGCGCAACTCGCTCGGGCGTTGCCTGCGCAACGCGATCTACGGTCCTGTCAGACATCTCTTTGCCAGTTCTTGTTGGTTTAGGACTCACGGGTGAAGGTAGAGCGGGTTTGCACCCGCTCCTGCCTGTGTCCGGACTAAAGCTTGCCTTCGTCTTCGAAGACTTCCGTCCAATCTTCGATCAGAAGATCAAGCGCTTCTTGAGCTGTGCCTTGGTCGGCAACCACGTAGTCGTGGATGCGCTTCTGCATTGCCAGCAGCAGTTCCGCGTAGGCAGGCTCTTGCCAGAAATCCTGCACCCCGGCCATTGCTTCGAGGAAGTCACCGGCGAACGGTTGGCTGTCTACGAAACCAGGATCTTCCAGCACCGAATTATGTGCTGAGTAGCCGCCTAGTTCCCACCATTTGGCCTGAACTTCTGGCTGCGCGAACCACTTAATGTACTCAAGCGCGGCGTCCTGTTTGTCAGAGTAGCTGACAACAGAGATACCTTGTCCGCCCAGTGTCGAGCCTGCCTGATTTTGTGGTGGGTTCACGAAGAAGTCGATCTTGTCACCACCGGTATTGGGATCGGCATAGAGACCCGGGAAGAACGCGAACCAGTTCATAGCCATGGCGACCTGACCGGACTTAAAGGCGTCCAAGCTCTCTCCCATGTAGGAGTTTGTGTATCCTGGGGGTGTCGCTGTTTTGTAGAATTCTTTGTAAAACTCTAGCGCTTCGACTGCTTCGGGCGAGTTTACGGCACCCTCCATATCGTAGGATCCTGGTGTGTTTTCATATTTGAAGCCCCACGGATAGAGCGCTCCGGTCACACCCATGGTGATCCCTTCGGACCCACGCTCTGTAAAGATCGCCGCACCGTAGACCGTCTTTCCATCGATCTCACGACCCTGGAAAAACTGCGCGATTTGCAGCAATTCTTTCTGAGACTGAGGTTCACGCAAATCTTGCCCTGTTGCTTCCTTGTACGCAGCTTGGATGTCCGGATTCTCGAACCAGTCCTTGCGATAGAACCAGCCGTTTGCATCCCCCATTGCGGGCAATGCGTAGTAGTTCGGAGTACCTTTGGGCCATGTCGAATAGGCGTAAACCGTTGCCGGCGCGAAATCGTCCATGCTGATGCTCTCAGCATCGAAGAAATCATTCAGTTTTACATAATGACCATTTTCAGCGCCCCCGCCGATCCACTGACTATCTCCGATCAACAGGTCACAGAGCTTACCCCCAGAGTTCAGCTCATTCAGCATCCGGTCCGCAAAATTTGGCCACGGCACAAACTCGAAGTTCATAGTATGGCCGGACTCAGCTTCGAATTCTTTTGAAAGCTCAACTAGAGCGTTGGCCGGGTCCCATGCTGCCCAACACAGTGTCAGGTCTTCGGCATATGCCCTTGTAGAAAGAGTAGTAGCGGCAAGGACTATTGCGCTGGCCGAGGCCAGTTTTGAGTAAGTCATCCATTCCTCCCTTTTTTGCGCCGTCATTCGAGGATGTGCGAATCGCGGCATGTCTATAAGGCTATTTGAGGTACGCACCTCAAGTCCAGAAAATTTTGAGGTTCGTACCTCAAAATCACCGCCGACACATCGATATCTCCCAGTAATAATATGCTTTTACTATATATTTCTTCTTCTCGATCACTCAGGTTCATCAAGCGCAAAGGAAGAAGGAATTCGAAATCAAACGCACTGATTCTTCAAATCAAGGCACCGACGGTATTGCATTTCCAACCCGAGCTTATCCATGATTATGCCGAAGCCCAATTCTTGCCGTTCAACCAAGATTCCAATGTAGGATCGCTAGGAGGGCGCTAGCCAGCCTCACCACACGGATATCTCGACAAGCCAGGACCCCAATTATGAGTAAACTCACCATTGTCCGGATGAACCGCTACCCAATCAAAGGTTTGAGCCCGGAACCACTAAGCACCATAAACCTGCGAGCGGGTGACGGCATTCCTGGTGACCGCCTATTCGGCTTTGCCCGCTACAACTCCGGTTTCGACCCTCGAGATCCAAAACCATTGAGAAAAGACCGCTTTGTTGTGCTTTTGAACGAAGCAAGACTGGCTGGACTGCAAACCAAATTCGACGCTCAAACTCAATTGCTGGAAATTAAGCACGGAAGGAAAACTCTCCACTTCGATATGAGTGAGCCAAACGGGCAATTGGACGCGGCGAGTTTCCTCAATAACACACTCGACTTAAGAGACCCCGAACCGCCAGTGTTTGTCTCTTCCCATCCGCATCGATTCACAGACGTTTCGGTCGTGTCGCCAAAAATGATGAACGCAATTTCCGTTCTCAACCTAACGTCTGTTGATGCACTTAGTAGAGAGCTCAATGTGGAAATACACCCGGCAAGGTTTCGTGCGAATATTGAATTGGACGGACCACCTCCATTTTCCGAGTTGGACTCTGTCGGCTCAACCTTGGCCTTTGGCGATGTGAAACTAAAGATAATTTCGCGAACAAAAAGATGTGCCGCTACCGAAGTTAACCCTCAAACAGCCGAACGAGACCTGAAAATCCCGTTCCTTATTCGGAAACACTTGGGCCACATGGATATGGGCGTGTACGCAGAGGTGCAGGAGAAGGGAACCCTAAACGTGGGCCAACATGGAAAGATAACGCAGTAGAACAAATATGAACCAATCTCAGCTAGACTCTGGACCCATTGATTTGGATGCAAGTGCTGTCAGACGAATTTTAACCAGTCTCAATTTGCCGCGGAAACCGTGAACCTATCCGGAACAAAGTTGACGCTACTCGTCAAGAGCGGCGGTTCGCGTCAGCTTGAAGGAGGCTCGGCTGGTGAGGGATCTTTCCTGATTAAAGTGGTTGTATACGGAGGAATGCTCAGAAGCGAATTTCTTTAAACTTCGAATGCGCCTTAAACCCTGCATCGCGCGCTCGCGTCGTTGATACGGCAGGTGCGAATTCTCGACGCGGTTGTTGAGCCACCTACCCGTCGGTTGTTTTTCGAGCGTGCCCAGCTCTCTGACCGCGACTCTGTATCCGGCGAAGCGATCCGTGACGACGGTTTCCGCTTTACCGCATCGCTTCATCAATTTCTTGAGGAATTTCAATGCTGCAGCTTTGTTTCGACGTTTGATGACAACTGCTTCCAGCACTTCGCCCTCATGATCTACGGCCCGCCAGAGGTAATGTTTCTTGCCATTCACCTTCACGAAAACCTCGTCCACCTGCCACTTCCATTTCGAGAATGCACGCAGTTGTTGCACCCGCTTTTGTCTGATCTCAGAGGCGAAGATCGGACCGAACCTGTTCCATCCATATCGGACAGTTTCGTGACTCACGTCGATGCCTCGCTCGTGCAACAAATCTTCGACATTCCGAAGCAAGAGCGGGAAACGGATGTACAGCATCACGGTCAGGAGGATGATCTCGGGGCTGGTTTTGAAATATTTGAAAGAGGCAGGTCTGGTCATGGGCAAAAGCTATGCAACACCCCTACCCCGCTTAAGCAAAGTTCTTCTGACAAGACCAAACAGAATGCCTTATGAGCTAGCGATGAATAGTCTAATTTCGAGCTTGCCGTAGACGACCTCTTCAGTTTTTTGCCCGATGGAAGAAAAGCTGAGCGACGATGATAACACTTGTAAGTCCACCAGTTTTCGCGCTTCAGGTCGGCTATCGGGGCGAAATAACAATGGTTCTGAACTTGCGAAGGGAACCATTACACTCCGGCGAAGAGTATTTGTTTCTTGCGGTCTGCATCCCTTTGACACAAAACGAAATCGTTCTCATGCAAAAAGCCCTGAGGGGAGGACGCAAGTAAAAAATGCCCAAAATCATCTCGCCCTGCGACAAGCGCAACCAAAGTTTTCACGCCATTCTGCTGTTTCATTGAAGGCTTTATGAAACGCAACGCCGCACCAATGCGTCTATCGTCTGTGTTATTGGGCCCTGATGCGTGAAAGAGATGCCCGTGATGCATGGATGCCTGCCCTGCACGCAATTCGGCAGCAACTGCATCTTTTTCGTTCACATCGACTGCGATTTCCTGCCCGCGTGACAAAAGATTGTTTTCGCTGAAGGTGTCCACGTGAGGCACGATACGGCTTTTGTGGCTGCCAGGAACAAACTTCATACACCCGCTTTGCTCAGACGCTTCTGAAATCGCAACCCAACAGGTAACCTCTTCAGCATCATCCAATCCCCAATAGGTCAAGTCTTGGTGCCACGAGACTATCTTCGATGATCGCGCTTCTTTTACGAAAAGTGCACCGCTCCAAACCATGAGGTCCGGCCCTAACACCGTTGAAGCAGCCTCAATCAGCTTCGGATGGCGAAGTAGTGCATCGAATGATGGTATCAGCCTGTCCGGATAAGAATATAGAAGCTTGAGTTTATCTGGGTCGTCTCTGAGAATGCGCTCAGCTTTCTCAAAATCATCGCGCAGCGTTTGGACCTCAGAAGCTGTCAGGATATCCAGCGGAGCTACGAAACCGTCTCTTTCATAAGTCTTTGCAATATCACGCGTTCGTTTATCCATTGTCATTATCCGGAAAAGTTAACTGCACCTTCATTGATTGGGTTCGATCGGACGCGACCTCGAAAGCAGTGATGGCCTCGCCAACCTCGAAGGAATGCGTCACCAACTGGTCGACGTTTATTAGTCCGCTTCGCATCATCTCGACCGCGACTGAGAACTCGGAATGGAAACGGAAAGACCCGCGAAGCACTATCTCTTTTGCAGTCAACGCCTGCATCGGCACAGTCATATCTCCGCCCAGACCAAGCTGAACCAATTTTCCACCCGGTCGCAAGCATGCGACGCCAGAAGCCAGAGCCGATTGAGCCCCGGAACACTCAAGTTGTACATCAACCTGACCCTTGTCGTTTTCAAACTGCTCCAGTTTTTGCGGATCGGTGTAGGTGTTGATGACATCGTCTGCCCCGCATTCACGCGCCAGAGCGAGGGTCTGGTCCGAGATATCCGTCGCCACTATTCTGGCCGCCCCAGAACGACGCGCCGCCAAGATCGTGAGGCAGCCGATTGGACCGCATCCCGTGATAAGTACCGTTTTACCTAAGAGGCTCCCGGCTTGTTTAATCGCGTGCAAACAGACCGCCAAAGGTTCGGCCATAGCGGCCTGCGCAGGACTTAACCCATCTGCCGGAACGCATTGACTGGCTTTCGCTACGAGTTTGCTTTGAAAAGCGCCTTGGATATGCGGGAACGGCATCGCACTGCCATAGAACTTCATATCAAGACAGTGGTTTTGCTGCCCGTTCAGACAATAAAGGCAGGATTGGCAAGGTCGGGATGGAGATACTGCAACCAGTTGACCTAAATGCAACCCCTGCACACTTGACCCAACTCTCACTATTTCCCCGGCGATTTCGTGTCCAAGCACCATCGGTTGACGCAACTTGATCGCGCCGAAACCACCGTGGTTATAATAATGCAGGTCAGAGCCGCAAATCCCTCCCGCGCGCATGGCAATCAAGACTTCGTCTGGCCCCACGTCGTGCACATCCCGGTTTTCCAACCTCAGATCTTTTGCGGCATGGATAACAACAGCAACACTGGCCGAAGACATTGCACGGACTCCCTATACAGATTGCCAAAAGATACGGATAGTCGGTGCTGACAACCAAGGGATTTTTGCATGACGCTTGAAATGTTTAGCCTAGAGGGAACACGCGCGCTCGTAACAGGCTCTAGCCAAGGCATTGGATTTGCGTTGGCTCGTGGTTTGGCTGCTGCCGGTGCGGAGGTCGTTTTGAACGGTCGCGATGCCACTAAACTAGCGGCAGCAGCATCCGAGCTGAGCGAAACAGGCGCCTCGGTACGCGAACTTTCGTTCGATGCAACCGATCATGAAGGTGTCCGATCTGCTGTGGACGACTTTGAAGAAAAAGTCGGCCCAATAGACATCCTGATAAACAACGCCGGAATGCAACACAGGACGGAGTTACAGGATTTCCCCGCTGATGCCTTCGAGCGCCTGCTACAGACAAATGTAGCGTCCGTCTTTCACGTCGGTCAGGCTGTGGCACGGCACATGATTGAAAGAAAGTCTGGTAAGATCATTAACATTGCGTCGGTTCAATCCGCATTAGCAAGACCGGGTATTGCGCCTTACACGGCGACAAAAGGCGCCGTGACCAATCTTACAAAAGGAATGGCAACTGATTGGGCTAAGTATGGTCTAAACTGCAATGCCATTGCGCCTGGATATTTCGATACACCTTTGAACGCCGCCTTGGTTGCCGACCCAGAGTTTAGCTCATGGCTTGAGAAACGTACCCCGGCCGGTCGCTGGGGCAATGTAGAAGAACTTGTCGGCGCCGCCATTTTCCTTGCTTCCCCTGCATCCAGTTTCGTCAATGGTCATACTCTCTATGTCGATGGTGGAATAACGGCGTCACTTTGATCTGCAGCTTCCAATCGCCTGCTAAGTAAGACCGACTTAGATATCGTTCATAGCGCCGACCCCAAGGCAATCACCACAACCACCATTAATGAAGCGGCCATCGCAATATTGATCCTTTGATGCGATCTCTCGCTTAAATCAAGGCTACCCAGCTTTGCGCCAGCACCCAGCCAGATCATGTGCACTGGAACCCAAATCATATTGAATACTACGATTTTTATGACGACCTCCCAAACGGGCGCATCGGGCAAAAAGGCAAACCCTGAAAACAATGCTGTGCCGACCACGTAAGCCTTGGGATTGATGAACTGAAGTGTCAGACCGTTCGCAAAACCAAGCGGCGAAACCGCAGGAGAAAATCCGACCTTTGAGCCGGCGCTGGCAATACGCCAGGCGAGAAATACCAGATACCCGACAGAGGCGAATAGCAACAAAGTTCTAAGCACCGGTACAGCCAAAGCAACCGCAGCGACTCCAGAGACAACTAACATCATGTTGATGAACCCGCCCAGCATCAGACCAGCCACAAAGGCTAGTCCAGCTCGAAAACCAAATGCTGATCCGATACCCGCAGTTGTTAGAACACCCGGTCCCGGCGTAATCAGCAGAAAGAAAACCGCGACAGCAAACTCAAACACTTTTCAGATTGGCCTATTACAGATCTCTGCATTCCGGCACAGCTGTGATCACCGATCCGTCCTTATGGTGTTGCAGCAGATTGTCGACAGTCAGGTCACCCATTGCTGCACGCGTCTCAAAAGTCGCGCTACCAGCGTGAGGGAGCAGAACGACATTGGACAACTCGCGCAATGCTTTTGGAACGCGCGGTTCGTCCTCGAAGACATCAAGCCCTGCCCACCCGAGCTCACCATTTTGCAATGCAGTAATTAAGGCAGTTTCGTCGACAACCGAACCTCGACTAACGTTTATCAGAGTGCCGCCTGCCCCCAACGCGCGCAACACCTCAGCGTTGACCAGCCTATTGGTCGACGGGCCGCCAGGCGTGATGCATATGAGAACGTTCACATGCTCTGCCATTTCAACCAAATTGTCGAAATATCGGTACGGGACATCCTTTTGATTGCGGGTGTGATATGAGATTTCGGGTGCCCACGGCTCCAACTTATCAACAATCGCCTGACCAATGCGACCAAGACCAAGAATGCCTATTTTTTGATTGTCCGCTGATCGCGTCAAAGGGGCATTACCTTCAACTTCCCATCGCCCGGACCGGACGTAATCATCGTCACGTATGAGCTCTCGATAACATGACAGCAACAGCAGAACGGCGGTGGTTGCGACTTCTTTGTTCAACACATTGGGCGTGTGCGTCACAACAATCCCACGCTCAGCCGCAGCATTAGCGTCGACGGCGTCGTAGCCGACTCCATAGACGCTGATCATCTTCAGATTACTGAGTGAAATCATTAGGTCATGCGGAACGCCATCATGCCCGTTCGTTACGATATGCGTAATACTTTCCGCGTTGAAATCGTCCAATTGATGAATATTGAACACTGAAGACAGGCGTCCTCGCATCCGTTCAGTGATCCCTCCGATTTGCAACAAGTCAGTCATCTTGGCCGACCTTTTGCCGCTGAACACCAAGCCCATCGATACGAAGCTCCATGACGTCGCCATTTTTCAGATAAACTGGTTCCGGTTTGATTCCCATTCCAACACCAGGCGGTGTTCCAGTTGAAATGACGTCACCGGGGTGCAGTGTAAAAAGTTGGCTTAGATGCTCAATGATCTCGGCAACGGAAAAGATCATCGTGGCGGTATTCCCGGTTTGCATGCGCTGACCGTTTACATCCAGAGACATACCAAGACACTGAGGATCCGGCACCTCATCCCGGGTCACTAGCCACGGGCCGGTAGGGCCAAAAGTGTCGCAGGATTTTCCTTTGGTCCATTGACCTGTCAGTTGCGTTTGAAAATGCCTTTCCGACACGTCGTTTACAATGCAATAGCCCGCAACATATTCGAGTGCGTCGGCCTTGGAAACATATTTGGCTGTCTTACCAATGACGACCCCCAGTTCGCATTCCCAGTCGGTATGTGTAGACCCCCGCGGCATAACAACATCGTCATAAGCACCAATGACAGCCGAGTTCGCCTTGAAAAAAAGTATCGGATGCTCGGGAATATCTGCGCCGGTTTCTGCAGCATGGTCCGAGTAGTTCAAACCGATGCAAAGAAATTTGCCGATGTCACCGACACACGGAGCGATACGAGGGTCACCCTTTACAATTGGCAGGTTGTTCGGATCCAATGACCGCAGGTTATCAAGCGTTCCGTCATCCAACATATCCCCCGTGATATCATTGATATGAGCGGACAGATCCCGCAATTGACCCTCAGAGTCGACCAGGGCTGGCTTTTCCGAGCCCTTGGCTCCGTAACGAACAAGTTTCATTTCTGTTCCTTTTAGTGGTTATCGCGTGGCATGAAGCCTCGCGCGATATCGCGGTAGTTTTCTGCACCCTTGAGCGTCATACCGCGATCCAACCGATCTACTTTTTCGCGGAATAATTCCTGCCACGGGGATTGGTTGGGCGGGGTTGAATAACCACCCTTTGCCTCCAGATCGCGGGCGCGTTGATGCAGTTCTTCGAGCGAAACCAGCATATCTGCTGTGCCTTTGCCAAGATCGATGCGCAGTCGGTCACCATTTCGCACCAAAGCCAATCCACCACCCTCTGCAGCTTCGGGTGAGGCATTCAGGATAGACGGACTTCCTGATGTACCGGATTGCCGTCCATCACCGATGCAAGGAAGGGCTTCGATGCCCTGTTTCAACAAATATGAGGGCGGCCGCATGTTCACGACCTCTGCAGCACCAGGGTATCCTTTTGGTCCCGCTCCGCGCATAATCAGAATACAGTTTGCGTCGATGTTTTCTGCAGGATCATCAATCCGATGGTGAAAGTCCTCAGGCCCATCAAACACAACCGCCCTGCCCTCAAATGCATCCGGATCATCCGGGTTCGACAGGTAGGTCTCTCGAAATGCCTGTGAGATCACAGACGTCTTCATAATCGCACTCTCGAACAGGTTGCCCGAGAGATTGATGAACCCCGCCTGTTGCTTAACCGGGTTACTGACGGGCTTGATTACGTCGCTATTCTGAGACCGGCGTGCCGAGCAATTGTCGCCCATTGTCTTGCCGTTCACCGTTATCGCATCGGGATGCGGCAGCAATCCAGCATCAAGAAGCTCTCCGACAACGGCGGGTACACCTCCGGCCTGTTGGTAGTCTTCGCCCAGATACTTACCCGCTGGCTGCATGTTAACCAACAGTGGAACGTCGTGGCCAAGTTTCTGCCAGTCATCGTTGGTCAACGGAACACCAAGATGCCGGGCGATTGCATTCAGGTGGATCGGCGCGTTCGTCGATCCGCCAATCGCAGAGTTGATAACAATCGCATTCTCAAAAGCCTGACGTGTCATCACATCGCTCGGGCGTAGATCCTCCCAGACCATGTCCACAATGCGTTTACCCGTTTCATAACTGATTTGACCGCGCTCTCTATACGGGGCTGGAATGGCTGCTGATCCGGGCAATTGCATACCCAAGGCCTCAGCAAGCGAATTCATGGTCGTTGCTGTTCCCATCGTATTGCAATAACCCACCGAAGGTGCTGCGGCGGCTGCGATTTCCATGAACTCATCGGTGTCAATTTCGTCAGCCGCAAGGTCTTCGCGCGCTTTCCAAATAACCGTTCCCGATCCGGCGCGTTCACCTTTCCACCAACCGTTGAGCATGGGGCCGACCGACAGGGCAATCGCTGGGATGTTGACGGTCGCAGCGGCCATAAGAAGCGCGGGCGTGGTCTTGTCGCAACCAATGTTCAGAACAACGCCATCAATCGGATACCCGAATAGACTCTCAACCAAGGACAGATAAGCCAGGTTGCGGTCGAGTGACGCCGTTGGCCGTTTACCTGTCTCTTGTATCGGGTGGACCGGTATTTCGATGCACGTTCCCCCGGCGGCGATGATTCCATCGCGAACACGTTTGGACAATTCGATATGATGCCGATTACAGGGGCTCAAATCACTGCCGGTCTGAGCAATGCCAATGATCGGTTTGCCTGATTGCAGTTCCTCACGGGTCAATCCGTAATTCAGGTATCTTTCCAGATACAATGCCGTCATCTCAAGGTTCTCAGAATTCATGAACCACCTGCGAGATCGCAAATCGTTTTTTGATACTTTTGTCATTGGCCTGACCAACCCCCGTCAATTATGTGCGTGTGTCCTGTGGTGAATGCACTTTCATCGCTCGCCAGATAGACGACCAATGCAGCAATCTCTTCTGCTTTCGCTACACGCCCCATAGGCTGACGCGCCACAAATTGTGCAAGGGCCTCTTCTCTGCTGCCCAGTTGCTCGCCCAACGCATCTACGCGGTCACGCCAACTGGGACTGTCGACTGTTCCCGGACAAATGCAATTGCACCGGATTCCTTTTGTTATGAAGTCCACGGCTACCGATTTCGTCAGCCCGACAACAGCGGCTTTTGTCGTTCCATACACAAAACGATTTGGTGCACCGATTATGGAACCCAGTGCGGAAGACATATTGATTATCGAGCCTCCGCCACGCTCTAGCATTCCCGGCAATACAGCCTTTATCGTGCGCACCATTGAGCGCACATTAAGGTCCATGGCGAAATCCCACTCTTCATCGGTTGCATCCAGAATAGTTCCGTGATGCACGAACCCTGCGCAGTTGAACAAAACGTCCGGCTTCGCTCGCGCGACCCCATGATGAATGCTGTCATTATTCGTCACGTCCATCTCGAATATTTCGAGATTTTCGAGATTCTGACCGCGAATCAAATTTAGTTGTTCAGGGTTAATATCCGTCGCATAGACCTTTGCACCCTCTCTTGCCATTGCAATTGCGCTTGCGAGTCCGATCCCCTGTGCGGCGGCTGTGACCAGGACGCTTTTTCCCTTAAGTCTTTCTGACATATAAATATTCCGACCTCAAAAGTGGCGACTGGACAAGTGTTACGTCGTCCCACAGATCAACCGAGAAGCAAAGAAACCTTGGCGGATATGCAACGACTTCTGGCATGTGGGCCCAGAGCCGTTAGCGTATGACAGAGATTTTGGTTTGGCCATAACCATGCGTGGCGCACCTTCGGAAGGACAGTAGATGATGAGCAAGCAGTTCAAAGTGGCTCTGTTGGGAACCGGCCTGATGGGAGCTCCTATGGCGCGGAATATTTTGCGCGCCGAGTTTCCGCTCACTGTATGGAACCGCAGCTTGAAAAAGGCAAAACCGTTGACAGCAGAAGGCGCGACATTGGTGGAAACTGCCCCGCTGGCGGTTTCGGGTGCAGACGTAATAATAACCATGCTCTCGGATGGATACGCGACCGGCGCGCTACTTGCTGACGAGGCTTTCCGCGAGCAACTCAAACCGGGGATGATCTGGATTGATATGTCGAGCGCCAAACCCGAACACGCAAGAGAGCAATCCGCGCAGCTTTCCTCGATGGGGGTGCTGCATCTGGACGCCCCGGTTTCCGGTGGCACCAAAGGTGCCGAAGCTGGCACCCTTGCGATCATGGTCGGTGGCGATCAGGACGTTATGGAGCGCGTGCGACCAGTTCTGACAGCAATGGGCCGGCCTGTGCATGTTGGCCCAAGTGGTTCTGGTCAATTGTGCAAATTGGCCAATCAAACAATTGTCGCTGTAACAATATCGGCAGTCGCCGAGGCGACTCTACTGGCTCAGCAAGGCGGTGCGGACCCCACCGCGTTAAGGGCCGCACTAAAGGGGGGCTTTGCGGATAGTATTATCTTGCAACAACATGGCGAACGCATGTCTGATGGAAATTTTACACCCGGGGGTTTGTCTAAGTTTCAACTAAAGGATTTGGACAACACGCTGGAGGAAGCGGGAAGCCTTGGCGTTGAGCTACCTAGCACCCGATCTGTGCGCGACCGTTTCGTATATCTGATAGACGAAATGGATGGGGCCGAACTGGATCATTCAGCTTTGTATCTAGAACTCAAAAAACGGAACGGAATGCTGTGACGCGGATCCTGATTATAGGCGGCGGAGGAATGCTGGGCCAGAAACTGGCCCATCGCGTGTCGACCCAAGAAACTTTTGGAGCGGATGCCCAAGTCTCACTGTTCGATCTCTCGTTCCCGCCCGACAGTGCGGCAGGTAATCAAATTGTGGGGAACTTGACTGCGTCAGGCATAGCTAAGTCTTTTGCTACGCAGCGGCCAGACGTCATTTTTCATCTTGCAGCTATCGTTTCAGGCCAAGCTGAAACAGACTTTGCGTTGGGTTGGGATGTAAACCTTATGGCAACGTGGGCACTGCTGAACGCACTTAAGGATGAACACGAAGCTTCAGAAAGCGAGTACACACCTCGCCTTGTTTTTGCCTCGTCCATAGCAGTTTTCGGGTCACCATTCCCCGAAAAGATAAGCGATGAATTCCTCTCGGCACCTTTGACAAGTTACGGAGCGCAGAAAGCGGCGGCTGAATTGATGATCACGGATTTCAGCAGGAAAGGATATATCGACGGTATTTCCTTGCGCTTGCCCACTTTGTGTGTGCGCCCGGGCAAAGCCAACGCTGCCGCTTCGTCCTTCTTTTCGGGTATAATCCGAGAGCCATTGAATGGGGGTGAGGCTATCTTGCCAGTTGCCGAAACTGTTCGTCACTGGCACGCCAGCCCCCGCGCCGCTGCGACTTTTTTGACCCACGCAGCAACAATGGACACGCAGCTTTTGAATGACAGACGCGCATTGAACATGCCTGGCGTAAGTTGCACCGTCGCCGAACAAATCGAAGCTCTGCGCAACGTGGCCGGCCAAGAAGCGGTTGGCCTAATCAGGCAAGAACCCGACGAGACAATCGAACGAATAGTCAAGAATTGGCCGCGAGACTTTCAAACAGATCGCGCTCTGGAGTTGGGGTTCGAGGCGGAATCAAGCTTCGACGAAATCATTCAGGTGTATTTGGAAGACGATTTTCGGCTTTAGTCGCCCATCGTCTTTCCAGTTAGGTGGCGTTCCAGGTGGTCGTGAATTTTCTCTCGTGTTAACTGCTCATCCCCTGACAATGCTGCTTCAAGTATATCGGCATGGTGTCTTATGTTCTGAGAAATGAATTCAAAGTTCCGGTCTGCCACCATCAACTGCTGTCTGAATTGCGCGTAAACTCGGCTATGCATTTGTTTTAAAGTTTCCGAGCCACAGGCAGAAATAAGTGTTTGGTGAAACTCCTTTTCCGAGGCAAACCATATCTCGATAAGGCCGCTCGGGTCGTCTGTGGCGTGAATGCGTTTTTCGATATGGCTGAGTTTGTGATGTGCGGCCGTCAATCTTGCTTCCCAATCCACCCCGCCATTACGGATCGACATCGCGGTGCCTTCGGCCTCCAACAGAACACGGACGTGCGTCAATTCGATAAGCTTCTGCGGCGAACGCATTGGCACGCGGAAACCTTTTTGTTCCTGAAAGTCCACCAAACCAACAGCGGCCAAACGAAAAAGGACTTCACGAACGGCGCTCGCAGAACAGCCATACACTTTACGAAGTTCTTCAGCCCGCACCTTCGCTCCATGCTCGAATCCATTAGAGATCAGGCGCATCTTAAGATCTTGATAAATATCTATTTCGTCGTTCATTCCAGTACGCACCTTCAAGTTTTGTCCAAGTAGCGTCCTAACCTTATTTTCGAATTATCGCAAGAATCTCGAAATTTTTAGAAATTTCAATTTTTTCTTGTTGCATTCGATTCGTCGGCTTAACGTTTACCTGCGCGACAGCAAAGGAGGCGGCAAGATCTTCCACACCGCGCACGCTCAACGTCTGGGAGGACAATATGAAAATAGTCAAGACAGCGGCCCTGGCGGCCGTAGCCACGACAATGGCAGCCGGTTTCGCGATGGCTGAAACAACGAAGCTTAGAATTCAAACCCATTTTTCGCCCGAAACTCTGTCAGGCCAGATGGCTGCAAAATTCGTTGAAGACATTCAGGAAATGTCGAACGGCGAAATCGAAGTTGAAATGTTCTATTCCTCTTCGGTGGTCAAATCAGTTGAAACCTTCGATGCCGCAGCTACCGGAATTCTGGATTGCGACATGACGGGCGGCGGCTATCAGACCGGTAAAAACCCGGCCTTCCAGTTTGCGGGCGACCTGCTCGGCGGATATCAGAACCCATATCAGCAAATGGCTTGGCTTCTTCATGGCGGCGGAAGAGAAGCTGTAAATGATCTATACAACGGCTACGACATGGAATTCATCGGATGGTGGATTCCCGGGCCAGAGTCGCTGTCTTCGACCAAGCCGATTGCAAAAGTGGAAGACTTCAAGGATTGGAAGTTCCGCTCGCCTCCAGGCCTTGCAACCAAGGTGTTCGCGGAACTTGGTGCTTCTCCGATCGTGATGGACTTCAACGAAATCTTCACGGCTTTGGAAACCGGTATCATTGATGGTGCGGATGCTGCGAACCTGACGAACAACGTGGGCCTCGGTCTGTACGAGATCGCAGGCCACACAAACTATCCCGGTTTCCACTCGATGCCTGCAGATCACCTAGCTTGTCGCAAAGACGTCTGGGAAGCGATGCCCGCGCATCACAAGAAGATCATGGAAGTCGCAATGGATAGCCTGGCATTGCACAATGCCACAATCAATGAGGTGCAGAACGCTCAGACTGCAAAAGACCTGAAGGCAAAAGGCGTTCAGTTGTACGAATGGTCGCCTGAAGACCTGGCAGCGTATCGCGCGGCCGTTCAGGTCGGTTGGACTGAGTTCGCAACGACACCTGAAGCACAGGCACTTTTGGAAAGCCACATCAACTTCCTGCGTGACCTGGGCGCAATGCAATAATCAGGCTTCGATCGAACTACGACACACGGAAAGGCCGCACTTGCGGCCTCTCCGGATCGGCGCCGGGATCCAGAACTTCATGAAAATCACCAGAATAATAAGTCATGTACTGCAGTACGACATGCCGGAAGTTCTGGGCTACTCGCAACAGTATTATGACAAGCGTACAACCCATCTGGTCGAGATTCAGACAGATGAAGGGGTAACCGGTTGGGGGGAGTGCTTTGGTCCCGGAAACGTAGCCATTGCGAACAAATCCATCGTGGAAAAGGTAATCCAACCAATGGTCCTTGGCATGGACCCTTTGGACAAAGACGTGATCTGGCACAAGGTGTACAATCTTTTGCGAGACCATGGCCAAAGCGGAATGCCAATACAGGCTTTGTCCGGGGTGGACATCGCACTTTGGGACATCACCGGCAAAATCTCTGGCCTCCCCCTCCATAAGCTTGTCGGCGGGGCTCATCGCGCAAGCGTTCCTTGCTACGGCTACGGCATGATGCTCCGGGATGAACCGATTTCTAGTCTTGCAAGCCGTTTTGAGGATGAAGCCGCTAAGATCAAGTCAATGGGATTTACCGCCACCAAAATGAAAACGGGCTTTGGCCCGAAGCCTGATGTGAAACTGTGCGAAGCAGTTAGACGCGGAGTTGGTGACGACTTTCCTTTTATGGTCGATGCAAACCATGCCTATACGACTTCAGACGCGTTCTTTGTCGGTCGGGCGCTGGAAGAACTGGACGCATATTGGTTCGAAGAACCGGTCGCGCCAGAAGACATTGACGGATACCGCGAACTGCGCACTTCGCTTAAAGTAAACATCTCGGGCGGAGAGGCGGTATTCAATCGCTGGGCATGGCGCAATCTTCTTGAAAACCGTGGCATCGATATCGCGCAGCCAGAGGTTTGTGCTTTGGGCGGTGTTTCAGAGTATCTCAGGGTACTGTCTCTATGCCACGCACATTTCACTCCGGTCGTAAATCACGTCTGGGGTAGCGCCATCGCCGTCGCAACTAATCTGCATTTACTAGCGGCCATGCCCGCAATTCCAGGCGGCTTGCATCCATGGGAGCCGATGCTGGAGTTCGACACAACGGACAACAAGTTTCGGGACGATCTGCTGACCGAACCGCTGGAAATTCAAAATCAGGTCAAGGCCAACAACGGCCGTGTCACGATCCCGACTGGCCCCGGATTGGGTGTCGAGCCGGACCGAGACTTTATCGATCACTACAGGATCGAAGGATAGGGACGAGGGTTACGCGATGCACAAGAACTCAGGCGGACTAATTGAATGGCTCATACCGTTGGCCTTCGTCGCAACAGCCAGCTGGCTTGTTTGGCATCTTCCCGCATTCCTATTGGACTGGCTGCCTTACACCTCTGAATCCCTCAAAAGTCAGGTAACTGAAATATATCTGCGCAGCGACGTTACGCCCGAATTGTCTGGCGTATTCGGGGGGTATGTCGACATCATCGACATGGCCGCGCTCGTCCTTCTACCGTTTCTTGCAGTGATTGGTACCAAGACCGTGCGCCCGGCGACGATGGAGTTCGAAGGCTCGACGGTTATGGACCGTTTCGCCCTGTTCATAGGTCGAGTGACGATGATGATGATCGCAATCATGACTGTCGTCATGCTCTACGAAGTCTTCATGCGTTATATCCTGGAGAAGCCGACCGAGTGGGCGAACGAAATGACACTCTGGTTCGCCAGCTTTGTGTTTTTAATGTCTGGCTACTACGCCATGCAGCAACGCAGTCACATTCGAATATTCCTGATGTACGACGCAGTTCCACGTTGGCTTCAGCGCGTTTTTGATACGGTTTCGACTATACTGATCGTGCTATTTGCCTTCTTTCTTGTCTACGGCAGCTACAAACAGGTGTTCGTCAATAAGCTCTACAAATGGGAGCTTTATGGCTCTGCCTTCAATCCTCCGATCCCGGCGACGTTGCAGCCGATGGTGCTGATAGTGATTACGCTCGTCGCAATGCAAGCAATTTTAAACTTGGTCGCGGATTGGAACAAAGAACCGGAAATCCACACAGATGAACCGGACGAAGACGAAATTGAAATGATCAAACGGGCGGTGGGACAAGACTGATGGACATTGGAACAATCTCACTCATCCTGATGGTCGCCCTGATTGTGCTTCTGGCGATCGGGATGCCCTTGGGTCTGGCCTCGGCTTCGCTTGCGGTTCTGGTTCTTGTGCTCAAGTTCGAACCGACACTGCTTTTAAACCCGTTTTCATTCGGCGACGGGATTCTCACCGGTCGGCCAGGGACTGGGCCGCTCTATATCCTGGCGCAGAAGATATACGGGCTCTTAACGGACTACGTGCTCATATCCGTGCCATTGTTTATCTTCATGGCGTCGCTGCTAGAGCGGTCCGGGATCGCGCGCGACATGTATTCGTCGCTGAATGTCTGGCTGTCCAGAACACGCGGCGGCATCGCGATCGTGACTTCGATCATGGCGGTGATCATGGCAGCCATGTCCGGCATCATCGGCGGTGAGGTTGTCCTGCTGGGCCTTATCGCCCTGCCCCAGATGCTGCGCCTGGGCTACGATCAGAATCTCGCGATCGGCGTCATCTGCGCCTCTGGGTCGCTGGGCACCATGATCCCTCCCTCGATCGTTCTGATCATCTATGGGCTGATCACCGAAACCTCGATCAAGTCGCTGTTCACCGCGTCTTTCATTCCCGGCTTCATGCTGGCCTCGATGATCATCCTGTACATCATCATCCGCACGCGGTTGAATCCTCATCACGCTCCGCTGCCGGAACCGGACCCGAACGACCCCGAACCAGCCGAGAAACGCAAACTGTTTGGTGCCTTCATGAGCATCGTTGTCGCCGGATTTTCCACCGTTCTGTTTATCCGGGCCGCGTTTTTCGAGCTCTCAGGCTCGAACGCTGCCAGCCAGGGTGAGCCCGCGAGGCTGGGAACGGCTGACTACCTGCCCTGGTTTGCCGGCATCACGATCGTCGCCCTTCTGCTGATTTTCTTCGTCTTTGGCAGACAACGCGCAAAAATCGGTTGGGAAATGGGCAAGGGTCTCGTCGCGCCGCTGGTCGTAATCGGCGTCGTGCTCGGTTCGATCTATGGCGGGATCACAGGGATCACTGAGGCTGCAGGCATGGGCGCCTTCGCCGTTCTGATCATCGCCATCCTGCGGGGCGAAGGATCGTTCGAGCTGGTTTGGGACAGCTTGATGCGGACGTTAAAATCCACAGGCACCATCATCTGGGTTACGATCGGGGCCGCCGCGCTGGCGGGTGCCTACACCATTGCTGGCGGGCCCCAATACGTGGCCGACCTGATCGTCGGCCAGGAGCTGCCGACCATGTTGGTCATTCTGGTAATGATGCTAATCTTGCTGTTCATGGGCGCATTCATGGATTGGGTCGGCATCGTACTGTTGATCATTCCGGTCTTTCTCCCGATCGTCCTGCGCCTTCCTATCGAGGAAATCGGAGTCTTTGGCCAGTTGGAGCCGAGTCATGTCGCCATCTGGTTCGGCGTCGTGTTCTGTATGAACATGCAGGTCAGCTTCCTCTCGCCCCCTTTCGGCCCGGCCGCGTTCTACCTGAAGTCGGTGGCCCCGCCACATATTAGCCTGACGGATATCTTCCGCGGCTTCCTGCCATTCATCGGGATCCAGTTGCTGGCGCTTTCCGTTCTTCTGATTTGGCCGGGCATCATCGCGCTGCTGTTGTGAGGTTGCACCCATGCTGACACAGGATCAGATTGGCAAGTTCCAGACCGATGGATACCTTGTGGTTGAGGATGTAATTCCCCGCGATGTCCTGGGTCGGGTGCAAGCGGAATACTCGGATGTCCTGAACCGGCTCTATGACTGTTGGTACAAAAAAGGACTGGTCAAGGATGAGCCGTCCGGAATGACCTTCTGGGACAAACTTCTGTCCGCCTATCAGGCCGGATGCGACTATTTCCAGCCGCTGGACATCTCGCTGCCCGGCGATCGGATCATGGCGGACACACCGTTCCATATTGGGCCCGCAGTGTTCGACTTGCTGACGGCCCGTCCCATGCTTGACATCGTCGAGCAGCTGATCGGGCCAGAGTTGGTGAGCAATCCAATCCAGCACGTTCGGCTGAAGCCCCCTGCCCTGAAGCTGTCCAAGGACGAGGTGCGCGCGCACATCACCGCAACGGACTGGCATCAGGACCGAGCGGTTGCGCTGGAGGATGCTGATCAGACCGACATGGTCACGGTGTGGATTGCCGTCAACGATGCAACCGTCGAAAACGGCTGCCTGCAAGTGCTGCCGAAGGCACAGGACCAAACCATCCTGCCGCATTGTGCCCGGACGCAGACAGGCATTGCTGACGGGTTCATTGATGAAGGCCGCGCCGTACCACTTCCTGTCAAGGCCGGCGGGATCATCCTGTTTCACCCTTTGACGCCACACGCTTCGCTGATCAATAAAACGGACCGGTTCCGCTGGTCGTTCGACATCCGCTTTAGCGCGGCAGGCCAGCCGACCGGTCGAGATCATTTCCCCAGCTTCATCGCGAGGTCCAGATCGCGCCCCGAAACCGAGCTGCGAGATTGGCGCGTCTGCAAGTCCAATTGGGAGGCGGCACGAGCAAGACTGTCCGGTAAGCCGCATATAGATATTCACCGGTGGACATCGGACTCACCGTTCTGCGCCTAGCTGCTGCCGCCAAGAAAGCTGATTATGACTTTTGTACGTTTAGATCGAACGGATAGCGTGGTGGTTGCAACTCGGCACCTGGAGGCCGGCAGTATGGTCGAGGATGTCACGACCAATGCGCGCATCCCCTCGGGGCACAAGGTCGCCACGCGGAATCTTGCGCTCGGCGATCCGGTCAGAAAATACGCCCAGATCATCGGTTACGCCACCCAACCGATCGAACCCGGTGACCATGTGCACACCCACAATGTCGAGTTCCGGAACACCAGTGTGGACTACGAGTTTGCGACGGATCACAGGCCCACCAAACCTGCCACCTCGGTCGATACATTCATGGGCTACCACCGGGACAGCGGTCGGGTCGGCACGCGCAATTACATCGCGGTTCTGACCACAGTGAACTGTTCGGCAACTGCGGCCCGCATGATCGCCAATCACTTCACGCCGGACAAGCTGGCCGAGTTTCCGAACATCGACGGCGTGGTGGCCTTTGTCCATGGAACGGGCTGCGGAATGGCCGATTCCGGCGACGGTTTCGAAGCCCTTCAACGGGTCATGTGGGGGTTTGCAAAACACCCCAACCACGCTGCCGTTCTGATGGTCGGTCTGGGCTGCGAGATGAACCAGATCGACTGGCTGCTGGACGCGTATGGGCTGAAGCAAAGTCCCACCTTCCAAACGATGAACATCCAGAACGTCGCCGGATTGCGCCGGACCGTGGAATTGGGCATCAGCAAGATCAATCAGATGCTGCCCATTGCCAATGAGGCAAGGCGCAGCGAAGCCCCGGCGTCCGAACTGATGGTTGCGCTGCAATGCGGTGGTTCGGACGCTTGGTCCGGTGTGACTGCGAACCCGGCGCTCGGACATGCCTGCGACCTGTTGGTTGCGCAAGGCGGCACAGGTGTCCTTGCGGAAACTCCCGAAATCTACGGAGCCGAACACCTTTTGACCCGCCGCGCCCTTAGTCGCACAACTGGGGAAAAACTGATCGGACTGATCGATTGGTGGCAGGACTATACCGCTCGCAATCACGGTTCGATGGACAACAACCCAAGCCCCGGCAACAAGCAAGGGGGTCTGACGACCATCCTAGAGAAGTCGCTGGGGGCAGCGGCGAAGGGCGGCACCACCCCTTTGACCGGTGTATTCAAATACGCCGAACCCATCACCGCCAAAGGCTTCACCTTCATGGACAGCCCCGGATATGACCCGGCCTCGGTGACCGGGCAGATCGCGGCTGGGTGCAACCTTGTGTGCTTCACCACGGGACGCGGCTCTGCATTTGGGTCCAAACCGGCACCCACGCTGAAAATCGCTACCAACTCTGAATTGGCAGCACGCATGCCCGAAGACATGGACGTGGATGCGGGCGACATTCTGACCAAAGGCGCCAGCGTCGAGGAAAAAGGACAGGAAATATACCGACGGCTGCTCCAAGTCGCCTCTGGCGCGCGGACCAAGTCCGAGGCGCAGGGCTTGGGTGACTACGAATTTGTTCCCTGGCAAATCGGAGCGGTGATGTGAAACGGATCCTTGTAGCCGGCGGCGGATTAATCGGTATCCGCCACGTCCGCGCCGTGATTGAGCATCCCGGTTGCCAGTTGGTCGGGTTGGCCGATCCAGATGGCTCGATCCAGATCGACGCGCCGCGTTTTACTAGTATGGACGAGGTGCAGGACCCGGTAGATGGCGTCATTATCGCGACGCCAACCCGACTGCATGCCGAACATGGCATTCTGGCCGCATCTCGCGGTTGGCACATGCTGATCGAAAAGCCGGTTGCCGCGTCGGTCGGTGATGCACTGCGCCTGAAGACGGCCGTTCGCCAGGCCGATGTCCGCAGTCTTGTAGGCCACCATCGGCGGTATCATACAATCTTGCAACACCTGAAGGAGGTGATCGCGCAAGGTACGATCGGACAAGTCATCAATGTCTCGTTGCTGTGGGCCATGCGCAAACCCGACAGCTATTTTGAACAGAACTGGCGGACTTCCGATGGCAGCCCAGTCATGATCAATCTGGTGCATGATATCGATGTCCTGCGCTTTGTGATCGGAGAAATCTCGGATGTCGTCGCCCTGCCCGGAGCGCCCATCCGCGGGTCGGATAGGATCGAAAGCGGGGCTGTCGCGATCGCATTCGAAAACGGCGCGACGGGCACTATCAGCTTTGCCGATACCGCACCCAGCCCCTGGGGGTTTGAGGCCGGAACCGGCGAAAACCCGAACATCGGCACGACCCATCAGGACATGATCTGGATCACGGGAACCAGTGGCGCTGTGAGTTTTCCCTCCATGACCCTGTGGCGCGGACAGGATTGGGGCACTGCGGCCCAAAAAGACCAACTTACACGACCGGAACAACAACGCGCACCGCTAGAGGTGCAGCTGGATCACTTCCTTGACGTGATCGATGGCGCTCCTCCACTGATTGACGTCGAGGATGCAGCCCGAACGCTCGAGGTCACATCACGGATTGAACAGGGGCTAAAGGCGCGAACGACTCGAGCGCGGGCGCCGGCCTGATGGACATGCGGCCCGGCCAAATGCCGGACCACCCAAAAACCAATGATTATCCACCGGGCAATATGAGCATTAAAAAAGCAAAGCCGCCCGCAACAAACACAAGAATAAAAACCAGACACATTCACGGAAAGGGAAACCAATGAGCAAACCATCAATCGGGTTTATCGGCTTGGGACTAATGGGCGGAGCCATGGTGAGCCGACTGTTGGACCAAGGATATTCGGTCGCTGTATTGGGAAACCGCGACCGCACGTACCTGGACGCCGCGATTGACCGAGGCGCCCGCGAGATGCAAAACGCCCAAGAACTGGCTCAGGCCAGCGACATCGTGATGCTGTGCATGGGCACCTCCGAACAGGTCGAGAGCCGAATGCACGGTGCAGATGGAGTGATTGCGGGATTGAAGTCCGGCGCGATTGTCATCGACTTTGGCACCTCGCTTCCTGGCAGTACACGCGCCTTGGCCGAGGAGGTTGCCGCAGCCGACGGAAGCTATCTTGATGCACCGCTTGGCCGGACACCTTCACACGCGCTGGAAGGCAAGCTCAACATTATGACGTCTGGCGACAAGGCTGCTTTTGACAAGGCCGAGCCGACACTGAAAGATTTGGGCGAAAACGTTTTTTACCTTGGCCCCGTTGGGTCCGGACACACGATCAAGCTGATCAACAACTTCTTCGGAATGACCGTTGCGAACGCGATGGCCGAAGCCTTTGCCATGGCTGACATCACCGGTGTTGACCGCAAGCAGCTGTATGATGTGATGGCCGCAGGGCCGCTGCATTCCGGAATGATGGATTTCGTCAAAGCCTATGGCGTTGAGAGCGACCCAAATCAGCTGGCCTTTGCGATCAAGAACGCGGCAAAAGACCTTGGGTATTATGACCGTATGGCACGCGAGGCAGGCGTTATCAGCTTGATGTCGCAGGGCGCGCTTTCGGCGCTGAATGACGCCCGCGACCACGGTCAGGCGGATGACATGGTAAGCCAGATGGTTGACTACTACGTCAAGCGTTTCAACACCTGATCGATGGCCGTCTCCGCCAACCCCACCGCTGACCTGCCGCGCCTTGGCATTGTGCTGATGCTGATGGCGTGGCTGTTCTTTTCGTTGGTTGACCTTGGGGCCAAGTGGTTGGCTTTGGCCGGAGTGCCAGCATTTCAGTTGGCGTTCATGCGCTATGCGGGGCACTTCGTGATCTCAGTGGGCGTGATCGCCAAGGGCGGGATAGAGGCCGGTCGGTTCAAGACTGACCATCCATGGCAGGTGATAAGCCGGGCCTTGCTGCTGATCTCGGCGACCGTTTTCAATTTTTATGCCCTACGGTTTTTGCCACTGACCGTTGTGTCGGCAATCATGTTCTCAAGCCCGGTCATCGTGTGCTTTCTGTCCGTCTTTGTATTGAAAGAAAGCGTGGGCCCATGGCGTTGGGCGGCTATCATCCTGGGCTTTCTGGGGGTGTTGGTTGTCGTACGGCCGTTTGGTTCGGCCTTTCATCCGACCATGCTGCTGATCGTATACAATGCCACCGCTTTGGCTTTGTACTCGATTATGACGCGCAGGCTGTCCGGGGTTGTTGCCGTTGACACTATGCAATTCTACCTCGGGCTTACCGGTACGGTGGTCCTGTTGCCGTTCGCCATCTGGTTTTGGGTCCAGCCAGAAAACACGTGCAGCCTGATTGTACTGATCGGCCTTGGTGTGTTTGGCTGGTGCGGGCATCAGCTGCTGACGAACGCGCATCGGTTTGGAACGGCGAACCAGTTGATGCCATTCACCTATTCGTTCCTAATCTACGTGGCAATCTGGGGTTATCTGTTCTTTGACACGGTACCGGACGCATTCACGTTGGCGGGGGCTGCGCTGATCATGGCTGCCGGTCTCATCATCTGGAAAAGAGAAAAGAAATGACGCGAATTGCCTGCATCGGCGAAGCAATGATCGAATTGTCCATGCTGGAAACCGGCGCAAAGGTGGGCGTCGCGGGGGATACGCTGAACACGGCCATCTACATGCACCGTGCCGCGCCTGACCTGCAGGTGGAGTATGTGACATGTCTAGGCGACGACCCGTTCTCAAGGCGTATCGTGGACTTCATCGCCAGTCATGACATCGGAACATCCGGCATCCGCATCATTCCGAACGCCTCTCCGGGACTATACGCGATCACGACATCTGCGGACGGTGAACGCAGCTTTACCTATTGGCGCAGCGAGGCGGCCGCCCGTCAGCTTTTTGCCGATCACGACTTCAGCCCGCTGAACGGTTACGACGTGCTGTACTTGTCAGGGATTTCCGTGGCCATTCTTCCGCATGCAGTCAGGCTTGCGCTTCTGGACTGGCTCGAAGGCTCTTCCGTTCGGTTGGTATATGACAGCAACTTTCGTCCGCGTCTTTGGGACAGCGTCCAACACGCTCGGCAGATTAACCAACGGCTTTGGCAACGTGCAGACATTGCCCTGCCGTCCATTGACGACGAGATGGCATTGTTCGGGGAAAGCGCGGACCAGGTGGCTGCACGCTTTGCCGATCATCACGGTGTTGGTGCGTTGAAACGCGGAGAGAATGGCCCTTTGTCCATCGGTCAGAACACTGACCAAACCTATGAACCTGCCAAAAACGTGCTGGATACGACAGCGGCGGGCGACAGTTTCAACGGTGGGTACCTCGCGGCCTTGCTGATGGGGAAATCACAGGCCGACGCCCTGATGGCTGGACACAATTTGGCTTCCACCGTTGTTCAATTCCGCGGCGCGATCATTCCCGGATAAGTGGCGCGAGATCCTCAGCGCCAACGAGACCCAAAAGCGGCGCTACCGGGTCCGGCTGCTTGACAGCCGAGGCAATTTCCAATGCGCAAGGATCGTTCAGCGCCCTGCCCTTTGCGATCTCGGACATGCAAAAAGAGATCCAGGCCCGCATCCCTGCAATCACCGCCTGAGAGCCGGTCTCACGGAGTGTGGGAACAAACCGATACGGCAGCTTCTGGCTGCCATCCATTGCGATTTGGTCCAGACGGTGCGCCAGCTCGGGGTTTTCAAAGCGGCGCAACAAAGCCTCTGCATAATCCGGAACCTGTGCTTGCAGTGCAGCGGGCAGCGTTGCGCCCGCATCCTTCATCAACTCAGAAACCAGCGGGCGCAAAACCGGGTCTCGAACCGCTTCGTGGACGTAGGTCAGGCCCCGCTCCAACCCGGCATAAGCCAACAGGGAATGGGCACCGTTTAGCATGCGCAGCTTTCGCATCTCGTGCGGGGCTACGTCATCGACCAGTTGCACTCCCGGCCAATCCGGGTGTGGACCGGCGAAACTGTCTTCGATCACCCACTCCGAGAACGCCTCGGTCGGAACAGCCATAGGATCGCCGCTGATTGCGCGAACGGCGTCCGTGGTAGCCGGTGTGATCCGGTCGACCATCGCGTTGGGAAAGCAAACAGAGTCCCAATTCACGTCCAGACCGGCTGCTTCCGCAAAATCGGCAACTGCCGTTTCGAGCGTCTTGCCGTTTTCCATGCGATTGTCACAACTTAGTACCGTTACTGGCTTGCGCCGTTCCGCAAGGCCATAAGCTAAAAACCCGATCAGCGTCGCAGGCCCTTGCCCTGCCAGATCGGCGGCAATCGCCGGGTCCTGAAGGTTCAGCTTGCCCGCGGCGTCCAAGTGATAACCTTTCTCGGTTACGGTTGCCGAAATGATCTCGGCATCCGCCATCACATCGAATATCTCTGCGCGATCCTTGGGCGCGACCAGAACGTCTCGCAGAGCTTTGATGCGCCGGACTCCCTGCCCCTGTACGCACAAATCGTACTCAAAACCCTGTCGGGCCAATCCATCCCGAACCGAGGATGAACGCAGGCTGACGCCGACAACGTCCCATCCGCCCGCTTGATCCGTGTAATCCAGCAAATGCGCCCGGGCAAAGTTTCCAAGGCCGAAATGAAGAACTGTACCCATCTAGCTTTGCAACCTGTAAACCTGTTTCGCCAGATCGACCGCCAGCAATCGCGCCAGATGCTCGGCACTGTCCCGATCGAAATAGCCGCGCGCAACCTGCTCCGCCAGATGAATCGCCACACCCTGTCGCCACAGCTCGTGACGTGCAGGAATGGACAGGAAAGCCCGCGTGTCGTCATTGAATCCGGCCAGATTGTAATATCCGGCCGTTTCAACGACCTGATCGAAATACCGCGCAATCCCGGCTGGGCTGTCGTGGAACCACCAAGGCGGCCCGATCCGAAGGCACGGCCAATGTCCCGCCATCGGGGCCAGTTCGCGGGCATAGGTGCTTTCGTCCAGTGTGAACAGAATGATGCGCAGTTCCGCCGAGTTACCGACCCGGTTCAACAGCGCCTCAAGGCCCGTGGCCCAATCCATCGCGATTGGAATGTCGGCCCCCTTGTCCCGTCCGAAGTCCCGCAGTACCGCGTGGTTCGTGTTGCGCTTGCTGCCAGCATGTATCTGCATTGTCAGGCCATCATCGACAGACATCTGCGCCATTTCGATCAGCATATGCCCATAGAACCGGCGAGCATCCTGTTCGGTACCTTCCCGCCGTCTCAGCCGCTGGTACAGCGCTTCCGGGTCGTCCAGCCACTCGGTCTTCACGCGTTCGATACCGTGGTCGGTGGCAGTACATCCCAGCTGGATGAAATAAGCCCGCCGCATTCGCAGCGCGTTGAGGTAGCCATCATAGCTGTCCAGATCGCAGTCTGTCAGCTCGGCCAACTTATTCAGGTTCTGTACGAACTCCGGGTCCGCCCCATCCAAAACCCCGTCTGGGCGGAACGTCGGAACAACCCGCCCGCCCCAACCGCTTGTACGGATCTCCCGATGCTCCACGAGTGCGTCAAGAGCGGAATCCGTGGTGGCCAGAACCTCGATCCCAAACCTGTCGAACAAAGCCCTCGGGCGAAATTCGGGACGCGTCAGCTTTTCTGAGATCTCATCATAAATCAGGTCAGCCGTGCGAGAAGACAACGCCTCAGACACGCCCAGCGTTTCGTGCAGCACGTAGCTCATCCAGATCCGGGATGGCGTTCCCAGAAACAGATGCCAGTGTTCGGCAAAGGTGCGAAAAACGGCGCGGGGATCCTTCTTTCGCCCCTCTTCCCCAACGCCAAGTTCGGACAAAGGAACGCCCTGCGAATAGAGCATACGGAACACGTAATGGTCGGGAACCACAAGCAGCTCTGCCGGGTTGGGAAACGGCTCATCGGTTGCAAACCACCCCGGATCGCAGTGACCATGCGGAGACACGATTGGCAGGTCCTTGATGCCCAAGTACAGGTTTTCAGCCATGCCATTCAAATTGCCAGTCAATTCTGCCTCCGATACTGCTGCCCGCAATTGTTAACACAGTTTTTAATGGTTGCATCTTTCCCGTTCGAACCCGCAGACTGACCGAGTGATCCGGGGGAATGAATGAATATTGCGCTGATTGGTTTGGGGATGGTTTCGGGCACGCATGTCGCTGCCATTCAAGCATCGGATCAAGGCCTCAGTCTTGCCGGCGTCCTCGGGCGCAACTCTGAAAAAGCAGCTGAGTTCGCGCGGCGAAACGGCACCCGCGCATTCGGCTCGATCGAGGAAATCGCAGACGACCCAAACGTCGACTTTGCGATCATCGCAACACCGCCCGATCAGCGCTCAGAGTTGGTTCGGGTTCTTTCGAGCGCTTCGAAACCGATCCTGATGGAAAAGCCCATCGAGAGAACGCTGGGCGCCGCGACGGCCATCGTCGAGCAGTGCGAGGTATCCGGTGTGCCGCTGGGCATAGTCTTTCAGCACCGCGCCCGCGCCGCCTCGCAGGCGCTGAAATCAGCCATTGAACAGGGTGAGCTGGGCGCGATCGCCACGGTGGAGATCCGTGTCCCCTGGTGGCGCGATCAGAGCTACTATGACGAGCCGGGTCGCGGCACTTATGCGCGCGACGGAGGCGGTGTCATGATCTCGCAGGCAATCCACACGCTTGACCTTGCGATGTGGCTGCTGGGGCCGATCTCGGACATTCAAGCCATGATGAGAAAAACTCCGTTACACGATCTCGAAGCTGAGGATTGGGCAGGTACAATCTTTGAAATGGATAACGGCGCAGTGGGCACTATGATGGCGACTACTGCCGAATATCCCGGGGCCGCTGAGTCCATTACCATCCGAGGCACACGCGCCAAAGCGCATCTGGAGTCAGGTGTCCTGACCTTAACGACTTTCGATGATCATAAATCCACGGTTGGCGAAACGTCCGCCACAGGCGGAGGGGCCGATCCCATGGCGTTCACCCATGCTTGGCATCAGGCGGTCATCGAGGATTTCGCCAAGGCTGTTGCCGATGGCACGCTGCCCATGGCCACCGGACGCAGTGCCCTTTTGACCAACGCCGTCATAGACGCGATGCAGATCGCCAATCGAACCGGCCAGAAAACACGAGTCATCTCATGAGCCTGACCTGCGTCGCCCTTGGCCTGGACCACCGCCATATCTATGGCATGACGGAAAACATGCGTAAAATCGGCGCGGACTGCGTTGGCTACTGGACACAAGGCGATCCGGAAACGCTACCGGGCTACGTCAAAAGGTTTCCCGATATTCCGCGGCTGGCCCGACTGGAAGACGCCCTAACCAGTGGGGCGGATCTGGCGCTGATTTCGGCAATACCGGCAGATAGGGCCGCGTTGACGATCCGCGCCATGCAAAACGGCATGGATGTCATGAGCGACAAGCCGGGCTGCACGACGTTCGAGCAACTCGACCAGATCAAGCGAGCGGCCGCCGACACCGGTCGAATCTGGTCGGTGAATTTTTCCGAACGATTTGAAACGCCCGTCAGCACCCGGGCGACCGAGTTGGTCGAGTCCGGTGCCATCGGGCGCGTGATCCAGACGGTTGGGCTTGGCCCGCACCGATTGAACCGGGCAACCCGGCCGGATTGGTTTTTTCAGCGTGACCGCTATGGCGGCATTCTGACCGACATCGCCTCGCATCAAATCGATCAGTTCTTGCATTACACAGGTTCGAAAACCGCAGAAATCACGAACGCTTATGTGGCGAACTACGCAAACCCCAAAGATCCCGGATTGCAGGATTTCGGAGAACTCAATCTAAGAAGCGAGAATGGTACCGGGTACATCCGGGTTGACTGGTTCACGCCGGATGCCTTGCCAAACTGGGGGGATGGTCGTCTGACGATCCTCGGAACCGAAGGATATATCGAGTTGCGGAAATACGTCGATGTGGGTGGCGCCTCAGGGACAGACCATCTGATCCTCGTCAATGGTGAAACCTGCCAAAAGATCGACGCAGCCGACGCCGGCCTTCCCTACTTCGCGCGCCTGGCCGATGACATCCGCAGCCGGACCGAAACCGCGATGACACAGACCCACTGCTTTACGGTCATGGAGCTGGCACTGCACGCGCAGGAAATGGCGGAACGCAGATGATCAACGTTGCGATCCTTGGCGCAGGTATCGGTGCGCAACATCTGGACGCTCTGGAACGGCTTGACCGCACCTTCCGCGTAGCCGCCGTGGTCGACCAGAATACGGACCGGATCGAACAGATACGGCAGAACTCGGATTTTCGAGCACTAACCAACATTCAGGACGCTCTGGATGATCCGGCGATTGATGTCATCGACATCTGCCTGCCGCCGCATCTGCATGTACCAACCACGCTTGCGGCACTGGCCGCAGGAAAACACGTTGTCTGCGAAAAGCCTCTTGCGACCTCGATGCAAGATGTGGATCGGATCACGGCAGCCACACGCAACGCGGGCAAGCAGGTGTTTCCGGTGTTTCAATACCGGTGGGGCCCGTCACTTGCCCAATTGCGCCACTTGCAACGCGCAGGCCTGACCGGAGCGGTCCAAACTGCCGCGCTTGAAACTCATTGGTCCCGAAGGGCTGACTATTACGCAGTGCCGTGGCGAGGAACATGGGCCGGTGAACGCGGCGGCGCAGTGCTGGGCCATGCCATCCACAACCATGATCTGCTGACTCATATTGCGGGTGATATCGCCTGGGTGTCTGCAATGGCGACAACGCGGGTCAACCCGATCGAGACCGAAGACTGCGCCGCGATCTGTTTTGGCATGACTTCCGGTGCTTTGTGCACAAGCAATATCACCTTGGGCGCCGCCACGGACGAAACCCGCCTGCGGTTCGTCTTTGAAAAGGTGACCGCCACCTCTGGCACCGAACCCTATGCCCCGGGTCAAACGCCCTGGACATTCGTCGCGCGAGACCCTGTGAATCAAGCCGCTATCGACGAGGCCCTTGCAGCCGCCACTGACGAGCCAACAGGTTTCGAAGGGTTCTTTACCGAAGTCGGCAGGGCGCTGCGGTCCGAGGCAAATTCGGCCGTTACGCTGAAGGATGGCGCCGCGTCCATCGGCCTTGTGACCGCGATTTATCACGCGGCGCGCACCGGGCAGCGCGTTGCTCTTCCCATCAGGTCCGATCACCCGCTGTATGAAGGATGGCTGCCATGAAACAATGCTGGCGTTGGTTCGGACCCGATGATCCGATCGCCCTGGCCGCTCTCCATCAAGTCGGGGTTCAGGGCATCGTCACCGCGCTGCATCACATCCCGCCGGGACAGCCCTGGGACGAACCAAGCATCGCCGATCGGCAGGCAGTTCTGGCTACTGCCGGGTACAGTTGGGACGTTGTCGAAAGCCTGCCCGTCTCCGAGGCGATCAAAACACAGTCCGCAGACATGGCTGAACATCTGCAGGCGTATAAGTCCAGCCTCAGGTCCCTGTCCGCCCGTGGCATCAAAGTCGTTTGCTACAACTTCATGCCAATCCTGGATTGGACGCGCACCGCCCTTCGCGCCCCGCAGCCGCACGGCGGAACAGCCATGCTGTTCGACCTGACCGATTTTGCTGTTTTCGACATACATATTCTCAAGCGACCGGGCGCGTCCGAAGACTATTCCAGCGTCGTCCAGCAAACGGCCAAGGATCGCTTCTTGCGCATGTCGGATGAATCCAAGGCCCAGTTGCAACACAATGTCACTGCAGGGCTGCCTGGCGCGAATGATCAGTGGAGCGTGCAGGACGTGCGCGCTTTGTTGCAGACCTATGCACATATCGATCGTGACCGGCTTCGCGCAAACCTGATCGACTTCCTGTCAGAGGTCGCCCCAGTCGCCCAAGAACTAGAACTACGCTTGTGCTGTCATCCGGATGATCCGCCGTTCTCGTTGCTTGGTCTGCCGCGGATCATGTCCAGCACCGATGACTACGGCGTCGTTCTGGATGCGGTTGATTTGCTGGCGAACGGCGCAACGTTGTGTACCGGATCGCTGGGAGTCTCCCCCGAATTTGATGGGCCGGACTTCGTGCGCAGGCATGGCGACCGAATTCACTTTGTCCATCTGCGGAATACCAAACGCATCGCCGGATCAGACAGCCAGAAGCCGGACTTCTTTGAGGCCTCGCATCTGGAGGGCGACACCGACATGGTCGGCACCATTCGCGAACTGATGAACGAACAGCGCCGCCGCAAATCCCAAGGGCGTGGCGACTTGCAAATTCCGATGCGGCCCGACCACGGACAAGAACTGCTGAGCGATCTGGGTGGACACAGTACTCCCGGCTATCCGTTGATCGGGCGTATGCGCGGGCTTGCGGAACTGCGCGGCATCATGGCGGCGTTCTCCTAACGCGTCGGATCAGGCGGTTTCTTTTCGCCCGCAACACTTCTTTGCTTGCCTGAGCGCCGCATTCTTCGTTTACTTACGTTACGTAAACGGGCAGCGGGGTGTCTTCCGGACTCGCCCGACGTCTGTTCAAGACGCGTGAAACTCCCGCGAAAACCGATGCGATTAGGCATCATTTTTCGAAACGCCTGCCATACGGCAACGGCGAAATATCGGGAGGAGCCCAAATGAATACTGCAGGCGTAATAGGTCTTGGCGACATGGGCAGCGGCCTTGCCAAGAACCTGATCAAGAATGGCTTTGAAACATCTGGTTTCGACCTGAGCGAGACGCGCATGACGGCATTTGCTGACATGGGCGGCCGACCCAAGGACAGCGTGGGACAGGTCGGTCGACACGCCGCCAGTGTGTTTGTCATGGTGATGAACGGAGATCAGGCCCGCGATGTCATTCTGGGTGAAAACGGGCTGGTTGCGAACATGGCCAAAGGCGGAACGGTCATCCTGTCGGCGACCATTACCCCGACCGAAGCCCGCGCCATCGGGCAGGATATGGAAGGCTCGGGCATACATCTGATCGACACGCCGGTCTCAGGTGGGTTTCCCGGCGCGCAGAACGGCACATTGACGATGATGGCTGCCGGTGCTGCGGATGTGCTGGACCGAAACGCCGAAGTCATGCAGGCAGTGTCTGCAACAATTCATCGAGTCGGAGAAAACGCTGGCGACGGGCAAACCGTGAAAGCCTGCCTGCAATCCCTGATCGGATCGATCTTTTCCGCCACATTCGAGGCTGCGGCCCTGGCGGCCAAAGCCGGTGTCAGCGGTCAGGCATTGCTTGATGTTTTCTCCTCATCCAGCGCGGGGTGCGGCGTCGTGAATTCCGCCCTTGAAAACATCATTGATCGCAAGTTCGAGGCCACCGGCAGCCATATCGCAACCATGCATAAGGACCTGACGATCTCGCTGGCACTCGCCGGTGCATTGGGCGTTCCCATGCACACAGCGTCATCCGCAATGCAGATCTTTCACGCAGGAAAAACTAAATACCCGAATGGCGACAACTGGGTGTGTACTCGCGTCATCGAAGAGATCGTTGGCGCAGAATTGCATCGCTGAGGGGACCGGACATGAAATTGGGTGTAATTTGCGACGGCATTTCCCGCGATCTGCGGCATGCCGTGGACGTGATGGACGAGTTCAGCCTGGACTATGCAGAGCTTCAATTCGTTGGCGATGCGGAGGTCGGGGATCATTCCCCGCAGCAAATTGCCGAGATCGACGCGCTTTTGCGCGACCGGGGCAAGCCTGTGTCATGTCTGTCGCGCCATATCTTTGCGGGGATGACAGCTGCCAATAGGCCCGGCGACGACCTCCACACTCGGCATATGGACGCCTTGAAACGCGTAATCGACATGGCGCATGTTGTTGGGTCTCCGCTGGTTCGGATCATGACGCAACGAAAAGAGCAGATACTGTGGGGAAAAAACGGCGCCGAGAAGTGGAACGTAGCGCATGGGGTATGGGACTCGATGCCACCGCTGATCGCGCCGGCGGTTGAACTGGCAAGAGCTGAGGGCGTGACGCTTGTCGTGGAAACCGGAAACGGCACGCTGGTCAATTCCAACTATACAGCCCGAAAGCTGATTGACGAGTTGGACGCCAAAGACTCTTTGAAAGTGCTGTGGGACCCCGGAAACAACTGCTGGTGCCATGAACTGGCATACCCGGACGGTTATGAAGAACTGCGCGGCGGCTATCTGGGTCACATTCATATCAAGGACGTAAAGGTCGACACGCCGCGGGCAACACTGGAAGTGCGCCGCATGGGGGAAGGTCAGCTTGCGCCATTGTTCCAACCCATCGCGGACGCACTCAGATCCGACGGCTATGATGGCGTCATTTCTTTCGAAAGCGTTTATCACCCCGGCAACGGGAATTTCGAAGATGGTTTTCGTCTGTGTGTGGACAGGTTCAAAAGCCTGTTTGCATGAACGTGCAGTCAATATGCGTTCAAAATCAAAAGTTTGATCCCCATTGCTGAATGCCAAATGGGGTGTAGAAAGCTGGGCGCGTTCGCGTGAAATCAAGGAAAGGGCCTGCTGGATGAAGCAAGAGTTTTTTGACCTGTCCATTGAAACGCCGGGCAAATCCCTCATAGACATCAGCGGGATCGTGCAGCGTGCGGTGTCCGAACACGAATTTGTCTCGGGCCTGTTGACCCTTTGGTGCGTCCACACCGGTGCCGCGCTATTGGTGCAGGCCAATGCCGATCCCGATGTGCTCAAGGATATCGAGACGTTCTTCGAGAAACTCGTACCCAAGTCACCAGTCAAGTATCACCACCGCCCGACCGAGGACGACAACGCTCCATCGCATCTGCGGGCGCTGTTGACGCAAACTCAGGTATCGATCCCGGTCGAACAGGGGCAGCTTCCGCTGGGTCGCGTACAAAGCCTATACCTGTTCGAACATCGGGAAGCACCCAAGGCACGCCGATTGAAGGTGCACTACATCGGGACGTGATGCCTTGGATCACATGGAGCGTTGGCAGTGCTAACGCCCCATCCAGCCCCCGTCGACTACAAGGATTTCACCGTTGACGAAGTCCGACGCAGCGGAGGCCAGAAAGACCACCGGTCCAGCAAAATCAACAGGCGTACCCCAACGGCCTTGGGGTGTTCGTTCCAGGATCGACTTCGACCGGACCGGATCATCCCGCAGGGCTTGGGTGTTGTCGGTCGCGATGTAGCCAGGCGCGATCGCATTCACGTTTACGCCCTGCCCGGCCCATTCGTTGGCCAAGGCTTTGGTCAGCTGTCCAATCCCGCCTTTCGAGGCCGCATAGCCCGGAACGGTGATGCCACCCTGAAATGTCAGCAGCGATGCAGTGAAGATGATCTTCCCCGAGCCGCGCGCCAGCATGTCCTTGCCGATCTCGCGTGACAGAACGAACTGCGAGGACAGGTTCACCTCCATCACTTCGTCCCACCAGTCGTCCGGGTGTTCGGCGGCGGGTTTGCGTTTGATCGTGCCGGCATTGTTGACAAGTATATCAGGGGCTTGTCCGTCGGCCCTCAACTGATCAATGAACCCATGCAGCGCGGCGCGATCCGAGAAGTCGCATTGGTAGGCCCGGAAATTGCGTCCCATCGCCGTCACGGCTTTTTCGACATCCGAGCCAGACAGCTCGAGCGATGCGGACACTCCGATGATATTGGCTCCGGCCGATGCCAATGCTTCGGCCATACCGCGCCCGATACCGCGTTTGCACCCGGTCACAAGGGCCGTCTTTCCCGTCAGGTCGAAACTTTGCAAAACACTCATGAACGCGGTCCTACTTCGATCAGGCTTTTCATTGCGGTTGGGCTGCGATCCAGTGCTTCGAACGCGGCCTGGATGTCTGCCAGAGGGCTGACGTCCGTGATCACAACATCCGCGTCCACTCCGCCCGAGGCGACAACTGCAATGGCTTTCTCGTAATCCTCTGGCTCATAGACCCGAGCACCGATCAGTTGCAGCTCTCGCCAGAAGAACTGGAACAGGTCGATCTGGGGCTTTTGAGCATGGATCGCGACCATTACGATCCGGGCCCGAGTCGCTGCAACAGCGGTCATCGCATCAACACCGGGCTGCGTTCCCGACACTTCGAAAACTACATCTGCCCCTTTGTCGCCCGTGCGCGCGTTGATTGTGGACACCAGATCGGTTTCGATTGGGTTGATCGTGTCAAAGCCAAGTTTTTCAGCTATCGCAAGACGGTTCGGATTCACTTCGGAAATTACGACATTTCCACCCGCGTCCCGCGCAACCATGGCAACCAGGATGCCAATCGGGCCGCCGCCGATAACGACAACGTCCTCTCCAGGTTGCAGGTCAGACAGCCGCACATCGTGGCAGGCAACGGCAACCGGCTCGATCAGCGCCGCATGATCCATGCGCAAGTCATCCGGCAGAACGTGCAACGTGTGGGCCGGAACAGTCCAGATCTCTTGCATAGCGCCATCGGTGTCGAGGCCGAGAAACTTGAGATTCTGACAGATATGCTGATGCCCCCGCTTGCAAGCTGGGCATTCTCCGCAGTGATCAAGCGGTCGGACAACGACCTTCTGGCCGGGTTCGACCGTATCGACGCCCTCGCCCACCGCTTCGACCACACCTGACATCTCATGCCCAATCACCCGGTTCAGGCCGACGCGGGCATCCATGTTGCCGTGGTAGACGTGCATATCCGTCCCGCAAATCCCACAATAGGCAACACGAATGGCAGCCTCGCCGGGACCCGGATCTGTCGCTTGGGCTTGCTCTACTGCAAAGCTCTTCTCACCTCTGTAGTATGCGGCAGTGATCGTCTGGGTCGTCATCTATGCATCTCCTTGTGTTCCGCATTCAATTTGTCCCAGTCGAATTCCACTCCGGTTCCCGGGGTATCCGGGGCCACGGCCAGACAGTCTTCGACAACTAGTGGACGGGTCGTGTACTGGTCTATCGGGAATGAGTGTACTTCTAGCCAGCCTGCGTTGGGTTGCGCAGAAACAAGGCTGACGTGCAGCTCCTGCATCCCATGACTGCAAACCGGAATGCCGTGCTGTGCGCTTAGCGCGGCCACGCGCAGCCAGCCGGTGATTCCACCGCAGTTTGAGGCATCGGGCTGGATAAAACTCAGTTTCGCGTCATCAAAGGCGTATTCAAATTCGTGTATGGTGTGCAGGTTTTCACCCATGGCAAGGGGAACGCCCGTCGCTTCGACAATTTGGCTATAACCTTTGTAGTCGTCTGGAATTGTCGGTTCCTCGAACCACAGGATATCGCAGTCGGCGAACCCTCTGGCAGCGACGATGGCCTGTTCGACACTCATAGAGTAATTCGCATCGACCATGAAGAACCGGTCCGGCCCCAGCATCTCGCGTACCGCCCGGGCACGTGCAAGATCGTCGGCCAGGTCTGGTTGACCGACCTTGATCTTGACTGCGTTGAACCCACGCGCAAGGTACCCTTCGGTCTGACGCAGCAGTTTCTCCAACGAGAAATTCAGGTCGATCCCGCCGGCATAGGCCTTGCACCGTTTGGACGCTCCACCGGCCATCTGCCACAATGGCGCATTCTGCGTTCTGCCGCGAATATCCCACAGTGCAATATCCACGGCCGAGATGGCAAACGAGGCGATCCCACCCCGTGCGACGTAGTGCACGTGCCACTGCATGGCATCGTACAGGCTTTCGATCTGTTCGGCGTCTTGTCCAACAAGGAACGGTGCCAGGTCATGCTGGATCATCGCTAAGATGGCATGACCACCCTTGCCCCCGGTGTAGGTATACCCGACCCCCTCGACCCCCTCGACCCCATCAGAGGTTTGAATGGTGACAGTGATCAATTGAAAAAACGTGTGATCCCCATGTTTGGCATCGACTAGGACTTCGGCGAGCGGAACGTTGAACAGCCGCGCTGATACACTTTCTATGCGATTCATTAACCTAAGACCTTCTGCTGCCTAGCAATAACCCGAGACTGTAAAAGGATGACCGCAAATAGAAAGCCTCCACGTATGACCATTTGCCAATAGGCACTGAAACTGATGGTGCCCTGACCGTTTTCAAAGTTTAGAACGTTGAAGACCAGCCCCAGCAACAGCGCTCCGGCGACCGTCGCAGGGATCGATCCCATCCCACCCGTCAACAAAGTACCGCCTACAACCACGGAAGCGATGGCTGACAATTCCCATCCGATGCCTTCAAGGGGTTGCCCAGCTCCAAAACCCGAGGCCAGAAAGACTCCGGCCAGCCCCGCACAGCCCCCCGACAGCAGGTAGACAAAAGCCTTGGCGCGATTGACCTTGAGACCCATGAGGTTCGAGGCATCCTCGCTGCCACCGATCGCCAAGACGGTCCGCCCGATGGTTGTTCTTTCCAGCACCAACCAAAGTGCCAGAGTCAGTCCGGCCACGATGACGATTGCCCATGGAAACATGCCAAACGCCTGCCCCATGCCAAGCTTGGTGAAGTTCGACCCCCAATCGACCGAAATTGTCTGGGCGCCCGAAATCACCAATGCGCCGCCTTTTGCGGCCAGCATGGTGGCCAGCGTGGCGATGAAGGGCGGGATCCGAAGGATGATTATGCAAAAGGCGTTGATCGCCCCGAAACCAACCCCGGCAAGAACGGCCCCCGGCAACGCAACCTGAATCCCATACGGGCTGAGATAGGCCGCAACAACCGAGGTAAACGCCGCCACGGATCCGACCGACAGATCAATCCCGCCGGTCATGATCACAAAACACATGCCCAGCGCAATCGCGATGAACATCGCGTTGTAATTCAGGAAAGACGAGAAATTGTAGGCGCTGCCAAAGTTGTCATAGCGCATCAGCCCGAACAGAATCAAAGCCAGCAGTGCGATCCACACCGTCACCGAGGCCGAATTACGTCGAAGGTATTTTCGCAGGTCAAAAGCCGTTTCATCCAACATCGATTAAACCCTCCGAAACTGCTGGACCCAAACGGCCAGGATAATGATGACGGCCTTGGCGATCAGTGCAACTTCGTCCTCTACCCCGTTGGCCAACAATGTATATTTGACCAACTGGATGATGACGGCACCCAGTATGGCACCAAAGATCGGCGCTCGCCCGCCTTGCAAAAGAGCCCCGCCAACAACCGCGGCCGCGATGGCATCAAGCTCCATCAGATTGCCGTTGCGCGCGGCGTCCGAGGCCGAGTTGATTGCAACCACGATCAAACCGGCTAGGCCCGCAAGCACCGCGCAGATGACATAGGCCCCGATCTTGACCCGTCGGACGGGACCACCCGACAGATAGGCCGCACGTTCATTGCCCCCTATGGCCAACAGGTAACGGCCCCATGTGGTTCTGGTGATCACCCAAAACAGCACACAGGCAATGGCCAGCGCCAGCCAGCCCTGGAACGGCAAACCAAGCACTTTACCAGTTCCAAGATAACTGAATGAAGGGTTTGAAAACGTCTGCAGGTTCCCGTTCGTCAAGACTTGGGCAATACCGCGACCAGAGATGAAGAGAATGAGCGTCGCAACAATGGGCTGCACGTTCAACACGGCAACCATCACGCCGTTGAATACCCCGCATAGCCCCGCAATGAACAGCGGCAGGACAATGGCCAAAGTGACGCCTAGCATCGGATTGGCAGCGCCCAGATCCGACAGAAAGATCAGCGGAGCAAGCGCCCCCGCCAGCGCCATGACCGCCCCAACCGACAGATCGATCCCACCCGTGGCGATTACCAGCGTCATCCCCATGGCCACGATGGCGATCGTAGCGACCTGGCTGATATTTACGAACAGGGTTTGCAGTTGCAGGAAATTAGGTGTGAAAAACGCGTTGAATACTAATAGGGCGACCAACGCGGCGATGCCGCCGTGAAAGCGGAAGGGCATTGATGCGACCCGTTGCGGCAACTTCATTGCGCGGTCCATGAACCAGTTCCTTCTTCATGATGCGCAAGCGCGCGCACCAGTATGTTCTCGGTGACCCCGGGGTTGGTCAGTTCCTTGACCGAGCGTCCCTCGTGCATGACAACGATGCGGTCAGCGCCTTCCACCAGTTCTTCGAATTCCGAACTGATGAGGACGACACCAAACCCCTTCTCGACATAAGACCGAATGAACGATTGGATCTCTCGCTTGGCGCCAACATCCACGCCTCGGGTCGGCTCGTCGAGTATCAGGATGTCGGGCTGCGTCGCCAGCCAACGGGCAAGCAGCACCTTTTGCTGGTTGCCACCGGACAGTTCTCGAATGGGTTGGTCCATATGCGCCGCCTTGATGCCCAGATCGTCGATAAAGGCCTGAACGATCTCGCGCTCGCGGGCAAAGTCGATCTGACCACGGCTGGCCAGTTTCGGCAGCAGGGCCAGCGTCATGTTCTCGCGCACAGACATGTCTGGAACGATCCCTTCGGCCTTGCGATCTTCGGTCAGAAAGCCGACGCCGTTTGCGATCGCGTCACCCGGTCCGGACGGTTGACCGACCGTGCCATGCAACTCGATTGCGCCGCTGCGTTTCCCGTCCACTCCGAACAAAGCGCGCGCCGCCTCGGTCCGGCCAGAGCCCAGCAATCCGCCCAGCCCAACGATTTCCCCGCGGTGGAGCGTGAGGTCGAAATGCGTCAGCCGCGGGCCTGTTGAAACAGAGTCCGCCCGCAAAACGATATCGCCTTTCTTGGCCTTGGCACCTGCGAAGTCCGTCAAACCGTCTGCCGCGATCTCATCCTTGTTGCGGCCCAGCATGTCCGCGATCATTTCCAGTTTGGTCGTGTCCTGGACGTTACGCGTGCTGACGGTGCGCCCATCTCGCATCGTTGTGACTCGATCGCATATTTGGAACAGCTCATCGATGAAATGCGAAACATAAAGAACAGACACGCCCTGTTTCTTCAACTCGCGCACAACACCGAACAGCACCTCGACTTCGCTGGCATCCAGCGACGACGTAGGTTCGTCCATGATGACAAGTTTCGCATCCAGCGAAACAGCCCGCGCAATTGCAACCAACTGCTGGATCGCTGTCGAGAAATTTCCTAGCGGCTCGGTCACGTCGATATCTATGCCAAAGCGCGTAAGCACCTCGCGTGCGCGCCTGTTGCCCTCGCGCCAGTCGACCAGAAAGCCGAGACGTTTGGGCTCGTACCCCATGATGATGTTTTCAGTCACTGACCGCAGCGGTACCAGGTTGAGCTCTTGATAGATGGTGGCAATTCCGGATTCCTGCGCTTCGCGCGGAGTGGAGATGCGGCTCGGCACACCCGCCAGATGAACGTCGCCGGCATCCCGATCGTAAACTCCGGTCAGAACCTTGATCATCGTCGATTTTCCGGCACCGTTCTGGCCGATCAGCGCATGAACCTCGCCGGGCGCGATTTCCAGGTTGGCCTGGCTAAGTGCCGGTACGCCGGCAAACGACTTTTCAATTCCCGACATCGAGACGAGCGCATTCATGAGATGTCTTCCTCCGATTGCTTGCAGGCGGCGCCGACCACAGGCCAGCACCACCCACCAGGGAGAATCAATAGGCTTCGTCGATGTGATCGGCCGCATTGTCCTTGGTAAAGATGCGATCTTCGACTTTCACCCATTCCGGGATCGTCTCGCCAGCTGCGTATTTATTCATGACTTCACAAGCCAGAGGTCCGAAGAAGGGCGAGCTTTCCACCGTCACCCCCATCTTGCCATCGATAATAGCCTGAAGTGCATCGCGTGTCCCGTCGATCGAAACGATGGTCACGTCCTCGCCGGGCTTGCGGCCGGCCAGTTCCAGAGCCTGGATCGCACCGATCGCCATCTCGTCATTGTGGGCGTAGACCACGTTCACATCGGGGTGCGCCTGCAGCAGGGTTTCCATCACCTGACGACCCAGGTCGCGCGCAAAGTCACCGGTCTGAGAAGCCACGATCTCAAAGCGGTCATCCGCTGCAATCGCGTCGTCGAAACCTTTTTTGCGGTCATTTGCAGGTGAAGAACCAGTCGTGCCCTCCAACTGGACGATGACGCCATTGTCGCCGTCGAAATTCTCCATCAGCCACTGTGCGGCCCGGTTGCCTTGATCAATGAAGTCCGATCCCAGGAATGCTACGAAATGCTCGCCTGGCTTGGCGACGGCCGGATCAACCGAGCGGTCCACGAGAAAAGTGGGAATGCCGGCGGCGCGTGCTTTCATAACGGCTGGGATCAACGGCTTTTCTTCCCGCGGGGGCAGAAACAGAACGTCGATGCCTTGGGCGATCATGCTGTCCACATCCGCAACCTGCTTGGCCGCAGATCCGGCCGCATCCGTCGCGATAAGGTCCCAGCCACAGGCCTCGGCCGTATCATGGAACGATTTTGTCTCGGCAATGCGCCACGGATTGTTCGACTCCATCTGCGCAAAGCCGACCTTGTAGCGATCCTTCTGCTCAAGCGGTGGCAGATCCTGCGCGATCACCGTGGTGCCCAACAGCGCACCTGCGACAACCGTCGAGATCAAAAGAGTTCTGCGTTTCATGGTTATTCCTCCTCCATTGGTGCGGTCGCCTCCGTTTTGACCGCGAGTTTTAGGTCATGCCCAATTCATGTAAGTCGTCTGTTTCCTCAGATAGCCATCGAAGCCATACGCGCCGTCTTCGCCCCCAACCCCGGACAAACCCCAACCGGTGTGAAATCCCTGTACGGCCTCACCATTGGAGCGGTTCAGGTACAATTCGCCGAACTTCAAACGGCTCGGGGCCTCCATCAATCGCCGGTGCGATGCCGTAAAGAGATAGGCAGACAGCCCGAATGATGTGTCATTCGCTACGTCTATCGCCTGATCAAAATCTTCGACTCGCATGGCTGTCGCCACAGGGCCAAATACCTCCTCTTGCATCGCGGCATTGCCGTTGTCGGAGACCTCGAGAACCGTCGGGGACATCCAGTGTCCTTTGCGGTGCGCGCTGTCCAACAGGGGGCCGCCTTCCAGATGGACCGTGGCACCTTCCGTGATGCTGCGCTTGATGATTTCGTCGACCTTGGACACCTCGGCCTTGCTTACTTTGGGACCCAGATCGCAGTCCTCCATCGGATCCCCGATCGACAAAGCGCAGGCCGCAGACACGAATTTTTCAAGAAATTGATCCGCAATGCCGCGATGTAGATACATACGCTCGTTGCAGGTGCAAATCTGGCCGCAATTGGCAAACCGGGCGGCAATGGCGGCCGAAACAGCAGCGTCAATATCCGCATCCTCCATCACGATGAACGGAGCCTTGCCGCCAAGCTCGAGCCGGACAACCTTGATCCGGTCGGCCGCGGCGCGAAAAATCTCTTTGCCGGCGCGCGTACTGCCGGTCATTGTGATCAGTGAGGTATCGGGGTGTTCGACCAACCGCTGCCCTACCACCGGCCCCTTGCCTGTCAGAACATTCAGAACACCGGGCGGAAACCCGACCTTTTCGGCAAGCTCGGCGATCGCGAGACCGGACAGCGGCGTGATTTCGTGCCCCAACAGAACGACAGTGTTGCCCGCGACCAGCGCAGGCCCGACTTTCCTGGCGGCCAATGCCAACGGATAGTTCCAGGCCGTCAACGCAACAACAACGCCATAAGGATGACGCCGGATCTGGATTTCCTCGGACTTGTTGTCCGAAGCCACTATGTCACCCGAAATCCTCCGGGCCTCTTCAGCCGCATGGCAAAGAAAGGTAACAGCAGCATCAACTTCACTTCGGGCCTGCGTGATCGGCTTGCCCTGCTCGACCGTGATCAAGGCTGCCAGACGCCCGGCGTCAATCCGGATGGCTTCGGCCAACCGCTGAACCAGTCGCGCCCGCTCGATCGCCGGGCGCGAGGACCACGAGCCAAAAGCACGATGGGCCGCCTCGACGGCCGCATCCGCATGAGCGGCACCGCCATCTGGAACTTGCGCAACGATCTCTTCATTTGCAGGGTTCTCGACACCAACCGTGTCCGCGTCAGAGTCGGTAAAGCGGCCATCGATGAACATCGAATGCCGAACCACCTGACCCAACTCCCCCACCACAGACCGCAATTTCGCCTCCCGCGTTTGCTCGGTCAGACCACATTGGCGACCGCACTGCCGATCAAAACACTAATAATATTATTTCGTCAACACTAATATTAATTACTATTCACTAATATTAGTTGCGTGTCCTCCGCATAGTCGATAAAAAGGAAGCGAACAAAAAGGTTGAGCGATGAACGATCAAGCGAACAAGACCGGGCAGCACAGGGGCGTGGGACGAGTCGCGGGCCGGCAGCGCATAACGATGCATGATATTGCACGCGTCGCCGGGTGCTCACAGACGACAGTATCGCTGGTTCTAAACAAGAACGATTCCGTCAAAATCTCCGAGGACACAAAGCAAAGAGTCCTGGATGCCGCCAACACGCTTGGATACGCCATGCCCTCTCAACTCAGGAAACCCCAGGACAGCGCGCCTCGACCCTCGGCGTTAGACGGCACCATCGCTTTTGTCGTGGACGATCTGGCGTCGAGCCCCGAAATGGTAAACGCGTTTAATGGCGTGAAACAGGCCGTTCGGGACACGGGAAATCTTGTATTGCTGGCAGAAACCCAAAACGACCCCGAGGTCGAACCCAGAACGCTTAGGTATTTCCTCGACCAACATGTTGCGGGCATCATTTACGCAACCGTTTTCACCCGGCGGGTGGTCGTTCCGGAAATACTCAGGCAGACCGCAACCCCGGTTCTGCTGCTGAACTGCTTTTGCGACGACCTCTCTTTTCCTGCGGTGATCCCCGGCGAAGTCGCTGCTGGACATACGGCGACCAACGCCCTGATCAAGGCGGGGCACAAACGAATCGCCACCATCACCGGTGAGCCGTTCATGGAATGCGCCGCAGGGCGAACGACCGGGTACAGAAACGCCCTTGCTTCCGCCGACATCCCATTTGACGAGGATTTGGTCATCGAGGGCAACTGGCTGCCCAGCGCAGGCTATGCTGCCACGCGCGAATTGATGGACCTGCCCTCTCCGCCAACCGCCATTTTCTGTCAGAATGACCGAATGGCGATCGGCTGCTATGAGGCGCTCAAGGAACTTGGCCTATCCATCCCCGAAGACATCTCGGTCATCGGATTTGACGATGACGAAACCGCGCGACACCTGTCGCCCCCCCTGACCTCGATGATCCTTCCAACTAGGGCGATGGGACGCTGGGTCATCGAACAGTTGTTCCACGGTCCGACGGATGGTCAGCGACACCCTCTCGTGAAGCTTGAATGCGAACTGGTGGAGCGCGACTCGATCAGCGAACCCAAACGCCGGGCCTGAAGGCGAACTCATGACGGAAACCTTCGATCATATCGTCATCGGCGGCGGCTCTGCCGGCGCAGCCGCTGCAGCGCGACTGGTCAACCAGGGCAAGTGCAGGGTTCTGGTGCTGGAGGCCGGGCATTCGCACCGCCATCCGTTGCTGGACATGCCGCCGGGTATCTTCAAGATGATCAACGGGTCCAAGTTCATGACCTACCACCAGACCGAACCGCAGGACCACCTGGACGGTCGCGTGCATGACATTCCGCAGGCCAACGTGCTGGGTGGCGGGTCGTCTGTGAATGCCCAGGTCTATATGCGCGGCCGCCCTTCTGATTATGACGCGTGGGACGACCTGCTACGACAGACCAACGACGGGGTCGGCTGGGGATGGGATGATGTGCTGCCCTACTTCCGTAGAATGGAAGACAATAACAGGCTTCACAATGACCTGCATGGCAGCAACGGTCCGGTGCAGGTCTCGGATCCGGGGCATATCGACGACATGTCACGTTGGTTTGTTCAGTCGGTGCAGGCCCTTGGCGAACCATTCAACACGGACTTTAACGGCGCAACGCAGCGCGGTGTCGGGTTCTATCAGTTCACCAATCGCGCCGGTAAGCGCAGTTCGTCTGCCTATGCGTTTCTCGCCCCTCTCGAGACGAACCCGAACTTGACCATCCAGCTTGGCGCAACGGTCAGCAAAGTCATCATCGAAAACGATAAGGCCGTCGGCGTGCAGTACCGAGACAAACGCGGAGCCCACACGGTCCGGTGCGATGGTGAAGTTGTCGTTGCGGCGGGCGCTCTGGTGACGCCAAAAATCCTAATGCTATCAGGCATCGGACCCGATGCACATCTTGCCGATCACGGTATTCCCGTGATCTGCCCATTGCCTGGGGTTGGCCAGAACCTGATCGACCACCCCGAAGTTCCAATTACCGCCTTTGCCAACGGTCCCTACGGATACTTCAAACAAGGTGAGGGCTGGCGGATGCTTCGCAACGGCATCCAGTTCAAACTGTTCGGCAGCGGACCGGTGACTTCCGCCGGAGTCGAAGCCGGCGCGTTTGTCAATCCGTCGATTCCTGATGGAGAACCAACCATTCAAGCTTTTTGCGTGCCAATTGTTTATCTGGATCGCGACGCTCTGGACGAGGTGCAGGATGACTTTGGCCTGACCGTTACGACCGTCGTGGTCAAACCGAAATCACGCGGAGAGGTCCGGCTTCGCTCGGCCGATCCTCACACCATGCCAGTGGTCTCGCCCAACCTTCTGAAGCATGAAGACGACATGCAGGAGATGATCCGGGGGCAGCGGTTCTTTCGCCGGGCATTCACTTCGGGCCCGCTTGCTCAAAGGGTTCGCGAAATCGTCATTCCCACAGCGGACGACGACCAGACGCTACGAGCACATTGCAAGCGATTCGTAAAAACCAACTATCACCCGGCGGGCACTGCCAAAATGGGCCGGGACGGCGACGGAATGGCCGTGCTGGACGCCAGGATGCGCGTGCGCGGAATTGAGAGCTTGCGGGTGTGCGACATGTCAGCCGTGCCCGACATCAACGCCGGCAATACAAACGCACCTGCCATGATGCTGGGCGAACGATGCGCCGACCTGATCCTCGGCATCGGATCAGCCCGCGAGATACGCAATTCCTAACCTGAGCTGCGGCGTCGCCCGTCATTGATCCTATTTCTAACGCAGAATATGGCGTCGCCCTGCCCGACCCACCGAAAATAGACTACCCTGCCTCAATGCGCAGAACGTGGCCAAAGGTCATGGCGCGGACGGAAAACGCCTTACAGAAAATCGTCCCGCCTGGGCGTGAAGCAGTCGATCAACTCTCCGGCAGCCAGGCAAACACAACCATGGCTTACACCGGACGGAATAATCAGGCTGTCACCGGGTTCCAACGCTCGCTCCTGATCTCCGATGACAAAGTTGAACCGCCCGGACCGCACAAATGTCGACTGCACATGCGGATGGTCGTGCAACACGCCTTCGGCACCTTCTTCAAACCGGAATGAAACCATCATGAGGTCTTCATTATTCGCCAAAACCTGGCGCGTGACACCTGAGGCAGGTGATACAATCGGATAGCTCTTGGTCATAATGCGAGGTCCTTAGTCAGTTGGCGGCGTTCAATTTATTCGAAATACTCGGCATGTTTCGAGTGAACCTCCTCGATGGTCTTGTCGATGCGGCCCAGATGGCGGCGTATCATCTCGGTCGCAGTCGCCTCGTCGCGGTCTGCCAGCGCTTTTGCCAGCTCAACATGATCCCGAACCAGAATGTCGGCCTCGCTCTCGCGCCCAAGGCTTAGAACGCAAAGGCGGTCGATCTTTCTTTTGCATTCCTGAATCGTGTTGAAGGCCAGCGGGTTGCCGCTCAACTCACAAATCAGCCGGTGAAAGTCATAGTCGAGCTGATGGAACTTCTCGGCTTCGTTCCTTGAAACGACGTCTTTCTGCTGCTTGAGATTGTCCTCCAGCAGCTTCGAATATTCGGGCTTCCAGTTCCGACATGCAGCGCGCACCACTTCCAACTCGACCGAGAGGCGAACAAAGCGCGCATGACCGATCCGTTCCATGGAAAAACTACGTACCCGCGTGGCTTTCTGTGGTCGGATCAGCAGCAAATCCTGCGCCTCAAGCCTGTTGAAAGCATCGCGGACCGGCTGCCTCGACACTTCGAACTTTTTTGCAATATCTGCTTCGGACAGTTTTGTTCCCGGCAGAATTTCCAGTGAAACGATCGCCTCGTACAAACTCTCATATACGATGTCAGTGGTTGTGCGCCGCTCGATTTTATCCGTAATACTTTGCATTTCCTGCCTTTTTCTGCGCGTGACCAACACCGGCGGCATTCTGGGCCACTAGGCCTCTCCCTCCGATACTCCTCAATGTATCTCCAGCCAATCCATTTAGCACGGGCCGTGCGAAGCCTTTTGTGGCTCCCAAACAAATTTGTTGACAATACTAGTATCCTAGTCGACTACAATAGGCAACACGGCTGAATGCTCGTTAAGGCTCAAAGACCAAAACGGGCGCACTGACTGGATGACCGGGGAGCCAAGGGGGCAAGAAAATGACCGAATTGAACGCTGAACAGATTGGCCCGAACATGGAACTGGCAGGGAAGGTTGCGATCGTAACCGGCGGCGGACGGGACATTGGCCGCGCCTGCGTCATGAAACTGGCCAAGGCTGGAGCGTCGATCGCGATCAACTATCACAGCTCATCTTCGGGTGCGGAATCGGCGGTTCAGGAAATAACGGCTGCCGGAGGTAAGGCGATTGCCATACAGGGCGACATGACCTCCGGTGCAGATGTGGAAAGGCTGATCTCGGAGACTATCGCGACATTCGGACCTCGGATCGACATTCTTGCCCACGTGACCGGCGGATTGCTGGCCCGGAAGACCCTGTCTGAGATGGATATGGAACATTGGTGCCATGTCATGGACCTGAACACCACTTCTTTTGCTCGCACTGTTCAGGCCGTGTTGCCGCATATGAAAAAAGGCGGCGCGATCGTCGGGTTTGCGAGTCAGGCGGGGCGTGACGGGGGTGGCCCAGGCGCGGTCGCCTATGCGGCCTCGAAGGGTGCGGTCATGACGATGACGCGTGGATTGGCCAAAGAACTGGGGCCGGACATCCGGGTAAATTCGGTTTGCCCGGGCATGATCGACACCGATTTTCACAATGTCTTCACAAAAAGCGAAGTGCGGACCAACGTGGCCGGCGCCACGCCGCTTAAACGCGAAGGCACATCTGAAGATGTCGCCAATCTGGTCGCCTATCTGGCCTCAGACGCCGCTGCTTTCATTACGGGCGCGAACATCGACATCAACGGAGGCCTGCTCTTTTCATAACCGGCCTTCGCCGGGCATCGAGTCAACTGTCTGTTTTCTAGGGAGGAAATTATGAATATCAAACTGACTAAAACGCTGATGAGTGCCGCGACCGTGGTCGCAATTACCGGGAGCGCATCCTTCGCAGAGGATTGGCGCGGGTGGAATATCCACGTGGATGGTTACCCAAACACCATCGCGATGGACAAATTCGCAGAACTCGTTACGGAAAAAACTGGCGGTGAAATCAGCCTTCAAATGTTCCATGGGGGCACGCTGGGCAGTCAGCCCGACGCGGTTGAACAGGTCCGCGCAGGCGCATTGGAAGTCGGCAACTTTAACCTGGGCCCAATTGGCCCGATTGTCGCCGAGGCCAATGTTGTATCGTTGCCCTTTATATTCAAAGACGTCCCGCACATGTTCCGCGTCTTGGACAGTGAGGGTGGCGAGGCAATTGCGGCGGGCATGGCAGCCAAAGGCTTGACACCTCTTGCGTGGTATGACGCTGGCGCTCGCTCCTTCTACAACGGAACAAAGGCAATCAACGCACCTGCCGATGTTGAGGGAATGAAAGTTCGGGTCATGAATAATGACCTCTTTACAGGCATGATTTCTGAGCTTGGTGGCAACCCATCGCCAATGGCGTTTGCCGAAGTTTATCAGGCGCTGAAAACCGGTGTCGTCGATGGTGCCGAAAACAACTGGCCATCATACGAGTCAACTGGCCACTTCGAAGTTGCAGGTTTCTATTCGCTGTCTCAGCACCTGATAATACCCGAATGTATCTGCATTAATACCGACACGTTCAACGCACTGTCACCTGAGATGCAGGCCGCGGTTCGAGAGGCAGCTCAGGAATCTGCAAAACTTCAGCGGCAATTGTGGGCCGAGCGCGAAGCAGCCAGCCGTACAGCCGTCGAAGAAGCTGGTGTGGTCGTGAATGAAGTGGCAGACAAAGCCCCGTTCCAAGCGGCTATGGGCCCGGTTTACGAAGCCTACTTTGCTACGAACCCCGATTTACGCCCGCTTGTCGAGACTATCCAGGCGACGGACTGATTTAGCTACATTGGGTCTGATATTGTCCGGTCCCGCACATGCGGGTCCGGACGCCTGATCAAGAGTTGTGAGCCAATGAGTTATACTTCCCTGCCCCCGACATCTGTGCGCAAGATGATCCAGATCCTGGATTGGATCGCCGACGTGTGCCGGGTTTTGACCGGTGTCGCACTGGTTGTCATCACGGTCATATTCGGATGGCTAGTATTTGGTCGCTATGTTCTGAATGCGACGCCGACCTGGGTCGAGCAAGTCGCCTTGCTTCTCGTCATGACAATTGCGTTTCTCGGTGCGGCAGTAGGTGTACACGATAACACGCACTTGTCCGTGTCTCTCGTGCGTTCTGCGGTTCCTCCACGTGTGAGGACCATTTTGGTTATCTGCACAGACGTGCTTATGGCTGGGTTCGGCGCCTTGATGCTGTGGTTCGGAGCTCGACTTACGATCTTTAAGTGGGGATCGCTAATCCCATTGATTCAAGTCCCCGAAGGCTTGCGTTCATTGCCTCTCACGATTGGCGGAGGACTCATATTACTCTTTTCCGTTGGTCATCTAATCCGCCTCTATGTCGGTTTTGACGAGCGCAATGACAGCATAGAATAGAGGCGAATGATGGGAATACTTCTGTTGCTTGGCGTGTTCGCCCTCTGCGTTCTGATCGGAACGCCTGTAGCATTCGCGCTTGGAATAGCGGCCATTTCGGCATTTTGGTTCGAAGGCTTACCCTTGATGATCGGATTTCAGCGGATCGTCTCCGGGATCAATGTATTCTCGTTGATGGCGATCCCGTTCTTCATTTTTGCAGGTGAACTGATGTTCCACGGCGGGATAGCCATGCGTCTCGTCAGGTTTGCTTCAGCCGCTGTCGGGGCCGTGCGCGGCGGCTTGGGAATTGTGAACGTGTTTTCTTCGATGCTTTTTGGGGGGATTTCAGGGTCGGCCATCGCAGACATTTCCGCACTGGGGTCTATCTTGGTTCCTGTGATGAAAGAGAAAGGTTACGATGCAGATTACGCCGTAAACGTGACCGTTACGTCCTCGATTGCCGGTATAATTATTCCACCCAGTCACAATATGATCATTTTCGCGATCGCAGCCGGGGGTGGAATATCGATCTCGAAGCTGTTTCTTGCGGGCGTTGTTCCAGGAGTTTTAATGTGCCTTTGCCTTGCTGTGGCGGCGTACCTTGTAGCGGTGCGCAGAGGTTATCAAGCTGAGACTTTCCCGGGTTGGTCAGCGCTCGTAGTGAGCTTCTTCAGTGCAATTCCAGGACTTTTGACGGCTGTGATTATCGTCGGCGGTGTGTTGTCGGGTATTTTCACCGTTACGGAGTCCGGAGCTTTTGGGGCCATTTACGCATTTGTGGTCACTCTGATCGTCTACAGAAGCATAACGTGGGAAAACTTTTGTATTGCCGTCTCTTCTGCTGTGCGCACGACGGCGATGGTAATGATATTAATCGCATGCGCTGGTGCGTTTGCCTACATGCTGACCTTTTACAGAGTTCCGGACAGAACCGTAGATCTGCTTACTGGGTTGACAGAAAATCCGATACTCATCCTGCTGATGGTAAATGCGGTTTTGTTGTTGCTTGGAATGATTATGGATATGGCAGCTCTAATTCTGATCTGCACACCCATTTTTCTACCCGTTGCCAACAGCCTTGGGATTGATCCGCTGCAATTCGGGATGATCTTGCTCGTGAATTTGGGATTAGGATTGTGCACACCACCGGTCGGATCCTGCCTGTTTGTCGGTTGCGCCGTGGGTAAATTGCCAATGGAGAAAGCCGTGCGAACAATATGGCCCTTCTACTTGGCAATTCTCTTCGCATTAATGATTATCACTTTTGTACCCGCGATTTCACTAACACTGCCAAGCTTGGTTGGGTGAATAAAGTACATTCAAGTTTAAAGGCAGACACTTGAAGCTAAGCTTGTGTTCGAGTTTCTCTCTTAATAAAAAAAGGAAGCTGACATGTCGCAAAAACCCAAAGTGAATGCTCCCGTCGAGCAGATCAGTGTTTTTGATGTCTGCGGTGGCGAAATAGAGATTGGTCGGCCCAAAGATCGATGGACGATGCTTTTCGTCTATCGCGGGCGTCACTGTCCCAGATGCAAGCGATTTCTCAATAAATTGAACGCCATGCTGGCTGATTGGAGCAGCGTCATGGATGTGGTGGTCGTTTCTGCCGACTCTAAAGAAAAGGCTTTGGCCGACAAGGAAGAGTTCGGTTGGACATTTAATTTGGGCTTTGGATTGACCGAAACGCAGATGCGATCACTTGGCCTCTACGTGTCGGCCCCTCTTTCAGAGGCTGAGACAACGACACTGTTTGCAGAGCCCGGCGCATTCGGAATTCGGCCAGATGGCAGTTTGATGTTGGTCGACATTTCGAATGGCCCTGCTGCGCGCCCGGATCTTGAAGAATTGCTAGACGGAATGAAGTTCAATATCGAAAACAACCGCCCGACTCGGGGAACAGTTTTATAACTGCAACGGTGCAGTCAGGCGAATTCGAACCAGTCTCAGTTTACCGCAGAAACAGCGAACCTATCCGGAACAAAGTTGACGCCACTCGCTAAGTGTGGCGGCGCGGGTTAGCTTCAAGGTGTCTCGACTGGCTAGCGATCTTTCCTTGTTGAAGTGGTCGTAAACGGAGGAACGGACGGAGGCGAATTTCTGTAGACTTCGCATGCGCCTGAAACGCTGCATGGCGCGTTCACGCCGTCGGAAAGGAAGGTGCGAGTTCTCGACGGGGTTATTGAGCCACCTGCCCGTCCTTTGTTTTTTAGCACGCCCTAGTGTCTGAGTGCAGCCTTATAGAATGCAAAACAGTCGGTCACGATCTCATCGGCGCAACCATATCGCTTCATCAGTTTCTAGATGAATTTCAGCGCTGCAGCTTTGTTTCGGCGTTTGGTGACAACGGCCTCCAGTACTTCGCCCTCATGATCTACGGCCCGCCAGAGGTAATGCCGCTTGCCATTCACATTCACGAAAGTCTCGTCAACGTGCCACTTCCATTTTGAAAAGGCTCGGAGTTGCTGAACACGCTTCTGCCTTATCTCAGCAACAAACATCGGGCCAAACCTGTTCCACCAATATCGGACAGTTTCGTGGCTGACATCGATACCTCGCTCGTGCAGCAGATCTTCGACATTCCGAAGCGAGAGCGAGAAACGGATGTACAGCATCACCGAAAGGCGGATGATCTCGGGACTGGTTTTTAAGTATTTGAAAGAGGCAGGTCTGGTCATGCGCAAAAGCTACGCAACACCCCTACCCCGCTCAAGCAAAGTTCTTCTGAAAAGACCATCAGAGCAATTCAATCTGACAAGACGTAAAAAAGGCTTGCAATAATATCTACCTATTGATAGGTAGATTACATGAAGTACAAACCCCGACGGAGGTACTCAGATGAAGATTTATGATGTCGAAGGGTTCCCGAACCCTGCCCGTGTTCGTATTGCGCTGGCTGAAAAAGGCGCGTCAGACAAAGTTGAATTCATCCCTGTGGATGTGATGGGCGGCGAACATCGCACCCCTGAGTTCAAAGCCAAAAACCCCGATGCCGCAGTGCCTTGTTTGGAACTGGAAGATGGATCGCACATCGCTCAATGCAACGCGATCACAGAATATATCGACGCAACCTTCGATGGCCCATCATTGACCGGCGTGACTGCGCAAGAGCGCGCCCGAATCTCGATGATGAATCTGCGCGCGGAAAACGGTCTGTTGAATGCGGTCGGCACCTACTTCCACCATGCCACACCTGGCCTCGGCCCGGAACTGGAAACCTATCAATGCGCCGAATGGGGCAACAAACAGAAAGAGGTTGCCGGAAACACTATGGCCTATCTGGATGCGGTATTGGCCGAAAACGAATACTTGGCCGGAGACACATTCTCGGTGGCTGATATCACCGCCTTTGCAGGATTGGCGTTCGCCGATTTTGCCAAAGTTGAAATTCCTGAAACCCTGACCAACCTGCAAGCTTGGCGTGCTAAGATGGCGGCCCGTCCATCTATCGCCGGCTAAGCGAGAACTGCCATTTAAGTTGAAAGGACCCCTCCCATGGAACTCAACTCGGACTTCTCTTCGCGTGTCGTTGTTCACTCTGATCAGCTTGAGTGGCAGGCCTCGCCCATGAAGGGTGTGGACCGGCGCATGCTGGACCGAATTGGTGGCGAAGTCGCCCGCGCCACCACCATTGTGCGCTATGCACCAGGCAGCAAGTTTTCGGCCCACACCCATACAGGCGGTGAAGAGTTCATCGTTCTGGACGGCGTCTTTCAGGATGAGCATGGCGATTTCCCGGAAGGCACCTATGTGCGCAATCCGCCCACAACCGGGCACACGCCCGGCTCAGAACCCGGCTGCACGATCTTCGTCAAACTCTGGCAGTTCGACATGGAGGACCGCAATCAGTTCCGCAAAACCATGGCCGACGAACTGGCCGCACCCGTGAACGGGGTCGCCACTGCGACCCTGCACAAGGATGACCGCGAGGTTGTCACTTACAGCCATGTTGATGCAGGCACCGAGATTACTTCGAATGCGCCGGGTGGTATCGAGCTGTTAATGATTGGCGGATCTCTGACCTCAGGCGGTGACGTTCTGAAAAAGAACGACTGGCTACGCCTGCCTGAGGGTGAAGCGCTGTCGGCTATGGCTGGCCCAGACGGGGCGAAGGTCTGGATGAAGACTGGCCACCTGCCCTTTGCACAGCCACCGGTGGTTTAATTCATGAGTAGCAAGAAACCTCTGGCGATTGTCGCCGGTGCGGGGGCTGGCCTTGGCCAGTCCCTTCTCGCGCGGTTTCAGGCAGGTGGCATGACGGCCATTGGTCTTGGACGGACGCAGCCGCAGGAAACGATCGCGCCGTTTCATCAGGTCGATCTGTCCGATCCGAGTGCGGTTGCGCCAGTGATTTCTGAATTGATCGCTACGCATGGCCCGCCGAAGTTCGTGGTACACAATACGGCTGAGCTGGTGATCGCGCCATTCCCCGAAACCGCATTGGAAGACTATCAGAGAACGTGGACATCAATGGTGCAATCTTTGGTCCTGCTGGGGCAATGTGTTCTGCAACCGATGGTGCGCGGCGGTGGTGGCGCGCTGATCGTTTCGGGGGCCACAGCGTCGCTGCGCGGCGGCCCACGGTTTTCCGCTTTTGCGTCGGCTAAGTTCGCCCTGCGCGGGCTGACACAATCGCTGGCACGTGAATATCAACCGGCTGGCGTACATATCTCGCACGTCGTTTTGGACGGGATCATCGATACACCCCGCTCGCGGGATTTGCACTCGCTGGATCCGTCGAAGATGATGAAACCGGACGAGATTGCCGAGGCCTACTGGCAGTTAGCCCATCAACCGCAATCCACCTGGACCCATGAGCTGGACCTGCGCCCGGCATCTGAGGGGTTCTGAGCGATGCAGACGCAAACTCTGATCATTGGCGCAGGCCTTTCTGGCCTCTGCCTTGCGCGACAGCTACAGGCACGAAACCATGACTACCTGCTGGTCGAAGCGCGGGGTCGACCGGGCGGACGTATCTTGACGGAAAGGCTGGAGGGTGGGTACTTCGACATGGGTCCCGCCTGGTTCTGGCCCGGGCAGCCGCGTATTGCAGCGTTAATAAAGCGGCTCGGTCTGGAGTGGTTCGAACAATATTCAACAGGCGCTCTCAGCTTTGAAAACGAGATCGGCCAGGTCGAGCGCGATCGCGGGTTTGCCTCGATGCAAGGATCGTATCGCTTGAAAGGTGGTCTGGGCGCCCTCACTGATGCGCTTGCCGCTGAGATACCGCCGAAGCGGCTCATCTTATCCGCGCCTATCGTCGGGTTAGAGAAGTCTGCGTCTGGGATCACCGCGACCGCTCAAACTGGGCAGGTCATCCATGCTCAGGAAGTCGTACTGGCCCTCCCTCCTCGCGTGGCGAGCAAGATCGCGTTCTCACCTGCTTTACCAGATGAAGCTTTAGCGGCAATGACTGGGATCGCGACTTGGATGGCCGGCCAGGCCAAAGTCATCGCTGTCTATGATACCCCGTTCTGGCGCACGGCCGGGCTGTCCGGTCACGCGATGAGCCGCAGGGGGCCGATGGTGGAAGTACACGACGCCTCCCCTGCCGAGGGCGGACCTTACGCGTTGTTCGGCTTTATCGGCTTACCCCCGCGCACCCGGAGCAACGAAGAACGGCTGCGGCAGTTGCTCAAAGGGCAACTGTCCAGGCTGTTCGGCGCCGAAGCTGCGGAGCCAAAGACACTCTTTGTTAAAGATTGGGCCTTTGACCCGTTCACCTCTATCGAAGCGGATCAACAGCCGTTATACGCTCATCCGCAATACGGGCTGCCCCATGCGATGACCCGTCTGTGGGATGGCCGTCTAATCTTTGGCGGGACCGAAGTTGCACCACAGTTCGGGGGCTATATCGAAGGCGCCCTGGAGTCTGCGGAAAACGCGCTGGCCCTGATCATGACGGAAAAGGTTTGAGCACGTATGACGAGTGATACCAAGACTGCCCTTCTGGATGTTGCCGAACACGCTGCGCGCGCGAGGGGGTTTGACGGGTTCAGCTATGCCGATCTGGCAGAGGCGGTGGGTATTCGCAAGGCGTCAATCCACTATCATTTCCCGACCAAAGCAGCGCTGTCGGCGGCACTCATGGATCGCTATCATGAGACCCTGCAGGCAGAGTGCAACCGCATCCGGGTAGAACACAAAACCGGGGCCGAGCAAATGCTGGCCCTGATCGACCTCTACCGGGATGCACTCAATGACGGGAAAACCTTGTGTCTCTGCGTGTCGCTCATCAGCAGCCGTGAAAGCCTTTCGGATGACGTGATCCAAAAGATCAGAAAATTCCGCGCCATGATGGTTACCCAAATCGAAGAGATCCTGAAGCTTGGCCAAGAGGATAAATCAATCACCGGTATCACCGATCCGATCTCGGAGTCCCGCGCGATACTGGCCCTTTTGGAAGGCGCGCATCTGACCGCGCGCGCAGAAGAGAATGTGAATACCTTCGATGAGGCTTTGGGCGTTTTAAAGTCCCGCTGTTGACCTTCGCCCCGACACATCGGATCGTTGCCGCAAGCAATTCATTTGATATTCGGAGCTTCCATTATGCCCAAAGTCATTCTGATCACCGGCACGTCAACCGGCCTTGGTGTTCAAATCGCCGTACAAGCGGCCCATGCGGGCCATACTGTCTACGCTACTATGCGAAACCTCGCCAAGCGCGGCATCCTGGATGCGGCCGCCTCTGACGCTGGCGTCAATTTCAACGTGCTTGAGCTGGACGTGCAAGACAGCGCCAGCGTAAACGCCGCAGTCGATCAGATCATCGCGAACGAGGGGCGGATCGATAAGCTGATCAACAATGCGGGTGCCGGATTTATTCGTACAACCGAACAAGCCAGCGAAGAAGAGGTCGCCTGGGTCATGGATGTGAATTTCATGGGTGTCGTGCGCTGCACAAAAGCGGTGATGCCACACATGCGCGCAGCACGCTCGGGCCACGTCATCACAATCTCATCCGTAGGCGGCCTAGTGGGTCAGCCGTTCAACGAGATCTACTGCGCCGCAAAGTTCGCGGTTGAGGGGTACACTGAGGCTTTGGCCAGCTACGTCACGCCCAATTTCGGTATCCATTTCTCGACAGTTGAACCGGGCGGTATTCAATCCGAGTTTGCGACCAATGTGCTGAAACATGTCGAGGCCACGGGCGGGATGCTTGAGGATGAGTATCTACCTATTCTCCAGAAGTATATTGGCGGCGCTCAGGCGCGAATGGATGGCAGCGATAACTATCAAACTTCGGAACAAGTGGCATCAGTTGTCTTGGGCGTGATTGAAGCCTCTGACCCGCCGATCCGCGTTCGCACTTCAAACTGGGGTGAGGCGTTTACTCGCCTGAAAACCGAAGCAGACCCGGATGGAAAAAAGCAACAAGCAGCCGTGATTGAGCAGTTCCTACGCTAAAACCTTACTCGTGTAAGTCTGCTAGGAATGCGGCAGCCTTGCTGCAATTGCCACAGGTTTCCATGCTGCATCAACGGCGACGTCCGCTTTTTGCGATGTCGAGGAACACCAGCACGCGTCGATCATGCGTACAATCCCTGATCCTTTTCGGATCGGTTTCTGTCGGCAATGTCTTTAAGCTTTTCGCGAGCAGCGCCATGAAAAGGGTGCTGTCAGACGAATTCGAACTCGTCTCTATTAGGCCAGTGACGCTGTCCTTTATCCAGCACCAAGTTCGCGCCACTCGCTAAGAGCGGCGCTTCGTGTCAACTTGAAGGTGTCTCGGCTGGTCAGCGATCTTTCCTAGTTGAAGTGGTTGTAGACGGAGAAATGGACGGAGGCGAATTTCTGTCGACTTCGCATGCGCCTGAAACGTTGCATCGCGCGTTCGCGTCGTCGAAACGGCTGGTGCGAGTTCTCGACGCGGTTGTTGAGCCACCTTCCCGTCTTTTGTGTTTCGAGCGCGCCCATTTCTCTGAACGCAGCTCGATACGACGCGAAGCGATCGGTGACTACTTCTTCAGCTTTACCGCGCCGCCTCATCGATTTCCTGAGGAATTTCAATGCTGCTTGCTTGTTTCGACGTTTGGTAACGATTGCTTCCAGCACTTCGCCCTCATGATCGACGGCCCGCCAAAGACAAAGCCGCTTACCATTCACCTTCACGAAAACCTCGTCCGCGTGCCACTTCCATTTGGAGTATGCTCTCAATTGCTGAGCACGCTTTCTTCGGATCTCAGCAGCAAACATCGGGCCAAACCTGTTCCACCAATATCGGACAGTTTCGTGCCTCACGTCGATGCCTCGCTCGTGCAACAAGTCTTCGACATTCCGAAGCGAGAGCGGGAAACGGATGTACAGCACTACCGCAAGACGGATGATATCGGGACTGGTTTTGAAGTATTTGAAAGAGGCAGGTCTGGTCATGGGCAAAAGCTATGCAACACCCCTGCCCGCCTCAATACAAGCTCTTCTGACAAGACCGGGCTGACCATAGGCGCAGAGTGTCACCCCACGCGCCCTTCCAACCAACTACCGGCGTATCAAATGCTTGGGCCAGAACCGTATCGGCGGGATGCCATTCCGCCTTCCCATCGTGATGGGAAACATAGCCGCCAAAGGCGATCCGGTATCGGACTTCGGGACGCTCAAACTCTCAGGCGAAGCGCTGGTTTAACCAGGTTTCCGCTTTTTCGACCTGCTGACCTTCGACAAAACTCTGCTCGAAAAAAGCCATGCTCATAGCGGATGTCGTAACCATAAGCCGGAAGCCAAGAGTAGCGAGTGAGCCCATGAAACAGGCCGCCAGCCGTCCGAGGCCGCCATTCCCCAAGGCGGCATCAGGTTCGTCGTTGAATACGACCGACGCATCTTGGCCGAGTTACGCAAGAGCTTCCATAACCTCTTCCAACAGCCCCAGATTCGCGGTCATGTCTTCGACAAGTCGGCCAATCAAAAACTCCATTGAAAGGTAGTAAACACGTTTTGCGCCTGACTGATACGTCTCGCGCGTGCTTTCGAACCAAGGGTCAACTATGCGGTCGCGCAACGTTAGCGAAACCGCCATTCGCCAATCATAGGTCGACGCATGTACTGCGTCTTTGCCGAGCGAATAGTTGAGATGTCTGAGGATTTGTGAGTGCATGATTAAACAGGGCCAATTGTTTTGGTCGGGTTGGGTTTGATTGCGACGCCTATGCCGTCAGACACACTTCCATAATTGAGGAATTGAACACCTTCGGCTTCAAGAGTTGTGCGCATCGCTTCGATAATAGCGTGCTTCACGCCGCTTTTTCCGGCTTCAAACCGGTGTACGGTCATATGAGAAACCCGCGACAAATCGGCAAATCCCTTCATAGACAATCCAGGCGCGTTGCGGGCCATTCTAAGCTGTTCTGGTTTCACGTTTTTCTCCAGAATCTTTGGGGGATCACAGATGAGCAAGCCTGCCCTATCTGACTTTCTTAATAACGGGTCCAACACATCCGCGATCTACGCGATTTACACTCCTGATCGGTCAACCAGTATTTCCTACCAAAAGCACGAGTGACACCACCCACAGATTTGCCTCAAGCCTCATCAACGTACGCGATAAGAGCAGCTTCGCAACCATTCTGCCAAACCATGTCGAGCCACTTGGAAAACGAACTGGAAAACGGTTTGGCGTCCTTCAAGTCACCGTAAATCCGACTTTGTTCAAGCCAGACCGCCGGGTTTGACTTGGCGGCAAGGGCTGCCTCACTCAGTCTATCCCAAATCGGATCATTCGCCTCGATCACACTACCATCTTCGCGTGTGCCTGCGCACATACGTGCCCATAGCGCCTCGACGAGCGCTAAACCGGTAACGGAACGCCCAGCCTTCAACTGGTCTCGCAATATCGGCAAAACGAAACCTGTATGGCGCGCTGAACCGTCGAAAGCCACGCGTCTGGTCGTGTCCACAATCCTTGGATTTGAAAACCTGCTTTCAACGAGGCCTACATACTCTTCCGGACTTTTTCCGGAAACCGATGAAACCGTTGGCGCAATCTCTATTCTCTGAACTTTACCAAAAAACTGCGAAACAACCGGGTGTCTCATGCATTCGGAAATCGTCTTGAGCCCTAATATCTCACCCACATTTGCGAGCACCTGATGCCCGGCATTGAGGACTCGAATTTTCATAGCTTCAAACGCATGAACGTCGTCAGTGAAGATTGCGCCAACCTCACCCCAGTCCGGACGCCCAGCGCAGAAATTGTCTTCAATCACCCATTGGCGATACGCTTCGTGCGTGACCACAGCAGCATCGTCAATGCCAAAATCTATGGCAAGTGCAAGTTCGCTTGGACCGGTCGAAGGGGCGATGCAATCCACCATCGAATTCGGAAATGTGGCGTTGGTGTCAATCCAATCGGCCAGTTCAGGGTCGGACATGCGAGCCATCGAAACAACGGTTTGCCTAAGGACGTCACCGTTGCTTTGCAGATTGTCGCAACTTAGCCCGGTGAAGGGCGCATGCCCTGCGTCTCGTCTCACGCGAAGGGCGGCCACTATGGCACCAAAGACTGTTCGGGGCGCCAAAGGATTTTTGGCGTCGTGCTGAACGTCAGGGTGGTTGGCGTCAAACCCGTTCGTGACTGGATCAACGTAGTAGCCACTTTCGGTTACAGTCATAGAAACGATGCGAATGGCCGGATTCGACATCGTGCGAATTAGCGCTCCGTTGCCGTCTTCAATAGGCAGGTAGTTGATCATCGAGCCTATGACTTCAGCTGAGATTTTTTCAGGATCGAGCTCGATCAGGGTCGTGAGGCAATCCTGTGCAAGCAGTTTCTCCCGCATAGTCGCATCATAGGGTCGTACGCCCGCGCCGATGATGGCCCAATCTTCAGCTTTTCCTTGCTGCATTAATCGGTGCAAGTACCATGCTTGATGCGCGCGGTGGAAATTGCCGACGCCCACATGAATAATACCTGGTTTCAGGGTGGTACGGTCATATCTTGGGCGCTCGACGGTGAGCTGGTCGAGTGTCGCATTCGAAAGGGAGATCAGCTCATCCATTGCCCACCATCCACGTTATAAGTTTGTGCGACGATGTAGTTCGCCGCATCACTTGCCAGAAAAACAGCCATTCCGGTCAAATCGTCCGGTGTGCCCATGCGTCCGTAGGGCACGGCGGCATCAACTTCCTGTTTCTTTTGTCCGGGTGCCTTGTCTTCATACTTGGCAAAGAACGCATCCACGCCGTCCCAGTGCTCGCCGTCGACGACACCCGGAGAAATCGCATTCACGTTTATGCCGTGCTTGATCAGGTTCAGCGCCGCCGACTGAGTCAGGCTGATGACCGCCGCTTTTGTCGCGCAATAGACTGCAACCAACGGCTCACCGCGCCGTCCGGCTTGACTTGCCATGTTGATGATCTTGCCACCTTTCCCGCGCTCAATCATGCACCGCGCTACGGCCTGCGTCGTAAAGAGAGTACCCGCTACATTGATGTCAAAAGCGCGTTGATAGTCGGCGCGTTCGATTTCAACAATCGGGGCTGCTGTGAAAAGTGCTGCGTTGTTGACCAGAATGTCTATATGCCCGAACTCCCCTATTGTATTGCCCACAGCGTTGTCGATGCTGGCCTGGTCGGTCACATCCATAGCCACCGCGATTGCATTTTCTCCAAGTGCGGCAGCGCTTTGGCGAGCGCCATCAATATTGATGTCGGCGATGGCGACTCGAGCGCCTTCACTGACGTAGGCTTCGGCAAAGGCCCGCCCGATTCCTCGGGCGGCACCTGTGATCAGGGCTGTTTTTCCAGCCAGTTGCATTATTCGATCCTTAGACCTTGAGCGTCGAACTTGTGCAACTTGTCCATTTGCGGTGTCAGGTAGATCGTGTCGCCGTGCTTGGCCTGAATGTCACCTGTAATCCGCACGGTGACCATGTCAGCAAGACCCGTGTCATGGACGTGAATGAAGGTGTCCGATCCCAGGTGCTCCGCCACACCAACGACGCCTTTCCACATTCCATCAGTCATGCTGACATCTGTGTGTTCAGGACGAATGCCGATTGTGGTTGCCCCGTTTTTCTCGGCCTCAGCACCTGAGATCAGGTTCATTTTCGGAGACCCTATGAACCCCGCGACAAATTCGTTACGTGGACTGTGATAGAGCTCTAGCGGTGACCCCACCTGTTCGATCACGCCAGCCCGCAAAACGACGATCTTGTCCGCCATGGTCATGGCTTCAACCTGGTCGTGGGTCACGTAGATCATTGTCGTCTTGAGCCGTTCGTGAAGTTCACTGATTTCAAGCCGCATACCAACACGCAGGGCCGCGTCGAGGTTGGACAGCGGTTCGTCGAAAAGGAATGCCGCCGGTTCCCGAACAATTGCCCGGCCAATAGCAACGCGCTGACGCTGACCGCCCGACAATTGCCCCGGACGCCGATCCAGATAATCGGTAAGATTCAGCGCCTTTGCGGCTCCTTCAATCCGGCGATTTTGTTCGTCCTCATCGATCCCTGCCATTTTCATCGGGAACGCGATGTTTTTGCGCACCGACATATGCGGGTACAGGGCGTAAGACTGGAAGACCATTGCCAAGCCGCGCTTTGCGGGGGGCACGTCAGTAGCATCCGAGCCATCAATTTCGATATGACCCGTAGTGATGTCTTCGAGTCCCGCGATCAGGCGCAATAGTGTGGATTTACCGCAGCCCGAAGGCCCGACAAAAACCGTGAACTCGCCGTCTCCAATTGTCAGGTCCAGCGGCGGAATGACTTGAACGTCGCCGAAGCTTTTGGTCACTTGGTTGAGTTTGATTTGTCCCATTGGTCAAGTTCCTTATTTGACGGCGCCGAAGGTCAGGCCGCTGACAAGTTGTTTCTGGCTGAACCAGCCAAGGATGAGGATCGGCGCAATGGCCATGGTTGATGCTGCACTGAGTTTGGCAAAGAACAGGCCTTCGGGGCTGGAGTAGCTAGCAATGAAGGCCGTCAGCGGAGCCGCATTAGCTGCTGTAAGGTTCAGTGTCCAAAACGCCTCGTTCCAGGCCAGAATGAAGTTCAGCAGCAAGGTCGAAGCTATGCCGGGAACTGCCATCGGTGTGAGAACGTGAAGGATTTCCTCTTTCAGCGTCGCACCGTCCATTCGGGCCGCTTCAAGGATCTCACCTGGGATTTCCTTGAAGTATGTGTACAGCATCCAGACGATGATCGGCAGATTCATCAGCATGAGGATGATGACCAGCGCGCCTCGGCTGTCGAGGATGCCAAGTTTGATGCAGATCAGGTAGATCGGGTACAGAACACCAACCGCCGGTAGCATTTTAGTGGACAGCATCCAGAGGAGAATGTCCTTGGTGCGATTGGAAGGAACGAAAGCCATCGACCAGGCCGCAGGGACCGCCACGATGATACCCAATATTGTCGAACCCCCGGCGATGATGATCGAGTTCCAAAGGAACCGGGCGTAGTTGGACCGCTCCATCACCGCAGAGTAGTTTTCAAGCGTCCAGTCAAATGCCAGGAACACCGGAGGGTCTGCGATTGCGGTAGCTTCGGTTTTGAAGCTGGTCAGGACAGTCCAGAGGATCGGAAAAAAGATCAGCAGTCCAACACCCCAAGCGGCGGCTGTGTTGATGATCTTACGTTGTTGAGTTACTGCGCGGGCCATCTTTTCCTCCTCACGCGTCCAGGTTCTTGCCGACGATGCGCATCAGGAAGATCGCAACGATGTTGGCGAGAATGATTGCATAGACACCACCAGCGGAACCGAGGCCAACATTCTGACTTTCAAGAACACGTTGGAAAATCAGATAGGTCAGAGTACGGGTGCCAAACGCGCCTCCGGTCGTGACAAATATTTCTGCAAAGATTGCCAGCAGGAAGATCGTCTGGATAAGAACCACGATCGTAATCGCACGGCTGAGATGTGGCAGAGTGATGTAACCAAACCGCTTCAGCGGCGGAGCACCATCCATTTCTGCTGCTTCCAATTGTTCACCGTCCAGAGACTGGATTGCCGTCAACAGGATAAGCGTTGCGAACGGCAACCATTGCCAGGAAACGATCATGACGATTGAAGGCAGTGAAGCCTCAGACAGCCACGCGATCGGCTCAGCCCCGAAAAAGCGCCACAGATGGGCGAACAGACCGTTTACCGGATCCATGAACATATTCTTCCACACCAACGCAGAAACAGTTGGCATGACAAAGAATGGTGCGATCACCAGAATGCGGACAACACCTTGCCCCCACATTGGTTGGTTCAACAAGATCGCCAGCAACACACCAAGGATCACGGTGATTAAAAGAACTCCACCGACGATGGTCAGGGTTGCTATCACTGACGGCCAGAACGCGCTGGAGCTAACGAAACGAACATAGTTATCGAAACCGACCCACCCAAGATCTCCTCCACGCAGTGGAAGGTATTGCTTGAATGAGAAAATGAGCGTCATGATCAGAGGCACGAGCATCCAGCCGAGGAGCAAGATGACTGCTGGGGCCATCATAAGCCGCGCCGCTGATCGGGAGTGTTTAGTAGCCATCGGGCATACCTCCTCTGTTGATTGCCATGAGGCTATCTTAAACAGTGCATAGTTATTGAAAATTTATGGTGCCTCGGGAAACACTTGGGAGAAGAGTGTTGCCCGAGACCGGTGGAGCGCTTAGCGGTAGCCAGCGGCTTCCATAGCGTCGTTTGTCAGCGCCTGAGCTTTGGCAAGCGCCTCATCAACGGTCTGCTGACCTGCATAGACAGCAGAGAATTCCTGGCTCACTTCCGTCGCGATGCCCGCAAATTCCGGGATTGCCACGAACTGGACGCCAACATACGGAACCGGCTTCACAGTCGGGTTTGTCGGGTCCGCAGCTAGAATTGAATCCAGCGTCTTCTGGGCAAAGGGAACCGCCTGATAGTTGGGGTTTTCGTAAAGCGATGTACGCGCGCCCGGAGGTACGTTCGCCCAACCTTCGTTTTCTGCGACAAGTTCAATATAGTCTTTTGACGTTGCCCATTCGATGAACGCTTTTGCTGCAGCTTCCTTTTGCGTTCCGGCGGGAACCGCCAGCGCCCATGCCCAAAGCCAGTTTGCTTTCTTGTCGACACCTTCACTGTTCGGCGCTAGCGCGAAACCAACCTTGTCGGCAACAGTTGAGTCATCAGGATTGGTCACAAACGAAGCCGCAACGGTGGCGTCAATCCACATGCCACACTTGCCCTGCTGGAACAGGTTCAGGTTTTCATTGAACCCGTTGGTCGCGTAGCCGGTTGGGCCGGATTCCTGCATCATGTCGACAAAGAAGGTCAGCGCCTCTTTCCACTCTGGCTGATCGAACTGGGCATTCCAGTCTTCGTCAAACCAGCGCGCACCGAAGGAATTGCCGGTTACGGTGATAAAGGCACCGCCTTCACCCCAGCCTGCTTTTCCGCGCAGGCAGATTCCGTTGATGTCATTGTCACGGTCTGTCATCGCTGCAGCAGCTTCGCGGATGAATTGCCAGGTTGGCGCCTCAGGCATTTCCAGACCGGCCTTCTCCATAAGGTCAGTCCGGTACATGATCATCGAGCTTTCGCCGTAAAATGGCGCGGCATAGAGAGTACCGTCGTGGCTCAGACCGGCTCGCATGGCTGGCAGAATATCATCCGCATCGTACTCAGCAGAAAGATCGTCAAGCGATACCAACCATCCATTGGCGCCCCAAATCGGTGTTTCGTACATGCCAATGGTCATGATGTCGAAAGAACCGCCCTTTGCGGCGATGTCCGTTGTGACACGCTGGCGCAATACGTTTTCTTCCAATGTGACCCACTCGACCGTGTGGCCGGTCTTATCAGTGAAGTCCTGAGTCAACCCCTGCATGCGAATCATGTCACCATTGTTCACGGTGGCGATGACAAGATTCTCTGCTAGTGCGCCACTTGCAGTGACGAGTGTCATTGCCGTCGCCGCATATAGAGCTTGTTTGAATGACATCCTAATTCTCCTCCTCGTTGGATGATGACTTTGACTTTAGTCAAAACCACAACGCGAAGTCAATTAGAAATTTACGCGCGTAAAATTATGGATGGTTGCGCGACCAATAATGCCTCAGGCCGACTCCCGCATGATCAAACGGCCCTCAAACAGTTTTTCCTGCCTTTCGGTCGGGGCTTCTCCCGTCTCGAACAATGCAAACAGGGTGGACACCGACCAATTCGCGATAGCTTCGTAATCTTGCGCGATTGTCGTCAGGGGGGGGCAAGTAAATCTGGAAAAAGGGTGATCATCGTGGCCTGCAATCCTGAGGTTACATTCGTGACCATGACCAACCTTAAAGCCAAGGCCATAGGCGGCCGACAAAAGACCAATTGCAAAGCGATCATTGCTGCACAGGATCGTGTTAGTGCTGAATGCTCCCTCGGATAAAAGCCGACCCCCTTCAACTTTTCCAATTTCCTCGAAGTCCCAGCCTTCTCCGTTTACTCGAAAAATGCTCGGCGTTTTACCGTGCCGCTCCATGCTTTCGATATAGGCTTGTCGGTGTTTGTTGGCGTTCGGGTTCAGAGGTTTCTTCATTTCGAAAAAGCAAGGCGGCTCGCCACTGCGGCAGAGGTACTCAACCATTAAGTCAACACTTTGAAAATGATCGGTACCAACAAATGCCCGTCCGACATTATGCATATTGGCGTCAAACAAGACGACCGGAATATCCGCATCAAATGCCTTTACGGCGTCTGTATCAGACAGCTTGCCGAATGGTGCCAATAATACACCCGCTGGTTTCAAGGATTTAAGCGAGTTAAGGTTATCTCGCTCCATTTCGGGATTACCGTGTGAACTGAGTAAAATCGGGCTGTAACCGGCCTCAATGCATGCAAGCTCCACACGTCTGCCGATCTCGGAAAAGAACGGGTCAGCTAAGTTAGGTACTATAACGCCAATGTTCTTGGTGGTGCGTCTGTTTTGGTTCATCGCGAAAACATTCGGATGATAATCATACTCTTCCAGCGCTGCTTCGATCTTTTTTCTTGTGGAAGCACGCACGCTTTCAGGATCGTTGAAATACTTCGAGACGGTAGGTCGAGAAATCCCACTGATAGCTGCAAACTCTTCCATATTTCGGATTTTACGTTGCAAATTTTACCTCACACCAAATTACAACCTATCGCGCGATAACTTTTGTCAAATTTAGTAGTGAATGACCTGCGGTGTCAAGTTACGCGAAATGATCCTAACCGGCGAGCTGCCTCCTAGACAAAAACTCAAAGTTGAACAGCTTCGCGGGCTTCTGGACACCGGCGCAAGCCCTATTCGCGAAGCACTTACCTGCCGTTGGACTGTGTAGAACGATTGGCAACTGGTTATCGTTGGTGCGAAGGGACGGTTTGGTTCGCGTGCGGACGAGCTTGCACGATAGGAAAGACAGCCTCATTTCGCAAACCGGGCATTGTGACATAGTTGAGTGCAAGGGCAGCAAGCTGCCCTTGCTTGATTTGCTGTTCAGAAAGGAACCCGATGGTGTGAAGGCGGTGGGCGTTCAATCTGTGGCGGGGGGCCGACGTCCTCCCTATGGTAATCCGGCAGTTCAGCTAGCTTGCGCAGAAGAGGCCGTTCTTTGCTGGATTGTAAGGCAAGTACAGCATCCAGCCGCAGCAAGAGGCCACGCGACCGTTTGAAGGGGATGTATAGTGATAAGGTTGGCATTGTTCTCTATGTTAATGATGGAAAGCCGCCACGTGAAGAAAACACAAAAAAGGCCGCTCACGAGGCGGCCTTCAGATCGGTAATCTGTCAGACCGCTTTAAGGGGCTACTGCGCCTGCCGCGCGAAGCATCGAGGACTGAAAATTCAGCATTTCTGATCTCCTATATCAGGGTTTCCAGTTCTGGAGGTGCTGTCAGACGAATTCGAACCAGTCTCAGTTTGCCGCGGAAACCGCGAGCCTATCCGGAACAAAGTCGACGCCACCCGGCGAGAGCAGCGCTGCGTGTCAGCTTGAAGGTGTCTCTGCTGGCAAGCGATCTTTCCTGGTTGAAGTGGTTGTAGACGTAGGAATGGATGGAGACGAATTTCTGCAAACTTCGCATGCGCCTGAAACGCTGCATCGCGCGTTCGCGTCGTCGAAACGGTAGGTGCGAATTCTCGACGCGCTTATTGAGCCACCTGCCCGTCTGCTGTTTTTTGAGCGCGCCCATTTCTTTGAGCGCAGCCTTGTAGAAAGCGAAGCGATCTGTGACGATCTCTTCGGCGCAACCGTGCCGCTTCATCAAATTCTTGAGGAATTTCAGTGCTGCAGCTTTTATTCGGCGTTTGGTGACGACGGCCTCAAGCACTTCACCTTAGTGATCGACGGCACGCCAGAAGTAGTGGCGTTTGCCGTTCACTTTCACGAATACTTCGTCTACGTGCCACTTCCATCTTGAAAAGGCACGGAGTTGCTGAACCCGTTATATTCGGATCTCTGATGCATACATCGGGCCGAACTTGTTCCACCAGTATCGGACGGTTTCCTGGCTCACGTCGATGCTTCGCTCGTGCAACAAGTCTTCGACATTCCGAAGCGAGAGCGGGAAACGGATGTTCAGCATCACCGCAAGGCGGATGATCTCGGGACTGGTTTTAAAGTATTTGAATGAGGCAGGCCTGGTCATGGGCAAAAGCTACACAACAACCCTACCCCGCTCAATCAAAGTTCTTCTGACAAGACCAATAAGCACATTGGTGGAAAGTTTCGGAACTCACTTCGATGCCAAACTTTTGCAGCAGATCTTCGAGATTTCGAAGCGAGAGCGGCAATCGATTGTATAGCGTCACCGCAATGCGGATGATCACGGGACTAATTTCAAAGATTTTGAAAGAGGCAGGTCTGGTCATGGCAAAAGCACGCGACCGCTATGTCCCGCTCAACAAAAGCTCTTCTGACAAGACCTCTCGACAAAGGCTGGTATAGTCTTTTGCTACACCGTGTCTTTCGTAGTTTGCCTCAATACCAAGCGCGTTGAAGTCCGCGTGGGTTGTGCTGGCGTAGCACCATCCTGCAACCACTGCAAAACAGTGTCCGCAACTTGTTCTCCAAACTCAGAGACGCCGCAATGTACGGTAGACAAAGCTGGCCAGCATTCTGATGCTTCCTTGATGTCGTCGAAACCGACAATCTGAAACTCCGTGCCAATCTTTACCTGAGTTTCATGGCAGGCATTAATCATCCCAAAAGCAACAAGATCATTGAAACAGACTGCGGCATCGCACGCAGGATGCTCTTTGAAGAGGTTGACCGTTGTTTCATGTCCAAATGATCGGCTGGATTCCCCTGTTTTTACAATAGGCTGCAAGTGGTTGTCTTTCATCGTACTGATATAGCCGGACAGTCTTTCCTGAGTGACTTCGGCACCATCCAGACCACCGACAAAGGCGATGTTCCGCGCGCCCGTTTCGATCAGATACTGCGTTGCCGCGCGTCCGCCCTCTGCGTAATCAGGGGCGATAAAGGGAAATCTGCCTGTTTCGCTTTCAACCCGTCGCAAGACTTGCATCAACGGAATGCCAGCTCGCTCTACCGCGGAGAGGGTGTTTGTGACATCGCCATAAGCAGGCGATAGGATCAAAGCAGAAACACCGTGCTCAAGCATCGCGCCCACCACTTGATCCTGAAGTTCGGGGTCTTCGTTTGTGTTCGCCAATACGACCGCATAGCCTCGGGACGCCAGCGCCATCTGCAACGAAGTCGCAAACTCGGTGAAAAACGGGTTGGTCAGGTCGTTTATCACCAAACCTATTAGCGCCGTTCCCGTGGATCGCAGATTTGCCGCCGATCGGTTATAGACATACCCGATCTCTTTCATCGCGGTATGGACGAGCTTGCGTGTCTCCGGCTTCACCTGCGGACTGCCCTGCAACACAAGGCTTACCGTCGACTTGGAAACGCCCGCCGAGTTGGCGACATCTATGATCGTGGGTCTTCGCATTCAGGCTATTGTTCAACTCCATGCAAGCTGAGAAGCGTGGTCATCCGTGCTTTAGCCAGTTCAGGGTCTGAGAGTAAACCGGCCTGATCCGCCAATCTGAATACTTGCGCGTAGTGGCAGATGTCACGGCTGGATTGGAACCCACTCGGCATGATGAAATGGGACTGGGCTCCGTTCAGCCATGCCAGATAGGCAATCCCGGCTTTGTAGAACCGCGTCGGAGCCTTAAAAATCTCTCGACTGAGGGGAATAGTCGGTGCGAACAGCGCGTTGTAGCGATCCATGTCGCCCATAGCCAACGCCTCAAGCGCCTGGCTGGCGGCGGGGGCGATAGCAGCGAAAATGCCGAGCAGAGCGTGGGAAAAATGCGCTCCATCCCCGGCAATAAGCTCGGCGTAGTTGAAATCGTCACCAGTGTAGAGGCGCACGCCGTCCGGCAAACGTGCGCGAAAGCATTCTTCATGTGCCTGATCCAACAAGGATATTTTTATCCCATCAACCTTGGCGGGATTTTCGTTGATCAGGGACAGTACAAAGTCGCTGGCCGCGTCGATATCCGTGCTACCCCAATAGCCCGTCAATGCAGGATCGAACATATCGCCCAGCCAGTGCAGGATTACAGGCTCCGCAGCCCCATCGATCAGCGCGCGGTATACATCATGGTAGGTGTCCGGACCTGCCTTGATCGATGGGAAGGCGCGTGACGCCATGAGGATCAATTGCCCTCCGGCGGCTTCGATCGCCTCGGCCTGATGCTCGTAGGCTGACAGGATTTCACCTGCTGTGTTCAACGCGCTTAGAGGCAGGTGATCAGTCCCTGCCCCACAAGCCACCCGAGGCGACAACGGATGCGCCTGCGCAGCCTTCATTGTGCGCTGGATCAGCTCCAGCGCGGTCTCCCAATCGACGCCCATACCCCGTTGTGCGGTATCCATGGCTTCGGCCAGACCCAGCCCCTGATCCCAGAGTCCCTGACGAAATCGCAGGGTCGCTTCCCAATCAACTGCGGGACGCCCCTCCCAGGGATTACGTTCCACCAGCGGGTCTGAAACCACATGAGCCGCCGCAAAGGCCGTGCGCGTCAGAGGCACCTGCGGCTTGCGCGGTACTAACGGCGTTCCGGTCAGCGCATAGGGTTCCAGCTGCCCCTCAGGATTTGGCAAAATCAATTTCATTGTCTCAAACCTCCAAATCCAGAACCAGAATGCCGTCGATGCCACCCACGGCGTTCTCGACCAGTTGCGCGCCCAGCGCCTTGTGCGTTTCGTTGTTCTGATAGGCCTCCAGCACGCCCCAATCGTTGAAGTCGATCACGAACCCATGCATGTATCCGCGTTCGATCTGCTCGGGGCTCTCACTGCGGCCCCCGGTAAACCCGCTGGCCCCGGGAAGGGCCTTGGACACGTCCTCGAGACCTTTGTAGATGGCTCCGATTGTCTCCTCGGTCACGTCGGCGCGGAATTTGGTCAGTACGATATGGCGGATCATTTTTAGAAACCCTGATCTTGTTTGATCATGTCGGAAGCTTTTTCCCCGATCATGATTGTAGGTGCATTGGTGTTCGATGAATTCACTGTTGGCATAATCGACGCATCCGCGACGCGAAGCCCTTCGATCCCATTGAACCGCAGGCGCGGGTCCAGAACGGCTTCGGCATCGCTGCCCATACGACAGGTACCAGCGCAGTGGTGCGATGTTTTGGAGTGTACACAGATATAATCGAAATACTCCTGCTCGGTCCGCACGTCCGGGCCCGGCAAACGTTCTGCCAAGATGTACGGCTTCAACGCATCCTGAGCGAGGATGTTCTGCACCAGCTTCAGGCCCCGAATGGACATCTCGCGATCGTAGGGATCCGCCAGATAGTTGGGATCTATCAGCGGCATCATCGCAGGGTCCGAGCTTTGCAATCGGACGGATCCGCGTGACCTGGGTCGCAGAAAACAGGCGTTCAGTGTAACCCCACCGTTGGGCATCGCCTCGACCCCTGCCTCAATGCCGGTACCAAGCCCTAGATGCATCTGAAGGTCCGGCGAACGCGCATCCGGGTCTGCGTACCAGAACCCACCCGTTTCGAACAGGCTGGACGCGACCGGTCCCTTGCGGGTGAAAAGGTATTGCAGGCCTGCAAAAGCTGAAAGGTGCAGCTTAGCAAAACGGTCGTAGGTGTGCGGGCCGGTCACTTCGCAGATGGAATACAAATCCAGATGGTCCTGCAAATTTGCGCCCACCTGCGGCTGATGAAAAACTGCGTCGATGCCAAGGCTGTCCAAATGATCCGCCGGTCCAATTCCCGACAGTTGCAACAAGCGCGGCGAACCGATGGCACCTGAGGACAGAATGACCTCTTTCGCGGCGGAGATCTTGTCCCCGTTCATCATCTCGACACCAGTCGCCCTGCCCTTGTCCACCATAATGCGGCGGGCCTGTGCGCCAGTGCGCACTGTCAGGTTCGGGCGGCTGCGGTTCGGCGCGATAAACGCCATCGCAGCAGAGGATCGTCGCGCATTGCGCTGGGTCAGCTGATAGTACCCCGCTCCATCTTGTTTGGCCCCATTCACATCGCGTGTTTCAGGTATCCCCACTTCCCCAGCGGCCTTGATGTAGGCATCGCAGATTGGCAAAGGGGCTGCGGGCATGGACACGCCCAGCGGTCCGCCCTTGCCGTGAAATTCGTCGTCGTAGGTGTCGTTGTCTTCGGACTTTTTGAAATAGGGCAGCACGTCGGCATAACTCCACCCCTCGCACCCCATCTGTCTCCAGTCATCGTAGTCCTGAGCTGCACCCCGCGTGTAGATTTGCGCGTTAATTGCAGAGCCTCCGCCGATCACCTTGGCCTGGGTGTAGTTGAAGACCTTGTTCTGCATGTGCTTTTGCGGAACCGTGGACCAGCCCCAGCTGCCGATACCCTTGGTCATCTTCGCGAACCCGGCTGGCAGGTGAAAGAACGGGTGACGGTCGGTGGAGCCAGCCTCTAGCAACAACACACGCGTCGATGGTTCTTCCGAAAGACGCGCAGCGATCACCGAGCCTGCCGAGCCGCCACCAATGACAATGAAATCATATCCTTCAGACATTCTTGTGTGCCCTGACTTACAGACGTGAAATCGACAAGCCGCCATCCACCGGGATGGCGGCACCGTTCGCAAAGTGCATGTGCCCTTGAACCAGTGGGACGACAACTGACCCAATATCCTCGGGCTCACCCCAGCGTGCCGCGGGAACAAGACCGCCCTCGATACGGTCGGTATACTTGTCGCGCACGCCCGCCGTCATCTCGGTCGCGATGATTCCCGGTCGTAGCTCAAAGACACCGATGCCTTCGGGGGCCAAGCGTACTGCGAACAACTGAGCCATCATCGCTGCGGCCGCCTTGGACACGCAGTAATCGGCGCGTTCGATCGATACCATTGTCGCGCTGACAGAGGTGACAAAGGTGATCGAACGATAGGTATCTTGCGTCTGCTCCAACATGCGCCGGGCCACCTCTTGCGCCAGAAAAAACGCGCCACGCAGGTTGATGTTCTGCACGAAATCCCAATTCTCGGGCTTCAGGTCCAGCATGTCACCACGCACTGGCGCCCCTACGCCTGCGTTGTTTATAAACGCGGTGATCGGGCCCAAATCGGCTTCGATCTGATCGAGTAGCGCCGGAATGTGATCAATGTCGGACACGTCGTGCTGCACATAAATTGCGCTTGGGCCAAGCTCTGCCAAAGTCGCCTCAACGACCGGTTTGTAGGGCGCCGAGCGAGAGGCTATAGCGACCTTGTACCCTGCGGCGATCAAGGCGCGCGCCACCCCGAGTCCAATGCCCTGTTGTCCTCCGGTCACCAATGCTGTTCCGGTCATGCGGCAAACTCCGTTTCAATAATGTGACGACCTGCCCGGAGTGCGAGTGCGGCTATAGTAAGAGCCGGATTCACTGCCGCAGATGTCGGAAGAACTGACGCGTCGACGATGAACAGGTTCTTGTGGTCGTGGCTGCGGCAGAACGTGTCGACGACACTGCTTGCCGGGTCATTACCCATCCGCGCTGTGCCGCATTGATGCGACGGAGTGCGCCGATCAAATGGTCGCGACAGTACCACAGGAAACCCCGCCTGCTTCAGATGCGCCTTTAGCCGCGCAACCAAGGCCTCGTGCGCCGCCCAATTCGAGCGTTTCCAGTCCAGCGTGATTTGGTCTCCTTCGACCGTCACCCGGCTGTCTGGGTTCGGCAGGTCTTCGGACATGGCATAGAAATCAAAGCTGCGATTGGCGATTAGCGCTGCAATTGGCCTCGGCAGGCTGGTTTGCGACGAAAGGATCGGCCCGGTGATCTTTCCCAGCATCTGAATATTGCCCAATGGCAAACCACCCTGCCCGCCGCTGTTGTAATAGTCGTTAAACATCAACGTTTTCTGATAGACCGCCCTATTTCGACGCAGCGGATGAAGGGCCAGCACCGCCGAACAATTGTGGTTCATGAAGTTCCGTCCGACCTGATCGGACCGATTGGCAAGACCGGTTGGACAATTGTCGTTCGCGGACTGTAGCAACAGTGCCGAGGACTGTACCGCACCTGCTGCAAGCACGATGACCGGCGCACGCAGGGTACCGTGGCCATCAACTTCGACACTTGTGACACGACCAACGGCATCAGCCTTCAATTTTCGGACACGCGCGTCAGTTAACAGCTCGACATTCCCATGCTTCAATGCCTCGGCGAGGGCACAGGTTTCGGCGTCCATTTTGCCGCCGCATGTATTGGGAAACGCATCCCAAGTTGTTTGCCCAGCCCGCAACCAGGTTTCGATATCCACGCCCAAAGGCACTGAGGATGGCGTCAGGCCTGCGTGGCTTAGCCGGTTCCTCAGGTCTGCAATATCAACCTCATCCGGCACAGGTGGGTGCGGGTAACCCCTACTGTGCGGCGGTTCGGTGGGGTCATCTTTGGTGGTCCCACGTGCGTCGTAAAGCTGTTCCGCGGTGGTGTAATCCGCCTCCAGCTCTTCATAGGGCATGGGCCAGCCGTGCGAGTAACCACCCATATGCTGACGCGGCTCAAAATCCTCTTTCCGATAGCGTATCAAAGCTGCGCCGTAGAACTTAGAATTTCCACCAACGCAGTAGTAGTTTCCGGGGTTAAAAGGTTTGCCTGCACCGTCCAGCCATGTTTCATCGGGACGAAAGTGCCCATTGACAAAGATCGCTTTTGGGTCTCGATCCTGCGGTGAGGGCTGCAACCGCTCTCCTCTTTCAAGGATCAGAATGCGGCGACCGGACGGGGCCAGCGCAGCAGCCAGCGTTGCCCCCCCGATACCCGACCCAATGATTATGACGTCAGCTCGATTCATGGAAGGATCCGCATCTCGCTTTCGGGATCAAAAGCCACGGCCTTTTCCATGTTCACTGCAAAGTTGAAATCCTGACCCGGTGCCACTTCGGCATCCGAACGCATACGCGCGATCACATCCCGTCCGCCCAATTGCATCGAGACGAAGGTGTCCGATCCAGCGGGCTCCGTCACCACGATACGGTTGGCCATCTGCGCGATGTTCGACGACTTTCGATCCGCGCCATCCATATCGGTGATAGTCTCTGGGCGGATTCCCAACAAGATCTCGCGCCCATCCCATGCGGCCAAGTTGTCCTGGCTGAACGGAAGTTGCGCCATAGATCCGTCATGAACGGCGACCTCTGCATGAGGGTGGCCATTCAAAACCGTAACCTTGGCCGGTACCACGTTCATCGCAGGCGAGCCCATGAATGTTGCAACGAAGATATTCGCAGGCATGTCATAGATTTCCTGCGGCGTACCCAGCTGTTGGACATAACCGCCGTTCATCACGGCGATCCGGCTTGAAAGCGTCATCGCCTCGATCTGGTCATGCGTCACATAGACGATGGTGGTCCCGAGATTTTGATGCAGCTTCTTGATTTCGGTTCGCATGTCGACGCGAAGCTTGGCATCGAGGTTCGAGAGCGGTTCATCGAACAGAAAGACATCAGGGTTCCGTACTAACGCGCGACCCATTGCAACCCGCTGGCGCTGACCGCCCGACAACTGACCGGGCTTACGATCCAGCAACTGCTCGATCTGTAAGAGCTTGGCAACTTCTTGCATCGCTTTGTCGCGTTCAGGCTTGGGCACACCATGCATCTCAAGACCGAAAGTGATGTTCTGCCCGACCGTCATATTGGGATACAAAGCATAGCTTTGGAAAACCATGGCAATGTTGCGGTTGGACGGGTGCACCCCGTTCATCACCTGATCCTTGATGCGGATTTCGCCGCTGGTGATCTCTTCCAGCCCCGCGATCATGTTCAGCAGAGTGGATTTGCCACAGCCCGAGGGGCCGACCAGAACCAGGAACTCTCCTTCTTGCACCGAGATGTCGACTTTGTGCAGAACCTCGACCGCCCCGTAGGATTTGGTCGCGTTGTCTATGTCTAGAAAACCCATGAGGTCTTATCCTTTCACCGAACCCGCCATCAGGCCGCGGACGAAGTATCGACCGGCCACGATGTAGACGAGCAGAGTTGGCATGGCCGCCAGAATGGCGCCTGCAAAATGAACGTTGTATTCCTTCACACCGGTTGATGACTGCACCAGATTGTTCAGTGCCACCGTCATCGGTTGGCTGTTGGCATCGGCAAAGGACGCGCCGAACAGAAAGTCATTCCAGATGTTGGTGAACTGCCAGATGATCGAAACCACGGCGATCGGCCCGGAACTGGGCAGAAGAATGCGCCAGAAAATCTGGAAGAACCCAGCGCCATCAATCTGCGCCGCGCGGATCAGCTCGGTCGGGAACACAGCGTAGTAGTTGCGGAAGTACAGCGTGGTAAAGCCAATCCCGTAGACAACGTGGACAAGTGCAAGACCCCAGGTGGTGCCTGCCAGCCCGATTATGCCCAACATCCGTGCCATCGGGATAAGAACAATCTGGAACGGGATGAAGCAGGCGAACAGCATCAGACCGAATAAGATGGTGTCGTACTTGAAGCGCCATTTGGTCAGCACATAGCCGTTCAACGCCCCAAGAATGGTCGAGACGATCACCGCCGGAACCACCATCTTGATCGAGTTCCAGAAGTAGGGCTTCAGCCCTGTCGGATCGACGCCGATCTGCGCCGAAGACCACGCCTTGAGCCACGGCTCAATCGTGAATACCTGCGGCAGGTTCATCATGCCGCCGCCGGTGATCTCTTCCAATGGCTTCACCGAGTTCACCAGCATGACATAAAGCGGCAGCAGGTAGAACAGACCGAACAGAAGCAGCACCAGATATATCAACGTGCGCGTAACGCGGCCCGTTCGGATTGCGGTATCCTGAGTAGCTTGAGACATCAGCGTTTCTCCCGCAATTCGGCGTAGAGATACGGGATCATGATCGCGGCAATGGTCATCAGCATGATCGTGGCCGAGGCCGCACCGATCCCCATCTGGTTTCGCGTGAACGTGTAAGAATACATGAAGGTCGCGGGTAGTTCTGTGGCGCGACCGGGGCCACCCCCGGTCAGGGCGATGACAAGGTCAAAGGTCTTGATCGCCAGGTGGCTGAGGATCACGAAGGCCGACAAGAAGGCTGGTCGTAGTTGCGGGATAATGATCCGGCGATAGAGGTTCCAGTTCGACGCGCCGTCCATCTGCGCAGCCCGCAGAATTTCATTGTCGATCCCACGCAGGCCAGCCAGAAACATTGCCATCACGAAGCCGCTCGTCTGCCAGACGGCTGCTAGAACAACTGTGTAGATGGCGTAATCACGGTTTTTTATCCAGTCGAACTCGAAGCTGGTCCAGCCCCATGTGTGCATAACGTTTTCCAACCCGATGCCAGGGTCAAGGAACCACTTCCAGGCTGTACCGGTGACAATGAAGCTCAGAGCCATCGGATAGAGGTAGATGGGACGCAGCAGCCCTTCCCCCCGGATTTTCTGATCAAGGAAGATCGCCAGACCCAGGCCGATACAGGTGCAGATCACGATGTATAGGCTCGCGAAAATCCCCATATTGATCAACGAGGTTTCCCAATGGCTCAGCCGCCACAGTTTGTCGTAGTTTTCCCATCCGACCCATCCAAAGGACGGCAGGATGCGACTGTCGGTGAATGACAGGTAGACCGAAAACAGAATGAACCCGTAGACAAAGACCAGCATCATCGCCAGCGACGGTGACAGGACCAGCTTGGGTATCCAGTTCTGAAGGCGTGTCTTAAAATCCGCGTCGGCTGAAGCAGCCATGGCGCGCCCTCCTCGTTCGAGTCGTGTTAGATCGGAGCTTTTGCGCCCGTTTGGTGACAGGGCGGCCAGACCGCCGCCCCATCGGGAGGATCACTTGTGGATCACTTGGCGATCGAAACGGCGTCAACCAGTTCGGTCACGGCATCTTCGCTGCCGTACTCGCCGTTAAAGTGGGCGGTCACCACGTCATAGACGGCGTTCTTGACTGACGCGGGCGCGGCATGTCCGTGTGCCATCGAGCCGAACAGGTTGCCTGATGAAGCCGCGGCGGCCAAATCTTTCATGCCCTGCTGACCACACGCATCCAGATCGCTGCCATCCACGTCAGTACGAGCCGGGACAGAGCCCTTCACCTTGTTAAAAGCAATCTGGAAGGATGGCGACAGGATCGCGCTGGCCAGCGCGGCTTGCTCGGCCGATACCGAACCGCCCTGATCAAACATCATGAACTGGTCAGCGTTGAAGGTGACCTGATCCTGAGTACCCGGGAAGCGGAAGCACAAAAAGTCTTCGCCCGGCACTTTGCCCGCGTTCAGGAATTCGCCTTTGGCCCAATCACCCATCATCTGGAAGCCGGCTTCGCCGTTGATGACCATCGCTGTCGCCAGGTTCCAGTCTCGACCCGAGAAGTTCTCATCCACGTTGTCGCGGATAAAGGCCATACGGTCGAACGCTTCTTTCATCGCGTCGCCACCCAGCGTTTCCTCGTCCAAGTCGATGAAGGCCGCTTTGTAGCCGTCAGGCCCCAGCGTCGACATCGCGATAGCATCGAACACGGTCGCGTCCTGCCATGCCTGACCACCATGCGCGATCGGAGTGACACCAGCAGCTTTCAACGCCTCAACTGCGGCGACGAATTCGTCCCAGTTGGTGGGCTGTGCAATGCTGTTGGCGTCCAGCACCGCCTTGTTAGCCCAGACCCAGTTGGTCGAATGCACGTTCACAGGGGCCGAGACCCATTTGCCGTCATGCTTGGCGAAGGCTTTCAGCGCATCTGGGACGACGTCATCCCAACCTTCCTGGGCTGCCACTTCGTTCAGATCGGCCAGCGCGCCCTGATCGGCCCAGTCTAGAATGTCAAAGCCCAGAGCCTGAACGGCTGTTGGAGCGTTGCCTGCGGTGACGCGTGCGCGCAGAACGGTCATCGCCTGCTCACCACCGCCACCTGCAACAGGCATGTCGGTCCAGCCGATGCCCTGTCCGGACAGGTCGTCCTTGAGAACGTTCAATGCTGCAGCCTCACCGCCAGAAGTCCACCAGTGCAGAACTTCCACGTCTTCAGCGTGCGCAAGGCTGGTCGTGCACAGTAGACCTGCCACAAACAGCGATTTTGTCTTCAAAAATTTACGCATTCTTGTTTCCTCCCTTAATGCGTTCTTCTTATTCGGGACCAATCCGGTGCCCGGCTTTAGTCTTGCGGAACCCATGGCGCTCGGTTGTTGCCGATGCGCATGACCACTGATTTCACTTCGAAGAATTCCTCGAACCCGTAACGTCCGATTTCCCGCCCCTGCCCGGATTGCTTGAACCCACCGAATGCAACCTCGGGGAACCCGTCCATCCAGGTGTTGGTCCAGACCGTTCCCGTTTCTGCACGACGGGCGAATTCGAGGCAGGTGTGAACGTTTTCGCTCCAGACTCCTGCCGACAGACCGTAAGCGCTATCATTGGTTAGCGCGATTGCTTCGTCCAGTGTTTTGAACGTCAAAACAGACAGAACTGGTCCGAATACCTCATCCCGGGCTATTGGCATGTCGGGCGAGACATCAGAAATCACCGTCGGCTGGTAGAACTGAGCGCCCAAGCCTTCGACCTCCAGCGGCTCACCACCCAGATCAATAGTTGCACCCGAAGCCTGCGCCTGCTTGACGTACGCGTCGATTTTTGAGTTGTGCTCGGACGTTACGATAGCACCAACCTGCGTCGTCTGGTCCAGAGGATCGCCGAATTTGACTTTGCGCGACAGGGCAACGACACGCTCACGGAAATCGTCGGCTATGTCTTCGTGCACAATGATGCGACTGCTTGAATTGCAGCACTGGCCAACATTGAAATAGACACCAAACACAACCGCATCAGCGGCTGCATCCAGATCGGCATCGGGAAAAATGACCTGCGGGTTTTTGCCCCCAAGCTCTAGCGCGACTTTCTTGAGCGTGTCCGACGCAACTGCGCTGATCGTCTTGCCCACGGCTGTTGAGCCCGTAAAGCTGATCATGTCCACGCTGTCATGGCTCGACATCACACTGCCAACGGGAACTCCGTAGCCCAGAACGATATTGCATACACCGGCGGGCAATCCAGCTTCGACCAGCAACTCGCCCAGCATCAAGGTTGTCGACGGTGTCATCTCAGACGGCTTCACAACAACGGTGCAACCAGCCGCCAACGCGAAGGGCAGCTTCTGACTGAGAATCCAGAAGGGGAAGTTCCACGGCGTAATGATGGACACGACACCGATGGGTTCCTTCAGCACGATACCCATCATGTCTGCGCCAATAGTGTTGTGGCTGTCGCCGTGTGTGCTGCGTGCCAATGAGGCCGCATAGCGCCAAAGGTCTGCTGCACCGCCGACCTCGCCCTTGGATTGGCTGATCGGCTTACCGCTTTCCAGCGTTTCGATCAGCGCGATCCGGTCGACATTCTGCTCAATCAGGTCGGCAACCTTCAGCAAAACGGTGGCCCGTTCTTTGCCTGATGCCCGGCTCCAATCACCGCTGTCGAACACCTTGCGCGCCGCCTGGATCGCGGCCTCGGCTTCAGCCTCGCCACCCAAGGCCGAACGGCTGACGATGTGCCCGTGCGAGGGCGAGCGCCGTTCGAACGTCTCACCCGATGCGCTATTCTGCCACCTGCCATCGATGAGATGCCGACCTTCGAACAACGGCGGCAACTCGAACGGGATGGCAGGGTTGATGGTGATATCTTTCATATTGTCAAAGGCCAGAAAATGTGGGGTTACGTTTTTCCATGAATGCGGCAACGCCTTCTTCGCGGTCCGCTGAGGCGGCAATCGCTGCGCTACCAAGGGTTTCGACCACGGCATGAGTGTCTTCACCGACCGCTGCATGGATCATGTTTTTTGAGATTTCGGTGGCGCGAGGCGAAAGTTCGCTAAATTCGGCGGTGATCTCAAGCGCGCGCGCCAGAACGTCGTCAGTCGCCTCGGTCGCAAAGCCCAAGGCCACGGCGCGGTCAGCACCAATACGGCGCCCAAAGAGTGCCATCTCTTTCACCGCAGCTTCGGGGATCAGCCGGGTCAACCGCTGTGTCCCGGACCAGCCGGGTACAATCCCAACCCGAGCTTCAGGCAAAGCCAGCGTGGACCGCGGGGTCATCAGGCGCAGATCGCAGCAACTGGCCAGCTCTAGCCCACCGCCGAACGCATGACCGTTGATCGCAGCAATTGTTGGCTTGCCGATCCGCGCCAGGCGGTCAAAGATGCGATGTCCATCACGGACCCAATGGCGCGCGAATTCAGCGGGGCTCAGACCACCCCAAGCGCCAATATCGGCCCCACAACAGAACGCTTTTTCACCCGCGCCCGTCAGAACAAGCGCACGAATAGACACGTCACGCTCGACCTCTGTCAGGCCAGCTTCCAGCGCGCGCAGTATATCTACAGTTAACGCATTGAGCTTGGCCTCGTTGTCCAAAGTCAGGACGGCGGTTGCACCCTCGATATGAATGCGCAGTTTGCTCAAAGTGTCATCCCCATCGAGCCAACTGCGAATAGCGACTTGGGCATCTGAACCGCGTTTTCCGCGACTTTGACGCGACCGCCTGAAGCTTCGACAATATCGCGCTGCACCTCAATGCCGGGCATGATTTCCGTCGCGACCAGCCCCTGATCCGTCAGGCGAATAACGCAACGCTCGGTTACATAGAGCACATCCTGACCGGTTTCCCGGGCACGGCGGCCCGAGAATGTGACATGTTCGACCTGATCCACCATCTTGGTGAATTTTCCTGGGGCATTCACACGGATACCATCCTCCGCCAGATCAATCTTGGCGCCAGCTTCGAACCAGCCCGAGAACACGATCTTTTTGGCCCGCGCGGTGATATCGACAAAACCGCCGCACCCTGCTGTCAAATAGGGTTTTTTACCAAGTTTGGAGACGTTCACATTGCCTTCGACATCGACCTCGAGGAACGAGAGGAACGACATATCGAACCCGCCGCCCTGGAAATAGATGAATTGCTGTGGTGACGGCACATAGGCATGCGCGTTGGATGCACACCCAAAGGCAAAGCCGGTTAGTGGGACACCACCGACGGCCCCCTGTTCAATCGCCCATGTCACCGCCTGAGGATGGCCCTCTTCCAACAAAACACGCGGGACCATAGCGCTGATTCCAAAGCCCAAGTTGGCGCTCATGCCGCTGCGGAGTTCTTGAGCGGCGCGACGCGCGATGACCTTTTCGACGCCATGCTCGGCCAGTGAAAAGCTGTCCCAAGGGCGCATGATCTGGCCAGAAATCGAAGGATCATAAGACGTTTCAGTCGTTTGCATCTGCTCCGGGTCTTCAACGATCAGGTCGACCAGATGCCCCGGCACGCGCACTTCATGGGGGCGCAGGCTTCCGGCGGCAGTCACACGTTGAACCTGTGCGATCACGATCCCACCGTGGTTGCGGACGCAGATCGCTTGCTCTAGCCCGCCCAAATAAGCGCCTTCATGCTCATAGGTCAGGTTTCCGAACTCATCCGCTGTGGTAGCGCGCAAAATACATACGTTCGGGTTGATGTTTGGGAAGTGCAGCCAGGTCTGACCGTCGAACTCTCTCCGGTTCACGATGGGCGTTGCCACGCCACGCGCATTCATCGCGCACCCTTCGCGGACAGGGTCCACGAAGGTTTCAAGCCCGACTTGCGTCAAAACACCAGGCCGATGCGCTGCGGCCTCGCGATGCATGTCGAACAGAATTCCCGACGGCACGTTATATGCGGCGACCCGATCCTCGACGATCATTTTCCAGATTTCCGGCATCTCAAGGCTGGAAGGGCCCGACGGGTACGATCCGGCAAGAACGCGGCTTAGCAATCCATCCTGCGCCAGATAATCCATGCCCTTCACGCCATACATATCACCGGCGGCTATAGGGTGCAGCGTTGTAATGTTGCGCGGATGCCCCTCTGTGCGAAACCGCTCTCCTAGCACCTTCAGCACAAGGTCAGGGCACCCCAGTGCCGAGGACGATGAAACGGTTACGACAGCATTGTCTGGGATACGAGAAACGGCCTCGGAAACGGAAACAAGCTTGGTCATCAGAAACCGCCATAATCTATGTTGATACGTTCACCCGACGCTGCGGCCTCACGAACGCTTAGCGCGATTGACAGCGATTTCACTCCGTCAGGTCCATAGGCAGCAGGACGGCCTTGTCCCGCCGCTGCGGAGACAAATTCCGAAACGCCTTGAACATAGAGAGAGTGGTCCGAAAACGGAATCTCTTCGCTTCCGGCTTCAGTCACCAGTTTTATTGCCCCAACAGGGCGCTGCGTCATGACGCCATCCGCAAAAATCGAGCCCTTGGTCCCGTGCACTTGCAGGCCCGACCCGGCAAAGGGGTGCGTAAAGCTTTCGTGCGTCGTGACCATCGCCCCCGATGGCATCGTCCACACGGACATGCACGAGTCTTCGACCCCCTGCCCCATCCCAGAGCTGGCCATTTGCGCGACGACGGAAATCGGGTCCTCATTGAGCAGGAACCGCGTGACATCCGCATCATGAACGACGATGTCGGGGATCACGCCGCCGCCGGCATCTGCTGAGTTAATGCGCCACCCCTGTAGGTTCCCGGGCAAATGTACCGCGTGATGTATACGCAGCGAAAGAACGTCGCCGACGCGACCGTCTGCAATGAGATCACGAATGGCACGATGGCTGCCAGAGCATCGCAGGTGGTGATTTGTACCAAAAGTCACGCCAGCCGCTTCGGCTGCGCGCACCATTTCGACAGCTTCCGCTTGCGTCATCCCGAGCGGCTTTTCACATAGAACATGCTTACCAGCCGCGATGGCAGCCATCGCCTGACCATGGTGCTTCTCATTTGTGGAGGAAATGTAGACGGCTTTCACGCCGTCGTCAGACAGCGCCGCGTTCAGGTCTGTGGTTGCATTGGGAATTCCGTGCTCCTTAGCCCATGTTTGCACCCGGTCAGGGGAATTGCTGACGACCCAGGTCACGTCGTTGCTTGCCTGCTGACGCACCGCGTCCAACATATATTGCGAAGCTATAGTGCTCGCTCCGACAAATACCCAATTCATCTGACCTCCCCAAAAATTGGAACGTTCCAAAAAAATTAGTGGAACGTTCCAAATTTGGCAAGAAAAAACTCTATGCGCGCCTTAAAGTTCAGAAAACATGTCTAAAAACGCGACGTTAGATGCCTCATCCAAAACGATCATAGGGAACCGAAGAGATTCACGGCGTGCCGACACTCTGACTGAGTCGCAGAAATTCGCCGAGCGCCACTTGCATCAATGCGTCAGAGCGACCCCTTCCACGGTCACCCTGTGCATAAGACGTCGAAACCCATGGTAGTCGTTGATCGCCTTGTGCCACGTCGCTCTGTTATCCCAAATGGCGATATCCCCTTCCTGCCAACGCAGACGACATTGGAATTCAGGCTGCTTGCAGTGATCGTAAATCATACCCAGCACCGCGGCAGACTCATCCGCGCTCAAGCCTCTGATTTCGGTCGTGAACACGGGATTGACGAACAACCCTCGCCTACCGCTGAGAGGGTGCGTGATGACCACGGGGTGCAAAGCGTCTTGCGTGGCAGCTTCGGCGTTACCCAAACGGCCGCTTTTTGCGGCTTCTGTGTCCATGATGCTGGCGCCAAAGACATGGCGAGAGGAATGCACCGCCCACAAACCATCTAAGAAACCACGCATCGTGGGCGACAAAGCTTCGTAGGCAGCAGCCATCGACACAAACAGCGTGTCGCCACCCTGGGGCGGAACCTCTAGGGCGTGCAGGATCGAGCCCATAGCAGGCTCCTGATCATAAGAGTGGTCAGTATGCCACCCCTCTCCCACAGCTTCTTTCTGATCCTTCTCTTTCAACACCATGGCAATCTCTGGGTGGCCGTCAACCGGTTTGAAAAATCGGTTCACGTTGATTGGGCCGAACTTTCTCGCAAAGGTCAGATGCTCTTGTGGACTAACGCTTTGGCCCCTCAGTGCGATAACGGAATACTCTGCGAAGGCTGACTTAATTGCGTCGAATTGATCTTCACACCGGATGTCCGCCCCGACGATTTCCGCACCCAATCCACCCGTGAGAGGTTTTACTTCCATGCGCCCTCCTCCCTGCTTCGCTCAGCCTAGAAGACGAGACATATCACTTCAATGCAATCGGCTTGGCTTCATACAACTCCAATGGAAGCTCGTCCGGATCGCTGAAGAAAGTGAACCGATGGCCGGTATATTCATCGACACGGATGTCTTCGACGAGGACACCTTTCTGTTCCAGACTGTCTTTCAGCGCCTCGATATCATCCACAACAAACGCAAGATGCCGCAGACCTCGCGCTTCGGGGCGAGACGTGCGTTTGGGCGGGTTGGGAAAGGAAAACAGTTCAATCTGAGAACCGTCCGGCAACGCCAAATCCAGCTTCCAAGATTGCCGCTCAGCCCTGAAATTCTCAGCAACAATCCTCAAACCAAGCGTCTCTGAATAAAACGCCTTGGACCGTTCATAGTCCGAACAAATGACTGCAGCATGGTGGATTGCTTTCAGACTGGTCACGGGCCTGTATCCTTATTTAATCAATTAGCTAAGCCGAACTCTTGAGGTATTTCTTCGCTTCATTTTCAAAACTGATCGAGAAAACCAAGAGGCGTTTGGCCAAATTTGGCAACCGAACAATACAGGAAAACAAAGCAGTATTCATCAAGCGTCTGTGGGCTCAACGTCGTTGTTTTAGGCAACTCGTGCCGGTGGCAGGTCGCGATTCGAGACACACCTTAAATACCAAGCTTCGTGAGCTCTGAGTTGAGCGATTATGCCGCCAAACTAGGCTGTCTACAAACTCGTTTGAAACAAATGAGTGTTGCTCTAAGACAAATTCGAAGCGGTCTTAGTTGCGCCAATTGGGAGTGTCCTCAATGCCGCGCACGGATCGCGCCACTCAAGCAAGCCAAATCTGAACGGGATCTTTGACCGACATGACTGGACCGGCAAAGCGAGATTTTGGAAACATAGTAAAGCTGGCCACCGCCTCTTTCACCTTTCAAAATAGCAATTTAATCGGCGCTCCTATTGCTCCACCGCCCACGGAAGACGAAGGCTGTTTGATAGTTCAGCGCCGTCCAGGCCAAGCGTGACCAACTAGCAGTGTTTATGAAACGTCTAGGTAGCATTCAAAATCGGACCATCTAACAATCTGACCAATTCTCCAAAATAGCCTCCAGAACGCGCCGGACGCGTAGGATCAGATGTAATTGCGACAGCAAGGTTTCGATCAGGATGGGCCGCTATGATTTGGCCCCCATATCCACGTGCCAACTCATAGCCTGAAGGGGACAGAAACCAGCCATAGCCGTAATCCAAACCGGAGAAAGGCGAACGGCCGTGTGGCTTGGTCGATTCCAAGACCCAACGCTCAGGAATGATTTGCCTATTGGCAAAAGCCCCGCGGTCCCGAAGCAGGACCGCGATTTTCAACATCGATCTTGGCGTAATCGCCATCTCATTTCCACCCAAGTAGTAGCCCTGTGGATCCCTCGTCCAAGCAGGTATCTCGATACCAAGCGGTGCACCCAGCCTTTCACGCGTCAGTCTCAATAGGCTTTGTCCGGTTGCAACGGTCAATGCTGCACCAAGCACATGGGTCGATCCGGTAGAATAGAGCATCTGCTGTCCGGGCTCAGCAACCATCGGTCGTGTCAACGCGTCTGCGATCCAGTTGGGAGAGTTGATCCATTCTCCGTAGTTGCTGCCCGAAGTTCTTTCGAGCCCTGCGCGCAGCGTCACCAGATCCTCCATCGTAATGCTTTAGGAACCGGCTGTCGTATTAGCGGGCAAAAGCCGTGGAGCGACCTCCTGCAAGGTGGATTCTACAGATGGAATTTCCTGCCGGTCAATCGCTGTCCCCAGCAACGAAGCCACGATGCTTTTCGAACAAGACTTAATATTGGCCGGCCTATCCAGGCCTGCACCCTGATGGGCCTGCGCGAAAATGACATCGTCGCCGCGTTGAATTTGAAGTGAATGCAACTGCGGAAGACCGCTGATTGCATCATTCAGCGCCACCGTTCGTCCCCGCGCAATATACGGAGCACAAATTGCGGTTGCGGTAACCAACAGGAGCTTTCGACGTGTGATCATGGCCTTCATTTGGAAGCAAATCTCGGAATGTCCAGACACCTACGCAACATCCCAAGATTTATTGTCCAAGATGTAAGAAAGCTTCCACAAACGAAAAGTAGGATTTGAGGCAACGGGAGGCTTCGTTCGTACAATTGACCAGCATCCTTGCGTTTACGAATTGTGTTAGACTGACCCCGAGGACATTCTAGCAGGAGATCTCCCGTTGCTAACGAATTCACTCCGTCTCGCACTCTCGGTCATAACAATCGCCATGTCGGTGGGTACCCTACCGGACCGCGCCAATGCGATAACGCAAGATGTTCCAGCGTGGCTACAAAAGCACGTCGGTACAGGTGAGGGGCAAATCGCGCCAATCGTTTTGGAAAGGGCACGAGCGCTTTACATCAAGAAACTACGCCGAGGCGAAGTCAGGAACCCTTGCTACCTTGCCAAGGATGCGACCCGCCCCAGCACTGCAAGTAACGGCAATCCAGGCAAGCGTTTTTTTGTCATCTGCGAGTCACAAAAGTCCTTCCGAGCGGTTTCGTCCGGCTATGGCAATGGCAGAAAACTCCTGCGCGCCAATTTTTCGAATGGCCGACAATGTGCGAAGAACTTCAGCAATGCAGAGGGCTCTAAACTAACCGCCGGAGGTGCCTATGTGACGGCTGAAACCCGCACGTCCTTCAAAGGTTACCACAGTCATTCCGGCAAAACGCAGCCTTTCTACCGCACGTTTCTTTTGTTTGATGGTGAAGGAGAAACGAGCAATGCTCGCGAGCGCGCCATCGGAGGCCATCCGGCTGTCTTCCTGAAGTGGCAGTGTAGGTTCAAAAAACCTAGAAGCACTCATGCAGACAACGACGGTTATGTCCCATACGGAAAACTTGTGAACTACACTGGTGGTCGTAGCAATGGTTGCACAACCTGGTCACAATCCGCCTCAAAAGAGATTTTGGCGCTTGTAGAAGGGAACCCGACGACCCTCTACATCTACCCAGAATCCAAAGACATAAACGCTGTCACCAAAGCGTTAAAAAAGGGAAAATCACTTTCTCGAGCTGGAGTTTATTGGAACGCAGCTTGCCTAAAAGCGATTGGCGCACCAAAGTTTTGGCCCAAAAGTAGCCTCCAACCTATCATAAATAGTTGGAGAGCATCCTTGCCTAAACAGCCACCACTGGAATTGCCGATCTGCAAGTAAACTGCAAAGCAGACCGTTGGCGCGCTACCCTTCAAGCCTTTCTGCTGTGGGCTCGATGTTGACTTTCAGTGAGTTTCACTCAATGTCTGCTTTGCGGAGATAGTGTTGAAAAAGTCGGTTGATTGGTTGGTCTGGCGCTGATTCACTCGTTTTGAGAGTGGAGGACTTAGCAATGATGGGACC